>CALNYZ010000048.1:0-2796 GCA_942490945.1 uncultured Gammaproteobacteria bacterium | reverse complement strand
ATGTGCGAGTTGAACACAATCCAGTATCTGTTAAGGTTGAAATAATCACAAAGCAACCAACGAGGTACAGATATGTTCAACTCACAAAGTTATGGTATATGGCGACAGATGTTAATGCAACTGATTCCAGATAAGTGTAAGAGTCGTTTAACAAATTTTGCGTTATTGATCGTCGGTATTTTGGAGACGAAGAGTGTGTATTTGAGTGTGATAGCGGGAAAGATACCGATTCGCGCGAAGAAGTTGAGTATTGCCAAGCGTTTTGAGCGACTGATGGATAATGATGCGATTGACGTGGAAAGTTGGTATCATCCGTGGGCGAGTTGGTTATTACAGTCGGCGAGTAGTGGTGGCGAGTTGCATTTGGTGATGGATACGACCAAAATCAGTGCCTATTGTCGTCAGATTATGATTGCTGTAGCTTATCAACGGCGGACATTACCGATTATTTGGGATTGGGTGGACTACCCGCGTGGACATTGTACTGCACAACAACAAATCGACCTACTCCAACGCCTATTGCAGATGATTCCACAAGATGTCGAAGTCTCATTAGTCGGTGATAGTGAATTTGGTACAACCCGTGTCCTGCAATGGCTAGATGAGCAAGGATGGTCTTATGCCATGCGACAAAAAGGACGAACTTTGTTTCATCCGGTTGGCGAAACCAGTTGGCAACGCATCGACAGTGTTGATCTGAAACGTGGACAATGTCTGTGGTTTGGACATGTCTTGTTGACCCAGTCCAATCAGTATCAAACTCATCTGGTGATCTATTGGAAACCCGGTGAGAAAGAGCCGTGGTATCTGGCAACCAATTGCCTTTCTGGTTTGCCAGCGATTCGTCTTTATAATCGCCGGATGTGGATTGAAGAGATGTTCGGCGACATGAAAGGACATGGGTTCAATCTTGAATTAAGTCGGTTACGCACACCGGATCGTCTGTCTCGATTGACATTAGCCGTCTGCATCTTATATGTTTGGCTTGTATCCACAGGCGAATATGTCTTATCTCACGGGTTCAATACTGAAGTTGATCGCACCGACCGACAAGACTTGAGTATTTTTCGCTTGGGCTGGGATTGGATCAATCGTCGGTTGACATTTGATGATCCCATCCCCATTCACTTAAGACCGAACTTTTGTTTGGTGTCGGGTTGCTAGAATGATTTCTAAATTCTTTTGAGACTTTACAAAAAAAAAGCATATTCAGACGGTCATGTGATGAAGTCGCCAACCGATTCACAGCCACTCTCTGGAAAAATTGGTGTTCCATCATTATACTTAGCCTCGCTAAATAAATTTGGGAGTCATGATCGAATGCAGTTGTTTATTGTCTTTATACTCGGTGCGGTGGTACTTGGTGCGGGATCAATGTTATCCCCGGCATGGCGCACAGCCCAACCGCGCATCGCACTATCAGCCGCGTTATGTCTGGCATTGGTGGTCGGTGGTGCAGTATTTTATGCGGAGGCATTTGGCTGGGATACACTTGTTGTTGATTATTTGCTGTTTGCGCTGATGTCCGGTGTGGTACTCGGTGGCACATTATCGAATGCACAGGCGCGCGCCGAAGCCAAAGGTGAAACCCTCCCCGATGAAGAACAGGGATGGCCCGGTCCACAAGACCTCGCCTTTTTTGCAGTCGTCGCGATCATTATCTTGATCCCACTGATGAATTTGCCAATTCCATTAGGCACACACGGACAGCAACTTGGCTATCAAACACTGATTATCCGCTTTGGCGAGTCATTTACATCGCTTGCCCCCTTCCATCCCGAAACAACCGTCATTTATGCACCCGGATTCCATGCGTTTTCGGCATACCTTAGCCAACAACTGGGACAACCCATCCCCATGATCCACATGAGTGTGACCGCGATTGTCATTTATCTCTGTATCTGGATGGCATACGATCTCAGCGTTTGATAAGCAGGGGCGCTCCATTATAACCACCTGGGCAGGGATGGCATCGCGAAACAGGGCGGTCGTCTATGTCAACTTGACAATGAGTATCATTATGGTGCTCGGATTTGTGCCATTATCGACCCCCCTACCCCTGGTCCCTCTGGTTGCTGCCACAGTCGGTCCCGAAAAAGTTGACCATGCGCGTAAATCACAACTGGGCTTAACCCTTGGTTTTCCAGTGGTCGCATTGATCGGGATTGCGCCGTGGTTGTTTAAAAATCTGCCCTTGATGTTCCCCATTGTACCTTCCCCATTGACACCTGATTTTTCATTACTAAGCGTGATAATCATCGGGCAAGGGGTAATCATTATTCCACTTGCACTCTGGGGGTGCAATTATTGGACTACGCAAGAAGTCAGGGCACGAGACACGCTTTGTCACAATTTTGATGCTGGTCTGGTTGCTGCTCGTGCTAGAATTTGCTTTACTGGGCTTTATCGGTGACCTGTTGCCATTTATAGGTGATCTGGTCAATGCGCCCAATCTGGCACGACATGGTGTCATCCTGCCAATGGTCTGGTTGGGTGGACTGGCTATTTTAAATTTGTGGGAAACGCGCTTATCCACTACTTTACAATCACAGCTACGCAATCGGGCTTACCCTTTAATTGCAGTCGTCGGTATCCTGATGATCATAATCGGATTTTCATTCAATCCCATCTTAGCGACTCTGCGCGGTGTGATGAATTTGCCTGATGCCACAGCAACATCTGATGATATTTCGGCGATGCTTTGGATCAAAGATAACACGCCCGAAGATGTAAAGGTTTCTGCGGCAGATGATAATCGCTGGTTGCCTGTGTTTGCTGAACGCGATGCCTTGACGT
>CALNYZ010000047.1:0-2228 GCA_942490945.1 uncultured Gammaproteobacteria bacterium | reverse complement strand
TCTACATTTACATCTATCCCGGAAAACAAATTGCCTGCTCCGGCATGATCCGCATTTGTATAATTTAAATAAAGACCTCTGAATGTATCTGCCCCGTCGAAAGCGCCCAAAGTTCCGGATAAAGTTACTACGTCATTCGATGCGCCTGCACCGTTTACTCCGTTTGCTGTTGCACCGGCGAATGTCGGCGACGCATCTGATGTTAAATCCTGATTTACCAATGATGCGCTTTCAACTGTTAAATTACCTGACAGTGTTAATGTCCTGTCCGCATCTCCGGTTGTTACCGTTAATGTTCTGTCGGCAGTTATGTCTGAACCCGGAGCAATTATCAGATCATGTGAAGCATTTGTATCTAAAACGTGAACTCCGGTATTAGGGAAGGTATGTGTTCCTGTCCATGTCGGTGCAATACTTAAATCCAATTCATCCGTCTGGACTTTATCCGTTCCGATCGCTGTTGCTCCTGCATTTGTTATTGTCACATCTCCCGACATTGCGACCGGATTATAATTCGTTCCGTCGGCTACCATAATATATGCATCTGTATTCGTTCCCATAAACAGATCATCACCGCTGATCGTAAGATCGCCGCTCATCGTCAGATTTCCGGAGTTATCTACTCTGAATTTACTTGCAGATCCTACCTGAAGATCCATCAAATATACATTGTCCCAGCCCGTAACGTCTGTCTCTGTTACATCCAATTTCAATCCGCGGTACACGTCCGTTCCACCTGCCGCTCCGGCATCATTTAATATGCTCGATAAGTTCAATGCAAAATCATCTGTCCCGCCGCTTGTATAATCTTTCGTCACATCAACTCCGCCGCCGATATCAAAATCATCAGCACTAATATCCCACATTATTGTGCCGTCGGTATTGCCATCGCCGTTAAATGTTAATGTCGTATCTCCGCTCGCGCCGTCACCGACTGTCACTGCAGCGTCATTTGTTAAAGTTGGATCTGTTTCTGCTGATGAAACCGTTACCCATTCAACTCCGCCGGATGCTGTATTATCAGCCGACAACACATATCCATTTGTCCCTGCTGCCTTTATTTCAAATGCCCCGCCGCCATCTGATCCTACAAGCAATCCGCCTTCCGCTATACCTGAGATGTCTGCTTCAATGCCTCCATTTTCATGTTTTAAATATCCGTTATTTGCTGTAAAAGCACTTAATGCTACAGGATCTGTTGTTCCGTCTCCGATAACTATCGCACCGTCTGCAAGAACTCCCATCGGTGTTATTGCCCCGGTTCCTGATCCCAATAATATCCCGCCGTCTGTTAAACTCGTCGCGCCGGTCCCGCCTTTTGTCACTCCGATCTCTGTTGCACTCCATATTCCGGTTGTTACCGCTCCCGTATGATCTACAGCAAAAAGAAGATCATTACCGCCGCCGCTGGCATCTCTTATTTCCAAAGGATCATAATCCGAATCATCATCGTCGTCAGTTGTTATCAAAACTCCAACATTTGGTGTTCCTACTGCTGAACCGGCAGCATCAGCTCTTACTATCAACGCTGTTCCCGCATCATCATCATCCAATGTCAAATCTCCTGCCATCGAATCATCCGCATTATTGGTTACAAAATCACTGCCGCCCACAGTCGTAGGATCAACCCATGTAAAATTTGTTCCGGCATGGTTATACGTCAGAATATAATTATCTTCACCGACTCCTGGATCATTCGATGCATTTATATCCGCTTCCGCTATCGTTGCATCTAAAATTTCGGTACCGCTGATTGAATCATCAGGCAATACAATTTCACCATCACCTGTACTATCTGTTGTCAATGTAATACTTGTAACATCTGCACTTCCGACTGTTATTGCACCCGCACCAGATGTATCATAAATTGTATCAGCATCCGCATCATCATCTTTACCGGCAAACGTTACCGAACCTGCATCATTACGAACATAAAGCAATGTATTCGCTGTTGCCATGTTTAAAATTTCACCTGTAGTTGACGTCAAAGTCGTTCCTGTTGCTCCGCCAAAACATGCACCGCCTGCACAATCTCCGATAGCTGTCACATCCCCAGATGCTGCTGTTTCCCAAGACAAAACTCCTGAACCGTTGCTAGTTAAAACACCTGAGGCATCTGCCGTAGGCAATGTATAATTAATCGTTCCGGCCTGATCCCCGGCTGTAAATGTTGAATAATATGTTGCTCCTGCTGATTCTAACAAAGCGATCTGAGCATCCCAATTATC
>CALNYZ010000046.1:0-14999 GCA_942490945.1 uncultured Gammaproteobacteria bacterium | reverse complement strand
ATCAGTTGATTCATAGGTCAATATTTCTTCATCGCCTGCAGTATTTACTGCTTTTAATTTTGCTTCAGTAACGCCGTTGTCTTTTAGCCTTAGTGCATCTGAATTGATTTCTATGCTTGCATCATCAACATTTACATCAAGTGCTCCTGAAGCTCCATTGGCAACTAGTCCATCTCCGGCAACATCTGGATTTATCATGGATGCAGTAATTTTGTCATTACCAATGGCAGTAACGCCACCGCTCGATATTGTTACATCACCTGTAACAGCAACGCTGGCAGCAGCAGTGCCGTTACCAATTAGAAGTTTTCCGCTTCCACTGGCATCAAGTTCTACTGCGGCTCCTGATGCATTGCCAATATAAATGCTTCCTTGCGTTAGATCCATATCTGGAGCAAGATCAGCTTGGTTTGCCCAACTAAAGGTTCCATCTCCATCAGAAATTAATACTTGATTTAATGTTCCGGAAGAAGTAACATCTAATTTACTTTCAGTAATAACACTATTTGCAATTTCTGAAGCTCCTACAGCACCTGCCGCAATTTCATCTGAATCAACAGAGTTAGCAGCCAGGTCGTCAGCAGTTAACGTATTGGCAGCTACTTCGGCTGAACCGATAGCATTTGCACTAATAGTAAGTGCACCGGTATTTGAAATGGTCGCATCACCACTCATCGCAACTCCAGTAGCAACGTCAGAAGAATTTCCGACAAATATATTCGCAGAAGTAAGTGAGTTGTTTAGTCCATCAGACCAAGTGAATGTACCGTCGCCAGCAGAAGTAAGAACCTGGTTGATCGTACCTGAAGATGCGACATCTAATTTACTTTCAATAATAACACCATTTGCAATTTCTGAAGCTCCTACAGCACCTGCCGCAATTTCATCTGAATCAACAGAGTTAGCAGCCAGGTCGTCAGCAGTTAACGTATTGGCAGCTACTTCGGCTGAACCGATAGCATTTGCACTAATAGTAAGTGCACCGGTATTTGAAATGGTCGCATCACCACTCATCGCAACTCCAGTAGCAACGTCAGAAGAATTTCCGACAAATATATTCGCAGAAGTAAGTGAGTTGTTTAGTCCATCAGACCAAGTGAATGTACCGTCGCCAGCAGAAGTAAGAACCTGGTTGATCGTACCTGAAGATGCGACATCTAATTTACTTTCAATAATAACACCATTTGCAATTTCTGAAGCTCCTACAGCACCTGCCGCAATTTCATCTGAATCAACAGAGTTAGCAGCCAGGTCGTCAGCAGTTAACGTATTGGCAGCTACTTCGGCTGAACCGATAGCATTTGCACTAATAGTAAGTGCACCGGTATTTGAAATGGTCGCATCACCACTCATCGCAACTCCAGTAGCAACGTCAGAAGAATTTCCGACAAATATATTCGCAGAAGTAAGTGAGT
The DNA here is from genome assembly GCA_942490945.1 of uncultured Gammaproteobacteria bacterium. GTDB lineage: Bacteria > Pseudomonadota > Gammaproteobacteria > UBA6429 > Thiohalophilaceae > CALNYZ01. The sequence continues at coordinate 13,584 of CALNYZ010000046.1, read as the reverse complement.
TGTTTAGTCCATCAGACCAAGTGAATGTACCGTCGCCAGCAGAAGTAAGAACCTGGTTGATCGTACCTGAAGATGCGACATCTAATTTACTTTCAATAATAACACCATTTGCAATTTCTGAAGCTCCTACAGCACCTGCCGCAATTTCATCTGAATCAACAGAGTTAGCAGCCAGGTCGTCAGCAGTTAACGTATTGGCAGCTACTTCGGCTGAACCGATAGCATTTGCACTAATAGTAAGTGCACCGGTATTTGAAATGGTCGCATCACCACTCATCGCAACTCCAGTAGCAACGTCAGAAGAATTTCCGACAAATATATTCGCAGAAGTAAGTGAGTTGTTTAGTCCATCAGACCAAGTGAATGTACCGTCGCCAGCAGAAGTAAGAACCTGGTTGATCGTACCTGAAGATGCGACATCTAATTTACTTTCAATAATAACACCATTTGCAATTTCTGAAGCTCCTACAGCACCTGCCGCAATCTCATCTGTATCTACTGAGTTTGCACCCAGGTCGTCAGCCGTTAAACTTCCATTTATAACTTCATTGCTACCAACTGCATTTAGACTAATGGTTAATGCACCAGTTTCAGATAAAGTTGCATCACCGCTCATTGCCCTTGCAGTTGCAATATTTGAGCTGTTACCAACAAAAAAGTTAGTTGATGAAAGAGAATTCGTCAAACCATCTGCCCAGCTAAATGTACCGTCACCATCAGCAGTAAGTATTTGTCCTGGTGTTCCTGAAGAAGATACATCAAGTTTTGATTCGTTTACTGCATCATTGGCAATATCATCAACTGCTACTGAACCATCAATAATTTCAGATGTACCAACAGAACCAGCTCCAAGGTCATCTGCAGTAATACTACTGTTTATAATCTCACTGCTACCGACAGCATTGGTATTTATTGTAATTGCTCCGGTATTCGAGATTGACGCATCACCAGACATATCTACTCCTGTGGCAACATTTGAAGAATTACCAACAAATATTCGAGCGCTTGTTAAAGTAGAGCTTGCAAAATTGGTGCGTACTTCCCATTGTGGATTTCCACTTCCATCAGTTGTAAGTATTTTATTGGCATCAGCACCTCCGTCAGTACCTATTTTTGCTGTTGTAACCGCATTGTCTTGTATTTCATCTGTACCAATCGCATTATCTGCCATTTTTGCATTGGTAACTTTATCCGTACCTAATGTTGCAACACCAGCAGAGGTAATTGTTACATCACCGCTCATTGTAATGCTTTCCCAACTGTCGCCATCAGCAATCATAATATTCCCTGAAGTTTCTGTATCAGTTCCTACATTATTTAAGTCTCCCAATGCCATGTCCGGATTAAGTGCAGATTGGCTTACCCATGAGAAGCTTCCGTCTCCATCACTTGAAAGAACTTGTCCTGACGTTCCATTGTCAGCAACGTTCAATTTTGTTGCATTTACGGCATTGTTTGCAATTGTTAGGTTGCCAGTATTGGTAATAGTTGCATCACCTCCCATGGTAGAACTGTTCCATGTTGAACCATCTGCAATAAGGATGTTTCCTGATGTTTTTGTTGCTGAAGAAACATCAGTAATATCATTGATGCTTGAAACTGTTTTATCTATTTGTGCCCATGTGTAATCATTGGCTTGGGCAGTTATAACTCCGGTTCTTCCAAAGACTGAATTTACATCACTTGAGTTATTAATTTGTTGCCAGGTTGATCCATTGTAGATTGCCCAGTCGCCAGCATTAAAAGCAATGTCGCCAGACCCCAGGTCCTGAGTACCTGATACAGATACAACATAGTAATCACCACTTGTACCAGAACCATCAGCAAGCGATGGAGAGTTGGTTGTGGCATTCCAGTCACCAGCATAATTTAATGTACCGCTGATTGAAAATGGAACCCAGGTTGTTCCGTTCCATTTTAAGAACTGATCGTTACTTGCACCCATGTCATCTAGTTTGGCTCCAGTTATCTGACTGTCCGCAATTTTTGAGGTTGTTATAGCATCATCTTCTATAGTTGAAACACCTGAACTGTTTATTGTCACATCTCCTGACATTGCTACACTTTCCCAACTGTCTCCGTCAGCAATAAGGACATTACCACTTGTTTCGGTATCAGTACCAACATTGGTAAGGTCTACTAAAGCTTGATCTGGTGTAATTGTTGATTGGTTAACCCACGAGAAGCTTCCATCTCCACCGCTGGTAAGTACTTGTCCTAATGTGCCATTGTCAGCTACATTAAGTTTTGTTGCATTTACAGCATTATTCGCAATAGTTACAACACCTCCACTTGTCATGGTTGCATCACCACTCATGGTTAATTTGGCATTGTTTGCCGGATCACCATCTACACCAACAATTATTTGACCTGCTGTTAAACCTTCAATATTTGTAACAGCAACTGCTCCATCCTGAATTGTTGTTACGCCGGCATTTGTCATTGCTACGTCACCAGACATTGTTGCTTTTGTATTATTTGCAGCAGTTCCGTCAGTACCAATTACAAATTGAGCATTGTTTAATCCTTCGATAGCAGTAGCCTCTACGGCGCCCTGCTGGATTGTGGTGCTGCCGGAATTGTCGATTGCGACATCGCCTGACATTGCCACGCCTGTAGCCACGTCTGAGCCGTTCCCGACAAATATATTTGCACTGTTAAGTGTTGAAGTTGCGAAGTTTGTACGTGCTTCCCATTGCGGGTCACCGCTACCGTCAGTAGTTAATACCTGGTCAGCCGCAGCCCCGGCGATTTCAGTAGTAGATACTGCATCAGCCTGTATCTGTGCGTCGCCTGTATTGTCGATTGCGACATCGCCAGAGATGGTAACTTTAGCATTGTTCGCGGCGGTTCCATCCGTACCGACGATGAACTGTGCATCTGCCAGTCCTTCGAGGTTTGTTGCAGCCACTGCCCCGTTTTGTATTGCAGTCACCCCTGCGTTTGTCATAGTCACGTCGCCGGACATTGTTGCCTTATTATTGTTGGCAGCCGTTCCGTCTACCCCAATAATAAACTCACCGTCAGCTAGCCCTTCAACAGCAGTAGCCTCTACGGCGCCCTGCTGGATTGTGGTGCTGCCGGAATTGTCGATTGCGACATCGCCTGACATTGCCACGCCTGTAGCCACGTCTGAGCCGTTCCCGACAAATATATTTGCACTGTTAAGTGTTGAAGTTGCGAAGTTTGTACGTGCTTCCCATTGCGGGTCACCGCTACCGTCAGTAGTTAATACCTGGTCAGCCGCAGCCCCGGCGATTTCAGTAGTAGATACTGCATCAGCCTGTATCTGTGCATCGCCTGTATTGTCGATTGCGACATCTCCTGAGATGGTAACTTTTGCATTGTTCGCGGCTGTTCCATCCGTACCGACGATGAACTGTGCATCTGCCAGTCCTTCGAGGTTTGTTGCAGCCACTGCCCCGTTTTGTATTGCAGTCACCCCTGCGTTTGTCATTGTTACGTCACCGGACATTGTTACTTTGGCATTGTTTGCCGCGGTACCGTCAGTACCGACGATGAACTGTGCATCCGCGAGTCCTTCCACTTTAGCGGCAGTAACGTTCCCGTTTAATATTTTAGCGGTGGTCACTTTATCGTCACCGATTGCTGCCACCCCTGCATTTGTAATTGTTACATCTCCCGACATTGTTACCCCAGTTGCGACATCTGAGCCGTTCCCGACAAATATCTGTCCGTCGGTCAGTGTAGAGCTGGCGAAGTTTGTACGTGCTTCCCATTGCGGGTCACCGCTACCGTCAGTAGTTAATACCTGGTCAGCCGCAGCCCCGGCGATTTCAGTAGTAGATACTGCATCAGCCTGTATCTGTGCATCGCCTGTATTGTCGATTGCGACATCTCCTGAGATGGTAACTTTTGCATTGTTCGCGGCTGTTCCATCCGTACCGACGATGAACTGTGCATCTGCCAGTCCTTCGAGGTTTGTTGCAGCCACTGCCCCGTTTTGTATTGCAGTCACCCCTGCGTTTGTCATTGTTACGTCACCGGACATTGTTACTTTGGCATTGTTTGCCGCGGTACCGTCAGTACCGACGATGAACTGTGCATCCGCGAGTCCTTCCACTTTAGCGGCAGTAACGTTCCCGTTTAATATTTTAGCGGTGGTCACTTTATCGTCACCGATTGCTGCCACCCCTGCATTTGTAATTGTTACATCTCCCGACATTGTTACCCCAGTTGCGACATCTGAGCCGTTCCCGACAAATATCTGTCCGTCGGTCAGTGTAGAGCTGGCGAAGTTTGTACGTGCTTCCCATTGCGGGTCACCGCTACCGTCAGTAGTTAATACCTGGTCAGCCGCAGCCCCGGCGATTTCAGTAGTAGATACTGCATCAGCCTGTATCTGTGCATCGCCTGTATTGTCGATTGCGACATCTCCTGAGATGGTAACTTTTGCATTGTTCGCGGCTGTTCCATCCGTACCGACGATGAACTGTGCATCTGCCAGTCCTTCGAGGTTTGTTGCAGCCACTGCCCCGTTTTGTATTGCAGTCACCCCTGCGTTTGTCATTGTTACGTCACCGGACATTGTTACTTTGGCATTGTTTGCCGCGGTACCGTCAGTACCGACGATGAACTGTGCATCCGCGAGTCCTTCCACTTTAGCGGCAGTAACGTTCCCGTTTAATATTTTAGCGGTGGTCACTTTATCGTCACCGATTGCTGCCACCCCTGCATTTGTAATTGTTACATCTCCCGACATTGTTACCCCAGTTGCGACATCTGAGCCGTTCCCGACAAATATCTGTCCGTCGGTCAGTGTAGAGCTGGCGAAGTTTGTACGTGCTTCCCATTGCGGGTCACCGCTACCGTCAGTAGTTAATACCTGGTCAGCCGCAGCCCCGGCGATTTCAGTAGTAGATACTGCATCAGCCTGTATCTGTGCATCGCCTGTATTGTCGATTGCGACATCTCCTGAGATGGTAACTTTTGCATTGTTCGCGGCTGTTCCATCCGTACCGACGATGAACTGTGCATCTGCCAGTCCTTCGAGGTTTGTTGCAGCCACTGCCCCGTTTTGTATTGCAGTCACCCCTGCGTTTGTCATTGTTACGTCACCGGACATTGTTACTTTGGCATTGTTTGCCGCGGTACCGTCAGTACCGACGATGAACTGTGCATCCGCGAGTCCTTCCACTTTAGCGGCAGTAACGTTCCCGTTTAATATTTTAGCGGTGGTCACTTTATCGTCACCGATCCCACCCCTGCATTTGTCATTGTGACATCGCCTGACGACATTGTTACCCCACCTGTAGCGACATCTGAGCCGTTCCCGACAAATATCTGTCCGTCGGTCAGTGTAGAGCTGGCGAAGTTTGTACGTGCTTCCCATTGCGGGTCACCGCTACCGTCAGTAGTTAATACCTGGTCAGCCGCAGCCCCGGCGATTTCAGTAGTAGATACTGCATCAGCCTGTATCTGTGCATCGCCTGTATTGTCGATTGCGACATCTCCTGAGATGGTAACTTTTGCATTGTTCGCGGCTGTTCCATCCGTACCGACGATGAACTGTGCATCTGCCAGTCCTTCAAGGTTTGTTGCAGCCACTGCCCCGTTTTGTATTGCAGTCACCCCTGCGTTTGTCATTGTTACGTCACCGGACATTGTTACTTTGGCATTGTTTGCCGCGGTACCGTCAGTACCGACGATGAACTGTGCATCCGCGAGTCCTTCCACTTTAGCGGCAGTAACGTTCCCGTTTAATATTTTAGCGGTGGTCACTTTATCGTCACCGATTGCTGCCACCCCTGCATTTGTAATTGTTACATCTCCCGACATTGTTACCCCAGTTGCGACATCTGAGCCGTTCCCGACAAATATCTGTCCGTCGGTCAGTGTAGAGCTGGCGAAGTTTGTACGTGCTTCCCATTGCGGGTCACCGCTACCGTCAGTAGTTAATACCTGGTCAGCCGCAGCCCCGGCGATTTCAGTAGTAGATACTGCATCAGCCTGTATCTGTGCATCGCCTGTATTGTCGATTGCGACATCTCCTGAGATGGTAACTTTTGCATTGTTCGCGGCGGTTCCATCCGTACCGACGATGAACTGTGCATCTGCCAGTCCTTCAAGGTTTGTTGCAGCCACTGCCCCGTTTTGTATTGCAGTCACCCCTGCGTTTGTCATAGTCACGTCGCCGGACATTGTTGCCTTATTATTGTTGGCAGCCGTTCCGTCTACCCCAATAATAAACTCACCGTCAGCTAGCCCTTCAACAGCAGTAGCCTCTACGGCGCCCTGCTGGATTGTGGTGCTGCCGGAATTGTCGATTGCGACATCGCCTGACATTGCCACGCCTGTAGCCACGTCTGAGCCGTTCCCGACAAATATATTTGCACTGTTAAGTGTTGAAGTTGCGAAGTTTGTACGTGCTTCCCATTGCGGGTCACCGCTACCGTCAGTAGTTAATACCTGGTCAGCTGCAGCCCCGGCGATTTCAGTAGTAGATACTGCATCAGCCTGTATCTGTGCATCGCCTGTATTGTCGATTGCGACATCTCCTGAGATGGTAACTTTTGCATTGTTCGCGGCTGTTCCATCCGTACCGACGATGAACTGTGCATCTGCCAGTCCTTCAAGGTTTGTTGCAGCCACTGCCCCGTTTTGTATTGCAGTCACCCCTGCGTTTGTCATTGTTACGTCACCGGACATTGTTACTTTGGCATTGTTTGCCGCGGTACCGTCAGTACCGACGATGAACTGTGCATCCGCGAGTCCTTCCACTTTAGCGGCAGTAACGTTCCCGTTTAATATTTTAGCGGTGGTCACTTTATCGTCACCGATTGCTGCCACCCCTGCATTTGTAATTGTTACATCTCCCGACATTGTTACCCCAGTTGCGACATCTGAGCCGTTCCCGACAAATATCTGTCCGTCGGTCAGTGTAGAGCTGGCGAAGTTTGTACGTGCTTCCCATTGCGGGTCACCGCTACCGTCAGTAGTTAATACCTGGTCAGCCGCAGCCCCGGCGATTTCAGTAGTAGATACTGCATCAGCCTGTATCTGTGCATCGCCTGTATTGTCGATTGCGACATCTCCTGAGATTGTAACTTTTGCATTGTTCGCGGCGGTTCCATCTGTACCGACGATGAACTGTGCATCTGCCAGTCCTTCGAGGTTTGTTGCAGCCACTGCCCCGTTTTGTATTGTTAAAGTTCCATCATTAGCAATTGTTGCATCACCACTCATTGTTTGACTATCAAAACTATCACCATCGGCAATTAAAATGTTACCTGTTGTTAAATCTGCAGCATTAACATCACCTAATTCATCCAGATCATAATCTCCTTCTTGGGCAGTAATTACACCTGTTCTGCCAAATACAGAATTAACATCACTGGAATTGTTAATTTGTTGCCATTCAGAACCATTGTGGATGACCCAGTCTCCAGAATTAAAAGAAATATTTCCAGAACCGAGATCTTGGCTACCAGCGACAGAAACAATATAATATTCGCCGTTTAATCCACCAGCATCAGCAAGTGCAGGTGAATTGGTGTCAGCATCCCAACTACCTTTAAATGTTAAAGTTCCGGTTATAGAGAATGGTCCCCAGTTCGTTCCGTCAAACTTAAGGAATTGATCGTTGCTAGCTCCCATTGGGTGCAGTTTAGCAGCAGTAATTGCATCATCTCCAATAGTGAAAGTTCCATCATTAGCTGTCGAAATGTCTCCATGTACCTGCACTGGTTGTGCATCATTGGAATCATCTCCCATTAAAATACGATTGTTAGTAAGAGTAAGGTTTCCACTTGAGACAATTCCATCAACATAAGCTTTTGTGGCTGCATCTTGTGCCAATGTTGGATCTGCCAGATTGCTGATTTTACTGGCTCCCGCATCAGTACCTTGTGTTAGTACTTCGGATAAATTCTGATCATCCGTGTCATTATCAACAGGCACCCAGCTTGTTCCGTTGTATATGTAATAAGTATTGTCATCGGTATCGTAATAAGTATCTCCGGTAGAAGCACCGGCAGGAGGATCTGCACTAACTGTATTTGTTCCTATCAAACCATCAACATAAGCTTTAGTAGTAGCATCTTGTGCTAAAGTTGGATCGGCTAAATTTGTAATTTTATTTGCACCAGCATCAGTACCTTGAGTAAGTACTTCAGATAGATTTTGGTCATCAACACCAACTGCGATCCAGCTTGTTCCATCCCAAACATACAATGTATTGTCATCCGTATCAAAATAGGTATCTCCCTGATTTGGACTTGCCGGAGGATCTGCACTTGCAGTTGTTGAACCAATTAATCCATCAACATAAGCTTTAGTAGCTGCATCTTGCGCTAATGTTGGATCAGCAAGATTGGTTATTTTGCTAGCTCCAGCATCTGTTCCTTCTGTTAAAACTTCAGAAAGGTTTTGTTCGTCGGTATCAACCGGAATCCAGCTAGTTCCATTGTATATATAATAAGTATTGTCATCGGTATCGTAGTAAGTATCTCCAGTAGAAGCACCTGCCGGAGGATCTGCGCTTACCGTGTTTGTTCCAACCAAACCATCAACGTAGGCTTTGGTAGCGGCATCTTGTGCCAATGTTGGATCAGCAAGATTGGTTATTTTGCTAGCTCCAGCATCTGTTCCTTCTGTTAAAACTTCAGAAAGAGTTTGTTCATCTGTATCAGTATCAACAGGCACCCAGCCAGTTCCATTATAAATGTAATATGTACTGTCGTCAGTATCGTAATAAGTGTCTCCCGTACTTGGAGTTGCCGGAGGAGTTGCACTAACTGTATTTGTTCCAACTAAACCATCTACATAAATTTTTGTGGCAGCATCCTGATCAAGAGTTGGATCGGCTAGATTGGTTATTTTATTTGCCCCAGCGTCTGTACCTTCAGTTAATACTTCAGAAAGAGTTTGGTCATCAGTAATAGTTGGTTTATTCAGGATAAAAGCATCGCTTCCGACATCTACTACATTCCAGTCTGACTGAACATTTACTTCTCCACCACCTGCGACTGCATTTTCCAGGCCTTTCTCAAGTTTTCCTAATGAAGTTTCAATTGCTTCCCCTGCAACGAGTGCACCTGCACTTCCCGGTGTAACATAACCAGCAGAAAGGTTTACTTCAGTTGCATCTTGGTCATCGGTATCTATACTGGTGGCAACCCAACTAGTTCCATCAAAAACATATAATACATCGTCATCGGTATCAAAATATGTATCTCCAGTATCAGGACTTGCCGGCGGTGATGAACCTGCATAATTGGATCCAACTAAATTGTCTACATAAATTTTGGTAGCTGCATCCTGATCCAAGGTAGGATCAGCAAGGTTGATGATTTTGTTAGTTCCGGCATCATTCCCTTCAGATAATACTTCTGATAAATCTTGTTCGTCGGTATCAACCGGAACCCAGCTAGCTCCATCGTATATGTAATAAGTATTGTCATCAGTATCGAAATAAGTATCTCCGGTAGAAGCACCTGCCGGAGGATCTGCGCTTACAGTATTTGTTCCGACCAAACCATCAACATATGCTTTTGTTGTTGCGTCCTGTGCCAATGTTGGATCTGCCAAATTTGTAATTTTATTTGCACCAGCATCAGTTCCTTGTCCTAATACATTGGATAAATTTTGGTTGTCTGTGAATACAGCTCCTGCAGGTACAGCAGTTTGAACTGTCAAGTTGTTAACTGTTGCTGCATTTTCTGCATCATCAACATCGCCATCATTATTTTGGTCGTAAACTGTTTTTAACATGTCGCCACCTCCAGCAGCAGCAATGTTGGAGTCAACATAATTCTTTGTAGCAGCATCTTGGTTTAAAGTTGGTTCTGCAAGATTTGTGATTTTATTTGCACCGGCATCATTCCCATTTCCAAGAACATTACTAAGGTTTTGAGAATCTGTATTATCACGGAATCCTGCTAAATTAACAACTCCTCCATTCTCTAAGGTAAGAATACTTCCATTTAATGTAAGTTGCTGATCGTCTCCAAGATGATCTTCCAAACCGGATAGATCGGCTGTTACTCCGTTTCCATTTTCAATCTCGATATATAAATGAGTGCCATTTAGTACAGCACCTACCAACTGTTGGTCGTCAGTAAAATCGGCATTTGCCGGAACTGCAGTTTCTACAGTCAAGTTGTTAACAGTTTCAGCATTATTGACAATCCCGTTATTGTCCGGGTCATATGTGGTCTGAGACATTCCATTAACGCTTGCAATGCTGGCATCAACATACTGTTTGGTTGCTGCATCAGTTGCACCAACCGGGGTGCCAAGATTTGAGATGACAGTACCACCTGCACTTGCACCTTCACCTAATACTTCTTCAAGTGTTTGGTCATCCGTAAATACTGCATCTGCAGGTACAGCACTTTCAATTGTTAGGTTGTTTACAGTCTGTGAGTTTTGTGATTGATTAATTAGTCCGTCACCATCCGGGTCGTAGATTGTTGTTGTCATATCACCACCACCGGCATTTGCAACCTGCTGGTCTACATAGTTTTTAGTGGCCGCGTCAGAAACTTCAACAGGATCGCCCAAGTTTGAGATTATTTGCCCATCTGCATCAGTACCCTGACTAAGTACATTTGCGATATCCTGATTGTCGGTAAAAGTTGCATTTAAAGGAACAGCTGTGTTTACTGCAAGATTATTTACGGTAGCTGCATTTCCAGCTCTGTCTATTGTTCCATCCCCATCAGGATCATAAGTACTTTTTAGCATTGTGCTACTAAGTTGTCCGTCAACGTATATTTTTGTTGTTGCATCTGTATTATTAATTGGATATCCAAGATTCGTAATGACTTGACCACCTGCATTTGTCCCATTTGAAAGAACATCAGCTATATCTTGATTGTCAGTAAAAACAGCACCTGCAGGTACAGCAGTTTCAACAGTCAGGTTGTTAACTGTTTCAGCATTGTCTGCATTTCCATCATCATTTGTATCGTAGACAGTTTTCAACATATCACCACCGCCAGAACTTGAGATTTGGCTATCAACATAACTTTTTGTAGCAGCATCTGAACCTGAAACCGGTGTGCCTACATTTGAAATCACTGCTCCTCCTGCATCAGCTCCATTGTTAAGTACTTCGCTAAGTGTAAGATTGTTTGTATTTATCCATGAAGAACCATCATAAACATAGAAGTTTCCATCGGTTATATTGTAAAAGGTTTCACCTTCTATATTTCCTGAAACAGGTAATTCTGTTCCAATCCTGGTTGTTACCAGATTTGATAGGTCAACCGCGTTGCCTCCCGTAATAGCAAGCGATGTTCCACTTAATACTAATTGCTGGGCAATACCATCACCGCTCCCAACTAGATCATCAATATTGGCAATTTCTTTCCATGCGGAACCGGTATAATAATATAACTTGGAGTCACTGGAGTTATATACTATTTTACCCTGAACCTGATCGTTCGGATCAACATTGTTGATACCATTTACAACGGTAGTATTACCAAGTTCACTGAGGTCGACGGACTCAGTTCTGTCTGTAAATTCAAATATCAATTGTTCATTTTGTAATTGAATAGATGAAAGTTGAGTTCCACCTCCATCACTTCCAATATTGATCCATGCAGTTCCATCGTAATACACGAATTGTTTTGTATCCGTGTTATATACGAGTAGCGATTCTGCACCCGGTTTTATGTCGATTGCCTGAATCTGCAGATCGGTTAACCTTGGGAGTAAAACGCCACGGTCACTGGATTCAATTTCTAAAATAGCGTTTACATGTGGCGGATTACCATCTTTACCAATTGTAACACCTTCGTCTTGTGCTTTTAGCCCTTGACTTGCTAATAACAAGATTAAAAATACGGGAAGTAAAATTTTTGTTTTCATCTTTGACTCCTTTCTTATGCCCTGATATCGAATCGAATTTAAGTATTTTTACTAAAATGGTAACAATATGTTTCTTTTTCCTATCACATATCCTAAATGGATTTCATGTGAGCCGTTGCTTATCTTACTGAAATCTCCGGTTGAATAATCATACGAATACCCCATCACCACTTTTTCAGTAATCTTTACTTTGAAATTAAATACCAGCGATTCACCTGTGCGGAAACCAATACCTGCCCCAATCTTGTCGGCAAAATATACGTTTACACCAGGTTCAACAGCTGAATAATGAGATAAATAAGTTTTATATGTCAGATATGGGTAAACGATAAATTTGGTACTGCTCTGGTAGAAATACCCTGCCATGAAATCAATACCTGTTAACAGTTTGCCCTGTGCAAGTTCATCTTTAAAAGAAATCTGGAAAGTACTCAACCCTAAGTAGTAGTTTGGACCTTTGTAAACCAAACCAAGGTTAAATGCTGGCGAAACAGCATTCAGGTCTTCATAGTTCAGGCTGTTATTATCTACACTGATTATTTTTTCACGGTCGTAAGAACTGAATTCCATCCCAAAACGGATACCAAACGACAAGGTTGAAGTTGCATTTACATCTATATGGCTGTTTAGGTTCAGCATCAAGAAGTTGATTTCACGAAGGCCAATGCTTTGGTTGAAGGCACTTAAGCCAATACCCAGCTTTTTATTTGGTAGTGGGTAAAACGCATCCAGGGCCATTGTTTTAGGTGCCCCTTCTACATTTCTCCATTGGTCCCTGTAATATAGACCAACACGAGCTCCCTCGGCAGTTCCGTTTACCGCAGGATTAAATAGCTCAGGTTGATTAAATAGTTGTGAATACAACACCGCATCTTGCCCTAGTACAACCTCTCCTATAATCAATAACAACACTGAAAGGGCAAGTTCCTTCCATCTCAACATTCACTCTCTCAATTAACGTTCTCTTTCTCTTCTTAATCCCTTATTTCAAAAAAGGAATTTTTATACATCTCCTCATTAACGCCATTTTGCGTATAGTGCACTTGATAATAATAGGTCCCTTCCGGGTACTTCCGGGCATCAAACTCATTTTGATAATTTTGAGATTGATAAATCCTTTTTCCCCAACTATTATATATCGATAGTTTTACCTTTGTGTACTTGGTGTTAAGATTCCGAATGGTAAAACGGGTGTCTATGCCATCTGATAATGAAATAAAATTAATCCAGTCTTTTTGATCGGCATTCGACTCCTGAAGAATTTGTGTTGGTTGGATGTGGTCAGTAATAAAAATGGGTGTAACAATATTTGTTGTGTCATTTTTAGCAACAAAAAGACTGCAATTTGAAAAAATCAAATTGTCAGAAATTGTTAACTGTAAAATAGCTGAAATAACAACAACGAGTAATATTACCAACGCCCTCTTTTTCATTTCATCCCCTCATTTTGATTCATTAAACAACACTTGTTCTCTCTTTTTTACCCTTCAATTCTCAATGAATCAGATGTAAAAGTATATAAAAAATTGGATGAAATGCAAATTGGATGGCGCTGGATCTGTTAAAAAGGGTTAAAATATGCTGAGAAACATACTTAAAAGTGTTGTGAGATTCTATTGACTTATGGGTGTTGAATTTAAATAAACGAAAAATAAAAAGTTGAAAGCATGCTTATTTTACTTAAGAAAATAACTTCGTTCAATAGGAACGAAAAACCGTGAAAATAATTTAAGAATATGATTTTGT
>CALNYZ010000045.1:0-5296 GCA_942490945.1 uncultured Gammaproteobacteria bacterium | reverse complement strand
TAAGCCCCAATTAATTAATCGTCGTAAAGATGAAGGGGATGTCTCAAGGTTCTGTTGTTGACCAAATTTGACAATTCGCTGTCTAAGATTATATGACCACTGACCGATTCCCCACCAATTACGCTGAATAATGCGTAGCAGGTCGGGAATCCGTCGTTGAACAATTCTAAATACCTTAAATAAACTCGCTTCGGACATGGTATATCTCACAGCGGCAAAGGTTGCCTGAGTCAACACGGCTCCAATGAGCGTAGCATACAACTGACACAAGACCCGTTCAGCTCGCCAATAGCCATAGTCCAGTAACTTCAGATAAGATTTCCAAGATTTAAACACCAGTTCAATTTGCCAGCGTACACGATACAAATCTAAAATTTGTTGCGCCGTCCAATCCCGTGACAAATTGGTGATGATGATTTCCCAATCACACAGCATCAAACTCCGTTGAGAAGCGGTATAACCGTTTTGTCGTGCTTTACGTTTGACTTGTCGTCGTCGCTTCTCTGACTCGGATTGGGACACGCGTCGTGCCACTATGCGCATCGCAACTTTCTCAACTGCTCCAAGCCGACATGTTAGCTCAAACCAATCCCCCTGTGTATGTTCAAGGCAGGTGACGAGATCAATCAGCTCTCGTGATTGTATATCATAGAGTCCCGTTTGCGACTGATACCGGGTCACAAAGTAAGCTCCTCGCTGAATCATCTTGGCAAACAGGGTTTGGTCAAAGTAACCTAAATCGAAAACGAGTAAAACATCAGCGACGGCTTGTGCGAGTAATTGCGTATCTTTCTGATCGGGCACAACACTCTCATACACCGTCAAACTCTGTAATTGAGCATTGAGATAATCATAACCGACTTGTAATTTCAATTGCCCCTCACCATTATCATGTTTGGCTCGAAAGGTCTTGCGTAATATTGGCGGTACAGCCACTTCTGTTCCATCATAGATTACCAGTCGTTTAAACGCTTGTAACTGTTCCACAGGTATATCAGGCACTGTGATTTGATGCTGGATACTTAATTGAAGCACCTGATATAACAGCATCACAGCACGATCTGTCAATCGCTCATCAATGCTACTGGTCGTTATTTCACATCCTAGATCACTGGCTACTTCACTCCACAATCTCAAACTCACCGGTTCGGAGTCTAAACACCCCAAAACCAAGGTTTGCACAAATTGTTCAACACTCATATTTCGTGTTCTCTGACTACTCTGCGCTACATATTCTGCTTGTTGAACTAATTCGGTCAATGTGTAGTGCCATTTTTCTTGAATTGCATTAGACTGAGTAGGTGACATGGTCTGCTCTTTCGTTAATTGGTCTTAACTTGAGCATACCATGTCATCTCAATCAATTAACCTTTAACCTGATGGCTATCAACACACGGGTATCGCCCCTATGAAAATCCAATTTCTTTCGAGACTTTACATTTTTATTCATACGCAATAGCGCATGCGATACTCTATCTTGTAAAAGTTCATATAGGGTCATAAAAGTTGACAATAAACCTTTAATGCTGTTTAATGGTAATGTCATCTATATCATAGTTAAGGAGTTAACACATGCAACCGAGACATAGACAACCATTTCATATCATGCGATGGCAACCGTGTTTGTGTCATCGTGCCACCCTGTTAACTCAAATAGATTATGATGTAGGAGAATTATGAATATGTTAAACAATTACACAATCACAACTTGTCGATTTTCTGCTGAATGTTGCAATCATTCGCCCCGTATTTATCTGGGGTGCACCGGGTATCGGGAAGTCTGCACTGGTCGAACACTTCGCCCATCTGGTCGGGCTAGATTGTGTCTCACTGTTAGGCAGTCAACTTGCACCAGAAGATTTGATTGGTGTGCCGCAGATTGTCGATGGTGTGAGCCGCTTTTGCCCGCCGAGTATGATTGCGCGCGATGAACCGTATTGTTTGTTTTTGGATGAACTCAATGCGTGTTCTCATGATGTGCAAAAAGCATTCTATAGCCTGATCCATGAACGGCGTATCGGTGAGTATCACTTGCCTGACGGTAGTATTATCATTGGTGCTGGGAATCGCGCGCAAGATAATGCAATCGTTAAACCAATGTCGTCAGCATTGCTCAATCGGATGGTACACATTCAACTCAAAGCATCCCATCGCGATTGGCTATCATGGGCATATGATAATGAGATTCACCACTTGGTGATCGACTATATCAAAATACGTCCTGATCACCTGTGGAGTCAGCCACCAAAACATGAAGCACCCTTTTCGACACCGCGTTCATGGCATATGTTGAGCGATACACTGTATCAGTTTGGCGATACGATCACTGATGATTGGGTCGAAGCACTGGCATATGGTTTGCTATCACCAAATCACGCCCAACAATTTAAGGCGTTTGTACGTCAGACCCGTAGTGATTATCGCATCAATGACATTCTCAAAGGGGATGCTCATTGGCCCAATAAGCCCGAAGAACGCGATATTCTGTATTTTCTAGCGCAATCTTTCCGTGCCCATCTGGTGCGTGAATTGCCCGAAAATAAACGGAAAGCAACGGCTGATCAGAAAGATTTAGCATATGCAGCCAAAGCACAGCTAACACAATTGGCGCGTATCAGCCTCGAAATGGCGCAGATGGTTGTCAGTGGCGAAGGTTCAGATGATCAACTTGCAGATTGGTTTATGGTCGAAATTGTGCGTGATTTGCCACGATTGGTGAGGAATATCAATGAGCAAAAAACCTAAGAAGAAATTCTACACCAACCATATTCCAAAAGGCAAGCGAGGCAAACAATGGCATCAAGAAGCATTTGACAAATACCAAGAGGGGTACATGCGGGTTTATGCTCATCCCCTCTTTAGCCCATTAGCGCGTACCTGTCTGTTCAATCGCAGTCAATATGATGACAATCTGTGTACGCCCGATGGTTATGCGGTTGTAACCAATAACGGCGATATTCATGTCAATCCGCATCAACTATTAGAGCCTGACGAGTGGATGTATATACTGGCGCATTGTCTGTTGCATCTGGGTTTGGGTCACTTCCGTGTGCATGACGATTCACTGCGCTGGAATATTGCCTGTGATCGGGTGGTGGCATGTTTCTTGCAGGAATTCAAATTCGGCAAACGTCCCGAAGCAATGGATTTACCAATTGATTCTGGTACACGCGACGAAGATAAATTGTATACGCAATTGCTCAAAAGCAACCTAAATGAAAATTTGCAGATTTATACAACGGCTGCGAGTTGGCAAGAAGACATCATATTCGAGCCAGAACGCAAATGGTGGAATAATCAAGTACCCGATTGGGAAGCGTTGTTCGGGCGCGGGCTGGCGAATGCTGTGGCGCATGTCGTATTGGATGTCAGTGGAGTGCATAATACCGAGCGCAAAAAAACTCGATAGTGATAGCGAACGTACCAAAGCACGGTTTCTGAATCACTTCCCGTTGTTCAGACGTTGGCTGTTGCATTCAAAGTGATTGAAGACCCGCGAATCTGTCAGCAAATGAACATCAGTGTAGCAGCTGTTGATGCCGAAGCCGGAAATATCTATTTCAATCCGGCAGCGTTTGATGATTCATGGGACAAACAACAACGCGAGGATGAATTCCGCTTTGTGATGGCACACGAGTTGTTGCATGTTGCACTGCGTCATCATGCGCGCCGTCAGGGACGTGACCCGTTTTTGTGGAATGTTGCCTGTGATTATGTCATCAATGAATGGCTGGTTGAGATGCAGGTCGGGACAATGCCGAAGTTTGGTCTGTTGTATGATCCTGATCTCAAGGGCTTAAATGCCGAAGCTATCTATGACAAGATCACAACAGACATGCGCATGTATCGCAAACGTCCATCAATCAAGCGCAAGTTGTATCGGTCATTCACGACATTTCGCGGTAAGGGTGGCTGCTACATACTGGACGGCAGTATTCCCGGCTGGTGGGCAACAGGCGATGGTATGACATTGGATGACTTCTATCGGCGGGCGTTGGCACAGGGATTTCAGTATCATTGTTCTACTGCGCGCGGCACAATCCCTGCTGGCTTGATCGAGGAAATTATGGCTGTTGGGCGACCACCAATCCCATGGGATATTGAATTGGCGAAGTGGTTTGATGCACATTTCCCACCATTGGAAACGTATCGTACCTATGCCCGTCCCAGTCGTCGGCAAGCATCAACACCTGATATTCCGCGTCCCACATTATGTCAAACGACCATTGGATGAGATGTCGCGTACATTTGGCGTGGTGCTCGATACATCAGGATCGATGAATCGCCCACTGTTGGCAAAGGCTTTGGGGTCAGTGCCAGTTATGCAATTGCACGCGATGTACCTCATGTGCGGGTCGTGTTCTGTGATGCTCATGCTTATGATGAAGGTTATATGTCACCGGAAGATATTGCCAACCGTGTGCGCGTGAAGGGGCGCGGGGGTACGGTGTTGATGCCGGGGATACGTTTGCTGGAACAAGCCGAAGACTTCCCAGATAATGGTCCTATCTTGATCATTACCGATACTGAATGTGACCGTCTGACGATCAAAGGTGGGCGCGACCATGCCTATCTTGTGCCAAAGAGAAAAGCGTTTGCCCTTTTCAGTGCCTGTGTTTTATGACGAATAACTGCCTGATATGCTGTCACAGGGCAGGGAATTAACGATATATTGCCAATCAGGCGCACCTGTCACAAATGCTTTGAAATCCGCTAGCAACCGCTCCAAAAATTCATAAAATGATGGTGCAACAAAATAGACTGGCTGCCGTTGGCTATCATAATGATATTTGTGATTCGCTACTGCCGAAAAAGTAGGTAGAAGTCATAGGAAAGGACTCGACTTTGTGATCAAGGTGAATCAGAAACTTTCCGCCTCCGACCATTGCTACCAAACATCGAGACACTACCCGTATAGCTCCACCGATAATTTCATTGGGTGTAGGATTATCTGCTGTGTATTTGATCGTATCGCCTACTGTAGCAATAAAATATCCGACATAGACAGCAGGTAGTGATATTTCACCGCATAACACTGATGATAATACATATATAACGAATCAGGGGATTTGTCTTACGAGTATCGCTAAGTCATTGTGGTGGTTTTCAGAAGCTCTCTTAATGTAGTTGGACGCTCTATTCCCGGGATAACGAATGTCCATCCACTGATATAGAATTGTAAAGATCGTCGATGTCTTGTACCCACTGTAACGAATCAAATTGTTCGCTCATGAATTCCCAACTTCACAATGTTAACGGCATTATTCTAGCTCAAATAATGTAATGTCTTGAATGT
>CALNYZ010000044.1:0-956023 GCA_942490945.1 uncultured Gammaproteobacteria bacterium | reverse complement strand
GCCCTTTTGAAATCGGGCCTGGCGCTGGCCGGAGGCATCATGACCCTCATTCCACTTTATTCCGCCCGAATATACTCTGCCCCGGAGATGGTCTCCATGGGCATCGGCATTATCTATTCAGGACGCGGTATCGGCGCGGCCCTGGGGCCGCCCCTGGTGCGCCGCCTGTTCGGCGAAACGTCACAGGTGTTGAGAATCGCCATCGCCGGGGCTTTTTTCCTCGGCGCCGCGTCCTATTACCTGTTTTCCAATTCCGAATCCCTCGTGATGGCCACCGTGTCCATTGGCCTGGCCACTTTTTTCGGGTCCATGATCTGGGTTTTCAGCTCCGCCCTCATCCACCTGGAAGCCGAAGACCGGTTTCTGGGGCGAATTTTCAGCCTCGAAATGGCCCTCCTGACCCTGGTCATGGGGTTGAGCAATTTCCTCGTCGGCATCATGGTCGACACCCTGGGCTGGGACCTGCATTCGACCGCGCAGGCAATCGCGGTGATTTTCCTGTTGCCGGGAATCGCGTGGGGGGGCTTTCTGCTATTTCTCAACCGCCGGTTCAAACGCGGGGAATGCGTGGGGTCTCTTTGCCCCGTCGAACCGAGCGACGCCAAAATGCCGCCGACATCTCTTTAAAACATTGCCGGGAAATGGTCCGTCGAAACCTGTTTCAGGAAATAAAGTGATCGGCGAGTGATTTTCCGATATCAAAATGATGGGCAATACTTTGCGACGCATCCTGTGTTTTTGCCCAGGCGTAGGCGGAGTTGACCTGTTCATTCAAACCAAGAGCGTGCAGCACCCCGACTGAAATGTAACTCGCCGAAAGATCGGTCGAGGTCGAATACGCCGTCACCAGATCCGACATGAAGTTCATGCCGTTTGCATCCAGCGAACGGTACTTTTCAACCAGGGCCACCAGGTTCTGCTCGCCATAGGTATTGGCGTATCCTGAGCCGATCACAGGCTCGCGATACAAGGCCAGGATTTCCTCTTCAAGTGTGTTGACGCTCTCAGACATAAGCCAATAACCCCTTATATTTCAGCAGGCTGACCGGCTTCCTCCAGCCAGTATTCCTGGAATTCCTCATCGTAGGCCAGGCGGGTGAAGTCGGTCATTCGGTCAATAAACACCTTGCCGTGAAGGTGGTCGATTTCATGTTGGAGCACAATGGCGTAAAAACCACGGGCTTCAATCGTCACCGGTTGTCCCTTGCGGTCGAACGCCTCCACCGTCACTTCGTCCGGCCGTGTGACGAGTCCCCGAAGGTCGTTGAGACTCAGGCAACCTTCCCAGAATGAAAGCGTCTCATTTCCATAACGGGTGATGACCGGATTGATCAGAACGGAAAGTGGAATGTCTTTCTGATCCGGGTAACGTTCGTTCGCATGGTATTCCGCGATGATGATCTGAATGGATTTTCCAACCTGGGGCGCCGCGATCCCGACACCTCCCTCGTGATGCATGGTGTCAATGAGATCGTCGATGAATTGTTGAAGTTCTTCACCGGCATCCCCGTTCAGTTTTTCGAGGTCCACAGGCCGGGCTGTCTGCCTCAACACAGGATTGCCCAATCGGGCAATTTTTAATACCGCCATGAATTTCACTCCTGAAACAGATGGGTCGTTTTAAGGCCATTTTAACATAAAATCCCACCCCCGGCCCTTTTCATGAAAACCGGGTTGAGTCAAGCCGCAACTGAGGTGGCGTGAAAAAATTTTTGTTTGTCTTTCGGAAGGAATTTTTTATAATGGCCACCGGTTTGCACATCACACTAGGGAAGGGAGGGATGCCCATTGACTAAGGACGACTTGATCAACGCCGTAACAAAAGCAGTAAAAGATGACGCCGTGAGCAAGCGGCTGGCTGGTGACATCATTGACGCAACTTTTGACACCATTGGCAAATCCATTAAAAAGGATAAACGTTTTGCTTATCCTGGATTTGGCACGTTTACCGTCAGAAGCCGAAAGGCCCGTAAAGGCAGAAACCCGCAGACGGGAGAGGAAATCAAAATCAAAGCTAGTAAAACCGTAGGATTCAAACCGGCCCCCGCACTTAAAAATTCTCTGTAATACAAGGGCATCTCTACGAACAGAATTGAATCCTGGATCGCCCATTCGCTTTTCAAGTGGGCGGCCTGCGGCTGACTAAAAGAATTTAAGAGATCCTTGGAATTACATCCGCCTGGGCGATTTGCCCAGGCGGTTTTTTTTGTGTCGAAATCCGGACTTGGCGTTTGCTACGGAGCCACCAGACTCACCTTGACACCAGCCTGCGCCAGTTCGGCGGCATAGCGTTCGGCATTTTCCTTTTCAAGAAACGCCCCGATGAGCACCTGCGTTACCGGACTGGGGAAATTCCCTCCACCCGCTGAATGGAGATACGAGGAAATCCCCTTCTGCCTCAGCGTTTCCGCCAAAGCCTCCGCTTCCGCTTCCTGCAGAAATTCTCCCGCATTCAGCGCGAACGGAAACCGCTTGGGAGCCGCAAAACGAGATTCCTTCAGCCTCCGGATTTCCCGTGTCAGCTCTTCCGCGCTGTTCCAGTCCGAAAGACGACTGACCAGGACGCGGTAAATTTTCTTTACCGGCGTCACATAAAGGGGAGCGAGGTAGGCGTGCCGGCCCTGTCCGCGCAGTTGATTCAGCACCTTCACCGCGGAGGTCAGGTCCAGCTGGGTCGACGCGTGCACCACGATGGGATAGGTCAGGGAAGCGGGCTTTGAAAAATCCGCTTCCGTAACCGGCCCGGACTCACTGCCGCCGGCCCGCAGTTTGTTGAAAAATTTCTTTACCGCGAAATGTTCATTGACGATTTTCCACGCGTTCCCATCCCGCACCCATTCCAGGGTCTTCCTGCCAAAACTCTGCATTTTTTCAGAATCAAACCACTGGTCGAATCCGACAAACGCCATGTCTCCCTGAAGGACCACCAGGGGCGCGCCGATCCGCAAGCGGACTTGCTGGTGTCGCTGGAACATCATGCCTTTGAACCGTTGCCAGTAGACAAACCCACGGGTTTTCCCCGCAACCGGCGGCCGCTTGGAAAACAGGGCGAGGTGGCGCGGGAGGTCCCCCTGCTCCCAACTGCTTCTCCAGGCTTCCAGATTCGCGACGACCGCCTTCTGCACATCCCGGTCCGGCGGGGGAGCCAGCAATTCTGCCACCATGGGGTTCAAATCCACCTCCGAGGCCAGCTTCAACCGGTCCCGGATCAATTCCCACTCCTGCCAGTGGTTCTGGATCAGCCACCGGGCTCTCTGCTCGCTCACCTCTTTCAGGCGGGCGTCCAGCGAAGTCAGGTTCAATTCCACCCCTGCCGCCAAACCATGGATGTTGCCTTTGATGAACTTGTCCTTGTTGTCCATCCACAACGCCACGGCGGCCTTCTGCTTTATGGGTTCTCCCAGTTTCAGATCCGACACGATCGAGTCAAGCGACTCTCCGCGTTTTAGAGGACCATACGTTTCCTGCGCCACCAGGATCGGGGCGGCCGGACGGGTGGATTCAGGTTGTTCCGGTTTTGCGGGGGCCTCTTCCGGCTCGTCCGGTTTATCCGGTACGGGGGCACGGGCAACTTCCTCTGCGGATTCCTGTTCAACCGGGGCCGGGGCGGGCTTCTGCGGTGCCGGGATGACGACCTGTGGCCGTGTTGGCTCCGGTGGTACTGCCGGAGTGGGCAGAGGCTCCACTTCCCGGGTCAGGGGCTCGGCCAGTTCGCGCACCACCAGGGGAGCGGGATGGACCGCCACCACAATGGGAGCCGGCCCTTTATTGCCCCCGGCTTCTTCGCCATTCTCTTTCGCTTCTGCCTGCAGGCTTTCCGTTTCGGCCGACTCCCCGGGGGTCCGCCTGCGCGGCCGCGTCCGGAACTTTTCCTGAGTCGACCAGTTCATCCGGCTCCGGCTCGGGAGGAGGGGCCTGTTCCTTATCCTGTTCCCGTTCCGCCTTCAGCCGCAGGGTCACACTCTGCCGGAAGTCAACCGAGACCAGATAGTTTTCCATGATCACGTTTCCTCCCTGCTCAGCCCGAATCACCAGGTTGAAGGAAGGATGAAACAGGGGCAGAGGGGACAGCACACGGAGAATCCTCCGTCCGTCCCTGGTTTCAACCTGATCGGGCAGAATGAGTTCGTCGACAACGCTGGGCCGCGACACTCCGGATTTCCGGTAATCTTCCGGAGACCCGATGGTCACCTTGAGAGGTTGGTCGGGATTGGCCTTCAGTTCAATTTCAGCATTGAACTTTTCACCAAAATCGCTGATCACTTCCATGGGTCCCAGACTGAATCCCCACCCGGGCACGGGGAGCGCGAGGGTGAACATCAAGACCCACCCAACCAGGAGAACTCCGTATCGTTTAATTTGAGGGACACCCCTGTTTTCAGGCATGCGGGAATTCCGGTGTGCAGGGCCCCGGAAGGTATAGCGGATGGGACCGTTAAAACAGGCCAAAGAGTTTGTCCTTTTCCTCATCTAGGTTTTTGAGTTCCTCGCTGGCCTTTTTCTTTTCTTCCTGATCTTCGCGTGTCAGGCGTTCTTTTTGATCTCTCATGGTATCGATCTCAAAGTCGCGAAACTCGCCCTTATTCGCCTCCCGCGGCCGGCGGGTTTTCCGTTTGATCTCTTCGGTAAAACTATTGATTTCCAGAAAGTGACAAACGCGGCACTCCGTCGCGTACCGGAACACCTTCCGGTTGTATTCCTGCGGCACCGCGTCCAGATGCGTACCGGCTGAAAATCCGCTGTGGATATGGCAGGTCTGGCAGTAATCACCGATGAGGCGGTTGTTCTCCTCCGCTGTGTATTCGCCTTCAAAGGCCTTTTTGACTTTCCAGGAAGTGCAGGCAGACAGGTAACCGACCACCAGCAGAAGCAGGACCAGCCCGGTCAGGCGTAGACACGCCCCCTGAGTCGGGAGGAATGCGGAACCCTTCTCTCTTTGGTCGGAATTGGATGACACGGGTGTTTGGTTTATCGGCAGGAGAGTCTACTGCCTTGCAGGTTGGGTCGTTAAATCGACCGGTCCCGGAAGGCCTGGTACAGTTTCAGCACCTTCGAGGAATAACGGTGGGGACGCTTGCCTTTTTTCAATATCCGAACGAGCCTTGAAGGGCCATGATTGTAGGCTTCCAAAGCCAGCTTCAAATCGCCAAACCTGTCGATCAGCTTGTTCAGGTAGAAAGCACCCAGGGTGATATTATGTTCCGGGTCGTAGAGGGACACATTGTCGGAACTCACCGTCTCGACTTCATCAACCAGAGCCCGTGCCGTTGCCGGCCGGATTTGCATCAGCCCCAGTGCGCCCCGATGCGATTTGGCCCAGTTATAAAAGGAACTTTCCGTCACAATAACGGCGGTGAGAAACATCGGGTCGAATCCGTACTTTTCAGATTCATCAAATATGACCCGGGCGACCCGGTCCTGACCATCGAACTTCAGTCCGGTGCGGTAGTCATCGATGATATTGGCAATCCGCTGCTTGACCCCGCCTTCATAAAGCAGGCGGGCCTTTCGCTTTTCCCGGGCGATTTCGGAAATGACCGTCTCTTCATAGGAGAGAATGGACCGGGAAAACGGGGAAACGCCATTGTAGGGCAAATCATTGCCGACGAACCCCAGACTGAACCCCACCGCTAATATCGCGGTCAGGACAGAACTGGCCCGGTTTGAATGCACAGAAATTTTACGAAAACTCGCCATAATTGTTTGCCTGTTTTCCTGGTCGGGTCACAAGACAAGCCCTGCAAGGGCTCAGGCTCACTCGGCATTCGGGCTGGAAATCCTCGCCGGGAGCTTAATTTAGGTGGTGAATGTGTCGTAAAGTACTCATAACTAAAACCACAGGTAGGAGTATATCCCGAATGCCCCGGTTCTGTCAAATTGTCCCAGAAGCGGTCACCAACCCTTGTCATTTTCTGTAATAAGCCTATAATTGGATTAATTAAGGTCTTTTTATTGAACAGGTTATGAAATTTTCGTGTCCAGAATGCCAGGCCAGATATCAGGTGGATTTACCTCCCTCAGGTGATGATGGGGTGGAGGTAAAATGCGCTCGATGCCAGCACACCTTCCGGGTTTTCGAGGAAACCGCCAGCGCGATAGTGGCGGACTCTTCAAAAAACCTCATGGAAGGCCATTCGACCGATTCGACTCACGACCCGGAACAAGGGATGGAAGAGGACTCTCCTGACACTCAGGAAAATCTGGACGCCTTTCTCGACGAACTGATTCAACAGGAAAATCTGGAAGAAACCGCCCCGCCCGAAGACATTTCAGCAAGCGCTTCGCCGGATACCAACCTCGACGGACTCCTCGAAAACCTGCTTGCCGATAGCCCGGATCAAGAGGAATCGGGTCTGGGCGAGGCCGATCTGGATCAAATCTGGGACCAATCCGTAGCGGAAGGTCACCGCGAAGAACAGGTAGAGACGGAGGAAGTGGATCAGGAGCTTCCGTCCGCAGAGGAGCCCGCTCCCCCGATTGCAATAGAAGCCGAAACGACGGAGGAACCCGAAGACCTGGAAGCCGTCGAAGAACCGGAGCAGGAGGAAACACCGTCCGCAGAATCGGATGAGGACCTCTGGGCCCAGGCTTTTGCCGATCAGGCTGAAACCGAAGCCAAAAAGGCGGAAGCCGAAGACCTGGAAGCCGTCGAAGAACCGGAGCAGGAGGAAACACCGCCCGCAGAATCGGATGAGGACCTCTGGGCCCAGGCCTTTGCCGACCAGGCTGAAACCGAGGCCAAGCAGGCGGAAGCCGGACCGCCGGAAGATAACAATACCGCCGACACGCCAGAAGAAGACCTCTGGGCCCAGGCCTTTGCCGACCAGGCTGAAACCGAGGCCAAGCAGGCGGAAGCCGGACCGCCGGAAGATAACAATACCGCCGACACGCCAGAAGAAGACCTCTGGGCCCAGGCCTTTGCCGATCAGGCTGAAACCGAGGCCAAACAGGCGGATCCTGTGCCGAAAAAACCGGATACCGATGACAATTCCGAAGAGGATTTATGGGCCCAGGCTTTCGAAGAGGCCAATGAGGACACCTCCCCAGAGGCCGTTGCCTCCGAGGCGGATGAGGATGCAGGGCTTGCCGGAGTTGGAGGCAACCCTGACGACGACGAAGACCTCTCGGACGAGGAAATGCAGAAGCTCGCCGCCATCGCTCACGACGATTCCGGCGGACTGGGTCTGGCGGACGAAGCCCTTGCCAATTATAATGAAGACGACTACGCCGACCTCGATGAGGACGACGAATTTGAAACCGAAGCTCCACAAAAAAAACTCGGCTTCATCCCCCTGCCCTCCGGCAAAACCGGCAAGCTGGTTGTCGGTGGTGGCATTCTGGCTCTCCTGTTGATAGGAGGGAGCGCCTATTTCGCCATCCAGACCTTTGCCCCCCCGGAACTTGTCGAAGAGGCACAATTGGCCGAATCCGGAAATGAGTCGGCCCCGGAGCCGGGAAAGGAATCGGTCGATCCCGCCCCCGGTCAGAAGACGGACGAGGCAAAACCCGACGCAAAATCCTCCGCCGTGGAAACGGCCCAGAACGCCTTACTGGGAGAGGAAGCAGACAGTGGGGACAAAGAAGGCGCCCCGGCAGACTCGGCGGGCCTGAACCAGGCCCTCCAGCCCTTTGCCGATATTGTCGAAATGAGCACGATCATGCCCGTCGCCTACAGTCCCACGGATATCAAGGTTCTGAGCTTTACCATTCAACTCGAAATGGACCAGCCCAAAACGGCGGAGGGCATGAGGAGTTCCCTGCCCGTATACGAAAAAATCATGGCCTCAACGGTAGAACGTTTTCTCAAACGAAAGTTCTACAACGATATTCTCTACGTCAAGGAGAAGCTGGTGAAAAGGCTGGAACTTGAAATCAACAAGGGGCTTAAAAAGGGCAAGATCAAAAAAGCGTCGTTCAAGGAATTTCAGATCAGCTGACTCCCGTCCATTCCTTCCTCCGGAATCTCGGAACTCCACCTTCCCATCTGCTCCAACCGGATCTTGATGGCGTAAATCAGTTCTTTTAATCCCCGGCCCTGAATGGAGGAAATGGCCATGACCGAGGGATTCAACGCCTCAAGCTGGGGTTTCAACTCTTCCCATCGCGCTTCCGCTTCCGGGTGGTCCACCTTGCTGGCCACCAGAATTTGCGGCTTTTCGGCCAGGCTCGAATCAAAAGCCTCAAGTTCGTGTTGCAGGATATGATAATCCTCAATGGGATTGCGGGTGTTCATCAGTGAAAAATCCAGAAGATGGACGAGCAGGCGGGTGCGTTCGGTGTGCTTCAGGAAACGGTGCCCCAGGCCTTTGCCTTCATGCGCGCCTTCAATAATACCGGGGATATCCGCCGCCACAAAGGAACGAAAATCCTCCACCTTGACGACACCCAGTTTCGGGGTCAGGGTGGTGAAGGGGTAATCAGCGATTTCAGGATGCGCGTTGGAGATGCGTGAAATGAGGGTGGACTTGCCGGCGTTTGGAAACCCCACAATGCCCACATCGGCCAGGAGCTTCAACTCAAGGGTGAGCACTTTCTCTTCACCCGGGGTGCCCTTGTCCGCCCTGCGGGGAGCGCGGTTCACGGAGGATTTGTAATGCTCGTTGCCAAACCCGCCACGACCGCCGTAGGCGAGGATGAATTCCTCAAAGGGCTCGGTCAGGTCAGCCAGTAAATTTCCGCTTTCGTGATCCTTGACAACGGTGCCCATCGGCACCTTGACCCGCATGTCCTGGCCGCTCTTGCCGGTCTGGCTTTTGCCGCGTCCGTGGGTTCCCGCCTCGGCGCGGTAGAGTTGCTGGTAGCGAAGGTCAATCAGGGTGGTGAGGCCGGGATCGGTGACGAGGATGATGTTGCCGCCCCGCCCCCCATTGCCGCCGTCCGGGCCACCCTTCGGAATGAACTTTTCACGGCGGAAACTGCAACAGCCGTCCCCTCCCTTGCCCGCCTGGACCGTAATTTTAACCTGGTCGACAAACATGAGGACACACCTGTAGCTTTAGGATTTTCCAGGAAAAAGAAATTTAGCTGGAGGGGATGGTATTATTCGGAAACGGGGTACACGCTGACTTTTTTCTTGGTGCGGGTCAGCCATTCAAATTTCACCTTGCCCGGAACCGTTGTGAACAACGTGTAATCACTGCCGACAGAAACATTGTTGCCGGGATGAATCGTGGTGCCCCTTTGACGGACCAGAATTTCACCCGCCTGCACCAGCTGTCCGTCGAAGCGTTTTACGCCCAGTCGTTTGCCGATACTGTCGCGGCCGTTGGAAGTACTGCCCTGCCCTTTTTTATGTGCCATTTTGTTCCCTCAGTATACTTAGCGGTTGATGCCGGTAATTTTGAGTTTGGTCAACGGCTGACGGTGGCCGTTTTTCCGCCGATAATTCTTGCGGCGTTTCTTTTTGAATACAATAATCTTGGGCGCTTTCAACTGGTCCAGCACCTCGGCGGTGACCGCCGCGCCGTCCAGCAGGGGCGCACCCACCTGTGCCTGACCTTCGCCTGCAACCATCAACACCTCGTTCAGGGTGATGGAATCGCCTACATTGGCTTCAATTTTTTCAACCTTGATTTCATCGCCTTCGGCAACCTTGTACTGCTTGCCGCCGGTTTTCAGAACCGCGTACATAACGTCTCCTGGGTACTCACTCTTGAAATATAACGGAAAACCTTGCTACAGGGGTGACCTGAACGAGGGGAAATATAAGCAGGCATCATACTGAAATTTCAAGCTTGCGTCAACTTCTGAGTTACAATATCTTTTTCATTTACCGGGCCGGGCCGGGACCCCGCCGCCGCCCGGCTTGCGGGATCATTCAACGAGTGCTATAAAAAAACGACGAGGCCTACGATATGTCTTTGAAAGACAAGGAGAAGTGGAACTCAAAATACGGGGGAAGCGAGTGTCTGGCCGGTCGCCAGCCATGTTCCTGGCTGGCGGATAACCGGACCCAACTGCCCGGCAAAGGCCGGGCGCTGGATCTGGCCATGGGGGAAGGTCGCAATGCCCTCTTTGCCGCCAGCCTGGGTTATGACGTCCTCGGGGTCGACATCTCCGAGGTCGGGGTTCAACGGGCCAACGAGCTGGCTCAGGAACGCGGCCTCTCGCTCAAGGGGGAAGTCGCCGACCTCGACGATTGGACCATTCTTGAAAACACGTTCGATCTGGTGATGTGTTTTTACTTTCTGGACCGCAAACTATTCGAACCCATTCGCAAAAGCCTGCGGCCAGGGGGCCTCGTCATTTTTGAAACCTTCAATCAGGATCATCTGAAATACACCGATTTCAAACCGGAATGGGTGCTGGACCATAATGAACTCATCAAGGAATTCTACAACTACCGCATACTCCATTACCGGGAAACGGATGAAGATGAAAAAGGCGCCTCGTCCATTCTGGCGCGCAAACCGGAAGAAAATGATCCCTCCTGAACCGACAACCGGGCACCGGTTTTTCCCCTCATGGCTTTGGGGCATCACCCTGCTCTGGATCCTCTCCCGCACAGGCCTGCACCAGTATCCCGGATGAAAGCCGACGTCTGGAGACCCGGAATGTCATCATTGAATATCACGACAGGCAACGCGACCGGGACATGGACGGCATCGACTTCCAGCACCCGCTTGCCATCGCCGAGGACACGATGGAGAGGCAGATCAAGTCGGTCTACTTCGAATACATGGCGCTGGTCGGCAAACCGGAACCGGTGTTCACCAAGGTGCAACGGCCCGACCTGAAACGCCTCCTGACCAAGGCGCTCAACCACGCCAAACCGGACCATTACATTTCATTTGAAGTTCAGGGGGACGGCGGAAAAACGGAAGGGGACCTGTTTGCCAGCAACGGCCGGCTGAACTGGCGCATCTCGAAAATCAACGGCGAAGGCTTCACCCGCCAGGCCTGGGCCCGGAACGAACAACGCTGGCGGCTGGCGCCACGATCCGGCCAGAAATACTTCACCAAAAAACTGTTGCTGGAGCGCGACATCCACAACTGGATCGTTTCCCCCATCGACCTGCAACCACCAAGAGAGCGACAGGAAAACCCGGCCGGCAGACCACCTGCCGTCAAGGCCCCGGCCTCCGGCGGCCCGCCGCCATCCGCTTCCACGCCCACTTCAAAAGAGCAGCAACTGGAACGCAAGCTGGGCATCCTGAATAAACTGAAAGACAAGGAACTGATCGACCAGGCCGAATACGAACGCCGACGCAAGGCGTTGCTGGACGAGTATTTCTAACCGCCCGTTTACTTCACGCGCAGGAGGTAAATGCCGTCGCGCACGGTGAGGAACACATGCTCCACGCGCGGGTCGCGCTTGACGGTGTCGTTGAATCCGGCAATGGCGCGGTCGGAATCGTCCATCGGATGCAAAACCCGCCCGCTCCAGAGTACATTGTCGACGGCGATCAGCCCCCCGTGGCGCATCTTTGGCAAAAGCGCCTGGTAATAATTCAGGTAGTTGGCCTTGTCGGCGTCGATGAATGCGAAATCAATCGGGCCGGACAGCTTCGCCAGCGAAACCTGCGCGTCTCCTTCCAACAGGTGGATTTTTTTCCCGTGCGGACTCTGGTCGAAATATTTCCGGGCCACCGCAATCGCTTCCGGGTCGATTTCACAGGTGTACAGTTCGCCATCGTCGGGGAGCGCCTCGGCCATGGACAGGGTGCCGTAGCCGCTGAACGTCCCCACTTCCACCACGCGCCGCGCTCCTGAAATCTTCACCAGCAGGTTGAGGAACCGCCCTTCAATACGGTCGGTCAGCATCTGCGGAATTTCCAGAGATGCGTACGTCTCCTCCTTCAACTGTTTTAACAGGTCGCCCTCATCCTCAGTATGGTTGTACGCGTAGCGCTCTATTTTCCTGTCAATGAAATCCATCATCGACCTCCAGTAAAAATTGTTCAGAATGTAATACCCGCATCGCCGACTGGCTCCAGTTAACCGGTGGACTCGCCCTTCAGTCGGAGGGATTGCCAGGCGTACCAGGTCGCGACCGACTCAAAAGGGTTCCAGGGGGCGCCGATCGCCCGCAATTTACGGGCATCGGGTTGAGCTTTCAGACCATAAATTTTCTGCACGGCAGAACGCAGTCCCAGATCGTCCACCGGCAGAACATCCGGCCGGTTCAACGCAAAGATGAGAAACATTTCCGCCGTCCATTGACCGATGCCCTTCACCCGCACAAGGTGTTCGATTATCTCGGGGTTGGTCATGGCCCGGAACCGCCGCGGGCGGATGTGACCTTCCTCAAAATGGCGTGACAAATCTTTCAGGTAGACAATTTTCTGACGGGACAAACCGGCCCCGCGCAGGCGTTCCTCCGGCAAGGACAACAGGGGTTGCGGACGCGGACGCCGCCCCGCAAACAGGCCTGCAAAGCGGGCATAAATTGTATCCGCCGCCCGGGTCGATATCTGCTGGGACACAATCGCCCGCGCCAGCACCTGAAAATACCGGTTGTCGGGCCGGAGCCGATGCGGCCCGACCTTTTTCATGATGTCCGCAATCATGGGATCACACTGCCTGAAATGCGCCAGCAGTTTGCGGTGGTCGGGCAGCGCGGTCATGGTCAGTCGCAATGCAGAAACTTAAAACGCGGCAGGTCGGGTTGATCGAGAAGACGTTGCTTGATGTCCATGGAATCCATTTGAATTCGGTTCTTGCCCAGATCAAGCGTGATCAGGCTTTTCAAATGCCCGCTGTGCGCGATCAGGTCCACCGCGTCGTCTTCAAGCCCGTTGTCCCCGAGATACAGCTTTTCCACGGTTTCAAGTATGGGCGACGCGCACAACGCCGCCAGGCCGTCCCGCGTCAGGCGCACCCGCTCCAGATACAATTCTTTCAGCGAGCGCAGTCGGGGTGACGCCGCCAGGGCTTTCACCCCTTCGTCGCCCAGCGGATTGATTTTCGTGTAGAGCGTCTCCAGCCCGCTCAATGTTTCCGACTCCGCCAGCGCCTGCATGCCTTCCGGCCCGAATCGGTTGTACTGGATAAACAGCACGCGGAGTTTTTTCAGCATTTTCGACGACGCCAGCGCCTGAAGCGACTTGTCGGTCAGCTTGTTGTTCGCCAGCGACAGGGTATTCAATCGCGCCAGGTGGGGAAACCCGGCGAGCAGGGCCACCCCCTCATCACCAAATTCATTGGCGTCGAGCCAGAGCGCCTTGACGGTTTTCAACCGGGGCCATCCGCCCAGGTCCTCCAGCTCTTCCAGGTTGATGTCCTTGCCGTTCAACTCCAGTTTGAACTTCGGCTCCTCACCGGATTCCGCATCAGCAAACATACGGGATTCATCCACCACCATGGCATCCGCATTGTCGACGCCGGATTCCACCAGGGTCATGCTGTGTCGCAGGAGGCTGTCAAAAAGCGGGCTGATCATAACCACCCTTCTGTCTTGAAATGGCGGATGATTTCATTGGCCGTTTCTTCAGGTTTGACATAAGTGGTGTCGCAGACAAAATGCGCGGCTTCCTTGTACTTGACTTCACGCTGGGCCATGATCTGCTTTTGCTCCTCTTCAAAACTGACGCCTTCCATAAGGGCCGGGCGGTTGCGGTCGCGGTTCAACCTCTCCAGCAAAATGTTGAACTCTGCCGTCAGCAGGACCACCCGACCGTGACGCTTGAGCCGGTCCACGTTCCGATGATCCAGCACCACGCCGCCGCCGCAATCGAGGATGGCATTTTTCGCCTTCCGGCAGGTTTCCTCAACCACCTCACATTCCAGTTCACGGAATTTCGGCCAGCCGTTGCGCGCGACAAATTCCGGGATGCGCATACCGCCTTTACTTTCTATAATCCGGTCAAGACTGAACAGGGGACGGTTCAGCAACCGCGCCAATACCCGGCCAACCACCGACTTTCCGGTCCCGCGATAACCAATGAGGACAATATTCATGCGGAAGAGAGTATAAGAATTTTCAGGGCGATGCAAACTTCTCCTGCAACGGAATGCGAGGTGACCAATTTAAGCCCCCGTTGGGGGCAGAGCCTGTTTTTTTTATGATATACTCAACCTCAATTCCTGGTGTATTCAGTTAACGGTATTTGAAAAGAAAGGGCGCCCACCGTGAAATTCACAACCAAAGGGAATGTTTCTTGTCTTTTTTCCGTCGTGTTTTTTCTTCTGCTGTGCTCAACCCAGGCCTTTGCCCAGGACGAGCGCGACAAAAAACTCGAAGAAATGTGCCAGGGAGGAAATTCCTTCGCGTGTTTTACCATCGGCGAGAAGCTGAGAACGCTGGACCGGGACAACAAAAAAGCCCTCGTTTATTACAAGAAGTCGTGCGAGGGAGGCTGGATCACGGGTTGCAACAACGCCGGGATTCTGACCCAGATGCAGGGTGCACAGTACAGCAAGGCCTGGAAGGAAGCGGCCAAGTTTTTTAAAAAAGCCTGCGACGAAGATGAAAGCAACGCCTGCTTCAACCTGGGAAGCCTGAAATACCGGGAAGGCCGCGCCAGCGCGGCAAAAAAATATTACAAAAAAGCCTGTGACCTGGGCAACCCCATGGGCTGTGAGAACATAAAAGTACTGGAGAATTAGGATTGAAAAAACCGGTTTTCTCGCCCAAAGACTGGGAAAAGCTGGTCAACGACGGCACCAATTATGGCGATGTGGGCGACCAGTTCACCCCCCGGCAGAAGGCGCTGTATGAATGCATCAAGGACAAAAAGGTCCTGAAAGTCCAGGACGCCTACGTTTTTTCCAAACACGGAAAAAAGGAAGAGAACCACGCCATCGAACTGGCCCGGCTGATTGCCGATTTCGAACCGGTCTCGAAGGTCACCAGCATCATCATCACCCACAACGGCCTCACCCCCGAGGCCCTGCAAATCCTCCTTGATTCAAAATACTTCCAGGACATCGAATACCTGCAACTGGGTTCGAATGAACTGGGCGACGAGGGGGCGCGCATGATCGCGCAGTCTCAAAAATTCCGCAACGTCACCTCGCTGAATCTGGAGTGTAACGGCATCGGCCCGGAAGGCGCGAAGGCGCTGGCCACCTCCCCCTGGCTGACAAAGGTCGACTATTTCAGTCTGGTCGACAACCGCGTCGGGGAAGAAGGGGCGTTGGCCATTGCCGACTCGGACAATCTGGCGAGCCTGACGTATCTGCACCTGGGGGGCAACCGGATCAAATCCGAAGAAGCGCGGGAGGCCGTGCGGCAATCGAAAAAACTGGTCAACCTGAAAACCCTGAAGATATTCTAAGCGACCAGAACCCCACAAGAACCCTTCGCCCCTGACACAACACCGCCCTGACGTGGCAACCCTGAAGGTTTTCCAAGGGAACCGGGTGTCTGCAGGCAAGGGGCTGTTCAACCATGGAACAACCGCCACCCGACAAAACCAGGCGCTAGCCGGCCTCGGCTTCCGGACGCAACAACTCGGGGCGAGAATAATTCACGAACCCGGTTTCCTCACTCATTTCCTCACGCAGGACCAGGTTTTTCAGATTCGGCAGTGCGGTGTGCTCAAATAATATTTTGGCGCCGTAATCCTTGAAATAGTTGCGGCCGATGTACAAGGTCTCCAGCGCTTTCAAGTGTTCGGATTCCCCCAGCGCCTTCGCGCCTTCCTCGTCGATGGCGTTGTTGGTCAACCACAGGGTTTTGAGACCCGGCGCGATGTTGGACTGCGCGAATGCGATCACTCCCTCGTCGTTCATGCGGTTGCCCGCCAGGTTGAGCGCCTCCAGGGACTGGAGCCCCGCCCCATCGAACAACGCGCCACCGCCTTCTTCACCCACATAATTGCGTTCGAGATTGAGAAACTTGAGGTGCGTCAGGGTGGAACTTTGTCCCATCGCCCGCGCCGTTTCCGGACCGATCTCATTCCAGCTCAGGTTGAGCCATTCCAGGTCGGCAAAGTTTTTCGATTGCGCCAGCGCGACTCCGGCCGGATCCTTCAGCCGGTTGTCTTCCAGTGACAGGGCCTTGAGGTGAGTCATTTTCACCTCCGGAGATTCTGCGATTTCAACAACCGCCTCGGTGGTGACGAAATTGATCGACAGGTCCAGGTCGATCAGGCCGGAAAGGCTTTCCGCCTCAAACAGCAGTTTCATTTCCGGAAGCCCCAACTGGTTGTCCCGCAGATCCAGCCGGGTGACTGTCTGGAGGTTGGGATAGCTGACCAGAATTTTCGTTTCATCCGCGCCAAAATGGCGACCGGAAAAAGCAAGGACCGTTGAGTCCTGCTTCAACTGGGCCTCCAGTTCACCAAACAGGGTTGCCTTTTTTTCCTCAAAACCGGGTTCGCTGGATTCATAGACCGAATCCCCATCACTTCTGATCGCCACTGTTGCCTCCTATCCCGACAGACGGCCCGCCGCCTGAAAATAAGTATTAATTCGCCTAAAGAACGTTTATTTTACCAGCCGCACTCCCCCCGGCCCAACCCCGCAATCATAACCCATTGTAAACAAAAAGGTTTTGAATGGCTCCGAACATTAATAAAAATTAATAAAGCGTTAACGCAAATTTAATGTTCGGGTTCTATATTGGCTACAGGTCAAAAGAGCGTTGACCGCCTGAATATGAACCTTAATGAAAGGAGGGAAGGCCATGACCGTGTTCAAGACACTCGATATTCGCGGCCTGTCTTTCTTCAATGCATTCAATATGACCAATGAAGCGGTCAATGATGTGAAGACGAACGGAATGTTGGAAATCATTCTGGATCAGAAGAAAAACTTTTCCGAAGCGTTTCGCGACTGGGCCTCTTCACGTGGATACAAAGTCTCCAATGTGGATGAAGGCGATGGGCTGATCCGAATGTTCATCACCAAGGTTGCCCGGCTCAAAAATAAAAAGCACTGATTGTCACGGGACCACCGGTTTTTCCGTAGAAATTATCCCAGGGTTCCTCCTCTCCCCTGGGATTCACTGCCCTCCTCCAACGGAAAAATCGGTGCGTCCTTTTTTTTATCCGGTCCCTCAGAAACCTTCCCACTTCATTTTACTTTCGGTTGCGCTGGTAAATCAGGTGCAGTCCATCCAGGGTCAGGAATTCGTCCACCAGTTCGATTGATTTCACCTGCTGGCCAATGACGCGGATCAATCCGCCCGTTCCCACTACCTTGGCCTTCGATTCCATTTCCTTCTGCATTCTCTCGACGATACTGTCGATCATGCCAACAAAGCCGTACACCGTTCCCGATTGAATGCTTTCCATGGTCGAGCGTCCGATCACCCGTTCCGGCACAGCCAGGTCCACCGGTGACAACTTGGCGGTGTTGCTGAACAACGCCTCAAGGGAAATCCGGATTCCGGGTGCGATGGCCCCGCCCAGGTATTCGCCCCTGGACGACACCGCGTCAAACGTGGTGGCGGTGCCAAAGTCCACCAGGATCAAGGGCCCTCCATATTTTTCAAACCCCGCCACGGCATTGACAATGCGGTCGGCCCCCACCTCGAGCGGGTTTTTGTAGAGAATGGGAATGCCGGTCTTGATTCCCGGCCCGACGACGAGTGCCTCAGTGTCGAAAAATTTGCGGGACAACTCTTCAAAGACAGGGACCAGCGGGGGCACGACGCAGGACAGGATGAGCGCGTCGATGATTTCGGGATCGGCTGAGTTCAGGCGAATGAATTCCTGTACCAGCACCCAGTACTCATCGGTGGTGCGGTTACGTTCCGTGCGGATGCGCCAGTGCATTTGCAACTGGCCGTTCCGGAAGAGCCCGAACACGATGTTGGTGTTCCCGATGTCGACTGCAAGCAACATGGCCGGGGGTCAGTCGAGCTCGAAGGCTTCGGCGTAATTCAGTTTGAGTGAGGGATCCTGTTCTTCCTTGAGCAGAATACAACCGCCAACAGCCAGAACATCCAGGTCGGTTCCCATGAAACAGCGGAACGCGTCTTCCGGAGTCCCGACGATCGGTTCGCCGCGCACGTTGAAACTGGTGTTGACGATGACCGGGCAACCGGTGAGCGCCTTGAAACGGGAGATCAGGCTGTGATAGGCCGGGTTGGTGTCCGCGTGCACGGTCTGGATGCGCGCCGAATAGTCGACATGCGTGACCGCCGGGATATCCGACCTTGGGACATTGAGCTTTTCGATCCCGAACAGCTGTTTCTGTTCTTCCGTCATGGGAATGCGCCGGCCCTCTACCACGTCGGCCACCAGCAACATGTACGGGCTGTCTTCATTGATATCGAACCATTCGGCCACATCCTCGCGCAGAACGGAAGGCGCAAACGGACGAAAGGATTCGCGGAACTTCACTTTCAGGTTCAGGACGGACTGCATGGCCGGGGACCGGGCATCGCCCAGGATTGAGCGGCCACCGAGGGCACGCGGGCCGAACTCCATCCGCCCCTGAAACCAGCCGATGGCTTTTTCATCCGCCAGAGCGCGGGCGCACTGGTCGATCATACTGTCAGGGGTCGAGAACGCTGAACTGGGCGCCGACGGCTTCCAGCCGGTTCTGAATGTCTTCCTGTGAAAACTCGGGCCCGAGGTAAGACCCGCGCATGAAATCTTTCCCGGGAGTCAGTTTGCGCGGCTGACTCTTGAACAGGTGGTGCCCCGCCAGAGCCGCGCCCAGAGCCCCCCCGGCGTCACCCGCCGCGGGCTGGATCCAGATATTATCAAAAAATTTCTTGCGGAGAAGCTTGCCGTTGGCGACGCAATTCAACGCCACCCCTCCGGCCAGACACAGGTTCTTCAGCCCGGTTTCCTTTTGGATCGAACCGGCCAGTTGAATCACAATTCTTTCCGTCGCCTCCTGCACCGATGCGGCCAGGTCCATGTGCCGCTGGTCCAGCAGGTCCGTATCCGCCTTTCGCGGCCGGCCGCCGAACAGGTCATGGAACTTCTGGTTGGTCATGGTCAGGCCGGTGCAATAATTGAAATAAGACAGGTCCAGCCGAAACGATCCGTCTTCTTTCAGGTCGACGAGGTGTTCCATGATCTTGTCGGTGTATTTCGGTTCCCCATAGGGGGCCAGGCCCATGACCTTGTATTCGCCGCTGTTGACCTTGAATCCGGTGTAATAGGTAAATGCGGAATAGAGCAGGCCAAGCGAATGGGGAAAATGGATTTCCCGGATCATTTTAAGGTCATTGCCCTTGCCGTGGCCAAAGGAGGTGGTGGCCCATTCGCCGACACCGTCCATCGTCAGCACAGCCGCTTCCTCAAAAGGGGAGGCAAAAAAAGCGCTTGCGGCGTGGCTCAGGTGGTGCTCGGAAAACAGCAGGCGTTTTTCAAGATCGCCCTCCAGTCCCAGCTTTTTGATCTCATCCTGCAGGAGTTTTTTCTGAAACAGCTTTTCCTTGAGCCAGACGGGGATGGCTTTTTGAAACGACACAAACCCCCTGGGCGCAAACGCCAGGTAGGTTTCTAGGAGCCGCTCGAATTTCAGGAAGGGTTTGTCATAAAAAACGATGAAATCGATTTTATCAATGGTCACCCCTGCCTGCTCCAGGCAGAACTCAATGGCCCGGTGCGGGAAACCGGAGTCGTGCTTCTTCCGGGTGAACCGTTCCTCCTGGGCGGCGGCCACAATTTCGCCATCGGCCAGCAGGGCCGCAGCGCTGTCGTGATAAAAAGCAGAGATTCCAAGAATTCGCATGCAGACCCGACTCGCTTAAAAAAGGGTGTAGATAAACGGCGCCACCGTGGAGCCCTGGGTCAATACTATCAGGCCACCCATCAGGACCATCATGATCAATATGGGCAGGAGCCAGAATTTTTTTCGAACCCGCATGAAGGCCCATAATTCTGCAAAAAAGGACATGGTGTCTCCTAAAACTGGTTAGACATGGTTTGAGGGTCCGGCCCCGGAGGCTCTCTTGGAATCCAGTAACTTTTGGCCTTGGGGTCGAATTTCAGCCGGAGCAGGTCTTTTCCAAAGAGCCGCATGCAGACCCCCATCGGGGTAACCACCAGGAAAAAGAGAAATCCCATGACAATGGGACTCACAATTTTATTCAACCACAGTCCGAACGCGGTCCACATCCGGTTGAGAGGCCCCAGCACGGGCGGGCTGACCGCCGCCGCCGTGGCGAACAAACCACTCAAAACCAGGGACCAAACAAGGACACCTCCTGATTTAAAAAGCGGCAGGAGACCTATTCCAAGAAAAATAGCCGCGAAAACAAATCCAAAGGACCGGTCGGAGGCAGTTTTAATTTCATGCTCGTGGGTTGCGCTTTCGTGGGCCGTCATAGAGGCTGATTATACAATAATTCAATGATCTGGAAACAGGTATTCTAAACAAAACCGGCTTCAGGAGAAGCTTTCACGGTTTTTCGGGATGCCCGGGAATATTCCGGGATAATATGCAGGGGCTTTCAGGTTCTGCTTACAGACAGAAAAGAAGATTTTAACGTTTTTTGCGGAATGCCCACAGGGCCTTGCGGGCCGCTTTGCGGATTTTCATGGCCAGTCTCAGGTCCGTCCGGTCTTCCCGGCTCTTCATCCCGTGCTCTGCAAGAAATTTCCTGATCTCAGGATCGTTGAAAATTTCTTCATTAAGAGGGCTTCGGTGGGCTCCACCGGCGATTTTTTGTAACTGGGTTTTGGTTAATTTGATCGCCGACTTGCCCGTGGATGGGGAGGACTGCGGACCACCGGCAGATAAGGCAGGATTCACACCCGCAGAACCGGGAACGATTTCCGGGCTTTCCAGCGGGTCCAGCAGGTACACTCGTTTCAACTCGGAGGCGCTGGCCCAGACGTGGACCTGGTTGTAATCCTGCAGGAGGTCCAGCACCACCGATGTCCAATCAGGCTCAATGATATCG
The DNA here is from genome assembly GCA_942490945.1 of uncultured Gammaproteobacteria bacterium. Classification (GTDB taxonomy): domain Bacteria; phylum Pseudomonadota; class Gammaproteobacteria; order UBA6429; family Thiohalophilaceae; genus CALNYZ01. The sequence continues at coordinate 935,268 of CALNYZ010000044.1, read as the reverse complement.
ACCCGTATCGGGTCATCCCTGACCTCGTCGTTCAGGTCAAAAACAATACCGCTTCGGGTTTCAATTTCCTCCAACAAACGATCCAGCCGGACCCCTTCGGCCCGTAGCTCAATCCTTTGATCACCCCCGTTCGTTACAGACTCCTCAATCCGAAACAGGTCAGATGCCTGACCGGCAGTTGACATCAACATGCCGATCAGGCCCCCCAGACCAACCCAAATTCGGAGGGCATTCCATGCCCGACCGGGCTTTTTAAAAGACATTTTTCTGGAACGACTAAATTCCCCCGCCGGGCAGGGTGCAGTCGGCATTACACAAAGACCCACCATTATTCACACCTAAATCACACTCTTCACCCGGTTCGACGATTCCATTGCCACAGAAGTTGTCGCAGGGCGGCAAACCGCCGGTGAGCTGTTCAAATTTGTCGAGCACCCGGCTACAGGCTTTTTCTGACGCCTGCGGCTCACCACTGTCACAGTCCATAGCCTCACAATAAGCATTACACAAACCAAAAGCCGCCCCTACCTGACCGTCACAAACCGTCTCAACACTCGGGGTCTCACCATCCGGCGTCTGGGCAAACGCCACCGTGCCACACAAGAGAAAAACCGAAACCAGACAAAACAAAACTCCATTGAGCGTTTTTTTCATGTCCTTCGCCTCCTCAATTTGGGTGAAAAAATAACTCGAATACATAATATAAGCGTAAAAATAAAAAATAAAACCTTGATTGATTCATTTTTTCACAAATTTCGGACAGCACAGACTTACCCTGCATTCCCACCTGACCGGATGAAACAGGGGGACAGAGAGGACAGGAATCCCCCCTGAGTCACTTCATCGGCCCAATAGAAGCTTCAAGAGCCAGGGAAGTTTTTGCCTGAAAAGACGTGCAGGCCAGCTTGGAAATTCCTACAGGACCGATCCCGGCAAAAATATAAATAATTGATTTTATTATGCTTATTTTGCAACACTCCTAAAAAGACAAAAAGAGGGGTGAAGAAAAATCAAAATAGAGTATTATATTCAAACCTTTAAAAGAAAATTGGCAGGAACCGGGTCCGGTATGCCTTTGGCCCATTCAGGCCTAACTTATTGCAATCATTAAATTATGGCAAAAATCCGTCTGCAACAGTTGCAACCCGGTATGGTGATCGCCGAGGACGCCCAGACCAATCAGGGCAAGCTGGTTTTTCCCAGGGGGACCCGTTTGAGCCCCGAATCCATTCAAACGCTGAAAGCCTGGGGAATTCCGGAAATCCAGGTTCTTGATAATGGCGCCAGCATTCAGGAGAAAGAGGAGCAAAGCCCCTCTGCCCCGGATCAGAACTCTGCCGTCAGTGAGGAAGTGCGGTCGTTGTTTGCGAAAAGCAATCCGGATCATCCCGCGATCCAGGAATTGATGCGGCTTGCCGCCCAGTCCAGACTCCATCAAAAGGAATAGCCCTTGGCCGTCACCCCTGACAGCTTGATTGAGAACACCCCCCGGATATCGTCGCTCCCGGAAATTTTTTATTTAATCAATGAAGTGATCAACGACCCCAACAGTTCTTTCGGGGAAGTGGCGCAGATCATCAGCAGTGACACCTCTCTTTCACTGCGGCTGTTGAAAATGGTCAACAGCCCTTTTTACAACTTTCCCCAGAAAATCGACACCATCACGCACGCAATATCGATCGTGGGCACGGAACAATTGCGCGACCTGGCGCTGGCCACTTCCATGCTGACCAAATTTCAGGGTATTGCCGAGGGCAAGGTGGACATGAATTCTTTCTGGCGGCACAGCCTGGGGTGTGGCATCACCTGCCGGGTCCTGGCCCTGCAATGCCGCCAGCCCAATGCCGAACGTTACTTCCTGATTGGAATGGTCCACGATGTGGGCCGGTTGATCCTGCTTGAAAACCTGGCCACAAAAGCCGCCGGCCTCCTTGCCGAAGACAACGAAACCATCCCCCCCATGGTCGACCGGGAGCGGGAGCTTATCGGATTTCATCATGGGGAAATAGGCGCGGCCCTCGTTCGGGCCTGGAATCTCCCGCCGTTGCTGGAGACCGTGATTGCCTGCCATCATTATCCGGAAACAGCGGAAGACTTTCTTCTCGAAACTTCCATTCTTCACCTCAGCAATCTGATCTGCAAGGCCATGGAACTGGGTGACAGTGGTGATCCTTATATCCCCGCACTCAACGAAGCCGTTTGGGACCGGGTCGGACTGTCTCCCGGACATTTACCCGGCATCTGGAAACAGGTCGAAATCCAATACGAAGACGCCGCCACCATCATTCTCTCGGGTTAAGGGCAATGGACAAAAAAAACCAGTCACATGAAGATTCCATCGGGACGCTTAAAACCCGCCTGAATCTGCTTGAAAGGAAAAGCCGCTGGTATTATTCCGCCCTGGACCTGGTGTCTTCGCTGGGCGAAATTCACAGAAGCTCCAACCACCTGGAAGACCCGGTGGCCATCTTTCGCGAATCCAGCCCCCTCCTTCTCCGACTGGCGCCTTTCAGCACGCTCTCCCTTTTTCTGGTGAATCCGGAAAGTGCCCGCTTCGAATGTCAACTCTGCGACCCTCCAGACCGGCAAACCGCAGTGCAGGCCGCGGTAGACCATTGGATCGAAAATGGAACGTTCGCCTGGGCGCTGAAACAACCCCAGGCGCTCTGGGCGGAAGGACTCCAACCGGGCCACTGGTTTCTGCAGGGTCTGGCCACACGGTCCACCGTACTGGGAATGATCGTGGCCCATCTGCCAGAGGGGACGGACCGGCCCAACGGAGACGCCTCCCGCGTTCTGTCCATCATCGTCCAGCATATCTCTCAGGCCATGGAAAACGCCCGGCTTTTTCAAAAAAACCGGGAGCAAAACCGGGAACTGGAAGAACTGGTCAAAAAAAGAACGCAGGCGCTGGAAATCAAAACCGTGGAACTGGAAGCGCGCATCCGGGAGGTAAACGACTTCACGTATCTGGCCTCGCACGACCTGCGGGAACCCCTGCGCAAACTGTCCCTGTTCGGCGACCGCCTGAAATCCCATCTCGGTGAATCCATAGACAAGCGAACCACGGATTACCTGGAAATCATGAGCCGGGCCGTCAGACGCCTGGAAAGCCAGATCGATGGCCTGTTGAACCTGTCACGCATCACCACTGAAGGACGGCCGATTCAAAAAATTGGACTGGACCGGGTCCTTGAGTTTGCCATGAATGAACTGGCCCTGGAAATTGAAGACTCCTCCGGAGTGATTGAGCACGACCCGCTTCCCACCGTGTATGGAGACCAGGTGCAGATGCAACAACTGTTTTTCCACCTGCTGCAAAACGCCCTGCTGTACCGGAAAGAAGGGGTGCGCCCTGAAATCCGCGTAACGGCGCATAAAAAAGACAATGGATTCTGGATGATCGGCTTTCACGACAATGGGGTCGGCATTCCTTCCACGCAACAGGACAAGGTTTTCAAGCCCTTTGAAAAGCTACACGCACGGGGGAATTTTGCGGGTGCGGGGATGGGACTTTCCATCTGCAGGAAAATTGTGGACCGGCACGGCGGAACCCTCCGGGTGGAGAGTGATCCGGGAAAAGGCGCTTCGTTTTTTATTGAATTGCCGGAACCCGGATAAGCGGCCCGCGGCGATCTGCCTTCAGTGTTGCACCGGGAACAGAATAAAGTGGTAGACAATACCACCCCCGACGATCACCACATAAAAAAACCAGATAAGAAATCCGCGAAATTTTTCAGCGTTGTTTTTTTGCGAAGGCATGGTGCGATCAGGTTTGAAGATTGCTGGCAGACGTGTCATTCTACACAATCTTAACATTAATCTCTAATGAAAGAGCGGCGATGCCCCCGGCGGGCCGCTCATTCCAATGGATGGTCCATGAGAATCAGGTTAAAAGAATTGTGCGGGCCCAAATGCGTCGCCCTGGACGACGGGCAAAAGGTTTACGAGCAGTTGTTTCCGGAGTTGCGGGAAAAGCGAACGGTGGAACTGGATTTCAGCGGGGTGGAAATGGTGTTCTCACCGTTTTTGATGGGGTCACTGGGAAAACTCCTCAACCACTTTGAAAAGGAAACGGTGATGGAACGGGTTTCGCTGTGTCATATTTCCGAAGAACATCTCCGTTCCGTAAATGCCTTCCTCGACCGGGCAGACCGGCAGGCCACTGAAGAATCCGATCTCCAGAACATGCGCGACCTGTTTGAAGAAGACGAACTCGGGGATATTTGACAGGACCCGGCTTCCGGCGTTACCAGCCCTGCCGGCGGATGCGGTCGATGTATTTCTCGGCCAGCGCCAGATTCGGCTCCAGCTTGTAGGGGACCTCTTCAGCCAGCACCGATTCATCCTCCTGCTGATGAGCCCCCCGTTCTCCGAAACCCGTCCCGGAGTTTCCCGATTCTCTTTTCTCGTCCCGGTTCAGTAAACCGGAGAATAAATTTTTTAACGTTTTTGCCATCACAACCTCCGACATCAGGTTTTACTACTTGTACTATCGGAAGTTTTTATTGGAAAATAAATTGGATTGGCTTTGATTTTTGTTAAAAAAGTCCAAAGTCCTTTCCAGTGCGGGAACGGTTGGATTTTTTTTCCAAATCAATCGATAATGGAAAAAACCTTTCCCTTTCACTGACTGGACTGACCCAGACGTCAAATGTTTTTCCTTTATAAAGCCTATTCCCTCATTCCCTCCTCCCGGCTGACTGGATTGCACGAGGAAGAGGAAATTCGCATCGACTGGGTCTGCTACCTGAGGGACGAACATTTCCCCTGCCACAAATTCGTCAAAAACTTTGAGGACCTGAGACAGACCGCCGAAGCCAATAACGACCGCGGGTACCTGCGATGGCTTCAGCAAAGGACCAACAACCTCCTCAAGGAGGAAGAGGTCGACGAATTGAAGGAATACCTGACGGAAAAGTACGGCATGCCGCTGTATCTGGAAAACATCCCGTTGCCGGTCGACGTCAACGACCTGCCGTGGTTCAAGGAGGATTTTGTCGACAGCTTTATCATATTGAGCGGGCGCGACGACCCCTTCACCCTGTCCACGTGTATCGTCGGCATGGTCTCGCCCTTCAAAAACCTGTCGAGCGTGGAAACGGTCAAGGATTTCCTCGCCGAGGTGGACCGCCAGAACGCCAGTAGGAAATATCCCGGCGGCCAGCTTTAAATCCGGTTGGCTACAGAATTTTAAAGGAAAGCAGGGTGAGGTCATCCGACGGGTCCTGCGGATGACGGAAGCGCACAATGGCGTTTTGGATCTTGATGATCAGTTCTTCCGGTGTCCCGCTGTGTGATTCAAAAATACTTTCCAGCCGTTCCAGGCCAAAGACCTCGCGTTCGGGATTGATAGCTTCGTTCGCGCCGTCTGTAAAAAGCAGGACCTGGTCTCCGTGCTCCAGTTGAAAGTCCATGCGATGATAATCCGTTGACGGCATGATGCCCAGCGGAATGCCCCCTTCCCGGGCCTCGCGGCGGAGCCCCCCACCCTTTCCGGGTCGTACCAGAACCGGCGGATGGCCCGCATTGGCCGCACTGATTCGATTTTTCTTCAGTTCCAGCATCAGGTAAATGGCCGTGGCGAACATGCCGCGCCGGGAGCGCCGACACTGAATATCGTTCACCTTGGACAGGATTTTTGCCGGATCCGTCTCCAACTGGGAAACGTTGCGCAGGTCACTCAGCAATTGCGCCATGAACAACGCGGCCGACACCCCCTTGCCGGAGACGTCTCCCAGCACCACGCCAAGGCGCTCCTCCCCCAGGTCGATGAAATCATAAAAATCCCCGCCGACAAATTTAGCCGGCACGCTCTGGGCGGCAAACAGGATCCCCGGCGGAGACGGAGGCTTTTCAGGCAGGAACCCTTCCTGGACCAGCTTGGCCACCTCCAGTTCGTTTTCTATTTTTTCTTTTTCCAGCGTCAGGCGCTGGACCTCTTCCTGAATGACTTTGCGTTCGGTGATGTCCTGCACCGTACCCACCAGGCGCACCACTGTTCCCTGATCGTCGAGAACCACTTCGGCTTTTCCCAGCACATAGCGTATGGTCCCGTCCGGCCAGACAATGCGGTGCTCCATCTCCAGCGGTTGACCGGTAGCGATGCATTGTTCAAGAGTGCGGTCCACCGCCTCCCAGTCGGCGGGATGGACGGCTTTCTCAAACTGCCCCACCGGGTTTTTGAACTGGCCGGGAGTGAAACCGAGAATACGATAGGTTTGATCCGACCAGCGCACTTCATCAGTTTTGACTTCCCAGATCCAGTTGCCCATCCGCGCCACTTCCTGCGCCTGGGACAAGTCCTCCTTGCTCTTGGCCAGGTCCGCCTGGGCGGATTTCCTTTTGATGATCTCATTTTCCAGCTTTCGGATCAGTGGATTGCTGATCCCCAGAAACAACCAGGAGCCGAGAAAAATGGCCACGGCCCCAAGGCCCGTGGTGAGCAAAGCCGCCTTGATATAGGGTTCCCGGATTTCCTTCATGTCCATTTTCACCACCAACCCCAGACCCAGTTCGGGAAGGGGCTCAAAGGCGGCCAGCACCTGGACCCCGCGATAATCCTGCCCCATCATGACACCGGACCTTCCATCCAGGGCGCGCTTCACTGCGGTTCCCTTCCAGTCCTCCAGTCTTTGTGGAAGGCGACCGCCCCGCCTCTTGAAGCGCTGGTTCAGCAGAAACTGGATGGCCCCGTTTTCCATTTTTGCAATGATGAATTCCCCGGTCTTCCCAAAGCCCTCAAAATTCGCATGCGCATCGCGCAGTTGCCCCAGAGTGGCGGAGAACGCTCCCCCGGAAACGTCGTTATTCGAATATCGCTTGTCGAACCGGGCCACCGCCTCGACCAGCCGCGCCTGGCTCTGGGCCATCTCCACCATCCTTTGTCGTTGTTGCTTGAAACCCGTCTGATAAAGAAAATAGATGGAAAAAATGCCCACAGTGACCACGACACCGGACATGATCAGGATCAGGACGGCCAGCCGTTGCCGGCTTCCCATATTTTCCACGCGGCTTGAGGTGACCACCGCCAGAATGAGAATCATGACCGTCATGACGACGGTGGAGTAGGCCAGGAGATTGGACTCTAAAGTGAACCTTCCCTGGAAGGGGATGTGGTCCAGGGGGACGAACAGCGAAGCCTCCATCCCCGTGTAATGCATGCCACAGACAGCCAGCCCCAGCACCAGGGCGGCGACACAACGGAGGGCGATGTCCCGCGTGGCATTGCCAATCCCGATGTTCAGAAATATCCAGAGCGCCGTGATGGCGGCGGCCACCGCGATGACACCGGAGGCAAACACCAGCGGAAAATGCCAGTGGATGGTGCCAGTGAATTCCATCGCAAAGATTCCCACGTAATGCATAAGGAAAATCCCTGCGCCCATCATGAAACCGGACTGGGTGAGAATCAATCCGCACACCCCGTCCTGCACAATCCTGCGGAAGGCGTGGTAGGTCACGCCGATGGCGAGTAACAGTGAAAGCACCGTCGGCCCCAGGCGATAGGTCACTTCCAGCGGCAGGTGCATGGCCAGCATGCCGATGAAATGCATCGACCAGATACCACCGCCCATGCTCACGCTCGCGGCCAGAATCAATCGTCGGCAACGCCCTTCTTCCGGGCATTGACGGTATTTCACCATCAGGGAGAGCGCGACAAACGCGGCGACGACCGCGATCACGTAGGACAGGACGACCAAAACCGGATCGTACCAGGGAGTGAAGGCCTGTGTCATAGGGGTCCCTTTAAAAAATATCTGGGGAGTTAGGCTCCCATGCGGAATTCCAGTATTATATTGTAACAGAGTCCCTGAATGGAACGATCCATACGCAAAAAGGAACAGAACGCCGTGTCCCAGGAAAAACCGGATCGGGAAGACCCCGAGTCCCTCACGCCGAAGCAAAAAAAAGACGTCATCAGCGTTTACGCGGCGGTGATCGCGCTGGCGTTGATTGTGGCGTCCTTCATCTGGAATATGATCGCGGCCCTTCCATGGAAGGATTGAGCCTAAGGGTTCAGGCTTGGGGTGGGTCGAGGGTGGCGAGCAGGTGCGTCAAGCCGACGCGGTAGTCGGGGAATCGAAGGGAAACCCTCAGTTCCGATTTAATGCGTTCATTGGCCACCCGCTTGTTGTCCTGATAAAAACTGAATCCCAATGGCGACAAGCCCGCTTCGCTCAACGCCTGGAGGGGCGGCGGTTCCATTTTCAGCAGGTCACAGGCAAAGCGGACCACCTCTTCCGGCGCCGCAGGTTCATCGTCCGCCAGGTTATAAGCCCGCCCCGGATGGCCCCGGTCCACCGACGCCCGCAGGACCTGCACCACATCTTCGATATGAATGCGGGAAAACACCAGCCCCGGCTTGTCAATTCGTTTGGCCTTTCCTGAAAGCGCCCGCGCCAACGCGTTTCTTCCGGGACCGTATATTGCCGCCAGTCGGAACAGATGAACCGGCAGATGATATTCCGTGAGCAGTTCCATCCACCGGGCCTCGGCCTCTACCCGGCGCTGGCCGCGTTCGCTGTCCGGTTGCGTCGGACTGTCTTCATCGACAATCGCCCCGTCCCGGTTGCCATACACCCCGGTGGTGGAAAGGTACCCCACCCAGGAACGGGAGTTCCCGGAAACCAGAGCGTCATGAAAACGACTCAGCACCGGGTCGCCATCCGCGGAAGGGGGAATGGTCGACAGGACGCAATCGGCGTCTGCCAACGCGCCAACAAGGCCCGGATCGAATTCAGCGTTTTCAAACAGGAAGGTCTCATACCCCGCTTTTATCAGGGTTTCTTTTTTGCCGGGGGTGCGACAGGTTCCGGAAACACGCCAGCCCGATTGCAACAGGGCATCGCCCAAAGCCTTGCCGGTGTACCCCAACCCAAAACAAAACAGATGTCGTCGATTCATGGTCCTCAGCACACAACATTGCAGAAGGATGCAATAGGCACAGCACCTTTCATTTAACACAGATGCGGCGTGAGGACCAGCCGGGGATTTTTGTCAGAGCAGGATGAAGCGGGAGGAGGGTCAGTCTCGCCCAAATGTTTCTTCTATGGCGCGGGCCACAGCTATCCGCAACTGTTTTTCCAGGTCGCGGTTGCGGCGGGTATTCCCTGCGCTCAATTCACCTGGCCGGGTGTTCAAAGTGGTGGGCGGTCCTGACCGGCCACCAGGGCGAGGATGGGGGAGATCGCCGGAGACATGGGTTTTCATTTCAGTTTTTCCGGAGCCCACGGTCCAACACCCCAAGTGTCATGTCCATAAGATGCTCCAGATACAGTTCACGCTGGGCACTGGGGCACAGTTCCGGCTGGCATTCGCGGCCCTGGTCCTTCTTTTTTGAATTGGGTTTCTGCTTCGGGTTTTTCATGAGACGCTCCTGGATAAAATTCATTTTCTTTCACAAAATAAAAAGCAAGGACTGTACCAAAACACCGCCCCACCCACAAATAAACATAAACCTATAAATTAAAAGGGGTTATATGATTTCGGGAGGGGGCGGGCCGGGCCGTGGAGGCGACAATCCCTCGAACATTTTTGCCGATCGAAGCAAGTTTTGACGCTGGGCCAGCCGGGAAATTGACAATCCAGCCGACCTGTCCTAGATTTGCTTCATTTTCGAGGAGTCTTATTGTCCATGAACCCAGAGCAGGTGGTGGCATCCAAAAACAAATTGTCGGGGAAAGACCTCACGAATCTCGATTTGTCCGGGATGGACCTGAGCGAGGGAAATCTGGTGGAAGCGGACCTCACCGGGACGGCGCTTCGCGGAACGTCTTTTAAAAATGCGACCTTGTGCCGGGCACGTTTGCGCCAGTCCGACATCACGGAAGCCGATTTCACGGGGGCGGACCTGACCGAGGTCAATGCCAGCGGGTCGGACCTGACGGATGCGTGCTTCGAAAACTCCACCCTGGAAGGAGCGGACTTCCGCGAAAGCATTCTGCATCGGGCTCAAATGGACCACACGGACCAGACCGGAATTTACATGACCAAAGCGTATCTGGTCGATGCCTCCCTGAAGGGCGCGGACATAAAAGCCTCCGACCTGCGGGAAGCGCAATTGTATGGGGCCAACCTGGAAGGGGCGGACCTGAGGTACGCCAAACTGGCCGGCGCCAATTTGCAGGAGGCAAACCTCGCCGGAGCGGACCTGGGACACGCCGATCTGACGGGCGTGGCTCTGGAAAACGCCAACCTGAAAAATGCAGACCTGGATTCCGCAATTCTCACCGATGCCAGCTTCGGCAACACCGACCTGAGTGGAGCCTGCCTGGACAACGTGAGCGGCCTGTGTTGTGCGCAGGTGGCAAAAGCCTTGCTCAACAAGGCCACCCGCCTTCCTGAAAACCTCAAGGTAAACTGGGACAGCGCGACTGAAACTGGCGAATCGGAAACGGTTTCAGGGGAAATTCTCGACTGCCAGGATTGACCGGGTGAGATCCGTCAACACTCCCCTCCAGGACGCCCAGCGGCTTCTCCTTCAACCTCTCTCCTGCGCCAGCTTTTTCAGCCAGTCGTTCTCCGGACCGGTACCCGTGTAAAGGGTACGATGCGGAAATGGAATCTCGATGCCGAGTTCGTCAAATCGGTTTTTGATGCGGCGACGAAATTCGCGGGCGACCTCCCACTGCTTGATCGGCTTGGTCTTGATCCGGCAACGGATCGTCACCTGGGAATCCGCAAGGGCATCGACCCCCAGCATTTCCAGGTCCTCCAGGATAATTTTCCGGAAATAATCATCCTGGCGCATTTCCGCACCCACCTGGCGCATGACGTCCATCACCTTGTCGACATTTTCCTTATAAGCCACGCCAATATCGAGGACAGCCTGGGAAAATTCCTTGGTGAAATTGATGACAACCTTGATTTCCCCGTTGGGGATGTAAATAACACGGCCTTCCACATCACGCAGGCGGGTGTAACGGAGGTTCACCCCTTCGACCAATCCGCCAATGTCCCCAATCTTGATGACATCGTTGATATTGTATTGATTCTCAATCAGGATGAAAATCCCGTTGATAATATCTCGAATCAGGTATTGCCCTCCGAAGCCGAAAGCCAGGCCGACAATCCCCACCCCGGCGAGCAAGGGGGTCATGTTCAGGCCGAACTCTTCGAGAATCATGTAGGCCACGATCCCAATGATAATGATGGAAAGCAACCATTGGAAAATGGCGGTCATGGTTTTGAGGCGTAACACGACCTCACTTTCGCGGATGGCGTCTTTGTCGGTGATGGCCCCTTCAAATTTCCGGATAGCGTATTTCTTTATTTTCCACAAGACGATCCCTACCAGAAAAATCAATGCAGAATCAATCGACTTGTCGACCCAGCCCCTCCTGGCCGCCTTTTCCCTCTTTAAATCCCCCAGTTCCTTCTGCAGGTCCTCGATCGCCTGTTGATTGTAGGAAATACGCCCCTGGGCCAGTTCCACATTGGCTTCGGCGGTGGACAGTTTTTTCTGGTTCACTTGAAGCTGTTGTTCGGCTTTTGAAGCTTCCTCCCGCAACGCCTTCAATCTTTTTTTTATTTCCAGATTGGGCGAAAGCGCCAACTCCTTTTCCAGGGTCCTGATCTCCCCGCGCTTGACCTGGATTTCCTTTTGAGTCAGCGGGGTTTGTTTTTCCAGCAACAGCTTTTCCTGAATCGCCTTGTCGGCCTCCTGCCGGGCTTTTTCTATGTCCTCCTGTTTGCTTTTAAGCGCCTCGTGGGTTTGTGCCTTTTTAGCCTCCAGGGCTTTTACGATTTCCTTATCGATTTCCTTCTTCGGCTTTGTATCGGGAGAACCCGCGGGCAGAGCGGGAGCCACCAGATTTGTAGTGGGTGCTTTCCCCGAGGTGCTATCCTGGCTCAACAAGCTTTCCGGAGCACACAAAAGCGCTCCCAGTAAACAGCCAACAATCCATTTCAATATCCCCAGGCGTTCCTTCATAAAAATGTAATTCCTTCCGGTAATTTTTCCCGCCATTATTGGCCTTTGGTTTCTTCCCAACAGCCTAATACTTTCCCCGGTAAAACTCTAGAGCGAGATTGAAACGCATTCTTTCAGGTGGGGAAGGGAAGGAGCTTTCAAGTTCGGCAGGTATTCAAAACACCGAATCATTTTGAAAAGAAGGGCCGTTTTCACGATTTTTTCTTCCATAAATCCCTGAATAAGCTACACTAACTTAAAATTAAATCATTTCCGGCGGGGTTCTCTCTCCGCTCCCGCTGGGGTGAAGCGTTTTCATTTTATGCATTCCAGCCAAACCATTAAAATGATTGGCATCCAACAACTAGCGTCTCTGCGCGAGAACATCGACCTTCTGGTCACCCAGGTGACCCTTCTGGAAGACAAAATCCGGAAGTCGGACCAACTGGAACCCAACGGAAACACTCCGGAGGAAGAACGCGCGCGGGTTGTCGATACCCTGGAAACTCTTAGAAACAAGGTTCCCCACATCTTGAAGATTGTGGAACCGGCGGCGCAAACCCCACCCTCGCCGCCTCAACGGCTCTCCCTGCTTGTTGAAATTGATTCCATTCTGTTCCAGTTAAAAAAAAGCATCGAAACCCTGGCCCGGGAGCATGACGAATGCAATCTCGACCTTCACAAGCAGGAGGTGGTGAAAGCGGTCGAACTGTGCCGGGAAGCGTTTGATTGGGTGATCCCCCAGATACGCAACGAAATGGTTTTTTTGGAAAAATATTACGGCGATCCCCTCAACGCCCAGAACACCGTCATGCCGGAAATCGAGGCGCTGGTGTCGGACCTGGAAAACCACAATATTTCCATCCATGAATTTTTGCACGGCACGGAAGGGAAGGCCGGGTACCGGGAACTCAGAACGCGGGGCAATGTGTACTCCCCGTATCAGTTTTACGATCACTCCTTCGAAACCTACCGGGACATCAACACCTGTTACTACGAAATCTGCAAGGCGATGGAATCCCTTTTAAAGGAATGGAAGCTGGAGGGGAATTTCAGCTACTTCCTGGAGCAGATTCGAAGCCATTCCCGTCCCATAGTGCGCATGGGAGATATTTTTTACGGCGCTGAGTTTCTGGAACAGTTTTATCAACAAACAGCGCGAAAATTCTCCTTTACGGAAGAAATGAAACGGGTCAAACCCCTTCTTCAGCAGTTCAACCTGTTCCGTAAAAAACTGGTGCTCTATGATCAGGCGACCCTTGCAGAAACCCTGCAGAAACTGGACCAGCAATACCAGGAAAGCCGCGATGCCAAGCGGTATCACCTGATCAAGGACCGGGTCATGCAGGGGGATTAAAAACCAGACCCTGTCCTTCGAGCAACTGGAATCCATTTTTGGAAAACTGGCAGTGGTTGACTTCAATATCGTGGTGGATACCGGGGAGAAATCCGGCCTGGGGGTGGCCATCACCCCGCATCATGAAAAAGTGTTCGGCCGCGAAATTTTAAACCGGGTCAACATCATCCTCCGGGAAATTGATTTCTGGTACCCGCCAAAAATGAAAAATGAATTGCTTGAGGAACTGAATCTGTCTGTACAAAAACTGCAGGACGATGAACTGGAAGACCGCAACGAATTTTTCAAACGCATGCAGGGATTTGACAAGGAAATCGAACAGAAAATCCGCCAGACCTACAACGACCGTCTCCGGGAAGGTCAGATCATCCTCGCCAGTTTTGAAAAAATTTTTTCGGACAGGCAGGCCCGCTCTAGGTTTACCGACCGGTTGGCCAACCAGAATATCTGGAATGAAATAACGCCACGGATCGGCCTGATCAAATCCGAACTTGCCGCCGCGCACAGGCTGGAAGGCCCCAAGAACAACGTCAATAAATTCCCCCACCTCAGGAAAGCCCTGGGGGAACTCAACCAGATGCTGTACGATTTGGCCATGCAGTTGTTTGTGCTGTTTCCCGGGGCCGAAGGCCCGTTGGTTGCCAAAATGGCCGGAATTCTTTCCATCTGCAACGAATGTCATGACCTGCCGACACTGTGGGCGGCATTTTCCCACTATTACAAAAAGATCGCGATCCCAAATTTTCAGGTCAACGAATCCATGATCATGGAAACTTCCAAGAATCCTTTGTGTCGGTCGCGTTTCAAGGAATTGTCCACCTTTTGATATTCATTGAGCCATGTTCAGGAGGAAGCACAACCAACTTCTGGCTTCAAGTGCTCTGATCGCTTTTTCCCTCACTCTGTCCCTCGGGCTGGGTGAATGGATTCTGTCTTCTCATTACCATTTCCCCAAGGCTCTGGCCCCGCATCCTCCGTTCGGTGACATTCTTCCCGGTGCCCGGATACACCTCGCGCAAAAAGATTTTGAGATTGATTTGAACTTCAACTCCGAAGGTTTTCGAGGCCCGGACTTTGAAACCCTGCTGGCAGAGGGCGAAATCATCCTGTTCCTCGGAGACAGCTTTGTCGAAGGTTTCGGGGTCGACGAAAACCAGCGCGCTTCCAACCTGGTTGAAAACCTTTTAAGAGAACAGCCCGCATCGCAAAACATCCGGATCGTCAATGCCGGTCAAACCATGACCGGTCCGCCCGCTTACTTTTTCAATTTGATCCGGTTCGGGCTCGCCTTCAATCCCCGCGCCGTCGTGGTCGGGCTGTTCATGGGAAACGATTTCATCGGGGCACGCCACCACCCTGTCCCCAATGGATACAAGGTTCGAAAAACACTGCCGGTCGATTTAAATCCCAAAATGGAGGACCGACCCTGGCGGCTCGGTTTCCTGCGGACTCTCCTGGCCACAGGACTCAAAGGGGGCACCACCCTGCAACCCAGAGTGAATACAAACAAATACTGGGAATTTTTTTACGGCAGACCCATCAACCGCAATTTTTATTTTCAGGAAAGCGGGTTATCCAGGGAGGCGTTTGAGCGGCATCTTGAGCGGATTCCCGTGAACATCCGGGAAGATTTCTTTTCAGGTAAAATCAATCCCAGTTACCTGGTCGGATCGTTTACCTCAGGAGGCCCCTCGTCCACAGACGCCTTTTCCGATGACGACATCCGGAATACGTTTGACACGCTGTACGAAATGTATTTTGTCTGTTCCCAGCGAAAAATTCCGTTCCTGCTTGTTCTGTATCCCAGCCCTTACCAGGTATTCCCGGAACAATACGCGTCCCACCTGAAGCAGAACCTCGGCTACATCGCAATTCCGCAGAGCCTGCAAGAATTAAAGGGTATCCGGCAGTCCCTGATCCGATGGCTGGAGAATGACGGGATTCCATTCGTGGATCTGGCTCCCCACCTGAACGCGAATGACTTTTATCTATTCGATGGCCACTTGAATGTTTCCGGCCAGGCCAAAACAGCGTTCCTCATTTATAAAGAACTCGCAACCTTGATCCAGGCTTCTTCCTGATGGGGGGCAGGGTTTTGCGAGGCGCACATACAGTACGAATGGCCGGATAAGAAATCCGGAAATTTCCAACTTTCCGTACAATCCAATCATCATGGTCCAAGGACCAAACCGTAGCGGGTCTTTAACCTTTGTAAATCAACTTCCTGTAATTTGAATCCCGCCTGCTGGCCGCGTCCCATGCGGCACAGTATTTGCTTTGAAAAACAACAGGGCTTCAAAAGTTATGGAGACCTCAAAGGTATCTGGGGATTCCCGGATTTTGAAAGTGCCCCGGTTTTTCCTGGTAACAGCCACCCCCCCCCCGGCTCAGGAAAAACCGTGGGCGCTTTTCATTGACTCCCGGTACCGGCCAGCCCCAACCAGTGGAGCAGTCCTCCGCTGGAGGCAGGCGCGTCATAATCCCGATCTTCGGTGAACCAGGAACTGAAGGTATCGGTCAGCTTCACCAGTGCGCCGACGACATCACCCTGCCAGGAATTCTCCAGGTCATTGGACTCAAGCCAGGAGACGGCTGAATCAAAAACCGTCTGCAGAGGCGAGGCCAGCGCCGGATGTTCTTTCACCCACTGTGCCCATCCGGGGCCGTACCTGTAATACAACCTCACCAGCCGTTCGCCCGATTCGCTGTCCATGAGAAACTGGTCCCGGAAGGTACGGAGAACGGTCAATTGCCGGGCCAGCGGATCGTCATATACGGCGGTGGCAACAAAACAGCTGATGGCCCCGGCCAGGAGATAAATCTGTTTGGTCAGTTGCAGGCTTTTATTTTTATTCTGGGAAGTCCAGCCCCGGGTGAGCGGGCCAAACTTAATGGTACCTGACTTCGGGTCGTTGATGGTGAAGGTTCCGGATTCATCCTTAATCAGCAGTTCGCCCAGTTTTTTAGAATTGAACCCGCTCTGCTTTTTCGGGTTTTTCGCCTGCGGGAAGGCCGCCATCACCGCCTCCATACTCTCGTAGGTCTGGATGACCTCCATCAGTAGCGCCGTGTTGAGAGCCACCGGTCCCTTCTTTCCGGGCATGGCCCCGGTCAGGGGAATGGAATATTTATCTCCCGGAGCAAAAGATTCCAGGGAATATTTTTCCTGCGCATCCGGGCCGATGCCGATCACCATCGGGGCCTCCATCTTCTCAATGAGCTTGGGACGGGTGTTGGACAACGAGAGGCTTTTGACAAAATTCTCAACAATGCGTTCGTTTTGTTTCTTGATCCGTTTGCGGGTTTTGGAATCCGCATTAGGCGGCACTTCCAGTGTTTTGGGCTCCGAGGTCGGCGTTAACAGATACATGCGGAATGCGACTGCAAACGCCTGCGGCGCCTCCGGCTCCAGATCCACATCACCACCCGCCACAGCCGAGCGGTCGATGCAGGACGTTCCGTCCGGACTCCTCACGCGGTCCTGTGGACAACGGCACTTGTATTCCTTTGACGCCTCATCCCAAACGGCCACACTTCCCGCCATTTGGCGAATACATTCCGCACGGGCCTGCTGTTGATCGGGCTTTTCGCCTTCCTGTTCCTTTTCCGCCTCGATCCGTGACTCAATTTTTCCGATGGCTTCCTGAATCCGGGAGACAAATTTTTCACAACGCGTATGCCCCTGGGCTTCCTTCAAAAGGGCCAACGCCTGATCGTACTGCCCGTCCTGAAATACTTTATTGGCCTGGGCAAACAGGGTTTTGGTTTTCCCTTCGTAACGCACCCTTTCGAAATACAGAGCCTCGATTTCGCGCCGGCGCGGATCGTTGCCGAGTTGTTCGATCAGCTTTTTTGCATTTTTGAATTCACACTGCGCGATGGCCACCTTGGCGGTACCGATGATCTTGTCCGGCCCTTCCTGAACCACGGCGCGTGCCAGGGCCACACATTTCCGGGCATCCGCCCCGACCTGTTGCGCGGCCTCCGCAAACACTTCCGCCGTATCCGCAACGGCCCTGGCTTCGGCGACCGTATCCGCCAGGGCGGCCTCACCCGTATTGGCAACGGCATCGTTCAATGCGGCGATCTGCGGTTGCAATTGCTGGAAATCAGCGCTGGCTGTGGCGGCCTTGTTCTTCAACGCCACAAGGCGTTCTGACACACCCTCCTCACAGGAAGGCGCGCGGTTGATGGCGGACACAATGCGTCCAAACGCGGCCTCCAGCCGGGAGGTCATCGCTCCCGGGTCGCCCTCCGCCCCGGCAGAGGCGGCCGATTTCCCCTGGGCCAGCAGGGCTTCCCCTTTTGCCTTCAGAGGTTCCAACTGCCCCCGCTTTTCAATCACTGCGCTCAAGGCCTGTTCGATCTGCTCCAGACGTGGTTGCAGGGTGCTGAACAGTTCTCCCAGTTCCGCTCCGGATTTTTGAACGGCCTGCGCCTTGTCGCCAAGACCGCCAATGTTTTTAGACTGGCGAGCCACATCGGTCGCGATCCTGCGAACGTTTTGATAGTTCTGTGTCGCTTTCCGTGCCAGATCCTCCGCTTCCCTCCCGGCGGTCTCGGCCCTGGGAATCAGCACCGCCGGATCGCCCTGTTTCTTTTGCAGGATCTCGGCCTGCTCACAGGCAAACAATGCCCTGGCCTCGGCGGATTTTTTGTACTTCACAATCTCTTCCGCCAACCCTGAGGCTTTAGAGGCGTTCTGGCGGATACTTTTAATCTGGTCTTCAAGTTTCCGGATTTCTCCGCGCACCTCTGAAAGCTTGGAACGCAAGTCCGGCAGGCCCGACTGGAAACGATTCACTTCCGCTTCCAACGCCTCGATACCCGACAGGGTCTGGCAGGCCTGCGCGATTTCACCGGACAGTTTTTCAGCCTGGGCGGCGGTGATTTCCAATTGGACCGTCACATCTCCCGCAGTGAGCCCTGTATCGTCCTCATTCTCTTCCTCTGAAGAGTCCTCCTCCTTTTCAAATTTAATGGGAAGCGTCAGGCTGAAGGATTCCACGAAAGGAAGCTGGCTCAAATCCAGTCCCAGTTTTTTGGGGTCGATCGGAAACGTTTCGCTACTCGTATTTCCGGCGCGAGCTGACACCTGCGCCGAGACATCCGACGATTTTGTGACGAGATGCGCCACGAAGCGGCCGCGGGAGTCGGCCTGCTTCACTTCACACCCAGGCATTTGCCGGGCGTTGGAAGGAGACAGGGTGATCTCCGCCTGGGCGCATTCGGGGCAAACCTGATTCGGTTTCGCATCGTCGCGCACCCAGCCGCGAATTTTAAACATCGACAAATGCTCAATCTTGTCGAAGAAACGAGAATAAACTTTATAGGCCGCCGTCCTGCGCGCCCCCCGGGTCGAGCGGTACTGATCGACGAAGGCCAGGGCGTAACTGTCCTCCAGGTCCCGGCGGGAATTTTCCACCTGATCCATGAAGGGCGCGACCCTCTGCCCGGTCTCCTTTTCTATCCAGGCGTCCACCTTGTCGTCGGTGCAGGCGGGTTCACCAAACTCATCCGCACCGCTTCTGAGGGCGCGGATCTGCTTTTCAATGGTGTCGACAACGGTTTCGGCTTCCTCGCGAAGGCCGATGACCCCGGTCGCCCCGCTGTGGTCGCGTCCACGGGGTTTACCTTCTGGGTAAGGCGTGTTGTAGACATCTGCGATCGTTGCAATGTCCTGAACCTTGCCTGTGTAGCCGGGATAATTGAGGCGTTCCCCATCCTGGATGAGCAGGATGGCCTGGCGCATGCCGGACTCGCCTCCGCCGCCGGCGCGGCCCTTGATGAATTTATCCTCGACCCAGAAATACAACTGGCCGTTGTCCTGCGGTTGAGCCTGAACAAAGACATCCTTGAGGTGCCCGTCCAGGGCGATGGGACAGGCGCGGATGCCCTGCCCAAAAGCTTCGATGAATGCGGTGTTTTTTGCATCGCGTTGCGAATGCGTGGCCAGGCCGATGCAGAACCCTTCCCGCGACCGGATCATTTTTTCCAGGGCCAGCACCTTGTTCAGCATTTCCTTTCCCACTTCGCCGTAGGCTTTGACGATCTGGCCAAAGAGGGACACGATCGGTATTTTACTGTCTTCCGCCACACCGCCGACGAGCACCAGCAGGTCCATCATGCCGGCAATTTTCTGGTCCGGGACATCCGTCTGAAACGCTCCGGCGATGATGCCCACCGCCTCGGTGATCTTGTAGGATTTATTGAGCGCCTTGATCTTTCCCTCGTACGCCTTGAAACGGTCCAGGTATTCGCCTGAGAACCCGTATTTTTCCAGCAGGTCACTGATTTCGGTGTCCGTTTCCTCAGCCTCTTTCTGCATGTCCGTAAAACGCCGGAGCTTGTCCTGCGCTCCCTTCAGCAGGTCCTTGAGACCCGTGATGATCTCCATGGAGGCGCCGGACATGTAGTCGCGGTACAACCGGGCCAGAGGCTTTGCCTTGGCCTCCAGGAACGCGTGGACATAGGTTTTGATTTCGTTTTCCGGCTGGTGCAACCACTCCAGCGCCTTGTCGATGGCTTCGGGGGAATTGGGAGCGAACTTCGCCTGCTCTTCCGGTGGAAGTTGTTCGTACATCATCAGAGCGACAAACTGCAAAAAGCTGACATACACTTCACGCTTGATCGACTCGACCCCGGCATTGAACTGTTTTTCAGCGGCACTGTAGCCCGAGATATCCTTGAGCCAGGCCTGGGCCGCGCCCTCGAGATCGGCCCGCATTTTGCCGCAGGCGCTCAGGAAAAACGCATCCCCGCTGAGGCTGACCTTGCCGAAAGTGAATTGACGTCCCTGCGCGTCCGCCGGGATCATGCCCAGTATTTTTTTACAGGGGTCGGAGGTTTCGATAATCAGGGTGCGTTCGGCGTAATACAGCTTTCCCTCAAGAGGCGGGTTGAGGGTGGCGCGGTGATGCGCCTGCGAATCCGGGAGAAAGGAATTTTGAGGAATGTCCGCCGCCGCCAGGGCCATTGAAACCGGAATACATACCAACAGGGCCAGCCAGATAACAAACGTGACGGTGAGGCTTTTCATCCACGTCGCGGGTTGCCGGGTAGCTGAAGCGAAGTTCCTTGCCATCGTTTTTCTCACCATATTTTGGAAGGATTTAAAAGACTATAGCGAACTCTTGGGATCTTGTAAAACGTTTGAATTGAGACGGAAGATGAATGCGGGATTGACGCGGGGGCTTCCTGACACAGGCTACGGGAAACCTGCAGGGGATCAGGGTGCGAGGAGGGTAACGCGGTTGCGCCCGCCTTCTTTGGATTTGTAGAGAGCCTGGTCCGCCCTCTCCAGCACGTCCTCCAGTGCTTCTCCTTTTTTTGCGAGGGTCACCCCCAGGCTGACCGTCACTTGTAACTTACGGCTCTTGTCCACAAAGTAATCCTTTTCGAGTAATTTCCGGATTTTTTCCGCTATTTTGGTCACCGTCTCAATATCTTTTTCGGGAATCAGGATCAGAAACTCTTCACCCCCATAACGGAAAATTTTTCCTTCCTTCCCCACGCCTTCCCGCAGGGTTTCAGCCACAAACTTGAGAACCAGGTCGCCTACCTGATGGCCATGCGTGTCATTAAATTTTTTAAAATGGTCCACATCGGCAAAAACAAACCCGACACTGTCGCCATTCGATGTTCCATCCGGAAACCAGTGCCCTACCTGGACCTCAAAAGCATGACGATTATAGGTGTGCGTCAATTGATCGGTGAAGCCGAGGCTTTCAGTCTCCTCCAGCTTTTTGGAAAGGTCCTTGGTTTTTTCGCGGTACCGGACAAGTTCCGCCTCCATCTTTCCCGATTCTTCCTTGATTTTTATCAATCCGGAAATAATCTGGGCTTTCATGGCCTCCAGGTTATTGCCGGGATGGAGTGATTCAAAATTACTGATCACACCGCCCATCTCCTTGTTGATCCCACCCGAAGAGCTGGACATCTTCCCGATCACCGTTCCCAGTTCGGCAATGAAATCCTTGACGTGCCCTCTTTCAAAACCTTTGGCGTTTTCTTCCAGATTAGTTTTTTCGAAAAACTCCAGGATTTCCTGGGCAATCCCGGTGGGAGGTTTGGGCCGGGCGGCTTTTTTCAAAACCTTGAATAATTCTTCAATCTTGTGTTTGAGCGGGTCCTTCGCAGGAACCCAGCCGGTCATTCCCTTACACACCGCCAGCAGGATATGGGTGACGCGTTCATTAAACTCGGCGCGCTTGTCACCATCGACCGGTTTATTTTCATTCTTCTTGAAAATCATCTCAGTGCCCCCCCTACCTGATAGAATCTATCCATCCCAAAAAGCATCCTAATAATATCCCAGTAAGGAGACAAATCAACATCTGTATTCAGTGGGTCTTCCTTTTTCAGGAGAACCTAACTTAAAAGGAACTGCATGCACCCCATTAGGTAACCATGACAACCCCGGCAGACTGGATTAAAAATGCCGTCCTGCTTTTTAAAGTCGAAACTCCACCCGGGCAGTTCACCCGCGACCCGAACCACTGTTGCGAATGCCAGGAACACGAGGCGACCCTGCAGGGCAGGACGCCCGAGACGATCGGACTCGAAGAGCTGGGGAGTCCCGGATGGGACCCCACCTGTTTTTTAAATCCGGAGGGATTTCATTATTTTTTTCCGGCCATGGTGCGCCTTGCCCTGGAGGACAGAGGGGAGACCGCTTACATCCAGTCGTTTCTTTTCCACCTGGCCTGGGACGGACCGGGAAACGAACGGTTTCTCTATTTTTCCGAAGCCCAGCGTGGCTTCGTGCGCGACCTCCTGGTTTATCTGATAGACCTCTATGCGCCGTTATTTGACGACTGGCCCACCCTTGAGGGAGAATTCGACAACGCCATCCGCGCCTGGGCCTGAGAAAACGGCCGCCGCTTTTCAGAACATCCCCGACGGGTTGCGCCAGGTGTGGAGAAGACTCTCCCCGGAGGCTAACCGGCCTCTCTAAACTTTCCTTCCAGAATAAAGTAAGGGGACAGGACAATCCCCCGCTTCCCAAGAAGACAGATCGTCATATTCAATACCCGGAGAATGACGTTTTTGATCCAGTTGTCGGTCATGGCGCCATAGCCACGGGAAATCTCCACCATCGCACCTTCCTCTTCCAGAATTTTTTTCAGGCGTTCCGTGTCCATCAGGTGCTCGGCCCAGTTGCCGGTGAAGGGGTCACAGGTGTTGGTGGGGTGGTCCGGCGTGTAGGACACCTGCCCGGTGTTGTTGAATTCATCGACCGCCCGGATAATATCCTCTTCAATCAGGCCACGCGTTTTTTTTGCCAGGTCCCGGACCGTTTCCTGCGGCAAAGCCGGATCGTATTCGGCGATGATCTCTTTCCTTATATTGAGATAAGATTTCAATGCATCCCGATCCTTATGCCCCCATTCCCGGGGCCTGTCCCGGAATTCAAAATCAGAATGCCGTTTGCCCAGGGCGCGGGTCACCATGGGGTTTCGGGTATTGGCGCCGGAGCCGAAGACGAATTTAAATTCCCCGGAACTCACCCCGCGCAATTTTTTGAGGAACTTTTCAATGTCATAGATATGCTCGATCACGTCATAGGACACGACCCCATCGACAACAATTTGGTGTTTTTTTAAATACCCAATCAAAGGGTCGATATCGCCACAGACAAAATGATCGATCCTGATTTCCAGCGTATCGGCAAGCCGCCGGACATCGTCGCAGGAGACATTGTAGATATCGTTATAGATGACCTGTCGCAGGCCCAACTCCCCTGCCAACAGGGCGATCAACCCGCTCCCACCTCCATAATCCACCAGCGTGAAATCTTCCAGCGCCACCGGACTGTTTTTCACCGTCTGGTAGATAAGCCAGGTATTCAATTGCAGAACGCCCGTTGGATTTTTAATTTTCTGGCTCAGGTAGCGCTGATTGTATTCGGAGATTCCCGTCGCCTTCAGGTTCAGTTGCACGAGCTTGTCGTGAAGGCGGCGAGCCGCTGAATCAATACGAAGGATCAAATCATCGTTTTCGGGGAGAAAAATATTGGCGTAAAAATATTTCATGAAGGCGCGTCCCCGCTGGAATGGAATCAAAAATACCCGCGAAATTCTAACACAGCCCACCCTTCCCGGGTCGCCCGGCCCCGTCCCACCACCCTATTAAAATTTTCTGCATTTTTTACTTGACTTACTAGTTAATTAAGTTTATCGTGTGATCATGACACCGAGGGGAAAAACAGACGCGAAAGAACGCATCGTCCAGGCGGCCGGGGAACTGTTTTACGAACAGGGCTACCAGAGCACCACTATTGACCAGGTCATTGAACGGTCCGGTGTTTCCCGCCCCACGGTTTATGCCCACTTTTCCACCAAGGAGGACCTGTGCGTTGCCTACCTGGGGCGACGGCGCCACCTTGATCTGGAAGGTATCCGGGCCGCAGTACGAAGCAAAACTTCTGCCAGGGCCCAATACATGGCCGTCATCCAGTTTGTCAAAAAAGTAATGCAGGCCTCGGATTTCAGGGGGTGTGGGTATTTCAATCTGATTTCAGAGTTTCCGGACAGCCACCATCCCATTTTCAAGGAAGCCCGGGTTTATGTGGACGCATTCCGCGAAATTATTCAGGAAGGGGTGCAGGCTCTAAAAACGTCCGATCCCAAATACCGGAAACTGAATGTGAAGCACATTGCGGAAACTTATTACGTCCTGGTTTGTGGCGCCATCATGGCGGGCCAGGAATATCGGCAGGCCTGGCCCTTCGATCGTGCGATCGAGGCGGTTGAGGGTCTGGTCACGGGTTAGTTTTTTTTTGCCCAGGGGCTTAACTAACTAGTAAGGTAATTTTACTTTCAAACAAGGAGACACACCATGACGACTCAAGTCACGCAGGAAAAACTCATCAACGGTTTTGACACTGAAAAAATGTTGGAGTCGGTTGAAGCCCTCAAGCAAAACCCGGAACTGGCTCAATTCCAGTTCCGCGCCTGCAATCACTGGAAGGACGGCAGTCAGAACCAGATTAAAATCGGAGGGTATTACGGCACCGGCCAGGAACTGGGAGAAGACCGATGTTTCGAGTACCAGGCAGATGAACCCACCGTCCTCCTGGGGCAGGACCAGTCGGCCAACCCGGCGGAATACCTGTTGACCGCCCTGTCTTCCTGCATGACCACCTCGCTTTCACTTCATGCCGCGGCGGAGGGAATCAAGGTTGAAGCCATTGAATCGGATTACGAGGGGGACATGGACATCCAGGGTTTTCTCAATCTGGACCCCAACGTTCGTCGCGGCTACAAGGAAATTCGCGTCCGCTTCAAAGTAAATTCCGATGCCAATGCCACGGTATTGAAGGAGCTGGCCGAGCGGTCCCCAATTCTGGATACGATCCGGAACCCGACACCGGTCCGGGTGGAATTCGTTACGGAGTGATGCGAACTTTTGGGTTGTCTGGCAGGCGCCGCCAGACGGCCCAGGTCCGTGGCCCCGGATTTTTCATGCTGGCTGAGACGTGTCCGCCACCGAGTCCAGTGTTCCCCCCGCTCCTGCATCGTGCGACGGGGGGAGGTGGTCGGGGGGCGGCGGACCGATGGGTTTTGAAGCTCCCGCCGGGTTCCGACCGAAATCAGCAAGCACCGAATAGAAACAGGGCACCACGATCAGCACCAGGGCTGTGGAGGCGATCAGGCCGAACACCAGACTGGTGACAAGCGGGATCAGCACCTGCGCCTGCAGGCTTTTTTCGAACAGCAACGGCGCCAGACCGGCGATGGTGGTGAGCGAGGTGAGAAGAACGGCGCGGAAGCGTAGACGGCTGGCCAGTTTCGCGGCTTTTACCGCGTCGTATCCCTTTTCCACACCCAAGCGGATGAACTCTACCAGCAATATGGAGTCGTTGATCACCACCCCGGCCAGCGAGACAAACCCCATCAGACTGACGGTCGACAGGTCCAGGCCCATCACGATGTGCCCCCAGATCACCCCCGCCAGGGAAAAGGGAATCGCCACCATGACCACCAGCGCCTCCAGGTAACTTTTCAACTGAAAACTGAGCAGAACGAACACTCCAAAAATTCCCAGCATGAATGCCTTTATCATCGACCGTCCGGTTTTCCCGGTTTCCTTCTGCTGGCCCTCGAGCGAATAGGTCACCCCCGGATGGCGTTCCAGCAGGCCGGGCAGAAACCGCTGTTGCGTGTCCTTGAGTATTTCATTGGAATTTGCAATCCGCATGTTGAGGTCGCCCTGTACCGACACCGTCCTCTGCCCGTCGACCCTGAAAATACGGGCGATGCCCCGGCCCTGCTCCAGGTAGGCCACCTCTCCTAATGGATACAACCGGCCTTCGCGATCGGTGACGTAAAAGTTTTCGAGGTCCGCCGGGCTGTCCTGGTCGGCATCAGCGAGTTGCACATCGATCTCATAGGACTCGTCCCCCACCTGGATTTCCGTGGCCGTCCTGCCGAAAAACGCGGTGCGCAACTGGCGGGCGATCATCGAAGCGTCGAGCCCCCGGGCGAGTGCGCCGGGTTTAAGACGCACGCGGATTTCCGGCTTGCCGGGCCGCAAATCGTCCTGCAGATCGAACACGCCTTCGTAACGGCGCAACCAGTCCAGCAGTTCCAGGGAGGCGTGTTTGAGTTCATCCAGATCCTTTCCCTGCAATCGAATATCGATCGGTAATCCACCGGGACCGATGACCGGCTCCTTGTAGGTGATGTTGATCACACCCGGAATCGTTCCCACCGCCTTGCGCCAGCGACCGGTGATGGTGTCCAGGTCGGCGGTGCGCACCTCCGCCTTGAGCAGGTCGATGAATACCGTCGCCACATGCGGCCCCGTTTCATAGGCGTCGCGGTTTTGCCCGTATTGCACCATGATGTTCTGCACCAGCGACTTCCCATCCGGTTGCTGGGGCGTGAGATCGGCGTCGACTCCCTTCACCGCTGTCACCACGTGATGAACAATCCGTTCCATTTCCGCCAGCGGGGTTCCCTGCGGCGTGAGGATTCTCGCTTCCAGCACATCACCGTCGATTTCCGGGAAGCCGATGATTTTCAGCCGACCCCCTGCGATCATCCCAATCGAGATCATGAATCCCGCCACCAGAAACCCCAGGAACAGGTAACGCCAGTTCACCGCCAGATCGACCAGCCCCCCCAGAACCCGATGCCGGACGTTTTCAAACTGCCGTTCGAATGCCGCGCGGAAACGGTTGCGCTTTTTAGGATCAAAATGCTTCAGCGAATGCGCCAGGTGGTTGGGCAGAATAAAAAACGCCTCGACCAGACTGACTGTGAGGGTCACGATGAGGACCACAGGCAGGACCCAGAGCACTTTTCCCATTTCGCCTTCCAGAACCAGCGGGATACTGCCAAACACCACCAGGGTGGTGATGAAGGAGGAGAACACGCCGCGGGTCACCTGTGCCGTGCCCTCCACCGCCGCATCGAGGGCGTTTTTTCCACGGGTCAACTGGGTCATGACATTTTCAGAGATCACGATGGCATCGTCCATCAGCAAACCCAGCGCCAGAAGGAGCGCCACCATGGTCAGCATGTTGATGGACAGGCCAAGACTTTTCATGACGAAAAAGGTCGCCATGAACGAAACCGGCAGACCCATCGCCACCCAGAAGGAAAGCCGGAAGGTGAAAAACAGCCACAGCACGGCAAACACCAGCACCAGACCCTGCAAGCCGTTTCTGCTGAGCATGGTGAGTCGGTCGCGGACGATATCGGTGCGATCCTGCGTGAGCGAGAAGTGCACGCCCGGCGGGGCCAGTTGTTTCTCCCGCGCGAGAAATTCCTGCACCACACTCATGATATTGAGCGAATCTTCGGTTTTCAGTTTTTGTATCTTGATCAGTCCGGCGCGCTCTCCATTGAACAGGATGCGGTCTTCCTCATTTTCAAAAACATCATGGACGGTGGCGATCTCTCCGAGGCGAATTTCCTCACCGGTGGAGCGAGATACGATGACCAGGTCCTCGTAGCCGTGCAGGCTCCTCCGCTCATCCTGAAAGCGGACCATGATATCCAGGTCCGGCGTCTCCAGGGTTCCCGCTGGCAGGTCCACATTCTGCCGGGCCACGGCATCGGTGATGTCCGATATGCTCAGGCCAAACTGCATCAGCGTCGCCGAAGGCACCTGAATGCGGATCTGGTGGTCCGAGAATCCCAGAATTTCCACCAAAGAAACCTCCGGCAACAACAGGAGGCGGTCCTTGATCTCCTCGCAATAAAGCTTGAGGTCGGACACCGACATGGGACCGGACACGGCAATGGAGACGACGGAATCGGTACGCCCCAGCTCGCGAATGACCGGCACCTCGGTCTCCTCCGGGAAATCATCGATCGCTTCCACCTCGGTTTTTATTTCGTTCAGGAAACGGCTGATGTCCCCGCCATCGCGCATCTCCACTTCCACACGCCCCATGTTTTCGCGCGACTCGCTCTTGATCTCCACCACATCGTTGACATCGCGCACCGCCTGCTCAATACGCTGGCTGACGGCTTCCTCGATTTCTTCCGCCGAGGCGCCTGGGTACAACACCGAGATTTCCACTTTGGTCGGGGCAAAGTCCGGAAAGGTTTCCCGGCGCAGGTCGCCGATGCTGATGAATCCGAAAAACAGCGCGATGAGCATCAGCAGATTCGCCGCTGTCGGGTGTCCTGCAAAAAAGCGGAGGAATTTAAACTGTTGCGTCATGATGTCAGGAGATGCCCCGGGCTTCGCCTATCAGTGATTTCAGAAACGCCGTATCTTCCTCCGGCGTAAGAAGCATGCCGTCAATGGCTGGTACCAGGTCCTGAATGACGATCCTGTCCCCGGCCTTCAGGCCGGATTTCACCACTGCCAGCGTCCCCTGGAAAAATTCAATTTCAACCGCCCGTCGCTCCAGCCGGTTTTTAGAATTGACCCGATAAACGTGATTCTCGTGCACGGCATTGCGCGGGATGACGATGCGCTTGCCCAGCGGGTCTCCGTACAGCAAAACTTCACAGTACAGGTTTTTTTCAAGCGGCGGTTTTTTGCGCGCGGTGTTCCTCGACCAGGGGTCGTCGACCGCGACCACCACCGTCACCGTTCCCGTTTTCGCATCGGTTTCTCCGAAGCGAGTGAACCGTCCCACCCATCCGGTCTCAGTGGCGTCTGTTTCACGGATGACCCGGGCCTTGAAGTGGGACAGTTTCCTTTCCCTCTCGGATGCGTTGCGACCGGATGAGGTCGAGTCCAGCATCCAGAGCGGCACGAAATTTCGCAGGAGGTAACGCGGAATCTGTGCCTCCACCTCAGCCCGTTCAATGCTGTCGACGACGGCCAGCACCTTACCCTGCCCGACGGCCTGCCCAGTTTCGACATGGACTTCCGCGATGCGGCCATCGAAGGGCGACAGGACGGCGGTTTTTTCCAAAATGATGCGCGCGTCCTCAAGACGCATGCGCAGACTTTCGAGGTTGGCCATCAACGCCCGTCGCTGGCTGGGGATACGGTCGAGCCCTCCCCGGTAATTTTCCACCGCGTTTTTTCGCGCCAGCAGGTTCTGCTTTTCAACATCCAGTTGCGCCTGCGAGATCACCCCTTCGTCCGCCAGTTCCTGTTTGCGGGCCAGTTCCCGACGGTTGATCTCAAGCGACCCGGTTTCAGTTTCGAGCTTGCGCCGGGTTTCCTTTTCGACGATATCCAGTTCCGCCAGCTGGGCCTCCACCGCCATCATGTCAGCTTCCAGTTGTTTGACCGCCAGGCGGCTGGAGTCGGTTTCGATCTGGAACAGCGACTCCCCTTCATCAACGAAGACTCCGGTTTTGAGTCCGCTCCGCATTTCGATAATTTTGCCCGGCACCTCCGCCACGGCTTCAAACACGCGGGCGGGCCGGACGTAACCGTACCCGCTGGCGCGCGGGACAATGGCCACTTCAGGGACCTTGATGAAACGAACGGAGGTCGCCCTCTCGGCCACGGGAACCTGACGGGGTTTTTCGCGTGATTCCACAAGAAACAGAAACGCAACAACCCCCAGGGCCACCCCGGGAATGATGAGAAGTTTTTTCAGCATGGACCGTTGGCGGGCGAACCCGACCACCACTTAATTACTTGATAAATAAATTGTTAAAGGTTTTTCATTGTACCACAGGAAGGCGGGGTTTGGGGGCTGAGGAATAAGGCTGGCGAGGATACTATTCGGGCAACTCAATCAGGCAATCGTTTTTCAGAGTATGCCCTGTCAAATTCCAGGGTACGAAACCGGCTGTCACTTCCCGATGTATTTGTGCGTCGAGATGGTGGCGGAAGAAGGAGCGCGGCCAAGTTTTTTCTTGATCGCCAGCCCGGCCCGGGCCTTCAGTTTTTCAAAGGTCGATTTTTCGACATACATGCCCTTGTTCTGGCGGATGGGCGTCAGCACATACCGGGACCGGCCAATAAAAGTCTGCGAGTCCT
Organism: uncultured Gammaproteobacteria bacterium; assembly: GCA_942490945.1. Classification (GTDB taxonomy): domain Bacteria; phylum Pseudomonadota; class Gammaproteobacteria; order UBA6429; family Thiohalophilaceae; genus CALNYZ01. Next base: position 905,587 of record CALNYZ010000044.1, on the reverse strand, counting down.
TGATCAACGGATCGAGATGTTTCTTCTTGTTGTTCGCCGCATCGTGCATCCAGTTGTCTTCCAGGATATTGGGCACCATGATGTTCAGCACGTTGCTGGTGGTGTTGTTCGCCAGGTAGTAACACCCCAGAAGCGGGGACACATCGAAAATGTTGGAAGACAGCGCTTCCCCCGAGGTGGTCTTGAGGATATGGTTGATCTTTTTCATCTGGTTGTATTCGATGGCAAACAGGGTGATCTTCTGGCACATCTTGGCCACCGAGGCGGCGGCGGAAGTGGCCGGCCCCGTGGCGCCTCCCAGGTCGGCGAACAACCCGGCGGTGGATACGGCAAATTGCGTCGTCTCGATCGTCGCCCGCGTCGCGTGCTCCGCCGAACTCTGCTTGAGCAATGATTTGACGGCGTCGACCGCATCGCGTGCGTCCCCGGGCAGAATAAAAGGTTTGTGCTTTTTCGTGCGCATGGCCTTGTGCAGATCCTGCGCCGCCTTCCCCCAGCTTTTCGCCGCCTTGGAGCCACTTTTCACCTGCTGGACGATGGGCAGTGCGGACTTGATAAAGTCCTGAATGAAATCCAGCCCCAACTCTCCGATGACGTCCGGCAGGTCCACCGCATCGAACAACTCGAGCAACAGTTTGAGGACTTTGCTGAAACCGGGAATCTTCAGCAGTTTCGGAACATTCAGGCCCGGAAGTTCCAATGAGGGGAGGTCAATGTCCGGCAGGTCGATATCGATCGGCGGCACCAGGCGCGGCAGGTTGATGTCCGGGATCGACAGGTTGGGCAGTTCAACGCTGAGGTCGATATCGAAGAAATCAGGGAATTTGAGTTTGAGGTCCGGGATCAGATCGGGAAAATCGATCTTGAATATATTGCCGAGGTCAAAGGCCACCGAGGGCAGTTGAATATGCGGAAACTTCATCCCGATCTGCCAGAACAGGGCTCTCAGGGAGATGTCCGGAAGCAGGTCGAGGTGTTTAAAAATTCCCTTTAAGTTGAGCTTGATGCTGGGCAGGTTGATCCCCGGCAGGTCGCCGATTTTTATATCGGGGATCAGGTCCAGGTCCCAGCCGGGAAGCGACAGGCTGGGGATATGCAAGTTGATCAGTTTCTTGAGATCAATCCCCTTGAGCAGGTTCAGGTTTAAATTTCCGAAGGGATTGTCCAGGTCCGGGGCCTTGACGCCGGGAATCTGGTCGACAATTTTCTTGGCCTTCTTCGCTTCCTTGACGACTTCCTTGGCATCCTCAAGCTTGCTTTTGCGAACCAGCCTGGTGCCTTCAAACATGGCCCGCAACGATTGCTTGCGCTCCCGCTGGATTTCCATAAACGCGGCCCGAAGGGCGATTTCTTCCTGAAAGGTCAGTGCCATGGTGTTCCCTCTTTGAACATTTGGCTCCCCGGAAAAAGACTGGAGGAAAAATGGAATTCCCGGATCAGGGACCGCGGAAAATCACTGGTTGGCGAGAAGAAATCCTCACCCGAACGCAGGCGATAACGCGTAGCATTATGCACTATTTTTCAATGCTTTAAAAGAACTACTCAAGCTTCGGCGGAAAATCACAATCCTCCGGGATTTCCAATTCCCCTATTACTTGAACGGCTATTTACAGTATGCTGGTCCTCCGCTATGACTCAGAAAAATTTTCCCGATGGATTGAGCGAGATGGATTCAAAAATGCCGAAAATAAAAATCGCCATTGTCGGTGTCGGAAATTGCGCCAGCGCACTGGTCCAGGGTCTTCATTATTACCGGGGAGAACAACTGGAAGAAGCGACCGGGCTGATGCACCCGCGTCTGGGCGACTACCGTCCGGAGGATATCGAGGTGGTGGCGGCATTTGACATCGACCGGAGAAAAGTCGGACGCGGCCTGAACACAGCCCTGTTCGCCAAACCCAATTGTGCCGTTGTTTTCTTTGATCACTTCACCCAACCCGGCGTGACGGTGCAGATGGGAAAGGTTCTGGACGGTGTTGCGCCCCACATGTCCGCACAGGAGGACGACAAAACGTTCCGGGTCGCGCAGGCACCGGAACCGGCACAGGAGGACATCGTCCGGGCTCTGCGGCACAGCGGGGCGGAGATGCTGTTGAACTATCTTCCGGTGGGTTCCGAGGAAGCGACGCGTTTTTACGCCGAATGCGCCCTGGAGGCCGGGATCGGATTCATCAACAACATCCCGGTGTTCATCGCCAGTGATCCGGCCTGGGTCAAACGCTTCGAAGAAAAAAACCTGCCCCTGGTGGGCGACGACATCAAGTCGCAACTGGGCGCCACCATCACCCATCGGATGCTGGTGGATCTCTTCAGAACACGCGGAGTCCGGCTGGACCGCACCTATCAGTTGAACACCGGCGGCAACACGGATTTTCTGAATATGAAAAATCCGGACCGGCTGGCGTCCAAGAAAAAATCAAAAACCGAGTCGGTGCAGTCTGTCGCCGGAGAACGCCTGTCTGCGGACCAGATCCACATCGGTCCCAGCGATTACGTTCCCTGGCAGGGCGACAACAAAGTGGCCTTCATCCGCATGGAGGGAAGGATTTTCGGCAACGTGCCGATCAATCTGGAACTGAGGCTGTCGGTGGAGGATTCGCCCAATTCCGCCGGCGTGGCCATCGACATGATCCGGTGCGTGAAACTGGCCCTGGATCGCAAGGTGGGAGGCGTGTTGACCGGTCCCTCGGCCTGTTTCTGCAAACACCCACCGCATCAGTTTACAGACAACGAAGCCTTCAACATGACGGAGGCGTTTATACGCAATACCGGCAGGGGCCGTAAACGATGCGTGATCCTGGCCGCTGGCAGGGGGGAACGACTGCGCACCCACGGCGACAGCAAACCCCTCACCCCCATGTTCGGCGTCCCGCTCATTGAGCGGGTCATCAGCCTGGCCATGGAAGCCGGCGCCGAGGAGTTTTTCGTTGTCACCGGCTACAAGGCCAGCGCCCTGGATCCGTTCCTGGATGACCTGGCCTCGCGCTTCGGGATTCCCCTGACCACCCTGCACAACAGCGAATGGGAAAAAGGCAACGGGGCCTCCGTTCTGAAAGCACGCGGGACCATCGAAAAACCGTTTCTTCTGCTGATGGCCGATCACCTGTTCGACCCGGAAATCGCCCGCAATCTACTCGCCCTGCCGCCTTCAAACGAGGAGGTTGTACTGGCCGTCGACTCCAACCTGGACAACACCGGAATCAATCTGGATGACGTCACCCGCGTCCTCACCCGTGACGGCAGAATTGTTGAAATCGGCAAGCAGATTGCTGAATACAACGCATTCGATACCGGCATCTTTCATTGCGGGACCGGTTTGTTTGAGGTGATCGACAAACTTTACCGGGAATCCGGAGACGCGTCCCTTTCACAGGCGATTCAGATGCTGGCCCGGCGGGGCCGGGCTCGCGCCTGGGACATCGGCAACCGTTTCTGGGTCGACATCGACGACCCCGCCTCATTCGGGAAGGCAGAGAACCTCCTCCTCAATCAGCTTGAGCCCTCTTCCTTCCCATCCCGCAAATAACCCTGCACAAAAAAAGTTCCCCCTGACTCGGGAGACTTTTAATGAATGCTGTATTTCAAGTCAGAGGATTACAGGTTGTTCTTTTTTTCCTGGATTTCAGCCCGGCGGGTTTTGGCCAGCTTTCCGAGTTCGCCCAGCGCCTTGCGTGCGCGTGCGGCGGCGGCCTTGACGTTCTTGGTCTCGAAACTCTCGTTCTCTGCAATATAGGCTTCGTAGGCTTCTACAATCTGGTCATGCGTAGACATTCTTTACTCCAGTAGGATTGTTGGTGAGAAGATAATTGGAATCGCCTTGGGGAAATGCATCAACTCTGTCAGGCGAAGTTTGATTGTCTTAATTATCCTAAATTTTTCCCGATTTCCATAAATATTTTTTTCCCGCAGACTCAATTGATTTTGAGAATGCCGTTGAATTATACCGGGCGGGAAACCTTCCGGTCCCTGTTGCATTGAAAACAGGGCCATAACCTGACACTCGTGGAGACTCGCCGCAGACGGGTGGGGTTTGAAATCCGTGACCGGCGAGCTCAAATACCCTGGAAAACGCTCCAGCAGAAAACCCCAAATAACAACATCCCGCTCCGGGAGATCCAGACCAGACCCGAAATGTTCCCGCCAATGGGCCTTCGCCATCGGCCGGGGCTGAACAGGGTTCCACTCATCCCCATAAAACACAAGGCTGAGGCAAACTCCAGCAATTCCTCCACAAAGTTGGCCAGTTCCTTCGGGTCATAAAACAAAATTCCTAACCCGGGAGTTCCCGTTGAGGATTGAACCCCCTCCATCGGGCCCCACAATGTTTGAATTCCACTGGCAATGGAGTTGTCCCAGGTGTCCAGCCCCATTGCACAACCGAACAACAACACCGCCGCCGCAAACAAATGAAAGGAAACTGCCTGGAAAATTCCGGTTTCAAACTGGTACGTGTCCGGTTGGAGCAGATCCTCCAAAAGCCGGGACAAATGCTCACCCCGCTTCAGCCAGATCCCCCCTGCCCCCAGAAGTAGAAAACCGACGATCAAGACGCCGGTTCTGAAATTCTGAATAAACGGAACCACGCGGGGCTGTATTTCCTGATTCAACGAAATATAACGAATCGCAAATTCCGGGGTGAACACGAGCCCCACCCCAATCAGGAATAATGAAAGCCCGAACAGACATTTTCCAACCCTCCCGACAAAACCCATCAGGGTCTTCCTTGAAAAAAGGTCGGGGGAATTTTTTGAGTCCGGATGGGGACCTTTAAAAACACCTTTCCCGTAAAGGGAGGCAAACACGGTCAGCGCAATCAACGCCGCCAGCCCCAGGGCCGCGTAGGACAGAGTGGTCGCGTCCTGCACGGCGTTAAAGTCCAGACCGTCCACGGTACCAAAACGGATGTCATAAAAATAAAGCACCGTACTGGCGATGTTTTCATGAAATTCAAAACGCTCGTCGGCAGAACCGAATAGAAACACCAGACCCAGAATAAATCCCGAAACCTTCAAGAGTGAAGTGTTGCCTTTTACCACGGCGGTAAAAGCTTCCAGGGAGGCGATCAGCAACGCCGCCGCCGTCCAGTCCCGAATCGGGTTGTCCTCGGCGCGAACAGGGTTTGCCGACAGGGCAAAGGTCAGGACCAGCCCCAGAAAAAACACACTCACCAGGGCTCCCCGCCATCTTTCCTGCATTATCCATTTCGCCCATTGGGTCGTCGATGTCACCAGCAGAAGCCCGCAGAAAAAAAACAATGTCGCCCCAATGCGCATGACAGGTTCGTAGTCAAAGGGTTTCCCGGTTTGAACAAGGGAATAAAAAGAGGGTGTCATCCCAATGGAGACGGCAAGGGATACCAGGAAAATGGAAAATAAATAGAGGCAGGAAATTCTCAAGGCAAGGTCATCTGGTTTAGAGTCGAATACAATTCATGCCCCGGGAAATCAGGCACGGATCCCGGCAATGGTAGAACAGGTGCGGATCAATGCCAACACCAAGGCAGAGGGGAGATTGAAATTGGCCGGGCAAAAAAAACCGGACCCATTTACCCGGAGACGGGCAAAAGGATCCGGCTGAAAATCGACCGGTTTTAGTGACTCAACCGGAAACTTGTTTTCGCTAGGGCTTGCCGCCGTGGTAGTTCCAACCGGAGGCCGGGCCGAGGTTGATCGCGGTGGTGATAGCGGTGACCGTCGTCCCGTCCTGTACCGCCGTCAACACCTCGCCGGTGGCCGGAATGTGGATCAGAAAGTCCGCCTTGCCGTCCGCATTGTAATGACCCGAGTTGACCAGCTCCCAGCCCGGTTGCAGGCCGCCGGGGATGTACAGCGACTGGAAAGTCAGCCCATCCAGCACCAGCACGCCCAGCGCGCCGGACGAATGCAGGATCAGCACATCCGTCTTGCCATCGCCTGTGTAGTCGGCAGTGTCCTTAACCTCCCAGCCCGTGACCGGGTCGAGCACGAAGATCGTGTTCGTCGACACCGGCGTCGAGCCGTCCATCTCGATCACTGCCGTCTCACCGCTGACGGTGTTGTAGATCAGCAGGTCGGTCTTGCCATCGCCGGTGAAATCCGCCGCGTCCTTCAACGTCCAGTCGTTGGCCACGTCGATCGTCGTCACCGAATCAAACGACACGAAGGTCCCGCCATTGAGAAAGACCAGACCCGTGAACCCGCTCGCCGGGTTCCAGAAAATGATCTCCGCCAGGCCGTCGCCGTTGAAGTCGCCCACACCACGCGGTTCCAGACCGTAGACCGGGTCCATGAACAGCACCACCGTATCCGTGACCACAGAAGCGCCGTCCATGGTGAGGACGCGATAGACGCCGGTTGTCGTGTTGGACAGGAGGATGTCGGATTTCTTGTCGCCGTTGAAGTCCCCCGTCGCGTGTACCGCCCAGCCTTGAAGCGGATCGACCTGCAGGAGGAAGTTGAAACTCTGCAGGACGGAGTTTTGCAGAATCCCACCTACCAGCAGACCCGCGTCGTGCACCAACAAAAGGTCCGCGTCCCCGTCATTGTCGAAATCGTTGAGTTGGTTCGGGTTGGCCGGGGAGATGGACAGGTCCACATCGCGCGTGGTATTGCCGTTGCCATTACTTGTGTTGGTGAAAGTCACCGTATCGCTGTAAGGACCGGCGACCAATCCGTTCGCGGTGGCATTTATGGACACCGTGACCACCGTGTTGCCTCCCGGGTTCAGCGTGCCGGAGGCATTCGAGACATCGACCCATGCCTGCGTTTTGGTGACATTGTAATTGATCGGTGTTCCACCCGGATTGCTGAGTGTGTAATTTTTTGATGGTGGACTGAACGGGCCACCCTCGGTACCGGCGGATACCAGGTCCGTTGCCGGTGAAACGTTCAGGGTGCCGGGAGCCACTGCGCCGAAGACGGCGGTCATGACCGTTCCCGCGGTCGAAATATTGTTGATGTCCACACTGGACGAGGTGCCGTTGTACAGCTTGCTGTTGGGGTTGGTGCCGTCGTTGAATGTGGTGGCATTGCCCTGGTACCAGATATCCGTGGGATTCCCCCGGCTGGTACCCATTTGCGTGCCGTCCGCCTCTTCCAGGTCTACCCAGCGGTTGGCGTCGTTGGAATTACTGCTTTTGGTATCATCAATATGCCAGATGGCGAGCCCCCCGAAACTGGCTCCGAGGTACCGTTGCAGGCCAAGGTCATACCCCACGGGTCGACGGTTTTCCACGAGGAAATACTGGGTCGAAACCGGTGTGGACGCGCGGCGTACCGAATTGGTCGGGCCTGCCGACGGGTCGCCGGCGGCGGTGAAGGATTCCGTACCGGTGCCTTCAATCTGATCCACCCATCCGAGTTCCAGTTTGGTCCAGGCGCAGGGAAGCACGGGGGTTTGCCCCGCCCACGGATCGACATTGGCCTGTCCCCAACTGCCGCCACCCATGACGCCCCAGGCGCCAATGCCGCTGGAGGAACCATCGGTGTCATACAAATCTGGCAGGCCAAAGATCAGGTGTCCCAGTTCGTGCACCATGATGCCCATCGTCGCCTGATGCTGGTTGCCTGAATTGCTTCGATGGATTTCACCAAACTGGGCGTAGCCTCCGTTGCCTCCGTGAAAATCGCCAAGCACCACACCATCTACCGTGGGCGCGCCGACAAAAAACCCGATGCTCCATTTATGTCCCCAGACACTGGGGGTATAGGCAGAACTGTAGGCCCGTTCGTAACCTGCGACGACGACCACCACCGCCAGTTCATCGGAATCGACAAAACCATCCGAATTCGTGTCATAAGAGGAATAGTCGATAAAGGGATCGGCGGCGATGATGGCATCCCGCGTGATCTGCTGGTTGGCGGTGCCGGTACTGCTCCCGGTATTGGGATGGTTGTAGCCGAGGTTGACCCAGCCGATGACCCCGTTGTTATTGATACCGGACGACTCGGTAGCCGGAGTCAGGTTGACCTTGCCGTACGAGGCTTCTGAATAATAGTCCGCGATATTATTGGAAACAAAACTGCCCCAGCTCGACTCGCTGTAGGTTCCAGCGCGATTGCTGAACTCTGCGAGAATAAACAGGACGGGGCCGTTAAAATTTCCAAAAGGAGCCCCCTGTGGAGCCGACGGCGCTCCTTCCGGGGAAGATTTACCGGGAAGATTCAGGGGAGGCCCTGCATCCCGATGCAGGTGCTTTTCGATATTTGCGGGAGCCGCCTTTTCTGCCCGGGTCGCCCCAAGCACGGGTTTGTTTCCATCAAACCCGGTCACATGCCGCCAAGTACCATCCGGTGCACGGTCAATGGTGAAGCCATCGGTGGTTTCAATCCAGTTATTCCATTCATCGCCCTGCAGTCTGGCATCAAATACACTCCCGTCCGGCTGATGCAACTGATTGACATCCGGATTAGCGGGAACCGCCAGGGTGTGAGCAGGAATTAGAATAGAAAATAAAAACGCGGTCAGTATCGGCAGGATTCGGCTCTTCATGGTCGTTTCCCAATCGTGTAATTGTTTTATAGAAGGCTCCTCATTCAAGGCCTTTGATTTTACCAAATATTCTCTTAAATTATTGAAGGAACCACCGCCCAATCCATAACTCATGGTTTTTGAACACTTTTCAAAACCTCACTAAAGAAAGAGCCGGTCCGTGAGCCGCGCCCGGAAAGATATTTTACAAGGTCTGCAGAAAAATCCGTCCGGCCCCTTTCCCGTCCCCCTTCCTGAAACTCTGAGTTTTGCGGTATGATTGGCCTCTTTTAATAAGGAACCTGACTTGTCCCCTTCCCCTGAAAATATCAACCGGTTGCTGGATGAAGCCGCCGAGGCCTTTGGAGCAGGCAAGTTCAACCTTGCCCTGGATTTCCTGCGCAAGGTGCTGGACCAGGACCCAGCCCATTTTGACGCCCTCCACATTTCCGGAGTCCTCGAATATCAGGAGGGAAACCATCAACGGGCCATTGAGCTCATCCAAAAGGCCCTCGAAATAAACCCCGGATTTGCCGAGGCGCATTACAACCTGGGCAAGGTGTTACAAGCGGAAGAACAGTTTTCGCAAGCCGCCGTGGCCTATGGCAGGGCAATTGAACTCAACCCTTCCCTGGATCCTGCATGGTTCAATCTGGGACTGGTCGAAACGGCGCTCCATCATCCCGACCAGGCAGTGGCCGCCTTTCACCGGGCGGTGGAAATTGACCCCCAGGACACAACGTATGCCTTCAACCTGGGAACGGGCCTCATGCACCTGAAAGACTGGAATGGCGCCGGGCACCAGTTCGAACGCGTGGTCCAGACCCGGCCGGAGGATTATCAGGCATGGAACAACCTGGGAATTGTCCTGAAGGAACTGGGAGACGCCGAAGCGGCGCAGTCCGCCTACCAACATGCGTTGGAGATTCAGCCGGATTTTGCAGACGCCCATTTCAATCTGGGCAACCTCCACGAACATCAGGGGGAACTGGATTCCGCCCTGCACTGCTATCAACAGTCCCTTGCGCTCGAACCGGGATTCGCCAAAGCCTGCAACAATATGGGGAATGTTCACTATTTATTGAAACAGTTTGAGCAGGCCCGGGCCGCGTATGAACGGACGCTGGAGCTCGATCCCGGAAATGAATCGGCACGGCACATGCTCGATGCCTTGAACGGCGTCACCACCGCGACTGCCCCGCCGGACTATATCCGGCGATTGTTCGACCGGGCGGCGCCGGATTTTGAGGACCGCCTGGTCGATGCCCTCGCCTATCGATCGCCGCAGGAGTTGCGTTCCCTGCTTGACAAACTCTCAGGTCCGGAATTGCGCCTGAACGATGCGGTGGACCTGGGATGCGGCACCGGCCTTTCCGGCCGGGTTTTCAGGGACCGGGTCGACCGGATCGCAGGGGTGGACCTTTCCCCCAACATGATTGAGGAAGCGCGGAAAAAACAGGTTTATGACAGGCTGGAAACGGGCGACCTGATCGCGTTTCTGGAAAACTCCGGCGATCGCTACTCTCTGTTTCTGGCCACCGATGTGCTGGTGTACCTGGGGGACCTGCGCCCCCTGTTCGACGCCATTGGGAAACGCACCGCGGGCGACGCCTGGTTTTTATTTTCCGTCGAGCGGTCGGATGATGAGGATTTTATTTTACGCCCGACCGGGCGATTTGGCCATTCCCGGGTTTATATTGAGTCCCTGGCCCGTGAATACGGATGGGATATCGCGGCACTGGAAGAAACGGTAGTGCGGACAGAAAACGATAACCCGATTCCCGGCTACAACGTGGTCCTCAGACGGAACGACGGATGAGGTGAAATGTAGCCTAACTCCGGCTGGTGATTTCAATCAGATGATAGCCAAACTGGGTTTTCACAGGCCCGTGGACCTTTCCCACCTCTTCGTTGAACACCACTTTGTCAAATTCGGGCACCATCTGCCCCGGCCGGAACTCTCCCAGATCTCCACCGCTGGCCCCGGAAGGGCATTTGGAATGGGATTTAGCCGCTTCACCAAAATCCACGCCTCCCTCAATTTCCTTTTTCAACTGATTGCACTTGTCCTCGGTTTCCACCAGAATATGCCGTGCCGATGCGATCGCCATAGCGGACCTCCTTCATTTATCCAACAGGTTGTCTAAAATCACTGAAATTATTCTCTGAAATTCACCGCGCTATTCTAAAGGAAAAAAGCGGCTCCGTCCTTTATAATTTTTTTAAGGCCCTCATGAAAAAAATATGGGACTATCCCCTGACATGGTAATTGTGGGAGATCCGACGTCAACAAGCTGAAATAGATACCATTTACTCAACCTCAAGTGAGCGCGCGGGAATGGAATTCTTGAACCTCCTTTATCTTGCCACGGGGCCTGGAATCGCTTTTGCGATTTACTTGTACTATTCCGACAAATGGGAACCGGAACCCCGCTGGATGGTGATCAAGAGTTTTCTTCTCGGTGGATTCGCGGTATTCCCATCGGCCTACATTGAGGAAACCCTGCAGACCGCGTATCAACTGGACCAGGTAGGCCCCGGCTTCGGCTGGGAAGTCCTCGTCAACGCCTTTGTCGTTGTCGCCCTGGTGGAGGAGTTGTGCAAGGTCCTGTTCCTCAAGGCATTCATATACGATGACCGGCAGTTCAATGAACCCTTTGACGGAATTGTGTACGGGGGGATCATGGGCTGTGGCTTCGCTACTTTTGAAAATATTATTTATGTTTTCTCCTACGGCCATTCCGTCGCCATCCTGCGAATGGTCACCGCTGTTCCAGGCCACGCCTTCCTCGGCATCATCCTCGGCTATTTCCTGGGAACCGCCAAATTCAGTCCCAGAGGGAAAACCGTCATTCTCAAGGGAGCCGCTCTGGCCGTTCTGCTTCATGGGTTGTATGACACGGTGGTTTTTTCCCAGACGCCCTGGTCTTTTTTATTCCTTATGGGAATGGTCAGCCTTGGCATTTATTATGGCCTGAAGGCAAAAAAAGAACTGGCCCGGCATTCCAAAATCATTGAATTTTTCGGAAACCCTTCTGGGTTTTAAAGGATGGGAAAAAACCGGCCCCCTCCTGCTAAAAGACATCCGCAACAGGATGGCTGAAGGCCGCCTGGAAATGGACGACCTGCTGGAAGACGCCCAATCTGGCAGGCAAAACACAATCAAGGAAATTTTTTTCAGGCAGATCAAAGCCAAACACCTTTGCCTGACCGGGTTTCCGCCCATCAGGGAATCCCTTCCTCAAATCATATTGTTTTATATTTTGACCCTGGGATTTTACCTGTATTTCTGGTTTTACCGGATCTACCGGCAAATCAGAAATCAGAAACGGTGCCGGGTCGACCCTGAGTTGCGGGTCATGGCCCTTTTTATCCTGACCATTGTTCCTTTTTTTCTTTTCGGACGCCTTTATGGCGTTTTCACCACACCCTCCGAAACCCGGCTGGCGGAGTGGTCCCTGTACCTGTTTGTTGCGGGCATGGAATCTGTTTTTCTATTGGGTTTGTTCCAGTTACTGCACAGGATCATGAGAAAAAAAATAAAATCGCCGTTCAACTTATGGCTTATGGTGGGGCTCTATTTCGTTCTGAGTGTTGCCGCCAAATCCATTCCTCTGGATATGACGGGTTACTGGTTTGCCGAAATCTTCGCCCTGGGCCTTCAGGGAGGGGTCCTGGCCCGGGTCCAAAATGACTTGAATCATTTCTGGGAAATGGAAAGAGAACTCTGGGAAATAAAAAACGGTGTCTGACAAGAAATCATCCTCATCTTACTGGATCAAGGGAGTCGCTCTGGTGGTTCTGGTGGCCGGGTCCGCCCTGTTTTTTTCCAAATATTTATTCAAAAACCAGGATTGGGAAAGTAGCCGCGACCAAGCCATCGAACAGTTCAATCAGGGAAATATTGCGGAGGCGGAAAACATTTTGCTCTCCACCCTGAAAAAGGCCGAACATTTTCCCGAGGGCGATCCCAGACTCCACAGAACGCTGACGGATCTCGTTCAGGTTTATAATATCCAGGCCAAGTTTTCCGAGGCGGAGATCATGATTCTTCGCGTTATCGCATTGGATGAAAAACTGCTGGGTCCGGATCATCCCAATGTGGCGGCAAGCTTGAACAATCTGGCAGAAAATTACCGTGTCCGAGGGCTCCACAATCAGGCAGAAGCGGCTTACATCCGGGCCATTCAGATTCTGGAAAAAAGATTTGGCCCGGAGAACGATCTGGTGAAACACGTCCGCAACAGCTACCATCAGTTTTTGAAGGAATCAGGAAAGCCTGTTCAGGACAGGACGCCCATGGCAACCGGAGAAGGGCCTGGGGAAACGCCGGCGAAATAGCGGGAGAGGATGATCGGCCTCCGGGGGACTATCGACCGATGCTGGCGCGGCGGGCCGCCGATGTCAATCCTGTTTGCGAACAGCGCGAACACCCCCATTGTTGCACAACTCCTTCCTTCTCACCTGTACTTCCCCGTTAAAAAAATAGACCGTCTTGGCGCATTCCTTCGTGAGCGGCATTTTTCCGCATTCATTGGTCCAGTACCAATAGGCCGCACCTTCAGAGAACAGGGCGCTGAGTGAAAGCGGGTACTCCGGATTGCTGTCCCACGCCAGAATATTATCCTCGTGAGGATCGTAAAGGGTCAACAACTCCTTGGCCGTGGGCATTCTCCAATCATCGAAGCCGCCCGTCTTCAAATCTCCGACATACTCCTTTGCTTCCCTCCAGTCCACACACCGATGGAGGTCGGCATAGCTGTCTTTTTTCGTCCACATCAGGTGGTTGGCGGTATCCAGAATAATGCCATTGCCGTTGTCCTGGAGTGAACTCGGTGGCCGGGGTGCCTTAGGAGGCGACGTGTATTCCGGGGCCTCATAGGCCTCGCGGTCCGGGTCCCAGGCCGAGGCAGAAAACACGGGAGACGTAATGCCTGCCACAACAAGCAAAACAAAACAGAACATGGATAGCGCCGGGAAGGACTTTATCATTTCACTTTACCCCCTCATACTACAATTGTTTTTTTTTACGCATATAAAAAACCGGAATTGCATTTTACAAAATATTCCATTGTTGAGACGTTTTTCATTATTTTACGTTACTTTTACCATTTCCTACCCTTTCTCATCCAAGGGGCTTTGAGCCGGGTATCCACTAAAATAAGAGCCTTCCTCTGAAAAAAAACACAACTGAAGTCGTGTTTCAAACTATGTGCAGTAGAACCAGAAGCCATACCCCATGTTCCCGTCTGTAATTAAAGCCCCTATCCTTGCAAACAAGGTCGGAATTATCAAAAATACCCTACCGGGCCGGATTTCTGGGCAAAAGATTAACAACTCCCGGGTTCGTTTATAGTGCATTTTAATTTTTACCCGAAACAGGTTTTGATGTTGAGACATTTTTGGGGCCGGACGCGCGGCCTCCTGCTACCGGCTCTACTCCTTCCGATTTTAATCAATAGTCAAGGATTTGCCCAGGAAAGCGAATTCAAGCGCCCGGCTTTCAACCCGTCCCGTGACAAGGAAAACTACATATTCCTGAAAGACCCCGCCAGGCGCACCGACTGGTTTGATCCGATCAAATACATTCCGCTCAATGAGTCCGGCAATACGTTCCTGTCGTTTGGCGGTGAAACGCGCCAGCATTTCGAATATATCGACAATAACGACTGGGGCCTGGGCCCGCAGGATTCGAATGGCTATTACCTGCAAAGGTGGTTGCTCCATGGTGACCTTCGGGTCGGCGACCGGTTCCGGGTATTCACGCAATTCATGAGCGGCATTGAAGCGGGACGGGTGGGAGGGTCCCGTGGCGTCGATGAAGACCGCTTCGACCTCCATCAGGCGTTTGCAGATTTCCGTTTTCTTGGCAGTCAGGAAAAGAAATCCTTTACCGTCCTTGCCGGGCGGCAGGAGATCATCTTCGGTTCCCGACGTTTTTTCAATTACCGTGAACGGCCCAACATGCGCCTCAGTCACGACGCCGCCATGGGCATCCTGCGCTGGAACAACCTGGATGTCCGCATTTTCGGTGCGCGCCCGGTAGGGCTCGATCCCGGTTATTTCGACGACGAGTCGACCGACGGGCAAACTGTCTGGGGCGTTTACAGCGTCTACAACCTGAAGGGAATTCCGCTGAACGTGGACCTGTACTACCTGGGCGATCACCGGCAACGGGGCGCCTTCGACCAGGGGACAGCGGATGAATTACGCCATACCGTCGGCACACGCCTTTGGGGAAAGACACATGGATTGGACTACAACTTCGAGTTCCTCTACCAGTTTGGCAAATTCAACAGCCTGAACATCAAGGCCTACGCCCTCGCCTCGGACACAGGCTATACCTTTCGTTTCGGGGAAAAAAGGTCCCTGAGGCTGAGCTTGCGGGCGGATATCTACAGTGGTGACGACGACCGCAACGACGGCGAACTGAATTCATTCAATCCGTTTTTCCCAAAAGGCAAACACATCAGCCAGCTTGCGGCCACGGGCCTGATCAACCAGCGGGACCTTCACCCCAGAATCAACTTCGTGCTCGACCGGCACTGGTCCGCCACCATCAGCACGGAATTTATCTGGCGCGACAGCCTGGACGACGGGATCTACTCGATAGGAAACGGGCTCCTGAGAACCGGCGCAACCAGCCGCGCACGTTACGTTGGCACCCAGCCAGAGCTTGAAGTGAAATACACTTTCAACCCGCACGTGGACTTGAAAGGAATTTTTGTGTATTTCGATGCCGGGAATTTTATCAAGGAAAACCCGCCGGCGGGCGACATCACCTATCTCGGGAGCATGCTCACGTTCAGGTTCTAGGGAGAGAACCTTTAAAAACCGGCAAATGCTTCTGGGGAACGAACCGGGATCCGGACCATGGGCGTCGGCCTATTGTTCTTCGCCCATCTCCCCCCTCCTCGACCGGGGCAACTCGATACTGAAACAGCAACCTTCCCCATACACATTTTCAACATGGATGGTCCCTCCCATCATTTCGACGAGTTGCAGGGAGATGGTCAACCCGATTCCGGTTCCCGGAATTGACTCGGGTTGTTCTGTCAAACGCTCGAAAGGCGTAAACAGTTTGTCCATTTTTTCATCGGGAATTCCACTTCCCGTATCGCGGACGCTCAGGCGGACCTTGTGATCGTTCAGTGGCTCAATACAAATATCCACGGACCCATGCGGCTTGTTAAATTTAATAGCGTTTGAAACCAGGTTCAGGTGGGCCTGTTTGAGGCGAAGCGGATCTGCCTCGACATAAACTTCTTCATCCAGGTTATTTTGAAAATTGATCGTGACCTGATTTTTATCTGCCGATGGCCGGGACACTGATATGACCTCTTCGACAATGGGCGTCAACTCCACGGACTGAATGACCAGCCCCAAATTACCGGATTCAATCTTGGCCAGGTCCAGGACCTCATTGATGAGTTCGAGCAGGTGCTCGCCGGAAGTGAAAATCATTTGTACATTTTCCCTTTGTGGATCACTTAATGGCGTTTTCCTGTCCATAATCATTAGCTGGGAAAACCCAAGGATGGCGTTCAGGGGAGTGCGTAATTCATGGCTCATGCGTGCGAGGAAATGGGATTTGGCCTGGCTCGCCGCCTCGGCCGCTTCTTTGGCATGAAACAATTCGCGCGTTCGTTCTTTCACCCGTTCTTCCAGGTCCCTTTTCTGGTGGACTATTTTTTCCGCCATTATATTGAAGGACCGGGACAGTTCCCCGATCTCATCATTACGGTCAATCCCCACATTTTTCTGCATCCGGCCTTCCGCCAGCGCAGTGCTTGCGTCGCGAAGGGAATAAATCGGCTTGATGATGGAGAAGAGCAAAAGGGTTCCCATAATCGCGGTAATGACAAGGGACGCCAAAATGGTCAGGAAAAATCCCTTTTCAAGTTCCGTCACCGGGGCATACACCTCATCAAGCCTGATGTCTACGATCAACCCCCATCGAACTTCCTTCAACCCAAAATCTGCCGCGGACATAGTGAACGAACTCAGATAACGGGTTCCATCCCGTTCATATTCCACAAACCCGCTTTCTCCGAGGATTACCCTGGAAACCGGCTCGCGCGCTGAGAGATTCGCCCCAAACATCAACTCACTCCCGGCCTTGTTGTCTTCTCCTGCGGACCCGCCCCCTTTGCTGAACAGTACCCTCCCCTTGCTGTCGACCAAAGTCACTTCGATATTTTTGTAAATGGAATCAGACCGGGCGAGGGCGATCATGGCCTCAATACCCTTGAGGTTTATTCCAACCCGCAGAACACCCTGGAGCGTTCCGTCCGGGCTGTTGACCTTCAGATTGGAATTCAGGGCAAAGGCGCGGGAACTCTCGTCAAACTCCACCGCGTCCACCCATCCGGTTTTACTTTTCAGGGTATTTTGAAACCATTCCTCGTCTGCCTGAAAAAAGTCAGAGGTCCTCGGCTCGGCACCGGTCACGGCACCGTACCGGTTCGTGGCGAATAATTCATTGAACAATGGGAACCCGTACTCTGTTCGATAATATTCCAGGTAACTCCTGAACGACCGGGACAAGTCACTGTTGAGAACAGCTTCGATCTCCGCAGTCTTCCTGCCTTTTATCCAGTCTTCATCCACCCTTTGGATATAACTTGCCCTATCCGGCATTTTTTCAAACCTGACATTCGAATCCCGGCTTTTTCCTTCAAGTCCAAGGGATGACGTGAAAGCCCGAACCTGATCGATCCTGGAATTCAATTGAGCCAGCATGATGCCCAGGGTTTTCTTCGCAATGTGTAGTGTTTCGTTCCCGATCTGGTTTTTGAGCGTATCCCGGGTGGCCTGTAGCAGGAGAAATTCTGACAGGCAAATGATGGAGATCAGAATAACGATCAGAATGGTGAAGCGTTGCCAGATTTTCATAGCCAACGTAAAAGTTCATTCAAATCATAATGTTAAGCTCTCGATACCCATTCCATTCTAATGGATTGGCGTTATTTTGGGTCAATGTTTTTGGCTGTTTCCATATTTCATAAACATCCAAAATTTCGGGGTTTTCAGGCAAGGGCTTCCCGGTGGTCGAATTCCTGTCGAGAAAATCAGGTGAGTTGAGACCGTCATTGCCGCCCGACAGGCAACACACCCCGTAACCCTTTATTTTTATTATATTTTTTTGGGTTACTTTTCCCTTCACTTTAATAGTTTTGCCGTTAACCTAAAGTTCATACGAAGACCTCTATTTTCAGATAGACACCCAGGAAAAATTTTTATGCCCCCAAAAGCTCCGGTTTTCCCTAAATGGCAGACGAACAGAGTGGTGATTGCCCTGAACCTGGGGTTACTGGCATTAATTCTGATTGCGGTCTGGGGGTACGGCGTTGTGAAACGGGAAATGAAACACAACCTGGAACAACACCTTCAGGCGACTCTGACAACCAACATGGAAGCCGTGGACCTGTGGTGGCAGGATAAAATCAAGGATGCGCAGGTGTTGGCACAGGGTCATGGAATTCACCAAAACATTCTGT
Source organism: uncultured Gammaproteobacteria bacterium (assembly GCA_942490945.1). Classification (GTDB taxonomy): domain Bacteria; phylum Pseudomonadota; class Gammaproteobacteria; order UBA6429; family Thiohalophilaceae; genus CALNYZ01. Next base: position 887,639 of record CALNYZ010000044.1, on the reverse strand, counting down.
CCCTGGTAAAAAAAACAAATGGCGAGGAATGGCCGGCAACCAAGTTGCTGAACATTCCCGAAGCAAAATTCCTGCAGGAACAATTGCGCAAGGCCTCAGCAAAATACGATTTTATCGGCTTTGTACTTTTCGACAGAAACTCCTACCAATTACTGGCGCTCCTCAATGGCGCCACAGGAACCCATACACTGGTAAAGAAAAACGATTTCCCAAAACGGGCGCTGGCGGGTCAGCCGCTCGTCACCCTGCCCTTTAAGAGTGAAATTCCACTTCCCGACATTGACGGAACATTTCATCCCGATTTTCCCACCATGTTCGTGGCGGTCCCGGTTCAAAATACGGCAGGTGAGGTTGTGGCTGTCCTGGCATTCCGGATCCGGCCTGAAATTGAATTCAACCGCCTGATGACGCTCAGCCATTTTGGGGAGACGGGGGAAACATACGCCTTTGATAAACAGGGCCTGCTATTAACCGAAAGCCGTTTCTACAACCATCTCAAGGCGGGCCACCTGATGGACCCTCCGCAGGCCATGAGGTCCATGCTCAATGTTCAACTTCGCAACCCGGGGGGTAATCCGGTTGAAGGGTTTGTACCCCGGTCCCCCCGGTCGGAACAACCCCTTACCCTGATGGCGCAATCGGCCACCTCCGGGCAAAGTGGTGTCAACACCGAAGGGTATCGAGACTACCGGGGTGTGGAAGTCGTGGGGGCCTGGGCGTGGCGTGAGGACAAGGGATTTGGCATGGCCACGGAGGTAGATGCCAATGAGGCCTTTGCCCCCCTGAACACCCTGATCCTTATCTTTGCGAGCCTGTTTTCCCTGTTGTTTATCGCCTTGTTTGCTTTAACGAAATTTTACATCCGAAAAGTCAATGCCAATAAAATTCTTGAGGAACAGAAAAAACTGAATGAACAAAAAGACCGGCTCCTGGGAACGCTGGCGGACAATGTCGTCGATGCCGTCATCACGATCGACCAGAGAGGAATCATGCAAAGCTTCAATCCCGCCGCGGAAAGAATTTTTGGTTACCACAAATCCGAAATCATTGGGAAAAATGTCAATATCCTGATGGACGGCGAGAACAGGGAACAGCACGACCAGTATCTCCTGCGTTACATGCGCACGTGGGAACCTCGTATTATCGGGATCGGACGGGAGGTGGTCGGTCTGAAAAAGGATGGCTCCCATTTTCATCTCGATTTGTCCGTCAGCCAGCATTGGGTGGGCACGGAATTATGGTTCACGGGGATCTGTCGGGATATCACCGAACGAAAAAACCAGGAAATGGAAACTGAAAAAGCGCGAAGGGAGGCGGAGGAAGCCAACCGGGCCAAATCCCAGTTTCTCGCCCGGATGAGCCATGAGCTCAGGACCCCGATGAACGCCATCCTGGGTTTTGGGCAACTGCTGGCCTTCGACCCTGCGACCACCCAAAACCAGAAAAATTCAGTGGACCAGATTTTAAATTCCGGCGGCCACCTGCTCGCACTGATCAACGACATCCTCGATCTTTCAAGAATTGAAACCGATGACATCTCTCTGTCTCCGGAGGTGATTGCGATTCCTCCGCTCATCGACCAGATGATTTTCCTGATCGATGCCATGTCCGTGGAAAACAATATAAAAATCGTCAACGAAATACCGGACACATTGCCTCATAAAATTTGCGGGGACCTCACCCGGGTCAAACAGATCCTCCTGAACCTGATGACCAATGCCATCAAATACAATCGGGAAAACGGGCAGGTGACCCTCACCTGTAACACCGTCAACGGCCAGCATATCGAAATTTCCGTAACGGACACGGGGTTTGGCATCCCGGAGAATCAAATGCACAAATTATTTAAACCCTTTGAACGGCTGGGGGCCGAGAATTCGCCGGTGGCGGGAACGGGCATCGGGCTGGCCATCAGCCATGACCTGGCCCACAAAATGGGGGGCGATCTTTTTGTTGAAAGCAAGGCCAATCAGGGAAGCCGCTTTACCCTGCGCCTCCCGGTGGCCGCTACGGAAGTGGAATCGCCTGAACGCTTCACACCCGTCGGATTGCCCGAAATTCAGCCTTCTGTACACAACGGGAAATCCACGATTCTTTATATTGAGGACAATATCTCGAATTTGAACCTGGTGTCGCAAATCCTGAAAAACCAGACGCATATTTCACTGGTGACCGCCGGGACCGCAAAGGAAGGTCTTGAAACGGCCCTGGAGAAAACACCGGATCTGATCCTCCTGGATATAGACCTTCCGGACATGAACGGGCTGGATCTCTTCCGCCAAATGCAGGCTATGGATGCAACCCGGCATATCCCCGTTCTGGGACTCAGCGCCAACGCCATGGAAAAGGATATCCAGAAGGCGCTCAACCTTGGCCTGCAGGATTACATCACCAAGCCCCTTGATGTCTCCCACTTTCTGAAAACCATTTTTCAGCACCTTCCAGCTACTAAATAGTCCGGCAAATTCGTAAAATCCGGATAAAATCTTATGGAACGCCCTGGTCGGGGTTGTTGATCCGGAACCGGACAAAAGATTACAATAAATTTATATCGCCCACATTCTGGGCCCCTTGCAATAATTTGCCGGTTTCCCCGGAACAATAAAACAACTGTCCGCCGAAACCGGAAAGTCTCCTGTAGGCGGTGGCCAAGGCTGATCCCGTGTCAAAATTTTTGCAACACTTATCCATCCGCTTCCGGCTTTTCATCACCCTGATGATTCTGCTCCCGGGGCTTGTTCCGGCACCCGCCTGGGGGGTGACTTCCCCGGCCAACAGTCCGTCCATTGAAACGCCTGTCCACCCAGCGGAAAAAATCAAACTCCAGTTTTTCTGGTCCCTGACCTGCCCCCACTGCCGCAAGGCCAAACCCTTCATTGAAGACCTGACCCGCTCATACGAATGGCTGGAGCTGGAATCCTATGAATTGAGTGAAAACGAAGAGAATGTCAAACGCTTCCTGCGCGTGGCCAGCCAGATGGGCCATGAAAAACTGGGGGTGCCCGCTTTTGCGTTTTGTGACCAGTTCATCATGGGGTTTCACGATACGGGCACAACCGGCAGTCTCCTGCGCGACCGGCTATTTAAGTGCCGGATGAACATGAATGGAAATACCGGCAACCCCGCCCCGGTGAACACCGTTCCCCTGCCTTTCGAGGGGAAGCTGGACACCTCACAATATTCCCTTCCCACGCTGACACTCATCCTCGCCGGGCTGGATTCATTCAATCCGTGCGCTTTTTTTGTTTTGCTGTTTCTTTTGAGCCTGATGGTCAACGCCAGAAGTCGTCCACGCATGTTGCTGGTGGGAGGTATTTTTGTCCTGTTTTCAGGACTCGTTTATTTTGCCTTCATGGCGGCGTGGCTGAACCTGTTTCTTTATCTGGGAGAAATCCGCGTCGTCACCATTGTGACCGCGGTCGTTGCCATCGGGGTGGCAACCATCAACATCAAGGATTACTTTTTCTTCCGCGAAGGCGTCTCGCTTTCAATTCCTGAAAGTGCCAAGGCCGGGCTGTACGGGCGGATCCGCAACCTGATCCAGGCTCCCCGCATCCCGGTCCTTGTTTTCGGCACGGTCATTCTGGCCATCGTCGCCAACAGTTACGAACTCCTGTGCACTTCCGGATTTCCCATGGTATTCACCCGCATCCTCACGTTGAACCAACTGTCGTCCGCAGAGTCCTACCTGTATCTGGCTTTGTACAACGTGATCTATGTGATCCCCCTGGCGGTGATCGTCATCATTTTTTCCATCACGCTGGGGTCCCGCAAGCTGACCGAAAAAGAAGGGCGGATTTTAAAACTGGTCTCCGGCATGATGATGTTGGGACTTGGATTGGTATTATTGATCGACCCTGAATTACTGACCCGGATAGAAGCCTCCGTCACCCTGATTGTGGGCGCCCTGTCTCTATCCGGAGCCATCGTCTGGGCGGAAAAATTTTCCAACCCCCATCACACCTGAATCCTCCGAGAGACTAGAGGATGTCCAATACATTTTCCGGCGGCCGTCCCAACGCGGCTTTCCCGTTCGCCAGCACAATGGGGCGTTCGATCAATACCGGGTGCTGAACCATCAGGGCGATAACTTCATCGTCTGACCGTGAAGGATCGTCCAGCCCCAGATCCTCGTATTCGGATTCTTTCTTGCGGAGGAGTTCCCGCGGTGTGATATCCAGTTTGGAAAGAATTGCTTTCAACTCCTGGGCGGTCGGCGGGGATTGGAGATATTCGATTATCGTCGGCGCGATCCCCCGGTTCCCCAGCAATTCCAGCGTTTGTCGCGATTTACTGCATTGTGGATTGTGATACATAATGACAGACATGATGCATTCCAGACAAAAGGTTTTTTTTATGGGGCCTCGGCCCTGCCAAAACTCATGAGTCGGCTAAAATACACTCCCTGTCTCCCATAAGGCAATGGGGAAATTCCGGGACTGGCGGGTCACGCGGCCCTGGCTTCTTTCACCAGAGCCCGGAACAGGGATTGGTGATTGGAACTGTGCGGCAGGTATTCCGGATGCCACTGCACCCCGAGCAGGAAAGGGTGGCCGGGATGTTCAATGGCCTGGATGATCCCATAATCGTCCTTGGCGGAGACATCCAGCCCCTTTCCCAATTCATTGATCGACTGATGATGCAGACAGTTGATCCTGTAACGCCGATGCCTCATGATTTTATAAAGAAGGCTCCCGGGTTTGATGGTGATTCGTTTTCGCTGAAGAATCGTCCTCATCCTGGGGACCTCTTTATAAATTTCGTAGATGTCTGCATGCAAGTTTCCACCCAGATGAATATTGATCATCTGCGCTCCCCGGCAAATCCCAAGAATGGGAATGCCTTCATTCAGGCCCTCAAGCAACAGGGTTTGCTCCAAGCGGTCCCTCTGCTCATCGAAACGGACGTTGAATTGAAGCTCGCCGTCATATAATTCTGCGCCGATGTCATCCCCACCGCCGATAATCAAACCGTCCAACTCTTTTGTGGAAGTTTTGGACTTGGAGGTGAGGCGGACAGGCCGCCCCCCCGCACGCCAGACTGCAAGGCGATTGAACAGCCACGACATGGCACTCCCCCGGACAGACGCTGTCACCCCGATGACCGGCGGACTATTTTCTTTATTCTTTTTTAAGAGCACCCCATCTCCGAAACAAATTTGCAAGGCAATACGCGCAACCAACAAATTAAAAAAACCGCGTTACTCTCAGTCTTCACCAAACCCGGGCTAAGGGGCAATGCCTCCCTGTGAACCTATACGCTGAACCGGTGGTTTCATTTAAACCGGGACCATGCGGACTTCATTCCTTTGCTTAAATCCTCGTAAGCATTCTCTAAACCATCCTTAAGGTCTTCCCAGGCATCGCCACTTTTTTCCTTGAGATTATCGAGCTTTTCACTGACCGCTTTGTGCCTGGCCTGTAGTTTCTCAATGTGTTTGTAATATTCAAGCTGAATTTCCGCTTCGGCTTTATCCGCTTTAGCTTTCATTTTTTGGATTTCCGCGGCCCATTCATCCAATTGGGCTTGATATTTTTTTTGAAAAGCCTCTTTCATATCCATAGTTTTTCTCCTGCTCCATCTTTAAACCTGCATGAATAAAATTTTTCCTGTCTTTTAAGCGTAACAAAAATACGGTCCCATTTCTAATACACTCATTTTTTCATCCGCCTCCAAAGGCGAGGAACCCGGATAACCCATAAAAGGCAGTTTTCATCGAACCTTGTTTCAAGGCCGGTATTACAGGGGGTCTTCGACTTCTTCCGTCTCCAGTTCGGTGGCAACGGATTCTGCAACCAGACTTGCGGTCACGGGGGTCACTTTCGGTGTCAACGGCATATAAGGATTCTGGTCCACCACGGGAACCGACTCGCGCCGGGACATGCGATACAGGGCAAACACACCGATCGCACCGTGAATCAGGAACAGGTAGAAAAAGAAACCGCCCGAGCCCAGCCATCTCATCATCCCCGATACCGAGAAAGGACCGATCAGGGCGCCAATGCCCACCACAAAGGTCAGGCCACTGCTTCCCATCACCATTTGTTCCGGTTGGAGGTGATCGTTCAAATGAGCCACGCAAAGGGAATACAGGGACAACGACAATCCGCCAAACAGAAACGAAACAAATAAAAATAAATTGATGGACTGCCCGGCCAGGCCGTTGCAGATCAAAGCCATGACAGCCGCAAGGAAGGTCACGCCGGCCAAAACCTTTCGCCGGTCCACATGGTCGGACAACCGGCCTATGGGTAACTGAAGAAACACACCGCCAAAAATCATCGTGGCCATAAAACCGGCAACCTGCTCCTGGGAAAACCCGGACATCTGTGCGTAAACCGCGCCCATCCCCAAAAAAGCGCCATTGGCAATGCCCACGCCCAGGGCTCCCACCAACCCCAGCGGGGAAATTTTATATAAATGTCGAATGCGGATTCTGGTGAATTCGGTGATGGTGGGACCCGGGTTGGAAGTCAGCAACAGGGGAACCACGGACAGGGATACGAGTATGGAAATCAGGATAAAGAGGTTATAACCACCCGGGTCGCTCAGGTTCAGGAGAAACTGGCCTCCCCCCAGCCCGGCCATCTGAACCACCATATAGATGGAAAACAACCGTCCCCGAACCTTGTTTGTGGACAGATGGTTGAGCCAGCTTTCAGTGACCACCGTCAGCCCGGCGAAACAAAACCCGGAAGTCACCCGGATACAGAACCAGATGAGGGGGTCCGGGAATACCGCGTGGACCAGCACGGTGGCCGATGCAACCGAGGCGAGTGCGGCGAAAGTTCGAATGTGGCCCACCTTCTGAACGATCTTCGGCGCCAGTCGGGAACCGTAGAGGAACCCGAGATAATAGGCCGACATGATCATGCCTGTTTCAATGGTCAGGAACCCTTCGGTGGTCGCACGAACACCGATCAGGGTTCCCTGCAATCCGCTTCCCAGCATGATCAGCGCGACACCGGCAAACAGAAACCAAATCGGATAAATCGTGCTCAGCATTTCACTCCGGGGGTAGAAAACGGACAGGGTCGTTCCGGCCTGCAAGAAACCGACACAGCGATTTTACACCAACCCCCGGTTCTTCAACTAAATGATTCAGCCGTTAGGAGCCGGTAAGGAGAGAAAAAAGGAGGGGCTCCGGGGCTTGAAAGCCCCGGAGATGGAGGGGAAACAGGCAGGTTTCAATTCCATCTTCCTCCCTTTAATCATCGTCTTCCTTTTCTCCCCTTTCTTCTTTTCCTTCATCTTCGGATTCCATCTTGATGACGGTTCCGGTCTGGGCGTTGATCAGAACTTCCTTCTCACCCCCATTGGGCATTTTCAGTTCCGCCTCATAAACCCATTGTCCGTCTTCCTGTTCCAGTTCAATTTCAGATACGGGGCCACCCCCCGCGTCCTGGGCAATTTCCATGGCGCGTTTCATGTCGATCGCCAGGTTACCCGGAACCTCCATGGATTCACTCGCCTGCCCTGCCGAGGCCTGCCATCCCATTCCGAAGAGAACTGCAAACATCAAAACAGGCAACAGGGTGGAACGGTTTTTTCGATTGATTTTCATGACTCAGCTCCTTGTCGAGGTTATCAACTCAGCCGAAACGCTCGGCCTTTTGTAACCAAGATACTCCTGGAGCCTTGCCGGAAGATGACCGGAACATTACATGATTTTAATATTCGGGTGGGTCGCGGGAAGGATCAGCCGGAAGACGGCTTTGGAAATACCAGCGTGAACCGGCATCCATGACCCGGCGCGCTGTCCAGCAGGACCTGTCCTCCGTGTGCCTGGACAATGGATTGGACGAGGCTCATTCCCAACCCGCTACCCGGCTCCGACCGGCTCGGGTCCTGGCGATAAAACCGCTCAAAAATCCGCGGCTGGACCTCTTTCGGGATGCCCGGTCCCTCATCGGTAACGGAAAGTCGACAGTCCGCTTCCGATACGGCAAGCGAAACGGTGATGGTTCCCCGTCCGGCATGGAGCAAGGCGTTATCCAGAAGATTGGCCAGAGCCCGTTGCAGTTGCCCGAGGTCTCCCTGGATCAAAACAGGTCCTTCCGGGACTTCGAGCTGGAGTCCCATGCCGCGGTCCTCCGCCGCCGGGCCAAACAGGTCCACCGCGTTTCGGCAAAGATCGACCAGGTCCACCGTCTGCCGGGGGTCCTCGCGGCCAGCCGCATCCAACCGGGCGATTTCCAGCATGGTGGCGACGGTTCCCACCAGGCGGTCACACTCTTCGATAATCTGCCCGGCGGCTTCTTTCGCTTCGCTGGCAGTTTCCGGCTGGGTCACCATCATCTCCGCGATGCCGCGAATACGTATCATCGGGCGTTTCAGGTCGTGCGCAATATTATCGGACACTTCCTTCAAATCCTGGATCAGCGAGGCGATGCGCTGGAGCATGGAGTTGAAGGCGGCGGCGAGCTGGTCGATTTCCACGCCCTCGTTGCGAAGCGGCACCCGGCTTCGCAAATTATGCTCACCGATTTTAAGAGCGGTGGCCGTTACCCGGCGCACCCCGCGCATGGCCCGCTGAACCATCCAGCCCCCGGCCAGACTCCCCAGGATCAGAATGACCGCCAGGGATATCAGCAGGACCCGTTCAAACTGGACCAGCATTTTCCCGCCTTCCCCCATGTCGATTCCAGCCTGCAGAAAATTGCCGTTTGCCGTTTTCACCGTCAGCACGCGCACCGGTGTCTTGCGGCTGGGCAGTTGGATACTGGACCACCGTTCTTCGCGAGGGTGCAACCCTTCCAGCTCCGACTGCGGGAACGTCAGGTCCTGCCAGGCGGTGAGGTCCGACGACACCAGGTTCCTCTGGGACGGGGTGAACAACCGGTAAAATGCTTTCAGTTTTCCCTGGGCCTCGCCCTCTTCCCGGAAAGATTCCAGCAGTTCCTCCACCCCTTCCTCTTCATAATCTTCCTGCAGTTCCACCATTTCCTTGTGGAGAACGTCATCCAGGTTCTGCAGGTGAATTCGGAAAAACGTCTGGGTGGCCCAGAAGAAAATTCCGATGGAAAACAAAAGGAAAAGTCCCCCGTATAACAAGGTCAGGCGGAATACCAGGGTTCCCCGCATCAGCCCCGGGCCTCGAAAACGTACCCGGCGCCGCGAATGGTGTGGATCAGCTTACATTGGAAGGGACGGTCGACCTTGTCGCGCAGGCGGCAAATACGCGCTTCCACCACGTTGGTCTGGGGATCAAAATTAAAATCCCAAACATGCTCCATGATCATGGTTTTGGAGACCACACGCCCGGGATTGCGCATGAGGTATTCCAGCAGTGCGAACTCGCCGGGTTTCAGATCAATCGACTTGCCGGAGCGGGTGACCTTGCGGCGGGCCAGGTCCAGCGTCAGGTCCTCGACCTTGAGCAACTGCGGTTCAGGAAGGAGTTGTGCCCGGCGTACAAGCGACTGGACACGCGCCACCAGTTCCGCAAACGCAAAGGGCTTGATGAGGTAATCGTCTCCCCCCGCCATCAACCCCCGGACCCGGTCATCAACCGAAGCTTTTGCGCTGAGCACGAGCACGGGCGTCGCCACTCCCTGCCCCCGCAGACGATCGATCAAATCCAGTCCATTGAGGCCGGGCAACATGATGTCAATGATCAGGACGTCAAAGGTTCCCTCCTGGATCAGGGCCAGGCCATCCGGTCCGTTGGCGGCATGTTCCACCCCATATCCTTCTTCTCGCAGTCCCTTGACCACGAAACGGGCCATCACCTTGTCGTCTTCCACCAGCAAAATTTTCATCGAATACGTCCTGACCTTTTTCTGTTATCTTGATTATCGCATGAGTGATTGCGGAATAAAATCGATAGAAAAACAGCATGTCCCGTTGCCCCGGGAACAGGTGTACTATTTAATTGGTGTATGCCTGATGGAAAAATAAACGCCGGACTTCACCGGTCCGTTTTTTTCACTCCACACCACCGTTGCTCTACCTGCGCATTTGTGGGAGAGGGTTCCTGAATGGAGATCGCAACCACCGACGTTCATAAGATCAGCATTGAGGAGGTTCTGCAAAGACTGGACTCCTCGACTGCAGGTCTTTCCAACCGGGAAGCGTCCAAAAGAAAACTGGAATTTGGGGACAATATCCTCACCCCTTCCAAAGGTCCGTCCCTCCTTCTCCGATTTGGCAAGCATCTGGTCAATTTCTTTGCCCTGCTTCTCTGGTTTGGCTCTTTACTGGCATTTATTGCCGAAAAGGTCTCTCCCGGTGAAGGGAACCTGTACATTGGCATCGCCCTTTCATGCGTCGTTGTCATCAATGCCGTCTTTACTTTTATTCAGGAATACCAGACTGAAAAAATTATTGCGAGCTTTCAGAATATGATGCCCCTCGCCATCGAGGTCCTGCGCGATGGCAAACGCACCGAAATCCTTTCCCATGACATTGTTCCCGGCGACATCGTTTTTCTTGAAGAGGGCAACAAGGTGCCGGCGGATGGTCGTCTCATTGCCCAGAACTCACTGAAAGTGGATCATTCCTCCCTGACGGGTGAGTCGGAACCCCAGTTGCGCTCCATGGAATGCACCAGCGAAAACATGCTGGAATCCAGGAACATGGTGTTTTCCGGCACTTCCGTGCAGTCGGGTGACGGCATTGCGGTTATTTTTCAAACGGGAATGAACACGCAAATCGGGAGCATCGCCGAGCTCACCAAAAAGACCGAGAAAATAGACAGCCCGCTCAAAAAGGAACTGAATTATTTCATCCGGATAATTTCCACGATCGCGATCGTGCTGGGCCTGCTTTTCTTTTTCATCGGGCTATCCATCAGTAGCAAAATCATGGCCAGCATGATCTTTGCCATCGGGATTATTGTCGCCAACGTCCCCGAAGGCCTGCTCCCCACGGTCACCCTTTGCCTGGCCATGGCGTCGCGGCGGATGGCCCGGAAAAACGCACTGATCAAACGGCTGGACTCCATCGAAACCCTGGGTTCGACCACGGTCATCTGCACCGACAAAACAGGGACAGTAACCGAAAACAAGATTTCAGTGCGAACTCTGTTTTTGAATATGGATGAACGAAACATCCATGAAAGAGGGATCGAACAGTTGCCGGGCATGGACGCGTTGTTGAAGGTCGCCATCCTGTGCAACAACGCCAGGCGGGTTGAGGGCAACCAGTTTCATGGCGACCCGACTGAAATGGCCCTTCTCAAGTTTGCGCAGAGGTACGGGGATATCGAACAGACCCTGACCGACAATCCGAGAAAGCAGGAACTGCCCTTCGACTCGATCCAACGCAAAATGGTCACCCTCAACGAATCGAGCGAGACCGAAACGGCCTATCTGAAGGGAGCGCCGGAAGTCGTTCTCGAAAAATGCTCTCACATCCTGTATCGGGGCCGGGTGATTTCCCTGTCACAGAAAAACAAAAAGCGCATCGCGGGCTATTACGAACGGCTTGCCTCACGCGGCGAACGGGTTCTCGCCCTGGCGTATCGAACGGACCCGTCCGATCTTGAAAGCGGGTATACATTCGTCGCCCTGCTGGGAATGATCGACCCGCCCCGGCGGGATGTCGCGGAAGCGATTTCAAAATGCAAAAAAGCGGGGATCAAGGTCATCATGATCACCGGCGATTACAGCGTCACGGCCGAAGCGATTTCCGCCATGGTGGGCCTGGTCGAACGGCACAAGGCCAACATCATGACAGGTGAGGATTTGAATCGGTGCGACGATGCGCACCTGGTGGAATTCCTCAAGAAGGATCAAATCCTGTTTGCCCGCACCACTCCCCGGCAAAAACTTCGGATCGTCAAAACCCTCCAGAGCCTGGGGGAAATTGTGACGGTAACCGGAGACGGCGTCAACGACGCGCCGGCGCTCAAACAGGCGGACATGGGGGTGGCCATGGGATTGTGCGGCACGGAAGTCGCCAAGGAAGCGGCGGACATGATCCTGTTCGACGATCATTTTGCAACCATCGTCAATGCGATTGAAGAGGGACGGACCGTTTTCGGCAATATCAAAAAATTCATCACCTACATTCTCACCAGCAACATCCCCGAAATTCTGCCCTTCATCGCATTCACCCTGCTGGCGATCCCACTCCCCCTCACGGTCACCCTGATCCTCGCCATCGACCTGGGAACGGATATCCTGCCCGCCCTGGCGCTGGGGGTCGAATCTTCAGAAGACGATGTCATGGAAAAGCCACCGCGTCCGCTGAAAGAACGCCTCCTCACTCGCAGTCTGCTTTTCCGGTCGTATGGTGTTATCGGAATGATTGAGGCCGCATCCGGGTTTTTCTCCTATTTTGTGGTGCTCTATTCCAGCGGATGGACCTGGGGCCAGTCGCTATCCCTCTCCGACCCTGTCTACCAGAGAGCCGTCACCGCGTTTTTTGTCAGCATCATTATCTGCCAGATCGCCAACGTCATGGTGTGCAGAACGGAGAAGGAATCGCTGTTCAAAAAAGGTATTCTAAGCAACAAGCTGGTTTTGGCGGGTATCGCGTCCGAATTGATTCTGGTCGAATTTATCACCAGCCATGAGGTCGCCAACACCATCTTCGGCACCCACCCGTTGACGCTGACTGAAGGATTGCTGGCCTTGCCGTTTGCCCTGCTCATTCTCCTGGTGGAGGAAGGGCGGAAATGGGGGTTGAGGCAAAACCATCCGTTTGCGCTCAGGTATTTGAACTGGTAGCTCCGGGACACCGGGGAGACCGGTCAGGTATTGGATCGAATCAAGTCAACCTTATTTGTGGAGGGCGGTCGTCGTGGCCATTACCAACCCGGTTTCAGGCACCAATATTGTGGAAATTGCGGACAGGATTTATCGCATCAACACTCCCGTCCCCCCCAGCCAGATACCCGGCGGGTTTTCTTTTAATCAATACCTCGTTGTCGATGAGTCGTCGTTACTCTTTCATACCGGCCCGCGAAAAATGTACCCGCTGGTTCGCGAGGCGGTGGCGACCGTCCTGCCCGTCCACAAATTGCGATACATCTCTTTTTCACATACCGAATCCGACGAATGCGGGGCGTTGAACGAATGGCTTGAGGACGCTCCGGATGCCGTGCCCCTTTGCGGAAAAATCGCCGCCATGGTTTCCATCAGCGACATGACCGACCGGCCTGTCCATTCCCTTGCAGACGGGGAGGAAATTTCTCTGGGTCAGTACCGTGTAAAATGGTTCGACACCCCCCACCTGCCCCATTCCTGGGATTGCGGTTTTTTAATGGAGTTGTGCACCCGTACATTATTTTGCGGGGATCTGTTCACGCAGGGCGGCGATGAGCTCCCGGCGGTCACCGAAGACGATATCCTGGGACCGAGCGAGGCCTTTCGCCAGCAAATGGATTACTTTTCGCACTCGAAAAATGCCCGGGCCCTTCTGGAAAAACTGGCGGCGGAGAATCCGACCACCCTCGCCTGTATGCACGGAAGCGCCTGGAAGGGCGATGGCGCAAGGTTACTGCGCGAACTCGCCGATTCGCTTGAACAATGAAGGGCCTGTCAGGATTCGCATAGGGGAATGCTTTTGGAGGGTTCTTCAAGGATCGTCTGGATCGTCGACTCCCGGAAAACATCTTCCATTAACTGGATGGAGAGATTGATTTTTTTGTGGAGGGCGCACAGGTTTGTGGCATGGGCCTTGAGTTTCAGGGGACAGCTTTTAATCAGTTTGACCGGATCCACGGCATTGATAACGCTCAGGAGCTGGATTTGATCCGCAGGACAGCTCAGTATGTACCCGCCATTGACTCCCCTTTTGGAAAAAACAATTTCTCCCTTGGCCAGCCCGTGCAACACCTTGGACAGGTAAAACTCCGGCACCTTGGTGGCCTGGGCAATTTCTGCTGTGGTCAGGGGTTTTTCAGGGTGCTGGGCCAGCGCCACCACGGCTCGCAGGGCATATTCAGCAGTTTGAGATATCATGTTCAGCACACTCCAGATAAACAGGTCTTGAAATCAAGAATATCAAACCAAGCCCAAAAGTCAATTAAAGATATTTTTATATTGAAATCTTTTATAGTCGACGTTACCCTGATTTTGTCTAAGGGAGGACGGCCCGGATTTCATTTCATCAACACCAAAAGGAGCGTCCAGAATCATGGGAGCAAAAAGACAGGACGTGGGCCGGGGCCGCCCTCCATGCTTGTGGCCTCGCGCCGGGAGAGAATAGCCCTGAAATTCGAGCCGAATTATTTGGACTGCCCAATATTTGTCCCGGTAATATTCAGGTGCAAACTAACCCCATTAGGCCTAAACTAATTATATAAACAGATAAAGCTGGTGAGACAGCCCTTGTTCCCACTAACAGAGTTATTTTAATTACGAGTTTCCAAACCGTATATTCAAATGAAAATTCTGATCGTTGATGACGAAAAAGAAACCTGTTCCCTGATCACGGAGTTTTTTTCCGCCATGGGTTATGCCGTCGAATCCGCACACGATGGCATTGAAGCACTCAAAACATATGAAACGTTCCAGCCTGACTTCATTCTATTGGATATTCGAATGCCCAAAATGGACGGCCTGGAGTTTTTAGACAATGTCAATCAACATCCCAACGGTCGTGCTTGCCGTATACTCGTGACCACAGGCGCCCAGGATAATGAGTTGGCTAAGAAATGCCACGAAAAAGGGGCGCACGGTTTTTTTTCCAAACCCATTCAGTTGGATGAAATTCTGTCCCAGATAGAGAAACTATCCTGACCCCCTCGGTTCACTGAAGGAATCAGACCTTTCCCGTTTCAATTCATCCGGGACTGCGCCCCACGGTTCCCGGAAGTTTCAGGCCCGGGGAATTTCAATAATAAATTTAGTGCCCTGGCCCTCCTGGCTTTCCACCCTGATGGTGCCGCCATGCTCTTCAATAATGCCATGCACCATCGCCAGCCCCATTCCGGTTCCCTCGCCTTCGGGCTTTGTTGTAAAAAATGGAAGAAACAGTTTTTCCAAATGTTCCTTTTTGATTCCGGTTCCCGTGTCCTCAACCGAGACTTGAACCCAGTGGGAATTTTCCTTTTCCAGGGGGCGGCACCGGATGAAAAACTCACCGCCATTGGGCATGGCATATTTGGCGTTGTTGACCAGGTTTAAAAACACCTGCCTTAATTTATCCCGATCTCCCAATATTGCCAGATCTTCTTCGCTACAATCCCGTTTAATATGAATATTGTCCAACGCAAAATCTGCCTGAATCAAATCCACCACCCCATCAAGTAATTCCTTAATGACCACGGGGTCTTTTTGCGCCGCCCCTTGCCTTGAAAAGGTCAGCAGGGCACCCATGATTTTTTGTATCCGACCAACTTCGTGGATCACCTTATTGCATAACTCAACCAGTTCCGGTTCGTCTTTCCGTTTGCGGGCCAGCAGTTGCATGTGCAGGGAAATAATATTGACCGGGTTCAGGACCTCGTGGCTGACCCCGGCTGACAATTGACCGATGGCGGCCAGTTTCTGGGAAGTCAGCAATTGTTTTTGCAGGGCCTCCAGCCTGGCTTCCGCTTCCTTTTCCTGGGTAACGTCCCGCATGACTCCGATAAAATGTGTAATCTGGTTGCCGATCATGATCGGCGAAATAACACTGGACACCCAGAACAGCTCCCCGTTTTTTTTCCTGTTCTGGAATTCCCCGGCCCACGTTTTCCCTGATTTGATAGTTTTCCAAAGATCTTCATAAAACTGTGTCGAATGATGTCCCGACTTGAGAAACCTTGGGTTTACCCTTTTGCTTTCCTCCCGTGAATACCCTGTCAGCTTGACGAAGTGAGGATTCACGTATTCGATGTCGCCTGTCGCGTTGGTGATCATGATTGAGACGGGGCTCTGCTCTATCGCCCGGCTGAGAATGAGCATTTGCTCTTCCGTCTTCATACGCTGGGATATATCGCGCAGGGCGCCAAATACGATGGTTTCTGTTCCCACCTCAAAACAACCGGCGGAGATTTCAACCGGGAAAACAGAGCCATCTTTTTTCTTATATAAACGCGATCCAATGCGTAAATATTCCCCCGGGACAAGTCCCTCGATTGCCTGACGGCTTTCTTCAGGTTCTGCGGAAAGTTCCGTCATTTTCATGGCGAGGAACTCTTCGCGGGAATAGCCGAACAGATCGATGGCAGACCGGTTGACGTCTTCAATGACCTTGCTTTCCCGGTTTAAAAGGAAAAAGGCGTCCGATTCGCCTTCAAATATACTGCGATACCGGGCCTCGTTTTCCCTGAGAGCATTGAGCATATCCTGATGCTCGCTGATATCAACATCCACCCCGCGGTACCCTTTCAGGTTTCCCGATTCGTCTAAAAGCGGCGTCGCGCAGGTGGACAGGGTGACGTGATGTCCATCCTTGTGCACCGCCGTGTTGACATAATTGGCCAGCGCTATTTTGTGATGGATTGCCTCCAATGCCTGCCGTTTGGTCTCTTCCCGGTCTTCCGGAGGAAACAAATCATAACAATGCTTTTTGCCGATAATTTCGTCAGGCCGGTATCCCAGAATAGTCTCAACTGCAGAATTGCTGTAGGTGTACCGTCCCTCCGGGGATATCTCCCACACCCAGCCTCCGGTGCTCTGGATGACCTGCTCCATGCGCTGTTCACTGGTTTTTAATTGCTCAACCGCCTCTTTTTCCCGGGTGATATCCAGAAACACACCCAGCACCCCGATAACCTTTCCATTCAGGTTCTTCAGGGGCACCTTGCTGGTTTTCAACCAGAGGAATGTTCCATTCCCCCGGGGGAGTTTTTCCTCAAAATCCAGTTTACTTTTTCCCGTTTGAATGACCTCCAGATCATCCTTGCGGAAAACCTCGGCATTGTCTTTCCACTGCATGTCATAATCGCTTTTATGGATCAGTTGCCGGGGGTGATCCCACCCCGAGTCCTCGACGAAGGCCTTGTTGCATCCCATGTAATTCAATTCCAGATCCTTCCAGAACACCCTCACCGGAAGTGAATCCAGGATCGTCTGCATCCTCAATTCGGATTCGCGTATCAGGCGCTCAATCCTTCGTTCCTCGGTCAGGTCCCGGGCAATGGTGGAATAAAAAACCGGCTGGCCCTCACCTCCCTTATGAGCGAGGATGACCTGGAAGGTCTGGATCAGTCGGCCATCCTTTCCCTTAAAAACGGCCTGGTGCTCCCAGCTCCCCTCCCGGCGGGCTTTTTGCAATCCTTCCTTGAAAATGCGTTCGGCTTCTTCCTCAGGATGAAAGTCCTGGATATGGGCCCCGCTCAGGTCTTCATCCAGCCCATAACCCAGCAGGGTTCGTCCGGCGGGGTTTAGATAGATGATCCGGCCATCCTCGTTGGCCATGCCAATTATTTCGGGAGCCGCCTCCAATACAGCCAGGGATCGCTCCTGGGTTTCTTCGGCCAATTTGCGTTTTTCGATTTCAGTCTGCAGAGCCTGGTTATAACTCTGAAGCCGGGTCAACTGGCTCTGGGAAAGGCGGGCAAACACCCACACACCTCCTACTACCAGAATGATCAGGGGAACCGACGACCAGAAAGCCGTTCTCCAATAGGGCGCCTGCAACTCCTCCATATTGATCTTTAAGACAAGGCCGGCTTTCAGGGTGGGCAGAGGTTCGTAGGCCACCATGACGCGGTTCCCCGTTGCGTCCCGCTCCACCTTGACCCCGGATTCCCCTTTCATGACGCGAGCCAGAAACTCGGCAGGCGGACCTGTTGAGGGCGTTTCCCCACCCCGCCTCAACAAAACCTCGATGCGGCCGTTGACCTCCTCCACAATCAAAACCTCCCCAGTCTCATATAAAAAAGAGAATTGGGAACTGGCTTCCTTTACCTGGCTGAGGGTGGCCGCCCGGGAGCCGCCGGGAAATTCCTGGCTGAATTTACGATCAAACCGGGCCACCGCTTCTGTAAAAGAGGCCAGATCTTTTGCATTGTGCTGGATATTCCCCTGCCAGTTTTTAAAATCATATTGGTACAGGATGAACAGGGAGCTTGCGGTTGTGACCAGACCGACTCCCAGCAAAGCCAGAAATAAAAGTAAACGCTGTTTGTTCAGGGGAGACACATCAAGGCTCCATCTTTATTTGTATCCGGCTGACAATAAAGGGTCGGAAAGCAATCTGACTGCCTTTCATCCCGTTATCCCATGTCCTGGCTGATCCCATATAGTTAAGATAACGGTACAAAACAAAAGGGACTAGGGAAATGCGACAGGCCGGTTCGAAAATTGTGACCGGAGGGGGTTTCACGAGGCTCCTTTTTCTCACCCACTCCCCCCCTTCCCGGGTTGGAAATCATTTCCTTTTTTCAGGAATCCCGTTCTTTCGAACGAATTCACCGGCTCCCTGCAAGATATTATTTTTGAAGCAATTACCCGGCTTTTGAAACCCGGCATTCCACAAAAACTCAAATTAAGGATAAAAAGACCTTGACATCTTTAATTAGAGTGCTATAAATCAATTAAAGATAAGTTTGTCTATTTATAAACACTCAGCAACGAGCGCCCCATGGAACCCACAAACCCGATCCCACCCCATCCGAAACCGGATATTGCCTCGCTTGAGCAGATCCGCCAGATGGTGGATGCCTTCTATACCGATGTCCGGAAAGACCCGGTTTTGGGCCCGGTGTTCGAAGAACACATTGAGAACTGGGAAATCCATTTACCCACGATGTACCGGTTTTGGCAACGGGTGCTGTTCGGGACCGGGGAGTACCTGGGAAATCCCTTTGAAAAACACGTGCGTCTGCCTGTGGAGGGTGTCCACTTCAAGACCTGGGTGAAATTGTTTTCTCACACCGTCGACCGGCACTTTGAAGGACCAAATGCAGAAGAAGCCAAAAGGCTGGCACGTAATATTGCGGGAACTTTTCAGGTCCGGATGGGCATTGATCCTGAAAATGCCGAACACGCTGTTGCCCATTATACCCGTCACAAATAACGTCAACCTGTGAAACAAAAGTGAGGCAATCCCATGGCTGAGCCGGAAATGAATGGCAAGGACATTGACCTGAAAGAACTCATCGTCTCCCTGATATTGGAGGTGGAAGTTCTCAAAAACTGTCTGGTGGAAAAGGGTTTGATCACACCCGAGGAATTTACAAAAAACATCAACCGGTTGAGGGAAAAAAAATTCGACTGACTCTTAACCTCTTATTTTTAAAAAAGGAAAACAAAATGAACTCCAAAAACAAACTCACGCCGCAATTCATTGGAATTTTGACTGTATTGTTTTGTGCCTTCACCACACCTGCCCTGGCCGGTTCCGAGGCAAAACTGACCACGGCCCCGGAAGTCCCGCCTTCTATCGGTAGCCGTGACGCCGAAACGGTTCATATCCGTTTTGAGGCAAAGGAATTCAAAGGGCCGCTTGCGGAAGGCGTCCAGTACGAATTCTGGAGTTTCAACGGCACCGTTCCCGGTCCGATGGCCCGTGTGAGGGTGGGAGACAACGTGCAGTTTCATTTATCCAATGCCAAAACCAACACCCAGCAACACAACATTGATATTCACGCCGTGAATGGTCCCGGAGGAGGCGCGGCCGTCAACACGGTGAGCCCCGGTGAAACCAAAACGTTCCACTGGAAAGCCCTCAACCCGGGATTATACATTTACCATTGCGCCGCGGGTTCCATTGTCGACCATATCGCCAACGGCATGTATGGCCTGATCCTGGTCGAACCCGCTGGCGGGCTTCCCAGGGTGGACCGGGAATTTTATGTATTCGAAAGCGAATTCTTCGCCTCGGAGCCGGAAAATGGAGTCGCCGCTTTTGACATTTCAAGGGGCCTGAGCGAACACCCTACCTATGTGGTGTTCAACGGCAGGGAGGGCGCCGTCCTTGGAGAGAATGCGTTGAAAGCAAAAGCAGGAGAAACGGTCCGCATATTTTTTGGCAACATCGGCCCCAATGGCATTTCCTCCTTTCACGTTATTGGTGAAATTTTTGACAAGGTTTATCACGAAGGCGGAATCAATGGCCTCGTCAATCACAATATCCAGACCACCCTGGTCCCCTCCGCCGGCGCCACCATTGTGGAATTTAAAGTGGACAATCCGGGAACTTATGTCCTGGTCGACCACAGTATTTTCCGCGTCGCCAAGGGAGCCATTGGCCACCTGGTTGTGGAAGGGAAAGAGGACGCCTCCGTTTTCAAGGCTGGCAAGTAAGGGGTCGCATTGTAAACCTGAAGCCCTGGTGGGGAGGGACGCTTCCCGCCAGGGCAGGTTGACAGAAGACAGGTCTTTCATTCAACACAAGCCCGTGGGAGGGATATCATGAATAAAGTCGCCGAGTACATGACCTCTACCATCCATTCCGCAAGCCCGGAAGATTATGTGCATGAGGCCATCGACAAAATGTACCAGCACGGCATCAGCTCTCTTTTGGTTGAAAACGAACAGGGCTATGTCGGCATTATCACCAAAACGGATTGGATGTACCTGGTTTTAAGAGGGGAATGCGATCCAAAATCGGTGCCGGTGTCTTCCCTGATGACTGAGATCCTGCATACCATTGATGTCGAGCAAACCATTGCCGACGCCTGTTCGGTGTTTGAACAGAAAAATATCCGGCATTTACCCGTCACCCAGGGTAATGAGATTACCGGAATCCTTTCCGCCAGGGACATGGAGCGGTATTTTCTTGATCTGCATAAAAAAACAGATTTTTAATCCAGGGGCTGACCGAAGCCGTGAAAAGACAAATGCCAGCACAACGAGTCAGGGGATGAGCCATGTTTGAAGAGACGCACACCACTATCGGGAGCAATTATCCGGCGTTGATGCATCATTACCGCTTTACCAAAGAGGATGAAGCGTTACTTCTGGAAATGAAATCGGATCTTGATTGCTGTGTCGAAGAGTTTATCAAGGGTTTTTATGAATTCATCTGGAACTTTGGGCAAACCGCAGAATTCCTGAAAGACCAAAGCATCATTGACCGGCACCAGGAAAAGATATCTCAATGGTACCGGGGACTGTTTTGCGGAAAATACGATATGTCCTATTTCATGAAACTGTATCGCATCGGTGAGATCCATGTGAAGTTGGGTTTGCCAACCCACTATGTCAACGCGGCCTTCAATTATGTTCGCGTGTTCACCCTGGGGCGTATCTATAAGATTTACGCGGATCAACCCGACCTGACGGACAGGCTGAAAGCGCTGGAGAAAATCCTCGACATCAATCTGGATGTCTTGACCAGTTCCTACCGGGAAGAGGAGATCAGCCGCTTTTTGTCCCTGTCAAAAATTGAAAAAACCCTGCTGAGATCCCTCAAAAAAATCAGTAGTTATTTCAACTATTTGCTTTCCGGAGCCCTGGTCCTGGTGGCTTTCTTTGCCATCGGCCTGTTTGGGTACGATGTTTACCTGTTGTTTTCAAAACAGGCCCCGATAGAACAGGGGATATTGACCGTTCTGGGCAGTCTGTTGATCCTGTGGGCCGCCATTGAATTGATTCAGGAGGAAATGAACCACCTTCGGGGAGGCAAGTTTGCCCTGGAGGCCTTTATTGCCCTGGCCATTGCCGCCCTGATCAGGAAAATCCTGATTTTCTCTCTTTCACCGGAAAAGTCCATGGATGTCCTGCACTACGGGTTCCTGGTCCTTTGCCTCGGTGTTGCTTACCGGCTGATCATTCATAAACAGGTTTTTGAAAAAGGAAGGAGCGCTGACGCCAATGTTCGAATCCAGCTTTAAAAGACTTCAGCGAATCATCAGCCAGGCCGGGATGACGATGTTTCTGGCTTCACTATTGCTTGCCTGCCTGAAGCCCCTGGCCCAGGCCCATGATGAGGGCCCCGTTCACCCCTGGGGGTATGAGGGGGGAACCGGTCCGCAACACTGGGGGGAAGTGGAGCAGGACCACAGCAAGCACCTCATGTGCCGCGAGGGAGTTCGGCAGTCTCCAATCAACATCGACAATGTGCCTGGGCTAAAACTGGGGAAACCCCGTACTCATTATTCCAAGGCTCCCCTTCGGCTAACAAACAATTCGCACACTATTATGATGAGCTATCCGAAAGGAAGCTATGTCGAATGGGAAGGTGAGGTTTTTGACCTGGTCCAACTTCATTTTCACCACCCAAGCGAACACCTGGTCCAGGGAAAAAGATACGAAATGGAAATCCACATGGTTCACAAAACGGAGGATCACCAATACGCGGTCATTGCCATTTTGGCGAACCATGGGAAAGGGAATGAGACGATTCAAAATTTGTGGAACCACATTCCGGCACAAATCGATCAGGTCCTGGTGGAGCCGGATCAATGGATTGACGCCAATGGGCTATTTCCCGACTCCAACACCTACTATTATTACAATGGCTCCCTGACCACGCCCCCCTGCACTGAAAACGTCACCTGGTTTGTTCTGGAGGAACCTATTGAAGTCTCGAAAGATCAGATCGAGTATTTCCGGAAATTTATTGAACACAACGCAAGGCCCGCGCAAAAGATAAAGCACCGGATCGTGGTGGAGCTAAAATAAACAGCCCCCGCGCATCGGGCAACCATCGGGTCGTCCTGGCTCTGGGCATACTGTCAGGCTTTCCCTGCCCATCACATCCATCACTGAATCATTCAATGAGAGGCGCGTTTCATGGCAAACAGGGCCTGATTGATTTTTTGTTCCAGTTGGTAGCCGTTGAAGGGTTTGAGCAGATATTGACTCGCTCCACTGTTTATAATTTTTATGATTTCCTCTTTCCGGTTTTCTTCAGACACCACAATGATCGGCAGTTTTTCATATTTTAAATTTTTTCTGATTTTCTGAATCATTTCCAGGCCCGTCATTACCGGCATGTACAGGTCGGTGATGACCAGGTCGAACTCGTGGGCGTCCATTTTTTTCAGGGCCATCAGACCACTGGAGGCTTCAATAATGTTTTCGTATGCGAATCCCAATTGCCGGGCGATCATTTTATAGGCGGAGCGCATGGTCTGCACGTCATCCACAATCAGGAGTTTGTCATCATCATGGGAATCCAGGAGGATGGGAAGCGTTTCCTTGAGTTTTTTGATTGATGACGAATCAAACACATAATCCAATTTCAGACTGGCGTCATCATTGTCATTATCTCCCCGACATTCATTTTTAATTTGGGTGAACCTGGGCACTTCTTGTTCAAATGCCGCCACCAGACGCGGGTCGAACTGGACTCCTGATTTTATCTTGATAAGAGTAACCGCCTCCTCAAAACTCATCCTGGGGCGGTAGACCCTTTCCGAGGTCATCGAATCAAACGCATCGCAAATGGAAATGATGCGGGCTTCCAGTTGGATGGCCTCTCCCTTGATCCCCTTGGGATACCCGGAACCATCCCAGTTTTCATGATGCTCCAGGGCGATGGTTTGGGCCATTTTCATCAGCGGGGTGTCACTTCCAGACAGCAGTTCCGCTCCCAGAGTCGTGTGGGTCATCATGATTTCCCATTCATCTGGGGTCAACTTGCCTGATTTCGTCAAAATACTTTGAGGAACTCCAATTTTTCCAATATCGTATGTAGAACTGGCAATTTTGATCTGCTTGCAGTGTTTTTCGTCGAGTCCTATTTTTTTCCCAAGCAAATAGGCGTAGTGACAAACCCTCAAATAATTATCGCTGGTATCCTTAAACCGGATCCGGTTTGCCCGGCAAAGGCTCTGGATGATGTCGAGGTCAACGTCATGCGTTTTTCTTGAGGTTTCCCGGGCAATATTTTCGTTTGATTCTTCCCGGGATTTTTGTTGGCCAAAAAACCGTTGTTTTAATGTGAGAATATTTTTTACGCGCAGGATGACTTCGGAATAATCAAAAGGTTTGCTCAAAAAATCCAGGGCCCCCTGGTTTAATGCGCGCAGGCGGATATGAGACTCGCTTTCAGCCGTCAGGACCATTATCGGGGCACGATCCTGTTCTTCATATCCGGATATTTCTTCCATTATCTGAAAGCCGTCCGGCGCGGGCATCCTCAAATCCAGCAGGAGGAGGTCCGGCTGGAATTCCTTATAAACCGCAGAGAATTTTTTGGAATTCCTTTCACTTTTTATATTGGAGAACCCTGCGCTTTTCAGGGTTTTTTCGAGGAGTTTGATATTCGCCGGCTCATCATCAACAATCAGGATCCGGCTGGCTAATATGGGCGATTCGGCAGGCATGACCACTGCTTTCTAAATAAGTGCTGATTAATAAATTAAAAAACATAGATTCCAAACAGTCCGGCAACGCCCTCAGGCCAGGGCTGTATCCGGAAACCCCTCCTTGATCTTAACAATTTGTGAAAGGTTTCTTATGAACACTTCCACCAGTCCGGGGTCAAACAGGACACCCGATTTGCTTTCAATTTCCTCAACCGCGTCCTCAACCGGCCAGGCCTTTTTGTAAGGCCGCTCACTGCACAAGGCGTCAAACACATCGGCCAGCATGACAATGCGACCTTCAATAGGGATTTCTTCTCCACCTAACCCGTTGGGATAGCCTTTGCCACACCACTGTTCATGATGAGTCATGGCGATTTTTTCGGCCATTTGCATTAATTTTGATGATCCTTGAGAAAGAATTTCCGCACCGATTTTACTGTGGGCTTTCATTATCTGCCATTCTTTATGATCCAGTTTGCCCGGTTTCAAAAGGATACGATCCGGAATTCCAATCTTACCGACATCGTGCATGGGGCTGGCCTGCTGGATCAATTTGCAGGTCGCATCCGGAAGACCGGCTGAACGCGCCAGTATTTCACTGTAAAGGCTCATGCGTACCACATGCATCCCGGTCTCATTGTCCCGGTATTCGGCGGCTTTTCCCAGGCGCTGGATGGCCTCCAGGCGGGAGGTTTCCAGATCTTTTGTCCTCTCCATCACCTTCCGGTCGAGGATTTCATTTTGCTCCAAAGCCTGCTTATAGAGCATGCGCACGGTCAACATGTTTTTAATTCTCGTGAGCACTTCAATGTAATTAAACGGCTTTGAGAGGAAGTCCATGGCTCCGGATTTCAGGGCGCGCAAACGGATCTGGTCGTCGGTCTGGGCCGTCAGCACCAGAACGGGCGGGGAGTTATGGTCCTTGATCACCTGTTCCATCACACCAAATCCATCAAGATGGGGCATGTTTAAATCCAGCAGGATGATATCCGGTTTGACCTCCTCGCATCGTGTCCGGGCGTCCCTGGGGTCCTCTACGGAGTGGATTGAAGTATAGCCTTCCTGCTGCAACATCTTCTCGAGGAGCAGAATATTGGCGTGTTCATCATCTACTATGAGAATTTTAGCCTCTTCCCGTAAATCCGGACAAATCATGATGCCATCTCCTTTGTCATAGCTTCAAACTCCGTTTTTCTCGTTGAATTCCATTTTGACGATTTCCATCAGTTTTTCGATTTCAATAGGCTTCTTCAGGTAATGTTTGAAGCCTGCGACCATGGCGCGGTCCACATCCTTTTCGTGGACATTGGCGCTGATGGCGATCACCGGAATGTCTTTTGTGGCGCGGTACATTCTAAGGTCCCTCAATGCCGCGACTCCATCCATTCCCGGGAGGTGGATATCCATCAAAATTATATCGGGAATATGAGCCCGCGCCAGTTCAATGCCAATCCTGGCTTCATGAGCCATCAACAACTGAAACCCGCTTTCCGGCGGGAATACTTTTTTTATCAATCTCCGGTTTGCCGGATTGTCTTCCACGCACAGAACGGTGAACCGGGCATTCCCTTCCATGCTAAAGCGTTCCTGCTGTTTCCTGTTTTTTTCAACATCGGCTTCCTCAGGCTCCGTGATCTGCAATTCCACGCTAAAACGACTGCCCGCCCCCAACTCACTTTCGACATGGATTCTCCCCTCCATCATTTCCACCAGTCGTTTCGAAAGGGTCAGGCCGATGCCGGTCCCCTCCACTCCCATATGATCCGATTCCGCACGGTCGAAGGGCTTGAAAAGCCGCGATTTCATGTCATCGGAAATACCAACCCCCGAATCCCGGATGGAGATTTTTATCGAATTATTTTCAGGTCGCTCACATTGAATCCAGACCGTTCCATTTTCATCATTGTATTTGATCGCGTTCGAGATCAGATTGACCAGCACCTGTTTCAGGCGGATTCGATCCGCATAGACAAAAACCGGCTCTTTCAAAAACACTTCGTTGACAATTTCGATCGAATGTTGAAGCGCGACCGGTATCATCATTTCACTGACTTCCTGGGCCAGGTCCATTAAATTGACCGCCTCCATCGAAAGGGTGATCTCGCCCGCTTCAACATCTGCAAGATCCAAAACTTCATTGATTAAAAACAGGAGGCGCTCTCCCGCCTTGCAGATTTCATCCACGTTTTCCATCTGATCGACGGTCAGTTTTTCGGTCGGATTGTTTTTCATCAACTGGGCAAACCCCAATATGGCGTTCATCGGGGTTCTCAATTCATGGCTCATGCGCGATAAAAACTCCGATTTGGCCCGGCTCGCCTCTTCCGCCTCCTCTTTTGCCTTTAATAGTTCATTCCTTTTTTCGAGGCGTTCGGTAATATCGCGAAATGAAATGACGGAACCTGTTATTATATTGTTTTCAACAATGGGATTGAGGGCGAATTCAACCGGGACAGCCTCCCCCGTTTTTGTGAAAAAGTGATTCTGTTTAGCCTCGACACTTTTGCCCTGCTTTATCAGGGCACCGAAGGGAAATAGATTCTTCCCATGCTCCTCGCTGATTTGTCCAGGAGGGTGAACCAGTGCCTCCAGGTTTTTGCCCATCATTTCCTGTTGCGTGAACCCGAGCATCTCCAGGGCCGATGGATTCACAAATCGCACTTTCCCGCCAATATCCAGACCGCAGATCCCTTCATCAACCGAATCCAGCACCAGTTCCGTTTCCCGTTTGGAGGCCAACAGGTCGGCCTCGGATTTCTTGCGCTCACTGATATCCCTCACGACCCCGCAAAATTTCCGCTCATTTTCCAGGTGAATTTCGCTGACCCCGAGCTCCAAGGGGACCGTGGAACCGTCTTTGCGCAAACCAGTCACTTCCCGGCCGAATCCAATGATTTTGGCCTGACCGGTTGTCAGATACCGATCCAGGTAGGAATCGTGTTTCCCCTTGTCCGGCTCCGGCATGAGCATGTTTATATTGTTGCCCAACACTTCATCCGTTGCATAACCGAATACCTTCTCCGCCGCCGGATTGAACACCTGCACAATGCCATTCCCGTTGATGATAATAATCGGGTCTACCGATTGATTGACGATCGCCTGATAATAGTTTTCCGAGGTCAGGAGATTTTTTTCCAGTCGTTTTTTCTTCAGGAAAAAATAGAGGAAGCCCCCATAAAAAAGGATCAGGCCTATCATCAGGCTCTTAAATATTTCTTCGAGCATCAATACGGTTTGATAAGCCTCCCTTGCATCGATTTCCTTTGTGATGCCAAAACCATATTCCGGCAACCAGGTCCAGGCGCCCACCACGGGCACGCCCCTGTAATCGTTATACCCTTCAACATCCACCCCGGAATTTCCCTGGGTGGCGGATTGGGCCATTTTGGTCAGGGGCCATTGATCCGGTTTTGTGGCAGGCCGAAACCCCTGGGTCATGTCCCCCCCCGGATCCCGTATCTCCACGGTCAAAATGGATTGGCTGTCGGGACCTTTAGGGATCAATCCTGTCTGCATGAGATGGTCCGGGAAACGGCTTTCGGAAAGCATGCGCCCGTTTTTGCCAAAGGCATAAGCTTCACCGGTCTTGCGTGTCCTCGATTTCAAGAATATCCCGGAAAAATCCGCTTCCGGACGCAGACGAAACCCGACCACTCCCAGAATCTCCCCCCGATCGCTTTTCACAGGGAAGGACATGAACATAGTCGGGTAGCGCCGGTGCATGATGCCGGTGATATCAGGCAGGGGAATTTCAGACATAAAAGGCAGGGAAAGGAGGATTTCTCCTTTCATGGAGCGCTGAAAAAAGTCAGACTCCTTCATCAACTGCCGTTCCCCGACGGCGTTTTCAAGAAAGGCTCCCACCTGCTGGCCAGATTTATTGAAGACAACGAAACCCACATAACCGGCTTCCAGGCAACGGGGCCCCAGGTGGGCCCTCAGCCATGCCACCTCTTCCAGAGCCATCAAATCTTCCCTGGAGTTTCGCGCGCCCGCAGTTTTTTGAATCAGTCCCAGCAGGTTTTTCCTAGTCAAATGGTCGTGCACCATCAACGTTCCGATGGTTTTCTGCTTTTTGACCCAAAGTCGAAACAACTCCACACTGCTGTCCAAAGACAAGGTCAGCTCCTCGGCAATCACACCGTGAAGGCGGTTTTCGATGGACTTGAGGGTGATGTATCCCACACCAATCAATAACAGGATCGACAGTAAAAAACCAACTTCCGGACGGCGGATCCAGCCGGTTTTATTTTTATTGATGTTTTTTAACCTGTAAGGCACTTTCCCTCCCCGGGCTTTTCTTTCAGCCGGCATCTACAATGATTTAATTGTCATTATCCTCATCAATCGATTGGTTTTTTGTCAGCGTTTCCAGCAAAAGTTTTGACAGGACTTCGAAATCAATGGGCTTGGTGATGTAGGCGTCGAACCCACCCTTTAATGCCTTGTCACGATGCCCCTGCATGGCATTGGCGCTCAGCCCTATGACCGGAATATTACATAGGGTCTCATTCTGTTTGATGACCCTGACCGCCTCGTATCCATCCATTCCGGGAAGATTGATGTCCATCAGTATTATGTCCGGCGGGTTGCTTTCAGCCATTTCAATGCCGATTTCCGCCGTACCCGCCGATTTCAAATTGAGTTGGGGAAAGGTACTCAAAAACTTCTGGAACAGACGCAAATTCGTCACGTTGTCTTCGACATAGAGCAGGGTGTACGCTTCTTCAATGGAATCCAGGCATTCTTCTTCCTTTTGGATCGGTTTTTCTGAAGTCTCCTGCTCTTCAAAAACATCCTCCTGGTCGACGCAAACGGGCAGTGAGACCTCAAAACAACTGCCCTTGCCGACAGAGCTGGTGACATTGAGCGAGCCATTCATCGCCTCGATCAGTTTTTTGGTGATGGAAAGGCCGATTCCCGTTCCCTCGATTTCGGTGCCTTCCGCGTCTCCACGGTTGAACGGTTCGAAGATATTCTTGAGATGCTCCGGACTGATGCCGCGACCGGTATCGGAAACAGAAAACAGGATTCTGTCTTCGGAGGATGGATCCTGATCGGTTTTCAGAAACACCTCTCCATTGGGCTTGTTGTATTTAATCCCGTTTGACAAAAGGTTCAACAGAACCTGCTTGACCCGAACCCCGTCACCCCAGATATAAGTGTCCTCATGGCAATTATTGTGGATGGACACCTGAATACCCAGTTTACTCCCGGTGCTCTCGATAAGGCTTCCCACCTCTGCGACCAGGTTTTTCACATACAACGGCTCCAGCGACAATGCGGTTTTTCCGGAATCGATTTTTGCCAGGTCCAGAATATCGTTGATCAAACTCAAAAGATGTTCACCGGCGCCACGGATCTGTTCCACGCTTTCGGACTGGGATTCGCTCAGGGGATCGGTGGTGCATTTCATGATGAGTTGGGAAAACCCGATGATGGCGTTCAGGGGCGTCCTCAGTTCATGGCTCATGCTGGCAAGGAATTCCGATTTGGCCTGATTGGCCCTCAGGGCTTCTTCCTTGGCCTTGATGAGATTCGTTTCATACATCTCCCTTTGTGTGATGTCCCGGATGCAGGAAGTGAACAGAGGTTCCCCGTCAATGGTGATCTTGCTGATTCCCATTTCTCCGGAGAAAAACTTTCCATCCTTGCGCCAGCAAAATACTTTTTTATCGGATACCAGGTTTCTCTTTATGGAATTACTGCTTTCCGCCTGAATCACTTCCCGGTATTCATCGTAAGACTCCTTATCCAGGAGTTTCTCGATGGATTTATCCACCACTTCGGCAAAGCTGTACTGGAACATTCTTTCCGCCGCCAGGTAGAACGATTGGATAACGCCACTGCTGTTGGTGGTGATGACCCCATCCTGAATGTTGTTGAGAATAGAATGGATCCGGATTTCACTTTCCGTCAGTTTTGTTTTTGGCCGTCTGCAGTTTTTTAATCAAATCTTCCTGGATCATCTGTTGCCGGTGCAGTTTGAGAAACACATTGATTTTGCTGATCAGGATATCGGGATCCAGCGGTTTGAACTGGTAATCAACCGCCCTGTCTAGTACCCCTGAAAAAACATACTTCTGGTCCTTGCTGATGGCCGTCACAAAAATAATGGGCGTTGTTTTTGTATTTTCGTATTCCCTGACGAAGGTGGCCGTTTCAAATCCGTCCATGCCCTCCATCTGGACATCCAGGAGAATCAGGGCGACCCGGTGGCGGAGGATCAGCGAAAGCGCCTCGTTACCGGAATTCGCTGGAATGACATTGGCGTCAACACGCCGTAGAATTTTTTCCAGGGCAAATATATTTTCCTGCCGGTCGTCTACAATGAGAATGTTAGGCCGGTCAATGTTTAGAGAGTTTTCCATGATGGGACTCCGCGAGTTTTGAAATTTCCTGCAGTAAAGGGGCCAGGGACTCCGGGTTGATTACGTGATCCACCCCTGTTATTTCCATCGCCGATGCAGGCATAAACGGTGCTTCGGCGGTTTTGGGGTCCTGAACGATGACCATCCCGCCTGCGTCGCCGATGGCCTTCAACCCCAGGGCCCCATCGGAGTTGGCGCCGGTCAGGAGGACTCCGGCCAGAGAATTGCCGTAGGCTTCCGACGCTGTTTGAAACAGGACATCAATGGACGGCCTGGAGTAATTGACCGGAGGGTCTATGTTCAAGCTGAAAGTCCGGTTCCTCTCTAAAAGAAGATGAAAACCACCCGGCGCCATGTACACATGACCGGAGGCAGGCGCGGTTTTCTCTTCCGCTTCCTGGACCGTCAGGTGGGAGACCTGGTTCAACGTATCCGCGACAACCCCTCTCGAATTTTTCCAGACATGCAGGACCACGACAATGGGGATGGAATAGTCAGCGGGCAGTTGCTTCAGCAATCTGGTGACCACCTTGAAACTGCCGGCGGAACCTCCGATCGCAATCAAATTATAAAACTGAGTGGCCATTGGACCCTGAATTTTTCCGGAAAATTTTTTCCCCTTTGCAGATCATTTCAAACTGGTCTGCCACCTGGGAAAACTTGACAGTCTCCTTTGTCCCCAGGCACAAAAACCCCAGGGGGCTCAGGCTGTCCATGAATAATTTAAACACCCGGTCCTGGAGAATTTTGTCAAAATAAATAAGGACATTTCGACAGACGATGATGTTCATTTCCCCAAAAACACCATCCGACACCAGGTTGTGGGTGGAAAACACAATATTCTTTTTCAATTGGTCGTTTAATTTGAAAAAACCGTATTTTTCCTGGCAATAGGACCGCAGGTTTGACTTCGGGTGGGTCGCCCGATAGTTGTCTTCGAATTGCTTGAATGCGTCCATCGAGTAAATTCCCTTTTGCGCGATGTCCAGAGACAAGGGGTTGATGTCCGTTGCGTAAATAATGCTTCGCTCCAGAAACTCTTCTTCATGGAGCATGATCGCCAGGGAATAGACCTCCTCTCCCGTGGAACAACCGGCATGCCAGATTTTGACAAAGGGATAGGTCTTCATTATCGGGATCAGCTTCTGGCGGAAGGCCAGAAAGAAATCCGGATCGCGAAACATTTCCGTGACCCCGACCGACATGGTCAGCATGAATTGATCGAAAGCCTCCTTGTCGTTCAACAGTAGCGGAATCAGGTCCGAGAATTTCTCGAATCCTGTTTTGTCGAGTATCAACCCCACCCTGCGCTTGATCGACGCCCGGCTGTAATTGCGAAAATCAATCCCGTATCGTCTGAATATTCCCTCCAGCAGAAGGTCCATTTCAATTTCAGCGATGTCGACAGGATTCATTTTTCCACCAACAGGAGGACCCGCATCAATGTGAGCAACATGTCCACTTCAACCGGCTTGGGAACGTAATCATTCGCACCTTTTTCCAGGCACCGGGACCGGTCCTCCGGCATGGCCTTTGCCGTCAGGGCGATGATGGGCAAATCCTGAAACCGTTCCTGCTCCCTGATTTTTTCCATGGCCTCGTAACCGTCCATAACAGGCATCATTATGTCCATCAACACCAGATCGATGTTCGGGTTCTCATCCAGCTTTTCAAGAGCCAGTTGCCCGTTATCGGCCATGGAGACGGTCAATCCATTTTTCTTCAGAATCTTGGAAAGGGCAAAGGTGTTGCGCATGTCGTCATCCACAATCAGCACATGTTTTTCCTTCAGTGGGTTGTGGTCGCTGGTCTGCCGGACGCGAATCTCTTTTTGCTCTCCCGTCATTTTTGTTTCGACACTGTGCAGGAACAGGGTCACCTCATCCAGCAACCGCTCCGGAGAATTGGCGCCTTTCACGACGATACTTCGCGAATATTTCTGGAGTTCCTGACTTTCCTCCCGGCTCAATTCTTTTCCTGTGTAGATGACAATAGGCGGAAGTGAAATTTCCTCAATACCCTCCAAATGCTTCAACAATTCAAAACCGTTAGTGTCCGGCAGGCGGAGGTCCAGAATGACGCAATCAAATTTGGTCGTGGTCAATTCCTGAATCGCCTCCCGCCCGGTGGAAACGCAGGTCGATTCGACTTCATCCGATGTGATCAGTCGCCTGATAGCCCGTTGACTGCCCTCGTCATCTTCTATGATCAGGACCCGTTTCACCTTGGAGTTGATCAGCGCTTCAATTTGGGACAGTGTATTTTTCAGGTCATCTTCACTGGCGGGTTTTAACAAAAATCCCATGGCTCCTTTTTCCAGAAGGTCGACCTTGTCGTCTCTGCCGGAAATGACGTGAATGGGGATATGGCGGGTGGAGGGATTGTACTTCAACTGGTCCAGAACATTGGCGCCGTCGATGTCGGGAAGTCCCAGGTCGAGCAGGATAGCGTCCGGCTTGTAGGTGAGGGCCAGGTTGAGCCCACCTTTCCCGGTCCCCGCGGAAATGCATTTGAAATTGCGCTTTCTGGTGATCTTCGCCAGCACACCGGCAAATATCTTGTCATCCTCAATGATGAGGATTGACTTGTCGCCGGGTTTCAGGTCATTTCTATCGTCCGGTATAAACTCTTCGAGAAAGTTGCTGTCGACCTGGCTTTCGGTCCCGGGTGGTATTGCCAGGTCCGTGCCTTGTTGTGGTTGTTCCGCTTCGGCGGGTCGGGACACCGGATGTTCACCCGGTTCCCCCTTATCCCCCTTGTAGGTACTCGGGAAACAGAGCGTGAAATGACTACCTTTCCCCTTCTCACTCTCAAAAAACAGGTCGCCTCCGATCAACAGGGCCATCTGCTTGGATATTGAGAGTCCCAGGCCCGTTCCGCCAAATTTCCGGCTGGTGGAGCCATCCTCCTGCTTGAAGGCCTCAAAAATCCCCTTCTGACCTTCATTGGAAATACCGACCCCGGTATCCACCACGGAAAATGCGATGCACGATGCGTCCCTCAAATTGGGATTATTAATGGTGGGAATATGCCTTGGATCTGAAACCCGGAGCGTGACCGAACCTTCTTCTGTAAATTTAAAAGCATTCGAGAGGAGGTTTTTGAGGATTTGCTTGACCCGCTGGCAGTCGGTGTTGAGAACCTCGACATTGCCGTTGCTGATTTCGACGTTGAATTCCACCTTCCTGTCACGGGCGACAGGGTCAAACTGCTGCTTTATGTCCCGAACCAGATTGTCCAGGTTTTCTTCAAAAAGATTGACCTTCATTTTCCCAGCTTCAATCTTAGACAGGTCCAAAATATCATTGATCAGTTCCAGCAGGTCCCGGCCCCCTTGATTGATCACTTTCAGGGAGTCCACCTGGTCTTCGCTCAGGTTTTCATTGTCGTTTTCCAGAAGATCCTTGGACAGAATGAGCAGGCTGTTCAACGGGGTCCTCAACTCATGCGACATATTGGCCAGGAATTCGGATTTGTATTTGCTCGCTGTTTCCAGGTCCCGAGCCTTGTCTTCCAGCAGTTTATTGAAGAGTTCCACCTGTTTGCCTTTTTCCAGAACCTCCTGGTTTTTTTCTTCCAGAAAAGACGTCTTTTCTTCCAGTTCCTCATTCTGAGCCTGGAGTTCCTCGCTCTGGTTTTTAAGCTCCTCCTCATTTTGTTTCAATATTTCAGCTTTTTCTTCCAACTCCTCGTTGGTTGCCTTCAATTCCTCCGATTGAATCTGGATTTGATGATTCAATTCCTGGGCTTCTTTCAGCAGGACTTCGGTTTTAATCCTTCCTTCAATACTTTCGATCACCACGCCAAGGGAGTTTGAAACTTCGTCCAGCAAATTGCGGTACTGGGGAGAAATTTCGCTGAAGGTGCCAATTTCGATGACGCCCTTGACCTGATTTTCAAACACCATGGGCGCGACAAAAATATGCCTGGGGATGGCTTCCCCCAAACCCGACGTGACCCGCACATAATCGTCCGGCACATTACTTATCTGGATGGGCTTCTGTTCCAGCGCGCACTGACCCACCAGGCCCTCTCCCACCCGGTAGACATCGGAAAGGTTTTTCCGTTTTGTATGCGCGTAGGATCCCAGAAGGGACAACGTGTTATTTCCGTTACTGGATGCCTTGTAAAAGAGGCCCAGTTGCCCTCCCACCTTCGGTGTCAACTCATGGATGAGCGTCGTGGCAAATGATTCCAGAGAACTCAACCCCTGCAACTTGCCGGTTATTTCAGAAAGATTGGATTTAACCCAGTTGCTCTCCGAAATTTTCTGGGTCTCTTCTTTCAGGCCCTGGGTCAGGGATTTCAGGTTGACCTGCATTTTGCGCATGGCGTCTGCGAGCAATTCCATTTCCCGCATTCCCTTCAGGTCAATTTTAAAATCAAAATCTCCCGCAGAAATGGCCTCGGCCGCTGTAATGGTTTTGGTCACTGCCTGTTGAATGGAACGGGTGATCACGATTGAAATGAACAGGGCAATGACAATGCCAATCGCCAGCAACCCCCATTCCATGCTGATGAGGTTTTCGACCTGACTGATCACAGCCTCGAAGCTAAGCCGGGTTGCCTGCTTGTTGTCTTTCGCCAACCCAGCGGCCAACTGATTCAACTCCAGAGCCAATGGGGCGGCCTTGGCCTCCAGCCAGTAATTGGCCAGATTCCATTTATCCCCACTGCGGATCTGGATCATCTTTTCAGGCAGGCCATTGAACTCTCCACGCACCCGCTCGATCTGGGTAAAGGCCTCCAGTTGCTCAGGGTTGAAGAGACGCACCTGCTTTTTCATGGATTGAAAAGCGGTCTCGTTGATCGCCCAATAGCGATTGAATTCCTCCTTGAATTTCACATCCCCATTTTGCAAATACGCCCGCAAACTGGCCAGGCTCATCCCCAACGCTCCGCGAAAATTTGCCAGGGTGGTCAACAGGTTTTTCCTTTCCCGCGTGGCCTGCAGGGACTCCTCAATATCAATCATTCTGGAAATCCGGGCCACCAGAATATCCGCTTTAGGCGCCGCTTCCGACAGTAGAATCATCTGCGCCGGTTCATTTTCCGGAGTGTGGGCAACCGATTCTATTTCATCCTGGTATTGCTTCAATAACGCCAGTCTGGACTTGATTTCATCCAAACTGGAAACCATACGACGGTCCTTCCAGTCATTTGAAATGCTTTGAAGGGTTCCCATACTGGAACTGATCGTCGTTTCCCAGGACTTTTTGCGCAATTCCTTTTGAACCTCGTCCCCAAGAATCAGGTATCCCCTCAACGCCGAAAGCGATTTGCTGACACCCGTGAGCAATTCGCTGGAGGCAACAACAGAGGGAAACCGTACCTCAATGTTGTCCTTGTTCGTTTCCTGAATGGAGGTCACTTCATAGATGGAAATCAAAACGGTCGCCAACAACGTGAAGACCATAAGGGCATAACCCACGCCAACCCGTTTTGGAATTGAATTGAGCACCATGATCAAGGCCCTACCTGTTTTGGATTGTCGACAGGCAAAAATCAGTTACCTGTTTTTGAATAGAGTTCCCTTAATAATTAGACAAAGGCCTGCGATACAAAATGTCAACCCAATAAACCGTTGAGCCAAATTTTTTAACTATTATTTAACTTATCCAATATAGGAACCCGTGGAGAGGCAGGCTTTGAAACGCAAGGCTGGCGAAACATTTACATGGAAACTTGGAGGAAACGAGAATCGTAGCGAGGGAGGGAAGACAGCCAAAGTCACATGACGTCCCCATCGTTTCCAGGCCGAACCAACCTGAAAAGATATGGGAATCGCCTGATCGAACATCGGGGGCGGGGACACCTGTTGCGCTCCGGGGAAAAAGGACTATATTAATGTAAGGGGATAATGGCTCGCATATTTTTGATTTTGTGGGGCTTATCCTCCTTCTTTTTTGGGTTGCTGTGATTTCTTAATCAACCCTGACTGCGAGCTCCCCCGGCTTTTTTTGATTCTGGCAGGCTCGCCAGGAGGTGGTCATGGACGCGCCCTCGCAATTGGGTATCAGAAAAATTCATTCCGTGGAATTCGTGGTCGACTTCTTTGACAGGAGCAGGGCCTTCTATCTGGAAAAAATGGGGTTTGTGGAAACGCATCGTTCCACTTCGTCCTGGGAAGAACAATTCAAGAGCAAGGCGGTGGTTTTTTCTTCACACGGCATCCGGATTCTGGTGACGGCACCGCTTTCCACCCACAGTTACACCGCTCAGTACCTGAAGCTGTTGTGCCCGGGCATTCGAAACGTCGTCTTTCAGGTGAACGATCTGGACAAGACGGTGTCGTACCTCAAGGAACACCACGCCACCTTCATCCACCCGGAAGTCAAGGTGGAGTCTCCACACTCCAGCCATCGTTTTGTGACCATCGCGACTTCGATCGGGTTTGTCGAGTTCACTTTTCTGCAAATAGAGGGAGACACCGCAGATATTCCCATGTTTGAAAAGCTGGAATGTCCCGATCCGCTCGGTGCATCCTTCATGGCGATCGACCACCTGACCATCAACGCCCGGACCCTGTTTCCGATATGGCAGTTTTTCGAACATGTCATGGATTTCAAAAAATTCTGGAACGTAGCGTTCCACACGCCGGACTATTCCTCAGGGAAAAAAGGCACGGGACTGTCTTCCCAGGTCATGTACGATCCGGGCTCCGGAGTCAAGCTGGCAACCAACGAACCCCTGTATCCCCATTTCAATGAATCCCAGATACAACGTTTTGTGGAATGCAATCATGGCGCGGGCATCCAGCACATCGCGTTGTCCGTGAAAGACCTTGTGGGAACCGTTCGCCGGCTCCGCGAGCGCGGGGTCGAGTTTCTGCACACCCCCGGAACCTATTACGACCTTCTGCCCCAGCGCCTGGCGGAAAAAAATGTGCATTCTATTGATGAGGACCTGGAAGACCTCCGCCGCGAGGGCATTCTGGTGGATGGGGAAAACGGCAACTACCTCCTCCAGATTTTCCTGCAGGACGCCTCGATGCTGTATCACGAGGACAATGCCGGCCCGTTTTTTTACGAGATCATCCAACGCAAGGGGCATCCGGGATTTGGAGAAGGCAACTTCCGGGCCCTGTTTGAAGCCATCGAACTCCAGGAAACCGCCCTATGAAACTACTCCGGTACAGGGACCCGGCCGGGGCATCACAAGACGGGCTCTTCCATGACGGGAAAATCTTTCCCCTGGCAAACGGTCTGACCACGGTGGAGGCTCTCGGCACGTTGCAGGAAGGCAATGCGCCCTGGCAGGAAACGCTTCGTCAAACGCCTGTTGAATTGTCCAGGGTCAGCCTGCTCCCCCCCGTGGAAACCCCCGGCGCTTTCCTGGATTTTTATTCCTTTGAGCAACATGTGCGCACCTGTCGCGCCAAGCGGGGGTTCGATGTGCCGCCAGAATGGTTCGAGCATCCCGTCTGGTACAACGGGTCCACCCGTTGCTTCAGCGGCAACCGGTCAACGGTGACCTTCCCCCAGGGTGAAAACAAAAAAGACTATGAACTGGAACTGGCCGTTGTCCTCAAATCGCCCTGCCACAAGGTCACCGAAAAAGAAGCCGGGAAGGCCATTGGCGCCTTCACCATCGTCAACGACTTCAGCGCGCGTGAATTGCAACAAACGGTGATGCGCATCGGCCTGGGTCCGGCAAAAGCGAAGGATTTTAATACCGGCCTGGGTCCCTGGCTGGTGACCCCGGACGAAATCGGCGATCCGCGCAACCTGAAAATGAGGGCCTGGGTCAATGGGATGTTGTGGTCCGAGGGCAACAGCGGTGCTTCCCATTTTACGTTTGAGCAGATGATCGCCTACGCCAGCGAATTGCAGACCCTGTATCCCGGAGATATTCTGGCC
The DNA here is from genome assembly GCA_942490945.1 of uncultured Gammaproteobacteria bacterium. Classification (GTDB taxonomy): domain Bacteria; phylum Pseudomonadota; class Gammaproteobacteria; order UBA6429; family Thiohalophilaceae; genus CALNYZ01. The sequence continues at coordinate 849,327 of CALNYZ010000044.1, read as the reverse complement.
AGCGGCACCGTCGGCACGGGATGCGGGTTCGAACAGGACCGGTTTTTGAACTCAGGGGACACGGTCGAACTGGAAATCGAAAACATCGGACGTCTCACTCACTTGATTGGATAAGACGATGAATCAGTATTTGAAATTCGGTAAAATCGCGGCCCGGCACCATGTGGCCCATTATTCCGGGAGCCGGCTTCTGCATGAATATTGTTTTACCCGGGAAGGGTTTGAGGAACCCTACTCCATACTGTATCTGCATCACCCTCCCACCGGCGAGTCAGACCAGGAAATTTTTAACGAGGCCCGCTGGGCCTGTCCGAGTCCCGTCCAAACGCCGGTGTTGCAACGGCGGCATTTCAGGACCCGCAACCTGGAGGCCTGCGGAACGTATCTCACCGGGCGAACCCTCCTCGCATTCAATGACGACGTCCATTACGGCATGTGTCACCCGCAATCGCCGGAGACGGCGTTTTTTGCGAACAACGATGCGGACGAACTGTTTTTTCTTTACGAGGGGCGGGTTCACCTCCAGTCCCTCTTTGGACAAATGGACCTGATACCGGGCGATTTCCTGATCATCCCGCGTTCCTGCCCCTACCGGCTGAACTTTAAAGGCAACCCTCGCCTGCTTTATCTTGAAGCACGTGGGGATGTCGGCGTTCCTGCGGAATTCAGGAATCCCTGGGGCCAGTTGAAACTGGACGCGCCCTATTCCGAGCGGAGCTTCAAGGTGCCCCAATGGGATGCCAGCCTGTTCGAGTCGGAGGAACCGGCCACAATCATCCGCAAGCGGCAGGATCGGTTCACGCGCACCCACTATCCCGAAAACTATTTCAAAATGGAAGGCTGGGACGGTTATGTTTACCCCCATGCTCTCAACCTGGACCAGATTCAACCCAAGACGGGCCGGGTTCACCTGCCGCCTTCATCGCACATGACGTTTTCCGGCCGGGGGTTCGCCGTCATGAGTTTTCTACCCCGCGTTCTGGATTTTGATCAAAACACTGAATTTAATGGCAGCTTACGTAAAATCGGTAATCGCATCATCGTGGTACGCAAGTAAGGAGCCTTCAGGTACGTGAGCGAAATGAATCAAGCACAGAATGATAAAACACGGAATGATAAAACCCGAAATGAAAAAACAGAGCCAAAATCTGACAAGCCCAAACGTGACTGGGTTGAAATTGGCTTAAAAGCATTTACACCTATCGTCGCCGGCTTGTTAATTGCCTGGGCTGGCTTTGTCAGTAACTATACCCTGTCATCCATTTCGAATAATCAGCAAAGCGCGCGCCTGATTACCGAATTACAAATTCGCCGCGAACAGGCCGAGAGTGATTTACGCAAGGATGTATTCGACCAGACATTACAGGCCTTCCTGTTAAAGAATCAACAACCGGATAATTCCATCGCCGGCATGTCCAAACAATTACTACGTCTGGAACTGTTAGCGCTTAATTTTGGCGACTCGCTTAGTCTGTCGCCCCTGTTTGCCGAATTTCGTGAAGACCTAAAAAATATTAAGCCGAAAAAAAATGAAATTCCTAATTTTCAGGAAGCGCGTGGCGAGTTGCGCAAACGACTTTATTCGCTGGCCAGACGTGTTGCCAGTGCGCAGGTGTCGTCCCTGCATCAGCATGGTGTGACAAAAAAAATCAATGTTCCACTGGTCACTTACAACGAAAAGGGTGTGACGCCCTGCACCAGTTTGCTTTACGAAGACAGTTTTCCCTGGCCAGAGCGGGATTTACAACGCAATTTCGGCATTTTTGACGATAAGAATAAACTCCTTATGCAGGATAGTGAGTTGAGCAGTTTGTTTAACAGCGCAGATATAAAAAATGAATACCGGCAATTACTGAATGAATCGCGCCGGACCGATTTGCAAGGTGTAACACGATATCTGGAAGTGCGCGTGTCTGATGTTGATCACTGTAACAAGAGCGCAAAACTGACAGTGATTCTCTATAAAAAGCGTGTGGAAGATACTACTACACCGCACATCGAAACAGTAACGGATGTTAGTGGTAGAGGTGACTTGGCGCTGATTGGCAATGAAGGTCTTGAAATAGAGGTAAAACGCAGCTTTAATCTGGATTACTTTAATTTTCCCAAAGTCAATAATACCCGGCTTGGTAACAACCATCGATTTGCCATTGTTCTGGACGAATTTGATTTAAAAAGCGATCAACCGCACATCGAACTGATTGCGCTGGTGTTCCCGTCAGAATACGCCAGCTTACGTGATCGTCCGGGCATGGAAGAGGCACGCAAGTTGTTACAGGAAGCTCTGAAAGAAAAAGAACAGGATTAATGCGCGTTGTTATACGTGTAACGCGAAGGAGACAGCAGCATGAAAATCATACCTGGTTTAACGACAGCGATATTGTTAATAGTATTTTCGGTAACAGGGGCGATGGCAGAACCCTTGCAGGAAGGCGAATGGCAGGGTGCGCTGGTCAATTCGCTCGGTAAACGCTACAAGCTAAAATATAATATTCGTTATAATAACGAAGAGGAACGCAAGGTGTTGAAGATCGAAATGATCAATCTCGATCTCGAGCCCATGCCGGACTATACCTACGAACTGGTTGACATCAAATACGACGAGGAGCAACTCAGCTTCAATATTCCCCGCGAACATGATACACGTAAATGTGTCCTTACCCGACAAACCGAAAGTGAATACACAGGTGAGTGCAAGTCAAACAAGGCCACAGAAGGTGAAGTGAGTCAAATTTCCTTGATGCCGTTGAGCGAAAACGAATAAACCACTGGGTTACCTGACCCTTTGAGCGTAAACTGGTTTTTACTGCCTTCTGATACACTATCACGAGAAAACACATGTTAAGAAAATCATTTTTTGCCGTTCTGTTCATGAGTATGACAACATCCGGATCGTTGTTGGCCAATCCATTTGATCAGGGCACGATCAGTTTTTCCGCTTCGATCGGATCCGGCCGTGCTTATGATAATGATTACACGGTGTTTGGTGTTGGCATAGGTTATTACCTGCTGGATGGCTTGCACCTTGGTGCCGATTATGAATACTGGTCCGGTGGTAACCCCACCATTGAACAGTTTAGTCCGCGTATAGGTTACGTGTTTGCAAGACAACAACAGTTCTCACCTTACGTTGGTGCGTTTTATCGCAAGACGCGTGTGGAAAATTTACCGGACCGCGATGCACGCGGCGCACGTGCCGGTACACATATGAAGTCCGGTGACAATTTCACATTTGGTTTTGGTGTCGTGTATGTGGAGTATGCAAATTGCACGGAGTCAATCTATACCACCTGTTCCGAAACCTATCCGGAACTGAGTTTTGGTGCGGCGTTTTAGGGTGAAAGTGTCTCTGTACCGCGCAGGCATTTTCAGATTTCTCCACCATCCTGATCTATATTGTAAGGATTTAACGCATCCGTTCCCACAGCAACAATGCGTGGACCGTTGAGCAATACCTGTACACCGTGTTCGACATCCCAGTTACACGCCAGATCGAAGCCCAGATAAGGCAGACCATCCCTGCTCTCCACATAAATATGGATGCGGCTCAAGCTTAATAATGCCTTTAAATCAGTGATTTTGTTCAGATCCGGATAAAGTAGGTTTAATGTTTCTGTGTCAAAATATTCCGAAAGACTTTGTTTCTGGGAAGGGTAAATTTTGTATATCGCATTTAACACTATTTGACTCGCTGCATCCGGTTGCTCCAGTAGCCAGGCCAGGGCCTGGGTATGTTTATCAGACGGCGTTTCATCTGGTAGCGAATCAATAATTATATATGACTGACCATTCTTTAATTCAGGCAGGCTGTTCTCACAGTGAAAACCAGCCCAACCAAAAAAATACTGGATCGTAGACCATTCATTGCGCTCGTCATCCCATGAGAAAACAAGTTCTGCAGAGGGTGTTTTGATGGTTATTTCAGACTTGTTCACTTTGTATCTTTATGAATTAACTCAAATGCGCGTGTGTACAAGGTTACCACGGTTATCACGCATTTCAACAATCCACCACTGGGTTGGATCATTTTCCTCAATAAAGCGCATATGCGACGCCATGCCTGTCAAGACCGAGGCGTCCGGGTCAAGGAGCTGGAGCACGAACTGTTCGATATCAGATGCATATTCAATAAATTCGAAGCCATCGTGTTCAAATTCAAATATATAACCCTGTTTTGCGCCGGAGCGCGGCATTAACAGATAGTTGCCCGACTGCGGGATTTCGCCAATTACAATACAGTCATCTATCCAGTCAGGCAGCAGTTCGTCTTCTTCACTGACACACTCAAGCCAGGGTCTGAACGCTTCGTTTAATGAACCCCATTGATTCGGCGAAGCGATATAAAACGCGGCGTCGTTGCTTGCCGGGTCATGATAAAGTGTCAGGCTGGCAAACGTTGCATAGAAGTCACGCAACTTGCCTATTGGTATGTCTTCTTCCGGTGCGACAGGAAGGTCATACTTGTGATGAAACTCGACCTGCTTTGTTACCGCATCATCAGGTATTTTTCGGCACTGGAACGTGCCCGAATGCGATTCAACAGCGCGCAGAAGATCAATTAGTTTCACAGCAGCGCATTTTTATTTACGTTGGACACTTTATATATAATTTCCTTGATAAATCAATTTAACAGTTAACAGAATAGATTTAAATATGTGACATCAACACTCATCATAGATAGTTTGCATGATCACACTAGCCAGCTTTACTTTTTCCTGTCACTCTCTGTAGCAGTCCCTTCGCTTGCTGACGTTTAATAAACGCGTCATTTTTTGGCCAGGCACCGGTTTTCAGACGCGTCTTCGCGGCATTAAGAAACGCTTTCAAAATGAGAAACAGCACTAGCGGTAGCAGGATGGGGAGTAATGTGATCAGGATAATGGCTTCGGCTGTCTTTAACAGCACGGCCAGTTTAGGCGGGCCACCCGCCAAAGTTTGCAACAGCTTTGCGCCCATATATATAAGTATGCCGTAGACAATCACCGTGCCGATGCCAAAGGGCACACGACAGGCCAGGCCTTGCACAGAATCCACGCCGCCTAAACCGAACAGGCTAAAATCAGATTCGCAACTGCGCCCGCCTGCACCGAAGGCAATCCAGCTGCCAATCGCGGCCAGACCGCCAACTATCAGCAAGGCGAGAATATGCGTAATGATGGAGTTGCCAGCAATAACCGCCAGGCCCGCAACAATGAATACCCCGCCGGCTATTACGCCAACCCAGACAGGTACGCCTTCACTTAAACCCGTATTATTCGGGTCAAAAAGATTCAGCGCCATACTCACCGGAATAATTCCCATAATAATAAAGATGCCGCCGAAGAGTATGCGACCACGTTTGGTAAGGGGTTTTTGTGTTGCCATGTTACGAGTATAGAAAAGCTTCGTTAAAACGAGCAGAAATAGCGGCGAAAAATTCAGGACTAAATACGCTGCTACATCTGGACTTTGTCCAGATTGAAGTTGGTGCTGCTATTGCCGATAGATAATGACATGAAATCATCTGATCCGATTAACCTTGTTTCACCAGCGCAAGCAAGCAGCCAGCAACAACTGCACTTATCCGAAGTCATTGCAGCGCTGAGTTATGCGCTCGACATGACTGAGGGCCAACCAGCCGGGCATTGTATTCGTTGCTGCTGGATAGGCATGCATATCGGTAAAGTGATTGGACTGTCACAAGACGACTTATGGGATTTGTATTATACCCTGCTATTAAAAGATGCGGGCTGTAGCAGTAATGCGGCACGACTCTATGAATTATACGGTAGTGATGAACGACAGATTAAGCATGACTTTAAAACTGTCAACGCTGCGAAGTTGAGTGAAATTTCAAAATTTGTGTTTAGTCACGTCGGTGTCGGCGAAGGCATGTTGTCGCGCCTGAAACGATTGTCAAATATTGTCGTGCATGGTGAACAGTACGCGGATGAACTGATTGAAACACGTTGTGAGCGTGGTGCAGATATCGCGCAGCGGCTCGGTTTTAATGAGGCCATTGCCAACGGCATACGTCATTTGGATGAGCACTGGAACGGTAAAGGTCGTCCCTATCGCATCAGCGGTGATGCCATACCGATCAATTCTGCCATTGCGTTATTATCACAAGTAGTCGATGTGTTTTACCAGCTCGGTGGCGAGCAGGCTGCAATCGACGAAATTAAAAATCGTAAAGGCAGCTGGTTTGCGCCGAATCTGGCTGACGCGTTTGCGTTAATTGCGCACGATAAATATTTTTGGCAGCAATTATCGAATCCGGAAATCCAGACTACCATTCAAAAACTTGCACCGGAAACACAGCCCATTATTTTGAGCGAACAACGACTTGACGATATAACTGCCGCCTTTGGTATGATCGTCGATTCAAAGAGTCCTTATACCTACAATCACAGTTCGCGCGTGGCGCACTATACATTGTCCATCGCAGATGAACTGTCCATCGCTACATCACGACAACATTTTTTACGCCGCGGTGCGTTTCTGCACGATATTGGTAAACTCGGTGTGAGCAATGACATTCTCGACAAGCCCGGCAAACTGACGGAACAGGAATGGCAGGAAGTGCACAATCATTCCCGTTATACGGAAGAAATCCTTGCCCATATCCAGCCATTTGCCGAGCTGGCAAAAATGGCGGGCGCACATCATGAACGACTTGATGGCAAGGGTTATCCGTACGGCTTGTCGGCAGAGGAAATAACTATCGAAACGCGCATTATTACCGTGGCCGATATTTTTGATGCCATTACTGCAGAACGTCCCTACCGTGGTGCAATCCCCGTTGAAAAAACTATCGAGATTATGCGCGGGGAAATAAATACCGCGATTGATGAAGCCGTGTTAAATGCGCTTGTCAAAAAATTACCTGAACTTAACCTGCAATAAATTCACCGCCACATCACTACATCGTCTCTTTTCCAATCCTGTGTAAATTTTTCATTCGGGTTTCTTCACTTCCATTTCTGAGAAATTTTTGAGCCAGATCATTGAAACTGCTGAAATTATTATTAGCATTGTCAGTACTGCTGAATCATACGTTATGAAAGGAGAGTGTTATGAGCAAATCCTTGAAAGCCGCCTTACTTGTGCTGGCCATCGCGGGTGCTACCCTGGCAAGCGGCAATGCGAGTGCCTTTTGGTGGCCATTTAATGGCGGCGGGCCATGGAATAATGGTCCCTGGAATTACGGTCCCTGGGGTGGCGGCCCGTGGAATAATGGCCCCTGGTACAACAATTATTATCCAACTTATGGCGGTGGGCCATGGTACGGAAATTATCCATACTATGGCGGTTACGGTTACCCCTATTATGGTGGCGGTCCATGGTATGGAGGGTATCCGAATTATTATGCAGGTCCATGGGGTGTTAACAACTGGTATGGCGCGCCAGGCTACGCGCCCTATCGGGCGCCTGCTGAACCTGCCAATGAAAGCGCAGCCAAATAAGTGTCTGCCTTCGGGCTCAACCCATGTCGGTCGGGTTGACACCCGAAGTGTTGTGAATTTTTTACATTGCGTGCAACAGAAAAATCACACCAGTTAAGGCCTACCATTTAAAGTTGGTGACTTGCTGTCTTTTCGTCTGCAAATAAATCACGGCGATGATTTTTTAAACGCTGTGTAAACTCCCACAGTTTGTCGTAATTCATTTCAGGGCATGCTTCGTAGAGTGTGCCGTCTTCGCACAACAAGCCGAGCTTTATACCTTCGACCAGTAACGCATGTTCATCTTGCCGGATGTTGTCATTGTCCTGGTTGTAGAGGTTGCGCGCATATTTCGCCAGACTGCGAGCATATATAGCGAGTATACCTTTGTTACGAGCCTCTGCCAGTGATTGTAAGGTCGCGAACTGGTAACTTATTTGTTCATAAATTTCATTGTCACAGACTTTTCCGGCACACGGTTCGATCAGTGCTTTGGCTGCCATTATCTGCTGTTGACAGCTGGGACAAAATTCGTGCTGGGATGGTGCGATCATGCGGGTATCCTGCAATATAACCTGTTTTAACATTTAAAGTCGCCAACGGAGGAAATGGTTCTAAATAAGTGCTGACGTGACGCTATTATACAATAAATCAGACAGCAAGTGTGGATAGCATCGGTTGATGAGACAATAACAGGTAAATTTAATTCCGTGAATAAATTCACATTAAACTGGCAGCGAATGTATATGAGGTGATGTATCTGAAGCGCTGTAATGAATTATGGCTTTTGTATAAACCAACGCAGTGCTTTTTTGTAGCCGCGTAAGTCTTGCATAAAACCATCGTTGTGGCCGCCCTGCAGAGCAAAAAAGTATTTCGGTGAATTGGCGGCAGCGAAAACTTTCTCGCCGAGTTCATAGGGCACAATCTCGTCGTCCTGACTGTGTATGAGCAGTAGTGGGCATTTTACCTGGTGAATGATATCGGCTGTGTTAAAGCGATAACGAAAATAAATCAGTCGGGACATAACAGGCATCATGGTATCGGCCATGTCTTTAACCGAGCTGAAGGTCGACTCGAGTATCAGGCCTTTTGGCTGAACGCGTGTTGCCAATTGCGCTGCTACGGCACCACCCAGCGAGCGACCGAAAATGAAAATATTTTCGGGTTGAATGTTGCGACCCTTTACCAGGTATTGCCATGCCGCCATTGCGTCCAGATAGGCGCCCGTCTCACTCATGCTGCCAGCACTATTACCATAACCACGGTAATCAATAATTAATATATTCAGCCCAAGGCTGTGAAAAATTGCAATCGTGTCACCGCGGTGTGAAATATTGCCTGCATTACCATGAAAAAACAGTAAAGCCTGCGTTGAATTATTTGCAGGTATATACCAGCCGTGTAGTTGCACATTATCTGCCGTAGTGAGTTTCACTTCGTCATAGCTCAAGCCCCAATCTTTGGGCGTGCTGACCAGTTTGTTATCGGGGAAGAAAATCATGTCGGGTTGCTGAAAATAAATCCAGACATTAAATAAAAGCACTATGCCCAGACCATAAGCAGAATATTTAATGATGGTGATAGCAAATGTGGATATAAACGCTGCTGACAAAATTGACCTGCCAAAAATATTATTTACAAGATACCTATCATACAAAACAAACGCGAGTGATGTCAGTCTGGTAAACAATAATGTGCCGACTCAGCCATACTTTATAGACGTAAGCTTATACGCGATGCAAAGTGGCAACAAAACGTCAAAAAATCTGAGTAAAATCTGGATTCAACGTTATACTTTAAAAAACTGCGTAACCAGCACATTATGGCCATAAAATTCATCTATAGGTTTATTCTTCTTGCCGGTCTTTGCCTGGTAAATACCGTACAGGCTGATCCACCTGCCAACTACCCGTTTATGCGTTTCGATGCCGGGTTGGAGGCGGCCAGGGCACAAAACCGTTATATTTTCCTGTATTTTGGACGATATGGCTGCGGTTTTTGTGAAAAAACCAACAAGGAAACATTTTCAGACATGCAGTTACGCAGCTTGTATAACAAAAATTATGTACTGGTGTATGTCGATGCCGAAGGTGGCGAGCGTCTCAATCTGCCCGATGGCGAAGTGATAACGGAAGCCGAACTGGGTATAAGGCTGAATGTATTCGCTACGCCATTGTTTGCTTATCTTGAACCAAACGGCAACATCGTCTTCAAGGCGCCCGGTTTTAAAACAGTGCAGGAGTTTGTCCAGTTTGATGCCTATGTGCAGGGCAAGCATTATAAAAATCAGACCATTAACCAGTTTTTAAAACAGTCAAAATGAAGTACAAATTATTGGCACTGGTATTGTGTTTCCCCTGTCCGTTACTTGCGGTGCAGTTTTCTTCCGCCATTACGATCAGCGAACTCACCGATAAAGGCGTGCATCACCTGCAACAGAATACCGCGCGCGCACTGGCCGTAACGAATAGATCGCTGGCGGTGGTGTGGGAAGACAATCGCACCGGCAAGGCAGAAATTTATATTTCTTTCAAACAACATCAGCAGTCTGCATTTTCTGCTGCATTAAAAGTATCAAACAACGGCGCCGCGTATGATCCGGTTGTTAGCGTAGTTGGTGATCGTTATATCGTGATGTGGGAAAAAAACAAATATATAGAAGCCTGTGTGTGTCGCGAGGGAAGTTGCAGCGCGGCGCAAAAAATTTCACCTACTGAAGCGCGTCAGGCGAGTATGGCAACGGACAATAATGGACACATTTATTTTGTCTGGGCTGCGCAGATCAATGGCATATACCGTTTGCAAACCGGACGGCTAGTCATTAGTAAAGACAGGTTAACCGTGCAGGCACCTGAATTTGTCACGCCGCCCGTAAAGCAACACCAAAGTTATCCCAGTATCAGTGTGTTGGCGGCGGGCACAAGTATTGCCTATGAAGATCGGGAACAACATCATACGCGCCTGATGACGGTATTCAGGCCGGCAGCTAAAAGCTTTATACCTGCGCAAGTGCTGAACGACTTTGTTAAAAACCACGATGCAAAATACGGTGCCGGTACTGGTGCAATGCGCCCGCAACTTGCCAATGACAAAAAAAATCATGTTGCTGTGATATGGCTGGACAAACGTGATTTTGTCAATGGCTATGATGTGTATTCCGCCATGAGCAATAATGCCGGCAAAACGTTTAGTCAGGATGAAAAAGTACAGGACATGCTCGGCGAAGGTTATCCGCAATGGCACGCGAACATCGCCATGCACAGTAAAGATAAACTGTTCGCAGCATGGGACGACCCGCGTGATGGCAACATGGATATCTGGTACAGCGTGCGCGACAAACAGGGCTGGAGTAGTGATGAACCTGTACCCGCGGCGAGCGGTGAAGGTATTCAGGCGCATCCCGCGCTGGCGTTCGATGCCACTGGCAGGCTGCATATGGTGTATGTCGAAAAACGGCAAGACGGCAAACAAAAAATCAGCCGGCTTCGTTATGTCAGCATAAGTTTTTAATCGAAATACTATCCTCGAGTTATGTGCCAGTAAAGGCTTAACCCCATACTAATATATGATACGTATAACACAATTAATGATTATGATTGGTCTCACGATATTTAATTGAAGGAAAAACCTGATGCGCTCAATCAACCTGTTGCGATTTTTATGCCTGTCTCTGGTCAGTCTGTCCCTGGCTGGTTGTATTGCCGCGATGCATATCAGCAAATCGGATTTCGAAGACAAACTTGCACATTCTCCCTATCTATTGGATAAGGTGAATCCACCCGCACAGGGCGCACTGACAAAAAGTAGCGACATCCAGCTGTTTTATAAGTTATGGAATGCATTTACCAAGCCGAATCGTATTGTCAATTGGGAACATCACTTTATGATTAATAAAGCCAGCAGCCCCGCCTGGAGCTACAGCACACTCTCCGGTGCAGAGCATTATCTGCGCAAGATCGACGACAAGGCAGCTATCCAAACTCTGCAGGAGCTGGCGAGTAAAAACGGTGGCGATGCGCTGGTCGACCTGCATCGCGAACCTGTGATCGACAATGATTCACTGCCTGCCAAGATTCGGGGCTACAAATATATCGCCAGCATTGTAAAAAAGGACTAGAACGTCTGTTCTGGCAGCCATAGAAGTAAAGCACCTGGCTACAAAAAAGCGTCTGCCTAGAGGGTATCCTGTCCGAATTTATGCACGAGATCTTGCACATATTACCTATCCGATGCACGTAGTACCGCGCCGAGTTGTAATCGCTTTACAGATCAGCAAGAGGCCATTCATTTTTAAACTATAATTGCCGATAACCTGTCAGAAAGGTAGGAAAAGGCGACCAGATGTGGTTTAAAACCATTAAATTTCAGGTTGTGGCGATTCTTGCAGTGCAATTGGTGGCCCTGCTAGGCGTGGTGTTTACGTCGATATATCTCATTAACTTGCGGCAACATGATTATCTTATTCTGAACCTTGCTGGCCAGTTGCGCGTGATAACGCAAAATCTGGTTACACAAAGCAACCATTATATCAAGCAGGCCCCGCGCGACTATGCGGCCTACAAGCGCGATCTGGGTTTGTTCAACATGGACTTGCAAACACAGGTGAAGGAATTCGATGCCATTATCAACTCACTCAAAAAACGCACGATCAAGGCTGAACTGATCCATGTCGAAAAGCCGCTGTTGCTCAGGACTGGTCTGGCCGCTGTACCATCAATCAGCAATAAAGATGAGAAGCTGGTTTGTACCTGGAATGCACATGCACGTTCGCAAATGATGGAGACCGCCAAGGTGTGGGAAAAATTTCATAGTGGCCTGACAAGCACACTGGGTCATGACACGGATGGTCCACGACTGGAAGCGGCGGCAGAATACATTTTATTAAATGAACAAATGCTGGCACTGAGCACGGCAAAGCTGGCATCAACATTTCGCGACATGATGGAACAGAAGCTGTCACAAATAAAAATGTTGAATCAGTCTGCAATTGGTATCATTGCTTTGATCAGCCTCATGATTATTATAATTGTATATCGTCGAATATTTCGTCCGCTTGATACGGCCATTGCAGGTTTTCATCGCGTTGCACGCGGTGAATTAAATTATCAGATACCGGTACTGATAAAAAATGAAATTGGCGTCATGGCCAGTTCGTTTAATAATCTGACAACAAGGTTATCGACCCTGTTTCGATTGACAGATCGGATCAACCAGGCAGATACGCTTGACGATACACTGAAATTCCTGTTTGAAGAGTTTCCGGTGTTTTTACCAATACAGTGGGTTGGTGTATTGCGAACGACCGGGAAAAATAGTGAATATCGTCTTGATCGTAAATACAGTATTACAGGCAGTGATATGGATGAAAATGAACTCTTTAACTATGAAGGATCATTGTTTCAGCAAGCCATTACGGATGTCAAACCCTTTTGTTCATGTCAGGCGCTGGCAGGAAGCATAAGCTGGCAGGATGATGCTTTCATAAAGCGATTACAGCAAAATGGCATGGCGTCAATTTTTTATTTGCCATTACTTTCCAATCAACTGGAAACCGCGGTGCTGGTACTTGCCACAGTGCAACACAATGCCTATAACGCAGACCATCTGGAGTTTTTATCCAATATCGCCAGTCAGGTAGGGCACAGTTTCGAAAAAACCATCGGCATGGAAAGCCTGGTGATTTCCACGGTGAAAGGTCTTGCCAAGCTTGCAGAAAGTCGTGACCCAGAAACAGGTGATCATTTGTTTCGCATGAGTCATTACTCGGCCATGGTTGCCGAAGAGCTGGGCAAAACAGATAAATATAAAAATCTTATTAATGCCAATTATGTGCGGGATATCCTGAACTTCGCACCCATGCATGACATCGGCAAGGTCGGCATCAGCGACAGTATTTTATTAAAGCCGGGCAAACTTACTGACGAGGAATTTGCCATTATGCAACAACATCCGGTGATCGGCTGTGAAGTGTTAAAACGTTGTGAAGCGCAAATGAATGCAGTCGGTCGCAGTGTGTTTCAGGTTGGTATCGAAATCGCCGCAGGGCATCATGAAAAATTTAATGGCCAGGGCTATCCCGATAAACTGGCAGGTGAAGAGATTCCTTTGTCCGCGCGTATCGTGGCGGTAGCAGATGTGTTCGATGCGCTGACATCGAAGCGCCCCTACAAGGACGCCTGGCCAGTTGAACAAGCGCTGGAATTATTAGACAAGGAAAGTGGTGAACATTTTGATCCGGAAGTCGTCGCTGCGTTTAAACAGGCATTGCCTCGTGTAATGCAATTATATGAACAGTATAAACACGTCTAGCTAAGCAGGTTTAAATCTTTGCAAACTGTTAATTTCTAATTAAAAGCCAGATAAATCATTAGGATACCCGATATTAGCCGGTGTTATGACTCATAACACAAGCAACAACTGCTACAGCTTAAAATGGTTTCCAATACCACACCAGCACGGTAGAATTTGCGGCTTTCTTCACTCACAAGGCGAAATTTATGGGCCGTGCCTACCAAAATCGCAAGGACTCCATGGCGAAAACCTCGGACGCCAAGGCCAAGGTTTATAGCCGCTACGGTCGCGAAATATACGTGTGCGCCAAGGCTGGCGGGCTGGACCCGGCGGGAAATTTGGCTCTGCGGGGTTTGATTGAACGCGCCAAGAAAGATCAGGTCCCGACCCACGTCATCGAAAAAGCCATTGCCAAGGCCAGCGGTGGCGGTGGTGAAGATTATTTTCCCGCGCGCTATGAAGGCTTTGGTCCCGGCGGTTGCATGGTGATTGTTGACTGTCTTACCGATAATCCTAATCGCACCATTGGCGATGTGCGCACCTGCTTTAACAAGGCCAAATGTAAAATCGGCACACCCGGCAGCGTCAGCCATATGTTTGATCATGCCTGTATTCTGGTTTTTAATGGCGATGACGAAGAAGCGGCACTGGAAGCATTAATGAACGCCGATGTTGATGTCAGTGACATTGAAATGGATGACGGAAAAATTTCAGTGTTTGCGCCGCACACCGAATACTTCAAGGCCAAACAAGCCTTGATCGAAGCGTTTGGTGAAATTGATTTTGAAGTGGATGAAATTCAGTTTATTCCCAAACAATCCACTCCGGTCAGTGGTGATGATGTCGCGATGCTGGAAAAGTTTCTGGATTTACTCAACGATGTTGACGACGTGCAAAATGTTTATCACGATGCGGAAGTTGAATAACGGGTACATATAAATATTCCTGGATGTTCCTATCAAACTTTAGCTACCAATGCCACAGCCATATATTTTTGTAGCACCGCGGGTGTATTCAACTTCAACAGATGCGCCAAGCGAAAAAGTCAGTTGTATGCCCTGAAATTTTCCTGAGTATATATCCCACCAGAACGTGGAAGATGCACCTGCGCCTGCGCCACCTGCAAGAACCAGCCCGTGTGCGTTGCTATAGGCATCCTTATGCACAGTATCTTTGGGGTGAGGTAGTTGTTGCTCAAACCAGAGACCAACGCCCGCGCCCCCATCAGCGCCAACTGAGGTACCTAAACTCCATGAGCCACCGTAATATAAACAGGATATAGGGTATGTTTGTTGTATCATGATTCCAGAATCACCACCGCCACCTATCCCAAATGATGCATCAAACGACGCAAGTTGAATGGAGATGGTTTTGAATACCAGTGGATTACTAACGGGTGCGACAGAAGCGTCGGTTAACTGAATAGTGTAATCATTAGTCTGGGTTAGAGTATTATGCGCGATTGTTTGTGTTTTATAAGGTCCTTCATGTAAAGCAAAATCCAGATGCGGGTTATCCTGTAGTGCCTTACCATGCGCACGTTTCAATTTGTTGACGAGGCCTTGCACTTGCATAATTCGGGCTGCTTCAGCGGGCCTGTTATTGTTTGCTGCCGCGATGGCCTGTTGTCGCAGATTCGGGTTTCTTGCTAAAGCTTGCATGTGCTGGTTTACGGTATCGGCAAGCCATCTTAAATCACCGCTTGTGTTTTTAACCATGCGCTGCATTTCATTTATTACGTCTTGTGTCGCTTTCGGTGGCGGTAGCGGTTTAACACACTGGCCTTTAATAAAGTCTTCTACCAGCAATCCATTGCACGAAGGGATTTTTTCCACTATTGAACAGGGGCGTTGGCCCAGTGCGCCACAGTTTACAGGTTGCTGCCTTATGCGATTTTCTTCTGCCTGAATGGATTGTTGACTCATACATCTGCCATTACGGAGATATAGCTGCGTCGGATGTTCGCATGGAGTGTAATGGATTGACGGACCACACGGTGGCTGATTTTGTCTGCCACAATTTCCTGGGCGTGGTTGAGGAGCAATAACTGGCGCAGGTTTGGCAGCGTTACTGATACATCGTTTTTGTATAAAGTCTTCCTTGAGATTTCTATCACAACTTCCATACTTGATGATGTCGCGTTGAAAAATCGTACAGGGTACCTGATTAAGGCCACCGCAATTCGCAGCGAACAGGTTGGATGAAAAACCGAGACTGACTATAAAAGTTATAAAGATCAAAATCAGGCGCATATGTTTCCCTTTGTTTATTATTTGTTATTTATCTGGTACGAACCGTGCATGTTAAATACAACCTGAAAAAGATAAACGACTATTTATATTTTTTTAACGCACGACAGAAAACCATGCTAATGTTATTGATTCACCGGAGCATTATTTTCTGGCTGCATTAGATTAGTTAAAACCTGTTTACGCAACCGTTCAAACGTCCCATCGGATTTCATTTTACGCAACGTCTCGTTTGCCAACGGGACCAGATGGGCATGTTTCTTGTTCAGATAAAAATATTTTTTCCTGACTGCCAGGGGTGGAAAAACCGGATGGATATTCTTTAAACCCATTTGTTTAATTAGAAGTTTGCCTGCATCCAGTCCATATAAAGCCACATCTGCCCTGTCTTTATCCAGCAGTGTGAACATAACGTAAGGTTCACGAACGGGTGTTATGGTGCGATATTGTTTGACATTCTTTTCAAAAATTTTCCAGCCAATGACGTGTGTCACGTTATAAATTTTCAGGTCAGCCCAATTGTTGACCTTAATATCTTTGCGTGCAAACGCGATGTACTGGCGTTCATTAACCGGTTCATCAATTTGTACGATATTAGGATAAGATTTCTGTAGTCCTGCAACGCGCGAAAGAATGGCATCATCATAACCAGCGTTCAGGTTTTTGAGTCCTCTTTCAGCGGGAACGTTATGAATAACGGGATTTAAACCCATACGTTTGAATAGTTCCATCGCTAACAAATCTTCAAAGCCGTCATGATTGTTCGTTACAGCAGGTGGGTGGATTGGTGAATTAATAAAAAACTGTTCTTTTACTTGTGATTCGAGTGCATGAAGGAATACCGCTGGCTGAAACAGCAGGCACAAGGTTACAACCCGAAAGTATAGAGTTTTGATTTTCATTTTCTAGCCAGAATTGATTAAGTGTAGCACACGGAAACAAAAGTGGTGACAGCCTGTTGCCCAGTCAAAGAATGCTTAAATTCGGTACTTTATGCGTACCAGAAGCCTGAGAGGGCCGGTTCGCCCATACATAAATAAACTTCTAACCCGGCCGGGATTCAGTAAAAACACCCGCTTCAATCATCGTTTTGTATGCCAGCACCAGCGTATCCGTACTGAGTGACATTAATTGTCGGTATTGAGCATGTACCTTGCCAAGCATGGCATGGTCCAGCGTAGTCGTTTTGTCGATGTTAAAGGTATCCATGTTCCAGTCTTCAAAACAGCGCTTGTTGATCGGTTCGTTGACGAGGTAGTGGATATTTGTATGGCGCTTGTCTGCTTCAATAGCAATCATGAGTGTGTCCAGATCCGATTTTAAACCCTCAATGACCTGGATAAATTTCCCATTACTGTAAAACAGCACACCGGTAATGCCCAATGCAGGATTGTCGCGTTTGGCGGTGGTGGCGATATCCTTCAATACCTGGTCAATTGCACTTTGCTCGCCGCTGTAATCACTTATATAGACAATCAAATGCATGGTGTGTTTGTCGTGATGAATTGTGCCAGATGTCTTTTGTTACTTGTTTTGCGCCTGATCATCGCTGTTGGACGCAGGAGGGAGATTTGGCGCTGAGTCAGCATCGGTGACAGTTTTTTGTAAACGTTTGTCTGCTTTTTTCTTCTTTTTTGCCAACTCTTTCTGGCGTTTTTCGTATGCATAGTTGGGTTTTACCATTAATTTTCTCTTTTTGTTCTGAGCAGGGTCATGTGGCTAGATTATCGTATTTCAGGCTAAATTGCGCGCTTATCAAGCAGAAAGGCCAGTTTTAGCTCGTTATGGAGTGTTTATCCCGGGTGTAAATGGTGAAAATTGATATTATTTTTGACAACGTTAGTTTTTTTGTTTGCGCCGAATACCGGTTTTACCTGTATATACAATCTGATCATGTTCATGCAGATTCGGCATAAATACCATTTATTGATTTTCCTTAATCTGTAAGATTCCTTGTTAGTTCAGGTCTGCCGCAAATTTTTTCAATATTTCCAGCGGAATGATCTCGAGTGCCTTAATGTGAGTGCGGGTTAGATGTATGCGTGGTGCCATATTATTCTCATAGGCTTCGAGCCAGCGCGCCGCACACAGGCACCAACTGTTGCCGGGTCTTACACCTTTAAAATCAAATTCCGGTACCGGCGTGGAAAGATCATTGCCTTTAAAGCGTGAATACTCCAGAAATTCCTTGCTTGCCTCGATACACACGGTATGTGATCCGACATCTTCCTTACAGGTATTGCACAGGCCATCGCGAAAAAAACCGGTTACCGGGTCCTGCCCACACAGTTCGAGCTTTTCGCCCAGCACATTAATTGATTCGTCCATTTCCATTTTATTACACCTTAGCGCGCTTCAGAGCTGATATTTTGAAAGTCAGCCGTATAACGATGATGGTCTCAATAATCATGAATATCGCACCTGCCACAAGAAATGCATCTACTATTTGTATATTGTTGAGAATGGCAATAAAGGCATCGCCTTGTGCGGCGAACTTGCCGTACAAACCCAGCCCCAGCAGAATGCCACCCGGCGCACCGATGATTTTGGTCAGTATAATCTTTCTTCGCAATGTCTTGATATCCAGCTCATTGTTCTTGATCAAGGTTTATTTCCTTCAAGTAAAAATTTTGCAAAGATGGCATACCATAATCCTGGCAAGCCGGCGACGACAAAAAAGATAATGGCATTCATGAGAGATGGCTGGCTACGCGAGCCTGAGGTAAGAATTCCTGTATCTAACATACTATATAGATACCAGAGCGATACGACAAAAATCATCGCACCAATCAGACGACCGAAAAGTTGTCGTAGTCTGCCGCGGGTCATGCATGCGAAACTGATGCCGAGGCAAAACAGGCCAAAGCCATACATGGCGAGCGGATGTTGCGAGTTTTTGGATATATACTCGAGCCAGATTAGCGCCACGCCAAACAAGCCGGATACAGTACCCAGTAAAAATCGTGCGAAAGGTGACAGTCCTTTTGTCAGAACGCTTTGTGCTTCGCCGTACACTATGCAATTTCCTCTCAAATGCAGTATTTAATAAGCAATTCAACAGTTTATAAAGAATTCAAATATATAGTCTGACGCATAAATTACGTGTTTGGCTTAAGTTTTAATCAGTCCAGCCGATTACATATTACAGGTTCCAATCTAAGTGGCCAGCTTTGTAATGAAAAATCCTATACGCTTTTTGTCAGGAATTCTGTTCTGCGTTCTATTGTATACCAATTTACAAGCCGAAGTTTCAAAGCAACATATTTCTGTCGGCATTTTCCCGCGCCATAATTTTGCTGAAACATTCGGTATGTTCACACCGATTGCAAAATATTTAAGTCAAAACATGGGCGTAGAAGTCAAAATCGAGACAGCAAAAACTTTTACAGCATTCTGGAGTAATGTACAAAAAAATAAATACGACCTTGTTCACCTGAATCAATACCAATATTTGTCAGCACACAAAGACTCTGGATATCAAATCCTCCTTATGAATGAGGAATTTAATGCAGCTACATTACGTTCATATATTCTTGTACGCAGTGATAGTGGTATCAACAATCTGTCTGAATTAAAAGGTAAAAATATAATATTTGGCGGCAATAATACTGCAATGATGTCATATCTTATACCGCGACACATGTTATTAGAGGCTGGGTTACAAACAGCAGACTACACAACCACTTTTGCGAGAAACCCACCTAATGCCCTGATGGGTGTGATACTAAAAAGAGCGGATGCTTGTGGAGTGGGTGATGCAGTGCTGAAATTAAGTGAAATAAAAAAACAAATTAATACAGGTGATATCAATATTATCGCCAAAAGCGAACCGGTTCCGCATCTTGCCTGGGCGACATCCCCAAAGTTGGCGAAGGATACGCGCAGTAAATTGGAAATGTTGATGTTGCAGTTAAATAAAACAGCAGAAGGTAAATCAATTCTTAAACGAGCGAGAATAACTGCCTTGCACAAGGCTACACATGCGGATTATGCGCCACTGGAAAAGTATATTATCAAGGAGCAATGATGATTCAACGATATATAGCCTTTATTATATTGCTTGTAAGCACACTTATTCCTGTAACAGACTGTATTGCTGCAGCGCAAGACAAGGAATTAATCATGGGTATATTTCCGCGCCGGGATCCACTAACAACAAACCGCATGTTTAGCCCGCTTGCAAACTACTTAAGCGAAAAACTGGGTGTAAAAGTTATATTACGAACCCCGAAAAACTTTCAGTCATTCTGGGAATCTCTGGAAAATCGTGAATTTGATATTGTTCATTTGAATCAGTATCAATACATAAAATCACATAAACCCTTTAAATACGATGTAATAGTAAAAAATATAGAATTTGGTGAATCAACAATCGCAGGCGCGATACTGGTACGGAAAGACTCTGGCATTTCAGATGTGTCTGATCTTAAGGGAAAAGTTATCGTATTTGGAGGAGGAAAAACTGCGATGCAAAGTTATATTGTCGCTCGGCACCTGTTACAGGTTAATGGGTTAAAGGCAGGTGATTACAAGGAGTCATTTGCAAAAAATCCTCCCAATGCAATTATGTCAACGTTTTTTAAACAGTCTGCAGCTGCGGGATCTGGCGACAAAGTACTAAAACTTAAAATAGTCAAATCACAAATTGATATAAATGAAATGAAATATCTGGTACGTGGAGAGCAGCTCGCGCATCTTCCATGGGCAGTCAAAAGCGATATGTCCAAAATAATTCGCGATGAAATTCGCGACAACTTTGTAAAGCTTGGCATAAGTGAAGCTGGGAAAAAAATATTGAAGAAAATGCATCTGGATGGATTTGCAATTACATCAGACTCTGAATACAACCCTCATCGAAAAATAATTATGGAAGTTCTGCAGGAAAGATACTAGATATCGATTGATAGTTGACGGTGTATGAGTATAGATAAGAGAAAATTTAATCTGAATCTGGGCGCAAAATTTATTTTGACGATCGTTATAATTTTATCGGTCACAATGCTGATTAGTGCATACTATATGTATGACGTACAAAATAGAACATTTTTAAATAATCAACAGAAACAAGCAAGTGTACAGGCAGGTTTCGTTTCCTCTATCAGCAAAGAGGCTGTATTGTCACATGATTATATTTCGTTAAATAGAATAGTCAGAGAACTGACGGAGCTGGAGGACATTGTACACAGTAATGTAATTTCATCTTCCGGACAGGTAATGACAAACTATATCAACAAGCGATCTCTCATAATCAAGGATATATTTAGTAATTACAAATCTGTCGACGAGACAACAATAGGTAAATTACTTACAAATAATCCTAATGTATTTTTAAGAAAAAAACCAATATTGCTCGATGATGAAGTAATCGGGTATATCAACATATGGGTAGATAAAAGCCGCATAAAAGACTTTCTTGACGGTCTGTTATATGTACAGCTGGTTAATGGCGTGGTGATTATTCTGGCACTGAGTGCATTTATATATCTTATTTTCCGTATTAATGTATTACTGCCAGTCAGGAACCTGGTGTCTGGTGCGACCCGGGTTGCAGAAGGTAATCTTGACAAGGAAGTGCAGGTTAAATCAAATGACGAGCTCGGTACATTAACAAATGCGTTTAATGCAATGATGCGCAATCTGAAAAGCAGCATCCAGAAAACTAAACAATCCATTGACGAAGTGCAGTCTCTTAATGTCCATCTTGAGGACAGGGTACAGGAGAGAACGGCAAGGCTGGAACTTTCGCAAAAAATTGCATTAATGGGTCAGTGGGATTATCAGCCTAATACAGTTAAAATTGAATTATCCAAAGAGGCGCGCAATATTCTTGGCTTCATGGATGAAGACTCCATATCACGCTTGCAGGTAATTAAAAGAATATTTCTTGATGACAGGGAAAAACTTTATAAGGCTTACTATGCCGCAGTAAGACATAACAAGGCAATTAAAGTAGAGCTGCGAGTATCAACACGCACAGGAGGATTTGGATATGTGATGGTCAGCGCGCGTGTCGAAGTAAAGAAAGGCCATAAAGTTTTGTTTGGTATTATTCAGGATATAAGTGAGCACAAAAAAGCTGAAGAATCAGCCCGCAGGGCATTAATTGAAAAAACCAATGCAGAGTCTGCAAACAAGGCAAAAAGCGCATTCCTTGCAAATATGAGCCATGAAATCAGGACACCATTAACTGCAATTATAGGATTTTCCGAGATTTTGCTGAGTAAATGTGAAGGGAGCCAGCAGAAATCACCGATGGAAGCAATTTACAACAACAGCAAACATTTATTGAAAGTCATCAATGAAATTCTTGATTTATCAAAGATTGAATCAGAAAAGTTGGAAATTGAAAAAATTAACGTTGATACGGCCGAACTATTTGCAGAACTTGATTCCGTCATGGTTATGCAGGCAAATAGTAAAAATATAAAATTCAAAACAACATTAAATTACCCGTTGCCTCGACAGATAGAAACGGATCCGGTGAGATTAAAACAGGTATTATTTAATCTGGCCAACAATTCAATTAAATTTACGTCAGAAGGACATGTGCATGTCAATGTTGAATATAATGACGATCAGTCTCGTTTGCATATTGATGTAATTGATACAGGCATAGGAATTAAAAAGGACAAATTAAGCTCCTTGTTCACGCCATTCACTCAGGCCGATTCTTCCACGACGCGGCAATTTGGAGGAACGGGTCTTGGGTTATATATCTCCAAACAACTGGTAGAAATGATGGGCGGCGCAATTCACATCGACAGCGTTTTCGGTCTGGGAAGCAAGACAAGTTTTTACATTTCAACAGGCAAGGTTAGAGCAGATGATATAATCACCACCCCGCCGAAAGACAAAGTCATAATAATTGCTGACGCATTGGATAAAATGGATGTAAGTGTTCAAGGCAGTTTGCTAATGGTTGATGACAGCGAAGATAACCGCAAGCTGATAAAGCTTTTACTGGAAAACACAGATGTGACAATTACAACGGCAGAAAATGGCAAGCAGGCAGTTGAGACTGCGCTAAGTCTGGACTTTGACCTTGTATTGATGGATATGCAAATGCCGATAATGGACGGTATAGAAGCGACCAAGTGGCTTCGTGCAGCAGGCTATACCGTACCAATTGTCGCACTGACCGCCAATGCAATGAAACAGGAGCGACAGCAATTTCTTGATGCAGGCTGTGATGATTTTCTTTCCAAGCCTATTAATCGCAAGGCATTTTTTGCAACCTTGAAAAAATATATGAAAACTGTGGTAACTCAGGATGAGGATACTGGTGGCATAGATGCTGGTATGCGTGAGTTAGAGCAGGAGTTTGTAAACAGTTTACCTGAACGGATGCAAAAAATTAGTGATGGTTTTTCCAGGCCAGAGTATAGCCTGGCTCAGACTGAATGCCATAAACTCAAAGGTATTGCAGGCGTATATGGTTACCAGAATATTACCGAGCAGGCAGGGAAAATTGAGGGCAGCCTTAAAGCAAATGAATTAGAAAAAGCGCATCAGGCGGTAAATGAATTGCTGGATTTATGTCAGCAAGCCTATAGAAATTTTGCGGTCAAGTATGACATTGATCAACCTTCATTAAAGGACAAGGGATATGGCAGCGAATAAAGTAAATGAAACAGACTATGAGAATAATAGTGTGCTCATTGTTGATGATGACAGCAGTATTCGCAGTTACATACGCAGTGTGATGAATTCGTTAGGTGTTGGGAAAATTATTGAAGCGTCCAATGGGAAGGATTGTCTTTCGCACTATCAAAAATCAAAAACAGATATTATATTTTTGGACATCAATATGCCAGACAAGAATGGCGTATCTGTTCTTAAAGAGATACTTAATGTTGATGAAAATGCACGTGTTGTTATGGTTAGCGGGGATAGCACATTTGATAACGTTAAAACATCAATTGCAAGTGGTGCAAAAGGCTTTATTGCCAAACCGTTCACGGGAAAAAAGTTTATTGATACGATGGCAAAAATAGTTGCCAAAAATGAGTAATCACAATTCTTCTATAAGACCATGTAAGTATCCAGATGCAAGAATTCTGGTAATCGATGACACAGACGAGTTTATTAAACTTATCAATTTGATTCTTAAACAAGCCGGATACCATAACATCATTAGTATTTCAAATCCTGTAGAAGCTGCTGATACCATTCGTAGCGAATCGCCTGATGTTATTTTGCTGGATTATGAAATGCCAGAACTGACCGGCCTTGATATATTAAAATCCATTCATGCTGAAAACCCGGAAGAGTATCTTCCAATCTTAATACTCACAGCCAATGATGACTTGAATATTCGTACCCAGTGCCTTGACAGCGGTGCGCAAGACTTTATTAACAAACCATTTAACAAGTTTGACCTGTTATTAAAGTTGAACAACGTTATTCATCTAACAATGATATAT
Source organism: uncultured Gammaproteobacteria bacterium (assembly GCA_942490945.1). Lineage (GTDB taxonomy): Bacteria > Pseudomonadota > Gammaproteobacteria > UBA6429 > Thiohalophilaceae > CALNYZ01. Next base: position 824,937 of record CALNYZ010000044.1, on the reverse strand, counting down.
AAACGACTTGCATCAGAAAATATTCAGCTTGGTGACAAGGTACGTGTGCAATCATCAGAAATCAGTTCAGAAAGACAGTCGCGCCAACATGCTGAAGAAAAACTTCAATATCGTATGTTTCACGATAATTTAACCGATTTGCCGAACAAAATGCTGTTTTCACAGTTTTTGATGAAAGATATTGAGTATGCACGAAGGAACAAGACTCATGTCGGAATATTGGTAGTGGTGATAGAAAATCTTCGTGAAATAAATTATACACTTGGACATATAAGAGGTGATCAGGTTATACGCGAGTTGACATCTCGCCTGACAACATCCACGCGTCAGGTAGATACATTGCATTACCGTAGTGCGGTACAGGAGAGTGAGTTTTTATCGCGTATATCGGGTAACAGTTTTGCAATTATTGCTTCCAATCTTCAGAGCCCGGATGATTGTCTGATAATTGCTAACCGAATTCGTAGTAAAATCGAGATGCCTATTACACTGGATGAATTCAGCGTAACACCACAGTGTTTTACCGGTATTGTGCATTATCCTGAGCATGGAGAAGATGTTGATACATTACTCAAAAATGCAGACATTGCAGCCTATCAAGCAAAGAATCAGCGCAACTCTGTTGTTATTTACACTGCAGACAATGAATTTACAACCGACAAACTTGAATTGGCACATGATTTGAAAGTGGCTATTACAGCAGGTAAGTTGGAACTTTATTTGCAGCCTAAAATCTCGCTTAAAAGTCATTCTATAATAGGTTTTGAATGTTTGTTGCGCTGGCGGCATCCGGAAAAGGGGTTTATTCGCCCTGATATTATTGTTGATGTGGCAGAAAATACAGGCCATATCTCTGCACTGACACATTGGGTTATTTCTCGCGCTATAGCAACAAGTCAAAAAATGATTAATGAGGGATATAAATTGAGTCTGGCAATTAATGTAACCGCGAGTGATTTGCTTAGCCCTGCTACTTTTCAACATATTATTGATGAATTAGCGGCACATACCGTACCCCCTGAGTTACTGACACTGGAAATAACAGAGGGAACCATGGTACAGGACCCGGAAAAGGCTATGCAAATGATCACAAAATACAGTGAACTGGGATTGAAGCTCAGTATTGATGATTTTGGTACCGGCTATTCGTGCCTTGCATACTTGCATAAACTGAAAGTGAATGAACTTAAGATAGATCGCTCGTTTGTTATGGATCTGGAGACAAATCGTGATAATCAGAAAATAGTCCAGTCTATTATTGATATTGCCCATCATTTGAATTTGAGTGTTGTGGCGGAAGGCATTGAGGAAGAAATTGTTTATGACAGACTAACGTCTTACCATTGTGATGTAGCGCAGGGCTTCTTCATGGCAAAGCCGATGCCATTTAGCGAGATTTTCGGATTTTTAAACAACTATAAGAATATACGCTGACCAGTTACAGTCTAATTTTATTTCGCTTGATCAATCTTAGCTTATATATCCAATTTGAAATCAGCTGGTAGGTGATGTAATGTCAGTATCAAGAAACAACATTGGAAGTCAATACTTCACAAGCAGTTTGCTCTGTGGTTTGATAAATCCCCGTAACGTTGCATAATCAAGTTTTGCTTCAACCCCACAAGCACTGTCACTATGTGCTGTGTAACTCGCACGAAATACGATGTTTTCGTTAGTCAGATAATAATTTGCATATGAATCCGGTGTGGGGCATCTTGTACCGGCAGCTTTTTTATCAGTCAGCAGTTTGTTAATCTCACTTATAATACGAGTTTGCAGCTTGTCATATGCCCTTGCATCGATTGCTTGTTCGGCAATGTTAATTTGTTTTCCACTGGCAAGGTCTATAGTTGTCGCGCCAGTTGTGCTATCAGGATGTGGCATTGCATCACACAACCACATGGCATCATATTTAAAGCTTATCAGTTGTCTGTTTGCCAGAGTAACTTCTGATGCAAATGTTTGCTCACCCGTCGTCGGACATTTATATTTGTTTACCAGACTCTTGATGTGGCTGTTAATTTCTGCCTGTGTATTTGTATCAGAAAGATTGATTACTTCCGGATAGTGTAATGTTATATCCCAGTAACCGAGCGGTGATGCAGCAGCGGCGACTTTTTCTTTCACATCAATATACTTGTATATAGCACTTTCTGCTGCAGCAGTTTTGACAACAGGTATTTCTGTCTTGTCAGTCCGATCAATACCCGTGTCGTTTGGTGGTAGTTTCGAACTATTATTATCACACGCACCCAGGCCAAGAAACAGGACAGCGGCAATAAAAAAATTATTTGCTTGCCGAAAAGGCTTTGTAAGCTTGTTTGAGTCGAATGTCATATTTGTTTTCCGCATATTTTGGTCCATTATAGTTTTTTGCAAAATTCGTCCAGTCTCCGGATTTCAGGTAGCCATCAATTTTTTTCGACTGTAAAAATTTCACGAAGGCCAGTAACTGGTTTGCTTCGGATTCTTTCATGGCATCGACAAATTTTGTTACCGATGCATAACCTGCTGCGTCGTGGTTGAAGCCCATGATCTGGAATCGTCCCCATGAAGTTGATTTCCACGCCGCTTCCTTATCCAGAGCTTCAGCCACTTGCAGGCGTTTATATTCACCTGTGCCTCCAACATAATGTGTCTTGGTCCATTTTTTAAATGAAATAGTTGGATGCGTTTTATCGTATTTACCCTGCGTAAATTTTGAAAACCAGTGACCTTCAAATAGTATTTTAGGTCGATTGTCATCAAGGTAGCCGCCGCCGTCACTCTCAACATAGGCGACAGCCTTGATGGTGGCAATATCGACGCCCAGGATTGTTGCTGCTTTTTGATAACCCTGCTCTGTGAGTTTTTTAGCAGGCTTTTCCTTTATGAACAGGAATTTAGAAAGTTCTGAAAAGGGTTGATTGATTGACTGCACCTGCAGTAGCAACGGTTCAACCAGATGCTGATTTAGCGCACTGCCATGACCGCGTTCCATGGTTAATTCATTTAGTTTGAGCAGGGATTTTCCGGCGGGGTCGAGGCGACCGTCCGGATTTTTAAATTCCATAATCCGCCGTTGAAATTCTAGAATGACGCCGACTGTAACCGGGCCACAGATTCCGTCTTCCTTGAGGGTTTGTACCGGTAATAGCCTGTGTTTACATTTGTTTAACAACGCCTGGACCGTGAAGACATCGGCCTCAAGATTGGCGGCGTGATTACCTACGCTTCTGGAGATGGTTTTCAAAATCACTGTTCCCTATTATGGATATCTGGTAATAGCTTCCCGCATCAGAATATAGAGTATATATAAGTGTTAACATGATGTACCCACCAGATGATGTGCGTGCTATCAAATTCTGGAATATCAAGTATTTAACTAACACCAAGTTTGGTGACTGTTTAACCATACATGTCACTTGAAGTGGCTATAATTAGCTACCATATATAAGGTTGACTACCCTACGGAAACAGGCAGAGGAGCAAGGCATGGAAAACATCGGGCTGTATATTTTTATCGGTATTATCGTTTTACTCGTGTTTTATATTATCAGCATTTTCAATACGCTGGTGCAGTACAAGAATCAGTTCAAGAATGCCTTTGCCCAAATCGAGGTACAGCTCAAACGACGCTATGACCTGATTCCCAATTTGGTGGAAACCGCCAAGGGCTATCTCAAGCACGAACGGGAAACTCTCGAAGCAGTCATCGCCGCGCGTAACAGCGCCGCTAAAGGTCTGGAAGCGTTGGCGAAAGATCCCGGTAATGCCGCCGCAGCAGGCGTGTTTGCCAATGCCGAAAACGCACTCGGCCAGGCAATGGGCAGATTGAATGTGGTGATGGAAGCGTATCCGGATTTAAAAGCCAGCAGCAACATGATGCAACTGACCGAGGAACTTACCACCACAGAAAATAAAATTTCCTTTGCCCGTCAGGCGTTCAACGATGCCGTGATGGCATATAACACCTATAAGCAATCGTTTCCGCAAATTATATTTGCGGGTGCTTTTGGTCATGGTGCCGATGCAACACTGCTGGAATTTGAAGACAGTGCTGCCATGCAGGCTGCGCCGAAGGTTTCTTTTTAAGGTTTGTTTATACTTCGATTCTCACAAATTCGGGAAGTGGGTAAATTTAAATACAGGATCGCGCCTTGCGACTTATACCTCACCTCAACCTGCAACTATATTGTTGTAGCCTAAGATTCCGCATCAAGTGCGGAATGACGGCTGGGTTGAACGGAATGACTGCTGTGGTTGAGCGGTATGACGGTATGGTAATAATATGAATTTCTTCGAAAGCCAACGTAAAGCCCAACTTAACACACGCAAGCTGGTGGTGTTTTTACTATTGGCCGTCACTTCGCTGCTGGCGATTACACATGTCATTTTTTTCTTCGGCCTCAAGTATTACGACAACTCGCAAACCCAGGTCAACAACTACGCAATACCTCCCTACACGTTTGATAGCTATTTGCATTCCAGTATTTTTATGCTGGTAACGCTTGGCATACTGGGCGTAGTGTTACTCGGCAGTTTGTATAAATGGTTTGAGATGCGCATGGGTGGTAGTGCTATTGCCGAACATCTGGGTGGTACACCGATATCCGTCAACACGAATGATTTTCTGGAAAAAAGATTACTCAACGTCGTACAGGAGATGGCAATTGCATCGGGTTCGCCGGTGCCGCCGGTTTATATTCTCGAAGATCAGGCAATTAATGCCTTTGCTGCCGGGCATACCCCGGCCGATGCGGTAATTGGTATTACGCGGGGCACACTCGAACAATTAAATCGTGAACAATTGCAGGGCGTGATCGCGCACGAGTTCAGTCATATTTTTCATGGTGATTCAAAAATTAATCTCAACATCATTGCGATCTTGCATGGCATTCTGTTGCTGGGATTGATTGGTTATTTCATATTACGTAGTGCGGGTTATTCGCGTAGTAAAAATGCCGGCGCGCTGTTAGCTATTGGTTTTGGACTGGTGGTACTGGGTTATGGTGGGGTGTTTTTCGGTAACATCATAAAGGCTTCGGTATCGCGACAACGGGAATACCTGGCAGATGCATCGGCCGTGCAATATACGCGCAACCCGCAAGGTATAGCCGGTGCACTGAAGGTCATCGGTCATTCATCATTTGGTGCAGGTATCATGGAAAATGCGCACGTTGATGAAGTGACACACATGTTGTTTGCCGAAGGTCGACACTTTTTTATGCACATGTGGGCTACCCATCCACCGTTGGAAAAACGCATTCGTGCCGTTGAACCGAACTGGGATGGTAAATATCTTGCACCGCGCAATCAGAACCAGGCGACTTCTGCAGAGGATCTGAAAAACGACGCGTCGGCACAACAGCAATCCAGGCAGGCACATCGACAGGAACAGGTGCAGGCGATACTTACCAGCGCGGCAGTATTGGGTGCAGTCGAAACAATTGGTCTGGTAGACAGCGAACACGTTGGTTATGCGCAGGATATTATTGCAAATATTCCCGATACGATTGTGTCCGAAATGGCGACAACAAATGGCGCACAACAAGTATTACTGGCAATGGTACTGGCGCAATCGGATGCTAAAAATGTCGATGCAGCGACAAGAGACCAGATACAACAGTTGCAAAAGAAATATTCCACTCTTATTCAATCTCTCAAGGACTGCCCGGATGAACTGCGTTTGCCGATTGTGGATATCAGTATTGCCAGCATGAAACACGGTACAAAAGAAGACTATCTGGCATTTATGCCGTTACTTGAATTGTACGTCAACATGGACGGCAAGATTAACCTGTTCGAATGGTGCTTGCGGCGCATGGTACAAAATCAACTGGCGAGTTTTTTTACTGGCCCACCAACCGTGTTAAATCACAAATCAATCGCGAGTGTCATGGAAGATGTTAGCGTGGTGTTGTCGCTGCTGGTGCAAATGGACAGTTCTAATGACGCAGAAAATATTATTGCGCAGACACGCAGTCAATTTAACCTGACAGGCCTGGCATATATCCCGCCTGATTTACTCAAGGCTGATATGTTTGACAAGGCGGTTGATCGCATCAGCAAACTCAAACCACTGCAAAAGCCCACCGTGATAAAAGCCTGTGCTTTTGTCATCAGTTTTGATAACAAAATAAAAATCAATGAAGTTGAAACACTGCGTGCCCTGGCATCAACATGGAACTGCCCGATGCCACCAGTGATGGTGTAAGGGTCATATATATAATTTTATTCTTGTGAAGAATTTTTCGCACCATCTGGCGCGAGTGACTTTCTTTGGTCGTGCAAAGGGGTAGGACACCGCGCAAGTGTGTGACTTGTGATGCATTATTAACACAAGTCTTAATTCACTCACCTTAAATTGAATGCTTGCAATGTTCACGCATGAACCTGATAATTTTATTTATATGCAGGAAGTTATTCCCATCCCCGGTTTCAGTGACCCGTTCAGCAGCATGACGCATTTGTTCAGTGCCGGCATATTTTTACTGCTGGGCATATACATGTTGGCGACATGCCCGCTGCGCGGTAAACGCGTGATCTCGCTCTATGTATTTATTTTTTCTGTTGTATTCCTGTTGTCCATGAGCGGGGTATTTCATTTGTTGTCGCCGGGTACGAGTGGCCGTGCGGTATTACAACGGTTGGATCATGCAGCGATATTTATCCTTATCGCCGGTTCTTTCACGCCGATGCATACCTTGTTATTTCACGGCTGGCGGCGCTGGTTGGTGTTGCTGTTTGTGTGGACAGCAGCGATCACAAGTATCACACTCAAAACCATTTTCTTTCACGAGGTACCGGAGTGGTTCAGTCTGATTTTGTATCTGGGATTGGGGTGGGTCGGGTTGTTGTCGGCTTACCTGATCCATCAGTTACACTATCGCGGTTTGAATCGACTATTGGCGCTCGGTGCAGTCGCTTATACGATTGGTGCGAGTATGGAATTTACGCGTCAGCCGATTTTAATTGAGGGTGTGATCGGCCCGCATGAAATCTTTCATATTTTTGTATTACTGGGGATCAGTTTTCACTGGTGGTTGGTGTGGCGCTGTTGTCACTACTGCCAACGACTCAAGTAGCGTTATACAACTAGTTGTCTACAGGTGAGCTTCTTTATGTGGCTGGCTATGTGTTTTATGGCGAAACTCACACAGGCAAATACCGGACAATAATACCAGCGCGCCAATAATCATCATACTGATGGCAATATCGTAATTGGGTGTGATGAGATAATGTGTCAGCCGGCCGTTATTAAAATAACCATCCAGACCCAACGCGATAAGCAAACTGCCGATAATACTGGTTAAGACATTCATACAACGATACCCTATTACAACCTTACAACACACCAATGCAATTTGTTCGCCATGTATTTATATACTTTCAGCTTCCATGCCGGTGGTCGATTTATTGCGCCTTACTTGTTAATACGTACAAGCTTTAGAACGGGTTTAATTGCTTTTTGAACAATATTTACGCTAGAGTTAATTATTGATTAAATTGAAAAAACTTCTGTGACCGCTATCAAAGATCCTGCACATCACACGAATAATATTCCATCCGATACCATCGCTGCAATCGCCACGGCGCCGGGTCGGGGCGGAGTCGGTATTGTGCGCCTTTCCGGCAAAGGTGTGCAATCGATTGCCGCCAGGCTGGTGAAAACGCTGCCGCCAGTGCGCGAGGCACGCTATGGCGTGGTCTTTGATCACCGCGGTGAGGTACTGGACTATGGGATTTGCCTGTACTTCATCGCGCCGCATTCCTTTACCGGCGAAGATGTGCTGGAGTTACAGGTACATGGTGGCCCGGTGATCCTCGACCAGTTGCTCAACTCGGCATTAAAACTGGGCGCGCGCATGGCACGCCCCGGCGAATTTGCCGAACGAGCCTATTTAAATGACAAACTCGACCTGGCCCAGGCCGAGGCGATTGCCGACCTGATTGAGGCCGGCACCGAGCAGGCTGCCCGTTCGGCCTTGCACTCCCTGCAGGGGGTGTTTTCGCAGCGAGTGGAACTATTGGTGGATGCGCTGACCCAACTACGTATGTATGTTGAAGCGGCCATTGATTTTCCAGAGGAAGAAATCGACTTTTTGTCAGACGGCAAAATCCTCGGCGATCTGGAGGGGATTGAGCATGAATTTGCCGACATCATGCAGCTAACACGCCAGGGCATCGTCATGAAAGAAGGCATGAAAGTAGTGCTGCTAGGACAGCCCAATACCGGAAAATCCAGCCTGCTCAATACCTTATCGGGGCGAGATTCAGCCATTGTGACCGATATTGCCGGCACGACCCGCGACGTACTGCGTGAGCAAATCCACCTCGACGGCATGCCACTGCACCTGGTGGATACTGCCGGGCTGCGCGAAAGTGCGGATGCGGTGGAAAAGGAAGGCATACGCCGCGCCTGGGCCGAGGTCGCCAATGCCGATCACGTGCTGATGCTGGTGGACAATCAGGTTGGCCTGACCAAAACCGATTTGACCATTCTTGCCGATATGCCGGACAAACTGCCGCTGACCTTTATCCATAACAAGATTGACCTCGCCGACAAAAATAACAAGCAACTTGAGCCACGCAAAACTAAACAAGGCGATAACACACACATATATTTATCAGCCAAACATGGCGACGGTATCGAGTTACTGACATTGCACCTGAAACAAAGCATGGGCTATACCCAGACTGGCGAGGGTTTGTTTAGCGCGCGACGACGGCATCTTGATGCCCTTGAGCGTGCAGAGGAATTTGTACAGACCGCCAAACGCCAGCTTATCGAACATCATGCTGGTGAACTGATGGCGGAAGACTTGCGTCAGGCCCAGCAAGTGCTGGGTGAAATTACCGGTGCGGTGAGCAGTGATGAATTACTCGGTCGCATCTTTTCCAGTTTTTGTATTGGTAAATAACATGACGCGCACACAAATTATCCCGGTAAAAATACTGTGCATTCTCACCTTGTTGCCGTTTATCAGTGCATGTTCCACTATGGGCTACTACTGGGAAAAAGTCACCGGACAAGTCGAGATCATGAACAGCCAGCGTCCGATTGCCGAGGTACTGGCCGATGACACTGTCAGTGAAGAAACCAAAGCCGCACTGCGTAATATTAATGCGGCGCGTAAATTTGCCAGCGAGGAATTAAATCTGTCGGACAATAACAGTTATAAGGAATACGCCGACGTGGGTCGACCCTATGTTGTCTACACTGTCGTAGCGACACCCAGGTTTTCGGTTAAAGCCAAAGAGTGGTGTTTTTTAATCGTGGGTTGTTTAAGTTATCGTGGATACTTTTCAAAAGACAAGGCAGATGAATTTGCTGCCGAATTGCAACAACAGGGTCTGGACGTCTACGTTGCCGGTACTCGAGCCTATTCGACATTAGGCTGGTTTAGTGATCCGGTGTTAAACACCATGTTATACAAGAACGAAGCATATAGAGTGGGATTAATATTTCACGAACTCGCACATCAACAGAATTATGTTGACGACGATACTGCGTTTAATGAAGGCTTCGCCACCGCCGTCGAAATTGAAGGCGTGGAACGCTGGTATGCGCAAAAAAATCAGCCTGCGGCAACGAAACAGTTTTATCTTGATCGCCAGCGCAGTGAGGCATTCAAGCTTATGTTGAAAAATACACGTGACAAGCTCGCTGCGATGTACCAAAGTGATATTAGCGAACAAGACAAGCAGACGGGCAAGGAAAGAATATTTACTGATTTACGACAGGACTATGCCCGGCTAAAACAACAATGGCAAGGTTACGCCGGTTATGATAACTGGATGCAACAACCACTAAACAATGCGCATCTGGCCTTATCCAATACATATTCCGAATGGGTACCAGCGTTTCGTGCATTATTAAAACGTGCAGGTTCGTTCGGTAAATTTTATGAAAATGTGGCGCAGCTCGGTGAGCTGAAGCGCGAGCAACGTCACGCCAAACTACAGGCATTAAAAGCAAACTATGTTGTTGAAAGTCGTTATTAAAGCTGCTCTGTTTATTTTTTTCATCGTGAACAGTTCTGTCGCACTCGCGGATCATTATGTCGATCGTACCTTCAGGACGCACGACAAGCAGGAATTGATATATCAGCATTTTGCCCCGGCCAGGGGAACAGATAAATCACCGCAAAGTGATACCTTGATCATCTGGGTCGCACCCGGTTTTGGCGTCAATGCACGGCATTATGATGTGGCAGAAAAACTGGTGCATAAAGGTATTGAAGTGTGGCTGATTGATTTCGCCGAGAGCCTGTTCATGCCGCCTGGCACCAAGACCATGCGAGAGATGGATGCGCGCTATGTGCGCGACATGATTTTTGCGGCGCGTAAAAAAACCGGCAAGAACATTTTGTTACTCTCACAATCCTATGGTGCTATCCCGGTATTAAAAGGCATACGTGAATGGCAGCTTGCGGCAAGCACGCAAAAAATAACCAGGAATTATATTCTTGGTGCGATTTTGTTTTCGCCCGACCTGTATGCCACGATTCCTGCGCTGGGCCAGGCACCGATTTATGAACCCGCGGTATCGGCTACCAACGTGCCGGTCATGATATTCCAGGGCGAAAAACGTAATACACGCTGGCAGGTCAAGTACGTCGTGGACGCCTTGCAACAAGGTGGCAGCCAGGTGTACCTGAAAATTCAAAAAGGTGTCACCGCGGTATTTTATCAGGGTGATGATTCACCCGCGACCAAAGTACGATTGCAGGTTATTCAGGACGAGATTATCGATATTATCAGTCTGTTTAAACGTACCCCCGCACCGGTTGCCGCTGCGCCGCTGCAGCAGCAGACTGTGAAAGCGACGGCACTGGATAATAAAATCAGATCGTACAAGGGTGACCCGATACCGCCAAAAATAGATTTGTATGACGTAACAGGTAAACATTATCTGCGCGAACAGTATAAAGGCAAGGTAACCGTCGTTAACTTCTGGGCCACCTGGTGTCCCCCGTGTGTAAAGGAAATTCCCTCGTTAAATCGATTGCGCAAAAAAATGCACGGCAAGCCATTCGAATTGATATCCGTTAACTATGCCGAAAGCAAACAAACCATCACGGACTTTTTGAAACTGGTGAATGTAGATTTTCCGGTATTGCTGGATGAAAGCGGCGAGATCTCTGCGATGTGGAACGTGCTGGTGTACCCATCGACTTTTGTTATCGGCGCCGATGGCCGTATTCATTACGGTGTCAATGCTGCCATCGAATGGGATAGTGCTGAAGTGATCGAGAAGCTGCAGGCGCTGGCCAATTGACATGACCTACTGCTACGCCAGTGTTTACATACCCTTTGCCGATAATTAATATTTCGTCAGACCCAAATCGTTAATCAAACGTATACCTTATTATCCAAAACCAATAATCAGGGGGAATTATGAAAATAGCGCTCAAGATGGTCTTGTTAGGATTAATTTATGCTTCATTGCAGGCATGTTCGGTGTCTACACATATTGTTGCAGTTCCGGATGCAGAAAAAACAAAACAACCCGCTGCGGACAAGGCGATGGTCGTGTTCATGCGGCCATCATCTATGGGTGGGGCCATCCAGGCAGTGGTCTACGATGATGTGAAATATATTTCGACTATTTCGTATGGCACACAGGTCGCCTATGAAACCAGCCCAGGCAAGCATTTATTTATGGTAGTCAGCGAAGCTGCTGATTTTATGGAGGCTGAATTGCAAGCCGGCAAAACCTATTATGCACTGGTTACCCCCCGTATGGGATTCTGGCGGGCACGCTTCAGTTTAAAAGCCATCAATAATCCGGCAAGTGAGCCAGAGTTTAATGCGTGGTTTAATGAAACCAAACGTATGCGACCGAATGCCGAAGGTGAGCAGTGGGCGCGCGACAACCAGCAAAGCATTATCGAGAAGAAAGCGGAATACCTGCCCAAGTGGCAGCAAAAATCAGAATATGACAAACCAAGGTTGTATCAGGGCCGTTAACAGACACGATATACAATTAACGTGTTCACCTCTAACCAGGAGGTGAACACGCCAGGCTAATGATGCATCTAATGTGGTTTTAGTATTGCCTCGGCAAGCTGCTGTCGAAACGCAAGGTATTGTTGCGGTGATTGTTCAAAATCAAAAATATCTTTTACCAGCGGTACGTGCAACAACACATGACCAGGGTGGTGAAGCGCAAGCAGGTAAAGATATTCCTGGTCTTCGAATCCATCGCGCAAGGCTTCCAGTCGTAACGAGCTGAGTACATCCATATCATCGGTTGGATAAACAAGATTGCCATCAAGTGATTGTGCATTGGCTTGCCAGTCGAGTTTCAGATTCAATTTGTCGGCGGGACGATAATGCTTGTAGCCATCGGCATGAAACAACTCCCAGTATTCAAAACCCTGCATGTTGTATTTGTAGCTCATGGGTCCAATGATGCGTGCATCGATCAGCGGGTATTCGATGAACAGATTGGGCCGCGTCGATGGCCACAAGTTCAGATTCCACCATACTTCCTTTAACTTTTCAGGATAGTGACGGCGGTATTTTTCCAGCTCGGTCACATGATAAAAACCGAGATTAATGTCCAGCACGTCGAAGTGACCAAGCAATTCGCCAATTATTTTATTATTATTTTGATTGGTGTTTTGCATGACCTTGATGTCATCGCCGACAATTGACTTGAGCATTTTGTACTGTGCTTTCACAGTTTCGATTCTGTCACCCCAGGGTTCATCAATGTTATAAATATACGCATTTTTTTGCAGATGATGTTTTTTTAAATATGCCAGATAGTCATCAAGATAGTATTCTAATATTCGTTTGCGTTTGGCATAGCTCTCTTCTGGCTGATGCAAATTAAAGGTGAAGGCAGTAAAAAAGTGATTAGTGAATTGACGGGCAAGTATACTAAATAAATAATCAAGATTGTCCGTATCCAGTTGCCATTTTCCGTTCACATTCTCGTGTGTAGGCCAGGCCATGCTTGTGTCGCCGTGGTTTTTATTGTTCCAGCTATTCAGGCCGTTTACTATAAAACCACTACTGGGCAACCTGTTTTGGGCCGCCAGCGAGGCTACCTTGAGGAACTGTTGTTGAATAATTTTCTGACCAGGCCCGGCTTTCTCCATGATGCCTGGCCACATAGATTTGATGCGGCTATAGGTATTAAAGTTACTGCTTTTAAAACGGCTTTTATTCGGCAGGGTGAAATTCCATACTTTTATGTTCAGCGACAGTTGCGTTAATAATTTATTGTGTTGATAAATACTGATTTTACCGTGGTAATTGCCTGCCAAACTGTCGTGCGGCGTATACACGGTGAGTAATATTGATTGCGGTTGCGATTTGGTGAGCTGGAGTTGCTGCTGTGGAAATAATGGATCCGGATGCCAGCCTTTACGATTAGCGGGGAAACGTGTCGCAATCTGACTGACGTAACCTACCGGGCGCAAGCGTATATGTGCAGCATTAAATATCGTGTTGCCATTGTCGTGTTTGAACTCTGACAGCTTGATGTCAACCGCGTCAATATTCTGAAAAGGAAACAGTACGAGCTGCACCGATTCATATTCATTTTTCGCCAGCGCAATATTGCCGGACTCGGAGAACTTGTTGTTAAAATTATGCGGTGCAGATAAATACACTTTTTGAAAGCTGCTGGCAAAACCGGAGGCAAGACGGATGTTTTTCGGCGGGTTTGCGAAAGTGGCTTCGAGAAAAGGATTTGCCTGGTAGTGAACGGCGACACCGGTATTAATCGGATCGGCATACAAGTTAAAGTGAAATAAAAATAAACAACAGCAGGTCAGCAGGCCAGTTTTAAAGCGGGTCATCAAGCTAGTCATAATCAGGCGGACTATCAGGTGTTAAAATAGGTTTGAGCGTGATTAATAATTTCCTGTTTGTCATTTTCCGCCTGATACAGGGAATAAACATTGCGATTAATTTTAGGCGCCTTGTCCACCAGATATAATTCGCCGCTCTGAATGTATTCTTCCACCATGGGCTCGGCAAAATAACCGCTGCCACCGCGGCTAAAAATATAATCCAGTGCAATACGCCCAACTTCGACGCGCATTTCTGGCGGCGGGGCATCCGGAAAATATTGCGCATGGGAAATAGCAAAGCTTGTGCCCCATTCCACCAGTACATAACCTGTGGACAATGCTTCTTGCACGGTAAGATCAGGTTTGGTCGACACCAGGATTAATGGCACTGTTGAAACTTCTTCGCTACGAATATTGGCAATTTGTGGCTGGTCCCAGGTATAGGCGATGTCGACCGTGCCATCTTTAACACGACGCACGAGCATATCCAGATCCTGTGCTTCGATATCAAGAATTACCGTGGGTTGTGAATCACGCATAAAGGTAATCCAGTCTTTCAAAATCGAATCCCACAAGCTGGGCAAGGCACCCACCACAAACGGCACCTGATTCGACTCGTTGACAGCGATTTCCAGTTTGGCGCGGTTCCATGCAGTAACAATAGTTTCTGCCAGTGGTACCAGTCTTTCACCGGCGGAGGTCAGATGAATATTATTACGCTGGCGACTGAACAGCGGTACACCGAGTCGTTCTTCCAGTAATTTTATACGCGCACTCACGGTCGACTGACTTACAAACAGGGACTTGGCCGAGGTGCCAAAATGTTTGGTGGCAGTCACTTCCAGAAACGTCTTGAGTGCATCGATATCCATAGCCGCACCTTAATCTAAAATCCAGATTTTCACCATTGATTCTTGTCATCCATGGTGACGGCTAAATGTGATTTGTAGATCCGGTTCACCTTGTTAGGTCTGTTGCGTTAACTGAAATCCGCTGTGAAAGTCTTGCATGACAACCACTGACAACATTAACCAGAGAACTGGTGTAAAGGATTTTCAAATGGCAGAAAATTTATGTTGATGATCGTGTCCGGAATCATACTATTGGCTATTTTATTGATTTTATTAACTTTTAAATGAGAATAGACGCATTCAAGTTCTAAATTTTATGTGAACTGCGTCACACTTTTGTTTATACTGGCCATTAATTGCCCAGTATATGAATCGTTTATTTTGAATGTGAGGCAGGTATGCATTCTTCTTTAAGCTCAGACCGAATCGAGTTTGATTGCCGTCGTTATGAACTGAATCGCCGGCAAACCCCCACCCGTCCGTTGCATGTGCAGGGCATACGTGGCCGTCGCAAAATACTGCGACGCAACGAAGACGTGCACAGCCAGACAGACTGGTTTGAATCCCATGTCATGATACTGGCACTGGGTATTGTGCTGTTATGCATTGCCGATTTTATATTCACTTCGATTATCATGCAGCATGGCGGCATCGAGCTGAACCTGTTAATGAACGAAGCTATTAGCCGGGGTATTGATGCCTTCTTTATCTACAAATACCTGCTTACGTGTTTGTCCCTGATCTTGCTGGTCGCGCACCAGAACCACCGTTTTTTCAGAGTGGTCAAGGTGAAGTATATCCTGTACGGATTTGCTGCCGGTTATCTTGGTTTGATGGCGTATGAAATTCATTTGTTACTGCAAATATTTTAATAACCCATGATCCTGAATAACAAGCCTCCCTGCAAGCGGAGGCTTTTTTTTGCATCTTGATTGGACCTGGATTGGATCTGGATTACAGCTGGCCAGAAATATAAAATATTATGATATTTATGCTGATGCGTGATACAAGATATTAACCTTGTTTTATTTGTACTGACACAATCGCTGCGCAGCAGGGTTCAAGATGGGTTACAAAATGTTACACAATACGTGTTTACAATAAGAGTAAGTTTGATAATGTAATCAACATCACGATGGCAAGCTTGTGAATAAATCAAAAAATTTATGCACTGTAAAAAGGAGACGGTCATGAAGCAATTTCGCAAAACGCTATTTCACTCCACATTGGTTGTCATGTTTTTGAATGTGCTGGTTACACTGCCAGCCATGGCGGGCGAACACATGTTGCAACCCAAGCTGGGTATTGTTGACTGGTCGGACAGTGGTCCACACAGCGTAAAGGGTAACAGCTTTACCCTCGACAGTGATGCCTCGCCATCACTTGGTTTTATGTACCTGTATCGACTGGATAACGGCTTTGCCTTTGGCGGCGAAGTGTTTGGTTACAAGAAAGATTTTACCCACAGTAATGGCAATACAGGTGAAGCCGACTTTGGCCATGTTTACGGTTTGGCAGAATATTATTTTAATAATCAGGGTACGGTTAAACCCTTTGTGGGTATTGGTCTAGGTAGTGCGGGTGTCACATTTACCGGCGCAATCGATCATGATACACGCGGACCGTCAGTTCAAATAAAAGCGGGTGCCGAGTTCGAGATAAACGAGCGCTTTGCCATCAGCGCAGAGGCTAAATATTTTGCAGTGGATTTTGATGAAGAAATCAACAATCAGAAAGCCGATATAAAGAGTAACGGTTTCGGACTGTTTGCAGGCTTTACGATTAAAATCTAGATGAATAACGCGAAGTTATTATTAATATTCCTGTTGCATCTTTATTAAAATATTAACTTGAGGCTGTTCAGTTTTAAAACGTCGATATCATATTGACAAAAACCGGTCTCGATCTTAAGCGTGTTCTTGCCGGTTATAAATTGTGCGGCTTTGAGTTTGATTTCTTGCGTGACGTACTTTTTTAAAAAGAAGCGACGAAAATCGAACTGAATGATCTCTTTTCCATTGAGATAAAATACGGTTGGTTCATAGGTAGTCATGCAGTGACCGGTATCTTTTACTTTAAAGTCAATTTTCAGCACGGCATCACGCGGAGTGTCTACCACTAACGGTATTTCGTAAGTCTTTATGGTCTTACCGATCTCCGGATTTCCCTTTGCCAATTCGGTTATGTTGTTTCCTGACGTTGGCGCACTTATTGTTAATGTATCACTGACATGCGTGGTGGATTCACATGCAGCCAGCAATGTGCATAGCAACACCATCTGTAAAATATTTTTTAGACACAGGTGTGTAAAGTTTTGTTGCGTCATAAGAGTCATTGCGTGTAATAAATTGCTCATTTCCCTGTTTCAGGGCATGCCATCAAAAAAATCCACCAGCCCGGTTTCCAGCGAATATTCTGCCCCCACCACGAGCAGACCCTCCTTGGCGATCAGGTTTTCCAGAATTTCCGAGCCGTGACGCAACTGGTTGGCCGAGGTGCGAATATTGGCTCTGACGGCATGATGTAATAATGCCGGGGGATCATTTTTAAGGTCGGTATCCAGCAAGGCTTCAACCGAAGGCCTTACCCGGTCGACGATAGAGGATTGATTCTTAGAGGGGTTTTGAATCGATGTTTGTAGTTGTTCCAGCGTGGCTTGCACCGCACCACAATTGGAATGCCCCATTACCACAACCAGGCGAGTCGAATAGCGTTCGGCAGCAAATTCCACACTACCGATTTGAGACGGTGCAACGATATTTCCCGCCACGCGAATAACAAATAAATCACCCAGCCCCTGGTCAAAGACGATTTCTGCCGGCACGCGCGAGTCGGAGCAACCCAGAATAATTGCAAACGGCTTTTGCTCTGCCGCCAGATTGACATGACGCACCTGCCGGGCAATCGAGTCCGTGCCTTGCACCTCGGTAGTAAAGCGAATATTGCCGGCGCGCAGTCTTTCGAGTGCCTCAAGTGCTGGGATCATAAATCGACTTCCTGTTACTGTTTAGAAAAGATAATGTGTAAAATTTAAAATAGTTATCTTGATAGTTATATAAATGCTTCAGTGTGTATTATTATACATTACCAGTTTTTAATGATTAAGTAACCAGCTGCCCCAATCATGAATGTACCCGCTGCTTTTCTGGCAGCATATTCGAAGCTTGAGTATCGAGCCAGGGAAGCAATTTTGGTTGCTGAAAACGCATAGAATACTTTTACACCACCCACACTGAACACGGTGATAAATACTGTAAGAATAATATCGATTACTTGTAATACTGATAAGTCTATATAAATTGGGAAGAGGCTAATGTAAAAAAAGACAGCTTTAATATCACCCAGCGTCAGAAAAAAGCCTGCCAAAAAACTCGCAATGAGTCCGGATTTTCCCCGGGTTTGATTAGTTGAAACTGTTGCTGTGCTTTTGCTGGCTAATAGCGTAATGCCGAGCCAGATTAAATACGCAGCTCCCAGATACTTGATGACCATGAAAAGGCTGGCCATTGTTTCTGCTACGAAGGACAGGCCAAGTATGGCTAACAAAACAAATACCAGGTCACCCAGTACAATTCCGGCAGCAACCGCAATACCATTGGTTAAACCTGATGTCGCTGCACGTGTGACAACCAGTGCTACACTGGTACTTGGCATTGCTGCAAGTACCAGCATAATGCCGAACAGTGAAAGTAATGCGAATAAGCTCATTTAATCAATAGCCCGATGTAATATTTATATGACGCGGATAATGTTATACAAAATTTAGACCTGCCCGGTCAGCAGAAATATCACCACAAGTAAAACCCAACATGTTGCAAAAAGTAATGGGACAACAACGTCCATTCTATGCCTTGTTTTTGATTTACACAAAAGCATAAATATTTCATCTTGCGGTACATTCTTTTCCTGATACGTGCGGTTCTTTTGAAATTGTCGAAAATGTGAATACGATTTCGTTTTGTCTTCACTCAATTGATTTTTTGAATTGGCTAGTGATCATGGCCTCGTCTGAGGCCATGTTGGTATTTGTTATGCTGGTTTTTATTAGTGAAAGAAATTACCTGGTAGATTTGATAAACAGGATTTTCATCATGATCATGGCGATCAGTACGACAATAGAGCCGGCAGCCAGTATCGGATCCAAGGTTTCGATTTTGATAAATTTTCCATACAACAAGAACAAACCAATAACCAGTATCACAGTACCCACCTGATGCGTGTAAAACTGTAACATGGCCAGCTTACTGGTGGTGTTGTTCAACCACAGTTTGTGGCACAGACCATAGATAAAGGACACCACAAAACCCAGCAACATGATGTGTGCGTGAGTAACAAGATGACCGTGATCCTTCGATGCAGCCATAAAAATACCCAGCGCCATACCGAGTATGGCGTAGCCAAGACCCGTTAAGATAAATTTTCTGTCCATCATTCTCTCCCGTTAATATTATTATTAAAGATTTACAAGCAGAGCTTGTAACACCGCAGCAAGCAAAAGCATACACGAAAAGTTTATTGAGCAGAATGGTGGCTAAATTAAAAATTACCTGTTGCCATAAACAGTTACTCGCCAACCAGTTGATTACAAATAAAGGATGCACCAGGACCTGCGCCCAGCGTCTTGACCAGCCTGGGTAACAGTGTCGACATGGTTTGCCGTAATTGCCAGGGCGGGTTAATCACAAACATGCCGGCCGCAGTCATACCGATGCCGTGTGACTCATCAGCGGCGATGGCCAGTTCCAGGCGCAGGATTTTTTTAATGCCGGAATTTTCAAGGCGACTGGCGAGTTTTTCTATACGGGTTCTGTCCACCACCGGATACCAGATGACATAGGTACCGGTAGCAAATTTTGTATGGGCTTTTTTAACCGTTTCCAGTACCTGGTCATAATCGGACTTCACCTCGTATGGCGGGTCGACAAGGATCAGGCCGCGTCTTGAATGCGGTGGTAATAGCGACAGCACATTTTTAAAGCCATCCTCACGAATGACTTTGACATGACGATCACGACTGACCTGTTGTGCCAGTGCTTCGCAATCTGCCGGATGCAGTTCAAACAACCACGCCCGATCTTTATCACGTAAAAAGTTTAGCGCGATAATGGGTGAACCGGGATAGTGTGTTAACTCGGTAGTTGGATTGTATTGTTTTATAATGGATAGATACGTTACAAGCTCTGGCCAATCTTCCTGTTCATCTGCAGACAGGAGCTTGCCAACGCCTTGCGAATATTCCTGCAGCTTGCTGGTCTGATCAGCTCGCAGGTCATACAGACCTGCGCCGGCATGAGTATCGATATAATCAAACGGACTGTCTTTTTTAACCAGATGTTCAAGCACTTCAATGATGACAATGTGTTTGATTACATCGGCGAAATTGCCGACGTGAAAGGCGTGCCGATAACTTAACAAATCCACTCTCCTGTAAAGCCATGCATAATACGCCGAATAGTTGTGAATTTATACAGTTGCTAGTTGAGCAGGTAGGCCAGCAGTTGTAATTCCTTAAAAGATGAGAAAACCACACAGGCAATTTCAATGGGTACCACGAGATCCGTGACGAAATCTGCATACCGCCCGGTAAAAGCAAACTTGTCCTCATACTTTGAGGAAATTTCCTCATACAACAGGCTGAATACTTCAAAGGCAAGGTCGATAATATTGGCGTCTTCATGTGTACTGCTGTGTTGTGCCAGGCGGTATAGAAAGCTGACAAAATTAACAAACAGAAACAGCACATAAAAAATATTGAACAGTGGGAATATTTTTGCTGTAAACAGGCCACTGCCGGACAGATCGGTATTGAATACTGCAATGGTTCCGAGCCAGATGAAAATCAGTCTTAGCATAACAACTTATTATAGTGTATGGAAAATGCCTTTGTTTACGCAGTAGAATACTTAATCCTGCTTGTTTACCGGTTCACCCTGCAGTTTTTCCAGAATGGCAATTTCAAATGGTTTACTCTTTTCACCAAAGTAAAGTGTTTGATGCGGGAATGGAATCTCGATACCTTCCTTATCAAATGCTATTTTAATGCGGCGCAAGTATTCCCTGCCTACTTCCCATTGGCGGATCGGTTTGGTTCTGATTCGACCCTTTATCATAACAGCAGAATTATCAAATTTATCGACACCGAAGATTTCCGGTTCTTCAAGCATGTAGTGTCCAAGTTTTTCGTCCTGTTTCATTTCTGTGCCGACGCGACGCATCACTTCAATCACCTGGTCAGTGTTTTCCTTGTACGCGACGCCGATATCGAACACGTAGCCGGACCAGTCATTGGTCAGGTTGCTGAGTGTTGTGACGGTCCCGTTTGGGAAAATATGTACAATGCCAGACAAGTCCCGCAACACAATCGTGCGGAAATTTATTCTTTCGACCAGCCCGCCTGTACCGTTAACGATGGCAACATCACCGATACGAACCTGATTCTCGAGTATGAAGAAAAACCCGGAAATAAAATCACGCACCAGGTTTTGCGCACCAAAACCCACCGCCAGACCGACAATACCCGCGCTGGCCAGAATTGGTGCGACATCCATACCGATTTCCTTGAGCAAAATAAGAATAGTCGTTACCCACAGGACAATAAGTGCAGCCTGTCTAATCAGGCGTATCAGGGTTTCGACGCGTTTTTGTGATTCGGAAGGTACTTCACCACGTGATGTACCCTGATTTAGCAAACGTTGTTCAAGTTTGTGCAGGACTTTTTTCAGTACTGCCATGCCAATCCAGGCCAGCAGCAGCACCAGCAGAATTCGGGTGCTTGTATAAATAAGTTGTTCCCAATTAATCTCCTGAAATTGTTGCAGGAATATATCCATAACATTCTCCATTGATTACATGAATGATGAAAACCGCGCTACCAGTCGGGCTTTAAATCACTATACATACAGGCGTAGCAGGCTTGTATAAAACTAACGAATAATGATCAAGACTTCAAATGTAATTTAAAAGTGAACGCTGGCGTGTTGCTCATGACAAGATATTTGTTACCAGAAGACTTGATTTCACCCGGCTTGATACATCACTTGATAAAATGATTCGAGGTATATATGGAAATTTGTAACAGCCTATATTAATAGGCTGGTTTTGCGGCAACGACCTCTATAAGACTGACACGCTCTTCATCCAGATTGCGACGTAAATTATACGCTTTGGTAAGAATGTCATCGCCAACCAGTAAATGCACACCCAGTTCCGGCAGGACTGGCTCACCGGTCGGCTCGTTCATGTGCGCAAATGCCTGTTGTGCCAGATGTGTCTTGTCATTCCAGATTTCAACAGTAAATCCGGCAGCAGTGATGGCATCTCGGAACGGAATGGGCGGAATCAGAAAACTCATGCTACTGTCCTGTGCCCATGGTACTGGAAAATATTGTGGCGTATTTTTATGCCCACATACCTCGTACAAGATGGCGCGCCCGCCGGGTCTGAGCACGCGATAAACTTCCTTCAACCAGCCAGGTTTATCCTCGACATTCATATTCATCTGAATTGACCAGACACCGTCGAAAGAATCATCAGCAAAGGGTAAATCCAGTGCGCTACACGCCATGAACTTGACCTTTTCTTCCATCTTCAGCAATTGGGTCAAGCGTTCAGCCGCATCAATATACTCATCACTCAGGTCGATGCCTGTTACATAACAACCGGTTTCATGACATAAACGTCGTGTCGAGCCGCCCACACCACAACCTACATCCAGGATATGCATCTCCGGACTGAATTCAGCAAGTTTGATCAATTCTTTTGTGGCGGTATCGCCGCGGATATGAAACTCGTCCACAGGTTGCAGATCATCAAGCGTTACACAGGACAAATCCTTGCCAGCTTTATCCAGTCCCTGAATAATCTTGTTATATAAATCGTTTGGTGAGTAATAACTGTGTATGTGCTTCATCTTGTAATCCTGACAGCAATAATAGCCCGGCTAGTTCAGTGAGCAGTATAGATGGCGACAAGGTAGAAAGCACGAAGCAAATACGCCACGCGAGGAATAAATTAGCTGCGTCTGGCAAATAACGGGTTGACATAAAAACTTTTTACCAGAACAAACCCGACAATAAAAAAGTGTAGCAATTCTGGCACACCAAATTTAAAGGCAACATTATCGACAGCAGCACTTGCCAGGGTAAAGACAGGCAGCATTACGCTTAGTAATAACAATAATATATTTAACGCGCTTTCAAATAACGAAAAGAGTGCGCCTGCGATGGCGTTTTTAAAGACAAAAAAACTTGCCACGAAACAGACCAGATAGTATATAAAAAACCAGTGTTCTGATGCGCCGGGGATAGACAAACGAAGATTAATATCAAAAAAGTAATGCAGAATAAAAAATAACGGCGACAGTAAATAATATATCTGTAAAGTATTTAATTTCATGCCAGTCAAGCGTGTTTATTTGTGCAAGTTAAAAAGTTTTACAATCGACTACATCGTCGGAATCAGGTTTACGCAGTAATCCACATCTCCGCTTCGGTCAGTTGCTTGTTTGTGAAAACCTTGACCTGTCCCGGTATCATAAATGCGAACATGCGCGTGGCATGTGATAGCCAGTCAAGGTCTGTCACGACCGCGATTTTCTCCCACGCCTTCCAGTGCTCAATGCCTAGCTTGGCATCGTCCCACATGGCACCGGCGGTAAAACCGATAAACTCCGGCGTGAGCTGATACAGCACGCGTATTTTTTTATGCTTGTTTAACGCTGATTCAAGCGCTGGCATGAAAACAGTTTCGTAGTCATTCGCATCGACTTCACCTGTTGCAACAATGCCAACAACATATTCTGGAAGATGAGTATCAAGTTTTAACATGGCAATACTCCTGAAAGTGGCCTGGTGAATACGACTACCCGGAGGCGGGTTTTAGACAGTTGTTAAATTAAAACAAGTCGACATTTTTTTAACACTATAAGCATAGCAAATCTGGTATACCGTAGAATTGATCAGTATCATGGTTATACCAACTTCCAGTATTTTATAAACGTGTTGAATATTTAATGTAACGAACAAGAATTGTCGTTATGATGATTTACAAATGTACAGGCATTTTACACAGACCTGGCGTGATAAAAGTTAATGTCTGTCTGCACTTCTTCATGATTGATGTCTGTAGAACCAGAGTAATTTTTCGTTACACATCCGATTCCTCGTCGCTCAATTTAATCCCGCCATTTTCCAGCCACTCTACTTTTAACAAGCCGGGATGTTTTTTCTGGTAATGCTCCAGGATCGACTTGTGCTTGTCTAGTAGTTGCTGCTGCGCCCTGACCTGGTCTGCAAGCACCTTGTTTTCTTGCAGAATCTCGCGATGTTCCAGTGCCTTACAAATAACTGTGATCAACTCGTAGTCCTGCCACGGCTTGGAAACAAAGCGGTATATTTCTGCCTGATTGATGGCATTCAACACCGATTCCAGATCGGCATAACCGCTCAGCACCATCCTGACGGACTGGGGCTGCAACTCTTTTATTTTTCCAAGCAATTCCGCACCATTCATATCCGGCATACGATAGTCGGAGATGATGACATCGAAACTATGTGTGCTTGCCCGCTGTAGTGCTTCAACGGGACTGACAAACGATTCAACTTTCCAGTTTTTTTGACGTTTTAAAACACGTTGCAAAGCATTCAGAATATTTTCATCATCATCTACCAGCATGATTCGATACATAACCAACCCGCCTATTTCAGAATATATATAATTACATCACTTTCGGTTGAACGTTCGAAATATTGAATTCGCTGTATCATACTCTCGGTTACTAAATGGCCTTCCGCCAGCAGCAATACACCGTCTTCGCTGACCAGATCTTTTGCCAAAATCATGCCTTCCTGTAATCCACTCGATTTAATGGGAAGAAACTCCGGTTCCTTGCGCTGCAGTTCATCACCCAGTACTTTAAGGAATTCCTCAACCACACGAGGGTCGTAAAGTTTGCCTCGGTTGAACCATATAAAGTCACGTATTTGACTTTTGCTGAACTGTTCCTTAGTGAAGGTACCATTAACCATTGAGAGGTAATCAGCGACCACGGTGAGTATTCTTGAGCCGAGAGGAATATCTTCCTGTTTAAGCTGATCTGGAAATCCGCTGCCGTTATAGTATTCGCGGTGTGAGCGTATCAGCTTACTTGCTTCATGCAAACTATCCAGTGACATCAACGCAGCTTCGCCAATGACAGGATAGGTGTTGAACTTGCGCTTATCTTCAGCTGACAAGGTGTTATAAGGCATCTTGATGATTTCGTCCGTTAATCCCAGTTTGCCGAGCTCATGCAATAGTCCCGCAATCATCACGTTCTGAATATTGTCGGCAGTCAAATTGAAATTCTTTGCGATACTGACAGCAATCTCTGCGGCTTTTCTGCCTTTTCCGGTAACCGGCCCACCACGCAGCTCGACAATACTGGAAAACGTTTTGACCGTCGCCAGATAATTTTTCCTCATCTGCAAATTGGCCTGTTCGAGTTTTTGCATGGCCTGATTCAGTTCAGCAGTGCGCTCGCGTACCCGATGTTCCAGGTTGTTGTTGAGTTCAGTTAATTCTTCGTTCTGTTGTTTCGTCAACAGCAATAATCTTTCACGTTCTGTTTCAAGAAAACGGTAACGCAAGGCATTTGTTACAGAAATCAGAAAATCGCTTTCCTCCCAGGGTTTACTTAGATACTTATAGATCTTGCCTTCATTAACCGCCTTGACCGTTGACGCAAGATCGGCATAACCTGTCAACAACATACGAATGCATTCCGGCCATTTCCTTGCAACAAAACCCAGAAATTCTGCGCCATCCATGCCAGGCATTTTCATATCCGATATCACCAAATCAATATCAGTTTGCTCCAGAATATTAAGTCCTTCTTGTCCACTCTCTGCGAGATAAACACGATAACCCTGTGGACGAAGCAGACGATTCAGTGAAGATAGAATATTCTTTTCATCATCAACAATCAAAATTGCTGCACCACTGAAACCAGTTTCGGCTTCTTTAATTTCTGGCGCATTAATTATTGATTTCTCCATCCTAACCACTCTGGTCCGCTTCTGTATCTGGTTGTGACAAGGGTAATTTTATTCTGAAGTGCGTTCCTTTTCCTGGTTCAGACTTCACCTCAATATCTCCATGATGTTTTTGAATAATGCTATAGGACAGGGACAAACCCAGCCCGGTGCCCTTGCCGACGGGCTTGGTGGTAAAAAACGGATCAAAAATCCGTTTTCGGGTTACCTCGTCCATGCCTCTTCCGGTATCTTCTATATCGACCCACATCCAGTCAGCATCATGGTCTGTGGTGATAATTATCTTCCCATTCTTTTCGATGGCATGCGCCGCGTTCACCAGAATATTCATGAAAACCTGGTTTATTTGCGAAATAATACATTCTATCTGTGGTATGTCATTATATTTCCTTATAACTTCGGCCTTGTATTTGAGCTCGTTATTTACAATATTCAGCGTACTATCCAGCCCGCTTCTGAGATCTACCCATTGCCGTTCTGCTTCGTCAACATGCGAAAAGTCTTTCAGGTCCTGAACAATTTTCTTAACCCTGTCCAAACCCTCGCTGGATTCTGCGAGCAGATCCTTGAGATCATCGACAAGAAATTTCACCTCAATACGCTTTCTTATTTCGTTTAATCGGTTACTCACATCATCAGTGACAATTTGTTCCCTGGCGGACTCATAAACTTCCAGCAATTCAAGCAATTGTTCGACGTACAGTCTCAGCGTTCCCAGATTGGAACTGATGTAGCCCACCGGATTATTGATCTCATGAGCAATTCCGGCTGCCAGTTGACCTATTGAGGCCATTTTTTCCGACTGTAGCAATTGATCCTGAGCTTCATGCAATTTTTTTATTACTTCAACATGATTTTTCTTTTCCTGCTCCAGCTCCGCGTGTTCTTTTTGCGATCGTTTCAATAAATAATATCGTTCCAGAACAGACTCGATTTCAGAAATAAATATTTGCAGAATATTTTGATCGCTAATCGAGTACTCCTCATCCGGTCGGTTTTTTGCCAGACAGATAATTGCCGAACTGGAGTCCTTCACCGTGATCGCGCCGCTCATTACACAAATTCTGCTTTGACCCGGGACGGTTTGCTTGTCGACCTGTTGCGGTATAAAACTGGTCCGCACAATATTTTCCGATGATATCGAGCGTATGAATGATGACGGTATCAGTTGATAACAGTCTACGTCCTGTGAATGTCCTTCAGCCATAATCACTTCGTCGTCACCATTGTCAAAATCAAGCAGCACATAACCACAGGTAGACTCCGTTACCAGAACGAGTGACTCAAGCAACTTGCTGTATAGCAGACTGATATCTTCATTCTGGTAAAAAACATTCTCAATTTCTTTCAGCTCCAGGATCAAATCCGTTAGTAAGGCCATTCTGACATTGGCTTCTGCCAGTCCACGAAGTTGAGCCTGTTGTCTCTCGGCTTCACTCCTGGCCTGCCTGTAGCGTTCGGTTTGTCCTTGCATAAAATGAATGGTTGCGTGCAGTTCCTTGTAGTTGAGTGGTTTCATCAAACAGGTACAGTTTTCAATTTTACTGGCCAGACCCAGCTTTTCCGCATTTACATTGGCTGTCATAAAAACAATGGGCACAATGCTGCTTTCTCTTAACAAGCTTGCGAGACTTGTACCGACATATTCGCTATCAAATACGAAATCCAGCATTATGATATGCGGATCAAAGGTTTTGATTGACTCATCAATTTGTGTCGGGTCATGAATTGCAAGACACGTGAATCCGATCTCTTCCAGGTGTGATACGATTTCCTGAGAAAATGTCTCATCACCTTCCACAAGTAAAACGCGTGTTACTTGCATTTCATTCCCAACACAATTTATTAACATTAACAAAAAATCTGTTCAGCATGGTTTATGGTCATTTTTAAAATTGTAATTTCTCTCTGTCGCCATCTTCATTACGCTTGACGACTTTTGCATATCCGACACGTTCGCTTACTGCCGTTCTGTCGTGAGATAACATGGAATTGTTGTCATGTATTATTAAATTTAATTAATTTTGCCAGGGCCTTGTTGGCATTTTTAAGGTCGCGTGCCAGGCGGCGGTTTTCCAGTGTGATATTGAATCGTTGAAAAGCTTCACGGATGTTTGCTCGAAGCAGCTCATCGTCCCAGGGCTTGGTCAGGAATTTGTAGATATCGCCGCGATTTATCGCATCAGTGATGGATTTAAGATCGGTATACCCGCTTAGTACCATACGAATCGTATCCGGGTAGAGTTCCTTGGCCTTATTCAGAAATTCCACACCACTCATATCAGGCATACGTTGGTCGGAGATAATCAGACAAACTTCGTGTATGGCCAGTAAATCGAGACCTTCCTGGCCGCTCTTTGCAGTAACAATGTGATAACCCTCGGGTCTCAATGTTCGCTTCAGGGCTCGCAGGATATTTTCTTCATCATCGACAATTAACAGTGTATTGGCTTCCGGGTTGTAGTGTGTGTCTACCAGCTGAGACATGTGTTCTGATTTTCTTAACAACTGGCTGATTTCATTGACCGGTAACGGTTTACTGAACAGATAACCCTGTATTTCATCGCAATGATGGGCACGCAAGAAATCCAGTTGCTTGCCTGTTTCAACGCCTTCGGCAATGATATTCAGCCCCAAGCTATGGCCGAGTGTGATGATCGTGCGGGCAATGATAGCGTCATCGGGATTTTCCAGCATATCCTTTATAAAGGACTGATCAATTTTAAGATAATCAACCGGCATACGCTTGAGGTAGGACAAAGAGGAGTAACCGGTGCCAAAGTCGTCGATGGCAATCTGGAAACCCAGCTCACTGATCTGGTGTAGAGTTTTGATCACCTCTTCCTGACTATCCATCAACATGCTTTCGGTGATTTCCAGTTCCACCAGCTGCGGATCCAAGTCTGATGCTTTCAACATGTCACCGAGTTTTTCTATCAGATCCGGTTGTCGAAGTTGCCGTACCGAGAGATTAATAGCGACTTTTATTGGCGCTATGCCACTATTGATCCATTGCCTGAGTTGTTGCATGGCGCTGTGTGTTACCCATTCACCAATCTGCAGAATCTGGCCGCTGTTTTCGGCGATGGGTATGAAATCTGCCGGAGACACCATGCCAAATTCCGGGTGGTGCCAGCGCAACAGCGCTTCAACCCCGACAATGCTGCCGTCAACCAGTGAAACCTGTGGCTGGTAATAGATTTCGAATTGTTCGTCTTTAAGTGCATACTGCATATCGCTTTCCAGCTTCAGCGTTCGTGCGGTCATGGATTCCAGTTCAGCGGTATAGAAACAGTAATTATTCCTACCCAGTTGTTTGGCCTTGTACATGGCGATATCGGCACTTTTGCTCAATATCTCAAAATGGTCGCCATCATCCGGATAAATGGTAATGCCGATAGATGCAGTAATGGTCAGATCAAAGTTTTCGATGTGATAGGCACGATTGATGGTATTCAACAAATCCTGTGCCACATTGGCAGCGCCACTGGCATCAGTATTCGGCAACATAACAAGGAATTCATCACCACCCTGACGCGATGCCGTATCCTCTTCGCGTAGTCTGGCGAGCACGCGTGAGGCGACTTCCGATAATAGTTTGTCACCGACGCTGTGGCCCAATGTGTCATTGATGTTTTTGAAATGGTCCAGGTCAAAGTACAGGAATGCAACCTTGCTGTTGTTGCGTCTGGCAAGTTTGATGGCATGTTCAGTACGATCGCGTAATAATGTTCGGTTGGGTAAAGTGGTCAGGGCATCAAAATGGGCCAGCCAATGAATGCGTTCTTCAGCTTTTTTACGCTGGGTGATGTCCTGGAAGATCCCGATATAGCCGTTGACGTTACCCTTGTCATCGAAAGTGCGGGTGATACTCAGCCATTCCGGATACTCCGTACCATCCTTGCGTCGGTTCCATATTTCGCCTTGCCAGTTTCCATTTTTATTCAGTGTTTCCCACATGGTGTTATAAAAGTGTGCATCCTGACGTCCGGAAGAAAGTAAGTGCGGTGTCTTGCCCAAGGCCTCCTCTTCACTATAGCCAGTGATGTTGGTGAAGGCCTTGTTTACTCTTCTGATTTTGGCATCGAGATCGGTGATGATGATCCCTTCTTGACTCTGCTCGAACACCGTTGCGGCCTGTTTTAGTTCCGCTTCGATGGCCTTGCGTTCGGTCAGGTTCATGACCGTTCCGGTCAGGCGTACGGCTTTACCTTCACTATCACGACTGACAATGCCGCGAATCAAGGTCGGTACATAGTGACCGTGCTTATGTTGATAGCGACATTCCACCTGGTCGCGATCGATGTCGGTGTGCAGGATGCGTTCGATGATCTGCTCGACCTGGCCCAGGTCTTCCGGGTGGGCCAGGCGACGCCAGGTGTTGGCATCACTTTGTAGTTCGCCCGGTTCATAGCCAAGCATTTGCCACCACTGGGAGGAATAGAAAAAGTCATTGGTTTCCAGATCCCAGTCCCAGGGCGCGTCATTTGAGCCCTGAATACTGAGTGCCAGACGCTCCTCGGCTGCCTGGCGAGCTTGCTCTCGATCGAAATTATCCAGCGCATAGCTGATGTCGGAGGCCATTTCGAACAGCAATTTTTGCGAGCTTTCGTCAAAGGTGTTTCGCTCACCCGAATAAAGAATAAATCCGCCAGTGACCTGGCCGTTGCGGAACAATGGTAAGACGGCCGCGGCAGCAAAGCCACCCTGTACGGCCCGGTCATGCCAGGGCCAGATGAAATTTTCATGCAGAAAATCCTGACTCCAGTATGGCCTTCCTTCTCGTAATGCGATGCCGGCAGGACCGGTGCCGTTATCGCTTTCTGCATCAATGGATAATGCAAGACTATCCAGATAGTCTGTGTTTTGCCCGTAACTGGCAACAGGTACGATCAACTTGCTTGGTCGATCGATCATACCGATCCAGGCCATCCTGAATCCGCCATGTTCGACAGCATTGTGACAGATTTCAGCCAACAGCCCTGCCTCTGTATTATTGTGAACAATGGCTTCATTGGTACTACTGAGCGTGGCATAGACCCGGTTTAGCTGTTGGATCTTTTGTTCGGAAATTTTGCGCTCGGTAATATCGCGTGCGTTACCGAGTATGCCGATGAGTTTTCCTTCGCTATCGAACATGGGCGTCTTGATGGTTTCAAACAGTCCGCGATAGCCACCAATTTTAAACGCTAACCATTCTTCATTAATACTGGGCTTGCCCGCAACCATGGCCTTGTTATCGTTTTCGCGAAAAAAGTCAGCCTCTTCCTTACTGACAAAATCATAGTCGGTTTTGCCAACAATCCCGGCCTCATCAGTGCCGAAGAAACGCTCAAACATCGGGTTACACATCAAATAGACGCCCTCGGCATCCTTCAACCAGATGAGGTCGGGCAGGGTCTTGATCAGGGTTCTGAGTTGCTGCTCCTTGCTACGCAACGCCTGTTCAGCCAGATAGCGTTGGCTGATGTCCTGAATGGTGGCAACGA
Organism: uncultured Gammaproteobacteria bacterium; assembly: GCA_942490945.1. GTDB lineage: Bacteria > Pseudomonadota > Gammaproteobacteria > UBA6429 > Thiohalophilaceae > CALNYZ01. The sequence goes on along the minus strand of CALNYZ010000044.1, from coordinate 793,774 downwards.
AATAGACAAGCTGTCCATCCGGTTTACGTACTGCCTTGACAACTATCGTGGTATAGATGATGGAGCCATTTTTACGGATAAAGCGCTTGTCGAGAGCATAGCTGTCGATTTCACCTCGAATGGCGCGCTCGAAAAGCGTCAGGTCTTTGGTAAGATCATCGGGATGCGTGATCTCATCCCAACCCATATTGACAAGTTCATCGTTGTTGTAACCAAGCATTTCACAAAAATAGTCATTGAACTGTAGCCATTTTTTGCTTGTCGGTGAGGTAACAGCCATACCAATAAATGGCAACTCATAAAACAGGTGTAACAGGCGATCAACACGGACCTTTTCAGTTTCAATGGCCAACTGGTTTGCTTGGTGATGCAGACGCCAGAGCATGAGCAGGCTCAGTGCGATAATAGATACCGTAAACAGACTTATCAGACTAATCCAGCGTACCAGAGTATAAAGCGGTAGAAGTACCTCTTTTTGATCCAGTTTTGCTATCACTTGCCAGGTCGTGTTGGCGACAGGATGGGACGCAGCATATACACGCACATTTCGGTAATCGTTACCTATATATGTTCCAGGCTGCTGATTATGCAACGCCAATGCGGCAGGCAGGTCGTTATCATCAATGGGCTTGTGTAAATCCAATGGATGCTTGTCAGTAAATCGTAATTGATTTAGAAACTGTACAAAATCACCACGTTGTTGTACCAGCAAGGTCTCGCCACTTTGGCTGTCGCTCGGCCAATGCTGCAAGTAGGGAAACAGGAACTGATTCGGGTCGATGTGAATCAGCAGAGAACCAATAAAATTTCCGCTAGCGATTTTACCGGATAACGGTACTATCAGGTCAAAATGTAGATTTCCGTCAGAATCACGAAAGACTGGCGAGTGCGCTTTATCTGGATCTGATGATGAAAGATAGGATCTGTTATTTTCATCCTGAAATATCGGATGGGTTGCCCCGGATTGCAACAGGACGTTACCCTTTGTATCAAGCACCATAAGGCTTTTGTACCCATACGCCCGGCGAAAGGCATCCAGCCGCTTGAGTAGCTTGTCACTGTTAGTCAGGTTATTTTGATTCAGGAAATAGATCTGCTGTGCGAACGAGGGTTCTTGGGTCAGGGTTTGTCCGTCACTGTAGCGTTCATGTAGCCAGGTTTCGACCTGTTTAGCCTTGAGGCTGGAAATCGCCTTCAAATCCCTGAATGCTTGCTTTTCAAGTAGGGGTTTTTCAGTGAAGACAATGAAGAAGCTGAGTAATGGCACCAGACACAGCAGAGCAGTAAAAACGATAACGAGTCGACGGGTATACGATTTATGTTGCTTAATGTCTTTAGTGAATTCGTCTGTATGTGGGAGCGCGGTCGCTGTGTGCCACCTCCTTAGTAGCAGATAGAGCATGCCGCCGGTCAGGAAGACGAAAAGCAGCCCTTTTATGAGTTCAACATGGCGCAGAAATTCAGCATCATCCGTTCCCAGTCTGATCAGATAGGAGGTGAGATAAATCCAGATGACGGCAAAAACCACATAATATAAAGCAATTATCAGCGGTCTCTGACGCGGATCCAGTATTTTGTATAGTTTGCGCGACATGATGAGGTTTGTTCGTGGACTACTCCTTGTTCGCTATGACGTTCCTGATGTCGTAATGCTATTTTGCCTATATTGTATAAATAGCTAATCGGCAGCGGGAACAATAACATTAGGCAATTACCAAAATTAGCTTTTTGAACTGATCAGTATAGTTTAATACCAGCGTAAAACAGCAAGGCAACATTCCCATACGTTTATCAAGGTCAATAAAAACCCTACATAACCAGTATTTATTTCTGCATTAGATCAGGATTGCTGCAGAGGCGAACAGGCAAAAAATTCATTTGTTTTTGCGACTATTTTTAAGAGCATAAAAATTTCTAGTTAGTAATTATAAGGAGCATTCCCCACGAAGTACCTGTAAGTTAGCAGCCGAATTATATCTTGTATTATATTTTTCCGGTTTTGTATTTTCGTTTTTCAATATAACGTCGAAATGTTTAATGCAGATTCAACATATTTCAATTTATAGTCCGAAAGATGATGATATGTATTGTAAGTTACCGGTCAATGAACCAATCGTAAAATGAATGAGGTGAGCGATGAAGAGTAGTATTAAAGTTTGGCCGCTCGTCAGCGGACGATTTAATTTGCTTTGTTATTAATCCAGGTCTACAGGTTTACTGGAGGTAATTTTTTTTCCGGTAAACATTGCTGACACAAGTCCATTCTTTTCCCTTACTTCGGTTAAAACAACAGCTGCGATGTGTAAAATAATTGAAATAAGGAGTACATAAAACGTATAAACATGGGTTGTTATAAAAGGTTGTCTGAATGTACGCATTTCAGCATAGGCAGCTGAATCCACATCATCCTTGGACCCGGGCTTGAGATTTTTAATTTTATCGTGTTCCTCGCCTGAGCCTGTTACCCACTCCGCGATTTCATGACCAAACGGTGGCAGATATAAATCTGTTCCTGCCAGAATTAAACCTGTTGTTGCTTGCGTTACCAGAAGCAGGAACAAAAACCCAACCATGAGTCTGGCTACAGGATTATGACCTAAATATTGAGGAGGCTTGCCAGACTTTGCACCAGCAACATATTCACTCACCGAACGCCAATAGCCTTTACCGAAGGGTAATATTGCCTTCCATCTTGAATATTTATTACCAATAAACCCCCAAACCAGTCGCCAGATGAGGTTCAGTACAAAAACATAACCAATATAAGCATGAATCGTTTTTAATAAAATTTTACCATCACCACTCACGCCCAGGGTTTTAGCGTTGAGTATCACGACGCCAACAGCAACCAGACCTGAAATACAAAGTACATTTATCCAGTGAAACAAGCGAGTAGTGCGATCCCATACTGAATAATATTTGATTTCGTTTTCAGGCATGGATTAGTCCTCACATGTATATTTTGGCCTGTATCCAACTTTCGACATATCAGAGGTTAAAGTTACGAACAAAACCGTACAGCATTGTTTTGAACGAATGTAGATAGTTACTAGTGCATTGTATGCGCCAGCGCGAGACTGTCCGTAAGTGATTGCGCAAATTCTACTTTACCGGTTTGTTCCCGGATACCGGCGCGGCGTAATTTCAGTATCATGCGCGGCTGCAAATTATTAATGATCAGGGCAATATTTTTTTTGGCCAGATTTTCTGCAATTGATTCCATGGCAATAATGGCACTCATATCAAGCATGGTGACTTCGGACATATCAAGAATGACAATCCGGATATCAGGCGTTACGGTAGAAATAGTCTTTAACGCTTTTTGTGCCGAGCCGAAAAATAACGGACCGTTAATATCATACACTGCTATATGTGCTGGCAGCTTGTAATCATCATGGCTGTTCTCCAGCTTTGATGTGTCCGTTAAACTGATACTTTTACGGATAAATAACATTGCAGCCAGCCCCATGCCGACCGCGACGGCAACCGTCATATCGAAAAACACAGTAAGCAGAAAACACAACACTAACACAGCAACGTCATCCCTTGGTGCGATTTTAACGGTGCGCACAAAATGTCTGGCCTCACTCATGTTCCATGCAACTATCAACAACAACGCCGCCATCGAAGCCATTGGTATGTACGACAGCAGGGGTGACAGCGCCAGAATAGCGATAAGAATAAACAGGCTATGTGTGACAGATGCCAACGGCAGACTGCCACCCGCCTTGATGTTTGCCGTTGTTCGTGCAATCGCGGCAGTTGCCGGCAGGCCACCAAACAGGGGTGTGATCATATTGCCAAGCCCCTGACCGATAAGCTCATCATTAGGGTTATGCTTTTTACCCGACATGCCATCGGCAACCACAGCACATAACAACGATTCCAGCGCTCCCAGTATCGCAATGGTTATCGCAGCCGGTAGCAGTAACCTGACAAGTTCAAAACTCAAGCCAATCGGTTTACCATCAGCGCCGGGCAAGTTCCAGGGCCACTCAAAGGATGGCAGGATGGCGGGAATCCCGTTACCGACCGCGCCATTAATGTCATAGTGAAAGCGACTGCCAATGGTAGCAACAGAAAATTCCGGGCTAAGCTGACTGAGCAGCCACGCGCAAATCGCACCAACAAACAGGGCGACCAGATGGCCGGGTATTTTAGAACGGAAGCGCGGCCACATTAACAGCGTGGCAAGCGTCAGACCCCCAATCAAGGTCTCCTGCCAGTGAGCGGACGGCAAGCTATGCACAATGGAAGCCAGTTTGGCAAGATAGTGGCCGTTCATTGGCATAACGTCGAGACCTAAAAAATCCTGTATTTGAAAGGTAGCGATGACCACACCAATGCCTGCGGTAAAACCAATCACTACCGGGTAAGGTACGATCTCAATGAGCTTGCCAAGCTTGCTAACGCCCAGTAGCACCAGAATAACGCCCGCCATAAAACCACTAAGTAGCAGTCCGCCCAGGCCAAATTTCTGAACAATAGGCAACAAGACGACAACAAACGCCGCAGTCGGCCCGGATATATTGACCTTCGAGCCACCTGTTAAGGCAATAACAATACCTGCAATGATCGCCGTGTATAAACCATGCTGGGGGGCAACGCCGCTGGCAATGGCCAGCGCCATGGATAGTGGCAGCGCGATGACACCAACCGTTAAGCCAGCGAGTACATTGGCCTGAATATCAACAAGCGAAGGTTTGCTTTGTAATGATTTTGTTAGCGCAGAAAACATGATTAAGTAGCTGACCGCACGAAAGAAGCCTGAACAGAACTATGCAGGCTGACTTGTAGTATGTGATTTAATACCGGAAGTAAAGTGCTGTTAAAAAAACTGCTCATAGACCCCTCGTTATTCAGCCCTGGACGGTAAATTTTTGCCGGGTGGAGTAATGCAAGAATACCATTTATTTGCACACAAATGGTATAAATGGAATCAGCGCAACAACTAATATTAACCGCTTTTACTATTACACAAGCACGGTCAAGTCATTTTGCTGTCTGATTATATTTGAATAATTTCAGAATGCGCATCAACCGCAGCAGCCTGAAAGCTCGCGGGCCGAAACCAGCCGAAATATAAAATGAAAGTATGACGGCCAACTAAATCAGCCCGTAAACTGAAAATATAGCGGAATTTTTTCTCCGCAATCACAATGTGAAGCACATATTCCAGCGTAAATATAATGATGGTAATGGCTTCTATGTAATCCAGTAATTTCCTTGTGTTCATCGACAGGTCAGGAAGCGTGTCTACATAAAATGATACTAGCGATATAATGATCAGAAATTGGGTGGTAAAGGCAAAGGCTTAGTCTGACAAAAGATCAGGACTGTTTATAAATTCACAAAGTGTATTTCTATGCTGTACTGCCCGCTTCCTGTTTAAATATAAGGGTGTTGAGAGAATTCATGCTGATCAGGCGCAGCAGTCTTATCAGTTAAATTTATTTGTCTCTGATTTGCTGTAGCGCCTCATTCATTTTAAATAATACAATAAGCAGCTCGCACCATATCCTTGCGCCAATTGCACCACCCAAGGCATATATTATACCCATAAAGAATTTGCCGATTGTAAATCCACCGAACCCGCCAAACATTGATGCCAGGCCGCCAATAACAGCACCCAAGAGCAGCAGCCAATAAACGAAAGTAATGATTTTTGGGGTAAGCATTTTGTCGAAATATAGAATATCTTTCATTAATTGTTATTTTGTTCTTGTTTTCGTTGAGCTTGACAAGCTTATGCTCAAGGGTGATACAAGAATAAGTGTCGGGAACGCAACTGTATATGCGAAACCCCGGCCCAGTAGCCAATCACTGGCTAATTGCTTACAAGGCCAATATTAAAAAAGCTGATGACAAACGACGTGACGCAGGGAGTCTGTACTGACATAAAAAATGTAAACAGAAATATGTGGTATTTGCGATTGGGTATTTTGTTTTGTTATAACCTTGTTATTGATTGTTCGCCTGGGCGGTGATTTTCTGATTATACTTGCGATGTTTTTCTTCCCAATTATGGCTTGTTGCCTTGTTGTTACATACCGACCAGCAAGTTACGTAGTCTCGCGCTATCTTTTGATGGCCTGTAAACGTGAAGACGTATCAAGCTAAAAAACAGAACGATGTGAAAATTAAAGCCAGCTACTTTGTTTTGACAGGCAGTTACTTCCGTGGTGACGTCTTCTTGTTGCTACCCCCAATAGCCCCGGCTGCGGCTAATCCCAATAGGCGGCGAAACTTCGGGCATTCCATATGGCTCGGTGCAGAACAGACAGCCGCATGGCGAAGGCCATCTCGCATCGCCTTCAACTTTTGAATGGACCTGTCGAGTTCATCTGCCTTGGTCACCAGTAACTCTCTGTCAATCTTGGGTTTTCCTTCAGATCCCAACATTGGAGCGATTTCGTCCAAAGAAAAACCTGCCGAGCGTCCCAGAGCAATGAGCGCAAGACGTTCCAACACATTGGCGTGGAATAATCGACGTAGGCCCCGCCTGCCAATCGAAGTGACCAGGCCTTTATCTTCATAGTAGCGTAGCGTTGAGGCAGGAACGCCGGAACGTTTTGCCACTTCGGAAATATCCATCGCAACCTCCTTGACTTAAAGTCGACTTGAAGTTGTATGCTATCACCATGTCCAAATCTAGACAAACAAAGGAGTGAGACATGGAATATTTACTCGTTACCTTATTCATCGGAATCGGTGCGACTGCGGTCATGGACTTGTGGGGAGTTATACGTAAGCTGTTGCTCGGCATCGCGCCACCAAATTATGGGTTGGTGGGGCGCTGGTTTGGGCACATGCTTCGTGGGCGTTTTCGACACAAGGCTATCGCGGCGTCATTACCAATACGTGGCGAACACATTATCGGCTGGACAGCCCATTACCTGATAGGTACAGCGTATGCAGCATTGCTTCTCGGTATCTGGGGGTTCATATGGATCCAGCAGCCAACAATTGGGCCCGCACTTGCTGTTGGCATTGGTACTGTTGCGGCGCCATTTTTAATAATGCAGCCGGGTATGGGTGCCGGTATTGCTGCATCCCGAACACCACACCCTGCTTCTGCCCGATTGCAGAGCCTCATTACCCACGTGGTTTTTGGCATTGGCCTATATGCAATGGGCTGGGTGTTACACCTTGTCACTTCAATATGAAAGTAAACCAAATCAACAGTAACTTTTTTATTACACGATGATATAGGAGAATATATATGCGTATTCCTGCTCGTTTTGCACCAATATTATTTAGCGCGTTGCTCTCTGCTATTATGGTTTGCATTGTCTCCGCATTTGTTCTTGCCATCTCGCAGGGAATTCACGCCGGGTTCCTGGCGCAGTGGTTTAAAAGCTGTATAACAACATGGCCGGTAGCGTTTCCGACAGTCGCGATTGTGGCTCCCTGGGTACGACGAATAGTCGGCCAGGTAACCACTTAAATTTGTAATTGATTTAGGCACGTTGAACAGTCAAATTTACAAGATACAATGCCTCGATACATTGTCGGGCCCTGGTGATTAATTTTCATCACCAGGATACGAATAATCGCTTGCTGAAAATTGGCCTGAATTATTGTTGGTACTTTTTCCTGGGACGGTTATAAAAACTCGACTTAACCAGCCATGTATTTTTTGCGCTGACCCCAAATGTCGTTAGCATATTCCATTATTTGGTTTAGAGCGGCGTTCGCAATAATGCATCACGCATTTGCATATAGGCAATTAGAAACTCAAAAAACATTCGCCAGAATAGCTCCATGAATAGAAATAAAGTTACAAAAAATGCTGCTAACTTGGTTTGTTGTTTTTTATTTAATGATTGCCATACTATTTCCTTCCCACTTTCATATGCCGCATTTATCAAGCCGAATTTTCGCATAAGCCAGGCAAGTAATAGCCATAAAACAATCGGCAATACAATTGCACCCAGATAATAAAATATTATTAAAACCTCGGTGCTAATAAAGCTTTTAAATGTAAGAAAATCCATTATGTATACTTGCCTGTATGTTTTTTATAGTGATGTTAACGATAAAATAAACGGCGCGTAGGGCGCGGCCCGTCAGTGCTGTCGACCCTGCAGCGAATTGTAACCGCCAATCAGCCGCGAAGCGCTGCCTCAATTGCACGGACGCCGATTTTTGTCATTTCCATCATCGCATAGAACGCGCGCTTGGCGGCAGCCGCCAAAGTTCGGGGGCACAGTGTTAACCGCCGCAAGATCAAGCTACCGAGCGCGAACATACCGGCAAACCTGCGCGCCTGTGCTAGCTTTGGTTGTCGATTCCAGCGTGAAAGGAAGCGCCTTTCCGTTCTCGGTGAATATCGTTTTTCCCCCGCCAAGGATGACTGGTTCGATCGTAAGTAACAATTCATCGACGAGGTCGGCAGCGAGCAGCGATCTTGACCAGCCCAAGATTTCCGTCCAGATGAAATGTTAGACTTAAACACTGGAGGAAGACAATGGGAAAACGTCGAAGCGAAGAAGAAATCATCAAGATATTAAAAGCAGCCGAGCAAGGTATTCCGATCCGGGATGTGATTCGTGAACACAATGTATCGGAGCAAAGTTTTTATCGTTGGCGGCAAAAATATGGCGGTATGGAAACCTCAGAGGTGCGCCGGTTAAAAGACTTGGAGCGCGAAAACAGTGAGCTCAAAACACCGACAACCGTTACAACAGGTGGCATGATGTCACCCTCACTTTTACAGTGGACGGATTTTGGGAGGCAAATCAGAGCAGGGTCTTCGCTTGCCATAAGTATAATTGTTTTGTTCCTGTCCCTGGAACTAAAAGCGCGAAACAAAATGATGTGCAATTTTCCATACGCATAGCCGGATTGTGTAATCAACCCCTTGCCTTGCTTCTGCATGGCGGCTTTTAATACTGATGTGTCGTTTTCTGACAACTCAAAAAAGTCAGCAAGCAGTCTGAAATCAAAGAAGTCCTGCGGCGTTTTATTAGAACACCCGGTAATGATAAATAGTCCTGTAAAAAGATAAATAAATAATGGGCGCAGATATATTTTTTTCACAAAATTGATGCCAGTCATAATAATTACGCTAATTAAATAAATCTGTCCCCATTAGTTGAAAATCGTGGTCTGTCCCTTATTATTTACGTCGTTTTATAATATCTTGTTTGACTATTTTGAAGATACGTTCAATGTATTCAGTATTTTGACCATAGTGTAATGTATTGTCTTGTATTTTAATTTGAATGGGAGGTTGATCATCACGATCTATTATATACGTGATGGGAAAGCTTTCAAAATCAGGGGAATGAAATACTGCTACTATACAATAATATTCGGCCTTAAGAGGAAAATTTTTATCTACCATTATATTTTGTAGTAAATTAACGGCAGTTGTTTTTGAAGAATGGCCAAGTGGAGTGATGATACTTCTATCTTGACGATCATTTTTTATGCTAAATTTACAGATATAACTGAAATTCTGAAGTGCAATATATTTTGCCAACGAATCACAAAAAATTGATTTTACAAATTTTTCACCGTTATCGAAATAAAAGTCCATACCCAAATATAAAATATTATCTAGATATTCAAATTTATTGTTTTCAGAAAGGAAAAGGGCTTCATAACCAAAACCAAAACCGTATTTTCTATTTGGTTCACTATTTAACTCGGATTCATACAATTTTGATAAAATCTCAATTACGGAACTTTTTGCTCTAAGTAATGATTCATGAGAGGGATTATTTTTATCAAACAGACCTTTGTCGCCAGCCATGGCTTCTATTAGCCGATCACCACTGCCATCATATAATGGACAGCCAGGGAAAATTGTGTCTGGATATTGAGAATTCCAGCGAAAACAATGCTGTTCTTTTTGATCTATAACCCAGCAAATCAAATGGCAACTCTGTTTTCCTAATTCAGCGATATCAAAATTAAGTAATACTTCTTCTACAGTAGTAAAGTCAGGATTATTGTTTTGAAGTGAGTCTTGGAGTACTTTTATTATAAGGTCAGCTGCCATTAAATGGCCTGTCCATCCCAAAACAAAATTATTTGAGATTCTTATAATTTTCTTTCGTAAACCAGCTTCTTTACCATCATTGGTTATTAAAAAGTCACCAATAAGAAACGGTGTGCCATAAGCTTTAAATCCTGCTATTAATGTCATAACAAATTATATTTAGGGTAAGAATTATTGGGGACCTGCTACTCTGACCTATTTAATTAATCGTCATCTGATTCACTTTGCATACGTTCTAGTTTATTTTCCAAGAAGTAATCATACATATCTGTGTCAAACATATTGACACTTTGGATAGTGGAGACTGGTAATACTTTAATAAAGTCTTCAGGAATCTTCACTCTATATTTCTCTGGATTGGTTTTTAATTCCTTGTACACCGATTGGTAAAATGTTGTAAAACACAAATCTTTATCTTCACCAACATAGCCGCTCATGATAGGTTGGATGGTTAATGACTTGCGCTCAATCCGCGGATCAGGCGTTTTTACAACCTGTCCAACATAGACTTTACCGCTATCAGTTGTTACGCATAACGGAATAAGTTTTTGTCCAGCATTATGGACTAACCGTTCAAAGTCGTTTTCCTCAATGGCAGCGTGAAAGGCTTTGGCTTTCATCTCCGGATCCATGATGTTTAGCAGGCGTGGTATGAATATACCAAGCAATAAAGCATAAAAAGAAATTAGCAATAACGGAGTGCGATCCGATTTATTTTTTTCATTGATGAATGTGTCTAAATGGGTGTGTAGCGTATTTTCAAATGCGGAGTAGGTTTCAAACACCATTAAAAACTCACGAAGGAGTGCCGCGCCAATTACCAAAAAAACGGCATTGGTAGCGGCACGATAATGCAAGCGATAGCCATGTTCACGCGCACTTTTGTATTTGGAACGATCAAAACGTTCGGAAAACCAGTAACCACCGACTAATGGAAGAAAAAGTAATAAGGCGATATCCATTCGCTTAAACTAAGTTGTGGTGGGCGTGATTAAGAGTCTCTACCTGCCGCCAAGGATCGCTCTTGCTGCTGCTGTAATTTAGCAATTTCGAGCTGTTTTTTACGGATACGTTCTGACGCATCAAGCTGGTCTTGAACTAATGGCGAGGCGAGCATACTAGAAGAATTTACGTGCAATACGCCTGTAGAAGATAGCGTGGCTTCCACGTTCTTATCAGCTAGTACATATTTTTCGTAATCGCTCATACTCTTTTATCCGTATTTTGTTAGTTTATACTCATTATCGGCGTCTGCACTTAATCATTCTAGCCTGAATTAGCGGTCTTTGCCTACCGATTGCAGCCAAAATGTGGCTGTACTCATTCTAATATGGCGTCACCCGCAAGAATGTACAAGTATAATGTTAAATAATGAATCCTAAACACTAAGCTTGGCTATAAACCCCCCAAAGCGTACAATACGCGCCCTTTTCAACAACTTAGCCCTTTTTATTTAAGGGACTATATTAATAGTATGAATTTTAACGAGAACTTTGATGTGATTATCGTCGGTGGCGGCCATGCCGGTACCGAGGCGGCGTTGGCGTCGGCGCGTGCCGGGGCGAACACCTTGCTGCTGACGCATAACATCGAAACGCTCGGCCAGATGAGTTGCAACCCGGCGATTGGTGGAATCGGCAAGGGCCATCTGGTGAAGGAAGTGGATGCGCTTGGCGGCCTGATGGCACAGGCGATTGACCACGGCGGTATTCAGTTTCGGATTCTTAATTCCAGCAAGGGCCCGGCGGTACGCGCCACGCGTGCGCAGGCCGACCGTACTATATATAAAGGTTACGTCCGGCAGGTGTTGGAAAACACGCCGAACCTGACGATTTTCCAGCAGGCCGTGGATGACCTGATTGTCCAAAGTGATGGCAGCGTCGAAATGGTTAAAGGCGTGGTTACCCAGATGGGGTTACAGTTTCATGCCCCGGCGGTGGTGTTAACGGTTGGCACCTTTTTGGGTGGCCTGATTCATATCGGCCTGAGCAATTACCAGGGTGGCCGTGCCGGTGATCCACCATCGAACGCCCTGTCGAAACGTTTACGTGAACTGCCGTTTCGCGTTGATCGCTTAAAAACCGGTACACCGCCGCGTATCGATGGCAAGACGATCGATTATTCCGCACTGCAACCACAGCCCGGTGATAGCCCGGTGCCGGTGTTTTCGTTCATGGGCGATGCGTCGCAGCACCCACGCCAGGTGGATTGCCACATTACCCACACCAACGAGCAAACCCACGACATAATTCGCGAAGGCCTGGACCGTTCGCCCATGTATACCGGCGTGATTGAAGGCGTCGGGCCGCGCTATTGCCCGTCGATTGAAGACAAGATTCACCGTTTTGCCGAGCGCAATTCGCACCAGATTTTTATCGAACCGGAAGGGCTCACCACGACCGAGATTTATCCCAATGGTATTTCCACCAGCCTGCCGTTTGATATTCAGCAGCGCTTCGTGCGCTCGATTAAGGGCTTTGAAAACGCGCACATTACCCGCCCCGGCTACGCGATTGAGTATGACTATTTCGACCCGCGCGACTTAAAGCCCTCGCTGGAAACCAAATACATGCACGGCCTGTTCTTCGCCGGGCAAATCAATGGCACCACCGGTTATGAAGAAGCAGCGGCGCAAGGCCTGATCGCCGGGTTAAACGCCGCGCGTCGGGTGCAGGGCAAAGACAGCTGGTCACCGCGCCGCGATGAAGCCTACATCGGTGTGATGATCGACGATTTAATTACCCAGGGCACACTTGAGCCCTATCGCATGTTCACTTCGCGGGCGGAATACCGTTTATTGCTGCGTGAGGACAATGCCGACCAACGCCTGACCGAAATTGGCCACCAGCTGGGCATTGTTGATGATGCACGATGGCAGCAGTACGCCACCAAACGTGACCAAATCGATGCAGAATCGACGAAGTTAAAGGCCACCTGGCTTCATCCGGAAAAGCACGACAGCGCCGAGGTTGAGCGCGTAATCGGGCAAAAACTCACCCGCGAGGCCAACCTGCTGGAGTTGTTGCGTCGTCCCGACGTGACTTACGCCAGCCTGATGAGCCTGCCGGGCATGGAAAGCACCATTACCGACCCCAAAGTGGCCGAACAGGTCGAAATTCAGGCCAAATACACCGGTTACATCGATCGCCAACGTGATGAAATAGCCCGCCAAAAGCGTCACGAAAGCACAGTATTGCCGGAACAACTTCCCTATGATCAGGTCAAAGGGTTGTCGACAGAAGTACAGGAGAAGCTCGCCCGCATTCGTCCGATCACATTAGGACAGGCAGCGCGCATACCCGGTGTAACCCCTGCGGCAATCTCACTATTATTAGTGTATCTAAAAAAACACGGATACACGGTCGGCATACAGCAATCTGCCTGACCGATAGAGTTGTTCACCATGACGTGCTGTTGTCAGGTGTTAACACCTGTTGCCTGTCACTTACTTTATCCAAGTTTGATCAACACATATTGCAAGACACAACCTGCCCGGGAGGCATCAATGAAAAAACTTTTAATTCCAGCCATTGCGCTGTTCGCACTTATTTCTACACAAGTCACGGCACAAGCTACCCCTGATGGTTTGATTACCAAACCAAGTAAATACAGTGTGAAAAAAACACTCGATAAGCTTGAAGCCGTGCTAAAGAAAAAAGGCATTACGGTTGCGTTACGTTGGAACCACGCGGCTAAAGCCAAGGCAGTCGGCATAAAAGTCCGCCCGACAGAATTATTGATTTTTGGTAACCCAAAACTGGGTAGCCACATGTTCACTTCGGCGCAAAGTTCAGGTATCGACTTGCCCATGAAAGCGTTGGCATGGAAAGATGAAAAAGGCAAAGTGTGGTTAAGTTATAATGACCCATCCTGGTTTGCTGCACGTCATGGTATTAAGGACCGCGACGAGGTCGTGAAGAAAATGAGCGGTGCGTTGGACAAGTTGACCAACGTCGCGACGGGCGCGAAGTAACAAACAAGTAAAAAATCAGCCGGTGTTTGAGACACGTAGTCTCGGCACCGGTTTTTTTTGTGGTTTTATTTTTGTTACCCGGCGTTAATGCTGATGTTCGGGAATATATTCAATGATATCTTTTTGCTTGTCGTAAATATCCGACTTGATTTCAAAAATCCCCAGTATGGTATGAAACAGATTATCGTGTGTGAAGGCCTGCGTTTTTTTGCCGGTTAACGCTGGCGTGTTCAGATCTTCAAAATTTGTACCAAACCAGAATATTGCACCAACATTTTTTTGTGCATCTGGCGCCATAAAGTTTGGCAGACCATGCAGGTATACGCCTTTCTCGCCGAGTGATTCGCCATGGTCACTGATGTAGACCATGCTGGTTTCAAAATGTGGGTCATTTTGTTTTAAGAATTTAATAACCTGTGCCAGAAAATAATCGGTATACAAAATCGCATTATCATAGGCGTTATTGATTTCTTCCGCGCTGCATTTTTCCAGCTGATTGGTTTTGCACACCGGAGTAAATTTTTCAAATTCTTTTGGATAGCGTTTGTAATACGCCGGACCGTGGTTACCCATCTGGTGCAGGACGACGAGGATATCACCTTGCTTGGAATTGATATATTCCTGCAAGCCGGCGAGCATGCCTATATCACGGCATTCATCATCACAGGCTGGATTATTCGCAGGGTTTTTAAAGTCTTCATAGGGCACACGCAGTGCGACATGCTTTGAGTCCGAGTTGTTATCACGCCAGAGAATATTCACGCCTGCGTGGCGTAATACATCAAGCAGATTTTCTGTTCGGTGCGCGCGAGCCTCTTCAAAGTTACTGGAGCCGAGGTGAGAGAACATGCACGGAACAGAAATGGCGGTTGAGGTACCACAGGAAGTGAAATTGGTAAAACTGTAAACTGTTTCTTTTTCCAACAACGGGTTGGTTTGTTTTGTATAACCATTCAGCGAAAAACGATCTGCGCGCGCAGTTTCACCCACAACCAGGATCACCAGTTCTCGTTCAATGTCTGTTTTTGGAATTTTTGCGTCGAGACCAACATGAGTTAATGTCTTGATATTGCTCGCGAGTTTTTCTTGCAAAAATTTGCCGGCAGAATAAATCACAATAATGGGGTTGGTGTAGTAGCGAATGGATTTGTGCTCACGAAAGAAGGAACTGTAAAATTTGCTAAACACAAACAGATTCAGCACTATCAAAACAATACTGATAATAATGATTCGTAAACTGCCACGTAGTGAATGCCGAAATGAACGTGGATTGATTTTTAGTTTATAGATTACGACCGACGGAATAACGCCCAGCACTAAAACATAGGCCAGTAATTTAAAGCTGAACAGATCAAATGCTTCCGATGAATTGGTGTACAAGGCGTTCTTGATCATGTCTGCGTCGATAACCACGTTATAACTGTTCATAAAATAACTACTGAGTGCAGACAGCAGCAGGATAATAATCAAGATGGGCTTTGTTGTGTAGCGATAGCACACCAGTGTCAGGAGTATTTCCAGCAAGCAAAAAACGATAACGCCCAATGAGGCGGCATAGACCAGATTTATGAAAGTAACGGGATAGGCAGTAAAAAAATTCTTAAACAATGCAAAGTTGTATAAGAGTAGCAGTGTTGCCGCGACCAGATGAATCAGTTGATTGCGCTTAATATTCAAAAAAACGATATTCACGCATGGAAACCTTTTGTCAGCGTATGACAGTGATGATGTTCGCTGTCAGTGTATTGAAATAAAATAACAAATCGCGCCAAACTTTCAGAAAAACAAATTGGTACTAATTGCACAGGTTGTCGGCCAGGAATGAGCTAAAAAGATATGCATTACGGCGGTTCACTAATGGATTGAATATAAGGTTTTTTGTCACGAAATCAAGTGTAAACAGATATTTGACAAGCTCATGTTCACTGCACATTATGTTTTAGTTCAGGCGCGACTTCGTTACAGGTACAGACTTGTATTGCTGGGGATGCTGGGCAAAGAACAATAAACTCAAAATCAGGCTGATATACCAGCCGATTGCCGCTGACCAGATATCATGAATCATAAAGTGTGCCCCGCGGGTCCATTGTCCCACAGCATAGATCAGACCGAGCACGGTAACTGCAACCAGTACTTTTCGTGCATGTTTTGGCAAGAGCAACAAGAATATAAAATACAGCGCATAGAGTGAAAACGCGCCCGATGAATGGCCGCCAGGAAAGCAATGTCCGCTAGTGTCATGTTTATGATTGGGCGAAAACAGGTGGGTATAAGGGTGTGTACCACCGAATTGCTGCAAATCCCACGGGCAACCGACACTGCTGAATTTTTTACCCAGCCCGACCAGACCGGTGGTCAAGGCAATGCATAGCGCGAGATAGGCAGTAAAGCGCTGCCATTTTTTAAATCGGGCAGGACGGATAAACCCAAGCAGGAACACAACAACCGCTGCCAAAAAAATAAACGCAATCAGGTCACGCCCTGCGTCGTGAATGACGTAGTTCGTCAGCCAGCTGTCACTGGCCAGCCAGCGATGCCGGCTGGCGTCATAAAGCAGGTTCGCTATAGTCAAGTTAAACGAGGTAAATTGCGCTAACAGGCTGGCTAGGGTCAAACCAATGAGGGGCCACAAAACATAGCGTCGTTGTAATACGATATACTTCATCGTGAGTAGAACCAATTTATCAGGTAGTTGTTCTAACTGTAGTGGGCTAATCTTAACCAGAACTTAATCGGCACTTGATCAGGAAGGAAAATATAATCTTTTCTGGACTTAACACTTGTGAAGTAAGATAAACCGCAGTATATAGGCAAAACAGACGGTCTTTAAACTGGCGCTGTCATTTGAATTAGACTTATTAAAAGGAACATAGCTGATGTCCGTTACACCTGCCCGTGAAGTGACTGCACCTGCTGACACCAATGCCTGGTGGCAGCGCGACGATTTATGCTATCGCGACAAGCAGCTGTTTTTTGCCGGCCAGAAAGTGACGGAGCTGGCGCGGCAATTTGGCACACCAACGTTTTTCTACAATACGCAACGTCTTAAAGATAACATCAGCCGCCTGCATAGTGCCTTGCAGCATGCGGGTTTTACAGACCGTTACCGCATTCTGTATGCGATGAAGGCGAACCGCTTTGCGCCCTTGCTGACCTTTTTAAAAAACACCGGCCTGGTCGGGATTGATGCCTGCTCGCCAAATGAAGTTGAACACGCCATCAGTTGTGGCTTTCGCGCCAGTGATATTTCCTTTACCAACACCAGCCTGTCACGTGAGGATTATGATCGCCTCGCCCGTCTCGATGGCCTGTCGATGAATGTCGACTCGCTGACCGCGATCCGTAACTGGGGCGAGCGCGCCCAACAAGGCAAGGCGGGTCGTCGTATTGGTATTCGTGTGAATCCGGCCATTGGTCTGGGTCGTGCCGATAATGACAAACTGCAATACAGTGGCGCCAACACCAGCAAGTTCGGTATATATAAGGAACAGTTCCCCGATGCCATCGCGTTAGCCAAACAATATGATTTGAAGATCGTGAAAATTCATTTTCACACCGGCTGCGGTTACCTGACCCCGCAGCTCGATTGTTGGGAAGGAATTATTAAAGAATGCCTGTGGTTTGTGGATCAACTCGACACGGTGGAGATTGTTAACGTCGGCGGTGGCCTCGGTGTACCGCATGTTGCCAGCGATCAACCGCTTGATCTGGAAAAATGGGCCGAGGTGTTAAAACGCAACTTTCTCCATCGCAACATAAAACTCGAAGTTGAGCCCGGTGACTACATCGTTAAGGACATGGGCATTCTGCTCACCACCGTGAACACCATTGAGTTTAAAAAAGATAAAACCTTCGTCGGTATTAATGCCGGCTTTAACATTGCGCTGGAACCGTCAGTTTATGGTTTGCCGTTTCAACCGCTGCCTGCCGTCATACATGACGGTGAGGCGAAAACCGTTTCCATTGCCGGACACATTAACGAAGCGCTGGATGTGTTCTATCACGACATTGCATTGAGTCCATTAAAAGAAGACGACACGCTGGTGTTAATGAACGCCGGTGCATACTCGACCTCGATGGCGTCGAATCATTGTATGCGTGGCGAGTACAAGGAGTTTCTGTTAGTTTAATTTGCGTCGCGCTTGATAATGATAATGGTCTGATCATCGGCGGCATTGGCGAAGTGATTAAACTGACGCAGTTGCAATAAAATTTGTTTTAACAGTTCATCCGGATGTTTAGTGGCGCATTGCTTGATGATGTCCATCACGCGTGGTGCGCCGAATGCTTCACCTGAAGCATTGACTGCTTCATAGATTCCATCGCTCATCACGACAAACATATCACCCTGCTTCATCTTGTGAGTTGTGTGAGCGGAATAATCCAGATCACGCATGATGCCAAGTGGTGGATTATCTGCCTGCAAAATGGTGACATCCTGTTTTTTTGCCTGATAAAAAAATAACGGAGCCTGCCCGGCGCTAAAACTCATTAACTGGTGCGCTTTTGTATCCAGCGCGCCCAGCCACAGCGTCACGAAGCGACCGTCATGCAAGTCTGCACATAATTGCTGGTTCATGTGTTGCAAAATTGCCGCGGCATCACTACCCATACGTGCGGCCATGCGTAACATGGAACGCACTTGTGTCACCGACAAGGCCGGGCCGATGCCATGTCCGGCGGCATCGGCCAGCATAAACAGCAGTGCGTCGGCTTGCTGGTCTGCGCCGGTCAGTTGTTGTGTCGCATGATGAATGCCGATCACATCATAGGTATCACCACCGGTTTCGTCTGCCGCTTCGCTCCAGCAGGCGAGTTGATACTTCGGTGACTGCGGTAAATGTACGGGAATGGTATCGCGCTGAATTTTACGCGCCAGTTGCATGTCGCGTTCCAGCTTTAACAAGGTGCGCAAACCTACCCGCATGTCATCCTGCGCGCTGGCCAGTTTCTGTACTTCCAGTACGCGACTGTGAATGGGGGCGTTGGGTTCCAGGTCACCCTGGCTGATGCGATGACTGTTTTCAACCAGCTGTTCGATAGGCTGACTGTAACGTTTTGCCATGCGTGTGGCACGCCACAGACTGAAAGCAAGCGCGGTGAGGATAAACATAATCATCGCGTAACGCAGCCACAATACCTGACCCAGTACATCTGATTCCGGAATCAGGACGCCGATCCAGAACACATCGTCCTGAGTATTTTTTTTATTTGTTGCATCGAGTTGATACAAGGTGGTACCGGCCCACCACAGTTGCCCATTAGTTTTAAAGGTAAACAGCCCGCTATGATCGTTTGCCAGTGCCTTGTATGCCCTGAAGCCATCAGTAATCACCGATATATCAAGGCTGTCGATTTTTTTCAGTAACACGGCGAGCTGTTGCGGTTTGCTTTGAAAATTATCTTCGGCAGGCAGGCCAACCAGTTTGCCTTCGTGCGTGACGATCAATGCCTTGCCGTTGTCACTGATGCGCAGCGCCTGGGTGAACCGCGTTATATCGGTTAACAAAATATCAAAACCAATCACATAGGTTTTATTTTTATATTGAAAGGTTGAAGAAACCGTAATGCCAGGCTCTTTGGTAGTATAAAAAGTATAGGGTTGTGTCCAGTGAAAGGACGAGCTTGCCGCAGGCAAAGTCATTGCACCTTTAAACCAGGGACGTTGACGTGGATCATAATCCAGTGACTTCCATTGCGCGGATTTTTTGCTGTTCTGATTTGAGTTGATCTGGTTCCAGCTGATTATCTTGCTGCGCTTGCCCCATTGTCCGGGTCGTGTGATGCGGTTTATCCAGCCGTCTGTTTTTTGCAACAACATGTATTCGTTACCCTCCGCATCAGCAATGAGCAAGGACGAGATTTGCGGATATTTTTGAATAAAAGGCTGCAGCAGCGGCGTGATGGATTCGGGATTATTGGTGGTTAGCAAACCCTTCTCGCCCCATTGCTTGAGTACGTCCAGATTGCTTGTCACCGGGTTGAAGTATTGACGCAACTCAAAACGCGTCTGTGTCAGAGCGCGATCAATAATCGCATTGGATAATGCGCGTACCTGTGTCGAGGCGCTGTAGAACATGGCACCGATGATGGCAATACCCAATACCAGCATTAACACTGTGATGTTGTTGATTAAAGCGCGACGAATACTGATGGGTTTAGTCTTCATGTTGGCGCGTGTCAGTTGCATACTGAATTTATATTGTGATGGTGTACCTCTAGCTTATTTTAGTTTGCTCATTACAACAAGTTATAGTGAATTCAATTTTTAGCAGGCTGGAAATTACTGCCGCTTACCGGCCCGGCCTGTCAAATATCCAGGTTGGTATGGTATATTTTGAATCAGCCTGTTAAGCAGGGTGGAATTGTACATAGAGATAATTGGGGGAGCACAAATGGATAATGCCATGATTATTACAAGAATACTGAAGTGTGTGTTGATATTGGCGATGGCAGGAAACATTACATCAGTATTTGCCAGTCCGTATGACAAGCGGCATGTGATTATACCTAAATTGGGCACTTATGAGCTGGATAATCGCAACCAGTCATCAGGCCGTACATTTGAAACGAAATCTGATTCAGTTTTTGCGCTTGAATATGAATACCATTTCAAGTTTGGTTTATCTCTGGGTGGTGAGATCGTTGGTTTTGATAATACCTATACCAAAACATTCCAATACACTGCAGAAAGCAGACTCTATATGGGAAATGTGAAATATCATTTTAACCATCAAGGTGCATTCAGCCCGTTTATTGGTGCGGGTCTGGGCATTGCGTATATTCGAAATAATGAAGAACCTTTTGTTTTATCTCATACGGGCGAGGCGTATCAAGCCATGGTCGGTATCGACTATCGTTTTAAATATGTCGGCTTACATCTTGAATATAAAATGGTAGATGCGGAAGCAGAAGATGATTTTGGGTCGTTTACGATTAGTCGCATCGATCTGGGTGGTTCAGGTATTTTTGCAGGTGTAAGTGCCATATTTTAAAAGTAAGTACTCAGGCAAAAATAGCGTGCATATATCCCGCTATGAGGCAGCTGGATCTGGAGCGTCATGGTGTGAGTGCATACATGAGGACGCGAAGTGTTATTCAAGAAAATCGAATCAAACTACTATTCGTCATTAAAAAGTTTATTCAATAGCCCTTCATATGCAGATCAATCAACACCTGTTGGAACAGCACTTTGCCGCGTTACCGTTTACGCTCACACCTGAGCAAGTTACGTTGTTTGTGCAACTCGCCGAGCTTGTATATAAATGGAATCAGGCGTTTAACCTGCTGGGCTTTAAAGATGCGGATGAGCTGATAATCAAGCATTATCTGGATAGTCTGGTGGTACTACCCTTTGTTGAAGGTGAGCGCGTTGCCGATATCGGTACGGGTGCCGGTTTTCCGGGGTTGCCTTTGGCCTTGATGCGACCCGAATGGCAGTTCACGTTGGTCGACAGCAACATTAAAAAGACCCGTTTTGTGCAACAGGCGGTGATCGAGTTAAAACTGAAAAATGTCGAGGTGTTGCACGCGCGCGTCGAGCAAATCAAACCAATAGAAAAATTCAATACAGTGGTGTCGCGCGCATTCAGTGACTTAAGTGATTTTGTGCAAAAAACATGCAATATAAGTTGTGATCAAGGTCTGTTCATGGCCATGAAAGGGCGCTATCCTAGGGACGAAATCGCGGCACTGGTGCAATCGCAAAATGCGCAACAGGTTGAAGCTGTCCATCAACTGCATGTGCCCGGTCTCGACGCTGAGCGTCACGTTGTACTCGTTCGTAATTGTTCTTAACTTGTTATTAACAGGCGAACAGGCAAACCATAACTTGTAACGAAGTATGTTTTTTAAACCAGACATCAATCGTTGCGCAGGGGAATAACTAAAATGACTAAAGTCATTGCCATTGCAAACCAAAAGGGCGGCGTCGGCAAGACCACGACCTGCATCAACCTGGCGGCTTCATTGGGTGCAACAAAACGCAAAGTACTGCTTGTGGATCTCGATCCACAAGGTAATGCCACCATGGGCAGTGGTGTAGACAAAAACAGTCTGACGCACACCACCGGTGACATGTTACTGGCCGATATCCAGGCCGAAGATTTGCTCATTAATTTACGCAAGGAAACCGGTTACGACCTGTTGCCAACCAATGGTGATTTGATCGCTGCCGAAGTTGCGTTAAAAGGTGAGCCGCAAGCCGAAATATGCTTGCGCCAGGCACTCGCTGATATGGAGTCACAATACGACTACATTCTGATTGACTGTCCGCCAGCACTGAACATGCTGACCCTGAACGCACTGGTTGCCGCCGATTCGGTGATGATACCGATGCAGTGTGAATACTATGCACTGGAAGGATTGACCGCGCTGCTGGAAACCGTCGAAGGTATTCGCGCCTCGGTGAACCCGAACCTGCAAATCGAAGGCATGTTACGCACCATGTTCGATCCGCGTAACAATCTGTCAAATGATGTTTCGGGTCAATTGTTGGTCCATTTTCCCGATAAAGTCTATCGCACGATAATTCCTCGTAATGTACGCCTCGCCGAAGCGCCAAGTTTTGGTTTGCCGGTGATTCAGTATGATAAAACTTCCCGTGGCGCCCTAGCCTATCTGGCGCTGGCGGGTGAAATTCTGCGTCGTAATGACACCCCGGCTGTCGCCTAAAACACCATAAAATTCAAGCAACTGGATTTTCTGTCCCGCGGCTACGGAATTTATCCGTTATTGATGTATCTAACATCGCACTAAATCTCTCCGGCGCATTGCCGATATAAATGAAAACCCAAACTATAATAACTGGATAAACTCAGGAAGGAAGCTGGTGTTGTTGAAAACCATCCAAAGCATGAAAAATGACTACCGCCTGGTGGTGCTGGCACTGGTTGCGGGTGTACTGCTGACACTGGTTATCACCACCATCGTCTCGATGACGGTGTCCTATTCTGCTGCACAACAGCGGCAGTCTTATTATCAGGATGTGAGCAAGCGTCTGTTGACCGAACTGGATAACCTGGATAGCTATTTAAAAAAACTCGCGCATCAGTTTCGAACACAACCGTCATTTATCGAGCAGGCAATCCACACTCCTCCCTATGTTGATACGCAACTGTATACGCGCCGGGTTACAGCAGATAATGTTAAGGATTATTTTGCTGATCTGAATAAAAAATATCATCTGATTACCTTTATCAGAGCACTGGATGCAACCGGTAAAGAGATCGCTGCCGATATTGCTTCGGCTTATTATCCGATTACAGAAACCAGTCTCGGCACGCAACTGACAGCTGCATCCATCGCGCTGGATGTGAAATCAATTCCTGAAATGAAGCAGGTGATTGATGACTTGCACAATCAGGCGGGCGTGCATATTGCTGCTATCAAGGCAAAAAGTCATCCATTAGCCGGCGCATGGTGGGCAATGGCTGTCGAGGATAGCGACAAGTCTGATTCAAGCATGACGGGCATCATCTGGTTGAAAGTGGATTTTAAAAACCTGTTTGCGCAATTGTTTAACAAGGAAGTCAGCCTGCTGGGTGTCAGTTTTGAAAGCATCAATCAATATGCAGAAATGCCGGCTAAAGTTTCCATTGTTGATATGGCGCAAAATACTACCCAGCTGCGAATCATGTATGCCAATCAGGAAATGTTTCTGAATCTTGCCAGTAAGAAGTTGTTTAGCGATAGCCACGGAATGATTTTTGCCAGCGCACTGGTGTGTATGTTGTTGACCATGGCGTTGGTTGTGTGGACCAATATTTATGTCAGAAAGTCCATGGCACAACGCGAGAGTTATCCACCTGATGCGCATGTGGCGAATGCAAATCAGAACACGCACGACACGGATCAGGTCAGCATACTGTCACTGGCGGCCGCGGGAAAAGGTTCGCAAGACGGTGAGGAAATTGTGCGTCAGGTGAGCGACTACCTGCATACAACCAGCGAAAATATTGCGCAGTTAGTGCGCTATGCAGATGACGATGTTGGCAAACGGCCTCAGTTAGTGGAAGTAATCGATGCGATTCGGCACGACAGCGAGGAAGTCGGCGCCAGCAAGCTGGTCGAGATTTGCTCTGAATACAGTACCGATGTGTTATACAAACTCGACACGGCAGAAATGCTCAACCAGATTCAGAAAATAACCACCCTCTACACTGAATTACTACATAGTCTGAAGGACTTTCAGGACGCAGGCACGCTACCAGCGCAGGCACGTAACTAGCGAATCGACACCGACCGGTTTTCATAAGTATATGTTTTGTAATAAAATAATATAAATTCCAGACACTAGTCTTAAATTCACCATTAAAATCAGGACAAAAGCGATGCAACTCATTTGAGAAAGCATTAAGCTAGGCATTATGAAAAAACGGGGTCTAGGGCGTGATTTAAGCGCATTATTGGGGAATCGTAGCGAGCCTGCTGCTGCGCCTCAATCTGTCCCGTCTGCCAGCGATAGCCCTTCGCAAGCTGGCAACTCATCACTTCAGGGTGTCCAGGAGCTGGCACTGGAACAACTGCAACGCGGACGCTATCAACCGCGCAGTGATTTTGACGAAAGCTCGCTAATCGAACTGGCCAACTCCATCAAAGAAAACGGTATCGTCCAACCGATTCTGGTTCGTGCCATGAGCCAGGAAGGTCGCTATGAAATAGTGGCTGGCGAGCGACGCTGGCGTGCCGCACAACTGGCCGGTCTTGTCACCGTGCCGGTCATTATCAAGTCACTCACCGATCAGGAAACCATCGCGGTTGCGCTGATTGAAAACATTCAGCGTGAAGATCTTAACCCGCTGGAAGAAGCCACGGCCGTGCATCGCCTGATCACCGAATTTACCCTTACTCACCAGGAAGCAGCAGATGCCATTGGTCGCTCGCGTACTGCGGTCTCGAACCTGATCCGGTTGTTGAGTCTGGATAGCAAGGTAAAGGAAGCGCTGGGCCGAGGTGAACTGGAAATGGGCCATGCGCGTGCGCTGTTAAGCCTGGATGTGACGCAGCAATACACGGCCGCGAAACACGTGATTGCCCGTGGTTTATCCGTACGTGAAACCGAAGCCTACGTGAAAAAACTGCGTAATCCTGCAGTAAAAAGCAAAATTAACAAACAAAATGATCCACATATCACGGCGCTGGAAAATTTACTCATGGAGAAACTCGGCGCCAAGGTACATTGCCAGCATGGTAGTAATGGCAAGGGTAAACTGGTCATCGATTACAACAATCTCGAAGAGCTCGACGGCATACTTGAGCACATTAAATAAGACAGGCGTTGGAGCCTGCTTATTCCCGACTAAATTACTCAAAACCCGCGCGATCGTTGACCCCATCTATTCGAACTTATATACTGCGCGCGCCTGAAACAGGAAGCGGAGTGGGGGTATGAAACCCCGGTTTTTGTGCAGTTCATTACCCGGATTCGTTCGATTTGTTGTGTTTGAGCGGTAATCTATGGAGCGCACAGTGTCCAACGTCGAGACGGCCTTTTCCCGCACCATTAAACAGCTAATTGGCCTGATGCTAGTGATGATAGCAGCCGCCGTTATCGCCGGTTTTTACCTGAAAGGCATGATATTTAGTGTGGCAGTGCTCTATGGTGGTGCCATTACCGTCGCCAGCTCACTTTTTTTTGCCTGGCGACTAAGGGTAGCGACACAGGAAGCCGATAATAGTCGACCTGACACCGGTGTTAACAAGGCCGGGACAAGCGCCAGCGTCAATGCTGCCGTGTTATTTCAGGGTATTATTCTCAGGTTGGTGATTGTGATAGTGTTGCTGGCTGTGGGGATGGCGGTTCTCAAACTCGACCCGCTCGGTATATTGATTGGATTTGGCGTGCCCCTGACAGCCTATTGGTTCAGCGGCCAGAGTTACGGTGTAACACGTCGCAAATAGCCCCAATAGTGTATTAAGCTATTGTAAAGTAAAGAATTTTAAAAATTTATCAGGTATTCTATATAAATGGCAAGCGAACAATCGACTGCGGGTTATATCACACACCACCTAACCAACTGGACCTATGGCGATATGCCAGCGGAAATGGTCGGCAAAACTTTATGTGCAGGCGGCCATCCTGTTGAACATGCTGGCTGGCAGATTGCGCAGTGTAATGCCGAAGCCTCGGCAATGGGCGCCGCGACAATACACATCGACAGTTTATTATGGTCGTTTTTAACGGGTCTGGTATTTTTATACTTCTTCCGTAAGGTTGCCAAATCCGCGACCGCAGGCGTGCCTTCCGGCTTGCAAAATTTCGTTGAAATGATTTGTGAATTTATTGATACCTCGGTACGCGGTTCCTTTACGGCTAAAAATGATCTGGTTGCGCCACTGGCACTAACCATTTTTGCCTGGGTGTTCCTGATGAACTTCATGGATCTGATACCGGTTGACTGGTTACCCTTCGCCGCCGCCAAAATTGGCGAAACGTTCTTTGGTGCCGATCCGCATCATGTTTATTTCAAGGTTGTTCCGTCAACGGATCCGAACATTACCTTTGGTATGTCCATCGCCATTTTCTTCCTGATGATTTACTACAGCATCAAGATAAAAGGTGTCGGTGGTTTTACGGCTGAATTAACCATGCATCCATTCAGCTCAAAAAACCCGATCCTGCAAGCCGTGTTTATACCGATTAACTTTGTGCTGGAATTTGTTTCGTTAATTGCGAAACCCTTGTCATTATCACTGCGACTCTACGGCAACATGTACGCAGGTGAAATGATCTTTATTTTGATTGCGTTAATGTTTGGTTCGAGCTGGTTGATGAACGGCGCAGGCTTTTTCATGCAACTCGGTTGGGCAATATTCCATATTTTGATCATCACCTTGCAGGCGTTTATCTTTATGACCCTGACCGTTGTTTATATGGATATGGCATATCAGACCAGTGATGATCACTGATTCAAGTTTAATTATTTTAGTTTTTAACAGGAGAAAACAATGAACGAAGTACAAGCAAGCTTATTTATTGCTGGCGCTTTAATGATGGGTTTAGGTGCGCTCGGTGCAGCTATCGGTATTGGCATCTTGGGTGGACGTTTCCTCGAAGGTGCGGCTCGTCAACCAGAACTTATTCCAACATTACGTACCCAGTTCTTCATCATGATGGGTTTGACTGACGCGGTACCAATGATTGCAGTAGGTGTGGCGTTCTATGTCATCTTCGCTGTTGCTCCAGGCGCTGGCGGTTAATCGTAAACTGAATTAAGAGAAGGGTCGCGTAATGGATCAATTAGGTTATACGCTACTGGGACAGTCAATCACGTTCGCGTTTTTTGTCTGGTTCTGCATGAAGTTTGTCTGGCCACCGATTATGGCTGCGTTACATGAACGCAAGACCAAGATTGCCGACGGCCTGGCTGCTGCAGAAAAAGGTCAGCATGAAGAAGAGCTCGCCAAACAACGTTCGATTGATATTCTGAAAGAAGCCAAAGACAAGGCGCAGGAAATTATTGGTAATGCAGAAAAGCGTGCCAGTGAAATTGTTGAAGAAGCAAAAAATACTGCGCGCACTGAAGGTCAACGTCTGGTGACAGCAGCAAACGCAGAAATTGAACAGGAAGTAAATCGGGCACGTGAAGCTTTACGTGGTCAGGTTGCTACTCTGGCAGTCGCTGGTGCGAGCAAGGTGCTGAAGAAAGAAATCAATGCTGCAGCAAATGAAGATCTGTTAAAAGATCTCGTCGCGCAACTTTAGTTACGGCTTTAAGGGTAAACATAGTCAATGGCAGAAAAAAGCACGATTGCACGTCCCTACGCACAGGCAGCGTTTGATCTTGCGCAAGCTGAGGGTAACCTGGCTGCGTGGACAGACATGTTACAGCTTGCTGCCGCGGTTGTTGCCGATGAACAAATGCAGGATGTGGTAAACAGTCCGGCGTTAACAACGGATCAAATCGCCGGTTTCATGCTGAAAGTATGTGGCGACAAACTTTCAAAAGTTGGTCAGCAATACATTCGTGTACTTGCGGCGAATCGTCGTTTAAATGTACTCGACGACATTGTCAGCCTGTTTGAACAACGTCGTGCAGAAGCAGAAAGCAAAATCGATGCAGAAGTGGTATCGGCTTTTGAATTAACACCTGCGCAATTACAAGCACTCAGCGATGGTTTGAAAAAACGTCTGAATCGTGATGTGCAGTTAACAACACGTGTAGATGAATCGATTATAGGTGGCGCGATTGTACGTGCGGGCGACCTGGTCATTGACGGATCTGTCACAGGACAACTGGATAAACTGGCTCAATCCCTGTTGCGCTGAGTAGCGTGAAGGTTTTGATGAGGAAAAAAAAATGCAATTAAATCCATCTGAGATTAGCGAATTAATCAAGAAACAAGTCGAAGGTTTCGAAAACGTTACCGAGGCGCGCAATGTGGGCACGGTAGTCAGCGTTGCTGACGGTGTGGTTCGCATTCACGGTCTGGCCGATGTTATGTCGGGTGAAATGATTGAGTTTCCGGGTAATGTTTACGGCATGGCCCTGAACCTTGAGCGCGACTCTGTCGGTGCCGTGGTACTGGGTGATTACGAAAATATTTCTGAAGGCGACAAGGTGCAATGTACCGGCCGTATTCTTGAAGTGCCAACCGGCCCGGAATTACTTGGCCGCGTTGTTAACGCACTGGGTCAGGCCATTGATGGCAAGGGTGCCATTACTGCCTCCAGCAGCGCGCCGATTGAAAAAATTGCCCCGGGTGTTATCGCACGTAAATCAGTTGACCAGCCTGTGCAAACCGGCCTGAAAGCGATCGACGCGATGGTGCCAATCGGTAGAGGCCAGCGCGAACTGATTATTGGTGACCGCCAAACCGGTAAAACCGCGGTAGCGATTGATGCGATCATTAATCAAAAAGGTACCGGCGTAAAATGTATCTATGTGGCAGTCGGGCAGAAGGCTTCATCTGTTGCGAACGTGGTACGTAAACTCGAAGAGCACGGCGCAATGGCACATACCATCGTGGTTGCGGCTTCTGCGGCAGAATCAGCAGCGATGCAATTCATTGCACCCTACTCCGGCTGTTCCATGGGCGAATACTTCCGTGACCGTGGTGAAGATGCACTGATTATTTATGACGATTTGACCAAGCAAGCGTGGGCCTATCGTCAGGTATCATTATTACTACGTCGTCCACCAGGTCGTGAAGCGTATCCGGGAGATGTATTCTATTTGCACTCACGTTTATTGGAACGTGCTGCACGAATTAACGCCGACGAAGTTGAGAAACGTACCAATGGTGCAGTGAAAGGTAAAACCGGTTCCCTGACCGCGTTACCAATCATTGAAACCCAGGCGGGTGACGTATCAGCGTTTGTACCGACCAACGTAATCTCGATTACTGACGGTCAGATCTTCCTCGAATCCGATTTATTTAACGCCGGTATTCGTCCTGCGATTAACGCTGGTCTGTCAGTATCACGTGTAGGTGGTGCCGCACAAACCAAGATCATCAAGAAGCTCGGTGGTGGTGTGCGTCTGGCACTGGCGCAGTATCGTGAGTTGGCGGCGTTCGCGCAGTTCGCATCGGATCTGGATGAAGCGACACGGAAACAGATCGACCGTGGTCAACGTGTAACAGAATTAATGAAACAAAAACAATACAGCCCGATGGGTGTTGCAGAACAGGCATTCTCGCTGTTCGCCGCCAACGAAGGCTTTATTGATGAAGTGCCGGTTAACAAGGTTGTAGATTGGGAAGCGGCGATGCAGTCGTTTATCAAATCAAACAATGCCGAACTGGTGAGCAAGATTAATGAGTCAGGTGATTTCAATGACGACATCGCGGCGCAAATGAAAGCGGCGTTGACCAAGTTCAAAGAAACCGGCGCATATTAATTTTGGCACATACTACTTCAAGTGTGACTAACAGAATCAGGTAGAGTACATGGCAAGCGGCAAAGAAATACGTACCAAGATCAAGAGTGTGCAAAACACACAAAAGATCACGCGCGCAATGGAAATGGTGGCAGCCAGCAAAATGCGCAAGGCGCAGGATCGTATGGCAGCTTCCCGTCCTTACGCTGAAAAAATGCGTCAGGTGATCGCACACCTCGCCAACGCCAACACCGAATATCATCACAACTTTTTAAAAGATCGTGAAATTAAAACTGTTGGTTATATTATTATTTCCACCGATCGTGGTTTGTGTGGTGGCCTGAATATCAACGAATTCAAACTTGCCCTGAATCACATGAAAGAATGGAAAGACAAGGGTGCGAAGGTTGAGTTTTGTAACATCGGTTCCAAAGGGTCCGCTTTTTTCAAACGGCTCGGTAGCATTCGTGCGCAGGTAACCCATCTTGGCGATACACCGAGCATTCTTGAATTGATCGGTACGGTTAAATCCATGCTGGATGGTTTTGAAGCTGGCGAAATTGATCGTTTATATCTGGTATACAACGATTTTGTGAACACCATGTCACAGGAAGCGCGCATTGACCAGCTGTTACCGATTCTTCCGCTGGAAACCGACGAAAAATTAACACACCATTGGGATTATATTTATGAGCCCGATGCAAAAGGCGTAATCGATGCGTTAATGATTCGCTATATTGAATCACTGGTGTACCAGGGCGTGGTAGAAAACATTGCCTGTGAAATGGCGGCACGTATGGTTGCCATGAAAGCCGCGTCCGATAACGCAGGTGAATTGATTGATGATTTACAACTGGCGTACAACAAGGCTCGTCAGGCGGCGATTACACAGGAAATTTCAGAAATCGTCAGTGGTGCAGCGGCAGTAAGCTAAAAATAGAAAGGGGTCAGAGTCAAAAAAAATAGTAGTCGTCATTCTGCAAGCACGAAGTGCTATCCAGAATCTCAGCCAGAATCGCGTAAAGATTCATGAGATCCTGGCTTGCGCCAGGATGACGACGTCAATTTTGACTCTGACCCCTATTTAAGAATTTAAAGAATTGGACTTAAGAGGAACGGCAAAATGAGTGCTGGTAAAATTGTACAAATCATTGGTGCGGTAGTTGACGTGGAATTTCCACGTGATGCCATGCCCAAAATTTACGACGCATTAAAAATCGCAGAAGGCGATATAACGCTGGAAGTACAACAGCAACTGGGCGACGGTGTGGTGCGTACCATTGCGATGGGTTCCACCGATGGTTTACGCCGGGCTTATGAAGTTACAAATACCGGTGACGCAATTCAGGTGCCTGTAGGTCAAAAGACTCTGGGCCGCATTATGGATGTTTTAGGAAATCCGGTAGACGACGCCGGCCCTATCGGTGAAGAAGTGCGTATGCCGATTCACCGCAAGCCACCTGAATATGCTGACCAGGCAGCGTCGGTTGAGATTCTCGAAACCGGTATTAAAGTTATCGACCTGATCATGCCTATCGCGAAAGGTGGCAAGATTGGTCTGTTCGGTGGTGCGGGTGTAGGTAAAACCGTAACGCTGATGGAATTGATTCGTAACATCGCGGTCGAGCACTCAGGCTTCTCGGTATTCGCGGGTGTGGGTGAACGTACTCGTGAAGGTAACGACTTCTATCATGAAATGACCGAAGGTGGCGTTATCGATAAGGTATCGCTGGTTTATGGTCAGATGAATGAGCCACCAGGAAACAGACTGCGAGTTGCCTTAACCGGTTTGACTATGGCGGAATACTTCCGTGATGAAGGTCGTGACGTACTGATGTTCATCGACAACATTTACCGTTATACATTGGCCGGTACCGAAGTATCCGCACTGTTAGGCCGTATGCCGTCTGCGGTAGGTTACCAACCGACCCTGGCACTGGAAATGGGTTTGTTGCAGGAACGTATTACTTCAACCAAAACCGGTTCCATCACCTCGTTCCAGGCGGTTTATGTACCGGCGGATGACTTGACCGACCCGTCACCTGCGACCACCTTCTCGCACCTTGACGCGACGCTGGTATTATCGCGCCAGGTGGCTGAGCTGGGTATCTACCCGGCGGTAGATCCATTGGATTCGACTTCCCGTCAGTTAGATCCACTGGTTATTGGTGAAGAGCACTACAACACCGCCCGTGCCGTTCAGGGTAACCTGCAAAAGTACAAAGAATTAAAAGACATCATCGCAATTCTCGGTATGGACGAATTGTCCGAAACCGACAAGCTCGTAGTCTCTCGCGCACGTAAAATTCAACGCTTCCTGTCGCAGCCGTTCTTCGTCGCGGAAGTGTTCACCGGTTCACCGGGTAAATATGTGAGCCTGAAAGACACCTTGCGTGCATTTAAAGGCATCGTCGATGGCGAATACGACCATCTGCCGGAACAGGCGTTTTACATGGTCGGCGGTATTGAAGAAGCGGTCGAAAAAGCCAAGACATTATAACCTGGCGCTGATAACCTAATTTAAGGTAGAGAACATGGCCATGACATTGCACGTAGACATCGTAAGCGCAGAAGCTGAAATTTATTCAGGCACAGCCGAGGTTGTTGTTGCGCCGGCAAAAATGGGCGAAGTAGGTATTTACCCACGTCATACCCCACTGATATCACCACTAAAAGCCGGTGAAGTGGAAATTACCAAGCCTGGCGGGGAAAAGGACTACATCTTTGTTTCCGGTGGCGTGCTGGAAGTACAGCCCCATGTGGTGACGATTTTGTCTGATACCGCTGTTCGTGCGGCTGATCTGGATGAAGCCGCGGTACTGGAAGCCAAGAAACAGGCTGAAGATGCGCTGGCAGAACAGCATGATGAAATGAGCATGGCCGAAGCACAGGCGCAACTGGCGACCACCATGGCGCAATTACAAGCCATATCAAAAATGCGTAAACGCCTGAAACGCTAGCCATACAAACGTCGCGTATTAATTAATATCAATTAAAAATCAGATAAGTTAAGGCCGCAAGCAAAAGTATTGCGGCCTTTTTATTTACCGAATAGTCAACCTACGCTTTTACACTCAATTTTTGTTGTATGCCTTAATAAACACATATCCTGCTGAATTAATAATAGTGGCTGTTATCCAAGTTTATAACAAAGAATTGTTATTCAATAAAAAATCTCTACCAACTTAAAATTATCAAGAGGAAGTCAACATGAGTATGTATAAAAAATTAATTGTTCCTGTCGCCATGCTGTTTGCATTTATCAGTGGTAGTCAACAAGCGGTAGCGGCCGAGCCATCCATGGCAGATCATAAAGTTGTATTTCAAGTCAGCTCCAGTGATCCACAAACACAAAAGATTGCCATGAATAATGCCGTGAATTTGCAAAAACATTATGGCCCTGACAGTGTGCAGATTGAGATTGTTGCCTATGGCCCAGGTCTTAGCATGTTAACAGCAAAAAACAAGCAAACTACACGTGTTAAAAGTCTGGCAACTCAAGGCATAACATTCAGCGCATGTGGTAATACCATTAAAGGTATTACCAAACGAACCGGTAAAAAGCCTGTATTGACAGAAGGTGTAGGTGTTGTGCCAGCTGGTGTAGTGCGTATTATCGAGTTGCAGGAAAAAGGTTATTCATACGTTCGTCCATAACCGCGGATCAAACGATATATATAAAAAAGCCCGTTATAACGGGCTTTTTTTTGTCAGTTAAAAAGAGTGATATGCTCATTGGGTCGTGGAATAGTAGTTACTGGATTATTCACCACATCACTATCCTCACCTTGTAAAAATTCCGCTGCTTCACTGAGCAAGGCAATGAGTTGATGATTGCTTAATACCTGGTCCTTGATCAGTTTGCCGTACATTTCAATTGTGGTTTCAATATTATTGAGTATTTCATCTTCCTGGTCCGGTTCAAGGCCCAGCGTCGGGAATCGTGTTGCCAGTTTGTGTAGCAAGCTCTGGGCAATTTCAGCATGTTGTGTTTTTATCGTGTGACTGGTGTTACCGACATTTTGTGTAAGCAGAGAAATATTTTCCAGTATCTGGTTTTTATAAACTGCCAGTTCTTCGAGTTGTTGTTGTACCTGAACGTACTGATTAATCCAGGCATCAATAATGTCACAAAAGATAGCCAGGTTATCCTTGGTTTCATCAATTTGTTCTTCCTTCAGATCTGCAGCATCAAGAATCAGGGTGAAGTGAGTCAGACAAAAAATAATAAAATTGTCGCGAGCACAAATCTTGTCGCCGCATTTTTGCATGCAAACCAGCCGCTCAAACACGCTGCGGTCAATGGCGTTGCCAAAGCGTTTAAGGTATTTATTGGAGGGTTCGACGATTTGAAACAGCCCCGACATGCCAAAATCAATCAGAGCCGCCTCGGTGAGACGGGTTAAGGACTCGGTATCCTTGACACGCGATATCGCGCTGGCAAAGCGTGTCGTAATGCCAAGTTGATGGTTGCTGCGGAACAACGACTGCAGTATTACGTCGGGGTTATTGTTTGAATTGATTGCCATAATTATACCTTTGGTAGCAGAATAGTATAATTATCGACCAAAATACTAGGTTTTAAAGTTTTTCATTAAATTTATGAATGACTTAAGTTATTGATAATTCACGATAAATAAAAATAACGATAAATTATTTTTGGAAATAGTCTGCTAATTAAGAGAGTTAATAGGGAAGATGTAGTTTCTGCAAGGCGCGTAGCGCATGGCAGATATGGGAGAGTTTAAAGCCACTTCTTGCGTTTAAATAAAAGAATTAGCGAGCCAGCAATGGTTGCCATTATGCCAAGCAAAATAAAATAGCCGTATTTATAGTCCAGTTCCGGTATATATTTAAAATTCATGCCGTAGACGCCAGCGAAAAAACTCAGTGGTACGAAAATGACGGTGATAATTGTCAGCACCTTCATAATTTGATTGAGGCGATGCGAGGCGAAAGAAATATAGCCGTCAATCAGGCCGGAGGTCATGTCATGATATAAAAGCGTCAGACTGTGCGCACGCTCGGAGTGCTCATAGGCGTTATTCCAGTCATGTTGAATATTGGGGAAATCTTTAAAGCGCTTTGTATTGACTGATGAACCGAATATTTGTTTTTGATAAGCCAGTACACGAATCAGTTTTCTCAGATTGTTTTGATAAACAACCAGCTTGGCGAGCAGGTCATCGCTGGTTTTAACAAACAGGACTTCTTCAATTTTTTCTATCTTTTCTTCGATATCAAGAATTAATTCAAGATATTCATCGGCGACATTCTTGGCAATTTTCAGTGCAATAATAGCCGGATTGATTTCGGTGTGATCGGCTTCAATCTTCTTCCAATAGGCATCGATAAAATCCGATGTGCCAGATCGGCGTGTAATCAGAAATCTGTCAGATACAAAAAAAGCTAATTGTGTCGTGGCAAATTCAATATTATCGGTTTCGGTAAACAGTTCTTTAAGCAGTAAAAACCAGTATTTTGAAAAGTATTCAAATTTTGCCGGGTGTCGCTGGCGCTGCGCATCGGAAATCGCTAGCGGATGAATGTTGAATGCAGACTCGAGTAACTTGGCTTCTGTGTCCGATTGGTTATCGAGTAAGTCCATCCATAAAATACTATTTTTGCTGTGTTGCCAGTTATGAATAAGTCGCTCGTCACCAACTTCAAGTTTCCTGGTATCCGGATGCCATAAAAGTACTCGATACATATTGCTGCCTGCAGTTTATTTGCCGGGTTGGCTTTTTATATACACATCGCGTTGTGGGAAAGGAATTGTAACGCCTTGTTCTTTGAACTTGTCCCAGATAGCCAGATAGATATCTGAACGAATATTGTTGACGCCATTTTGTGGATCATCAATCCACAGTCGTAATTCCAGATCGATGCCGTTATCACCAAACCCCATCAGTCTGCCTACCGCTGGCGGGTCTTTTAAAACACGCGCGTAGGAATTGGCGACTTCCAACATCAGATCCAGAACGTATCCCGGGTCGTCGCCATAACTGACCTGAATGGGCATTTTGATGCGAATGTTTTTGTCAGTATAACTCCAGTTAATTACCTGTGAGGTAATCAGGTTTTCGTTTGGTATCAGGGTGTCAATGCCATCGCGATCTTTTATCACAACATAGCGTGCACGTAATTCCTTAACCCAGCCAAAACTGTTATTAATCGTGATGACGTCGCCGGGTCGAATCGAACGGTCAAACAATAAAATAAATCCGCTGATAAAATTACTGACAATACGTTGTAAACCAAAACCGATACCGACACCGAGTGCACCACCCAGTACGGTTAATGCCGTCAGGTCAATGCCGATTAAATCAAGCGCCAGCAGTGTAGCCAGAATCAATAACACCACACGAATGGTTTTGCTGATACCGATGCGTAAATACGTCGATAATTCGGCTGTGTTGGCAAGGCGGCGTTCGATAAGCGCAGAAATCCATAACGCCAGGATGATAAACATGGCTACCGAGGCAACCGCCTTGATAATAATTAACAGCGAGATGCGACTTTTACCTGCCGTAAAGGCAATACTGTCGAGCGACTTGATGAAGTCAGGTAGCCAACCAACAATGTGCATGGCAAACAGCAACCAGACAGTGATGACAAATATATTTTCCCAGGTCTTTAACAGCGGGGTGAGAGGAAAGGCCTTGCGCAGAAAATAAACTGTCAGCCGGATGACGGCAAGAGATGTCGCCAGTGGAATAGCGAAGTCGATAATATCGTTATTGTAATTTAATGCTTCGAATACTTGTTGCGCGACAATAAACAAACCAAGCGCAATGATGGGTGCGAACAAACGTTGAATCGCGTTTAGTGAGAGTTTTTTCACAGATGCCGAACCGGCAATGCGCGTACTCAATCGGGCACCGACGCGCCGGTCAATCAGCCAGACGGTAATGACAATCGTAATAACGGCAACTACCTGATACCAGCTGGTGATATCGTCGCGCACCAGTCCCAGCCAGTTAAACACGGAGTCGAAATTGATATTCATAAAAATCTAATGGTCGATTTCATGTTGTTCATGCAATTCTTCCAGTTGCGATTCAACACCAGATAAATTCTCAAAACTGGCGATATGAAACAGTGCTTCACCTTCATTCGCCAGCGGCAAGTTATGATTGCCGATGATGATACCACTGAAAGGTGATGTAATCGTTGTATCCTGTCCACCAATAGGGTCAGTAATAATACCGAGAATATCACCTTTTTTTACCCGTTGTCCCGGTTTTACCTTCAGCCTCACGATACCACTTTCTGGCGCTCTTACCCAACTGCTGGATCGTGCGATAAAGGGCTCAATTTTTTTGCGTGGTTTACGTTTTGCAGAAGGTGTCAGCATATCAAGCTGGTACATGATGTTTAAAATACCTTTTAGGCCGGTACGAATACTCATTTCATCAAAGCGTAACGCCTCACCTGCTTCGTAAACCAGTATCGGGATGCCGATGTTTGCCGCCGCTTGCCGTAACGAACCTTCACGTATTTCAGAATTCAACAACACGGGTGTGCCAAACGCTTCTGCCAACGACAGTGTCGTCGGATCATCCAGGTTGGCGCGTATTTGTGGAAAATTGGTACGGTGTATGGCGCCGGTATGCAGATCGACACCGTGAGTAACCTTGCTCATGATTTCTTCCATGAACAGGTTAGCCATGCGTCCGGCCAGTGATCCTTTTTTGGAACCGGGAAAGCTGCGATTAAGATCACGTCGGTCCGGTAAATAACGCGACATATTGATAAACCCATGTACGTTAACAATGGGTATGGCGACGAGTGTGCCTTTGATGCGCTTTAATGAAGGTGATTTTAACAGTCGACGTATGATTTCCACACCGGCAATTTCATCGCCGTGTATCGCGGCGCTGACCAGTAATACATTGCCCGCTTCCTTACCGTGAATAATGTGCACCGGCATGGTGATTTCGTTATGCGTGTAGAGACGACCTATATCAATATCGATGGTTTGACGTTTTCCCGCCGCTACTTCATTACCATTGAGTGTAAACGGCGCTTGCAACAGTGTTTATCCCTTTCCTTTGGTACGTGTTCGATGTGGTTTGGCATTTTCTTCAATAAACTTGATTATCATCGCGGCGATATCCTTGCCGGTCGCAGCTTCGATGCCTTTTAATCCGGGTGATGAGTTGACTTCCATCACCACCGGGCCACGACTGGAGCGCAGTATATCAACGCCAGCAGCATTCAAACCGACAATGCGCGCTGCCGACACGGCGGTTTTTCGCTCTTCCGGCGTCAGTTTTACAAGTTGTGCGCTGCCGCCGCGATGTAAATTGGAACGGAACTCACCTTCAGGTGCGGTGCGCATCATCGCAGCAACGACCTTTTCGCCAATGACCAGGCACCGAATATCACTGCCACCAGCTTCCTTGATAAATTCCTGCACCAGGATGTTGGACTTCAGACCAAAAAATGCCTGCATTACACTTTCGGCTGCCTTGTGTGTTTCGGCTAACACCACACCAATGCCTTGTGTGCCTTCAAGTAATTTAATAACGACCGGTGCACCACCGACCATCTTGATCATGTCTTTTATATCGTCCGGTGAATGTGCAAAACCGGTGCGTGGCATGCCAATACCTTTACGTGACAGTAATTGTAAAGAACGCAGTTTGTCACGACCACGTGAAATGGCGACCGATTCATTAATCGGATAAACGCCCATCATTTCAAACTGGCGTAATACAGCACAGCCATAAAATGTGACTGACGCGCCGATGCGCGGAATGACGGCATCAAAACCACTTATCTCCTGACCTTTATAATGGATACTCGGTTTCACGGAACTGATGTCCATGTAGCAGCGCAGTACATCAAGTACCTGTACTTCATGGCCGCGTGCTTCTGCTGCTTCTACCAGTCGGGCGGTTGAATAGAGTTTCGGGTTACGGGATAAAATAGCAATTTTCATTTTAAATTCTGGCCTTTGCGTTTTTTCGCGGGTTTTGCCCGGCTAAGATAAGATAATGCGGGGTTCACTAGAAAGTGTTTCTTCAGGGCGGTACGACCTAACAGCATGCGAAAATTCATTTCGTCGCGGTTCGTTAACGTCATCTCAATAGCATAACGCGCATCGCCGACACTTAAAAGGGTTTCGATAACATATCGTTGTTCGACGTGGCCGCCGGAGTCCTTCACCTGGCGGCTATCCTTGAGCTGAGCTTCACATTCCACTTCAGTTTTTGTGTCATCCTGGTAGGGATGAACCTTGAATCGCACCCAGTCTTGCCCGTCTTTTTTAAACGTTTCAATGTTAAAAGTGTGTAAGGCTGAGGTGCGGGCACCGGTGTCGACTTTTGCCTTGATCATCTCGATGCCGAGTTCGGGCAGGCTTACCCATTCGCGCCAGCCGATGATCGGGTGATCACTCATGTTTTCGTGCAATCTGGTTGCACCGTGTACTTGGCATTCGAGTCAATCAGAAAGTCCGGGCGTAAAAAGCTGCGACCAATTAATAGTTGATATTTGAAATGGCTGCGATCGACCAGATTTACATTGACCTCTTTTTTGATATGGCCAAGGCAAATCTCAATCCTGATTACATCACGCATCTGGTGGCCGCCGGTCTTTTTCTTGATGCGTGCGGTTTTAATCACCGGTTTTTCGATTTTTATGGTTTTTCCTTCATGATTGGTGACATCAAAGCGTACCCATTTTTTGCCGTCTTTTTCGAAGTGTACGTGATTGGCGTTGAGCGAGGTATTGTCGGCACCGCTGTCAACCTTGGCCTGGATGGGAAAATCATGGTGGTTCAGTTTGGCCATTTCGACCCAGCCGACGATTGCCTTGTTGGCCACGGTGCTTTGTTTGCCTTGGTCTGTGCCATTGGCAAAAGCGGTTGCTGTAACAGCCATACCGCAAACACAGGAAAGTATTACATAGAATTGTGACAAGTTAGTTGTATACATATATTGCAGCTTACCTCGGTTCAGGTGTTAGAATGACGCCGGCCGATTCCCGGCGGCGTGTTCAAATTCAGGCTATAGTGTAGCGACTGGCTGCAAAAGTACAAATAGATCGTGTCAAATATATTTAACCTTAAAATCTCAAAGCAGTTGTTGTTGCTGTTGTTTCTCGTCATCAGTGTTGCTGCTGTTATGTTGCGCATGGGCCTGCAATCCAATAATAAGGTCCTCGATGAGGATACCAGTTGGCGGGTTGAGATCAGCGCCAAATTTACGGTAGAGAAGGACAAATCCTATATCTATTTCACCCAGCCTCTGGATACGCCCTATATAAAGGTAATCAGCCAGCATATTCAGCATCCCGGGCTGAAAATACTGGCACGAGGCATTCCCAACAAACCACGAGCCAGGGTTATGCGGGCATATGAGAATGGGCGGGTAAGTCTGAATATTCAGTATGTTATGAAACAAAGTGCGGTCAATGCCGCGATATTACCGGTTAACTCGTCCGTGCCTCTGGATGCTGTAAAACGTGAAGCGGCATTACAGTTATCAGATATCGGTGAAGGTGAGCTAAAACGCCTGCGTCAGAAAAATAAAAAACTCACCAGCCTCGCGAAAAACAAGCCCGATATTGCCAGTGCCATATTCACATATACGAGCAGCCTGATACTGGACGAACGCAAGACGTACCAGCATCTGGACAAGATAATAAAGACTGGCCGTGCTACCAATCTCGGCAAGGCGCGCATGTTAGTCGCGCTCGCACGTATCAACCAGATTCCTGCGCGTATGGTCACCGGGATTCAACTGGCTGAAGATAACGATAGTGCATTACGCTTTTGGGTAGAATTGAGGCTGGATGAGCGTTGGGTCAGTTTCGACCCCGTATTCGGCTATCAGGTGCAATTACCGAAAAATTATTTGCCACTAAAGTTTGATTCCGACGTGTTGTTTGAAATGGAACAGGCGGTATTACACAACGAAAGTGTCAAGGTAACCGAAGATTTATTTGCATTGGAAGGTCAGCGAATCGGTAAAGAAAAAAAGTTGGCCGATGTTCTGGATCTCAGGCGTCTTGATATTGATACCCAGCTTATACTGGGTTATCTATTGTTGTTACCTCTGGGTGTCCTGGTCTCCGCCTTTATACGTCACGTCGTTGGGTTGTTTCCCTATGGTACCTTTACCCCAACGCTACTTGCGCTGGCGGTTATCTATGCCGATATCCAACCGACACTCATTATTGTTTTTGTGGTTATCAGTCTGTCATTGTTAACACGGGTAATATTGCCGAATACCCTGCCGCGTGTGCCACGTTTATCACTCATGTTTACTTTTGTCGCCATGAGTATGGTGCTGAGTATATCGCTCATGGCTTATTATGAAATTACTCCGAACGGTCACGTGGTGCTGTTACCGATTGTTATTTTCACGACCCTGATTGACCGCTTTTACAGTTACTGGGATCGCAACGGATTGCATCCATCACTTATTCGTCTTGCGGTTACCTGTTTTATTGCCATGCTTTGCGTACCGATTATCAGACAGGAAGAACTGGGCAAGGTACTGTTAACCTATCCGGAATTACATTTTATAACGGCAGCATTGGTCATCCTGTTTTCTTGTTATGAAGGCAAGAAGCTTACGGACTTTCCGGCGTTAAAATTGTTTGGTGAAAACAAGGAAAAAACCACATCAAAAAAGAAAAAAGCTGTTGTGGAAGAGGAAGGTTAGATAATAAATGGCCTGTTCAGGCACGCAAACTTTGTAGCGAAAAAGATTTGAGCAGATCCAGGATATTGATAAAATTTAGCGGCCGACTCAGGAAATAGCCTTGCGCTACATCACAACCAAATGCATGCAACAAATTATAAACCGCTTCATTCTCGATTCCTTCTGCAACAACCTGTAAATTCAGATGATGAGCAATATCGATAATGGATTTTACCATCATCTGGTTATCCATGTTTTCATGCATGTCCATAACAAACGATCGGTCAATTTTCAGCTCATTTACCGGCAGTTTTTGCAAATACGCCAGTGACGAGTAGCCGGTACCAAAGTCATCAATACTCAGCGCGATGCCGGCGTCGCGATATATTTTTATCACGTCGTAGGCCTGTTGAGGGTTAAAGATCATGGAGCCTTCTGTAATTTCCAGCGTTATCTTTTCGGGCTTGAGGCGGTGAATTTTAACTTCATTCAGAACATGACTGATAATTTCTGCGTTCAACAAGTCAGACGCGGTGATGTTGATTGAGATCGAATAATCATAACCCAGTTCGTAAAATTTCTTTTGCAGGCCCAGTGCATGGGTGATTACCCACTTGGTCAGCATTTCAATCAGGCCCGTGTCTTCGGCGGTTTGAACAATCTTGTCCGGCGGGATAAATCCGTGCTGGGCATGATGCCAACGAAGCAATGCCTCGAAACCGGAAATTTTGTGATCCTTGAAATCTATTTTTGGTTGTAAAAATAATTCCAGTTCATTATGAATAATGGCGTGTTTCAAATCCTGCATCAGCATGAGTTTGTGTGTGGTAAACTCATCGT
Source organism: uncultured Gammaproteobacteria bacterium (assembly GCA_942490945.1). GTDB lineage: Bacteria > Pseudomonadota > Gammaproteobacteria > UBA6429 > Thiohalophilaceae > CALNYZ01. The sequence continues at coordinate 751,474 of CALNYZ010000044.1, read as the reverse complement.
GTTCGGGTGAATAGACCTCGAAATCTATCTTTTTAAGCTTTGCATTATAAGCGGCCACATCAGCATGTTGCAGTAAATCTTCGGTAGTCGTACCGTGAATTGGATAGTGCACGACACCGATATTAATTATTAAATCAAGATTAAAGGTATCCAGGTCATAGGGTTGCTTTAAATCATTCAGCAGGTCTTTCACCACATTAAGTGTACTTTCGTAAGAATCAAGGTTGGATATTGCCAGTACAAACGTATTACCAGCAAGCCGGGCAACATTTTCTACATTAGAATAATCATGTGGGTAATCTGTTTTGTTAGCAGCTGCTTTGAGTCGTTCGGCTACTTTTACCAGCAGCACGTCGCCGTACTCATGACCGAGTGTATTATTGATGGTGCGCAGATTTTCAATTGAGATAAGCGTAATGGAAAAGTGCTTGTTCTGCTGTTCTGCATTTTCGATACAGTGGTCGACATAGTCATAGAACAGCGCCTTGTTAGGTAACTCGGTGAGTGCATCATGTAACAGGTTATGTTGCAGTTGCAGTTCGGCTTTTTCACGTGAGACCTGTGCCGACTCCAGTTGCGTCAGGGCTGACTGTGCTGTCCAGTCAAGTTCAGCATTTTTGATATGTAATTCTTTATGTAACAAGGATGTATGAATGACGGTGTTGACGCGCGCGAGTATATCCAGATGGTTGAACGGTTTGGCAGCGAAATCCTGTGCACATAATGACATGGCTTTGAGTTTGACATCTTCATCATCCTGCGCAGTCAGCATGATAATAGGAACATAGGCATCAGTATCAAATTCATTGATAAGCTGCATGACATCCAGTCCATCCATGCCAGGCATCTGATAGTCAACCAGAAACACATCGGGGTTAACGGTTTGCCACAATGCTACGGCCTGAAGTGGGTCATGTGAAATTGTAATATTGGTATAACCGGCATCACTGAGCACACACTCCAGCAAGGCGCACGATTCCGGTGAGTCATCAATGATTAAAATTGGTGCCTCGGGATACTTGCATAATTGTTTGTATGACGCTTTCATGGTGTGACAATATCTCAATAAATCAGAGGTCAGCATTATCAGACCCGTCTATCTATATCGGCTTGCCGGGCGCGCTAGTTTAATTTTAAAAGTAACATAACTTGTTGTTATTTATGAATAATATTCACAAAGTGGGCAATTTTTTGCACATTTTCTGTCATTTAACCGGCTAAAATGCTTAATTTCCTGCGTGGCGGCAGCAAAGATGCCGTCAAAGTACGAATAGCCGACAAACTCCGTTATAATTCGCCCTCAATTATGACCCGTGCAGGTGATGATTCACTGCTGCAATGTTCCAGAGGCAAACGCTACCTGTTGAAGTGATTTTTCGTGACAGACGCGCTGCATCAAAGGATGAAAGCGGTAGTAGCGAAGCCAATATAAATACAGCAAAATTAAACTGACAAAACATGCCGGGCCATTACCGGTTAAGTAACGAGTATCTGAAAATTTATGACACAAACAGCCCGTAAACACTTAAGTGTGGTCATTCTTGCGGCCGGCCAGGGTACGCGCATGAAATCAAACTTGCCCAAGGTGTTACACCCTATCGCTGGCAAGGCCATGGTGCAGCACGTCATTGATAGTGCCAAAGCGCTGAATGCGAAAGATATTGTGGTTGTCTATGGGCACGGCGGCGACATCGTACCGCAATCAATTAATGATACCTCGATTACCTTCGCTAAACAGGACCAACAACTGGGTACTGGCCATGCAGTACAACAGGCCATGCCACGTGTCGGTGATGATGAAACGATCCTGATTTTATATGGTGATGTGCCATTAATTCAGACCGACACCCTCGCCGAGCTCATTAAACAGGCCGACAATGCACTGGGTTTACTTAGTGTACATTTAAGCGACCCGTTTGGTTATGGTCGTATTGTTCGTGATGCGCATGGTGCTGTCACCAGCATTGTGGAACAAAAAGATGCATCCGCCGCACAATTGAAAATTACAGAAGGTAATACCGGTATCCTCGCCGCGAATGGCAAACAGCTTAAAAAGTGGCTAGGCCAGTTACAAAATGACAATGCGCAAGGCGAGTATTATTTAACAGACGTTATCGCCATGGCAGTCGCGGATGGCGTCAGTATTAACACCTGTCATCCAAATAATGAAAACGAAGTGCTGGGTGTTAACTCACGTAGTCAACTCGCCTATCTGGAACGGTGTTATCAACGTTTGCAGGCTGAAAAACTCATGGCGCAAGGTGTGACGATTATCGACCCGGCGCGCATTGATATTCGTGGCAATGTCACGATTGGCCAGGACGTTACGCTGGACATCAATACCGTGTTACAAGGTAACGTTACCATTGCCGATAATGTTCGCATTGGAGCCAACTGTGTGATCATCGACAGCAGCATAGAAAGTGGCGTGGAAATATTTCCGATGTGCGTGATCGACAATGCACATGTTGGTGCCGATGCGCGGATTGGCCCTTATTCGCGTTTGCGTCCGGGTGCGACACTGGCCGGTAATAACCACATCGGTAACTTTGTCGAAATTAAAAACAGCCAGATTGGTCTGGGTTCCAAGGTGAATCACCTGAGTTATGTGGGTGACACCGAAATGGGTTCAGGCGTAAATATTGGTGCCGGCACGATTACCGCCAACTACGATGGCGCGAATAAACATAAAACCATTATCGAAGATAGCGCGTCTACCGGTTCCAACTCGGTGTTGGTGGCGCCGGTAAAAATTGCCAAAGGCTCGACCATCGGTGCGGGTTCAGTTATTACCAAGGATACACCAGAAGGCAAGCTGACTATTACGCGCGCCAAACAGACCGTTATCGAGGGCTGGAAGCGGCCAACCAAATCGCCAAAGTAAGATTCAGTCTGCTAACCTTCTTCATATCGGCATCCATATCGACCCTGGCCGCCTGCATCAAATAACACACGGTTCGCGCTAAAATCACTTATAGTCAGCGATACACCAGCCGATATAGCATGAGACAGAGCAGTCTGGTATTTACACCCCACACTGGTGTAAAATCACTTTAAAAATTAACAAGTTATCTATTTTTGTCTGGCAAGGCAAGGAGCAAACAAATTTCATGTGTGGCATAGTCGGCGCAGTAGCAGAACGGGATGTAGTGCCAATCCTGATAGAAGGTTTAAAAAGACTGGAATACCGTGGTTACGATTCCGCAGGGGTCGCAGTCATCGACAGCGATGGTTGTATCGACCGCGTACGCATGCCGGGTAAGGTTGTTGAACTCGAAAAAGAAACCAGCAAGATTAATCTGAACGCCCATCTGGGTATTGCCCATACACGCTGGGCCACCCACGGCGAACCCACACAAAATAATGCGCATCCACATGTGTGCCGCAAATCTGTTGCCGTGGTACATAACGGTATCATCGAAAATCATGACAGCCTGCGTGAAATACAAACCGCAGCCGGATATGAATTTACTTCGGATACCGATACCGAAGTCATCGTGCACCAGATTTATGATCACCACATTCGTCAGAAAAAAGATTTACTGGATGCAGTGAAAGCCGCGGTAAAGGAACTCGACGGTGCCTATGCACTGGGTGTGATCAGTAACCAGGAAAAGGGCCGCATGATAACAGCACGACGTGGCAGTCCGCTGGTGATTGGCGTCGGCATTGGTGAATATTTTATTGCGTCGGACGTCGCGGCACTGTTACCGGTCACGCAGCGTTTTATTTTTCTGGAAGAAGGCGACATTGCCGACCTGACCCGTAACACACTGACGATTTATGATGAAAGTGGCAAGGTCGTTGAACGTGAAATAAAAGAAAGCGAATTAACTTCGGATGCAGTTGAGCGTGGTACCTATCGCCACTACATGCAAAAAGAAATACATGAACAACCGCGCGCGATTGCCGATACCCTTGAAGGGCGCATCAGTCATCACAAAGTCCTGGAGGAATCCTTCGGCAGCAAGGCAAAAAAAATATTTGACAAGATCAATGGCGTACAAATTATTGCCTGTGGCACCAGCTACCATGCCGGGCTGGTTGCTCGACACTGGCTGGAAACGCTGGCGAATGTGCCGTGCAGTGTTGAAGTCGCGAGCGAGTTTCGTTATCGCAAACCGGTGGTGCGTAAAAATTCCCTCATTGTCACCATTTCACAATCCGGTGAAACCGCCGACACGTTGGCCGCATTAAAAGAAGCGAAACGACTTGGCTATGGCAGCTCTCTTACAGTCTGTAATGTGCCGGAAAGTTCGCTGACGCGCGAATCCGATTTAACCTTGCTGACACGCGCCGGCCCGGAAATTGGTGTGGCTTCAACAAAAGCCTTTACCACCCAACTCGTTGCGTTAATGTTACTGGTGATCGTGCTTGGCCGTCGTCATGGCATGAGCGAAGAAACCGAAATCAAGCTGGTAAAACAGCTCGAAGCGCTGCCGGCAAAAATCGATACGGCACTTGAGATGGACAAAACCATCGAGGAATTATCCAAACATTTCGCCGACAAGCGTCATGCATTATTTTTAGGTCGCGGCTTGCACTATCCAGTCGCAATGGAAGGCGCATTAAAGTTGAAAGAAATTTCCTATATTCATGCCGAGGCCTACCCTGCGGGCGAATTAAAACACGGCCCACTCGCGCTGGTCGATGCAGACATGCCGGTCATCGCCGTGGCGCCGAATAACGAACTACTCGAAAAACTGAAAAGTAACCTGCAGGAAGTGCGCGCACGCGGTGGTGTGCTGTTTGTGTTTGCCGATGAAAAATCGAAAGTCAAAACCGGTGACGGCATTCATGTGATTAACGTGGTGGAATGCGAGGATGAAACCTCGCCGATTGTGCATACAATCCCGCTACAAATTCTGAGTTATCATGTTGCTCTGTTAAAAGGCACCGATGTTGACCAGCCGCGCAATCTCGCCAAGTCTGTAACGGTTGAGTGATTTGCCTCTTGTTCCATAGCTAAATAAATAAATCAGCGGCAAATACATTGTATTTGCCACTGACAGGGTAACAATTTTTTACCTTTTTAAATTCCCAAATCCTTACGCATTTGCGCGAAATACGCCTTTGCACCTTTTTCCATAAAGTAATAATCTTTTACATTATGTTTTTTCAGAGCGTAGTGTAACCAACGTACCTGTTTTCCCACTTCGTCATAAATAAACAGGGTTTTGTTTTCTGCCTTGGCTTGCAAGATCACTTTTTCAAGATCGGCACGGTTATCCAGGCTGGTCCATTTTTCGTGACCGGGGAAAAAACCGGCTGCACCGCGCTGGTATTTATCGCGCACATCCAGAATCATACTGTTTTTACCTAATACAAACGCTTTATCACTGAACACCGTCGGGTGTAGCAAGCGCTTGGAAAACTCTTCGCGCGAAATGATATCGCTGTGTTTAATCGGGCTGCTTCCTAACAGTGTTGCATACTGCGGATAGGTCTTCGCCCATTCAAACATACCGGCGTCATAGGCATAGACGTTATCGAGACCGGCCTTCTTTGCCAACCGTACAGCACGGTAGGATTTAAAACAGGTACGACCATTACAATAGAATACGATTGGTTTGTTTGTTTTTTTGCGTATATCAGTAACTTGTTTGTCAAAGGTTTTGCTGGCGACAGGAATGTTGACTGCGCCGTTAATGCGTAAGGTATCGAACTCCAATGCAGAGCGCGCATCGACTACGACTACATCATTTATTTTACCGGCCAGTTCATTGATAGACATTACCGGTACATCCGGGTGTTTTGCTCGGCCGGGAAAATTCTCGTCGGCTGCAACAGCAGACGCAATAAATAACAACTGGCAAATGAATGCGACAAATAATTTACGAACCATAATAATTTACCTCTTTAGCTTATTTAGTTAATTCTGTATAGCGACACGGCATACACCCTGTCGCGAAAATAATTCAAGTCGTACTAGCAACCATCGCTTTCAGTGACGATATGTCCGTTTTTATAAACAGGCTTGCCTTTCCTATCGGTAACGATGACCGACGCAAACAGGAAGTGTTCAATTCGGTCAAAATGTTTATCAAGCGCTTCTTCCACTTCCCGATCTTTAATACCGACGTAAACATACACACGATCATTTTGCTCGCGTTTGAGTTGGCTTTTGGAAGGTTTATGCAAACGCTTTAATTGCGATTGATATAATTTGAACGCAGCACCATCGTCAGCCGCACTAACAGCCTGGGTATTGGAAATAAAAAAGATTGTGGCGGTAGTAACGAGCCAGAAATGACGGACAGTAAAAGACATAACAAACCTCTTGTCAGGTTGAGTTTCATATTTATGTTGCTGGTTCCGATCATAGGGTGACTGTAAGAACAGACCCGCCAGACTGGTAACCCGACGTCTCGAACCTTTCGATAAGAGTCGCCTTTGGCAACACGCTATTCGTGATGTGCCGGTAGTCCCGCTGTCATAAGCGCTGATATAAAATCAGGCTGCTGTTAGACCGGTAACTTTGCGCGCCATACTTTTCGGTATGGGTAGCCTTTTTCGACCATCTACGAGAGCAATGAATAACCCGTAGAGGCTTGCCGACTTGGTGAGGTCACTATATCAGAACTTGCTAATATGGCAAGTTTTATTTCACGTAGGTAACTGAAAAATATCACTATTTATTAGACTCTGTCCAATTGGTGAGCTAAATTAAGTTATCAAGTGATAAGTATATGAGTGTAAAGGATCGACTAATCAAGCAGGATGAAGTAAGTAGATAAGACGTAAATCGCTTATCACCAATAATGAAGTGACATAGAGATCTTGCCTGACTTTAAATATTTTATGCCTGTCTGCTTCGCAACATAACTGCGAGCATGAGCATAAATGTCGGTGCGGTTAATGCCCACGGCAAGCCGAGTAACAGCACATTATTGGAAAAGCCCGGATAAAAATACACAAAGCTGATGAGCGGCGTGACCAGCACATGGGCGATAAAAGCTATCCTCACCCCTTTATCAAAACCGGTGTTGCCCAACGCAGGAATGGCAAACAAGGTTGCCAGGCCCATGGCGATGTATCCGATTGCGTCGAAGTTCCAGAACATGGAATGCGGTGTTTGTTCCAGTACTCGAATCGCTTCAGCGTTTCCTGCTAACTTCGCGGGCACGACGGTGGCAAGCTGTACAACATAGTTAGCGGTAACAAATACAGCATATATAAGTGTGAAGAGTAACGCGGCATGGGTCCAGAACTGTTTTTCCTTCACTGTCAGGTAATGCAGTGCGAGCATCTCCAGCATGAAGGGGACAACGATGCAAAGCGAAGTCGCATAAATCAGAATTTCATCAAGCGGAAAATGCAGCATGCCCAAAATTTGTAAGAGCTGCACCACAACGAATGCGACGACCGACACGAACGCGACGAGGCCGGACCAGTAACCAATTTCGTTAATTTTTGTCATCATGGTGATGTGTTAAGTTTTCCTGCTGTGCATATAATTTTAAAATAAATTTTCGCGAAATCCTGACTTGTACTATCCCCCCGTCAAGGCCTGAAAAATAAATACCGTATCATTTTCCGATACATGATCCGAAAGTGTTTTTTTGTCGATGACCATGTTGTCGTTAATACACAGGTTCACGTGCCGGCGCAACGCGCCGTGTTCATCAAGAATGTAATCAATAATGCCTGGTGCGATGTCATTCACTCCCTGCAATACCTCGGCGACCGAACCGGCCGGTACGGTGATTTCCTGATCTTTTAGCTGCGGAAAAAACCGGTAAAGGTGTTGAGTCATTTCAACGCTGGGCATGTCAGTGGCGTGTCAATTTAACCAAAACGTACTGAATAAATTGGCGGGAAATTATTGCCGAGGCACTGCCAGGATTCGCCGCGGTCTTCGGAGACGTAGGCATTACCGGTAGTGCTGCCAAAACATAAGGTGTCGCCTGCGATATCAAGGCTGTGACGTAACACAATGTCGTAGGCATTATCTTGCGGTAAGCCGTTGCGGAATGTTTGCCACGATTGACCACCATCGTTGGTGCGCGCAACACACACACCACCGTCAATCGCCATGCGTTGAAAGTCGCCCTGCGCTGGTACAACCCAGGCGGTGCGGCCGTCCTGCGCATCCACCGCGACCGGAAAACCAAAATGCACCCCGGCTTCCGGCACGCTGACCTTGCGCCAGCTTTGCGCGCCATCATCGCTGTAATACACACCGCAATGATTTTGTTGCCAGAGATGTTGCGGTTGACCAACGCAGCCGGTCACGAAATGCGGATCGTGTCCCCATTCGGATTCCGGATCCGGCAGGTAATCATTGGTCACGCCCTTGTTGCGGCCTTGCCATGTTTTGCCGCCATCGGTAGATTCAAGCACGCCGGCAGTCGATACCGCCACATAGAGATGATTGGCATCACGCGGATCAACAAAAATGGAATGAATGCCGGGTTCAAACACACCGTACTCCATGCTGGCCGGGGTGCCGTGCCATTTATTTTCACTGGTCGCCTCACCGGCAAACAAATCGCCGCCACGTGATTCATGATTCCATAATGGCAGGTTGAGTTCCCAACTCTCGCCGCCGTCATCACTCACAAACAACCCACCGGGAATGGTGCCGGCATACAACCGACCGGGTTGGCTGGCATGGCCAAAGCTAATGTTCCAGATCTTGTAAACACTGGCGTCAGCATACTCGGGAGCGGCCGTCGGGGCGTCGGGATCAAAATCATCTGTTGGCAGGTATTTAACAATATAGCGCGCGCCTTTCGGGTATTTGATGGACGTCACTTCTTCCCATGTTGCACCGTTATCACGCGAACGCGACAACTTGGTACCCCAGTGTCCATGGTCCAGCGATGCCCATAAGGTGCCATCGCGTGGATCGCGTGCCGCATAACATACCGGGATGCCGGCATGTGTAATGGGCCGCGGTTGCCAATGGCCATTTTTTCGCTCGACGATAACCGAGCCTTTGCGTGTACCGAGAAGAATCATGTCAGACATAACGTTGTCCTCACTTAAATTGGCGAGTGCCGCAGTGGAGCAGACGATTTATAAACCTTGGTATTGTCGTGACGGCTGTTGCCGATTTTCATTGAAATGCAGGGTAAATTCAATTGGTGGATTCAAGTATTGACCGGAAAATAAAAAACTTTATAAGGGCAGCGTATATTCAAATTTAACTATTTATCGTTATATGATTCAGAGCCCACATAAATAAATCTGTCCCGGTTTTACTGTGACCCCGCCATCCAACTCATCACCAGTTCAACGATTTTATTGTCTGACAAATTTTCATTTTTCAACGATGCCCATGTGCTGAAGCGCAAGGCGTGGCCCAGTGTCACGGCCAGGTTTTTTTTATCGGCAGGTTTGGGCTGCCAGCAGGCCAGCAGGTCATCACGTACCTGATCCAGATACCCATGAAATTGCTCCATGGGTAGGCGCAGGGCCTCAACCTTGTCGATATCACGGTATACCGAGGTCAACATGTTTTCGGTAATCCGGTAGAAACGGTAAAAACTGAGCAAGGCCTGCCGGGTGCGTTCTTTGGGATCCGCGATGCTCGTCCAATCCGCCATATTGGGCGGCGGATATTGCGCGAAGTAATGCGAGGAGCAGGCCATAAACAGACTCGCATCATCAGGAAAATGGCGGTAAACCGTTAGCCGTTGCACCCCCGCCTTTTCAGCGATGGCCTTGATCGAGGTATTGGCTGGACCAAGCGATTGGTGCAAAACCACGGCGGCCTCGACGATTTTCTCCCGGGTTTTGTCCTGCTGCTCGGCCCGCAGCGACTTGGTGTATTTACGCTTTTTCATATTCAGTAAACATATATGTTTATTTAATGCTTGACAAGTATCCAGACCAGAAATACACTCATAATCACTGAACACATGTGTTCATCGAATAATAGATACAGATTCGGCCCAGACTCTATCCCAATCAGGAGTAATCCATTATGACCATTACCAATCAACAATCCGGCACCAATGTGCACGAAATTGCCGACGGCATTTACCGGATCAACACCCCGGTGGTGTTCGACGGTGGGTTCGCCTTTTCCTTTAATCAGTACCTCATCAAGGATGACGAACCGTTATTGTTCCATACCGGACCGCGTAAAATGTTCGCGCTGGTGCGCGAAGCCGTTGCCAGTGTGCTGCCGGTTGAATCATTGCGCTATGTCGGTTTTTCGCATGTGGAAGCGGACGAATGTGGTTCGCTCAATGAATGGTTGGCGGTCGCGCCACAAGCTGTTCCACTTTGTGGCCAGATCGCCGGCATGGTGTCGATTAATGATATCGCGGATCGCGCACCCCGCATCATGCAGGATGATGAAGTGCTCACCCTGGGCCATCATCGCGTGCGCTGGTTTGATACCCCACATCTGCCGCATGGTTGGGAAGCGGGACTATTGACCGAAGAAACGACCAAAACATTTTTGTGCGGTGACCTTTTTACCCAAGGCGGAAATAATCTGCCTGCCGTGACTGAATCCGACATCCTCGGACCAAGTGAAGCCTTCCGTTCGAAGATGGATTATTTCTCACACACACCTAATGCCCACTCCATGCTGGATCGTCTGGCGGCAACCGAACCCACGACGTTGGCGGTTATGCACGGCAGTGTCTGGCGAGGTAACGGCGCTGCATTGCTACGCGAACTGTCCAGCGCGTTGTCCGCATAATGTTGATGATTAAAATTCACATATAAGGAACAAGAACATGAGCAATTCAAAAACAGACACGATTAAATTGTTTGGCTTCGGTGGTGGTTGGGGTGTGCCCTTTAACACGACTGCCCCATTCCCCTTAAAACTCGACGCCTGGTTGCGCATGGCGGGTATTCCCTTCGACTTCGTTGTCGCCAATGATCCGGGCAAAGGTCCGAAAGGCAAGTCGCCATGGATTGAATACGGCAATGTCCGGATGGGCGACACAAGTCTCATCATTGCCTACCTGGAAAAACAATTCGGTATTGATCTGGATGCGCATCTGAACAGCCAACAACGTGCACAGGCGCTTGTCGTTCAACGCATGCTCGAAGAACATTATCACCAGTGTTTCGAACATCAATTGTTATTTGGTGCAGGGGGTGAAGCACGACTGCAGGAACTGGCCAACAGCATGCCGATTCCGGTGCGCTGGTTATTGCCCACTATTCTTAAACGTGTTTTTAGCAAACAATTGTATGAGCGTGGCATGGGTCGTCATACCCAAGAGGTGATCATCGCGCAGGGCAAGGCGGATCTGGATGCATTATCTGTGCTGCTCGGTAATAAAACATTTTTCTTCGGCGAACAACCGTCATCCATCGATGCCTGCGTGTTCGGTTTTCTGGGTGTGACGCTTTATGTTGCTGGCAACAACCCGCTGTTTCAGTATGGCGCCTCGATTGAAAACTTGTTGCACTACTGCGAACGAATTCGCGCACGCTTTTATTCCGAAACTTTAAGCACGCTGACACCAAAGATTCCCCTGGAGAGTCATGAACAGGGTATGCATATAGCGGTGTAGTGATATTTGGGGTCAGAGTAAAAACTTAGAAGCAACTTCTTCTGCAATGTCTGAGTTTTTACTCTGACCCCAAATATCCACCCCAAATATCCAAATATCCTTTATTTGTCCAAAGCATTCTTTATATATTCAAATGCATTTTTGTAAACTTCATTCCAGTTATCGTCAAGAGGACTATCCAGAGGTTGCCAGAAAAAACTGAATAACTGACCATTGTCATCTTTTGTTGCAAACTCCCAGGCATCTGGCAATATATTTTCGTAGTGCATCAGACAAAATCCCCAGATCTGGTTTTTAAATCCGGAATCCCAGCTTCCCAGTTCCCGAACGGCCTGCGCCTGAATGCCTGATTCTTCTTCCAGTTCGCGCACACAGGCCTGCGCAAGATGCTCACCTTTTTTAAATTTACCCTTTACCAGCTGGGTTTTTCCTTTGGGGTGTCGGAACACCAGCAGTTGCAGCTGATTATTGTGGTTGCGTAACACGACCGGGCAGGCTCTATTTATTGTTTGTGTCATTCGTGTATCTCTTGGTGAAGTCAGTTTCAGTAGCAATTATACAGGTAATGGTCCGCGTTCCGGTCTTAGCGGGTAAAGCACTTCGTAGACTTCGCGACGGATATCGGTTGCCTCATAAGCAGATGGAATGGTTTTTGCCAACTCCGTATCGCGGAAAGCTGCAAGTGCTTCCTTATTTTCAAAAAAATAAATACCACACACATCACCCGTTCCTTCATCTCTGCCGTAGAATTTTTGTATTAATCCCGGTACCTCAAGAAACCGCGGCTTACGTTCGTTTAAGCGACGATCCAGTTCTTCAGGGTCGAGTTCAGATTTTATTCGTACGTATAAAATAGTTGCCATTGTGTTCCCTCCAAAAATTGTTGTTTTTAAAAATTTATGTGTTATGTCAGGCCGGGGCGTCAACAGCCTGCCCCTGATATACTTTTAGTGTCTGTAAAAACAGGTATTCGGTATGCCTTATCTTGTAGACCATGATCTTACCCTGTCCCGTCAGGCTGCAGTGTTATTTATTCAGGAGGCATTTCGTCACCGCTGTTATGCTGTGTTCGGCCCTGCGCTACAGACATTTCGTACGTTGTAAACTCTTCACCGAGTTGTTCCGATTTGTACACCTTGTTCGCGAGCTTTTTTAAAAACTTGTACTCAGGTCGAGTATGGCGTAAATGTACAAAGACCTCATCGTGGCCCAGCTCCTTCGCCCAGCACATCAGGTCATTAAAAACCTTTATTCCAATGCCCCAATGTTTGGCGTCCAATACGATTGCCATCTCATATTTTCCATTATCCAGTTGTATTCCACACCATCCGGCAAGTGATGTACCTGACATTATTCCCCGAACCCTGCAGCCGCTTGTCCGATCCATTTCGTTTTTTTCTTTGATCCATTTCCTGATGGTACGCGAGTCAAACAATTCATGTTCTACTAAATGCGCTCGTATTTTTTCCTTGTTCAGCAGCATCATTAAATCGTCGGGATCTGCTTCCTCAAGTTTTACATATAGCAATTTCATGTACAAAATTTTTGCAGATTAACGATTGAAAAAAATGTGAACAATCTGCGGAGCGGGCTGGCGGTATAGCGCGCACAAATTTGGTTGACTTGATATGCATTAGTCATTCGAACCTCTAAAAAATGATTCTAAGTGAATGGATCTAACGCCCCTTGATGCCAAAAAACTGTTGCGCATTCGTGAGGCGGATTTTTTCTTCAACACTGGCGGGCAGTTTTTTCAACCAGCGGCGATGAAAATTCAGGAAGTCGTCGTAGTGTTCCCAGCCGTGGTCGGATTCATACCAGCGGTAGATTTGAAATGCGTTCCATACCGGGTCGGTGCCTGTCATGATGCGGTCCTGGTATTCGATGATAAATTCATGCCAGTCTTCGACTAGTTTGCCGTTGTCGTCTGCCAGTGCACCGTAGTGATCCGGATCGCGACCGGCCAGGTCCAGCCACACATTTTGGCATTGTTGCATGAGCGGGCGCAGACTATCCGGCATCAGGGTACCACTGGCATGCGCCCATATAAAACGTACCCGGGGAAACTTTTCGCATATGCCAAGAAAATAGCGATAGTTATCCGAGTCGGTATGGATAAGAAAAGGTAAATTAAATTCATCGGCCAGCTCCAGTAACCCGACAAACACCGGGTTCTCACGGTGTGGCCCGACGCCAGGGGTAATGTGTACTTCACCAATACCCTGGAACTTGCCACTTTCAAGTCGCTTGCGAATTTCGCCCACCAGTTTTTTATCAAAGTACCAGTTCATACGGTTGCCGGCTTTATAGTAAGGCGAAGCAAACGGAATGATCCAGCCCTTGCCAGCATCGGACAGCTTTAACGCAAAATCGGTTGGTTCGCTGGATACGGTGGACAGTACCACGTTATGCCGGGTTAATATTTTGATTGCATCTTGCGGTTCCATGAGCTCATCATGAGTGTAGTTGTAGTGCAAATGAATATCGGCAAACGGCGGTGGTTGATTGGAAAGTATCGCACAGGCTGATGTAATGCCCAGTAGCAGCAGCAATAAAACGCCACGCAATTTAAATATATTCACAATGGTTAACCTCGTCAGCTTTATTGTTACTCGATTTCATCCACGGCTGCATGGCCGCCCAGTTGACCCAAAAGCAAGTGAAGCGCCGCTTTTGGACGTCAGTTTAAATGACATGTCAGGCTTTTTGCCTTATAGGCATTTGCTTTCCAATCCACACGGTACTTATAACCAGAAGTACAAATATCATTGTTTCAATGTCAATAACTTCACCAAGAAACAATACCGAAGCAAATAATGTAACAAAAGGCTGCAGTAATTGTGCCTGACTTACCCTGGCAATACCGCCCAATGCCAAACCTTTGTACCAGACAAAAAATCCGAATAGTTGACTTACTAAAGCCAGATATAAAAAACTGGCAAAACCCATTGCTGAAATAGTAGATATTGAATCCGGAGCATAATGTATGGCCGGAACAATGATAAAAGGAAGTGCCAGAACGAGGGCCCAACAAATAACTTGCGTGCCACCAATATCTTTTGAAAGTTCTGCTCCGACGGCATAACCAATAGACGCAGAGAGTATTGCGCCTAACAAAGCTATATCTGCTATGTGTACTTCACCTGCGCCTTGAATAAGCGAATAAAAAATGACGACGCCACAACCAACAATGCCGACCAACCAGAAGGAAATGCTGGGTCTTTCATTTCCAATGACTACCCCCACCAGGGCAGTTGCTAAAGGTAAGACACCTAAAACAACACCACCATGAGATGCCGGCACATACTGCATTGCCCAGGAAGACAGCACAGGAAAACCAACTACAACGCCGAGCGCGACTACAAACAGTTTTAAAATTTGATTTTTATTGGGTATTTCTTGACGAAACCAGACAAGAATTACTGCCGCAAACAATGCAGCCAATACAGCACGGCCCAAGCCAATAAATACTGGATCAAGAAAAGGAATGACAATTCGGGTTGCAGGTAATGTTAAACCAAAAGCACTTACCGCAACTATTCCTAATAACATTCCCTTTGTTTCATTGTGCATAATTTAAGTCTTGTGAGCCTAACAGTTATATTAACGAGACCCCGTGTCTCGTTATACATTTTTATATTTTTTTGTTAAAAACATAATTTTAAAGTTGATAGCGCTTCTTTTGTGGCAGAATTTATGCTTTCAAATATAGAACCGCCTCCGCATGGTCTCCAATAGCCGCCACCAATGTATTCAATTTCAGACAAATCCCATTTATAACATGCATAAGTAAAGTTTCCATCGGTTCTTTTACCGATTACCACTACGCACTCACCATTTTTACTAAATTCTCTTTTAACTTCTTTAAAGTTTTCAGATTTCTCCGGAAATTCGAATTCAGTTGGCTTATGTGTATTCATTGTTCAAAAAATATAACGTCTGCCATTAGCCGCGCGAGGAACGAGTATCGGATTTGATGGCATTGTTAAAGCCTATTTTGTTTTGATTGAGACAATATCATAAGTTTCTTTATCTATGTCACCTGGTTTTATTGTGGCGATCACTTGAACGCCATTTGATATGTTATTTTTTATTAGAACACTTTCTAGTGTGTATATTGCGACAAATGATTCTTCTGACGAACTTATACTTCCAAATATGTGGATGTCGGCACCTCCACCGTAATCTTTGGTTACTTCAATTGTAAATAGTCCGTCTACCTGCATAGGCCAGCTATTATTTTGTGAAACTAACTTTGCTATATCTTTTTCGCTATAAACTTTTCCGTTACAACCAGTTAAAGCAATAAAGAAAATTGTAATTAATAAACTTTTCAAACTATATCCTTTTCCCGGGCTATAACAATTGAAACATATGGCAGTCAAACCGCGGAGAGGGTTGGCCTGACCAGCGCGCAGAGTACGTGAATTTGGTTGCCTTGTTATGCATGATTTTTAGGGTTTGTTTGTTCTTTGAGTTCATCACTTAGTCCCACTATGTCTGACTCATTAACTAACCCATCTTGTCGCAACATTATAAGCTGTATTATAGCTTTTGAACGGCTATGATCATTGAATAGCAAAGCTATTTGCTCATCATAGTTCTCAATTAATTTATAAAGATATAGATATCTCGCATGATTTGTTGGAATATCTCTATCATTTAATCCTTCGGAAATATCTTTCAATATTGTTCCGCAAAAGCGATTTAAGGCAGCTGCCTTTATTTTCTTGAATTTTTTCCAGTCTGATTCTTTAATCATTTTCATGCATAACGTTGAAATCGCCAAGCGCGCTTTGCGCGTCTTGGCTGATTGATTTGTTAGAAATTATTTTAATTTGTTTATTTTATTAATAAACTGCTTATCAGCTTCCAAAATAAAGCATTTGTATAAATCAACATCTATATTCTGTTTTGTGCGTATTTGCGGGTTGTACTCTTTAACAAGTAGAGCTGTACTTTGATATTTTTCAGCTGAGTAAGTGCCCATTTCTACAATACCGCCTGTAATTGCGCGTATATCCTTTAAGTCATAGTTCTTTTTCTTAAAATACCAAAAGAAACAGTTTGCTTTTGCAAATTTTAATAACTCGTTTTCCCCATTGGATATGGTGTTTCCAGCTTGAGTACAGCCCGATATTAATAACAATAAAATAGTATATTTTAAAGTGTTGTATAGTTTCATTTTGTAGCCTCCCAAAATAGGACTTTATTAGCCACGCCCGAATACTCTTGCCATCAAGCATTTTTACCATTCCACAAATCAGCATGACCAGTTGCATCAGCCCAGCCAGTTACCTCATACACTATAATACCTTTCCTATCCTTTAATTTCTTTTTATATTCAGTGGGTTTGTATTCTTCAGGTGCTCCATACCTAGATTTTAAGTGTTTTCCATTTCGGTAATTCCATGAGATTTCCTTTTTCCAAACAATAATTTCTAACGAGGCTGTAGAAAAACCCCCGAAACTGGCAATTTTTTCAATTTTTTGCCGTGGCGGGTTTTCTCTGTTATTGAACTAATTTCATTCATACGCCTATTCAAGCCTCTATGGAAGATCTTTCCAGACAAACGTATTAAAAATATTATTTAAGCGCCTTATATCGCCTCTAATTTTAATTTTTAAAATTTTTAGGTTTTTCTACAGCCTCAACGATGAGGGCATGGGCGTAAAAAAGCGCAGCTTTTTTGCGACCGATGGCCCGACTGGTTAGCCGAAAATGGTAAATGGAACATAGCGCCAATACCCCCTTATTTAAAAACCTTTATGCGAACGTAGTTTGTTTGTGCCGTTACTCGACACGCTACCGCCGCACCATTTTACAGTAGCCAAAAATGGCGTGGCCTAAATGCTAGTTTAGACTGCTTTTTCACGAAGCCCGGAAATATCCAGGCCCCGATAAACTTGCCACTTTGTACACATAAATTATTTATTATTTGTATTTACTACTTATTCTTTTTTCTTTTACACGGCTAACGCTATAGCTCAGCCGCGCCGTTTTTTGGCGTCGGCTGAAGTGTATTGTTAGCCGCTGATTCTGCCAAGACGCAATGAAATAACCGATTTAATTCATCGGTTATTTCAGGCGAATACGACTTTTTAGGAACATGCTCGGGGTCTGAGCCTAGCTCCGCCTCAATAAAGCTGTTTAGTACGGGCACAGCCGGAGATAAACCGAGTTCTGGTGATACACGCTTCTTCTCTAGCAAGATGTGTATTTCTGAAAGAACTTGTTTCTCATCCTCCTCAAACATATCAAGCAAAGTCTTGAATTCGATAGGGGCAGCAGCTTTATACTTTTGAACCCATCGTGCAGCTAGAAGAGGACGCAGTACATAGAAGTATTTCTTCAAAGGAACCATTTCTTTTTTTAGATAGCCTCGATAGTTTGTCTTCGCCATGCTGCGGTAGTGATATATGCCTTTTTCGGGAGAGTAGATTTTCGGCAAAATTTTAGCAGTTTCGGAGCGAAGACAACTTTTCTCTAGATAGGTAATTGGGGATTTAATCCATTCAACAAATGCAGGATTGGATTTCCAAAATAGTCTTAATGCTTTCCTAACATCCCAACCATTTATATCAATCTCATCTATTATGGGATACTCAATAACGTCACGACGCTCCTCAAGGTCAACTGCTTGATACCACTGAGGCTCATGGGAATAAATAAATCTTACATCGTAGTCACTATTTGGTGATGCAAATCCCCAAGCGCGACTGCCTGACTCGATAGCAAAGAGCACCCGAATGTTATGCTCTTCTTCGGCCTTTCGAAGTCGGCTTAGAATATCTTTTCTTATTTCGTCATCGATCATATTTTTGTACGGCTAACGTTAGAGCGCACCTGCGCAAAAAGCAACGCTTTTTGCGTCAGCGTGGCGCGACTTGTTAGGTGAAATCACTTACTTCTATCCCATTTTCTTGAAATAATAACTCATATTCTTTGATTTCACCCCCAGAATTTATATAACGCTGGATTTCTTCATTAATTTCTTTTTTGTTATTTGTATCGAACAAACAATGCACTAAACAAAGTGATGCGCTTTCATAATTTGGCCTAATTTTTACCGCATTTCTTGCGTATGGTAATGCACTAGATGCATCTTCCAATTCATGCAGATAAAGCATAGCTATCATAAAATCGGATATTTTTTTAGTATCATTCTTAGATTCAATTATCCGTTTGAATTCTGTTATAGATTCTGAATACTGACCAGCATCCTTGAGCTTCATAGCCAACTCATATGTTTCGTTGGAATTAGTGCTCATTTTTTTATTCACCTAACGATAAGCATCAGGCGCGGCGCTTTTTGCCGTCGCCTGGATGCGCTGGTTATGCCTGACGCAAGCACTGAACATGAAGGCTCCCCACTCCTGAAATACTTGACTCGTTTGACCAAGCATCAAAATCTTCTTCGATACTACCCGTAATCTGCCAAGCCCGACCAATACTCTGACACAGGCTAAGCAATTTATATGGCATTTCTTCCCAACCGGTATCACTGATATTGAGCTCCAAACTACAAACAAAGCCACCTTTATGATATGGCTCACAGCTTTCGGACTGCGAACCGAATTCAATGTTATTTTTGACTTTATTTAAAACAACCAATGCATTTTTATCGTTTGATGCATCAGTGAATATCTTTAGTGTTGTTTTCATTTTTAAAGGGCATAACAGTTATATAGACGGAATAGTACCCGTACTATATATAGGAACTGGGTACTACATCTAGTAAGGGTACTAGATAAATAGTACGCCGAAACAGCAGATTTGGCCAGAATTAAGCGGTTTTTAGACGAGATCGGCCAGGCATACCGATTTGTTTTGTCGTTTTAATATTCAATCCAGCCGTTTTTTAAATCGTATCGATGCAACGAGTAAACCGCCGATTGTAAACAGTGCCAGCCAGATGACATCCGGTCGCATGTTAATGATGTCGACATCGCGTAATACCACACCGCGTATCAGGCGCATGAAGTGTGTGGCCGGCAGACATTCGGCGAGGTATTGCGCCAGCAGTGGCATGCCTTCATAAGGAAACATAAAGCCGGATAATAAAATGGACGGCATTAATATAAACACCGTCATTTGCATGGACTGTAACTGGTTTTTTGCGAGGGTGGAAATCACCAGCCCTAATGCCAGACTGGCGGTGATAAATAAAAACGTCGCAGCGGCAAGTTGTAATAGCCCGCCGTTAATGGGCACTTGAAATAACACATGCCCCAACACCAGAATGATACCGACCTGTATGGCACCGATAAAAATATACGGAATAATTTTACCGATCATTAATTCAATTGACCGTACCGGCGTGGTGATCAACATTTCCATATTGCCGCGTTCCCGTTCGCGCACAATGGCCGCCGAGGTGAACATGATCATCGTCATGGTAAGTATGATCGCAACAAGGCCCGGCACGATATTAACTGCCGTGCGTTGCTCGGGGTTATACAGAAGGCTCACTTCAAAGGTCGGCGTATTGCGATTGGCCGGTTTATCGAGTAACTCCACCAGCGGCATATTGCGTAAACTTTTTATCGCTGCGGCGACAAGGGTATCGGAGCCATCCACAATCCACTGCGCCACCGGGCGACTGGTTTCTTCATCGCTTGACGGCGGCAGGCCAAAGCCAACGGAAGGATTGCGCACCAGTCGTTGGCTGACATCTTTTGGAATGATTAACACGGCGCGTATTTCATTATTGTCAATGGCCGTTTGCGCCTGTTCCAGACGGGTAAATTGCTGGGTAAATTTCACTACCTGGGTGGCGCCGACGGTTTGAATCAGAATGCGGCTGAGTGCCGTTTGGCTGTGATCCAGCACGCCCACGGGGATGTGGCGCACATTGGTGTTGATGGCATAGCCAAACATCAGTAACTGGATCAGGGGAATCATCACGATCATGCCGAAGGTCATGCGGTCGCGTTTAAGCTGAATCAATTCCTTGTAGACGATGGCGCGTATGCGTAATAAAGCATTCATTGTCGACTGCTTCCGGTGCTGGTGACAAACACATCTTCCAGGCTCGGGCGCACCAGTGTTAACTTATCGCCGGCTCCGGCGCGTGTTTGTTGTGATAAGTACGCAACCGGATCGCTAATCGAATCTTTCACCAGCACACGTAAACGCGCACCGAGCTGCGCGGCGGATATCACGTCGTCGAGTTTTAGTAATGCCTGTTTAAGTTGACGTAAATTAGATGATGCGATTTCGACAACTTGCGCGCCCATGTTTTGCATAAGATCATCCGGTGCGCCATCGGCGCGCTTGATGCCGGTTTCGAGGATCGCCAGTTGATGACAACGCTCTGCTTCATCCATGTAATGGGTGGAAACAAGAATACTGGTACCCTGATCACTGAGATCAAATAATTGCTCCCAGAACTCGCGCCGGTTTTCCGGGTCCACCGCCGAGGTGGGTTCATCTAAAAATAATAATTCCGGCTTGTGCAAGGTGGCGGCAGCCAGACTCAGGCGTTGCCGTTGTCCGCCGCTCATGCTGCCGGCTAATTGATGTTTATTTTTTTCCAGACCATAAATGCTTATCAGTTCGTCGATGCGTTGTGTTTGTGTACGGGCAGGCAAGCTGTAGATGTTGGCGATAAAGCGCAGGTTTTCGTTTACTGTTAAATCATCGTAGAGTGAAAACTTCTGCGTCATGTAACCGATATGTAAACGTAATTTTTCTGCATCGTTCGGCAGGTTGAAACCCAGCACGGTAACCTTGCCCGACGTGGGTTTTAACAACCCGGTAAACATGCGAATGGCGGTGGTCTTGCCGCTGCCGTTTGGACCCAGAAAACCATAGATACGGCCCTTTTCAATTTCCAGATTCAGATCCTGAATCGCGCGGACGTCACCAAAATGGCGGTTTAAATTTTCCGCCTTGACGACATAATCGGTCATGGCAATTCAACTTGTACCGGTATTCCACTCGGTAAGTCCGCTTCACTGTCCGGTAATTGCACTTCGGCCAGGTACATCAAGCGCGATCGCTCTTCCTGGTTCAGTGCGTAATAGGGTGTAAAGGCGGGCTCACTGGCGATCCAGCGTAAATGTCCGGTAATGGATTTTTTAAGTCCGTCCACATGTACGACTAATTTGATCCCTGCCTTTAATTTTACGCGATACGGTTCCGGTACATAGATCCGGGCGAACGGCGCCTTGCCTGCCAGCACGATCGCGAGTGGACTGCCGATGGTGACGCGTTCACCCAGATTCCACGGCAGGTTGTCGAGTATGCCGTCACGTGTCGCGACAATGGTTAAATCTGCCAGACGCTTGTTTTCGTTTGCCAGCGTGGCAATGGCCGCATTCAGTGCCGCTTCGGCTGCACGCAAATCTTCTTCACGTGTGCCCTTGGTTAATTGCAACAAGGTTTCCTGGGCACTTTTTAAACCAGCCTGACTGGCATTGCGCGCCGCGCGCGCTTTATCCAGCTCGGCCTGGCTTACCAGTTTTTGATTTTTAAGATTAACAATGCGTGCGTAATTGGCCTTGTTCTCATCCACCGCCGCACGGGCACCCGCGACGTTGGCACGGGCGACGGCCAGTTCTTCTTCCCTTGCGCCATGGCGCAGCTTTTCCAGATTGGCCTGTGCCTGCGCGACTTGCGCACTGGCTTTATCCACCTGAGCCTGTTGCAAGGTGGTATCGAGTTTGACTAACAGGGTACCTTTTGTCACGGCCGTGCCGGGGGCAACCGGTAATTCGACAACTACTTCATTGGTCGTGGCGGTGTGTGCAATTCGGTCACGCTCCAGCGTGCCCAGCGCAAGATTTTGCGGCGTGCCGTCACAGGCGGCTAAAAACAAACATAAAAGATAAATGTAATGGCGCAACATGATGATCCTTTATTTGTTAAGTACTGTTTTATTATTGGCACGAACAATAATGGTCAATTCAGCGATATAGCAAAGGACTTTCACTAATGATTATTCGGATCGTGTGACTGGTTACAAGTATATTCCAAACCGGGTATAAATTTCCCTGCCAGACATAATAGAAGCGATTATTTTCTTGTTATTGGTTGCAATTTGACGTGTTATTTAAGCAAAAAGTATTCAATTAATGCGGCTTGTATTTCACCCTGTGATAAATGGTCGTCACCCCACTCTCCCCAGTGACGACATTCGAGCACAAAATTTTCGGCGGTTTTATCTGCCTGTAAATAGAACACGGTGCGAAACTCAGATTGTCCGCGTGTGGGGTAGTCAGTAATCAGCAATGATCGTGTGACACTAAATTGTGTCGGGGCAATCACGCGGTCGGTAACAGCAAGGTCATGCTGTTCAAAACTGCAGTTGGCATGATACTGGTTTATCAACGCGCCATTACTGGTAGAAATATTTTTCTGAATATAAACCGAGGCAACACCCGAAGAGATAGTGAGCGGCTTGATTAGTTCAATACGG
Source organism: uncultured Gammaproteobacteria bacterium (assembly GCA_942490945.1). GTDB lineage: Bacteria > Pseudomonadota > Gammaproteobacteria > UBA6429 > Thiohalophilaceae > CALNYZ01. The sequence continues at coordinate 728,562 of CALNYZ010000044.1, read as the reverse complement.
CTACCGACTGCTGGTTGGTAGGATGCGGCCATTACCGGCAGCGCGACCAGTAGCCCGGCCACGATGAGCAACAGAAAGCCCGACCTCATTCCTGACAAGCGTATTTGTATGTTGTTTCGCATGGCGTATCCCCCTTGTTGTGGGTTATTTGACAAGCGCAAGGCAAATTGTGCTCAAAATATTAATTGATTATTTATCAATAGCTTATATAAATATCCGGTTTATCTGTTGTGAAATTACTGGTTTGAGTCCAATTCTAAAGCTCGGTGTAATGTTGACCGATATATATTAAGCGTAACAGCGGACTTGGGGACAATAATGTTGTCAGGCCCCGTCTTTGCATGAATAACACCAGATGGCCAGGGGCACGGCGTATGTTGAAATGGAAGTGGTGGACAGCATCGAGAAAGGATACCGAGTCATTGCTGGCGTTGTCGCCACGCGGCGGGAACTATGCGCTGGCGCATATCAAGTGTGCAGACAGTACGCGGCCGGATCTGATCGAGTGTGACCTGCAAGGCCAGTTGTCAGATCCTGCTACGACCATCAAACAATTAGCCAGCCAGCACCAGGTAAAAAATATCTCGGCGGTTGCGGTTATGCAATCCGGCAGTTTTGAAATGTTTTTAATGGAAGCGCCGAATGTGCCCATGGAAGAAATGAACGATGCGGTACGTTGGCAAATCAAGGATCGAATCGACTTTGCACCTGAAGATGCCATTATCCAGACAATTGAAATTCCTGGCCAGGTTGAACGTGGTCGTCAGCCAATGGTGTACGTGATCGCTGCCGAACGTAGTCTGGTACAACAGCAAATCGCCCTGCTCGAATCGAATAACATAAATCTGCAATATATCGATATACCTGAACTTGCACAGCGCAATATTGCGATGTTGTGTCCGGAAGATGCCATTGGCGTTGCCATGTTGCGGCTGGATGCGGACAGCGGCGTGTTAACTATCACACAGGGCGGTGATTTATATCTGACACGCGCGCTTGATTATGGCTATGCCGGTTTGCTGGAACAGGATGAACAGACATCAACCGATGCAGGTGGATTACAACTGGCGGCAAGTGATTCGAATACCAGCAACACCTATGACCAAATCGTGCTGGAAATTCAGCGTTCACTCGATTACTACGAAAGTCATTTTTCGAAAATGCCTATCGGTAGTCTGGTTCTTGCGCCCTTGCCTGTCGAAATTCCCGAACTGGAATCCAGACTGACCAGTCAGTTAGGTTTGCTGGTGCGCGAACTGGATTTGAATGAAATCCTGCAACCGCAAATACCACTGGACAGGGAACGACAGTCACAATGTTTTACGGCGGTCGGCGCGGCGCTACGCTGGAGTACCAACATGGTCGCGATACGGAATATGGTGTGACAGAATAATGATGCAACACATTAATCTATATGATGCCAGTCTGCGTAAACGCGAATCAAAATTGAATGCGCGTAACGTCGCCTATGTCACTGCTTTTATTTTTATTGCCTTACTGCTTGTCAGTGGTGTGAACGGTGTACGTTTATATCTGCATGATAGTGCTGTTAAGCAGGCAGAAAATCAACTGCAACAACTCAAACAAAGCGTCGCAGAATTAAACGCAAAACTGCCTAAAATGACACGTGACGACAGCTTGCCAGCGAAATTTAAAAAACTCGAACGGGAACTGGAACAAAAGCATGTAGTCCTGACGGTGTTGTCAAAGCGCTCGCTGGGCAATACCGATGGTTTTGTTGAACACCTCGCCGGCTTTGCACGCCAACATGTGGAGGGATTGTGGCTTACCAATGTGCGCATTGAACAGGGCGGTACACAACTGAGTCTCGCCGGTCATGCATTAAAGCCGGAGTACGTGCCGCAATATCTGAAAAAGCTTACCAATGAAACCGTGTTGCAAGGAACCGAATTTAAATCGTTTTTGCTTGTGAATGAGAAAAAGAATGCCAACAAGGTTGATTTTCAAATTACCACACAGTCTTCCGGCAACGCCGCGCTTGAATCATCAACAACTTCTGTGAGTAAAAACTGATATGAACCAGAAGTTACTTCAAAAATGGCAGGCAACAGAAAGCTGGTATAACGCGCGTAACAGTCGTGAACGTATCATGGTTGCTGCGCTGGTTGTGGCGGCGGTGGTAATGTTGTGGCTGTTATTGATTAATGACCCCATTGCAAACCGTATTGGTATTGCCGATGCAAAATTGAAAAATCTTGAGTCGCAACTTCAGGCAACCGCTAAAGAACAAAGCTTACTCATGCAGGTTAAGCGTGTTGACCCGGATGTCGAAATCAAGGGTCGTATAGATAATGTCACACAGCGTATTGTGCAAATCGATACGCAACTCAGGCAGCGCATGCAGGGGCTGATCGAACCCAAACAAATGGCGCATATTCTTGAACAGGTACTGACGCAATCAACCTCAATGCGCCTGACGCGTATCGAATCCCTTGCTGCCAAACCGCTGATTGACGCCAGTAACGAAACCAGTAACGAAACCAAACTGCAACAGCAATCGACGGATCCGCATGATCTGAAGCAGAGCAACGAACCCGGTTATGGGGTGTTTCAGCATGGACTTAAAATGGAATTCGAAGGTAACTATTTACACACACTTTCATACCTTAAAAAATTACAGCAACTCAGCTGGTTATTATTCTGGGATGGTGTGACGCTGGAAGTGTTGAACTACCCCAACGCGCGTGTCGTGATCACGGTGCATACCTTGAGTTTGCAGGAGGGCTGGCTTGGTGTTTAAGGCAATGGCGCAATCCGGATTCAGGCACATGCTGCTGACAATTCTATTGTTGGTATGGTCTTTGCTGTCCTATAGCGTGAGCGCCAATTCATTGACGAGCAACGCGGTAAACACTGATGACGTGCATCGCAATCTGGTCGACCCGACACGTCCGCCCGGTGCCAAAGCGATACGTGCGGGCACAGTAAGCGGCAAGTCTGGCAAACCGGCCTGGTCCCTAACCTCGATACTGATTGCCAATGACCGACGACTGGTGCGTATCAATGGCAAATTACTCGGCATAGGCCAAAGCGTGAATGGCGCCACGGTCATCGCCATTATGCCGACGGAAGTCTGGTTAAAAAGTAATCAAAAACGGTTCAAAATCAGTTTGTTAGGCGTAAATATTAAGAAATTTTCTCGGATTGCCGACAAGTAAATGAACACCACAGGATATATATAGAGTGATGGACACACTGAACAGGAAGCTAAAATCCATTTTGCTTGGTAGTAGCGTGGCATTCGCGGTAGTTGCCATAGCTTCCTGTGCCTCGTCACAACGTCAACCCCACACCCTCGATGCCATTGAAGCGGCACTCAATGAAGGTCATACACAAACAACCGACATCCCCACCGCCGAATCGGTTGCCAACGAGTTATTGCCGCAGGTGAATATTCAGGTGCCGGACGCGACGGGCGTCGATGTTACGCAGCGTTTTGACGTGAAGGTAAAAAATGTCCCGGCACGGGAATTTCTGATGGGACTGGTACAAGGTACTTCGCATAACATGGTGGTGCATCCGCGCGTTAACGGCAATATCACCTTTGATTTGAAAAATGTCACGGTGCCGGAAGTCATGGAAATCGTACGCGATGTGTATGGCTACGAGTATGAAGAAAGTAACAATGGTTACCAGGTGTATCCCAACACCATGCGCACACAAATTTTCAAAATCAATTACATTGATGTGTCACGCGCAGGCGAATCGCAAATGAGCGTCAGTTCTGGTCAGGTAACGGATGTTGCCGGCAGCAATAACGGTTCGAGTAATAGCAGCAGCGGCAGCTCCAGTTCCAATACTTCAGGTAACACGCGACAAACCATACCGGGATCACAAATCACAACCAAAAGCGATTCCAATTTCTGGTCCGAGTTACGTAAATCGTTAAACGCGATGGTGGCGGGCAAACCGGGTCGTAACATAGTTGTGAACGGTAATTCTGGTGTGGTGGTTGTCCATGCCATGCCGAATGAGTTGCGTGCCATTCGCAAGTTTATTGATACCACGCAAACCATTATGCAACGCCAGGTGATTATCGAAGCGAAAATTCTGGAAGTGGAATTAAGTGATGGCTATCAGGCAGGTATTAACTGGGGTGCATTCGGGCGTTCAACCGGACATAACAGTTCGGTCACGATCGGGCAAACCGGTGGTGGCAGCATTTTCGACAGCTCCACCAGTATTATTGATGGCAATACCGGTAACGTGAACCCCAGCGCCTATTCTGCAGTCAATGGCACAGCGACCTCGGCGTTTGGTGGAGTGTTCGGTATTGCATTGCAGCTCGGCAACAGCTTCAGTAGTTTTATTGAGCTATTGCAAACACAGGGTGATGTGCAGGTGTTGTCGAGCCCGCAGGTGAGCACTATCAATAATCAAAAAGCCGTGATCAAGGTCGGTACCGATGAATTTTTTATTACCGATGTGGAATCCAATACCAATACCTCATCGAGTACGTCCAGTACACAAAACAATGTGGAGTTAACCCCGTTCTTCTCCGGTGTTGCACTGGACGTGATTCCGCAAATCAGTGAAAACGATGAAATCATTTTACACATTCATCCGACCGTGAGTTCGGTGGTGGAAAAAACCAAGAACATCAGCGTCTCGTCGACCTCGACATTGAGTGTGCCATTGGCAGTCAGTGCGATTCGTGAATCCGATACCATTGTCAAGGCACGCAATGGTCAGGTCGTGATCATTGGTGGTCTGATGAAAAACTCTACCTCGGACCAGGATGCATCAGTACCGGGACTGAGCGAGATCCCGATACTGGGTCATTTGTTCAAACATAAAAAACGCGCCTACACCAAAAGCGAACTGGTGATTTTGTTGCGACCGATCATCATCAAGGATGATCAACAGTGGGCGAAAAAGTTAAACGGAGTAAAAAAACGTCTCGGTGAATATTATCCCGCGGACGGCAGCTAGCTGCTGACAAACTGAACAACAGGTAACAACTATGTATCAGCGATTTTACGGTTTAAAGGAAATCCCATTTTCACTTTCACCCGACACGGAATATTTTTTCTCGTGGGGTCATTACGCGAATGCGATGAACACCTTGCTGGTGGCGCTACGTACCGGTGAAGGTTTTATAAAAGTGACTGGTGAAGTCGGCACCGGCAAAACACTTTTGTGTCGCAAACTGATTCGCACATTGAATGACAAGTTCATACCTATATATATTTCCAATCCGCAGCTTTCACCGTACGGTTTGCAAGTCGCTATCGCAGAAGAATTGGGCATTAAAATAACCCGTTATGTACACCGCCTGTTAAATCAAATCACGGAACAACTCGAACAACAAATGGAGCAAGGCAAGCGTGTGGTGTTAATTATCGACGAAGCGCAGGCTATGCCCAAGGAAACCCTCGAAGCGTTGCGCCTGTTGACCAATCTGGAAACCGAGAAAGCAAAACTCATTCAGGTGGTGTTGTTCGGTCAACCTGAATTAAATGTTGCATTAAATGACCCGGCGGTGCGGCAATTGAAACAACGCATTACTTTTCACTACGAGCTGGAACCCCTGGATAAGCAGGGCATGGATGCCTACATCAAGCATCGTCTGACCGTAGCCGGGTTTAATGGTATGGCTCTGTTTGATCATGCCGCCATTGATGCGATACACGACGCGAGTCACGGTATACCACGGCTGGTCAATATTCTTTGTCACAAAGCCATGTTGGTCGCCTATGGCCAGGGACGACGCGGTGTTGGCAATACGCATGCACAGGCAGCCATTCGCGATACACAGGATGGACAAATTACCCTGCAACATCATCACATGTGGTGGTGGATGAGTGCCAGTTCCATGCTGTTTGCTACATTGGCATCAGTCGTAACCTATATGGCGGTGCATTAGTTATGGGATTGCTAAACCAGGTATTGCATGATTTGGAGCAGCGCCAGGCGCATACGGTAGAAAGTGACGGAGCGTGGCATGTTGGTGGATCGGATACCGGCCCCGAACTGATCTGGTCGGCAGCCCCGCAAGAAAATAACAAGCGCGCCAAATTGCTAAGTCGTGTGATACTTCTGATTGTTGTCGCTATTCTCGCGTATGGAATTTTCCTCGCACTGGACTATTACAAAACGCCATTAAGTGATTTGTTCCGTGCGGATAGTCAGGCTAAGGTCGAAAATAATGCGGCCAGGCAACATTCGCAAGCACAGCCAAATAAAGCACCACAACAAAAAGCCACAGCAAAGACACAGCAAAGCGCGAAAACATCATCGAACAAATCGGTAGTTAAATCAGCTGCGACGTCTGGTGTACTTAAAAAGGCGGCAGTAAAAAAAGCAGCTGCTGCGATATCTACAGCTGCCGTAACGTCGAGTCCTGCGTTGGCGAGTAACGAAGCAGAATCCCGTGCCGTTACAACGGAACAGGAAATGGCGCAACTGGAGCAGGTAAAGGCACAACAGGTCGCAGTAGTTGACCGTTCGAGCGTAACTGAAAACCTGTATCCGGAAATAAAAAATCCGGTAATGAATGAACAACAAACATTAAATCCCGACACACCCGGCGGGCAATCCAAACTGGCCAAAACAGTACGACCACTTAGCGGCGCGCAATTGGCAGAGTTGTCATACCAGGCTGGCTATCAGTTATTGCAGCGCAACCAGATGGCTGCCGGAGAAGCAAAACTGATGACGGCGCTAAATTACGATCCGCGTCATATCAAGGCGCGCGAAATGTTAATTGGTTTGATGGTCAAGACAGGTCGCAAGGTCGAAGCAAAAGCACAGTTACAACGTGGTTTGCAAACCAGTCCGGACTATATCAATTTTGCCAAGTTTTATGCCCGCATGTTGTGGGATGAAAACCAGACCGACAAGGCAGTGAGCATCCTGAAACAATATGCGCCGGCAATGGACGTCGATCCGGACTATTACGCGCTGTTGGCAGCAACACTGCAAAAACAAAAACAACACCAGCAGGCAGCACAGTTATACGTGAAGTTACTCAAGCTGCGACCACGCGAAGGTATGTGGTGGGTCGGCATGGCCATATCACTGGAAGCGTTGGGTAAAAAGGAAGAGGCCTTGCAGGCATACGCAAAGGCGGCTCAAAGTGGCAACCTTAATTCACGTTTGCAACAATACTCCAATCAGCGACTCACCAGTCTGGTGGATGATGGTGTCAGCACCGGACCGGTTGACTGATTATATACTTCACGCTATTTGAAGAGACCTGGTTCACAAAATAAAAATAAATTTATTTTTTTCACTAAAAATTTTTATCTCGCCTGCAGATTACTGTTGCTTTTTATTTAGACAGTTTTGTACACCGTTTCTATGTAAGCGGGAAACGTGACGTCAATGAAAAAGAAAATCAAAAATTACTGCAATCTACTCGTAACATTTATGCCACAAGTGTGGATGGCGTGCCTCACTATGTCAGGCAAAACGCAACCTAAAACACGAAAATATGATAATAAACAGACACTTATATAGTATCCCGACGCATAGCAAATCAATAATCTTGTGGTAAGCTCGCCACTCCAAATGGATTGGTATGTGCAAATTTTCCAAGTAGTGGAAGTTCGCGCTGTATGGTGCCAACACACTGGAGATTTTCGAAAATCAAAAACAAACACTTAATAAAAAAATAAAGCAGTAAACAACAGGGAGGGCACATGCCTAAACAATTCAAACAAAAATGCCTGTACGGTATGTTGGTTGCCGCGCTTGCGCTGCCAACAGCGAGTATGGCTGGCCATCGTGATCGTGATCGCGATGATGAGAAAAAAATCTACATCATGCACACCGGCGACTTGCACGGTGATACCCAGTCACACCCGAATGCCCGCGCAGATGCGACCGGCGTTCTGGAAGGTGGTCTGGCTCGTGCTGCCACCGTCATTAAAAAATTAAAACGTAAACACCGTGGCAAGATCATCTGGGGTCACTCCGGTGACAGTATCCAGGGTTCAGCACTGGCAACCTATACACAGGGTAAAGCCATGGTTGATATCTGGGATGCCTTAAGCCCGGACTTGTTCGCAACCGGTAACTGGGAATATGTCTACGGTCTGTACCGTTATCAGCAATTGTTTGGTACCAATGCAGACATCAAATCCATTTCACCCTCTGAATACAGCCAAATGTTCATGATACCGGAAGATCCAAGCGGTAATGTTTACCAGGGTCTGAACCCATCGCGTGCCTTCAAGCAATCCAGTGATGGTGAAACCCGTCGTTGGAGAACGATTGCCGCGAATGCGTATTACAATGGTGAAAACCCCGGCCCGGGTATCGTGGCGAAGGGTCCTGGTGAACACTTTACCGATCCTTACCATGTACAAACCGTTAACGGTATTAAAATCGGTTTCATCGGTTGTACCACTAACCGTGGCCCGCAAGTTGTAAGCTCCAACGTGACCAAAGGCGTGAGCTTCACCAACTGTGCTGGCGACATCAAGTTCCCACAGAACAAGGCAATTCAGTGGCCAGTAGGTCATCCGAATCGTGATGCGTCCCGTGAAGTGCTCGACAACGTCGGCGGTACCAACGCTGCACGCGGTTCAACCGTGGGTTACAAAACCGTGAACGAAATTGCCAAGTTCACAACCATTTTGCGTGCGCCAAAAGGCAGCGACACCGCGTATATCAACTCTGCTACGGGTACAGCGTGGAAGGGTGAAGGCGTGGATATGGTTGTCGTGATTTCAGAAGCCGGTATCCCGGAAAACCTGTGGCAAGCTGAAACCATGGTGATGCCAGCAGGGGTGCGTTTCCCGGAAGTGATTTTGTCTTCCGACACACACGAGCGTACGCGCTTGCCCGTGGTTGCTACCAATAAGGATGGCGTCAACAAAACGGTGATCATCGAACAGGGTGAAGACGGTATGCAAGTGGGTTTGCTGGAACTTGAATTCAAGAATGGCAAAATCGACGAGTGGGAATGGAAGCGCTACGACATCGACGAAAGCGTACCAGAAGACAGCGAAGTGGCTGACCTGATCAAGGACGCTGAAGCACCGTTCACCAGCGTCGCCGGTGGTGGTAACTGGAAACAGGGCGACAGCTTTGTTAACCCGTTCAACGGTTACAAGTTAACAGTTCCATTTGACCACGTTGTGGGTTCGACTGATATGGTACTGGAACGTAACCGTTTCTCGTTTGAACATGATCCTGCCAACCTGAAAATGCCAGCCGATATCGAAGGTACCTTGCATGATCTGTATGCAGACACCTTCCGCGCACTGACCGATTCAGACGTAGGTGAAATTCGTGGCTTCCGCTACAACAACACCATCATGCCGGGCAACATCACAGTGAAAGATCTGTATCACTCACTGACAATCGGCGCGATGCTTGGCCAGGGCAAGATACCTTCTTCGCCTGAAGCGGAAGACGGTGGTGTCGGTGGTTGTATCTTTGACAAGACCAACCCGGATCATACCGATAACACCAAGAACAAGTGTCACCGCATGGGCTGGCCGCGTTCACTGGTGCAAACACTGGAACTGTCCGGTAACGGCACCCAGCAACCGAACATTCCGAACTGGAGTGGTGGTTGGTTCTTTAACTATTCCGGCGTGAACTTTGACCTGGATGTGTACAAGGGCAACTTCAACCCGTTCGGTCTGGCACTGCGTTCACGTACATCGAACGTTCGTCTTGTTGATCCGGTTACCGGTGCAGACAAGGGCGGCGCGTTACCGAGCAACGTAACAGTCGGTGCATACTATTATGATGCTGACTTTAACCGCGTTAACCGTAACCAGGTAGTGACCGCTGGTAGTTGTAATAAAGCCGGCTTCCCGGGCCTGACACGTGAATGTGCCAGCACCAAGATGATGGTTGTTGCCAAAACCGGTGACTACTACGGTGCGCCACTGGCATGGGTGACCATCGCCCAGTACGGTGCGCGTTCTGCGGCAGGTTATACTATTTACCCCCTCGACGTTGTCGAAGCGGTAGGTCGTTATATCTCTGACGGTGCGAACAGCAATGGCGACATCAATGTACTCGATCTGCGCAGTGGCAGTGCGGTTAACGCAACTGTCAAGGGCCTGAAAGGTACTGTTGCAGCCGCTGATTTTGCCAAAACCTTCCCACGTATCAACCTGCTTGAGGAACTGCCGGATGGTCGCGCTGAATTTGGTTTTGGAATCATCCAGCCAATGCGCGGTGCAACCAAGTCGCCTACTCGTCAGGTAGATCGCCCGGATGACGAAGGTGATTTCTAGAACGAATAAACGACTCGTTATAACAATAACAAGATAAAACAGCTTGGAGCCTGCTTCCCTGATCAAAAAAGGGAAGCAGGCTTTTTTATTTATAGTCAGTGCGTGAGTTAACGGGCACGGGATGTTGATATTCAGTTATGCCTCTGCCACAGATACAAAACAAGGGTTAAAATATCAAGAGTTTATCGGTGAATCGCGATAAAATAGCAAGCGCTACAGCAATCAAGACGGGTACATAAAGATGAAATTAAAACGGGTATTATTTTCAGCGTTAATTTTCGCATTCGCGAACATGGCATTCTCTTCCGTGGTGATGGCAGACAAGAACGAGACCAAAGAAAACGCAATCAAAGAAAACGTAACCAAAGAAAACGTAACCAAAGAAAACGAAGCAGAAAAAAAACAACGCTGGTTAAAGAACCAGACAACAACATTAAATTTTGATCCGGAGCCACCAAAAAATGAAGTGATTAAGGAAGGTAATTACAGTCCGGCTACACCGAAAAGTATTTATTCTGATCACAAAATTTATCGTGTCACACTGCACAGCAAAGTCTTTCCGTTACCGATGCAAAAAATTCACAGCTGGGTTGTGCATATCGAAACAGCCGACGGTAAGCCACTTGAAAACGCCTCTGTCTTTATTCATGGTGGTATGCCGGAACACCGACATGGTTTTCCGGTCAAGCCAAGAGTGAAAAAATATCTCGGTAATGGTGATTATCTTATTTCTGGTGTCAAGTTCAGCATGGTAGGAGGCTGGGAAATGCGTATTAATATAAAAGAAAAGCATCGTCGTGATCGCGCGGTGTTCTGGTTTTCGGTCAATTAAGTATAAAGACCTTGCAGATGTATGCCGTAACCGTTGTGAAAAATAATGTAAGTCGAATACTGCTTTGCCAGCTGTTATGCCTGATTGTCCACTCAGTACAGGCAAACGAGCTGCATTCCTGGAATGACCCTGAACGCCTGATGATGAAGCATTTATGGATCGGCAGTCTTGAACCGCATCAGGATAAAAGTAACCGTGTCGTAAATAATCCGCATGCCATCCAACTCGGACATCGCCTGTTTTTTGACAAGCGTCTGAGTGCGAATGGCAAGGTAGCCTGCGCCAGTTGTCACCAGCCGCAAAAGTATTTTAGCGATGGACTGGCAACGGGAAAGGCATTGCAATTGGTGACGCGTAATACACCTACTATTGTCGGCGTTAGCCAGCATCACTGGTTTTTTCTCGATGGGCGCAATGACAGTCTCTGGTCACAGGCACTGGGGCCGATAGAAAACGAACTGGAACATGGCAGCAATCGTGCACATGTTGTGCATGTTGTTTATCACGACAAACACTTACGCAAACTGTATGAAAAACTGTTTGGTGAATTGCCTGAATTAACCAATACAAAACGATTCCCCAAACAGGCCGGGCCGGTTAACGACAAGCAGGCGTTACAAAACTGGCAGTCGATGACAAGGAATGACCAGCAAACCATCACCGATATTTATGTCAATATCGGCAAGGCGATTGCCGCGTATGAAAGTCAATTACAACCTGCCCCGTCACGATTCGATCAATATGCCGAAGGGGTGATCAGCAACAAGCCGGCATCGTTAAACGCATTGAAGCCTGATGAAGTGAAAGGCTTGCGTATTTTTATCAGTCAGGCGAAATGTGTGACCTGCCACAGCGGACCAATGTTCAGCGATCTGGGATTTCATAATATTTCAGTACAGCCACCAAAAGGCAAGCAACATGATATTGGTCGATATGAGGGTGCAAGGAACGTATTAAAAAATCCGTTCAATTGTCGCAGCAGATATAACGATGACAAAAAATCAAACTGCGAAGAACTGGAATACATGGTGATGGACGGGCATGAAACCCAGGGCGCATTCAAAACGCCTTCATTGCGCAATGTTGCCAAAACCGCGCCATACATGCATGCAGGCCAGTACACGACCTTGCGTGAAGTTCTAAAACATTATAATGACCCGCCACCGGTTGTGTTTCGGCGTAGCGAATTATTCCTGCAGGTGGATCTGAGCGAAGCTGAATTTGGCTATCTTGAAGCCTTTTTACGTAGCCTCGACAGCGATATTGCCGCGCCTGCCCGGTTACTGGTTGCGCCTGAATAGCCTGTTTAAATGTGATGCAGAGCAGCTATCAGCGTAAGATGAATCTTTCGCGACAGTTATTGTCTATAATACTGTAGTCAGTCATTTTAATCCTGAATCAACCATACTGGTATTAACTTTAGTGGCCTTATCATGAAACAAAAAATTACCTTACTCAGCTTGCCGCTTATCTTGATTACCACCATGCTGCACACGACTACGGTCAATGCCGAAGACACCACTGTCTACAAGCGTTATGACGACGAGGGTGCGGTGGAATTTTCAGATGTGAAACGCAAGGAAGCTGAAGAAATCAAGGTCAAAAAAATTCCAACCTATGAAGCGCCAAAACAGAAAAGCTTTACACCCATAAACAAAGATAAATCCAAAAGTGATCCAAATCCATACAAACTGAGAATTGTCACCCCGGCTAATGGTGCTGCAATACGGGTAAATAACGGTGATGTATCGGTCGAAGTGAGCCTGGAGCCTGTGCTAAGTAACTATCATTTTCTGCAGTATGAACTGGATGGTAAAAAATCCGAACCGGTCTCGGCGCTAAAATATACTTTCAAGAATGTTAACCGTGGCCCACACTCGGTAAGTGTGAGTGTCGTGACCAGACAGGGAGAGTCCCTGCAGCGCACCGAACCGGTCAGTTTCCATTTACATCGCACTTCAATATTGCACCCCAAACCGGCGACTAAAAATGAAGCCCCGAACTCTATAACCGGCGTAGCAACCATAACAGACACCTTTATCCGGCCGATGCCTCGCGAAGCAGAGGGTGAGGTGACTTTTGACACCGATGCAAGCGTGGAAGAAGCCAGCGACGACACATCAACAAGACGCACCTATACCATTACCAATGCCGGTACGGATCAAAATCCCCGCGCAATAACGGGCGCTGGCACAATTACCGATGTGACCCCGGGATTGAATGATACGGACAATAGTAATCAGACTGAATCCCAACCTGCCACCGAATCTGACCCCTAATCTGAACGTCAACCTGAACCCCGATTTGAACCGTGGTCCGTTCGGATTGCATGCGCCTATTGCATCTAATTAACGTTAAAACTTAAGCTTTTAAGTCGCACCAATACAGTGCATGCTCTCTCTCTTTGCACTATAATAGATCATATTAATACCAAATTAGTGCGTTAAATTTTCCACTGTCCTAATCTAAGATATTGTTTTTTAAAGATATTAATCACTGATGCGTGCCTGTTTGCACGCTAAATGTGCACAATATAAGTATGGTCTATTCCTTGCACTAGTTGATAAATGAGCATGGCAACAAAAACGACAGTGGCATTACCCATAAAGCTGGACAACGCGGCATACCAACGCATTCTGGATGCCATGAGTACGGCGATATTGCTGCTCGACAGTAATAATCGACTCCGCTATGTCAACCCGGCTGGTGAAATGCTTTTTGCGATCAGCGCTCGTCATTTGCAGGGCTTTGCTGTGCAACAGTTATTTACTTGTGAGATTCCCTTGCAAGACATGCTGGATGAAGCACTCGCAACCCATCACCCCTTCACGCGCCATGAACTGCCGGTAACCCTGCATGGCAGTACCGAAATAATGACACTGGACCTCACCGCGATTCCCATGCAGGACTCGCATAATGAAGATGGGTTATTGATTGAACTGATTCGCATGGATCAGTTGTTACGTATCAGTCGCGATGAAAGCCTGATCGCCCAGCAGCAAGCAACCCAGGAACTGTTAAAAGGTCTGGCGCACGAAGTGAAAAACCCGCTGGGTGGATTACGTGGTGCCGCGCAGTTACTCGAACGACAACTCAGCGATCCGGATTTAAAAGAATATACCCGTGTCATCATCGATGAAGCGGACCGGTTACAACTGCTGGTCGATCGCATGACCGGGCCACGTACGATCCCGCAACAACTGCATGTTAATGTGCACGAAATTCTGGAGCATGTGCGACAACTGGTGCTGGCAGACAACACACATCAGGTATATATACGACGTGATTATGATCCCAGTATTCCGGATATCAAGGCTGACCCTGGCCAGATCATTCAGGCAATACTCAATATTACGCGCAATGCAGTGCAAGCTCTAACAACTGTCAGCGAAGTGGCAGACAAGCAAGATCCGCCACAAATTACTTATCGCACGCGCATCTTGCGCAATTACACGCTCGGCAATGAACGTTATCGCCTGGTGGCCAATATTCAGATTGTTGATAACGGCCCCGGGATAGAAAAATCCCTGCGCGACAAAATTTTCTTTCCGATGGTCACAGGCCGTGCCGAAGGAACCGGGCTGGGATTATCCATTGCGCAGTCAATTATTCAACAGCACGGCGGGCTCATCGAGTGTCATAGCCATCCGGGTGAAACCATTTTTTCGATTATTCTGCCGGTTCAATTATCAGATGAACCATCAGCAATGAAGCATGCAAGGGAGTCAACAAGCACATGAGTAATGAAACCATCTGGGTTGTAGACGATGACCGTTCTATACGCTGGGTTCTGGAAAAAGCCCTCAAGCAGGCGGACATGCAGGTTGAAACATTTGATAATGCCGATGCCGTATTAAATAAACTGAAAAAAGCCCGACCTGATGCAATTATCAGTGATGTGCGCATGCCAGGCATGGACGGCCTGGAATTGCTGTCACGTATTCATGCGGCCATTCCCGAGTTACCTGTCATTATCATTACCGCGCATTCTGATCTGGACAGTGCCGTGTCAGCGTATCAGGGCGGAGCCTATGAATATCTGCCCAAACCGTTTGACGTGGATGACGCAGTGGATCTGACTCGCCGTGCTGTCAGTCATCACAAGGCACTGGTGGAAGAAGAACAGGAAAGTGTCAGTAGCAAGGAAATTATTGGTGAAGCACCGTCGATGCAGGAAGTGTTTCGTGCGATAGGTCGTCTGTCGCGTTCGAATATTACCGTGCTGATTAACGGTGAGTCCGGTACCGGTAAGGAACTGGTGGCGCATGCACTACATAAACATAGCCCGCGTGCTGACAAACCGTTTATCGCCTTGAATACTGCCGCAATTCCACGCGACTTGCTGGAATCAGAATTATTCGGTCATGAAAAAGGCGCCTTTACCGGCGCCGCCGCCGCGCGTAAGGGACGTTTTGAACAGGCTGATGGCGGGACGCTTTTTCTGGATGAAATTGGCGACATGCCGGCCGAGTTACAAACACGTTTATTACGTGTACTGGCCGACGGTGAATTTTATCGCGTCGGTGGTCACAGCCCGGTAAAAGTTGATGTCAGAATTATTGCCGCAACGCATCAAAATCTCGAAACACGCGTTACGGCCGGAGATTTTCGTGAAGATTTGTTTCATCGCCTAAATGTCATACGCGTGCATTTGCCGTCGTTACGTGAACGACGGGAAGATATTCCATTATTAATCGGTCACTTTTTGCAGCGTGCTGCCGATGAACTCGGCGGTGAAACCAAACGTCTGGATAAGGATGTTAAAGCATATCTGTCGCAACTGGACTGGCCCGGTAATGTGCGACAACTGGAAAATACCTGTCGCTGGTTGACGGTGATGTCGCCTGGCACGGTGGTACACATGGGCGACCTGCCACCGGAACTGACTCAGGAAAGCGACAAGAAAAATGTTGCTGGCAGCTGGACACAGTTATTACGGCACTGGGCAGAACAACAACTCGACAATGGTCAAACGGCCATTCTGGATACCGCCACGGCGGATATGGAACGTGAGCTTATCGGTGTCGCCTTGCAAAAAAGTGGTGGTCGGCGACAGGATGCAGCGCAACTGTTGGGTTGGGGCCGCAACACCTTGACGCGCAAGATTAAGGAACTGGAAATGGAAGATCTGGTGTAAAGTTTATTGCGTGTTATTTAATAATCGAAAGATTGCGGATACTGTGTTGGGCAACATGTAGTTTGATCACTTCAGTGGTGTCTTCATCCATGTCCACAAATTGCATACCGATATAATAGCGATTGTTCACCAGGTGTGTATGTCGTACAACCGCCTGGGTGGAAATTGAATCCAGCACGTCATTATCACCGACCAGACTGAATTCCAGTCGCAGTTTTGCGCCGTGTTCTGCCGGCATATCATAAACAATGCCGACACCGGCAATGGACAGGTTTACAATTTTGGCGTAGACACTGCTGCCGTCTGACAAGAAAATTCGCACGCCACGGGTAATGGCCGCACGTTTATACTGGCGTCGATTTGCAGCACTGGGAGTTTCAGTTTTTGAATCAGCTTTGTCAGCCGTCGTCGCAACAATGTTAGCTTCCAGCTCTTCTACTTCATGCTGCAATTCATCTGACATGGGCGCGTCTAACTTATAATTGATCTACCAATATGTATCGTATCTTGGCGACAAAACTTGAGAGAAATTGTTTGCCCGGTCAGGCATAGGCTTATATGTAACTGATTGATATACTTGATTATTTAAACCACAGCGCAAGATAGTAATAGCTCCATAGTGAAAATATATAAAAAATGAGCACCAGTGCCGTGGTAAGCGAACCCACAAGTATAAATTCGAGAACCGGACGGTGTAATAACTGGAAGCTGTTACGGTTGGTAAGCCATAACAGAAAAAATAATCCCAGCAAGCTGGCAGCATAGGCAAGCTGTATCCATGCTCCAACATAGCCGGTAACAATTTCAATTATGATTAACGCGAACCACAGCATATACGCGGCAAACAGGATAAACAGGGTTTGTTGTAATCGCATGTCGGTCGACCAGTACTAGTTCAAATCACGTCGAGCCAGTTGTTCTGCATAGGACTGCATGTAATGACATTGCGATATATGTTGGTCCGGCGCTTTGTGTAAATGCTGTTTTAACAAGGTGAGCGGTACAAGCAAGGGATGCAGCCCGGATTGGTAGTTTGCTATCGACTTGTCGAGTTCATGTTTGTCATTATCCGTGAGTGCGTCCGACAAGTTAGCGAGAATATATTGCAATACATTCACGTGATTATCGCGTATTGCAGGCACGCTGAGAGTTTGCATTAACAGATTCGCGTAAGTCTGAACTTTCTCATGCACATTATTTTCCGTTGCACTGGCAAGCAGTTTATTCAGATTCTCCAGCTGGTCGGGATCATGGCTCATGATAGTGAGTTTATGTTGCAGGTGAAATTTTCTCAATCGACTTAATTCAGGCGATGCCAACAAGTGACGCAGTCTGTCGTAAACAAATACACGCTCAAGAAAATTATCACGTAAAGCCGGATTGTCCAGCCTGTGCTCTTCTTCAAACGGTAACAAGGTTGCAAGCCGCATCAGTTGACCGGCATAAATTCCACTGCTGGTCTGACCGGGGGTATCGGATTGAAAAACCTCAACGCCCTGCATCGCGCAACTCGGTGAGCGGCTCTTGAGTATGTAACCGCAAACGTCGTCTAACAAGGAATATTGCTGGTCAGCATAATCGACTAATTGTTGGGTGACATCCAGTGACGCATCGTGCACACCGCATGCACGTATGCCGTTGTCAGACCATTGCAAGCGAATAGGTGCCCGGGGTACGCCCAGTCCGATACCTGTTTCCGGACAGACAGGATTAAATGAAAAAAAAGCATTCAGCGTCTCGTTGATACATACATTATATTTGTGCCCGCCATCGTAGCGCACTTCGTTGCCCGTCAGACAACTGCTGATCGCGAGTGGGATTTTATTGACAGAAACTTCAGAACTACCCGTTGCAGGTGTAGCGTACAGTACCATTATTTATTGGCAGCAAGTCGTGCACGTGTAATGCTATCAACAATATCCCGCGCCAGTACCACATCCATTTTTTTCTTGATGACAAAGTCATTACCCGTAAAGGTGCTGATGCCACTGACCAGGTAGGATACATCATTAATAATGACAGTAAATTCCTTGCCTGCTTTTGATTTGAAACGATTCTGTATTTTTTTCAGCACTTCGTCCTTAAACACGAAATGAATGCTGACATCTTCGAACACCTTGCCCGGCATCATTCGACTTTGTTCGTTATAAGCATTACTGATAGTCAACGAACGCGGACGTCGTAATTCTGCATATTTCAAATCTGCGGGATTGAAAAGAGTCTGCTTTGATACGGTGATTTTTTTGCAGTCCCTGGTTGGCAGTGAGTATTGAAAAATACACAGCTGTTGCGTTTTTTTATTCACCGTGTCAGCCACTGTCACAAACCGGACCTTTACTGTATTCGCTGCGATCAGTGGGTTTATCATTGTCATGCATATGAATACGGACAAGAGTGAAATGTGATGTAAATAACGTGATTTAAGCATGGTCATTCATTCAGTAAATATGGAAAGGTTATGACAGATTCTAGCTGAGCCGTGCGTAAAATATAAGTCAACGGTCACAGACACGGTCATAAACGCGGAAGATCTGCCGATGAGCGGCAGCAAGTATTGGAATCAGGCAAGCGGAATCAGTTATAAAACGTCAGCACCATATAAACCGCCAGGCTATTGGCGACAATGTGACTGATAATACCCGGTAACAGGCTGCGGGTTCGCTCAAGCGCCAGCGCCCAAACCAGACCGCTCCAGAATGCGGTAAGGAAACCGACCAGTGAGCCACCATGAAACAGCGCAAACAGAATGGCACTGAGCAAGGCGGCAGTTTTAAAACTGAAACGACTGCGCAAGCTGACAAACAACAAACCACGAAAGCCGAACTCTTCGACCAGGGGTGCAACCAGAATCGCATTGATCGCGCCAAGGCGAATGGTGTCAGGTTTACCCCATAACCAGGTTTCAGAAATGCCTGCAGCCCAGTGCGGATTCAGACCAATTACCGATACCAGCCAGGCAATAGCGTAACTGCCACTACGCTCAACCCCGATTACCACCAGCGTGGTTAACAGCAGCGCGCCGATTTGTGCGGGCGTGATTCGTAAACCATACCCACTGAAAATATTCAGCTTACGCGGGCCGAGAAAATAATATTGCGCCATGACAAACATCGGAATAGACGCGATCAACAAGCCACATTGGCCAAGCCAGGGGATAGCAAGGTAAATAGCCGTAAGGCCAGTGAGATAAAACAGCATCACGCCAAGACAGGCTGCGTATAATAATAATCTTACACCTTGCGAGAGTGTCCAGGGCTGATCGTAAACGCCACCTTGTATGGATAGTCTTATCAATGCATTGTTTCGCATCATCAGTAATGCGATGAAACTGATCGACATGAAGACGATTAAAAACACAATCGTACTGGCAAGATCATGGCGAATATTATTGCCTATCCTTAACAGGTTGCCATGTGCCCAGCGCGTTTCCTCTGCCATACCTGCGCGCTTGTAGACACGGTAGCTGATGTAATCCTTACTCCAGCCGGTTGGTAACATGCGAATGCCAGCGTGAATTTCCGGCATGTAAATATCATCTTCGGTTTGATCATAGGCGTAATACAACAGATTTTGTAATACGGCTTCTTCCGGCATGTCGCCGAGAATGTCAAGTTGTTGAATAAACTGGTCCCAGCGTCCCAGTTCAGCCAGGGTAATGATGTAACGTAATTGTGTGTTACGTTGATTCCATTCTTCGATGCCGGCTTTACGGTGCACAAAATACTGCAGCAGTTCGCCATAAGCTTGTGCTGCTTCCTGCAGGGTTTCACGTCGACTACCGAACAAAAAAGTATAGGTACGTTCTTCAAGTGGTGAGACAGCGCCAAAACCTTCATAAAAATACAGGTGCCGTTCAAATATACGCGCACTGGATTGAGCCGGGTAATGCAAGTGGTCAATAGGATGGGCGCTAAATAACTTCCAGATAAAAAAACTCATGAAAGAGATTAGAAATAATGCGGCACCACAACGACAGAGGAACAGACGCTTGAGCAGCGGTGTGGGGTTTTGACCTAATTGTGCTGTGGTAATGGTGGACATCAAAACATCTCAGACAAGGATATTTACTATATCGGCACCGATATCCGGGTACTTTATACTGAGTATAGCTGGCCTGGAAGTCCTGTAAGGCAAAAAGCAACAGATGCTTTTTTTAGTCACATACCACGCGTGAATGACTGATTCGACCGGAAGCCATTACGGTGAGCAGGTTACCTTTTTCCGCATGTCGGGAAGCATCACAAACCAGGAAAGATGCCTGGCTATAGTTAGTCAGTGATGTGCCATTACAAACGGCAGAAGCAGAAGTCGTTTGCAGGGCGGTAGATGCGATACAACTGGTGGTAGCCGTTACCGCTGCCTGTGCCGTGGGAATCAGGCTGGCGATAATGGTTTGTATTGGGAAAATGGCCTTACCGGCATTGCTGGCCAGGCTAAATGGAGATGCTACATTCTTCGTAGAATCGTCAAACGCATAAGAGCTATTTCCAGTTCCATTGAACACCACATACGAGGTGCCTGAATCGAGCGTGATATCGCGTGCTGCCTTGGGGCGTCGTACCATGATTTCGTCATTGCCATCAACGTTGCCAATCTGGCCGGCATCATCGATAAAAATCATCCAGCCATTTGCCCAGCCAGTGTGGCTGCATGTGGCACCGTCAATCGTGCCACAAATGGTAATACGGCTGCCGCGTTTAACCGCTTCGGTACGGGCATAATTCAGATCCCGCACCAGTGTGTTGGTTTCCGTGGTGAGGTGGCTACCGCGTACTATCGAGGTTGTCATGGGTAACACCACCGTACCTGCAATGACGACAATCGCCAGTGTGATCAGTAATTCAATCAGGGTAAAACCGGCCTGGTGGGGAGTTGGGCGATGAAAAATAGCACGGGACAACATGACAACACCTCATAAAACTGGAATTTGTACGTAATACAACCTTGTTCTTTATATCGACAGATGGCGGCAAGATTAAATAAGCTATTGAAATTATTTATTTTTTAATTATTTCCGCAACTTATTCGGTCAAATATTACGCAGTCATATTTTTGGCGCACTTATTTTGACTAAATCTACAGATTTGGGGTTTTTGTCCCGTAGTGGCAACAAATTGGCGGGGTGGTTAAGCTTCACAGGCCTGGCAAAAAGAGATGGATAGAAAATATACCTTGTAGATAACTTGTGGTGTGATTTCATCGTATGTGAATTTTCAGCGAGCTGACCGCGCCTGGTTTTGTGTCCATATCAGTACATCGTCTTCGGGGGAAATCATGAAAATTATCATCTTTTATTTGTGCGGCAATCTTTCTTTTGTCTTCTAATCTTAAGTTTGCAGTTGTTACGAACTTGTACGGTGACCAGAATGGCTTTGGTACGGGTGTTGTTGATGATGGCGACTTCGGCCCGTCATATGTTTCGGCAGAGGGCGTTGTAGCGGGAACTAATAGCGGTGTGTATGGTACTACTTCGTGGGCTCATAACTATTCAAACAACTGCTGTATCGGAAGCCAGTTCAATAATTTTTTTAGGTATCGGATTGATTGGTATTGCGTTTGTAAGAAAGCAAATAAGTTAAAATCAATTCCTGTATAGAAGGCCGGTAATCTGCGTTCGATAGATTGCGGGCCTTTTCATTTCTAGAATTAAAGCGAAAAAACTGGACTGTTCGATGTTAATGAAGAATCTCAAAGATTCCAGGTAAAGCCACGACTTTGAATAACAAGATCCTTGAAACATACTCCATCAATCACCGTTAGGTTCAATATTGCTAAACAGGAAATATATTTTAATTCCAAATAACTGTTTAATGCGTTTTCAGGAGGAGGTCATGATCGGTATACCTCTGTTGCTCCTGGTCAATATGAATTGGCTACCCAGGCTTAACAAAAATAAATCGGGCTCAACGTGGAAACCCCATTTAAGAAGCCAAACAAATTCAATTACATTTGCTAATGATAAAAGTCCAGTATTTCATTTTGGTGCACTTTTAGTATTTGACTTTCATTTTTGATAATTCCTCTTTGCTGACGCCTGGCATGTCGCCTTTGGCATCCCAACGCTTGTGCGTCCATGCTTCCGCGCCGACCCATTGCTTGAAAAGGTCGAAGTTCTTTTTGCGTTGTTCTTCGTTAT
This sequence comes from uncultured Gammaproteobacteria bacterium, assembly GCA_942490945.1. Lineage (GTDB taxonomy): Bacteria > Pseudomonadota > Gammaproteobacteria > UBA6429 > Thiohalophilaceae > CALNYZ01. The sequence goes on along the minus strand of CALNYZ010000044.1, from coordinate 706,234 downwards.
CACCCAGGTACTGATACATATTGCCAGGTTTCCCGTCCTTATTATTACGCCCATCATCGAGCCTGCGCATGATGGCGCCCGTGTCCGGCCAGCCAACATAAAATATCAAATCCGCATAGGTATCCATGCGTGGACCTTGCATTTGTTTTTTATAGTGGGCTTTATTTTCCAGAAACTCACCAAGATAAGGTGAGTTTGCACCATGACATGCCGCACAGCGCGATTCCCATAGCGGACGAATATGTTTGCGATACGTAATATCGCCAGCCCAGCTGTTCCCGGCAACAAATACTATTGCCACTGCCAGTATGAATTTTTTCAGCATAGTCATTCCCTCGCGTGTGTTGTATGCAAAATATAGCAGTGATGAATTACGCGAGTAAATAGTAACAGGTTGAAAAAGTATTTATTTAAGCCTGTCGCGTTACGATTGTGGCGTTAGAAAAACCCGAGGGGTCGCTCCCTTATTAAGAATGATATTTCAAAATATAATTAATTAGTGCCATGTATCTAACCCAAGTTGGTGATGTCAGTTAAACACTTCACGCCAGTAAATAATACGATCATCACCACGGTATAATCCGAAGCTGGCCGCACCATCCTGCGTAATGAGATAAGGATGTGCAACGAACGGAATGGTATAGGTACCACCTGTGCCGCCAGCGGTATACCACAAGTTCCAGCCGGCAGTGTGGTTGGCCGCATCGGGCGTAAACAGTAAACCGCCTGTGCGTGAATAATCACTGCCGGTATTCCAGTAGCCCTGCCCATCTCCTGCTGTTGTGTTACCCAGGTTGGTGCCTGCGGGTGGAATGACGGTAAATAAACTGCAGGTGTCGGCGCTGGTATTCAACCATGCGGTACATACTCCGGAAGATGCAGCCGAACAATATTGGGTGCGTGCCCACATCGGTAAGGGTGATTGCTCCGAACCAAAGGCGTTATCACCATACAGCCTGCCAAAGTACAAACTTGTGTTACCGATTTGAAAATAATTGTCGGTACCGATAGCAAGGTTGGTGGTGCTGAGTCCGCGGCTATCCGTGTCGATGGGATTAATGCCAAAACGTGCATCAGTTAACGCCGCTTCTGCGGTGTACCCCGGTGCTGTGCCAAGTCGGTTGATGTCGAGTTGCGCGGTGAAGGTCGCCGTTCCGCTTGCGAAGTCGCCGCTGTTTGCAGTGGAGGTAGCGGTGTTAATTTCAATGCGACTGTTCAGGTTGGTTGCGGTGGTGTTATCGATCGCGCCAAAATTCAGTACACCGGTCTCGGTGGCGTTACTGGTGTTGTCGGCTGTGAAAACATTATCGAATTTTGAAAAGGTAGCATGATAGTTTTGCGTCAGCGTGCCATCGCCACATACCGCACCAGTGCGTTGCGCGGCAACCGTAAATTGCAGTGTTAAATCTTCATCCAGATAACTGAACGCATCCGAACAACTGGCAAGTGTGTTGCTGTCGGTACGATTACTCAGACTTGAACTGGTGACACAAAAATGATCCGGCACGAAACGCCCGATGTAAGTGCTGCTGCCAGCCGGTACCGTTAAACCAAAATAGTTATTTGCAGTGGGTGTGGCAGTAAAGGTAAAGACACCGACTTCGGAAACCGTTTGACTAATGACATGTTCGCCATCGTCGGCGTCTGCCATATCAAAACTGCTGCTACCCAACGTTCCTTGTGCGATGGCCGGAGCCGTGTTGGTGTGCGTGAGCGCAATGTTGCTTTCAATGTAGTTGGGCGTGACAGAGTTATCTGCACAGGCACCGCGCACTTTTAAATTAAAATTTGTTCCAGCAGGCACAAAAGCCGTGCAGCTGGCATTGTTACTTGCACAGGCTGCGTTGGCATCATCACTATAGACATACAGTTTTGCCGGTACCGTAACAAAGCTGTCGCTACCCGTCATACTTAAACTGCCACTGGTATAACTGCTGTTTAACGCGAGTTGTCCAGCGTCGCTATAGGTTACGGTGATGGTGGCCTGACCGCTGTTATCAAAACCGAGTGGCACGCCGGTACCGGGTGAGGCGGTTGCCAATGTATAGTTGGAGGTACCGTTATTCAGTACGACCTGTTTTGTGCCCGTGGCAGGCGAACTATAGCTACTCCAGAAATTCACTGTTTGTGTGACGTTTTGAAATGACGGTACGCAGGCCTGTGTGGTGTTGTCCAGTCGCACTGCACTGACGGTGACATTCGCCGAGGTTTGGCAACTGGTGAGATTCGGCACATCATAAATAAAACCGGTATCGTAATAGGTAATATCACAACTGGTATTCGCTGCCCCGGTGTTGACACACTGCACTGCACTTGATGCGGCGGGACTCGATGAAGACACGCCTAAGGTGTAGGTTCCTGCCGTAGTCTTGCTGAGTTGTAATGTACCGCTACCGCTACTGATAGTTTGTGTATCCCCACCCACCCAACCGGTAGGTGAAAACGTCACGCTGGCATCTGTCGTGTATAAACTACTGCAACTACTATCGGCACAGGCGCGCACGCTAATGGTTTCCGGTTCGCAAGTCAGTCCGGTACCATCATGTGTGATTTCAAAATGATGTATCCCGGCACCCGGGCAGGTGCGTGTGGTATTCATAATGGTGGTTACAGCACTGCTGTTGAGTGCGCTGTTAAAAACACGCACTTCATCAATATTGCCATCGAAGCGCCAGTTACTCACTGCTTCTGATCCGGCACCATTGGTTTCACCACCGATGCTGGCCGTACCAGAATCGGTTCCCCATGAACCGGTATAGGTTTGCGCCACTGTTGCAGCCACGCCATTGACAAAAATCTGTCGTGTTTTTGCGCTGGCATTATGTACCATCGCCACATGGTACCAGGTATTGGTGGTGATCACCGCCGAGGTATCAAGACTGGTTGGGCTGACACCGCGATTGAAAAAACGCAAGCGACCATCACCACCATCACCCAGACTCAAGGCATAGCCACCTGAATTATTTTCATCATCAACAAAAATGCGCTGGTCCTTATCAATGCGATCAGCGCGTATCCACGCAGTGATAGTGAAGCTGCCGGTTAGATTTGGAAATCCCGGCAGCGCGATATAGTCATTGGTGCCATCAAAGACACCATAACCACAGGTGCCGGGTGAGCCAGCAATGGCAGGTGAACTTGTCGTGGTCGTTGCGCCATTGACTGCCGTGCCGTTATAACCATTACCGGTGCTGTCGGTAACTTCACCGCTTGTTCCCGACCAGCCGCTGCCATCCATGAACCAGGCAGCGAGTGGATTTTCCAGAATGGTGCCAAGCGGATAATGATTCGATAAGGTGCCGTTGACCGGACTGTATAAATAAAGATAAAAAGACACGCCACCAGTACTGCTTGACGAGGTGCTGACATCAATAGTGGTCGAGGTGCTGCCCGCGGCAATCGTGGCGGTACCTGTGACCGCGGTATAGTCTGTACCGGCAATCGCGGTGTTATTCTGGGTCGTGTACTGCACGGTGATGTTGTAGGTTTTACTGCTTGAAATCGACAAGGTAAACGTTGCGGTTTGTCCGGCATTAACGACGACATCTGAAACAGACACCGTCGGTGCCGGATTGCCGCTCGGGTCCTCATCGTTGGTATCATCTTCAGTCGGCGTGGCCGAACCGGAAGGTGTGCTGTCCCAGTTTCCCGTGCCGTCTGGTGTGCGAAAAATAAATTTGTCACTCGCACCGGGAGCGCCTGCGGTAGTATCAAACGGTAAACTGCTGCAGCTACTGTCATAAAGCGGGGTGTATCCGTCTACGCTCAGGTAATCAATAACATTGCCGCTTGCATCTTTAAGGATGGCATCGAAACCGGTTTTAAAATTAATGTAGCGACCAATATTGCTACTTTTATACACGAGCCACGGCGGGTTGGTTTCGGTAAAGTTGCTGAGGGTGATGCTGCTACTGCAACCATCGTTATCATTATTATTACCGGGGTCATTGTCTTCGCATATTTGAATCGTCCAGCTATTGAAAATGGTTGAGGTGATAGCACTGTTGAGAATCTTGACTTCAACAAAGTCATCATTGTCTGCGGCCTGGTTGGTTCGATCTTTATAAAACTCATTCAGGCTGGCTTGGCCGGCGTATGAGGAACAGGCTGCAAATGCAGAGTGGGTCGGTAATAAAACACTGACGAAAAAAATTAACGCGAAAAAAAACCGTTGTACAGACTCCATCTTATATATTGTATGCATGTGTCTCAAGGTTTAAACCTCAACTCAAGTTCACGATAGGCATATTCAGGTATAGCAGTTGTGCCATATTTGGCTTTGGTGTTAACAGTGTAATAGGTGTTGGCGAGGATGGTATCAGACGAAAGGGTTATATCGACCGACGTATTCGTCAGTCCGGCATTAGACAGTGTCAAGGTATGCGAACCGGTAGCTCCTGCATAGGTAGCCTGATACATGCCCCACTGCAAACCGCTTTGCCCGGCAAAATAGGATTTTACCGAAGTGACTTCCTGACTCACAGATTGCTGGCTGGTCGATAATAATTGCAACATGCCAATGGCGAGCAGGGCGAGAATCACAATAATAAAAATTGCTGTGACCAGCGAAAAGCCTTGTTGATTGCCTGGAGCCGGAGGCGAAGGTATGCATAATGAAACGCGAAGCGGTTCTATGCGCCCGCAAGTTTTTTTCCGCGATCTCATCAAGTTATTCGATGCACATGACGAGATTCCGGCTCGCGCCGTTGGCTTGGCCGGAATGACGTGCTGTTGATGAAGTGGTTTACGGAACATTATGCCCCTGCTCCCGGCGTCGTCATCCCGGAAACCGCGCAAGCGTTTATCCGGGATCTCATCAAGTTATTCGATGCACATGACGAGATTCCGGCTCGCGCTGTTGGTTTGGCCGGAATGACGGGTTTTTGGTGAAGGTGCATACGGAACATTATGTCCTTGCTCCCGGCGTCGTCATCCCGGAAACCGCGTCAGCGTTTATCCGGGATCTCATCAAGTTATTCGATGCACATGACGAGATTCCGGCTCGTGCTGTTGGCTTGGCCGGAACTACGTGCTGTTGATGAAGTGGTTTACGGAACATTATGCCCCTGCTCCCGGCATCGTCATCCCGGAAACGGCGTCAGCGTTTATCCGGGATCTCGTCACGAAATTCGATGCGCTTGACGAGATTCCGGCTCGCGCCTTTGGCTTGGCCGGAATGACGTGCAGTTGATGAGGTGTTTTAAGGAACATTATGTCCCTGCTCCCGGCATCGTCATCCCGGAAACCGCGTCAGCGTTTATCCGGGATCTCGTCATGAAATTCGATGTGTATGACGAGATTCCGGCTCGTGCTGTTGGCTTGGCCGGAATGACGTGCTGTTGATGAGGTGTTTTAAGGAACATTTTGCACATGCGCCTCATGAACCAGGTGGATTAACTCGGAATTTTTTTGCACGGTTATATCGATTTGTAACAAGCCTGCACGCTGCGGTGAACCGGCGACGTAATTAAATGCCAGTGCGCCGACGTTTTGTAATAACAATTGTTCGGTGCCGGCCAGTGGTGTCTGCGGGGCAGCAAAGGAACCTTGTGCACGATATAAATCGGTGCCGCTTAAATAAAACATTGTCGCGTTATTCTCGATGATGTGAAAACGTTGCGAGGGACTATGGCCGGGAAAACTGACACTGCCGCTGAAATTGACTACCGCAATATCGTTTGCTGCGCCAACACCATCGACATCCTTGGTCGTGATACTGCTGATCTGTTTGCGCTTGCTGGTAGAACTGTAAATGCCACTGTTATTGACGTTATACACCACCAGCCACTGATTCGCGCTGGCGTTTAAACTGTTAGCGTCGATTATGTCAACACTGCTGGCGCTGGCCGGTGTGACCGGTAACGGCGCGTGCAATTGCCCGCTGGTGTAGGTGCCGGGCTGGTTCTGGTACTTTCCTGCGGTAACTGTTTTGATAAAATAAACCTTGTTGCCAGAATTGTTACAACTGCTGCCGTCGTAGCTACAGACACTGTTCGGCAAGGCATGCCGTAATTCACGAGCTATACGATCAACAGCGAGTCGTGCGCCACTTTGCATTGTGTTGCGTCGTGCCAGCGCGTCATAACCTTCGACGGTATTGCTGATCATCACGGCACTGATGCCGCCGATGATGCCCATCAATGTGATCACGACGACGATTTCGACCAGCGTGAAGCCTTTACTATTGTAAGGTGACTTCATATCTTGCCCTTCATTCCCGCGCACGTGTGAATCCAGTTTTGGTTGTTCACAGTTGGTAGAGATTCCGGCGCGCGTGCGCCGCACTTGGCCGGAATGACCTGCAGTGGTATCGACCGTGGCACTGTCATCCCGGAAAACGCGTCAGCGTTTATCCGGGATCTCATCATGTTATTCGATGTGCATGACGAGATTCCGGCTCGCGCCGTTGGCTTGGCCGGAATGACGTGCAGTGGTATCGACCGTGGCACTGTCATCCCGGAAAACGCGTCAGCGTTTATCCGGGATCTCATCATGTTATTCGATGTGCATGACGAGATTCCGGCTCGCACCGTTGGCTTGGCCGGAATGACGTGTAGTGGTATCGACCGTGGCACTGTCATCCCGGAAAACGCGTCAGCGTTTATCCGGGATCTCATCATGTTATTCGATGTGCATGACGAGATTCCGGCTCGCACCGTTGGCTTGGCCGGAATGACGTGCAGTGGTATCGACCGTGGCACTGTCATCCCGGAAAACGCGTCAGCGTTTATCCGGGATCTCATCATGTTATTCGATGTGCATGACGAGATTCCGGTTCGCGGCGTTGGCTTGGCCGGAATGACGTACCGTATGATTGGCTTTAAACAAATTAATTGTGCATCGCTATGCATTTAAAAATTCAACCTGTAAGCAGAAAACGTCATGCTGGAGCTGGCCGGATCGGTAATGATCACATCAATCCGTTTCGCATCATTCGTTAACACTGTGGTGCCGGTACCCGGTGCAACGGCATTGAGTTCGTTGCCGGCATAACTTACGCGTATACACACCGCAAAGCCGGCATAGTTTGTCGAAATGTCACCACCTGCGGAATTCAATAATGTTGCGCAGGCATTGGTGCAGGTTGGGTCGGCACTGGTAGCGCCTTGTCCGCAATAGGCAAGGTTATGATAGTCGTCGACATCATCATATAAACCGCGTGATGCTTCGTCTGCCTGCAAGCTGGCACTTGCGGGTGGCCCGCTGGCACAACGACTACTCGCCTGTTGTACACAGCCACCGCCGACGGGGGTATTGTCATCGAATGCTTTGAGCATGATTTCTTCCAGCAGGCTTTGTCCCAGTTCGACGGTTTTAATTTTTATTAACGGGTCGGCGCTGTAACGGTTGGCATTGACGAACAACACCATCACCCCGGTAAAGGCGATCGCAATAATGGCGATGAAAATCACCATTTCAATTATCGAGACACCGTAATTGCGCGTCATCCCGGAAAACGCGACAGCGTTTATCCGGGATCTCGTCAATGATAACGGTTTGCATGCAGTTATGTCGGCTCGTCTGCTTCGCATTTGGCTGGAATGATGATGTTGATGGCTAATAATGCGCATAACCGGTCTCGCCTTCCACGGTAATCGTAAAACTGCCGACGGCAATTGTGCTGTCGGTTGCGGGTGTGGGTTGCCCAAGACTGTTATAACTAATGGTTGTCGCGGTAACGCTGACACCGCTCGGTAAAGTAACCGGATAGTTGCCACTGCCATTGGGATTTCGAATTGCGACGCTGTTCTGTTCGATGCTGTAAGTCGTACCAGTTGTCACGACACGAATATTGCCGCCGCGTGACATCGCCAGTTGCTGTGCATAACGCAAGGCTTCAACAATTTCATCAACTGCACGCCGGTCGGCATAGGCACTTTTACCGACAAAGCGTGAACCAAACGACGCGGCCAGAATACCAATGAGTAATATGACCACCACCAGTTCGACCATTGTAAAACCGCTATTAAAGCGGGCATTAAATCTGGAATGTGATGTCCCCGGCCGGGGAAGGCATAGCGGTGTGTAACTACCGAAACGGTATGGCAAGCTGGTATACATAGAGTAAGGTTAGTCGCATTCCTGCGACTAACCAAATCTGGATATTATGGGTTGGTAATAGTGACTACACCCGTCGTTGAATCATAGGCAATACTGCGGGTGCCGGAACCATCCTTGTCATAGGCATAAGTACACACGTTCGCCGTGGCCGTCGCGGTATAGTCAGTTGTCCCTGCAGCACCACTGGCTTTAACAGTCGGCGGGTTTTGCATCAGGCCACTCCACAGAGCCGCGCATTGTGCATGCGCGCCCGCTGCGATGGTATTCGTGCCACCGGTATCGGTTGGCCAGCCTGTGGTCGTGACATCCACATCGTTATTACCAAAACCGTTTACATTATCGATAAATGCCGCGGTTGTGCCAGCGCCATTGGCAAACCATTGTGCACGTGCCAGTGCTACGCCGGCACTAAAGCCACCGCCCGCACCGGATACCGCTGCCTGATGAGCCTGGGTATTGACGTTCATAAATCGTGGCAGGGCCGTGGCGGCCAAAATCCCTAAAATGAGAATCACCACCACCAGCTCTACCAGTGTAAAACCGGCCTGTTTTAAATTAGGTACTTGTTTCATGAGTGAAACCTCCAATGTTCCTGCAGCTACTGCTGTTACTTCCTTCTATATCGGACTGAAAGGTGAAAGGTTTAGTATAAAAAGCGACTTAATTTCAGAACTTTAGCGCGACAACTTGTCCTTGTTCCATTGATAAGGCTGCACCGGATTGATATCCAGTCCGGCGATTCCCTCACCTTTATCGTACTGTCCATTGCGGTTTTTATCGTTAAAAATAAGCTCAACACGCAGACGGATTTCATGATGAGCGCTTTGTGCCGTTGATGAATCTGTTGAATTGTCCTTACTGAGGTTGTATATCAGCTCGCGACGGGTTTTATCGTAATACCAGACTTGCGGTTCGCTGATGGGCGTCGCTGATTCGCCTCGATAGTTATTCGGTTTTTGTGCCAGCAGTTCCATCGGGTTGCGGCTCACCAGATTGGGGATCAAATGTAATTCATTATGTAATGCGCGCCGCGCCACTTCCATGCCAATGGTGCTTTTTAAATTACCGACAATGGTTTCAACCGCAACCTGTTCGGCCGCCGCGCGCCATTTCCAGTAACGGTCCAGCACAATTACGCCGAGAATCGAGATCAGACTTATCACGACCACGAATTCGATCAGGGTGAAGCCCCGTGTTGCTGACGTTTTATGCTGCATCATTGTTTTGCTGCGCCGATCAAATCCCACATTGGCAAGAATACACCGAGCGCCAGTACCAGTACCATGCCGCCGATCATGACAATCAATAATGGCTCCAGTGCGCTGGTGAGGTTTTTCAAATCGTAATCGACTTCACGATCATAAAAGTCGGCCACCTGATCCAGCATTTCATCAATGGCACCGGTTTCTTCACCTACTGATAACATTTGTAACACCAACGGAGTAAACATGTTGGTGGCATTGGCGGTACGCGTGAGGGAATCACCTCGTTCAATACCGTTACGCATTTCCTGAATGTAGTAACTGATAAAGACATTGTCTGTGGCACGCGACACAACGACAAGGCCCTGGATCAAGGGTACGCCAGCACGTTGCGTCATGGCAAAGGCGCGCGCAAAACGTGACAGCGTTGCACGCAGCAAAATACTGCCCATGATCGGAATACGTGTTTTCCAGCGGTCCCATTTAAAATGGCCGGATTCTGTTTTGATGTAGTGTTTAAAGCCCATGAAACTGCCAAACGCAATTGCAGCAAGTAACCACCAGTATTTAACCGTGAAGCCGGAAATGCCGAGCAGTATTTGTGTCGGTAAAGGCAGTTCCGCATTGAGACTGGCAAACACCTGCGCAAAGGTCGGGATGACCCAGATATTGATTACAATCATGGCGATTGAAATTGCCGCGATGACGATAGTTGGATAACGCATGGCGGACTTGACCTGTTCACGGGTAATTTTTTCACGTTCCAGATAGTAAGCCATTTGCAAAAACACTTCGTCGGTGTTGCCGGTGTTTTCCCCGACACTGACCATGCTGACGAACAGACTGTTAAAAATATCCGGGTAATGTGAAAACGCGGCGGACAAGTTGTGTCCTGCTTCAAGCTCAGCGATGACGTCGTGCAAGGTGTCACTGAGTAGCGGGTTGCGCGTGGTGCTGGCGAGCCCGTTAATGGCGCGAATGATCGGTACCCCGGCATGCATCAGGGTATACATTTGTCGGCAGAATAAAATCAGATCATCGAGTTTGGGTTTTTTCTTGCGCTGTCGTGCCGCAAATATTTTCAGTACATCAAAGTTTACCGATGTCCCTGATGCAGAATTCGCTTGTGTCACTTCGACTATGTTAACCGGGATGATGCCTTCACTACTGAGTTGACTGGCAGCGGTCTGTACCGAATTGGCATCCAGCATCCCTTCGGTCGGCTGACCGTTACGCATTCTTCCCTTGTAACTAAAACTTGGCATCAGTTATTTATCGTGAGGTTTCATTTATCCGGCGGGTGGCGGGGCATGTGCATCGCCATCTGGGTGGATTTCTGCCTGAATCTCATTATCACTTTCCTCGAGCATTTCCAGCTGGTTCGATACGCGTAATACTTCTTCCAGTGTGGTGACTCCCTGCAATGCGTATTCCAGTGCATTCATGGCAAACGGCTGATAGCCGGGATTGTTTCTGGCAAGTTTGGTGAACAGTACCGAATCTTCGAGACGTAAGGCATCAGCCAGTTCATCGTCCAGTTCGAGATATTCAAACACACCGATACGTCCGCTATATCCGGTGTTGTTGCATTGCGAGCAGCCGCGACCGTGCTGGAACATCGCATGGTCAGCCTGTTCGCCAAGATAGGTTTTGAGCCAGGCGCGTTGGTGCACATCGGGCTCAAGTTCTTCCTTGCAGTGTTGACACAAACGTCGCACCAGGCGTTGCGCGATAATAGCTTGTAATGCTGAGGCAACCAGAAAACCTTCTGCACCCATATCGATCAATCGATTGGCGGTGGCTATCGCATCGTTGGTGTGCAGGGTTGATAATACCAGGTGACCGGTCATTGCTGCGCGTAAACCGATTTCGGCAGTTTCCTGATCACGCATTTCGCCGATAAGCACGATGTCGGGATCCTGTCGTAAAGCGGCGCGTAATACGCTGGCAAACGTCAAACCGATTTTTACATTCACCTGTACCTGATTGACGCGCGGCAAGCGATATTCCACCGGGTCTTCCACGGTGATGATTTTTTTACTCGATTTGTTTAATTCGTTTAATGCGGAATATAGCGTAGTGGTTTTACCGCTACCGGTTGGGCCGGTTACCAGCACCATGCCATGCGGTCGGTTGATGTTACGTCGGAAGCGACTCAGCAAGGCCGGTGTCATACCGATATGATCGAGGTTGAGCAGGTTGTCAGATTGATCCAGCAAACGCATTACCACAGACTCACCGTTTTGAATCGGCATGGTAGAGAGCCGCACATCGATGTTGCGATTTTTAATTTTAATATTAAAACGTCCATCCTGCGGTACGCGTCGTTCTGAAATGTTCAGGCTCGCCATGAGCTTTAATCGTGACACCAGTGCAGTAGCGATGCGTTTTTCTTTCATGATTTGTTCCTGCAATACACCATCAATACGTGTACGAATACGCAGCACGTTATCATCCGGTTCGATGTGTATGTCGGAGGCTTTCACTTGTATGGCATCTTCGAAAATGGTTTGCAGTAACTTGACCACCGGGGCGTTGGTCATGTCGACGTCTTGCGTCAGGGTGGCAATATCAAAATCGGTTTCACTGAGTTCTTCACCCAGTTCTTCAGCGAGCTGACTGATGTCGTCTGTTTTGCGATACACACGATCAATGGTCGCGACCAGATCCGATTCACGCACCACCGCCTGATGAATGGCGGCTTTCAGATGTTTGCTGACATCGTCGTAGCTGTAAATGTCGGTCGGGTCAGCCATGCCGACCAGGTAACTGCCGTCCATTTCTTTTTTTAGCACGATGGCGCGATGCCGACGCGCGAGGGTTTCGGGCAATGCGTTGACGGCATCGGTATCGAGCTTGAAGGTTTTCAAATCAATCAGGGGCAGCTTGAGCTGTTCGGAAAGAATTTCCAGCACCCGGCTTTCCTTGACATAGCCCTTGCTGACCAGCAGTTTGCCAAGTTTTTGTCCGGACTGTTTTTGCTCGGACAGGGCCTGCATCAGCTGATCATTGGTCAGCGCGCCGTGTTCGACCAACAGGTCGCCGAGGCGGACTTTTTTGCGTGGGGCAGCGGTCATGGCTTGATATCGTCCCTGGATTATTTGCGCACAAGCGTGTGATTTCTCACAGCTTTATCGTCCTGCGTGGCAGGCAGCTTTAGAACATATATAAGGTAAAAGGGTGCGAAACGGTTATTGATAGGAGATTCCGTATCGCGTGCTTTGCACTTGCACGGAATGACGAGCTAGCGTTTTCGTCATTCCGGCCTTGAGCCGGAATCCAGAGTACGCTTTTAGCCGGGAGTCAGCTAGTAAGAGAGTACTATGTTCGCCGAAAAAGCGGTGAAAATGTTGCTTACTGAGGCAAAAATCTAAAAAAATGTCAATTCATGCACAGGAGGCGGGCTTATTCGGCGCATGTAACGCCAGCGTGCCGATCAGGTCGCTAACCGACGCGAGTTGGTGGCGGTCGAGGTACTCGACAATACCGTTGTTAATCTTGCTGCAAATGAGCGGGTCATAAAACAGGGCCGTGCCGATACCAATACCACTGGCGCCGGCGATGAGAAATTCCAGCGCATCGTTGGCGCTGGTGATGCCGCCCTGACCGATAATGGGAATATTGTGGTCTTTGCATACCTGGTAGACCTGGTGAACTTTCAAAAGTGCAATCGGTTTGATGGCCGGGCCGGACAGGCCACCCTGATTGTTGCCAATAATAGGCTTGCGCGCTTCAATGTCAATCGCCATACCCATCAGGGTGTTGATGACCGCGAAGGCATCGCTGCCCGCTTCCAGACAGCGCCGTGCATTTTCGGCGATATCGGTCTGATTGGGCGATAACTTGGTGATCAGCGGCTTGTTGGTGACTTTGCGAATACCCGCCACCACACGTGCCGACATATCCGGGTCGTTACCAAAGGCCACGCCGCCCTCTTTTACGTTCGGGCAGGAGATGTTGATTTCCATTGCGTCGATGGGTGAGTCATCAAATATGCGCGCCACCTCAATATATTCTTCCAGCGTCGAGCCGGACAGGTTGGCAATAAAACGGGTCTCGCTGAAATCCAGCGTCGGCAGGATGCTGTTTACCACGTGCTGTGAACCGGGATTTTGCAAACCGATGGCATTGAGCATACCGGCCGGGGTTTCGGCGACCCGGTGCGGTGGATTGCCCAAACGTGGCGCCAGTGTTGTGCCTTTCAAACATACCGCGCCAACATCGGTGTTCGAATAGCCTTCCACACGGGTATATTCTTCACCAAAGCCAACACAGCCGGAAAGCAATACCAGCGGCGTGTTAAAGTGCATGCCACAAAAGTCGAGCTGGAGTTTTTTGTTACTTGCTGGTTTCGTCAAGATTTCACAACTCGCTTTTATCTAGGGTAAGGGTAATGCGCCGGTATTATATCCTGTAATATGCATCACAGCACGATCCGATATTCCGTGCTGAAAATGCAATTGGATTGAGCCGTGAATTGATCTGTGAATTCATCTGCGATAAGCCCCTGCCAGAAGAGAGATTTTAGCGTCATGATCAACCTGGTTTTATTCGAGCCCGAAATCCCACCCAATACCGGCAACATCATTCGCCTGTGTGCCAACACCGGGTGTCATTTGCATTTGATCAAACCACTCGGATTCAAGCTGGACGACACGCGCCTGAAACGCGCCGGGCTGGATTATCAGGAATACGCTGCGCTGAAAGTACACGAGAACTACGCGGCATTCCTGCAAGATGTGCAGCCGCCACGAATTTTTGCACTTTCGACGCATGGTACGCGTAATTTTTATGGCTGTCGCTTTCAATCCGGCGATACTCTCATGCTTGGGCCGGAAACACGCGGTTTACCCAAGCCACTACTGGCCGAGTTGGGTAGTGAGAATGTGCTACGCTTACCTATGTTGCCTGATAGCCGTAGCTTGAACCTGTCCAATACCGCTGCTGTGATCGTTTACGAGACATGGCGACAACTCAATTTCCAGGGCGGAAAATAAATGATTTTCAAGTTAGCCTGATTCAGAAAGTTTGTTGGAGTCCTATTTGATGCAGTCGTTAAATCAAAACAAGCGCTTTTTAGGCACACGAAAATTTACATTTCGAGACGATAATACCCTTTTAGTTGAACATAAAAACTGGCGTCATCAGATCCAGTACATGGTCGATGTTGTGGCGCTGTCTGACAAGTGCGGCCACCGTTTTGTTTTTTCAAAATACGCACTCGGTGTCTTTGGTATCCTGCTTGGTCTGACCCTGATATTACATTTGTTATCCATTCTCGATGCATTTAACCATAACGGGGCAATTTTCCACGGGCGAAATATTTTTATCGGCATTACATTTATTGGTTTGCTTGGTATATTTGTCAGCATACGACATGAACGAACCTTTAAAACCAGAAACAGCAATGTTCCGGTGTTATGGATATTCAGTTCAAATCCGGATTACGCAACATGCAGTGCCTTTATCGAAAAAATTCAACAGCGCATCCAGGCGCGTAGCGAGTTTCTTGATCTGAGCGAACAACAACAATCTGCGGGTGAACTGAAAACGCTGCGTCGTCTGTTCGACGATAAAATAATTTCCGAAAAGGTCTACGAACAGGCCAAGGCGCGTTTGTTAAAGTAGTTGGATAAAAAAATATAATACGGCGCGATGTTTAATAACTGACAGAAACCCGGGTCAGAGAGGAATTGATTCTAATATTCGAGTTAATTAATATTCTGTTAATCAATATAATACACTCCCATTTCATCTTCAACACGCGGCCGGCCGGGTTGGCCTAATGTTGTTTGTCGTTGCGTTAACTTCTCAATCTTCTCTTTGAAATACGACCGACCCAATACCAATTCGTGATTCAATGCCTCACGTATGTCATGTAACAAATTATTATCCATATGATGTCGAAATAATTCACGATAGGCTATCTGACGCGCTTCGTCATTTTCACCCAGAGCACGATAAACAGGATGGGGTTGAATAAGCGTATCCGAATTGCCCGTTGCATTCGCTAAATAACTCGACCATTTATACTCGCCAGGATGTTTCACCATGTTGGCCCGAAGCGGATTCAACTCGATATAACGCATACAGGTTAACAAATACGCTTCACTATCAATAAGGCTGGATTTATACCGTCCTTCCCAGAGTGTCCCGGTGCGTTTATAGGTTTTGTTGATGTAATAAACATAACGTCGACCCAAGGCCTGCATCATTTGACCAATGGCTAAATCTTTCAAGGGTGTCACCAACAGGTGAACATGATTGGTCATCAATACGTAGGCGTGAATAGCGCAGCCAAATTTATCTGCAACCTCGTCGAGGTCATCCAGATACCGTCGGTAATCTTCTTCTGCATAAAAACACGGTTCGCGATTATTACCGCGTTGAATAACATGTTGCGGCACGCCAATGAGATTAAAGCGGGGTTTACGGGGCATCGTTACATCCTTGTAAGATTGATTTATAAATGAAGTATATTAATCATGGCGAATATTAGAATCAATTCCTCTCTGACCCGGTTTATTGTCATCAATACGTAGGCGTGAATAGCGCAGCCAAATTTATCTGCAACCTCGCCGAGGTCATCCAGATACCGTCGGTAATCTTCTTCTGCATAAAAACACGGTTCGCGATTATTACCGCGTTGAATAACATGTTGCGGCACGCCAATGAGATTAAAGCGGGGTTTACGGGGCATCGTTACATCCTTGTAAGATTGATTTATAAATGAAGTATATTAATCATGGCGAATATTAGAATCAATTCCTCTCTGACCCGGTTTATTCCTACCCGGTTTATTCCTTTAATCATGGCGAATATTAGAATCAATTCCTCTCTGACCCGGTTTATTCCTTTAATCATGGCGAATATTAGAATCAATTCCTCTCTGACCCGGTTTACTGACCCGGTTTATTTTACGGTTTATTTTAGAAAGGCATAGGGGAAGTTCGCCGCATCAAATTCTTGCTCGGCTAATAGTGATATTGCTTCTTCTATCTCAACTGGGTTCAATGAACCTTATCCTGCTTGCTTATTCAAGCGATGCTGTACCAGGTTGCGCGTGCTTTCCCGTATCGCTGGATACGGCCCTCATTGACCAGCTCACGCAACCTGACTTTCAACGTGTTTTGGTTCGCCCCTGTGAACGCCACCATTTGTGCAATCGTTAAACGCTCGTGCTCCCTCAAGAGTTTGAGCACCTGAACAGAGAGCGATGGTAATGAACTATCACTGGCGCTCTTTTCCTGCGCGACCTTAATGGCAAGATTGGCCTTTTGTTTTTTCAAGCAACGCAGGAAAAAGCCTAACCAGGGTGCCCAATCTGGCGCATCATCACTGAGCGTCGTTTGGGTACGACGAAGCGCCTTGTAGTAAAGGTCTTTATTGTCTTCAACAATACTTTCCAATGAGGCATAAGGCACATATTCATAACCAGCACGCAATAACAGCAATGTGGTCAGAATGCGCGATAGCCTGCCATTACCATCCTGAAACGGATGGACAGCCAAAAACACGACATTGAAAACAGCGATGATAAGCAGCGGGTGCATCGCCGATTCATCAAAGGCTTTGGCTGCCCACCTCACCAACTCTTCCATTTCTCTGGGTGTATCAAATGGCGTTGCCGTTTCAAACACCACACCGATTTCACGTCCATCAGCGTCCTTTGCCACCACATGGTTAGCGAGTGTTTTGTAAGCGCCGCGATGCCGGTCATCCTTGGTACTATGGCGCAGCAAAGTCTGGTGTAATTGACGGATATGGTTTTCGGTAAGATGCAGGTCTTCATAGGCTTGAAACACCAAATCCATCGCTTCGGCATAGCCTGCCACTTCCTGCTCATCGCGGGTTTTAAATGATGTTGATCCGAGGTTTGAAAGCAGCGTTTCCACCTGCACATCGGAGAGCTTCGCCCCTTCAATCCTTGTAGACGACCCAACACTTTCAATCGTCGCGACCTTGCGTAAATGCTGTAAGCGTTCTGGCGAGAGTGATTTTAATGCCTGCCATTGGCCTTTGAACTCATCGATTTCGGCGATAAGCTGCAAAATATCCTGCCCAACGGTGATGTGCGGCTCTTTCATTCATACCTCATTTTCCATGGATCATACCCGATTCTCGCACCTGATTATACCCGATAATACCCAATAGCCTTCATGATCGGGTCGGACCTACACAACATATTGTTTTACAAAAAGTTTATTCCAATTGGACCGTATTCTCACCGCTTAGAATCATCATTTTTGGCTCTAAATGACCTATATAAGGTAAGAACGGTTCCTTGAGCATATGCACACCGTCATTTTCTATAATTTCTCGATGCTTCGCCTTTACGCCAAGTTTTTCTTTTATATCCTCGATAAAGTCTTGTCGGTCCACCACCAGATTTTCTGTCCACATACAGTCACGCACTGATAACTTGATTTGAGCTCCGCTTCCACCCAGTCTCGACAGGATGAGTTAAGTTGCTCTATCGATGCAAAACCAAACACGTCCAATAAGACTGCCATGTCTATTACGCGATAACGAAGTGGTGGATTTTGAATTTCACGATAACCGCAAACATTCCATTCTGATGGATGCTTAACGACACCAGCTCGTACCATATTTAAATCGATGTAGGTCATACAGCGGGCGAGATACTCTTCGGTATCAACTGCCGTTGCATGATAACGTTCCTCCCAAAAGGCAATGCTGATCTGTTAAGGGTTGAATGACCTGAATAGTGGGATCAGAATCCGATAGATTGGGTCGAGGCCGCCCTGTCATTGTCGTCTCATCCGACGTCCGCCGTCGGCGCTTGCCCGTCGCATAAATATCTGCGCAGAAGGTCTGGCAACGGATGAGTTACTGGCACGCAGTGCACTTTCGCAAGCGCGACAATTCAAGAAATAAATTTACGTCAGGAGATTCCGGCTCGTGTGCTCCGCACTTGGCCCGAATGACGATGAGCCGTGCTTGCTTTAAAGGAGCGCCCTGATTGTTGCTTTGTATTGCACGTGTTTAGTGAGGGCGACAATTCAAGATTTAAATTTTCGTCGGGCGTTTCCGGCTCGCGTGCTCCGCACCTGGCCGGAATGACGGTGAGTTGTGAGTATTTGCTTGAAGGTGCGCGATGATGGTTGCTATAGATTATTACCGGTCAAAACAGTAGTGCATCATTTAATTCAGTACGTTTCATCTAACGTATCGATTACAACTTGATTAATCCAGCTCACTCAATCCAACTCACTACGCACCGCGCGTTCGAGTAAATTTTGCGCGGCGAGTTTCGGATCGAGATGTTCGTGCAGGACGTAATACACCTGTTCGCTAATGGGCATGTCGACATTATGTTTTTGTGCGAGATGAAAAACTTCTATGGCAGTGTTAATACCCTCAACGGTTTGATTAATTTCCTGCAGTGCCTGTTGTTGTGTTTTGCCCTGCCCTAACGCCAGCCCGAGTCGACGGTTGCGTGATTGATCATCCGAACACGTCAGGACAAGATCACCCAGACAGGTTAGTCCCATGAACGTTTCCTGTTGCGCACCGAGTGCCAATCCGAGGCGCATGATTTCTGCCAGCGCACGGGAGATTAAGGCGGCGCGGGTATTGGCGCCAAAGCCCAGGCCGTCGGCAATGCCGGCGGCGATCGCCATGACATTTTTCACTGCGCCACCGACTTCAACCCCGATGACATCATTACCGGTGTAGGCACGAAAGTAACCATTATGCAGCGCACTTGCCAGCAACATGGCATAGTCATTATCGCTGGACGCAACGGTCACTGCACCGGGTAAACCTTGTGCGACTTCATTAGCAAAGGTTGGGCCGGATACTACTGCAAACTTATGGTTCGGCAATTCTTCCTGAATTTGTTTATGCAATAACTTGCCACTGGCGTGTTCAAAACCTTTACTGCCCCAGGCGAGTTTTTGTGTTGCGGTGAGTAGCGGACTTAGTACTGAAATCGTCTGGCGGAATACATGACTCGGTACGACCAATAGCACGACATCCGCGCCTGTTACGGCCTGCGCCATGTCGGCGGTGATGAGCATGTCGGGTAAGGTAATGCCGGGCAAGTAGCGTTTGTTTTGCTTGTTGGCGATCAGCTCATCGACATGTGCCTGTCGATGTGTCCACAGGCGTACATTGTGACCGTTGCGACTGAGCAGAATCGCCAGGGCATTGCCCCAGGAACCGGCGCCCAAAACAGCAATTGTCAGTTTAACTTTATTCATCCGTGTTGAATGCGAACGGTAATTTATTCTGCCGCGGCGATTTTGTTTTCCTGTTCCTTCAGATAGTCGTGGAACAGTCTGTCAAAATTAACCGGCGCAACCAGATACGGTGCAAATCCGCCATCCAGTGTGAGGTTACTGATCTGTTGCCGCGCATAGGGATACAGTGTCGAAGGCGCAAAACTGCCGAGAATATGTTTTGCTTCATCTTCCGTGTAGCCAACCAGTTCGAAAATGCCGGCTTGCATGACTTCAACAAGGTAAGCGGTTTTGTCCTTGTTCTTCACGGTCAGGGTGAGATGCAGGGTGACATCAAAATGGCCATTGGGTAACTGACCCACATTGGTTTGCATATCGAACTTGGCCTCTGGGTCCCACTCATCCATAAACACCATCGGTGTATTGGGAGATTCAAACGACATATCCTTGATGTAAATTTTATGTAAATTCAGTATCTGGCCTTCTTCTGTATTTACGGCAATGTGGTCGTTTGTTATTTTTTCTGACATCGTAAAATCCTGTGCGACTATTTGGCTAAAAAAGAGGCGTATGGTAGCAAATACAGCCTGAGTCTGCAGGTATTTAATTCAACAGGCATTTAATTTAGTCAGGTTTCAAAACAACGTTGATACTATCAAGCGCCGTTAATTCTAGTGAGAGAGGTGAAAATTAGCAGTATTGTTGTGCCCAGCGGCGCAGATTGGCGAGATCCATTGCACCGGGCTGGCGCGCAATTTCGCGGCCTTGTTTGAAGACTGCCAGCGTGGGAATGCTGCGAATCTGGTGCTGCTGGGCAAGTTGTTGTTCTGTCTCGGTGTTGACCTTGGCCAGTCGCATGCGTGGCTCGAGTTGTGCCGCGGCCTGTTGAAAAACGGGTGCCATCATTTTGCAGGGGCCACACCAGGGTGCCCAGAAATCTACCAGCACGGGAATATCACTACGGGTAATGTGGCGTTGAAAATTTCCTGCGTTTAATTCCACAGGTGCTGCAGTAAAAAGCGGCGCCTGGCATTTGCCACATTTGGGCGCGGCTGCCAGTTTGCTGGCCGGCAGGCGATTTATACCACCACAGTGTGGGCAAACGATATGTAGGGCATCACTCATGTCAGTTATATATGGATTGCCTGATTAGAGTTCAAGCGAGAAATGAAAATGAGGTGCGATCAGGGTCGTAAGTACAGGTAACCCTTGCGTTGCAATTCAAGTACGTGCACCACGCCATAAGGGACAAATTGTACATTTTCGATAATGGGCAGTTCCTGGTTTTCGCGCATAAATTTTGCGGTGGTATTACAGGCGGAAAAACGCACTCCGTCATGCATTAATTTTTTGATGTTGGCAGTGTACCTGTTATTGGAGTTAACCAGTCCTATACCGGGTCCATTGGCCACGACTTCGATATTGACGTTGTCCTTGCCATAGGTGTCACGGATGATGTGGGCATAATTCAGCGCCGCACGATAATGTCCGCCGTGACTTTCCGTCACATGAATGACGATATTGAGCTTTTGATTTTTTTTAAGGGGTACAGTGTCAAGGCTGAACGAGCTGAATGAAAATAAGGCCAACAGCACTAACAACGAAACCTGAAACGTCCGCATGGAATTCCCCCGGCTAGATGTGAACAACATAGTTCATATCGGAAAAACACACGCGCTGCTTTAATTTGAAAGTTGTTTATGTGATCCGGATCAAATCCAGATGCGTATTAAAAACAGCTTAAAAATGGAGTTGATACTTTGTTATAAAGAGTCTGCTAGCCCAGTTTGGCATCCAGGTTTCCCTGTGCTTCCAGTGCATACAGGTCATCACTGCCGCCGATATGTTCATCGCCAATGAAAATTTGTGGAACACTGGTACGCCCACCGGTTAATTGCACCATTTTTTGGCGTTCCTCGGGTTCACGGTCTATTCGAATTTCTTTATATGGTGCACCCTTGCGTTCAAGTAACATTTTGGCGCGGGTGCAATAGCCACAAAACTGTGATGTATATATGGTGATGTCTTTCATGTTATTTCTTTCACGTGGTTGTTAATGAGGTTGTTGGTTTAAATCCGACAGAAATATATATCATTGACAATATAAATATTGTGCGCGACGAATCATTCAGGATTTACTTACGGGCCATTATTTACGGGTAGTTGGCAGGTTGGCATTTTGCCAGGCAAGAATACCACCGCTCAGGTTATAAACATGTTCAAAACCCTGTTTTTTTAACAGGCTGCATGCCGCACCGGATCGATTACCACTCTTGCAGCCCAGGATAATGGGCTTGTTTTTGTATTTTTCCAGCTCATTGATGCGGTTCGGCAGATTCGATTGTGGAATATTAATGGCGTTGACAATATGCCCGTCACGAAATTCGGCATCAGTGCGCACATCAACGAACACGGCATCTTCGCGGTTAATTAACATGGTTGCATCTGCCGGTGAGGCAGACTGGTAGCCGCTTAATTTTGCTCCGAACAGGTTAAAGAACAGCAGTACCAGGATAATGCCGAGACCGATGAACAAATAGGGATGGTTGCCAATGAACTGATAATATTCTTGCATGTAAACGCGTTGCTCTTTAATAAAATCGTGTCAGGCATGTGGCCTGACAGGTACAAATTAATACAGATGATGGGACTTAAAACACTGGTTTCAAGGGCTTCAGGTCACCATCAGGTTTCCAGTAAATCCGCACTACAAAACACTTCGCGCATCATGGATATCAGTCGCAAGGTGCGTTGATCTTCAACGCGATAGTAAACCCGGTTGGCATCCTTACGGGAATCAAGTATGCCTTTGTCGCGCAAGATGGCGAGATGCTGTGAAATATTGCTTTGCGAAGTCCCCACATGTTCAACAATATCCTGTACGCTGATTTCCTTGTCCCCAAGTGTACAAAGGATTTTCAGACGCAGTGGGTGTGACATTGCTTTTAAGGAACGGGAAGCACGGTCGATATCTTCATCGCGTGTTAGTAAAGTCGCGGATTCATCATTCATCGCCTAACCTGCCTTATATAGTTATTGCTTTTCAGCATAGAGAATTATTTCATAATTTTATTATTTAGCGTACTGCCTTTATTATTAAAACATTATACAATTATGTACCGTTTGAGAAGGCTTTGCGCCATCAAATTCCACAAATTTTACTTATACTGTGAAATATAACGATTTTCGTGTTTTCGCAGCGCAAAAACGGAATTTTGGCAGGCCAGATTGATTGCAAATGGCGCTTTTGCCCCCTATATATTAGACACAGTCTAATAAATGCATAAATAAATGAGTCAAATACACTAAATATTATGTCGTCACACGCCAAACCCATGTTACTGATTGTCCTGGATGGCTGGGGCTATTCCGAAAATCCCGCCAACAATGCCATATATTCTGCCAACAAACCCACCTGGGACAAGTATTGGGCGAGCTGCCCGCATACCTTGATCACCGGTTCGGGCGCAGAAGTCGGCTTGCCGCATGGGCAAATGGGCAATTCGGAAGTGGGACACCTTAATCTCGGCGCCGGCCGGGTGGTGTATCAGGAATATACCCGTGTCAGCCGTTCGATTAAAACCGGCTCGTTCTTTACCAACCAGACGCTGGTCGATGCCGTAGAGCAGGCACGCGATTCCGGCAAGGCGGTGCATGTGCTGGGATTGTTGTCCGACGGTGGTGTGCATTCACACGAAGAACACTTGCACGCCATGATGGAATTGGCCGTTAAACATGACGTCAAAGACGTTTATTTGCATGCCTTTCTGGATGGCCGCGATACCGCACCCAAAAGCGCCAACGATTCCATCGCGAAAATGGAACATAAACTGGATGAACTCGGTGGCGGTAAAATTGCCTCGGTAGTCGGACGTTACTATGCTATGGATCGCGACCACCGTTGGCCACGTATTCAGGAAGCCTACGATGTTATCACCCAGGGCAAGGCGGACTACCATGCGCAGACGGCGATGCAGGCATTAGAATTGGCATATGATCGCGGTGAATCAGATGAATTTGTCAAAGCGACCGCGATTCATGCTGCCAATGAAGCGCCGGTTAAAATCAATGACGGTGACGTGGTCATTTTCATGAATTTCCGTTCTGATCGTGCTCGCCAGATCACCCGGCCCTTTATCGAACCTGACTTTGACGCGTTTGAACGTGAGGTGTATCCCAAGCTTGGCCTGTTCGTCAGCCTTACCGAATACAATTCAGAATACGATATTCCGGTTGCCTACCCACCCGAGCGTCTGACCAATGTTTTTGGTGAATATGTCTCGAGGTTGGGTATGCACCAGCTGCGGATCGCCGAAACGGAAAAGTATGCACACGTGACGTTCTTTTTTAATGGTGGTCGTGAAGAGCCGTTTGAATTTGAAGATCGTATACTCGTGCCTTCGCCGGATGTGAAAACCTACGATTTGCAGCCAGAAATGAATGCCCCGGGATTGACCAGGAAACTGGTCGAGGCGGTTAAAAGTGACAAATACGATGTCATTATTTGTAACTACGCGAACCCGGACATGGTCGGCCATACCGGTAATTTTGAGGCCACGGTCAAGGCGATTGAAGCTCTGGATGCATGTCTGGCTCAGGTAATCGATGCGGTGCAGGAACAGGGTGGTGATATCCTGATTACCGCCGACCATGGCAATGCTGAAATGATGGCCAACCTGGAAACCGGACAGGCCCATACAGCACATACTTCAAACCTGGTGCCACTTCTATATATTGGTCAGCGTGATATTCGTCTCGCTGATACGGGAGCACTGTCCGACATTGCGCCCACCATGTTGGAGTTGATGCAAATCGACAAGCCCAACGAAATGAATGGCCGTAGCCTGATACTGCCGGCGGACGACAATACCGAAGCGGAAGCGGCAAACGCCAAGTAATCCTGTAAATAATCAAATAGAAGTTACAGCGTATATTGTGACAAGGCAGGCCGTCATCAATACGGTACAATGTGCCCATGCTAAATCGTCTTGTATGCACTGTGAAACTGTTGCTGTTTATCGTCCTGCCAGTTATGACGATGTCGGTTTACCAGGCGTATGCTGATGACGACGACGAGCGTCAAAACAAGGCTGTTGAACTTCACGCGCTCAAGACGCGCATCGCCGCCTTAACCAAAGAACTCGAAGCGGTACGTACCTTGCACGACCGGGTGCGACAGGCACTGCGCGAATCCGAACACCGCATTAATTTGCACGTAAAAAATCTGCGTAAAATCCAGCAGCAGTTAAATCAGCACCAACAAAAATTACGCAAGCTCAAGGGCGAACGGCTCGCTACTTCAAAAGAGCTGGTAAAACATCGCGAGTTACTCGCCAAACAGGTACGCACGGCGTATTCATTAGGCAAGCAAGAATACATCAAACTGTTGCTGAACCAGCAACAACCCGCCGCGATTGGTCGCATGCTTACGTATTACGATTACTTTAATCGTGAACGGGTGAATGAAATTCAGGCCACGCAAAAAACACTGAAAAAGCTCAGCAATCTGAAGGTGCGAATTTTACAGCAGCAGGCGAATCTGAATGCTGCGCAACAGGCACAACTTCATGAAAAGCAGGCACTGGAAGCCAGCTCCAAAGAACGTGCACTGGTGATGGCCAAACTCAGCGCCGAAATCAAATCCAAAGACCAGGCCTTACAACAATTAATTCAAAACCAGCGCAATCTTGAGCGTGTGGTGAATGTCATCACCGAGACTTTGCCCGAGACGGTCATTGAATCAGGTAAACAACTGCCGTTCGGTCAACTTCGCGGCAAGCTGACCTGGCCTGCTCTGGGCAAGGTAAAACAACTGTTCGGTAAAAAACGGGAATCCGGACGAATGCGCTGGAATGGTATCCTGATTCAGGCACCCTTGGGGAATAATGTCCGTGCCGTGGCGCCGGGCCGGATTGCCTATGCAAACTGGCTACGTGGTTATGGCCTGCTCATGATCATTGACCATGGTGACGGTTACATGAGCTTGTATGGGCATAACCAGAGTTTAATGAAAGAGACCGGTGACTGGGTCAGCGCAGGCGACTTGATCGGCACGGTCGGGCACAGTGGTGGGCAGCAGCAGAGTAACCTGTATTTTGAAATACGTCATAAAGGCAAGCCCGTGAATCCGGCGCGCTGGTGTAAGCGCCTGCCGAGTTAAGGGCAGAGTTAAGGACAGATTTCACAGCCAATTTGTCCAAACCTGTTGCCTGTTTTGCTGTCTTATTCAGCGCAATATGCCTTATTGAGACAGGCGTAACAGCTGTTTATGACAGGAATTAACCGGTCAAAGACAGCAAACGAGTGATTCATAATAAGTTGTTGTTTATGTTAAGCTTGTTCGGTACTACACTCTATTAAAGATAATGAGGCGCTACACGTCCGTTTTTACATGTCCGTAAAAGTCGCCGCATAAATTACATCCTGGTCAGCCGCGGTGTAAGAGTCAACATCGGTATCAATGATTAGCTAAGGAAATTTTGAATGAACGTATCAGTACAAAACAGGCTGCATCAGATAATTATTCTGGCGATTGGTTTAATTCTCGGTGTGATGTTAGCGATTACGAATGGCGTGCTGGCAGACAAGAACGCGGCAGCAAACTACGATGGTATACCACTCGATGACATACGCACCCTGAGTGAAGTCTTCGGCAAGATAAAAGAAAATTACGTTGAAGAGGTAAAGGACAAAAAATTACTCACCGATGCAATTCGCGGCATGTTGAGTGGTCTGGATCCACATTCCAACTTTCTTGACCTGGAAGAATTCAAGGAACTCACCGTAGGCACCAAGGGCGAATTTGGCGGACTGGGTATAGTCGTCGGCATGGAAAACGGTTTTGTAAAAGTTATTTCGCCGATTGATGATACACCGGCACAACGTGCCGGAATTCAGGCAGGTGATTTGATTATCAAGCTGGATGAAAAACCTGTCAAAGGCATGGTGCTGGACGATGCAGTAAAACTCATGCGCGGCAAACCGGGTTCAAAAATCATGCTGCTAATCTCGCGTGAAGGTGTCGACAAGCCCATCAAGGTTGAACTCACACGAGATCGCATTCGCGTTAAAAGTATCAAGTCTCGCGCATTGGAGCCCGGCTACGCTTATCTGCGTATTACGCAATTTCAGGAACGCACCACAGATGATTTAATCAAGGCGATCCGAAAATTGAAAAAAGAAAATAACGGCAAGCTAAAAGGCGTGGTACTCGATTTGCGCAACAATCCGGGCGGCTTGCTGGATGCGGCTGTAGGCGTGTCCGATGCGTTCCTGACCAAGGGCGTCGTGGTATCAGTGCGTGGCCGTCATCCTGACAACGCACATGTATATCAGGCCACACCGAAAGATGAAATTGATGGTGTACCGATGGTGGTACTGGTGAACGGCGGTTCCGCTTCAGCGTCCGAAATTGTTGCCGGTGCCCTGCAGGATCATAAACGTGCCATTATCATGGGCAAGCAAACTTTTGGTAAAGGCTCGGTTCAGTCAATTGTCAAATTGACCAATGATACCGCGCTAAAGATGACTACCGCACGTTACTACACACCCAGTGATCGCAGTATTCAGGCGCAGGGAATCAAACCTGATATCGAACTGAGCAATCTGAAAGTCGCAATTGGTGAAAATGATGACCCTTTCATCAAGGAAGCTGACCTGAGTGGCCATCTTGAAAATGACAACGGCAAGGATGAGAAAACTGACAAGCCAAACGCCAATCCGGCTGACAAAAAACCACAGGCCAAGGGTGACAAGGGCAAGAAGAAGCCTCTCGCCAGTGAAGATTATCATTTGTATGAAGCTTTGAATTTGTTAAAGGGTTTAAATTTATTGAGTCTGCAAAAAAACTAACGGTTTTTCGTACGTTAAATAAGGGTCAGATTCCTGCATCGAATCTGACCCGATAAAGCAGGAAAGTATTATGCGCAAACCATCTCGTTTGCTTTTATATGTGTTAAGTACCATGCCAGTACTGGCGCTTGCCGATGATGTCACGTTACATAGTGATGTACAGCCAGCTCCCCGTGTTAAGCAATCTCTCGTTACACCTCCACCATCACACCAGTCCAGCTCAGTAAATCAACCGGATCTTCTTATCCATCAACCACAGCATAACCAGCGACATACCGATATACGAATCAGTATCATTATTGATGACATGGGGTACCGCTTCAAACAGGGTAAGCGAGCATTAAAATTGCCCGCCAATGTAACCTATTCTTTTTTGCCGTATGCACCGCACAGTCGTCAGCTTGCTGTCATGGCAAGCCAGCGTGACAAGGAACTCATGTTGCATATTCCGATGGAAGCGGATAACGGCAAAAAACTCGGACCGGGTGGCCTGACCACGCATATGCCACAGGATATTTTTCAGCTCGAGTTAAAACATACCCTGACTGCCATACCTAATATAAAAGGTATGAATAATCACATGGGTAGCAGCTTGACGAGGATGGATGAACCAATGAACTGGTTAATGCAGTCACTCGTAAAAGAAAACAAATATTTTATTGACAGCCGCACAACCAATGACAGTGTCGCATTGAAAGTTGCACGCGAATATCAGATTCGTAGTGAAACGCGCGATGTGTTTCTGGATCACGATCTTGATAAAGACATGATTCGCAAGCAACTGGACGAAGTGGTCAAAATTGCCAGACGTAATGGCTCGGCTATCGCGATAGGACATCCCTTTGCGGAAACGCTTTCCGTGCTGGAACAATGGTTGCCACAAATGCAGGCACAAGGTATAAAATTTGTTTTTGTATCCGAGCTGATCAGCCTGCGCGAACAATGGCGTGAACAACTGGCTGAAAATAAACGCTTGCAACTGGTAAAAAAAGAACAGGAGAGAAATCAGCATGAGCAAGGTGCTCGTACCGTTAGCTCAGGGTTGTGAAGAGCTCGAAGCCGTTACAATCATTGATTTGTTGCGTCGCGCCAAAATCAATGTCGTTACTGCCGGGCTGGATGAAAAACCGGTCACCGCCAGTCGTGGTACGGTACTGGTTCCGGATACCAGCATTGATCAGGTCATGGATCAGGACTTCGACATGATTGTTTTGCCCGGCGGGTTACCGGGTGCGGATCACCTGCGCGACGATGCACGTATTCAACAACTGCTCAAACACATGGCAGCAGCAAACAAATATACCGCAGCAATTTGTGCCGCACCGCGTGCACTGGCCAGTGCCGGCCTGCTCGACAACAAAAACGCCACCTGCTTTCCTGGCAGTCTTGACGGCAGCCCGATTGGTAACATGAAATTTATCGACAAGCCTGTAGTGGTAGACGACAAGGTCATTACCTCAAAAGGCCCGGGTACCGCGATGGATTTTGCCTTGACCTTGATCGAGCAGCTTGAAGGTAAAGTTATACGTGATGCAGTGGAAAAAGAGTTACAAAGGCCGTAATGTTTTGTACTAAAAAAATAACACCATAAGTCGATTATATGCGAATCATTGAAATCATCACCGATTGTGGTCATGTCGACACATTACAAAGTCTGGCCGCGCAACACGAGATGCTGGACCATTGGTCATATAAATTAATAGAGTCAGAAAAATGTGATGATCGTTGCGTGATTCGGTTTTTATCACGACCTGATAATCAACAGCGCATACTCGACTCTATTCAGAGCATAATCGGCGGCAGTGAAAACAGTCGCGTCGTCATCATTCCGGTTGAAGCCACCATTCCGCGACCGGACGTGGTCGATGATGAAGATCAGAAGCAACGTAGCACCACGCGCTCACGGGAAGAGTTGTATCAAAAAATTGTTGCGGGTATCCAGCTGGACAGTACCTTTATCTGGATGGTGGTGTTATCCACCATCGTTGCCAGTATTGGATTGTTGGCAGACAATGTCGCGATTGTTATTGGTGCGATGGTGATCGCGCCACTACTCGGTCCGAACCTGGCGCTGGCGTTTGCCTCGGCATTGGGTGATTCATCGTTGATCTGGCGGGCACTCAAAACCAACGTCATTGGTGTCAGTATTGCATTGATGATCTCTATCGTGATTGGATTTTTTTGGCCATTAAATTTCAACAGTCACGAACTTATGTCGCGTACCGATGTAGGTTACGACGGTATTATTCTCGCCCTTGTGTCGGGTGCAGCTGCAGTATTATCACTGGCATCTGGATGGAGCAATACACTGGTTGGCGTCATGGTAGCGGTGGCGTTATTACCGCCCGCGGCAACGTTCGGCCTGATGATCGGCGCGGGGAAATTTGAACTTGCCTTTGGTGCCAGCCTGTTACTGGCAATCAACGTGGTGTGTGTAAACCTTGCTTCCAAACTGGCGTTTGTTGCCAAGGGTGTCAAGCCCCGTACCTGGCTGGAAAAAAACAAGGCGCAACAATCTATCTGGGTTGCCGTGATTTTCTGGATAGTTGTGTTGGGCTTGTTGATTGCGATTATGCAGTTGTGGCATCGTGTGTTGTAGAAAAATAAATCTGTCCTGCTTTATTGTGTGAGTACAAGCAGAACGCCGATCAGGATGGCCAGAAATAAAAACAGTTTGCCAAGATTGCGATTTGATTTTCGGTATTGCTTTCTTAACTCGGTAAATTTTGCAAATTCAAACGGATCAAGGTCGCCGCAGTGGCTGCACTTTTCCGTATCCTTCGCTGTGTAGAGGCCGCAACGCGTACATTTCTTCTGATTTTTACGCCTGACAACGTTGTACAGAATCCAGCCCAGGCCATGCATCAGTTGTTAGCATCGCAGGGCCGCTGAAAATAACACGTTAATACACTGGAAATCGATGTCAGCGCCCAGAACATAAAAAATCCCACTGTGTAACCGCCCAGACGCGAGATGGGCGCGTAGCCACTCACCTGCATAATCAACTCCGGATCAAACGCAGTAAAAAACAGAATGGTTGCCACACCCGCTGTTAAAAATGACGGCCACAATATCGCGATGACTTTTTGAATTGTGGGTATCGGTTTTTGTTGCTGCTGATTCATGTTGTCATGCGCCGGATTGTTTGTTGTCGTGTTCATGTGTGACTCCCCTCTGTCCTTCATCTCTTATTTGGCAATCAATGTGTAGTTATCCAGTTGTGCAGCGCTGGTGAGTATCAGTCGATCATCCAGACGCCAGTTGTTGTTTTGATCGTTTGTGGCAGGTTCGAGTTGTATATGCCAGTGCGATGCAGCAATGTTGTTTAACTGGCCAATGAATTTATATTGCTGATTGCTTGTTCCGGCCAGTTTTAGTAATACCGTGATATCCTGATTTCGTTGTGTTGGATGAATAAAACGTAACTGCAAGGCATCGGTATTATCGAGCACTGCGGTCTTGTTTGCAGTAACCGTGACGGTTAACAAGGTATGTGCATAATATATATTGGCGCGAATGTCGTGGTGTTTTGCAAACTCTTTACGATCAAGGGTCTTGTTGATGGCAAGCCCGGCCTTGTAGTAGTCATCGATTACCACCGGGTCATTATATTTATTGGCGATGATGATGGTGATGACGCTGGCGATGACGACACTACCGGGCAATGCAATCAGAAACCACGGCCAGAATTGTTTGTACCAACTTGTTGCAACGACGGTGTCCACAGTGATTTGTGCTCCTGATCCGGTCAGCTTTATTTTATGAGTGGCCCGATAAAACGGCCGGTTTCAATAACGTTCAGTTCCGGTTTGTCGAGTGCAATTAAATGGAATTCAACGTCATTACTGGTGGCTTTCAGATTGACCGGGTCGATACGCAGGCTTAATGGCACAGTAATGACTTCGCCTGATTTTACATGAAACACCTTGTTTGGTGGATCAACAACGAGTCCGGTGAGACCGCGTACTTCAATTTTATACTGGTGCGGATGATTATCCATATTGATCACTTTCAGGCTATAGCTATTTTCGATCAGACCATTATTGGTCTCACGATAAAGCGCATTGCGGTCACGAATAATATCCAGTTCCAGCGGCAAGCGTGTGAGCATGTGTGAGAATAGTGCGACTGTAATGATCAGCAGAATGGCTGCATAGACAATAACACGCGGGCGCAGGATTTTTGTTTTGATGCCATCTATGGCATTTTGTGTGGTGTATTTTATCAGGCCTTTGTCATAACCCATTTTGTCCATCACCTGGTCACATACATCAACACAGGCAGCACAACCGATGCATTGATATTGCAGGCCGTGTCGTATATCAATCCCGGTCGGACATACCTGTACGCATAATTTGCAATCCACGCAATCGCCCAGCCCCTGCTGCTTTGCGTCGGTACTTTTTTTACGTGAGCCACGCGGTTCACCGCGCACCTCATCATAAGAAATGATCAGGGTGTTTTTATCAAACATGGCGCTTTGAAAGCGTGCATACGGACACATGTATATACACACTTGTTCGCGCATGAAGCCGGCGTTACCGTAGGTGGCAAAGCCATAAAAAATAACCCAGAACGTTTCCCACGGGCCGGTGTTGAGTGTCCAGATAGAACGTGCCAGCTCATCGATCGGTGTGAAATAACCGACAAAGGTAAAACCGGTCCAGAGTGAAAACGTAATCCAGATAAAATGTTTTAACGCCTTACGAGAAAATTTGGCGCTGCTCAGTGGACTCTTATCCAGCTTGATTTGCTGGTTACGACTGCCTTCGACCTTGCGCTCAATCCACAGGAATGCTTCGGTCCACACCGTTTGTGGACAGGCATAACCACACCACAGGCGTCCGGCCAGCGCGGTGAAAAAAAACAACGATAAGGCGGCGATGATTAACAGCACGGCAAGATAAAAGAAATCTTGTGGCCAAAATGTAAAACCAAAAATGAAAAACTTGCGCGCAGGCAGATCAAACAACACGGCCTGGTGATTATCCCAGCTAAGCCAGGGCACGAAATAATACAGACCGAGCAACACCAGCACACCAAGAACCCGAAAGGTGGCAAACAGTCCGTGCACTTCACGCGGGTAAACCTTTTCGTGCTTGGCGTAAAGGCTGTCGCTCTGTTCAGAGGATTGCTTTGCAGGCTGGCCAGTTGGTTTGTTTGGCGAAGTGGACGCTGTATCCATCATGATGACTAAAAAAATCCTGAAATTTAAACAAACAACGCAAAGCGGTTATGACTTTGCGTTATTGTGGTTACTTGCTCGTGTTATTACTCAGGCTATAAATATAAGCTGCCAGTAAGTGTACCTTGTCTTCACCAAGAAACGCCTTGTGTGCAGGCATCTGACCCGTGCGACCTTCGACAATGGTTTTTTTGATTACCCCCGCACTGCCGCCATATAGCCAGTTATTATCAGTCAGGTCGGGTGCCCCCAGAGCCGGGTTACCTTTGCCACTGGCCTGATGACAGGCGGCGCAAAACATTTCAAACTTGGGTTTGCCAGCATTTGCCTTGTCTGCATCGACCTTGCGACCACTTAAACTTTCGACATAGGCAACAACATTGTCGATGTCATCGCCAAGCGCTGCACCCATTGCCGGCATAATTCCGTTGCGGCCATTCAGGATGGATGCCTTGATCGCTTCTGCATCACCACCATAAAGCCAGTCATTGTCAGTCAGATTGGGGAAACCCGCTGCGCCTTTGGCATTAGAGCCATGACAGGTTGCACAATAGTTGAGATACAAACGTTGCCCGGCGTCGGTGGCACTACTGTCTTTTGCCAATTCTGTGATGGGTGTGGCCGCATATTTTGCAAATATAGGCCCGTAGGTTTTCTCTGCCTGCTTGATTTCTTCTTCATACTGACTGGTCTGGGACCAGTTGAAAACACCTTCATAGTTTCCCATGCCGGGATAAACAACCAGATATATCAGACTAAATGCGATCGAGATATAAAACATACCCAACCACCAGCGTGGCAAGGGGTTGTTATATTCCTGCAGGTCACCATCCCAGGTATGGCCGGTGACTTCATCCTGACCAGCTTGTGAGCCACTTTTCTTGTTCGCGAAACGAATTAACCAGAAACAAAATGCAATGTTCAACAAGGTTAAAATAATGACATAGCCACTCCAGAATCCACTCATGATTATGCTTCTCCCTTGTTGTTATTTGCTTTTTGTTGTAGCGGTGCTGGATGTTCCGGTTCGTTAAAGGGAAGGTTCGCCGCTTCATTAAATCCGCGCTTGCGCTTGCTGCTCCATGACCAGATAAAAATGCCAACGAAGGTGATAAACAACAATACCGTGCTGATAATGCGTAGGGTATCTATATCCATGCTGTCCTCCTATTGACGTGTCTTGATGCTGGTGCCCAGCACTTGTAAATAAGCGATGAGTGCATCCATTTCAGTTTTATTTTTAACTGCAGCACTTGCCGCCTGAACATCCGCGTCTGCATACGGCACGCCGAGTGTTTGCATGGCTTGTAATTTTTTTGGCGTGAGCTCGTGATCGAGCAGGTTTTTTTCCAGCCAGGGAAAGCCTGGCATGTTGGATTCCGGTACCACATCGCGTGGATTGATTAAATGTACGCGATGCCAGTCATCCGAATATCGTCCACCGACACGGTGTAAATCCGGCCCGGTGCGCTTTGAGCCCCACTGGAAAGGGTGATCATAAACAAATTCACCGGCAACAGAGTAATGACCATAACGTTCGGTTTCGGCACGGAACGGCCGTATCATTTGTGAATGGCAGGTATAGCAACCTTCACGAACATAAATATCACGTCCTTCCAGTTGTAGCGCCGTGTAAGGCTTTAAGCCCGTGACGGGGGTGGTGGTTTCCTTGAGAAAAAATAATGGTACGATTTCCACCAGACCGCCGACACTGATCACCAATAATACCAGTACGATCAGCAAGCCGACATTTTTTTCTACTTTTTCATGTCCCATGGTATCTGCTCCTTATGCCGCGGCTGGATTAGGTTGGGTTGAGGTTTTCATAACTGCCGAAGGCCCGGAAATGGTTTTGTAAACGTTGTAAGCCATTAATAACATGCCGACAAAGAACAACAAGCCGCCGAGTAAACGCACCGCATAATACGGATACATCCGCTCCAGACTTTCGACAAAGCTATAGGTTAAGGTGCCGTCTGCATTAACTGCTTGCCACATCAAGCCCTGCATGACGCCAGCTATCCACATCGAGGAGATGTACAACACAATGCCAATGGTGGAAATCCAGAAATGTGTGTCGATTAATTTAATCGAATACATTTGTTCCTTGTCGAACAGTTTCGGAATCAACGCATACATGGCGCCTATGGAGACCAGTGCCACCCAGCCCAGTGCGCCGGAGTGTACATGGCCAATAGTCCAATCGGTGTAATGCGACAAGGCATTCACGGTTTTGATCGACATCATCGGACCTTCAAAAGTCGACATGCCGTAAAACGATAAGGATACGATGAGGAATTTCAGAATCGGATCAGTACGTAACTTATGCCATGCACCGGACAAGGTCATGATACCGTTGATCATGCCGCCCCAGCTCGGTGCCAGTAACATTAACGAGAACACCATGCCCAATGTTTGCACCCAGTCTGGCAAGGCGGTGTAGTGCAGGTGATGCGGGCCGGCCCACATATATAAAGAGATCAGCGACCAGAAATGCACAACCGAGAGGCGATAGGAATATATCGGTTTGCCGACCTGTTTGGGAATAAAGTAATACATGATACCGAGGAAACCGGCGGTGAGGAAAAAGCCCACCGCATTATGTCCGTACCACCATTGCACCATCGCATCGATGGTACCAGGATACACCGAGTAGGACTTGCTCATGCTGATCGGTAGCGCGGCGCTATTGACGATGTGCAACACGGCGACAGTGATAATAAACGCGCCGAAGAACCAGTTGGCGACATAGATATGCTTCACACGGCGTTTCATAATGGTGCCGAAAAACACAATCGCATACACCACCCACACTATGGCGATGAGGATATCAATTGGCCACTCGAGTTCGGCATATTCCTTGGAAGAGGTCATTCCCAGGGGCAAGGTAACCGCAGCGAGCAGGATGACTAGCGTCCAGCCCCAGAAGGTGAAGGCCGCGAGCTTGTCGCCAAACAGCCGTACCTGACAGGTACGCTGCACGACATAATAGGATGTCGCAAACAAGGCTGAGCCGCCGAAGGCGAAAATCACCGCATTGGTATGCAGGGGCCGCAAGCGCGAATAGGTTAGCCAGGGAATGTCGAAATTGAGTTGTGGCCAGACCAGCTGTGCAGCGATGATGACGCCCACCAGCATGCCGACGATACCCCACACGACAGTCATCACAGCAAATTGCTGCACAACTTTGTAATTATAGGTTTCGGTGTTTTGATTATTTTGTGATGACATAAGTCTTCCTTCGATGTGCATGAATCGATGAGACGAAGCATCCTGAAAATCAGCCGACTTTGAAATGATCTAGATCAGATAAATCAGTTGTTAATATACTTATATGACCCAAATTTATTCAAGGTATTAGGCGGATTGGAAATTCTCTGAAGGACAGGCATGGGTGTGGCGTTCAAGTTCAACTATCTTGTTGATTTTAATATATTTTCTCTCAACAACCAGGATGCCCTCTTCCTGGAAGTGGGTCAACAAACGACTCACGGTTTCCACGGCCAGTCCCAGCAGGTTGGCAATGTCATTCCGCGACATACTGAGATTAAATTCGGTGCCGGAGTAGCCCAGTTTCCTGAAGCGCGCACCCAAATCGAGTAAAAAATGCGCCAGTCGCGCCTCGGCTGAGCGCTTTGCCAGTTGCGTGACATGGCAATGCTCGTTCTGAATGTCTTCGCTCATGATGCTGAACAAGTGATGCTGTAAGCCACTTACTTTCATACTGAGTTCTTCCAGGCGTGCGAAGGGTATTTCACAAACACTGGTAGTTTCCAGTGCTTGCGCATAACTCTGATGTTTTGATTGGCTGATGGCATCCAGCCCAATCAGCTCACCGGGCAGGTGGAAACCGATAATTTGCTCGGCGTCATTATCTACCGGGGTAAAGGACTTGAACGAACCGGATCGTACTGCAAACAACGAGTGAAACTTGTCGCCACACTGATATAAAAACTCGCCTTTTTTGATCACACGGCGGCGTTTAATGATGTTATCGAGCTGCTCCATCTCACCGCTTTCAAGACCCATAGGCAAGCATAATTGATACAAGCTGCAGGTTTGGCATTTGCTACGTATATCGTCGAGATTGATTACCGATTTCGTCATTGAGCCGGCCTCTGATTTGTCACGCGAAGAATAGTTATAAATTATGCGTGTGTTGTTAAAACTATACCTTTAAAATATAGCTTGATCCAGATCATAATTGGTGTGGACGTTTTGCCAGACTAGCGTAAGCAAGTATGCTGGTCGACAAATATCATCTTTTATTATCAGTGAGTTACGTGTAGATTACCCCTGAGTAAACAATACACAAGTGGAGCATTTATGGGCACGCAAGCCAACCGGGTAGCAAAAGTTGAGCGAAATACGCTGGAAACACAAATTAAGGTCGAAGTGAACATTGACGGTAGCGGTGCAACCTCAATGCAGACCGGCGTACCCTTCCTCGAACACATGCTGGATCAAATCGCCCGTCATGGCCTGATTGACCTCGCTATTCAGGCCGAAGGTGACTTACACATCGATGCCCACCACACCGTGGAAGACATCGGCATCACGCTGGGGCAAGCCGTCGCCAAAGCTGTGGGCGATAAAAAAGGTATCCGTCGTTATGGGCACGCCTATGTCCCACTCGATGAAGCCCTGTCGCGTGTGGTAGTCGATTTCTCCGGTCGCCCCGGTCTTGAATACCATGCCGATTATCCACGTTCACACATCGGTGAGTTTGATGTGGATTTGCTACATGAATTTTTTCAGGGCTTTTGTAACCATGCGCTGGTGTCACTGCATATTGATTGTTTGCGTGGCAACAATGCGCACCATATTGCGGAAACCATATTCAAGGCCTTCGGCCGTGCGGTGCGTATGGCGTTAGAGCCAGACCCGCGCATGTCAGGCATTCCCTCGACCAAGGGTAGTCTTTAACCCAGGCGACAGGAATCGGGTCACAAATACAGAGTTAGCACTCATTTCCAGAAAATAAAGCGAAACCACAATGCAACGCGTAGCAGTTATTGATTATGGCATGGGCAATCTCCATTCAGTGGCCAAGGCACTGGAAACCGTCGCGCAAAAGTCCGGCGACAAGGTTGAGATCATTGTCAGCGGTGATGCCAGCATCATCGAAGCGGCAGACCGTGTGGTGCTACCCGGTGTCGGCGCGATGCGCGACTGCATGGGTGAAATGCGGCGACTGGGTATGGATGCGGTTGTGCATCACGTGGTCAAATCGGGCAAACCCCTGCTCGGTGTGTGTGTCGGTATGCAAGCTATGCTTGAAAGTAGCGCCGAAAATAATGGTGTCGATTGTTTACACGTCTTTCCCGGTAAAGTGCAGTTCTTTGGCGACAGTTTTAAAGAACAACAGATCAAAACCCACCTGAAAATTCCGCATATGGGCTGGAATCAGGTACATCAGGTCCTGGATCACCCGATGTGGCAAGGTATCGCGCAGGATACGCGATTTTATTTTGTACACAGTTACTATGCCGAACCCGGTTTGCCCGATGTGATCGCGGGTACCTGTGTCTATGGTTTCAGTTTTACCGCGGCGATTGCCAAAGATAATGTGTTTGCCACGCAGTTTCACCCGGAAAAGAGTGCACAGGCAGGTTTACAAGTTTATGCTAACTTTTTAAAGTGGAACGGCCAACAATAACCTGAATTTAACAACAACAACGATCCTACAACATCATGATACTCATCCCAGCAATAGATATTAAAGACGGCAAGTGCGTGCGCTTGCGCCAGGGCAAAATGGACGACGAAACCATTTTTGCCGACAACCCGGTCGACATGGCAAAACGTTGGCTCGATGAAGGCGCGCGACGCATTCACATCGTGGATTTAAACGGCGCCTTTGCAGGCCAACCGGTGAACTTCGATGTCGTGCACAAAATTACCGAGCTCTGTGGCGATATCCCGGTACAAATCGGTGGTGGCATTCGTGATGAAGACACGATCCAGATTTATCTGGATGCCGGTGTGCAGTATGTGATCATCGGCACCAAGGCGGTGAACCAGCCGCATTTCGTACGTGATGTGTGTATCGAATTTCCCGGTCATGTCATCGTCGGGCTCGATGCAAAGGACGGTAAGGTCGCGATCGATGGCTGGTCCAAGCTTTCCAAGCACGATGTTATCGACATGGCGAAACATTTTGAAGAAGACGGCGTCGCCGCCATCGTCTATACCGATATTGGCCGCGACGGCATGATGGGTGGGGTGAATGTCGAATCCACCGTTAAATTAGCGCAAGCAGTCAACATTCCGATCATTGCTTCGGGCGGCATCACCAATCTCGATGATGTGCGTGAGTTATGTGGCGTTGAAAGCGAAGGCATCATGGGAGCGATCACCGGTCGTGCGATATATGAAGGCACGCTTGATTTCGCCGCGGGGCAAAAGCTTGCTGATGAGTTATCGGCCTAAAGGAGCTTTAGATATATGGGCCTGGCGAAACGTATTATTCCTTGTTTAGATGTCGACAACGGTCGCGTCGTCAAAGGCGTGCAGTTCGTCGATATACGTGATGCTGGCGACCCGGTTGAAATCGCACGGCGTTATGATGCCGAAGGTGCCGATGAGCTGACGTTTCTGGACATCACCGCCTCCAGTGACAACCGTGAAACCATGGTGCATGTTGTAGAGCAAGTGGCCGGGCAAGTGTTTATT
Organism: uncultured Gammaproteobacteria bacterium; assembly: GCA_942490945.1. GTDB lineage: Bacteria > Pseudomonadota > Gammaproteobacteria > UBA6429 > Thiohalophilaceae > CALNYZ01. Next base: position 667,055 of record CALNYZ010000044.1, on the reverse strand, counting down.
CCGTTAACGGTCGGTGGTGGTATACGCAAGGTCGAAGACATTCGTCGCATGTTAAACGCCGGCGCCGATAAAGTCGGTATCAACACCGCCGCGGTGTTTAACCCCGAGTTCGTCAAAGAAGCCGCGGAAAAATTCGGTTCGCAATGTATTGTCGTCGCGATTGATGCGAAAAAAGTTAGTGACGCAGGACAAGCAAACCGTTGGGAAATTTTCACCCACGGCGGTCGCAAGCCCACCGGTATTGATGCCGTTGAATGGGCCATCAAAATGGTCGACTACGGTGCCGGTGAAATATTGCTGACCAGCATGGATCGCGATGGTACCAGGATCGGTTTTGATCTCGAACTCACCAGTGCCATCAGTGATGCGGTGGATGTGCCTGTGATCGCATCGGGCGGCGTTGGCAATCTTGATCATCTGGTTGAAGGTGTAAAACAGGGTAAAGCCGATGCGGTGCTCGCCGCGAGTATTTTTCATTTTGGTGAATTTACTGTTGGTCAGGCAAAACGTCATATGGCCGATGCGGGAATTGAGGTCAGGCTATAAATGAGTTGGCTCGATGACATCAAATGGGACAAGGACGGACTGGTCCCTGCCATCGCACAGGAAACCGGAACCGGCAAGATTTTGATGATGGCATGGATGAATCGCGAGGCGCTGGAATTAACGGTGAAGGAAGGCCGTGCAATTTACTGGTCGCGTTCCCGCAACAAACTCTGGCGCAAGGGCGAAGAGTCCGGTCATGTGCAAAGCCTGAAAGACATTCGGCTCGATTGCGATAACGACGTTGTGCTGCTGGAAGTTGAACAAATTGGTGGCATCGCCTGTCATACCGGCCGGCATAACTGTTTCTTTAAGCAGTTAAAAGACGGTAAGTGGGTAGAAGTCGAAGCGGTACTCAAAGACCCGAATGACATATATAAATAACAAGCTCGTCATTCCCTGCGAAGGCAGGGAATCTAGAAATATTTGAATCAAATTCCCGTCTGCACGGGAGTGACAATATTTTTCTATGCCTCACGTAAACTCAATCTCTACCGACGTCCTCATCATCGGCGCCAGCGCCGCCGGTTTAATGTGTGCCATCGAAGCGGGGAAGCGTGGCCGTAAGGTTATAGTGCTTGATCGTGCCAACAAGGCCGGTAAGAAAATTCTCATGTCTGGCGGGGGTCGTTGTAACTTTACCAATTATGATGTCAGCGCCGAAAATTTTATTTCTCACAACCCGCATTTTTGTAAATCCGCATTAAAGCGCTTCACACAGTGGGATTTTATTGCCATGGTGGAAAAGCACGAGATTGCCTTTCACGAACGTGCGCACGGACAACTGTTTTGTAATGACAGCGCGAAAGATATTTTGTCGATGCTGCTGGCAGAATGTGCAGAGCAGGCTGTGCAGATTACATTAAATTGCGATATCACGGGTGCGAAACAAAACCCGGGCAAGACATTCACCGTCATCACAACAGATAATACTTATGTATGCGAGTCGTTGGTAATTGCTACGGGTGGTTTGTCCATTCCTAAAATGTGCGCGACGCCGTTAGGATATAAAATTGCGGAACAGTTTGGTATCGATGTTATTCCGACGCGAGCAGGGCTGGTGCCCTTTACCTTGCATGAAGCGGATAAACAAAAATACGCGCCGTTATCTGGTATCGCAATTGACAGTATGGTCAGCAATGAACGTATCAACTTTCGGGAGAATATCTTATTCACGCATCGTGGCCTGAGTGGTCCGGCGATTTTGCAAATCTCATCGTATTGGCAGCCAGGCGAGACGGTGTCGATTAATCTGCTACCGGACATTGAACTGGCTGATGTTTTAAAGCAGGCTCGCGGAAAATCACCGCAACAAATTCTGAAAACAGTGTTAACCAACTATTTGCCCAGGCGCGTGATAGAGGCATTTATTGAAGAAAATCTGTTGGTGAGTGTATTGCAAAGCCTGTCAGATAAACAGTTTGGAACGGTGGCACAACAATTACAAAATTGGCAGTTAAAGCCCAACGGTACGGAAGGCTATCGTACTGCAGAAGTCACCGTCGGTGGTGTTGACTGTGATGCGGTTTCTTCAAAAACTTTTGAAACAAAGGAAGTGAAAGGATTGTACTTTGTCGGTGAGGTGCTGGATGTAACCGGTTGGCTCGGTGGTTATAATTTCCAGTGGGCCTGGTCATCGGGCTGGTGTGCCGGGCAATATGTGTGAGGAATGTTTGTAAATATTTGCAAAATATTATTCTAATACGGCTGGTTTATGTATGTGAAAGCCCTGCGCGTAATCAACCTCGATGTCCTTTAATACTTCCAGTACCTCATTTGAATCAACCCATTCTGCTACCGTTTTGATTCCCATGGTATGTCCAACCTGGTTGATGGATTCAACGATAGAGCGGTTTAACGGATCAGAGGCAATACCGGAAACAAAACTGCCATCAATTTTAATAAAGTCGACTGGCAGATTTTTCAGATAGGTATAGGAACTCAAACCTGCACCGAAATCATCCAGTGCAAACAGAAAGCCGAGTTCTTTCATGCTTGCGATAAACTGCATTGCCCTGGTGATATTGGTTATCGCCGCAGTTTCGGTAAATTCAAAACAGATCATTTTCGGTGGCAGTTGATACTGTTCCTGTAAGGCCTGTAAAAAATCCATAAACTTTTCATCGCTTAATGTGGTGCCCGACAGGTTAATTGCACACAGCATATTGTCTGTTTCGCCGTTGTGAATTTTGTTGTGTAAATATTTGAAGGTATGACTAATCACCCAGCGGTCGAGCGAAGGCATCAGATTGTAGCGTTCCGCTGCCCCGATGAAGGCACCGGGGGGGATCAAGTTATGCTGTTTGTCATGCATGCGCAAAAGCACTTCAAAATGCCTTGTTTCCGTATCCTGCTTACAAAGCGGTGAAATAGTCTGAAAATAAAGTACAAACCGGTTATCGACCAGGGCTTGACTGATGTCGGAAACAATCTCCATTTCACCATGCCGTTTCGCCAGCTCAATATCATCTTCTTCATACACATGAATTCGATTGCGACCATGGTCCTTGGCCAGGTAACAGGAAGCGTCCGCCATGCTCAGTGCCTCGTTGATGGACACGGTATGTCTGGTAATCGGTACCAGACCAATACTGACGCCGATTTCGAACAGCTTGTCCTGCCAGACAAAACGGAATTCCTTTACCACTTTTAAAATATTCTCAGCAATGACGGTCGCCTTGTCCATCGGACAGTCGCGTAACAGTACGCCAAATTCATCACCACCCAGACGTGCCAGCGTATCGCTTTCGCGAATGATGTGATGGAGTTGCAGGGATAATTGTCGTAATAATTCATCACCTGCCACATGGCCACAGGTATCATTAACGATTTTAAATTGATCCAGATCGAGATAGCACAAGGCATGATGCGTATTCTGAACGATGGAAGATTGTAAAGCCGTTTCCAGTCGTAATTCGAACTCGCGGCGGTTAATCAGATCAGTGAGTGGATCATGACTCGCCTGATACGACATACTGCTTGCCATGCCACGCAGGGCTTCCTCGCTACGCTTTCGGCCCATTTCAATGGCAATACGTGTTGCGTATATATTCAAAATCGGTTTCGACCAGGATTCCAGATTCAGCGGGTTAGTGTCGGTCACCACCACCAGTCCAAAGGGCTCACCGCTGGGTAGTAGCAAGGGTGTGCCGTAATAACTGTCCAGGTCCATATCTGTCAGCATTTTGTCTTGAGGATAAAGTGCTTTCACATTGGTGGGGATTAATTCAGCCTTACCATTGAGTACATCCTGACACGGTGTGCCGGCAAGTTCGTACTCAAAATTATCCATAAACTTGCCTTCACTCCAGACCAGATAGCTTTTGATACGGGTTTTTTCCTTATCGCTGATCAAACCAATAAAGGCATACTTGGTATTGTAAAATTCGCCGAGATTGGCAAGACATTCCTCAAAAAACAGGTCATCAGTACTGACTTCCATACTGCGTTTTGCCAGTCTGGAAATAATCTTTTCGACGCGTTTACGTTCGGTGATGTCGTCATAGGTACCCAGTATGCCAATGATTTCATTGTTGGCATTGCGCAACGGTGCCTTGTTGGTCTGTAGCCAGATGGTTTTACCGTCCGGAGAGGCTTGCGGTTCTTCGTAGTTCAGTTTGGGTATACCGGTTTCCATGACATGCATGTCGTCAGCGCGGTACATGTCGGCATGCTCGGCCGGAAAGAAATCGTAGTCATTCTTGCCGATAATATCTGTTTCAGACTTCAGGCCCGCATCACGAATCACCAGCTTGTTGGCACCGAGAAAATTGCTGTCTCTGTCTTTCCAGAATATTCGTACCGGGATGGTATCAATCACGGTTTCCAGCATTGATTTTGTGTCCAGTAATTTTTTCCGTGCGACAATGCGTTCGGTAATATCACGCGCAACACAGGAGTAATATTCGACTTCACCCGATTCGGAGCGGTGTGCAATAAACACCATCATGGTAGGAATTTCCTGTCCGTCCGTAGCCTTGAAGGTGACTTCACCCTGCCAGACGCCGGTCTGATTGGCTGCCGGTATGCATTCGGTCATGAAGTGGTGTGCTACCTGTTCCGGGTAGTAGTCCGGAATGCTTGTCTGCGTGATGTCAAAATCGTTTGCAAACTTCATCATCTTGCGGCCGGCAGCATTTACGTAAAGTGCCCGGCCCTGACTGTCAGCCATCCCCACAAAGTCAGTTGTCGATTCAAGTATTGTCATCAACCTGTTTTTCAGCAACTCCACTTGTATGCGCCGCTTGATATTGCGAGAGCTGACGATGAAGCCAATAATTTTATTATTGTGTTTGACGGCATTCACACGACTGTCAAATATAATACTTTCGCCACCGCCGATGTATTCGAATTCAACCTGGCTGGATTTGCCGGTTGCCATTACTTTTTCATAACAGCGCCGCACCCTGGGGACATGTTTGGGATTAATAAAATCATAAATGGAATAGCCGAGTACATCATCAAACGTTAAACCTGGAGACAGATGGTTTATAAACAGCACCTTCACTTCCGTATCCAGCAGCATTATGTTATCTGACGTGTTTTCTATCAGCGCACGCCAGATTGTATTGCGATAAAGCAGTTGATTATCAGGTGTCAGATTTTCTGTATCACCAATTACGTCTGTTTCATCCGGCTTGGCCAGATCGTCATAGGCGTAGCGAAGAATAGATTTGGTGCGCTGGTATTCGCCGATGACGATGGTCAATGCGACAAAGGTAACCAGTGTTACCGCGACCATGCTTTGTAACAGAATAATTGTTTGTGTAGCAGTATGTTGTGTAATCGGTCCCTGCCCCTGCGCTGTGCCGAAAACCGAAATGATAGAAACCAGAAAGATTAGCAGCGTTGTTATCTGAATGTTGTAACGAAATGCCGACCAGACAAAAATGGGTAACAGGCTCAGCCCAATCAGTAGCGCGGTGAAAAGGTCCGGGATCAGGTTTGTATAGATTGATAGCGTAAGTAATGCAGTAATAACAACGACAATCAACACTTCGATCGTTTTTTTCAGGTTCCAGTCAGATGCCCTGTTACAGTACCAGCCAAGCAGCAAGGGCGTCATCAGTAGTACACCGACCGCATCACCCGACCACCAGATTGACCACACCAGCCAGAATTGTGACCACGTAATCACTCCCGCCGTTGCAAGGCTCGATACACCAATAGAAGGACTGATGAGTGTCGCGAGCAGGCAAGCGCCCAGGATAAATTTAAAAAATTCACTTGCGCGAGTAAAAGGATAGGATGTGGAGGTGAATTTCCACACCAGATAATAGGCCACCACCGCCCCCAGTGTATTGCCACAGGAAATCACCAGCGCTGCCGCTACATACGTATTAGTATGCAAATTAATGAGTAATGCACCGGCAAACACACCTGGCCAGACCCGCATTCCCAGCACTAACAATGCGGCAAGTGCAATACCGGAAGCTGGCCACACCGGCGAAGCGTTTTGCTGCACTAGCGCGAATGACAGGCTCAACTTGGCGACAATGGCATAACAGACAGCGATGCCGAATACGGCAAGCAGATATCGTGCAGGAGTTCGAGTAAGATTATTTGGCATCGTTACCTAACTAATTAGACGCGACGGAAGTTTTAAGTAGTCCATGCGATGTATAGCAAGTACTTCACGCGAATAAACGAATCGCCCATAATGATTACAAGCTAGCAGGAATATAAATATAATCTTGTGTCCCCCCCCCCACCCTCAACGAATCTACTGGATGTGATCCAAATGAGGCGTTCACGTTATCAGTTCAGCCAAAATAGATGATTCGGCGTTTAGTCTTAACGTTAGCCTAATAGTTTGAGCAAAGCGAGTTTTACCACAATCTAACTATCGGCCAGAGATAGTGGTAGCATAGACGTTACAACCCATTTATACGCATTAATATGTATATTTTATAACCATGACAAACAGTAATGATATTTTAGCCCGACTTGAAACGGTGCTCGCCGAACGCAAGGCCGCCGACCCGGAATCGTCTTATGTGGCGAAGTTATACAGCAAGGGCCTGGATGCCATTTTGAAAAAAATTGGCGAAGAAGCGACCGAAACCGTGATGGCGGCCAAAGATGGTGACGCTGACAAAATCATCTACGAAGTGGCGGATTTGTGGTTTCACACGCTGGTACTGTTAAGCCAGCAAGGCCTGTCATATGAACAGGTGCTCGACGAACTGGCGCGGCGTTTTGGTGTATCCGGGGTCGAGGAAAAAGCCAGTCGCAAATAGTGGCGAACTGGTATACTAATATATTGTAAGCAAAACGTAACGGAGACGGACAATGGCCATAGGACCTTTTCAACTACTACTTATCCTCTTGATTGTGCTGGTATTATTCGGCGCCAAGCGACTCCGTAATATTGGTTCGGACCTGGGTGAAGCAATCAAAGGTTTTAAAAAGTCTGTCAAGGACGAAGAAACCAAGCCGGACGCAAACCCTGATTCGAACGGGGCCAAGCTGGAAACCAAAGATGGGCAAACCATCGAAGGTGAAGTGACCAAGAAAAAAGACAAGGTTTAATCCCCCGCTACAACGCGTATATCACTTAATCTCGTCCTGCTAAACACGGTGCTAACGGAAAGACTTCAACGCTATGTTTGATATTGGCTTTTGGGAGTTATCAGTCATCATGGTGGTCGCCTTATTGGTGATCGGTCCGGATAAATTGCCCGGTGTAGCGCGGACAATCGGCACCTGGGTTGGCCGTACACGACGGTTCATTAATAACGTCAAGTCGGACGTGGAGCGGGAAGTACGTAGCGAAGAAATTCGTCAGGCGCTGCAACGTGACGCAAGCCTTGATGAATTAAAACAAATCATGAATACGGATCGCTTCTCGCTCGAGGAAGAAGATCCGCAAGACTACCCCGTGAAAGCCATCGCAGACGAACCGGTTGCAGAACAAGAACCAACCGAACCAAAAAGCGATAATGCCTCAAGGAAGAAATCGGCCAAAGCGGACAAAGCCGAATGAGTGAGGAGAAGAAAAAACCCGATACGGCAGAAGTCGATCCCGGTGCGCCGTTTTTATCACATTTGTTCGAGTTACGTGATCGTCTCGGCAAGAGTGTTATTGTTGTTCTTATTATATTTGCCGGGCTGTTCAGTTTTGCCAACGAACTCTACACCTTTATCGCCGAACCACTGATTCGAAATATGCCGGTCGGCGCGTCCATGATTGCGACCAAACCGGCATCACCTTTTCTGACACCTTTCAAACTGGCGATGGTGGCCTCCATCTTTATCGCCATCCCGTTCTTGCTCTATCAATTGTGGGCCTTCATCGCGCCGGGTTTGTACAAGCACGAACGTAGTCTGGCCTTTCCGCTGGTCTTCAGCAGCATAGTGTTGTTTTATCTCGGCATGGTGTTTGCCTACTACGCGGTGTTCCCGCTGGTATTCAGTTTTCTGGCCACCACCGCGCCCAGCGGTGTGACAGTGATGACCGATATTACCGAGTATCTCGACTTTGTGCTGAAACTGTTTTTCGCCTTTGGCATTGCCTTCGAAGTGCCTATTGCAACCATTATTCTGATCCTGATGGGTGTCACGACACCGGAGTCACTTTCCACCAAACGTCCTTATATTATTGTTGGCGCATTTGTGGTGGGTATGTTGTTAACGCCGCCGGATGTGGTCTCACAGATTTTACTCGCCTTGCCGATGTGGCTGCTGTTCGAAATTGGTCTGATTTTCGGGCGCATGTTGCTAAAAGTGCGCAAGCGTCGTGAAAAAGAACAGGAAGAAGAGCGCATCATTGCGACCGAAGACGAATGGCGTGAGATGAATGAAGAAGAAATGGACGATGAATTTGAAAAAGCCATCGCCGAAGAAGAACAACTCAACAAACAAAGCGGGGATGACGAGTCCTCTGAAACAAAACCTGGTATCGATGACGAGCCCAAACCGGAAAAATAACCGCTTTTCTGCAAAAGTTCGGGAATGAATCCGCAAATTTAACGTCATACCATGTGTCGTTATCAAATGAGTGAATCAAAAATCCATGCAGCTGTTTCGCCTCTATCTCGTTTTATGCCTTGTTTTGCCTGTCTCATGCTACGCTGAACTGAAAAATCAATTAAAGCAGCATGCCTCGCCCTATCTTGCCATGCATGGCAATGACCCGGTGGCCTGGCAGGATTGGGGTGAGGCGGCCGTTAATCAGGCAAAAAAAGAAAACAAATTACTGTTTATCTCCAGCGGTTATTTTTCCTGTCACTGGTGTCATGTGATGCAGCGAGAAAGCTACAAGAACATCGACATCGCAAAATTATTAAACCAGTATTTTATCCCGGTAAAGGTCGATCGCGAATTAAACCCGGCACTCGATGCGCGGCTGATTGATTTTGTAGGACGTACACAAGGTATTGCTGGCTGGCCACTTAATGCTTTTGTCACACCAGATGGGTATCCGCTGGTCGGCATGGTGTATGTGCCACAGCCGCAATTCAAGGACGTACTGGAAAAAATAACCGAACAGTGGAAGTTCGAGCAAAAGAATCTGACAACCATCGCGATGCAGGCGACGGTTGAATTACTCTCCAGCCAGGTGGCATCCAATCCGCAACTGGTCAGTAAAAAAACTATCGACAAACTTGCCCCCGCGATGTTGCAACAAGCCACCACGGTATGGGATGACATGGCCGGTGGCCTTGGCGATCAAAACAAGTTTCCAAATGTGCCCTTACTGCAAGGTCTGTTATCGCAATACCAAATCCATAAAGATAAAAAGATTAAAACCTTTTTGATTACGACACTCGATAATATGGCCACGCAGGGTTTGTGGGACCATGTTGCAGGCGGTTTTTATCGTTATACCGTCGACCCGAACTGGCAAATTCCGCATTTTGAGAAAATGCTTTACGACAATGCGCTGTTGGCATCGTTGTATTTCAAAGCGGGCAAGGTATTCAATCGCCAGGATTATATTGTTACCGGTGACCAAACCTTGCAGTTTATGCAGGATGGCATGCGATCAGAGGTGGCTGTGTTAGCGGCGAGCCTGTCGGCAGTGGATGATAAAGGCGTAGAAGGTGGTAGTTACCTGTGGCAGCAGGGCGATTTACAAAAATTCCTCTCGGCAGAGGATTACAAGATTGCCAATTTGTATTGGAAACTCGTGACCAACGAAGCTCTCGATAATGGCTATCATCTGGTGCAGGGAAAATCTGTCACAGCGATTGCAAAGGAATTAAGATTAACAGAGCAGGAAGTAGTGAAGCGCATTCAGGCGGCCAGACAAACATTAATGGGTTTACGCAGCAAGCGCAGTTTGCCAAAAGATGACAAGCCCGTCACTGCCTGGCTGGGACTGGCGTTACAGGCCTATGTGGATGGCTATGCTGTGACGCAAAAGCCGGACTATAAAAATATGGCCGCCTTGTTAACACAAACCATCAGGGATAAATTGTGGTTGAAGAATGAATTGTATCGCTCGGTGAAAGCTGACAAGGGAAAACTTGTTGCGATTGGCAATGCCGGACTCGAAGATTACGCTTATACAGCTGCGGCGATTTACAGCTATGCGAAAATAGCAGATGACAAAAACAGTATGCAGTTTGCCAATGCACTGACCTTACAGGCATGGCAACGATTTTACGTCGACAATCACTGGTCGTTAACTGAAAAACCGCTGCTAAAGTACGATATCGGCAAGGCAGTGTTATCAGATGACGTATTACCATCGCCCTCTGCCATATTGATTGATCTGACGTTTAAAATACACGAACTGGACAAGCGCTTCGCGCCCTACTCGCAGGCATTATTCGCCTTGAAACAGGGACAGGAAGAAATACTCTCCTCACCGTTCTGGCATGCGTCACACATCAGTCTGCTGCAAAGCTATCAAAATAAATTCCAGAAAAAATAATTTCGCGCGGGATTAAACGCGTGAGACTTCCAGTGGTTCAAAGCCGTACTTGACGATGGCGGTGCTGGAAAGTAGCAGATGGGTCAGGCGAATATGAAAAATTCGTTTGCCAATGTTGACAGCAAGAATGGTATTAATATCGAAAATATTAGCTGGCACGATGATGCTGCGTTTTTGTTGCAGCGACACCATATAGGGTACCAGCAGGCTGCGAAAATAATCTGTACCTTTTCCGACACCATTCAGTGCTTTTACCGCAACCGGTACAGCCGATTTTGCCATATCCATAATGCCCAGATCGATGGTGTTATCCGGGCAGGATTTTATCCAGCGAATCACACCAATCTGCCAGCGACCATTATATTTTCCCTTGTAGCGGTAGGAGACAACTTCACCTACCTTGATTTGAGAGTGCTGAAAACCCTCATGCGCATGTAAAGCTATGCCGTGTGTACTTAAATTATGTTGTTGCCATTCTTCAACCGTGTAGTTGGTATGCACATGTCGCTTGTCTTTTTGCAAGGCGGCCTGGTATTTGGTGGCAAAAAAACTTGATATTTTTTCTGCATCCAGCGCGGCTTGTTGTGTGGTGGTAATTTTTAATTCGTCCATCTCAGGCGTGAAATTGGATTTCATGGACAGGAAATAATGACAGGCGTTGAGTCCGGCGGTAATGCGTACGGTATCACCGGACGGTTTACGTGGCTCACTACGTTCATTGTTGCCACGCCAGTGATCTGAGAGGCGTAACAACATGTCACGCTGTTGCCGCTCGCTTAATCCTGTATGTGGTAATAATTCATAATGCTGTATCTCTCGCAGCATGTTATGAATCAGGCTTTCGAGTTGTTGTTTGGCCTGCTCGATATCAAATACACGGCCGCTGATGTTTTCTTCATAGATGTCATGTGTAACATACCGTGGTGGTGAATCAGCCGTGACATCAACAATACAGTCACCGCGATTGGCAAGTGCGCTCGACAGCGAAAAGTCACACAGGCGTGCCCAGTGTGAAACCAGCAAATACACATCCCAGGCTTCGCCTTGCATAAGTTGGTATGGTTCAGCCAATGACAGTAACAATAAACGTTTATAATTAAAGTCGATGCTATAGGGTGCCGGCGCATTCGAGGTCGGGTTGGGGTCATCAACAGGCTTTGTCGTTAAATCATTCGCTTCCGCGTAAATATACAACTGGTGTATGTCATGCCAGGCACCTTCAGGAGTCGGGTCATAAACGTGATACGCTTCAACAATGGCGAGCGATAAAAACGTAATCGAATAATAAATACTCTCGTGTAACCACTCGCTGTGTTGTTGTTTGTATTGTTTTTGCATGGCCAGCTCACTGACAATAAGCTTGTAACCGGCCGCCGTACCAATCAGCAGGTCGTTGGCCATGTTGGCAGTCAGGCGAGCCTTGTGATCCAGCGGTATACGAGGCGACTTGTTACGATCATGCAGTTGGCGTACAAAATCCAGCACATAAGGCTTTACCACGTGCATGAGCTTGATGCGTTCCGTCACCGGATAGCGTGCCGTGTTAATGCTGTAAATCTTGGCGACAAGTTTTTGCGCCGCCGAGTTGAGGTCGGCGATGGGTAAATCCAGCAGCCAGGCGTGCAGTTGCTTGGGTCGCAAGTAGGGTCGCGGCCGCTGTGATAAATCCTGGGTTGGAACGTTAAGCACAGGTAATGGCATAATCACCTATAGTAATGTTTTCTCTCCAAATATTCATATATTTGTCTGTTAATTATCTGGTATTTATCTGTTCTTAGTCAGGCAGTTATCGGCACAAATGGTGAGTGACTACAGTCGCTTAATAAAGTGATGAAATGGCTTGAGTTTCCAGCAATTTGGCCGATGTAGAAAGTCGGGTACTTGCAAATGGCAGTGTCCGGGCTTAGTCTAAGTCCGGATTGCTTCAGATCTATACCATGAATGTGGTATAACTATATAAAAATAAACAGAATTTTGAGGAGTTGGCTATGTTAAGACGATGGATGGCTGTAGCTGCTGCAGCGACAATATTCCTGTCCATAAGCGCGCAATCTGCAATCGCAGAAGATTTGATTTTTACCGCCCCACCCCGTGAAAAACCCGCAGCAGGCCAGAAATTATACGGCCCATTAGTGGACTATATATCCAGCGTGTTAAAGACCAAAGTTGTATATAAGCACCCCGGTAACTGGTTAAACTATCAACGCGAGATGCGCGAAGGAAAGTATGATATCGTGTTTGACGGGCCACACTTCGCATCCTGGCGTCAGGCACATTTGAAACATGACATGCTGGTGAAATTGCCCGGTACGCTGGAATTTCATCTGGTCGTTCGCGCAGATGATAAAACGATTACAAGCCCTGATGATCTCATCGGTCAAAAAATTTGTGGCATATCACCACCGAACCTGTCTACCTTATCGGTACTTGCCTATTTCAGAAACCCGGTTCGTCAGCCAGTCATACGGGGTATACGTGGCGGCATGGGTGGCGTGTATAAAATCTTCTCAAAAGATGCCAGTTGCAAGGCAGCCGTTTTTCGTACCACATTTTACCGAAAGAAACTCAACGATGAACAGCGCAAGAGCTTGAGAATTATTTATACCAGCCGACCACTACCAAACCAGGTGATTTCCGCCGGACCACGTATCAGCAATATTGATAAAGGCAGAATCGCAAAGGGGATAATCAGCGGCGACGGGCAGAAGGCAGCCGCGGCGGTGGTAAAACAGTTCGGTGGCAAGAAAGCCAAGAGTTTTATATATGCGACCAACGAAGAATACAATGGTCATAATGCCTTGCTCGAAGGGGTTATCTTTGGCTGGTAACAATGCTGTTGATAGCAAAAATCTTTAAAAAGGGCCTGCGGGCCCTTTTTTATTTTTCGCCACTTCACGGTTATTTCTGACTTGAGCAGATAAGGGTTGTTAGGTCCGTGTAAATTAGTTCGTAGTGATTGTTGAGAAAGTAGATGTGTTTATTGGCCGGGATATTTACAAAACATCCCGGCCATCTAGCTATAGATTAATTACTTCTTGCCAGCCGGTTTTGCCTGCTTGCTAATGGCAGGTTTTTGTTTGGAAGATGATGCCGGTTTTGCAGTGGTTGCTTGTTTTGGTTTGGCTTGTTGTTTCATTGTGTCGCTCCTTCAGAACGAATAGCTATGTTGTACTCGATACATATGTTTGGCTATCAGGGAATGTTGGCCGGTTGCTGGGCGGTTGCTTTCGACGCTGTAGTCAGGCAATTTATAGAGTACAACGATCCAAAAAACAAGTGGTGCTGAAAAATATTTTTAGTTGTTCCGGTTTAGCGTATTTAAAACTTTTTCCTTGTATAGTTTGTCATACTCGCCCGTTTGTTTGAGCTTTTTTAGTTGAGTAGCAATATTGGCAGCATGGTGCTGATGTTTTTTGTTGAGGTAGATAAACATTTCCCTTTTGGCAAGCGAGGGTTCCAGAACATGGATATTTTTAAGTTGCATATTGTTTATATAGGCTTGTCCCATCCAGCGGGCAAACAACGCGACCTGAATCCGGTCAAGGTCGAGCATGGTAAAGAGAATATGCGCGTCACGTACTGCTTCAACCTTGGTAAAGTCTTTGGTATTTACCTCAAAAATTTTCCAACCTTTAATCAGGCCTATATTGTAATTCTTCAGGCTTGCCCAGTTATTTGTCCGAATATTCAGGTCGCGTGAGAAGGCTACAAATTCCCAGTCGATGAGTTTTTCCGGTACGCGGACCAGATTCGGGTAGAGTTTTTCGATACCCTTGATACGTGTCAGGTCGCCGTCATCAATACCATTATTTGCGTTGCGTAAGCCGCGCTCTGCCGGTAGTCGTACCAGACGTAGTTCAAGACCGGCCTGTTTGAATGCCTTGCCGGCGATTACATCCAGAAAGCCATCGCCTTGCACGGTTGTATATGGTGCAAGGTTTGTGTCATTGAGTATGAGTGTTTCAGCGGACGAAACATTAAGCGTCAGGAGCAGCGCAGTTAATGTGGCAATCCTGCAGGGCATTGCTGTGATTATTCGGGCTATTTTCGTTTGTCGAACCATGATCATGTCATTGTTTATGTATTGTTAGCTTATGTATCAAGGCCAAGCGCACGTAAATCCAGTTTGTTATTACGCACCGGCGGACACCAGAAATATGCACCGGTGATGGGACGTGTGAAACTGAACAAGCCATCGATCACACCATCATTTAAACCGAGCATGTTTCTCAGGATAGATTCATATGCCTGAAACGAGTGGCCAAAGGCAACAAACATGATGCCCGCGTGCATGCCGTCTGCCCAGGGCATGGAGCGACGGACAAGATATGCCTGCGGGGTAAAATTTTCCTGCGCCGCACGTTTTGTGTGTGCGGATAGCGGCGCCTCATCAAACTCTTCATTATCATCGAGATGCCGACCGAAAATATCGTCCTGTTCTTCTGGCCCCAGGTCTTCGAGTGTTTCAAAGTCATGCAACCATTGTTGTACCGCTACAAAGCTGCTGCCATCCATGCCCTCACCCTGTCCCTGTACGATAGCCGCCTGCACGGCTTCGTCACCTTGCGGATTTTCCGTGCCGTCTTCGTAACCGGATAAATCCCGATTCGCATCATATTGAAAAGCATCCACCGTATTATCGAGTGCAAATGCAGGTGACAGCATGGCCTCGATGATCCTGGAACGGTGAAAAATCTCGCCACGGTCAATGCCGCGCAGCCAGACCCACAATGCAGCAGGTGTGGAGGGTACGTCGATTCCAACATGACTGATGGCGGGAAACGTTGTCAGACCGGGTATTGTCGCACCCAGAGCGGTAACCAGTGAGGAGCCGAATCCGACTACGCAATGTTCGTGATCAATTACATTGTTCAGGTCATCCAGTGCAATGTTAATCTCGTCCAGATCGATCAGTGAGAAGTACATATAACGCGCCAGCAAGGTTTCTTCTGTCAGTATGCCAACCTGGCTATTCGCCATGGTGGAATCTCCCTTATTAAATATCAAATCTATATGCATTACGGATTGTACTACAGTTTGTGTACTTCACTTGATCCAATCCATCCATAGCCCGTCATAGTTATAAATCTTTCTTTTAAAAACAGACCCTGTACTGGGGTTATGATCGTATGTACTGTTATTATCAATCTTTAAATGTAGTCTGGAGAATATATGAAAAAAATCAGTATTTTGTTGTTAGCGCTGTCTGCCCTTTTATTGTCTGCTTGTGGCTCTACACCCACGGGCCCGGTATTTACCCGCTTGCCTGACGTAAAGCCTGGGCAGGCACAATATATATTCATACGTACCACGGAGTATGAAATAAAAAAAATTACCCATCCGAACATATATATCGATAAAAAAAATCACGGTGAATACCTTTATGGCAGCTACACGGTTGCCCCTGTTATCGCGGGTGACCATGAAATCAGTATAGAAGGAAACAAATTTCTCTGGGACTTCAACGACTTGCTGGTTGACCATGAGGCCAAAGCAGGGCAGCGTTATTTCTTTGAATTACGACTGGAACGGGCAGGCTATTCAACTTATCGTGCCTCACTTCGTGAAGTAAGCCCGCAACAAGGCCTCGAAAAATTAAACGGCTTGCGTCTTGCCCAATAGAAATCAGGATATCATTTGCCAGGGATGGCGGTGGTGGGTCATGTAATTGTATTATTTTGTTTTGAACTGATCCGGTATATTCTTATCGCGATGTTTTAAGTGTCACGACTCCTGAATTTTGATTTTGCCAATTACTAAAATCTGCCGCACTCATGGGCTTGGCAAAATAATAGCCCTGAAATGACTCACAACCCAGGTCGATAAGAATATTGCGTTGCGCCGCCGTTTCGACGCCTTCTGCAATGACTTCAAGATTCATGTGCTGACCCATGGCAATAATGGTTTCCACCAGCGGGTGCTGATTGTTTTTGGTCAGTTCATGGGTAAAGGCCTTGTCAATTTTAAGTATATCCATGGCCATATCTTTCAGGTAGGCAAGCGAAGAATAGCCTGTGCCAAAGTCATCCAGTGCAACACGAATACCGGTCTTACGGAAATTTGCCAGTTTGCTAATGGCTTCTTGCAGATCAAACAACAATGCACTTTCAGTCAGTTCAAGCACAAGCTGTTGTGGTTTAAGATTATATTTCGCCAGTTTCGCATTAACCTGTGGGACAAAATCCGGATTGGCAAATTGCCAGGCGCTGACATTGACCGCGATATGCTGTGCAAATGATCCTGCCTGTTGCCACACTTGTATTTGTCGACAGGCCTCGTTTAAAACCCAGTCACCGACCTCATGAATAAGTCCGGTCTCTTCGGCGACCGGAATAAACCGGTCCGGGGCAACCTGTCCGAGTTCCGGGTTGAACCAGCGCAGCAAGGCTTCGGCGCCAATAAATTTACCTTCGATATTTACTTGTGGTTGATAGTGCAGGCTCAGTTCGTTGTTTTCAATTGCATGGCGCAAGCCACGTTCGATATGCAAGCGTTCATCGGCAATTTCCTGCAGGGCCGGTTCATAAAACTGTACATTGCCACGGCCCATATTTTTTGCACGATACAGGGCCATGTCGGCACGGCGCATGATATCAAGCTCATTGTCACCTTGCTGCGGAAAGAACACGACACCAACACTGGCGCCGATATTCAAGATGCGATTGTCCAGGTGCAGCGGTTTTGTCAATTCATCAACGATTAGCAGGGCAAATTTTGTTGCATAGTCTTCGATTGCAATATCTGTGGCGCTTTCATCTGTGGTCAGCAAGGCGACAAATTCATCGCCACCAATACGTGCCAGATAAATGCTGTTATCAGCAATATCCTGCAGTCGTTGGCCAACCAGTTTTAATACCTGGTCACCGACATCGTGACTCAATGCATCATTAATCGTCTTGAAATGATCCAGATCGATTAACAACATCGCGCCTGACAGGGTCCGGTTTCGTGAACGTTTTAATATGCCGGCCATATGCTCATGCAAGGCTGCACGGTTGGCGAGCCCGGTCAGATAGTCTTCAAAGGCCATGCGCCGAATGTGCGTTTCTGCCGCTACGCGTTCGATTTCTGCGCTGGTGCGGGCAGCAAAAATTTCCAGTATCGGCGTTAACTGTGCGATATCTGACATGGGTTTGGAATCGATTACCACAATCAACCCGATTGATTGCTGGTTTGCATCATGTAGTGGTGTACCGATATAACTTTCTGCACCCATTTCTTTAAGCAGTCTGTCGTCTGGAAACTGTGACTGTACGTTTACAGGGTATGAACAGGTATGACGAATCAGTACATTTTCACAGGGAGAATCATTCAGTCTATAACGCATGTTATCTGCAATTTTGCCATCAATGCACACGGCAAGTGTCTGGACATGATGCGGATTATCCTTGTCGAGTATGCCAATAAAAGCAAATTTTGCCTGAAACAGATCCACAAGATGGGTAACAACCTGGTGATAAAACGCTTCACCTGACTGCCCTGTCACACCGGTTGCGATATTACGTAGTGCATCCTCGCTGCGTTTACGTGCGGTCACATCACGCACAATGGCTAGTAAGCTTGGTTGGCTGTCCAGTTCGAGATAGTTGAGACTGACTTCCGCATCAAATAATGATCCATCAAGACGACTATGCAACCAGTCAAAGGTTTGTGGCTCGCCGCGAAAAGCAAGCGTAATTTTTTCGATAGCTTTATCAACCGAGCTGCTGCCGTCATATTGTGTGGCGGGTGAAAATGCCATGGGTGTATTCCCCACGATGTCTTCACGACGGCAGCCAAACATCTCCAGAGTTTTAGTATTACAGTCGGTAAATACATTATCTTGCATAAGAAATATCGCATCACTGGCGGTTTCGTACAGCGTGCGATATTTTGATTCACTCTGGTCGTATAATTCGTTTGCCAGTTGTAATTGCGTGACATCCGTTGACACACCACAAACCGCATACATATTGTTATTACTGTCATATAGGGGGAACTTGAGAGAATTATAGGTATGAATTGAATGGTCGGGATGCTCAATACTTTCCCTGAATTCAACCATGTGCCCCGCAGCTGCCATGTCCGCATCGTTTTGACGCACTGCTCTGGCTGTGTCAGCATCAAGCACATCAAAGTCTGATTTACCCAGCATCTCTGCATTGCTTTTATTGTGCAGTTCTTCGAATTGCTTGTTAACCAGCAGGTAACGGCCCTGGGTATCTTTCATATAGATTACCGCAGGCACATGATCCAGCAAGGCAAAGGCACGCTGTTTGTGCTCGTGTGCCTGCTGATGCAAGGCGCAACTCATAATAATGATGATGGCAGGTAATCCATATTGCGCGAGGAAAATAAAATCAATCAGGCCGGTGCGGACAAACAGATTTTCGGCAAGAAAAATGGTAAATACCAGCATCGCACTTGCCAGCATTAATGCGCGTTTATGTTGACCACGCTGGTATTGTTTGAAACAGGCGTAGAAGGTATATCCGATTATTAATAATAAAACCACCCATATGATGCGATCACCAATAGTGAATGTGACGTTTTGATGGAAGCTGATTCGTTCGCCCCAGGGAAATTCACGCACATCAATCACCGGCAGGGAGTCAAAAAAACTGCCGAATGGACCCAGCAGGCTGCGAACAATGTGGGATGCAAAGAGTAATGAGGTCACCCATACAAACCAGCGCGGCCCAAAGCCTGTATAGCGCAGTACAAACCAGGGCCAGATGGACAGAAAGATACCGGCGAATATTGCCCGCCACCGGAATGCCGTTACATAGGTATGCGGGTCGAGCGTGTAGTAGGCGCGTAATTCTGCCAGTGAGTAACCGATAGCTGCCACACACAGCAAGCCAAAATATAAGTACAGCACATTGGGCGCGTGGCGTTTTACGCTGTAATTATAATGGGCAAGGAAGTGCAGACCGGCATATAAACAAATACCGATTAATACAGCAATCGACAGGCTGATAAACGGCATTCGTACCCTCGCGCCCCCTTTACTTGAGTGGTTTACTAAGATTAGCAGGAATACGCACAAATTCAGCACCAGATAGCTATAAGGGGCAAGTTTTCAGTGAGATTTTCGCCCCGAAATTCCAGTGAATCTATTGGAAAATCATTAACAATATTAGGTGGGCCTGTTTGCCCGGAGCCGTTAGACAAGGGTACGCATGATGACAGCTGGAGTAGGATACGAAGTTGCGTATGATGAACACGCAGCGTTCTACGTGCAAGGCCATGAGGGGTGATGTGTATGTGCCCATAAGTTGGCCGGATTTGCGTCCATAAGATGGCCAGTGAATGAAATACCTTAAGTCATTTAAAATGTGCACGTCCGAATTTTTCTACACATGTCAAAACCCGTCTGCTTATTAATCCCAGTAAGGTGACTCCGTAATTCGTTCTTTCATGAAGTCTATAAATGCCTGCACCTTTGGCAAGAGATGTCGACGCTCTGGGTACACCGCATAGATGGAGACTTCCTGTGCCCGGTATTCAGGTAATAACTGATGCAGTTTACCCGATTTAATATCTTCCCCGACGATGAAGCTTGGCGTCAGCGTAATACCGGCGCCACTTAACACCGCTTCGCGAATTGCCAGACTGTTGTTCATTTGTAGTGATCCTGTTACTGGCACGGCAGCATATCGTCTATCGGGTGTAAGGAAGCGCCACTCATTGGGTGAGTCCTGGTAACGATAAGTCAGTACATTATGCTGGCGTAAATCGTCGGGTGTGTGTGGCGCGCCGTGTTGTTCAATGTATTGCGGTGATGCACAAACAACATGGCGACAGGGACCCAAACGCCGTGCAATGAGACTCGAGTCGGGTAAGTCGGCAATGCGGATAGCCAGATCAAAACCCGCTTCGATGAGATCGACCTGGCGGTCATCCAGTTTCATATCGACCGATAACTCAGGATATCTGCCCAAAAAGTCGGGAAGAATTGGTGCAATATGCTGGATACCGAATGACATGGGGGTGTTCAGTTTTAACATTCCGCGTGGTGTTCGCTGTAATTGGGTAACTTCCGCTTCCGCGACCTCAATCGCCTGTAGCCCCTGTCGACTGTGAGTGAAGAAAGTCTGCCCCGCTTCCGTCAGGCTCAATCGTCGTGTGGTTCGGTTCAGTAATCGCGCGCCTAACCGCTCTTCCAGGCGAGTAATGTATTTACTGATCACGGAGCGCGAGAGCCCGAGATGTTCTGCCGCATCGGTAAAACTGCCGCTTTCCACCACCTGTACAAAAACCGCGATATCCGTGAGATTGTGCATGCTTCGTTTAATTAGTTAATAATCGTGAACAGTATTGTTCAAAAATCACTAATTATCCAGTTAGTAAAGACAATTATGCTTTATTTCAGTCAATCCAGCGTTGTTGGTGCGGTTTATACCCTTTACATATGGAGGATTCACAAATGAAGCATTTTTTACATTTTCTGCAATTCCCAAGCTACTTCCTGTTACTCATCATTGTTGGTGGTTCTGCTAGTGTGCTTGCCAGTGAGACCGTCGGCAAAAGCCCGTGGGGACCGAAGGATGAAATTGGCCGGTTGAATTTAATGACGCCCGCCACCCAGCATGCCATTTTGTCACGGATACAGGGCAGTGCGGTTTACGATCTTTCGGTCGAGTACTTTATTGGAATGCCCAGTTGGCAAGCGGCCGGTGATCCTCACTACCGTATCTGGATGACCCATACCCCGCACGGTACCGTCGTTGATGACCCGCTCAAGCTCGGCGTGGCCATGAATGAACATGTTAGTTATACGGGTGCAGCGATATCGATGTACACCCACATGGGAACACATATCGATGCGCTGAACCACTTCGGACTCAACGGTGAAATCTGGAATGGCTTCAAGGCCAAAGACCATCTCGGTGATCGAGGCTGGCGTGTTGCGGGTGCAGAGAATATTCCGCCGATTATTGCACGTGGTGTGCTTCTTGATGTCGCCGCCGCCAAAGGCGTTGATGTGTTACCGGATGGATACCGAATAAACCGAAAAGATCTTATCCAGACGTTACGCAAGCAGAACATCAAATTACAGACCGGTGATGTTGTGTTGATCCGAACCGGCCGTATGCAGCAATACGAAGATGCCGCCACCTATATGAAAAACCCACCCGGTCTGGGTATGGCGGCGGCCCGCTTTCTCATCGAGGAAGGTGGCGCGATGATCGTCGGTGCTGACAATCTTAGCTTTGAAGCGTTTCCTTCTGAAGTCGAGAACAACTATGTCCCCGTTCATAGTTATCTGCTTGCGCAACAAGGTGCGCCAATCATGGAACTTGTTTATCTGGAGCAGCTGTCGCGGGACAAGGTTTACGAATTTGCTTTTATCGGTGGTTCACTAAAGTTGCGTGGATCCGATGCAGCACCCATGCGCCCTGTTGCGATTCCGTTACGGTCATCGAAAGGAGATGAGTCATGATCGCAATAAATGGAATTGATCATGTTGGTATACGTGTCGCTGATTTTAATCGCTCTGTTTCTTTTTACAGAAACTTTGGATTTGAAGTAACACGAAAAGATCTTCAGGAACATGTTTTGGTGCTGCGTCACCAACACGGGACACTGCTTAACTTGTTGGACTTTGTTGACCGTGACGTTAAAGAACACAATGTGTTAATGGATGAAAAAGTAAAATACGCAGGCTATACACATATTGCTTTGCAGGTGGCAGACATACAGCGTGTTATAAGTTTCCTCACAGAATTGGATATTACGATAACCGAAGGGCCAGTCACCTTTGGTGATGGTAAAACGTCGGTTTTTATTCGCGACCCGGATCGTAATGTGATTGAGTTTACCCAACCTCCATTAGTAAATGAAATACACAAGGAGGAAACGCTATGAAAGCATTCATCTTACTTATTGTTTCCGGTGTGCTGGCCGCCGGTGTTTTCATCGCAGGAAAGCAGGCCAGCAATGAACAACTATCGCCGTTACTTATACTGTTCTGGCAAATGAGTGGCGGAGCATTGGTGGTCTGGCTAGTGTCATTAAAGTCACGCACGTTTCCGGTTTGGGATAAGCAACATGTTATTTACTATCTGCTCGGAGGGTTGCTTGGTGTAAGTCTTCCTTTTGTGCTGGCCTTTATTGTATTTCAACAGTTACAGGTCGGTATCGTCGGGCTACTGACGGCCTTATCGCCCATCGTGACTTATGCCCTGGCACGTGTTTTAGGTCTGGAATCTGGTCACCCACTACGTTTAACGGGGTTGGTTGTTGGTCTTGGTGGTGTTGTATTGTTAGTCATGCCTGATGATACGGTTGAATTATCAGGGCATTGGTTGTACATGATATTGGCGCTGGCAATTCCTGTTACGCTTGCCATCAGCAACATTTACCGCAGTCGTTATTGGCCAGCTGGAAGCCAGGCCATGCCACTGGTTATCGGTATGTTGACGGTGCAAAGCATTTGTTTGTTCGTCGTAAACCTGTTTCTCGGTCACTTTTATATTGATCTGTCTGGATCGCTTGATACCAGTCTGCTTCTGACTGTGCTCGGACTTATGGCAGGTGTTTCCTACCTCGCTTCATTCTCGCTACTTCGAGTTGGTGGTCCGGTGTATCTCAGCCAGATGGGTTATGTGATTACGGCAGTAACGATGATAGCCGGTGTGTTGATTTGGGATGAACATTACGACAACACAGACTTGCTGAGTATGGGATTCATTTTAATCGGTGTGTTATTAACAACCGTAACCCAGATAGTTCAGCAATCAAAAACTACGGTATCAGTTATTTCAGAACGATAGTGCAAAATTTAAAATTTATTCAGAGGATTTAATCATGAACATAGTCGAAGCATTGAACTGGCGTTATGCCGTAAGAAAGTTTTCATCTGAACGAATCGAAGAGTCAAGGGTACAGGAACTATTAACTGCAACCCGGTTAAGTGCCACGTCCTATGGCTTGCAACCTTTCAGATTGATCGAAGTTAATGATGTCGGTGTGCGTAAGGATTTGTTTGAGTATGCAATGGGGCAAGACAAGGTAGTTAATTGCTCTCATCTTATTGTGATTGCTGTGCAAACTGATATCGGTGATGAATTAGTGGATAGATATGTTCGTGTGGTTGCCGATACACGTAGAAAGTCAGTTGATGATTTGCGAGGTTTGGCAGAGCACATAAAATCGGTGTTTGACAGTAAGAGCACAGCACAAAAACGGGAGTGGGCGCACCAGCAAGCATATATCGCCCTTGGTACCATGCTGACGGCAGCTGCGACCATGGAGATTGATACTTGCCCCATGACCGGGTTCGAACCTGCGGGGTTTAATCGTGTACTAGGCCTGGGGGAGATGGGATTAGAATCTGTGGTGATCTGCGCGCTGGGTATACGACACCCTGATGATGGTAATGCCAAGTTAGCCAAGGTGCGGTATGACCATGCTGAAATGGTCATCGCTATGTAGCAAGTAAAAGGAGGAGTCATCATGACATTGTCTGAGAGTAAAATCGATCGTCCGCGACGTTTTTATGCAAGAGTTGCTGGACTACTGTATCTAACGCTCATCGTGTTTGGTGTTTCCAGTGAAGTATTTATTCGCTCCAGCCTGATCGTTATCAATGATGCTGCCACTACGGCAAACAATATACTGGCATCTGAAGAATTATTCCGGTTTGGATTTGTGGCAGACACGATAATGTTATTAAGTGATGTTGCTATAGCAGTCCTTTTTTATGTCCTGCTCAAGCCAGTCAACAAAACACTTGCGTTAATCGCAGCCGCATTGCGGCTAACACAAGCGGCCATACTGGCGTTTAATTTGCTCAATTACTTTGTAGCGTTGTTATTGTTCAAAGGCGATGGTTACAAAACTGTCTTCAGCATTGAGCAACTGAATAATCTGGCGATGTTGTTTTTAGAAATACACAGCCACGGTTACGACCTTGGGCTTATTTTTTTTGGCATCTCCAGTTTAATCATTGGATACTTGCTTATTAAATCTGAATTTGTTCCAGCACTGCTGGGATACGGTTTGATAGCAGCAGGCGTCGTTTATCTAACAGGGAGCTATCTGCGTTTTCTTTTACCCGCCTATTTGCCGTACTTTGAGCCAATTTACATTGTCCCATTTATCGCAGAGCTTGCATTATGTCTATGGCTATTGTTAAAAGGGATGAATGCAGAACGTCGGTGCTAGATTCTAAATTAGTAAGCTACACCTTTATGCTCGCAAGTTACTATAAAGTGGCCAAATGGCCATTTTATGGGTACATACACAGGAACAATTATTACAAATGTTTGGTGGGCCCGGTAGGACTTGAACCTACGACCAAGGGATTCACGTAATCCTGATATTTCTATCAAGCGCGGACTATATCATCACCCACAACACCAACAAGTGCATGGTTTGTTTGGGCGCGGGACGCTCTTGCCTGTTATTAAGGACACTTCGGTTTATTGAAAAACCAGTCCCCAGGTAGTCTCTGCACCGTTCGAAGGTATACCTTCGACTTGGCTCAGGATTGCCATCAATTGTTTATCACAACTGGAAGGTTTCCCTGAATTCATCCCGTTCATTTCATATTTTTCGATATGAACGCACCATTTTGATGAGTCCCCTGCTCTAACCAACTGAGCTACAGGCCCTGAACTTTATTTTTAAACTAATGTTATTAACAAGCGAATTTTCGCATAACAAACGCGTTATGCGAAATTTAATTTTTAATTAATTATCCGAATCCAGGAAACTGCGTAATTGATCCGAACGACTCGGGTGACGCAGTTTACGCAATGCCTTGGCTTCAATCTGACGAATACGTTCGCGTGTCACATCAAACTGTTTACCAACTTCTTCCAGCGTGTGGTCGGTATTCATGTCGATTCCAAAACGCATGCGCAGGACTTTTGCTTCGCGTGCGGTGAGGCCTTCGAGTATTTCCTGGGTGGCTTCACTCAAGCCCGAACCGGTAGCGGAATCAATTGGTGAGGCCGCGTTGCCGTCTTCAATGAAATCGCCAAGATGCGAATCTTCATCATCACCAATCGGTGTTTCCATGGAGATCGGTTCTTTGGCAATTTTTAATACCTTGCGTACCTTGTCTTCCGGCATTTCCATGCGCTCGGCCAGTTCTTCCGGTGTTGCTTCGCGACCCATCTCTTGTAACATCTGGCGCGAAATTCGGTTCAGCTTGTTAATGGTTTCAATCATGTGTACCGGAATACGAATGGTGCGCGCCTGATCAGCAATCGAACGTGTAATTGCCTGGCGAATCCACCAGGTGGCATACGTCGAGAATTTATAACCACGACGGTATTCAAATTTATCCACGGCTTTCATCAAACCGATATTGCCTTCCTGAATCAGATCGAGGAACTGCAAGCCACGGTTGGTATATTTTTTCGCGATAGAAATAACCAGCCGCAAGTTGGCTTCGACCATTTCCTTTTTCGCACGCCGCGCCTTGGCTTCACCAATCGACATTTTTCGATTGACGTCTTTAATTTCGGAAATGCTGACACCGTTGTTCTGTTCAAGCTCGGACAGTTTGTATTGTGCTTTCAGAATTTCATCCTTGTGCTCGGCAAGAATCGCGGAATATTTTTGGCCACTATCAATGTGTTTTTGTAACCAGTTCAGATCCGCTTCGTTTTCCGGGAACGAGGTAACAAATTCCTTGCGTGGCATGTGTGCAATATTGACACAGGTATCCATGATCACTCTTTCCTGGGTACGAATGTTATCAACCAGGGCACGCATTTGCGCGATGAGTCGGTCGAGCATTTTTTGCGTGAGTTTTAATTGCATGATTTCAGCAATCAGCTCATTACGAATCTTGAGTGTCTTCTTGTCATGGAAGCCGCTCTTTTTAATCGCGGTGACCATTTTTTTGTGCAGTTTGCCGATCAGAACAAAGCGACGTTTCGCTTCTTCCGGATCCGGACCGGTATCGACTTCGGCGGTGGTGCTGTCGTCGTCGTCATCGTCGTCACTGTCATCGTTACTGTCCGAGTCGGTAGTACTATCCGGTGCAGTGTAGGTCGGCGAAGGAATATCATCCGGCGCATTTGGATCAATGAAGTCACTGATAATGTCAGTAAGCTTGGCTTGCTCAAGCTCGATCTTGTTGTATTCGTCCAGCAGGATGCCCACGGTGTCCGGAAAACACACCAGTGCCGAGAGCATTTGTTTGAGACCTTCTTCGATACGTTTGGCGATTTCGATTTCGCCGGCACGGGTCAGCAGTTCGACTGCGCCCATTTCGCGCATATACATGCGAACCGGGTCGGTGGTGCGTCCAAAGTCGGCATCGACATTGACCAAAGCCTGGGCAGCTTCTTCGGCGGCGTCTTCATCGACGTCATTGCTCTGGTCGAGTAGCGTATCGGCATCAGGGGCGGTTTCGTACACGGTGATGCCCATGTCGCCAATCATGGCAACAATGTCTTCAATCTGTTCTGGATCGACAATATCGTCAGGCAGGTGGTCATTGACCTCTGCATAAGTGAGATAGCCTTGCTCTTTTCCTTTTGCAATCAATAACTTAAGCTGCGATTGCGGCGTATTTTGTTTCATAATTTGTGCTCGAGAAACGCTCATATTGAATAATCTATACCTGGTTATGGAGGCATAAAGGCCGCGCATTTTACACTAGATAGGGCCTCGATGTTTAGCCTTTTAATAGTAGACTGAATTAAAAAAAGCGATACACAACTTGGCACTATCGTGCTTAATTAGACGCCAGTGCGTTGTGTAAGTTGCTGGAGTTCGCGTTTTTCCTCATCAGTGAGTTGCGCGTGACTTGATTTGACCAGCAGCGCATCCAGCCGCTGTTCGCGAGTGAGTTGCAGCAGCGCATTCATCGCACCGGCGAATTCATCGCCAAGTTGGGCGTCTTCCAGCTCAGGTTGCCAGTGTGCCAGCTTGGCCAGATGGCTGGCTTGCTCCTGATCACGGAGTTTTTCCAATATACCTGCACAAGTGAGATTGGGATGGGCATGCAATAATTCAAGTACCGTACACAGTAATGTCATACCCGGCAGCTCAGCCTGTTTCAACACAGATAAATCCTGAAATGTCTGCGCCAGCGCCGGCTGGTAAAGCAGGCGGGTCAGCGCGGTACGTACCTGGCTGGGCGGCGCGTGGGGTATTTTCTTTGCCCGTGCCGGCTTGCCGGTTGGCGCGGAAACCGCGCCAAGTGCTTGAGCAATCTCGTCTTTTTCAAAACGCACGAAGTCAGCCAGCTGGCTGACGAGCATTTGCTTGTAAATTCCGGGTTGTAACTTGTTGATGTATGGCTGGGCGAGCTTGACCAGTCGGGCTGAACCTTCCGGTGAGCCGAGTTCGGTTTTGGTGCCCAGCTGAGTCAGGAAAAAGCTCGTCAGGGTTTGCGATTTATCCATCTCGGCTTCGAACACGTCCTTGCCGTGTTGGCGAATATAGCTGTCCGGGTCTTCACCATCGGGTAAAAACATAAATTTCACCTGGTAACCTTCACGCATGACCGACATGACATTATCCAGCGCACGCCAGGCGGCATCGCGGCCCGCGCGGTCACCATCGAAACAGAAAATGATGGTCGCGGTGAGGCGAAACAATTTTTGTACGTGGTCAGCGGTGGTGGCGGTACCAAGCGTCGCCACGGCATAACGGACCCCAAACTGTGCCAGCGCCACCACGTCCATATAGCCTTCCACGACAAGGATTTTATCGATATTTCTCAATGCCTTACGGCATTCATACAGGCCGTATAACTCCCGGCCTTTGTGGAACAATGGTGTTTCCGGTGAGTTCAGGTACTTCGGCATAGCCGCTCCCGGCGTCCTGCCTCCCGCGGCATTCGCACGTCCCTGTGCATCATCACCCCCCTCCAATATACGACCACCGAACGCGATCGGTCGGCCACGTTGGTCGCGTATCGGGAACATGATGCGGTTGCGAAAGCGGTCATAGCTGCGACTCTTGTTAGCCTGTTGATTGGACTCATCGCGCAGGATGCGCATGCCGGTTTTAATGAGGTTGGCTTCCAGATCCGGCTGGCTTGGCAGGCCCTGTAACAGGTTGTCATAACCGGGTGGTGCAAAGCCCAGTCCGTATTCCTTGGCAATCTCGCCGCTCAAACCACGTTGCTTCAGGTAGTCCACAGCCGTACTCGCCTGGGGATGTTTGCGCAACTGTTGCTGGTAGTAAGCGTCCACCGCGTGCAGTAATTCAAACAGGGTGTTGGCTTCAGATTTTTGTTTCGCTGCACCAGGTCCCGGCGCACTGCCCTGTTCATAAGGTATATCCAGACCCTGCGCGTGGGCGAGTGCCTCGACTGCCTCGGGGAAGGCCATGTGTTCGTATTCCATCAAAAAACCGAGCGCCGTGCCATGCGCACCGCAGCCGAAGCAATGATAAAACTGCTTGGTGGGACTGACGGTAAAAGACGGGGTTTTTTCATTATGAAACGGGCAGCATGCCTGGTATTCATGGCCTTTCTTTTTTAAGGGCACACGGGCATCGATCACTTCCACGATATCCACGCGGGCAATCAAGTCATCAATAAAGGATTGAGGTATACGACCAGCCATGGGGGTAGAGTTTATGGGTTTTTCTACACAGCTGCACGGCTAAGATCTCAACCGGGATCGGCTTTACTGTTTCAAGGCTGGACGTTTGGGATTTTGCTTTTCAGATCCTGCAGGTTCAGTTCACGAATATCGTTGTAGGCCTTGTCATCTGCGGATTGCAAGGGATTAAAATGTAAGGGTGCACGTAAATGTGCTGGCAAGTTAATCAGGATGGCCTGTATCTTCTTAACGGTTTCATCCGGCACGCGCGGGTGTACGGCAAAGGCATGCGGTGTATAGCCTTTAGTCGTTTCAAGTATGCGTAATTTTTTCCTTAATGGTTCGGGTTGTGTGTTAAAGGTGCGAACAATGCCACCACCCACCGGTGCCATATTGAGGCTGATATTTCGATACACAATATCGTGCGTGCCAACAAAATGAGGTGTGTACTTGATACCGCGCTGACGTAACAGGGACTGGGTCAGCAAACTGGCGGCAAAGGCATTCGGACTGGGAAAATAGATAGTCTTGCCATCGACATCGGCGAGTGACTTGATTTTGGTATCACTTTTTACGACAAAAATACCCTTGAGTTTTTTGTTTGACTGATTGGCTATTACGCGATAGCCGGGCTTTTTGGCAAAGCGCACATAATGAAAAGGATTCATGTAGGCAATGTCATACTTGCCCTGCGCGCAACGTGTTTCAAATTCACTAATGGTTGGTGCGGTAACAAACATTACCTGGGTACCAAGTTGTGTGCTGATATAGGCGGTGATGGGCTGCCAGTCGCGAAACAGTTTTGCCGGCGTTTGTTGTGGCACGATGCCGAACTGTAGTTTTTCAAAGACAGCATTAGTGTTCGTGCTGGTAAAGATCAGACAAGCAAATAGAATGGCGAAAATACTACGATGCTGCATATCCCTGCCTTGATAGAGTTTTTTAGTGTAGATTTTTTTGCTGGTGAAATGATTACTGACACCCAACTCCAATAAGTATAGTGTTATCTGACTGTTTCGGGTGCGACGTAAGAAAAGAGTTGTAACAGTAACCAGATTTTATGAAATGGCCAAGATAATCCGATCAGGGAAATCTTATCAGGAGAGTTTTGATTTTATTGCGGCACTGACTGCGCCCATATCGGCCTTGCCAGCGAGCCTGGGTTTGAGCAACCCCATGACCTTACCCATGTCCTGCATGGCATTGGCACCGGTTGCCTTGATGGCTTCATCAATCAGCTTGCTGATTTCATCCGGCGATAATTGCGCGGGCATGAATTCGTTGATCACAACCAGCTCGGCTTCTTCAATCACTTTCAGATCATCACGACCAGCAGCAGCAAATTGACTGATGCTGTCGTTGCGTTGTTTGACCATTTTGGTGAGCACTTCCAGCACTTGCGTATCATTGAGTTCGATACGCTCGTCCACTTCACGTTGTTTTATTGCCGCAGTGATCAGGCGCAATGTGCCAAGGCGAACTTTATCCTTGGCGCGCATGGCGTTTTTCACTTCATCAGTAATTTGCGTTTTCAGGTCTGCCATGTGTGTTCTATTGTTGGCAACGCTCGAATTGGCTTTAAGATGGGATGCGTAAACGGTGCTTGATTAGTATAAGCGAACCAGACGTGAACGATCACGGCTGACTTTTTTCTGATGACGCTTCACGGCGGCTGCCAGTTTGCGCTTGCGAATCGCTGTGGGTTTTTCGTAAAACTCACGACGACGTACTTCAGATAAAACGCCGGCTTTTTCGCAGGAACGTTTAAAGCGTCGCATTGCGACATCAAATGATTCGTTTTCTTTTAATCGTACTGAAGGCATAGTAGCCTCTACCTCGTTTGTTCGTTGGCTTAAAGGGCGGTGCATTTTATACTCCACCCCCGCGATTTGCAAAGACAATGCACGGATTTATCGGCATATTTGCCTCCGATATGATATGAAATTGGGAAAAACATGACAATTTCCACCCCCATTTGTGGGCCTATTCTTGGTATTGAAACCTCCTGCGATGAAACTGGCGTAGCCATCTACGACGGTCGACTGGCCGGTGGACAGGGTTTACTGGCGCATGCGCTCTATTCGCAGGTCGAATTACACGCGAAATACGGTGGTGTGGTGCCGGAACTGGCCTCGCGCGACCACGTGCGAAAAATCCTGCCCCTTATTAATAAGGTACTGGATGAGGCCGGATTGGCGAAAACCGATATAGCCGGTATCGCCTACACGGCTGGTCCCGGCCTGCTCGGCGCCCTGCTGGTGGGTGCGGCGGTGGCAAAAAGTCTTGCCTACGTGTGGAAAATCCCGGTTATTGGCGTTCACCACATGGAAGGCCATCTGCTTGCGCCCATGCTGGAGGACAAGCCTCCGGCGTTCCCGTTTGTTGCCCTGTTGGTCTCGGGTGGCCATACCCAGCTCGTCGATGTGAAAGGCATAGGTGAGTACTCACTACTTGGCGAATCTCTGGATGACGCGGCGGGTGAGGCATTTGATAAAACCGCCAAGCTGCTCGGACTCGGCTATCCCGGCGGGCCGCAGGTGGCCAAATGCGCCAAGCAAGGCAATCCGCAACGGTTTATCGGGCAGGACAAGTTTCCGCGACCGATGTGTGATCGGCCCGGACTGGATTTCAGTTTCAGCGGACTCAAGACCTACACCCTGAACCGCTGGCAGGCGAGCGAGCAGAGCGAACAGGACAAGGCCGATATTGCGTATGCTTTTCAGCAGGCCGTGGTAGATAGCATCGCCATTAAATGTAAACGTGCATTGGAACACACCGGCTATACTCGTCTGGTGATCGCCGGTGGCGTGAGCGCCAACAGTGCGTTACGCGAAAAACTGCATGCACTCACCGACAAGCTCAAGGCCCATGTCTATTATCCACGACTGGAATTTTGCACCGATAATGGCGCCATGATTGCCTATGCCGGTTATCAGCGCCTGGCTGCTGGCCAAATCTCAGATCCAGCCTCAGATTTGGCCATCAATGCGCGGGCGCGCTGGCCGCTTGATGAGCTGACACCGGCCTGATTATTTCTTCCATGTGCTGCGCGAATCAATTCGGTTTTAGCAGTGTTATGTTGTGGATGTTATTTGCATCAGAATCGATTTTGCGAAAATATTTTCGTCCAGTTAGCGCTTATTAATAGCAGAGCAAGGAACATGATTTAACGTGGGTAAATTAAGTTGGCGTCGCATGCGTTTACGTCGTGGCTACAGACCGCGAGCGCGTAAAAAATCCGGAAAACTAAAACGTGTTCTCATATGGACGATCCGTATCACGGTACTGGCGATCCTGTTGGATATTTTTTATCTTTCCCTGATTTGGCCGGACTGGTCGCATTATGAATCCGGACAAATCAAATCCACTGCCTTTATCGATGAGTATCAGGTGCGGCGTAAAAAAGATACCAGTTTGCCTGTGCTGTATTGGCAACAGGTTGACTGGGTCAACATTCCACGCTTTATGAAACAGTCGTTGATAGTTGCTGAAGACAGTCGTTTTTATACCCACCAGGGATTTGATGCGGAAGCGTTTATGGAAGCCATGAATCATAATTTTGAAAAACTTGATTTCAAATATGGTGCCAGCACGATTTCACAACAAACCGTTAAAAATCTGTTTTTAAGTTCATCACGTAATCCTCTGCGCAAACTGAATGAACTTGTTCTCACCCTGGCCATGGAACAGAACCTGCCCAAGTTACGTATCCTGGAAATTTATATGAACATTGCCGAGTTTGGTGAAGGTGTTTATGGTGTCGCGGCGGCGGCGCGTCATTATTACAATCTTGATATCTCGCAAATCAGTCGGCAACAAGCGGCGGAGCTGGCGGCCACTTTGCCCAGTCCGCGCAAGCATAATCCGCGAACACGAACGAATCGATTTACGCGTCGGGTCGATAAGATTGAACGTTATATGTACTGGAGCAATAAACCCTGAGGCTCAGGTGTAATCCGCATAGGATTTTTCTTCGATGAGTTCCGAGCCGAGTTTTTCATTAATGGCACGCTTGATGTTGGCGCGCTCGTCATTATTAATATAGACGTCACGCGCGAGTTGAATAAAGTCGGCGTCAAATTCCCTGGCGCGTTCCTTGTCGCGAATGTCATCTTCAATTGTCCATAACTTTTCATTGATTGCCTTTAGTGCCGCGTACTCACTGGCGATATCAATTTTCGATTTGTCATGCGCCTGCCAGATGTCGCGCAGCATGTTCAGTTCGTGGCGAATGTTAGCCAGCTTGGCCGGATCACTGATGCGCTCGGCCTTGATTTCCAGGATGGTGATCTTGTCGAGGAATTCACCGAACGAAAGATTGAGTTGTATGGATGCGGAAGATGACATGTCTGGTCCGTGTGCCTGCTGTTGAAAAAGATTGCGGCGCATTTTACTTGATTCGAGCTGGAATGTGGCGCTCTCTGTTGTAGTTCCGGTTATGTGATACGTTTATATGAGCTCGCTTAAACCCGGTGCTTGGCACTCGCACTGCTACCCAGCCCCGGGATGGACAGGTATTAATCAGGAATGACTGGAATTTTTTTAAGTAAATCCTAAACTTAGCATAAGCAGTTACCGATAATTATTAGGAATGGTAATACAGCGCAAAATGGCAGATTCAGCACCCACCATGCAAAACGTTCGATCACACGCGTCAAAATCAATCCAGTCCTGGCTTGCGGTCAGTCTGTTGTGGCTGATGATGGCAGCTATACAAACGCTCCAGGCCGCGCAGATACCCGACTGGTTCAAGCTGAGTCTGTTTGATTTACGTGATGACCTCGCCGAAACCGCCGAAAATGGTAAAAAAGGCCTGATCCTGTATTTTGGCCAGGATGGCTGTGGTTTTTGTGATAAACAGCTCAAGGTCAACTGGGGCAGCCCTGATATTGCCGCTTATACACGCAAGAATTTTGAAGTGGTGGCCATTGATATTCGTGGTAATCAGGAAATTACTGACCTGAAAGGCCAAAAACATAAAGAGAGCAAATTTGCGCATCTGAACAAATTTCATTTTACCCCGACCATCGTGTTTATCGATTTAAAGGGTCACGAGGTGTTTCGCTTGCCTGGTTATCGGTCGAAGTATCAATTCAAGGCGGTATTGGAATACGTTGCCAATGAGGAATACAAAACCCAGTCGTTCCGTCATTATCTGGAACGCGGGCAACTGGCCGAGGCCGCAGGTAGTGAAACATTAAACAAGCACCCGTCATTCGCACGCGGTCCCTATGTATTTGCGCGTAACAAGGTGCCGGCAAAGCAGAAGTTGCTGGTGTCATTCGAAAAACCCAAATGTCATGCCTGTGATGTGATGCATGGTGACGTGCTAAGCGATGAAAAAATTATCGCGCTGCTGAAAAAATTACAGGCAGCGCAAATCGATATAACCAAAGACGAAGGGGTGATCACACCCAGTGGCCATAGTCTGAAAATGCACGAATGGGTCAAGTTATTAAATATCGACTACACTCCCAATCTGATTTTCTTTGATGAAAAAGGTATGGAAATTATTCGCATGGATTCGACCAGTTCCACACATCGGATGACGGGCATTTTGGAGTACGTGTTATCGAATGATTACCAGAAGTACCCAACCTTCCAGGCGTGGCGCCAACAGCAACGTTTGGATGCCGTCAAAAAATAACATCCTCTCTTTATTTTCAATACAGTGAATAGCGAGTGTTAGCGGTTTTGCGACGAGCTTCTGCCTGAATGACGTGACCTGTTTTGTGGACGTTTCTTGCGATCAAAGTTTTTCTTGTTGGGATCGCGTTTCGGGAATATAGGGGGTTTGGGTGTAGCGAGTAAATCCGGGGTAATTTTCGCGGTAGTAATTTTCATGCCAATGTATTCTTCAATTTCCGGCAAGGCCTGCGCGAATTCTTCACAGGCAAAACTGATTGCTTCGCCACTTTCTCCGGCGCGTGCAGTGCGGCCAATCCGATGCACGTAATCTTCCGCATCGTTGGGCAAATCAAAATTGATGACGTGTGATACTTCAGGGATATGCAGTCCGCGTGCCGCGACATCCGTAGCAACCATTACCATCAACTTGCCGTCGGTAAACTCCTGCAACAAACGCAGACGTTTATTTTGTGGTACATCACCGGACAGCAACGCAGTGGGTCGGCCGTTGCCTTCCATGTAGGCGGTAACCAGTTCGGTATTACGCTTGGTGTTACAAAATATGACGGCACGTTCGATATGACGGGTCTCAAACAGGCCAAGCAGTAAGGAAATTTTTTCATCCGTTGCCGGGTAATAGACAGTTTGGGTAATCTTGTCAGCGGTAACGTTTTCAGATTTGATGACGACACGGGTCACCTTGTTCATGTGTTCGTAGGTCAGTTCCATGACGCGATGCGACAGGGTTGCTGAAAACAGCATATTCAGACGTTCTTGTGGGGGCGGCATGCGCCGTAACAAATAACGAATGTCCTTGATAAAACCGAGGTCGAACATGCGGTCCGCCTCATCTATAACTAGACATTCAATTTGTTTGAGATTAAATACGTGCTGCTTGAAGTAATCGATTAAACGTCCCGGTGTGCCGATGAGGACATCCGTACCGGCCTCGAGCTGCTGCCGTTGTTGGTCATAGCCGGTACCGCCGTAACAAACGGTGAAGCGTAATCCCGTGTGTTTACCGAGTAATATGGCGTCATTATAAATTTGCTGTGCCAGTTCGCGTGTCGGTGCAAGAATGAAAGCGCGCGGTTGTTTGCCAGGTTGTTCGTTATTCGCCAGCAATTTATTAAACACGGCCAATAAAAATGCGGCAGTCTTACCGGTGCCCGTTTGCGCCTGGCCAGCGACATCCTTACCGGCAAGCGCAATTGGCAAGGTTTCTGCTTGTATCGGGGTACACCTTAAAAAGCCTGCTTCATCAAGGCCTTGCAAGATAGTGTCGGGTAGATTCAAGTCACGAAAACTGAGATCGGCTAAATGTTGGTCATTCATTACCCGCTAGAATAACAGATTTCCCGGTCAACAAGATATGGCTTGTTAAAAAGGGGCTTGAAATAGTATCGTTCTTGGGCTCAAATGTAGTATTGAAGAAGACGAAATTGCGTCATACTCATGAGATGGAATTTTGAATGAGTTTGATGAATTATCGAATCGTATAGAGGAGATCCAAGATTGAGTGACAACATTGTGTATGTAACAGATGATAGTTTTGACGCAGAGGTCGTAAACGCGGATGGTCCGGTGATTGTCGATTTCTGGGCAGACTGGTGTGGACCATGCAAAATGATTGCGCCAATTCTTGATGAAATCTCGACTGAGTATGCCGATAAGCTAAAAGTGGCAAAACTCAATATTGATGAAAATCCCAATACTCCGCCTAAATTCGGTATTCGTGGTATTCCAACGCTGATGATTTTCAAAGGTGGTAACGTGGAAGCAACGAAGGTCGGGGCAGTTAACAAGTCACAGCTTACCGCCTTTATCGACAGTAATTTATAAGGCCTGTAACTAGCTGAATTGGCGCCTGAATCTATTTGGGCGTCAATTTAACTCCCGGACTGGACGAATTATCAATTTAGTGTTACTTTTACTAACAGTAAGCGATTTAAGAGTGGATTAAACGCTTCACGAGTGAAAGCCTGCTGCAGTACCCAGTGTCAATCCAGTGTCTATGTAAAAAAATTCAGCAAATATCGGGACATCAAACAGCACTGAAACCAACCGCCAGGCAACTCCCCAAACGAATTTTAGTTTTCAATCTGTAAGTAAAAGCTGCGCGCGCGAGTGTGCTATTCAAAGAAAAAAAATCTAACAAGTTCAAAAACAACTCAAACCAATCAACAACCTATCAAGAAGAAGTCACCTGTATGAATCTAACTGAACTCAAGCAAACCCCTGTTCCTGATCTTATTAAAATAGCCCTGGAAATGGGTATTGAAGGGATGTCTCGCTCACGTAAGCAGGACATCATATTTTCCATACTCAAAGCGCACGCGAAAAGCGGAGAAGATATTTCCGGTGACGGCGTGCTGGAAATTTTGCAGGATGGTTTCGGATTCTTGCGCTCTGCGGAAAGCTCCTACTTGGCAGGCCCAGATGATATCTACGTTTCGCCCAGTCAAATCCGCCGCTTTAACCTGCGTACCGGTGATACCGTTGCCGGCAAGATTCGCCCACCCAAAGATGGCGAGCGCTATTTTGCACTGCTGAAGGTTGGCGAAATCAACTTTGAACCACCAGAAAGCGGCCGTAATAAAGTGCTGTTTGAAAACCTCACCCCGTTACACCCAAATGAACGCCTGACGCTCGAACAGGGTAATGGCAGTACCGAAGATGTCACGGCACGTGTCATCGACCTGACCGCACCCATCGGCAAGGGTCAACGTGGTTTGATTGTATCGCCACCGAAAGCCGGTAAAACCATGATGTTGCATGATATTGCACACGCCATTTCCAATAATCACCCCGAGTGCCATTTGATTGTTTTGCTCATTGATGAACGTCCGGAAGAAGTCACCGAGATGTCGCGTTCGGTACGCGGTGAAGTGGTCTCCAGTACCTTTGATGAACCGGCCAGTCGCCACGTCCAGGTTGCGGAAATGGTTATCGAAAAGGCCAAGCGTCTGGTCGAACATAAAAAAGACGTTGTGATCTTGCTCGACTCCATCACCCGCCTCGCTCGCGCCTACAATACCGTTATCCCGTCATCAGGCAAGGTACTTACCGGTGGTG
The DNA here is from genome assembly GCA_942490945.1 of uncultured Gammaproteobacteria bacterium. Taxonomy (GTDB): domain Bacteria; phylum Pseudomonadota; class Gammaproteobacteria; order UBA6429; family Thiohalophilaceae; genus CALNYZ01. The sequence continues at coordinate 629,426 of CALNYZ010000044.1, read as the reverse complement.
TCGATGCCAACGCCTTGCAACGGCCCAAGCGTTTCTTCGGTGCGGCACGTAATATCGAGGAAGGCGGCTCGTTGACGATTCTGGCAACCGCGTTGATTGATACCGGTTCACGCATGGATGATGTCATCTATGAGGAATTCAAAGGTACCGGCAACAGCGAAATTCACCTTGATCGTCGTATTGCTGAGAAACGTATTTTCCCCGCAATTAATATCAACCGCTCCGGTACCCGTCGCGAGGAATTACTGACCGCGGCAGATGAACTGCAAATGCTGTGGATCTTGCGCAAGGTGGTACATGACATGGATGAAATCGCTGCGATGGAATTCCTGTACGACAAACTCAAGGCCACCAAGACCAATGCGCAGTTCTTTGATTCCATGAAGCGCTAGTTGTCTGCCAGGTTCTGGCTGGTATTGCGCCAGGTCATTTCGCAACTTGTGACAGGCTATAAACAGCGCCTTGTGTGAAAGCGTAAGGCGCTTTTAGTTAATTAACCCCTCTTTTTGTGCAAAAAATTAATTTGCACAAATAATAATCACATCAATAACTTAGCCAAGTATTTCAATAAATTACATCAGATAGTCACGCTAAAATTTTTGACAACATCCCCCTGAACAAGCAATATCTTATATAAGAAGCACAATAAATATGCCTGAGAAGCATGTGTGATTCCCGGCTAAGGAGCGCCAAGCGTCATGCAGTTAAAGCACGCCAGGGGGCAATTTGTTGTAGTCGTAATTTTGTAGCACATGAGGTACCGGGAAATGGGCGGAAGCACAGAAACAACGGTTGAGACAAAACCGGCCGAATACAAGTTTGATGACTGGCGCGAGTTGTGGGAAACATCGCCAGAAACGTTTGAATATCTGCGAAAAAAGCAAATCGAGCAGTTGATTGGTCGTGCGCCAGAAGATCAACAAAAACGTCTACGCTGCTGGCAATGGAAAATCGATATGGTACGTGAGCGTGCCTCGAATCCACTGGCGGCCACCATTGAATTGTCCGAGATGATGTGGGATAGCCTGCATGAACTGAGTGACACCTTCAAAGACCTGAATGAAATGGCACACGGACGACCAGGACGGCAGAAAAAAACTGAACAGGCAAAAATACTGACCTTTGTCCCGGGTTAAGGACGGGCGCGGTTTTCACGCAATCAGGCACAATATGTGCCGATCTGGCTTGCCTAATCTGGACGGATTCCGTACACTTTGCCGCCCCGGTGATATCCAGTGAAATACTGTTGACTCATCGGGTATTAATCAATGCAAGACGTATGGTGCCGGAATGAATACCAGACCGGGATGCGATACGCGCACAACTAAGGTGAGCAAAGAAATGAAAGCAGATATCCATCCAAAATACAGCAAAGTGAGTGTCACCTGCAGTTGTGGCAACAGTTTTGAAACCCAGTCTACTGTCGGCGATGACGCCCTAACCATCGAAGTCTGCTCACAATGCCATCCATTTTATACCGGCAAGCAAAAAATTGTGGATACCGGTGGTCGTGTTGATAAATTCCGTCAGAAATACGGTCTTAAATAACCCCATCAAGTCCATGCTGGGTCATTACATCCGGTGTGTAAATAAAGCGCTCTTTCAGAGCGCTTTTTTAGTGGGCGTCAGAAATTTATTTCCTACTGCCACTTATCCAGCAGGGTTAGTGGGCGTCAGAAATTTATTTCCTACTGCCACTTATCCAGCAGGGTTAGTGGGCGTCAGAAATTTATTTCCTACTGCCACTTATCCAGCAGGGTTGGTGGGCGTCAGAAATTTATTTCCTACTGCCACTTATCCAGCAGGGTTGGTGGGCGTCAGAAATTTATTTCCTACTGCCACTTATCCAGCAGGGTTGGTGGGCGTCAGAAATTTATTTCCTACTGCCACTTATCCAGCAGGGTTGGTGGGCGTCAGAAAAGTATTGCTTACAGCCATTTATCCTTTAGGCTTAATGCTTGCGGTATTTGCCCTGCCGTCGGCTGCACAGGCGGCCTTGTGCCCGACGGACAGAATTGAAGAACAGGTACAGGTCGGCAAGGTCGTTGACGGTGATACCTTGCTCCTGAGTGACGGCCGCAAGCTGCGAGTGATTGGTATTAATACTCCGGAACTGGCGCATGAGGAACGGCCAGCAGAGCCGCTCGCTGTTACCGCGACGCAGTTTGTGCAGGATCAAATAGATAAACAACCGCAAATCAATCTACGATTTGATGAGCAACGTCATGACAAGTATGGGCGTATGCTCGCGCACGTGTTTCTTGCCGACGGCAACAGTTTATCCGCCTTACTCGCCCGACATGGCTATGGGCAGGCCGTCAATATCGCGCCGAACAACTGGAATAGTGCCTGTTATTTTGCGCAGGATAATGATGCGCGCCAACATCGTCGTGGTGTATGGAAACTGCCACGCTATTTACCTGTAGAAGCGCGCAGACTAACCTGGTCGACGCGTGGTTTTTATCTCGTCAAGGGCAAGGTCATTCGGGTAGGCAAGAGCCGTCAGGCTTTCTGGTTGCAACTTGATAGCACGGGTCATCCGGCGGTAGCGATTCGCGTGCCACACAAATACACCAGAAATTTTAATTTCAGCGTGACTGCTTTGCTGGGCAAGAATGTTGAAGCAAGAGGCTGGTTGTATCCGGTTAACAGTCGTAAAAGGAAAGAGTTACGCATGACGGTGACAAATGACGACATGTTAAAACGCCAATAAAAAAGCCCCGCTATTGCTAGCGAGGCTTTGTTTGCTATATATCAGCTTGCGCTATTATTTAGCTTGTTTCTTTGCAGCAGCGCGTTCTTTCTTGCACTTTTTAACGTATGTAGAAGCTTCTTTCGTGTCTTTAATGCCTTTTTCTTTAGCTTCTTGTTTGCAGCTAACTGGTTTGGCAGCAGCTGGAGCAGCAGCAGAAGCGATGTTCATAGCAGACAGACCTAAGCCTAAAGCTACGATCATTGAGTAAGCGGCGAATTTAATTTTATTCATGAGATTATTTCCTTGATAGATACTGAACAGATTTTTTAATTACCTTCAACAGGTGGTTTACCCTTAAACAGGAGTGAGGCAAATTTAGTAGTGTACGTGGGTTATTACCAGCGATATTTTTCGATGTTAACCATCGGTAAATCCGGTTAAAAACTTCATTGAATTATCATTGTGACAGCCGTCACATCTATGAATGGTGTACTTGTCATGGCTACTCAAATGCGAAACATTGTGGCCAACCATATCCCCATCGCCATGGCATAAAATTACACGGTGCACCGCCGAGACGGACAATGTAATACATCATGTTAGCGGTATATTTAAAACTTGTGTCGATCAGCCCGGGGGAAATTTTAAGTTCACGACTGAGTTGCTCGCGCCGGGTCTCGCCTACGGCGACGACACAATTTTTTAATTCCATGTCAGCAAGCCGTCGTTTGTTATAGCCGTCAACTGTATCACCCTGCCAATAGGCCTTGTCATGGGCAACGCAACAGGATTCGTAAACCGGGTTGCTGCCAAATTTTTTCCTGAAGGCAGGTATGGTACTGGCCAGCTGTTCCCAGGCGTAAGATAAGCCCCCACTGCAGCCATCTGTACTGAAGGGTTTAATCGTTGCTTGTTGTTTGCTTGCTGCAAGTGCCTGCATGGCATGACCTTCCAGGCGGTGGTCGCTGTGCGAGGCTGTGCTAATTGACTCGGCATGTGTATCAGTAGTAATGCAAGCCAGGGCACAGCACATGAGAACAACACTTTGTGTATGGCAGTTATATCGTTGCCGTATGAATGATATGATTTTCATTACAGAATTCATTAAGCGTTTATACTGAACGCAGAATTATAGTTGTCATAAATAAATCCAGGTGCAGCCAATGCGAACATTTCAACTCACTTTACTTGTTTTAGTCAGCCTGTTGCAACTGAGTGGTTGCGCAAAGAACCCGGTCAGTGGCGGGCAGGATTTTGTCATGCTCAGCGAGCAGGACGAGATTCAACTGGGTAAAAAGGCTCATCAGGATATTTTGAAACAGTACGGCATCTATCCGGACAAGAAGTTACAAGCCTATGTGGATCGTATAGGCCAGAAACTGGCAACGCACAGTCATCGCGGCCAGCTGAGATTTACCTTTACCCTGCTCGATTCAGCGGAAATAAATGCCTTCGCCCTGCCGGGCGGTTATGTCTATATCACCCGCGGTATCATGGCCTATTTAAATTCCGAGGCTGAACTGGCTGCCGTTATTGGTCACGAGATAGGCCATGTCACCGCGCGACATGGTGTACGTCAGTACAGTGCCGCTATGGCGACGCAACTTGGGTTTACCCTTGGTGCCCTGTTCGTGCCCGAGTTACGCAATGCCGATGCACAAAATGTTCTGAACGTGCTCGGTACGGCGCTTTTGCGTGGCTACGGTCGTGAGCACGAATTGCAAGCCGATGGCCTGGGCGCAGAGTATCTGGCGCGCAGTGGCTATCAGGCCGCTGCCATGATTGATGTGGTAAGGGTACTGAAAAATCAGGAAACCTTTGCCAAGCAAATTGCCGGTAGCGAAGGCAAGCAACCCGCGAGTTATCATGGCCTGTTTTCAACCCATCCGGATAACGATACCCGCCTGCAGCAAGTTGTGAAAAAAGCGACACCTCTGCAACAACCGAACGCTGTGTTAAATAAAAACACCTTTATCAGGTCACTCGATAACGTGGTATATGGCAACAGTGAAGCACAGGGCATACTGCGCGGCAATGCGTTTTATCACCGTGATCTGGATGTGGCAATCCGTTTCCCGGATAACTGGGACGTGAACAACCTGCCGACCACCTTGCAAGCTGTCGCGCCACAGCAAACGGCCTTTATACAAATCTGGACCGAGACTGTGAAGGCAGGTTCACAACAGCAACAGCTGAAAGATTTTTTTAAGGTCTCCCAATTACAGCAAGCTCAAGCAACTACCGTATCCGGCTTCACAGGAATGACGGCCATCGCGAACCTGAAAACACCGTTTGGGCAGCGCGACTGTTACATTGGCCTGATACACAAAAACAAGCAGGCGTATTATTTTGTTGCTGCAGCAAAAACCGATGCGGGTGCGTTGAAGGCACATTTCGACAAAACCTTTCATAGCGTGCATGCCTTGACAGCAAAAGAGCGTAATGATGCCCGCGCATTACGATTAAAGATTATCAAGGCAAGTGCCAATACACGTTATGCTACACTTGCTAGACAGGCCGCAATCAAGAAGTATGCCGCCGAACAACTCCGATTACTCAATGCTGACTATCCCAGTGATGAGCCAATGCCGGGCCAACTGATCAAACTTGTAAAGTGACACCATGACAACCGAAAAAAAAGACATTGCGCAAGCTGCGCTGATTTACCATGCTGCGCCTGTGCCCGGCAAAATCGCCACGGCCATTACCAAGCCCTGTGCTTCGCAGGAAGACTTGTCGCTTGCATATACGCCCGGCGTGGCGGAGCCAGTTCGCGCCATTGCCAATGATCCAGCAAATGCATATAAATATACCGGCAAGGGCAACCTGGTAGCGGTCATTACCGATGGCACTGCGGTACTGGGTCTTGGCAATGTCGGCGCCCTGGCAGGCAAACCGGTCATGGAAGGCAAGGCCGTGTTATTTAAAAAATTCGCCAACATCGATGTATTTGATATTGAAGTCAACGCGCCATCCACTGAAGCCTTTATCGAAACCGTTGTCAACATCGCGCCTACCTTCGGTGGTATCAATCTCGAAGACATCGCTGCACCGGCCTGTTTTGAAATCGAAACCGCTTTAAAAGCACGCCTTGATATTCCCGTGTTCCATGACGACCAGCACGGTACTGCGATCATCATCGCGGCCGGCCTGTTAAATGCCTTGCAAGTACAGGGTAAAAAACTCGAGAACGCGAAAATTGTTTGCCTCGGTGCCGGTTCCGCAGCTATCGCCTCGATGAAACTGTTAAAAAACCTCGGCGCCGACCCCGCATCTATTTTTATGCTGGACCGCAAGGGCGTGATTCATTACCAACGAGATGATTTAAATCCATACAAGCAGGAGTTCGCAATCGAGACTGATGCACGCACGCTGGAAGATGCGATGAATGATGCCGATATTTTTGTCGGTGTGTCCGGTCCTGATCTGGTGAAAGCCGAACATATAAGAAGTATGCATGCCAAGCCGATTGTGTTTGCCTTATCCAACCCGACCCCGGAAATCATGCCCGATGTCGCCAACGCGGTACGTAGTGATTTGATCATGGCCACGGGTCGCAGTGATTATCCGAATCAAATTAATAATGTGCTGGGGTTTCCATTTATATTTCGTGGTGCGCTCGACGTGCAGGCCAGCTGCATTAATAGCGAAATGGAAATAGCCGCCGTGCATGCCCTTGCGCGACTGGCACAAACACCGGCACCGGCGGAAGTGTTAGACGCTTATCACACCAAGCATCTGGATTTTGGTCCCGAGTACATCATTCCCAAACCGTTTGATCCACGGCTGGTGCTATATATTCCCCCCGCAGTTGCACGTGCCGCAGTAGATAGCGAAGTGGCACGCATGCCCTACCCTTCGCATTATCCTGATGATAACTCCGGGATGTTGGAAAAATGGTTACGCCCCAAACCCAGGTCCATGGTGGCGCGGGTGTTGAAGTGGATGCGTTAGTCATTCCCGTATAAACGGAAATAAAAAAGTAACCGTCATTCCGCACTTGATGCGGAATCTCTCATTTATTTAAAAGGTATTTTTCGCGCCACCCGGCGCGAGTGACTTTTTCTTGCGTGTCCAAGAAAAAGTAACCAAAAAGAAGGGCACCCCTGCACGCAAACCGGACATGAAATTTATTTTTCATTTGTGGTCGTCTGACGACACATCCCTGTGCCGTCATCCTCCAGTTCGGCTTCCCTGCCTCACCTGAATATATTCCGAAAAATAAATCCCCTGTCCTGCGTGCAAAGGGTAAAATATCTTCAAACACATAAACGGCAAGAAAATGATTATTGGGCTTGAACATTTAGAATCTGACCTTGAAATTGCTGAGTATTTACAAAACACTTTAATTACTCATGCAACTGGTGGTGTGGGTGAAAATGTTCATTACAAGCAAATTTGACAGTATTTTTTGGACAATTCCACAACCAAATCATTACTCCCTAAATGGATAAGAACAAACCGTGATCTGTCACAATTTTGGCAGTTTATAAAATATGAATTTGGTACATATGCAGATCGACGAAACTTTATTTGGAAAGAATTAAGCCCACTTTTAGATTTCCTTGAATCTAAACTTTCATTTCCTGCAGAAAAAACAATTACAGAATTTTTAGAAAAATTTGATGAAAATGGAATTCATGCAGCATGGTCAAAAGCATTGGAAAGAAAGACTACAGATCCTGAAGGAGCGATAACGCTTTCAAGAACAATTCTTGAAAGTACGTGCAAACACATCCTTGAGGCAAAAGGTGTTGAATTCGATAGCAATAAAACTGATTTGTCTGAGCTATATAAAAAGACAGCAAAAGAGCTCAAGCTGTCACCATCACAACATACAGAAGATGTATTTAAACAGATACTCGGTGGCTGTTCAGGTATCGTAAACGGTCTGGGTTCGCTAAGAAATCGCTTGGGAGATGCACATGGTAAAGGTAAAAATAATGTAAAACCATCTCCAAGACACGCTGAATTAGCCGTAAATCTAGCAGGTACTATGGCTTTGTTTCTTCTAGAAACGTATGACGTAAATAAGAGTTAGAAGACACGTAGATTGGGATTAAGTATGAAGCCCAACATCCTCCCACATTTTTTTTGTTTCGTTACTTAAACCAACTTACTTAGCTATCGGAACTAATAATTATCCCGTTTGGCCGAGCCGAGGAAGTTGAGTGAGACAGGATCAAAGGCGAGCACGTCACTCTCGGCCATCCATGGCCTTCGTGACATAAGTGCATCCCTGCACAAATGTTCTCGCGCTAGTTTTATACATGGATGTATTTATGCTGTGAAGCACATGGATGTGCGAGAGCAGCAAACAGCCGCCTGTTTCACGAAAACTGACGAGGGTACCGGATGTTAGTCCGGCGGGGTCACGGGAGCCTTTTTCTTTGGTTACTTTCTTTTGGGCATGCAAAAGAAAGTTATTCGTGCTCGGGTGAGCACGAGAAAACTCATATATATAAAACCAGATTCCGGATAACACCTCCGGTGTTTCCGGAATGACGAATCTGTGTCCGGAGGTGTTATCCGGAAAGACGAATCTTTGTGAGATTCCACATCAAGTGCGGAATGACGGTGAGCTATCCCTTTTCCAGTTAACTCACCACTGAGTTTACATTCCCTCTCTTCTTCGACTGGACAACATGGTACCCGACGCAAATCTTTAACAGGAAATACAACGCTGTTTGTTAATGAAGGGCATGCATATTTCAGGGACCTATTGCTAATCTAAAGTCTTATTTTCTGGTAAGTAAAGTGTTAAAGTCCTGAACAAATTATTCCAAATCTATCTGAGATTTTTCATGCAAAAAGAACTGTCAATCTATCTGGATATCGTCCGTTTTAGTGCAGCTCTGGCGGTTTTTTTTGGTCATGCATCAGGTGTGACGGGTGGATTCTTGTGGCAGTTTGAAGCATTGTCTTACAAGTATGCTGGTGTCATTATATTTTTCGTTTTGTCGGGTTATGTTATTGCCTATGTTGCAGACACGAAAGAAAAGTTAATTGAAGATTATATTACAGCAAGATTGGCGCGGCTTTATTCAGTCATACTTCCTGCGCTACTATTAACAATGATTTGTACAATTATTGCTGTGTACTTTAATGGCCCATTGATCAAGCAAATCAGCGACTTTACCTTTGCCGATCATGTTGTGCGTTTTGTGATGACACTGTTTAATTTGCAATATATATGGACACTTGAACTGACACCCGGATTAAATGGACCGTTTTGGTCGCTCTCTTTTGAAGTGTTTTACTATTGTATTTTCGCTGCCAGTTTTTATTTTCGGGGTACAAAACGAATTGTGTTGATTCTGTTTTTTGCAATTCTGGCTGGTCCTACGATTTTGTTTTTGTTCCCTATGTGGCTGATGGGGTATTTTACGTACAAATTTCATCAGCGATATGATAACAGATTAGGCTCCAGCAAACTGGCCGCGATTGTTTCTATCATTGCATTATTATTGCTGCTTGTTGCCGGGCCTATACTTAAAAATCATATCGGTTTTACCATACCGTATATAAAAAGATGGGCGCTTGCAGGCGAATATTTCGATGCCATAACGTTCACTTTACATATTATGTTTGCGCAGTCATTAGTGTTGTTTTTCAAGAAAGTGATATTCTTTATGGAAGTACCGGTACGTTGGTTGGCCTCACTAACTTTTGCGTTGTATTTATTTCACGTTCCTCTGCTGAATGTATTGCCGCTGTTATATGTTGAAGATGAGTCAGCAATATCGAGCAGGCTTATATTATATACCGGTACATTTATAATCATCGCAAGTTTTGGTAGATGGTGTGAGAAGCAAAAATATCCGCTCAAACAGTACATCAAACCAAAAGCTTATAAACTTTTTAAACGTAAATAATATATACGCCTGCTATCAAGCCAGGTCTTTCTTGTATTCAGAGTATTCAGAGTATTCAGAGTATTCAGAGTATTCAGGGCAGGAGGTATTCGCTGTTTAGCGGGATAAAGTTAATTCATTTTGATCAAGCAGATTAATCAGGTTAGCCGCATTCGCCCGTTGCATCGGCTTGCCATCCACCGGACTTATTGGTGCCTGATATAGAGCATTCATTGGGAACACAATTGCGGTTATCGCGGTATCTTCGGCAATAAAATGATATGCCGGATAAACCTGATAAGTTTCATTTTTAATTTTCAGGCGCTTCTCGATTGTGGAGTAAGGAATTTGTTTGTCCATCAAATAAAATGCCACGTCTTCAGGTGTGTCACTGAATACATGTAGAGTTACGCTGGAGTGTTCATCAGCTGTACCGCTAAGTACTGGCCCAACCAGTCTTGGATCAAATTGTTGAAAAAACTGCATGGCGGTCAAGGCAATCTGACGCAGGCGCTGTAAATGTTGAGGTTGGGTGTCGGCACGAAACAGGCGTTGATAGGTTTGTAACGCCGTTTCAATTTCGATATTGCTGGGAAGATTGCGTGTCTCGGGCATGCCGAGTTGTAACATGGCTTTCTTTTTGGCGAGTTGAAAATCCTGACTGCCGGTTTCTGCCATGTATTGCGCTGCGGCCTGAGCCAGACGTTCACGCGTTTGCCATTCGTTTTGTTTGCGATGTGCCATTTCTGTAACCCGCTCAAGAATCTGGTTGTACCGCTTATCGCACTGACCTGCTTTAGTTAATCATAGCTGAAGATTAACGCTGGTTAGAAAATTTCTTCGGTAATATGACCGTTGTTATCTCCGCCCGGCGTTGGCGCCGCGACAGAAGAATTGGATTCAGAGGGGATCTGGTCTGAGAGAAAGAACTCAAACATGGATTCCTGACTATTTGGACTTGCTGCCAAACCGGTCTGTTTATCGATGCGAACGGATACGATGCCAGGTGGCTGTACCAGCTGGGTTTCTTCCACGCCGTCGAGCGCTTCACGCATAAAATCGACCCACATCGGCAAGGCGGCGATGGCACCGGTTTCCGAGTTACCGAGTGGCTTGGGTTCGTCAAACCCTACCCAGGCAATACTGACAATATTTTGTGTGAAGCCGGCAAACCAGGCGTCGTTCTGATCGTTTGTCGTACCGGTTTTACCTGCCAGGTCCTTGCGTTTTAACACCAGAGCACGTCGACCCGTACCAAAGCGAATCACGTCTCGCATCATGGTGTTCATCAGGAAAGCCGTTTGTGCACTGATAACACGTTCTGCCAGCTTGCGTTGTTTGGGGCCTTCGCTTTCAATCAAGGCCAGTAACTCAGGCGTGTATACGACTGCCGGTTCTGCTGGCGTGAGTGTGTCAGGTGCGGTTTCGTTTTTTGAATTCTGGTCTTCTTTTGCCGCTGTCGTGGTTTCCGGTTTGGCATCGCTCGCAGCAGCAGTCTCTGCAGGCGTAACAGTTGCTGCATTTTCTGTAGCAGATGAGGTGACCGGCGCATTGGGGTCGGCGGCAATAGCAGTTTCCTTTTCTGGCGGTGGATCACAACTACGGCAAATCTGTGACGGTTGTTCGACGTAAACCACCTTGTCATCAGATTGTTGTATGTATTGAATAAAATAGGGTTGTACCTGATAGCCTCCGTTGGCAAACACGCTGTAGCCATTCGCCAGTGCCAGCGGGGTGATCGCGCCACTGCCGAGAGCAAGTGACAGGTCGCGCGGGATATCCGAGCGTTGAAATCCAAAACGTGTCATATAACGCACTGCATAGCCGATGCCGATGTCACGTAATATTCGAATTGATATCAGATTGCGTGAGTGGATAAGCGCTTCACGCAGTCGTGTGTCGCCATACCATTTACCGGTATAGTTCTCAGGTCGCCAGGTGTCTTCCAGGCCGGGTGCATCAAATACAACAGGTGCATCGTTAATGATGCTGGCTGCGGTAAAACCTTTATCGATTGCCGCAGAATAAATAAACGGTTTGAAACTGGAACCAGGTTGGCGTTTGGCCTGAATCACGCGGTTGAATTTGCTTTGGTGATAATCAAAGCCGCCTACAAGTGACAGCATACGGCCGTCTTCCGGGTGCAGGCTGATCAGTGCGCCACTGACAAGTGGTACCTGGGCAAGATTGGTACAACCACGTGAGGCAGGTGCAGTGTAAATAATATCGCCCGGTTTAAGAATCTGTGATGCGTTATCCAGTTCCGGTCCGATATGGGTTTGATCAATAAAGCGACGCGCCCAGCTTAATTGTGGCCAGTCCATAAATACCAGCCGTTTATCCTGAGTGTAGGCATAGGCGCTTTGTTCATCCATGTCCACAACAATCGCCGGCATCAAGTCACCTTGCGTGGGTTGCTCTTCCAGTAGTTGATCCCAGTATTCGAAATCATCTTCGACATTATAAAAATTCAGATCGGGAAACAGGTCGACATGTTTGATGATGCCACGATAGCCATGTCGGCGCTCATAGCCGTGCAGACTCGCGCGCAAGGCGCGGTTGGCTGCTTCCTGCAAGCGACCATCAATGGTAGTAAAAACCTTGTAGCCCTGGGAGTCATAATCTTCGCCATAACGTTTATACATTTCAGCACGTACCATCTCGGCAATATACGGCGCTTCAACTTCAATCGGTTGGCCATGTACACTTGCTGTATCCACATAGGCAAGCGCGGACTGTAATTCTTCTTCGTTGATAAAATTTAATTCACGCATGCGGCGCAACACGTAATTGCGACGTAAGGTAGCACGCTCGAGGTTGACGACCGGGTTATAACGAGATGGTGCTTTAGGTATGCCGACGATCATCGCGATTTCCGGCAAGGTGAGTTCATCGACATCTTTATTGTAATAAACCTGTGCCGCGGCACCGACACCGAAGGCGCGTTTGCCGAAAAAGATTTTGTTTAAATACAGCTCGAGAATTTCCTGCTTTGTGAGGCCGCCTTCAATTTTGAAGGACAGAAAAATTTCGTTGAATTTGCGGGTGAAGGTTTTTTCGCGGGTGAGGAAAAAGTTGCGTGCGACCTGCATGGTAATGGTGCTGCCACCCTGGCTACGTTCGCCTGTTCGCACCAGATTAAATGCGGCGCGCAATATTCCCTTATAGTCGACACCCGGATGCTCGAAAAATCGATCGTCTTCTGCTGCGAGCAGGGCATTGATCAATAAAGGTGGCAGCTCATCATACTTCAGTGGGGTGCGCTTTTTTTGACCAAACTCACTAATAAGTTTGCCGTCTGCGCTGTAAACACGCAGTGGTTCCTGAAATTGCACGTCTTTCAGGGTCTCGATTTCAGGCAAATCGGGCGCCAGATAGGCATACATTCCAAATAAAAACAGGCTTCCCAGCAGCATAAGGCTGAAGCTTGTGGTTATTCCGTAGACAAATATCTTTTTTATGACAGGTTTCACACTAAATCTGGACTTATTCTATAAAGTTATCTTACTCATATGCCGAGTATGAGTGAAGCACACAGTATACTGCCTGGGACTAACGCACACTAATCAAAATTTGTATTTAACTATTATTTGACCTATAGTTGACACAGATACCTAATGTAGTTATACATAACATTCTCCTAAATACACGGTATAGAAGGAAAAAATGGGATTAGCGGACCTCTTTAAACCACGCAATCCACCGGTTGTGGGGCTCGACATAAGCTCGACCGCGGTGAAATTGCTGGAACTTGATAAGACGGGGGATCGAATTCGCGTAGAAAGCTATGCGGTCGAGCCGTTGCCGCCTAATTCTGTCATCGAAAAAAATATCTCTGATGTTGAAGCCGTGGGTGAAGCCATTAAACGTGCGATTAAGCGTTCCGGCACACGTAGTAAACATGCAGCCGTTGCGGTGGCAGGTTCTGCCGTGATCACCAAAACGATTTCCATGCCTGCGTCTCTGAATGAAGATGAGATGGAGCAACAGATTCAACTCGAAGCCGATCAATACATTCCCTACCCGCTTGAAGAAGTAAATATTGATTTTGAAGTACTGGGACCATCAGAAAATGACCCTGAACGTGTGGATGTTTTATTGGCCGCATCCCGTAGTGAGAACGTCGATGTACGAGTTGCCGCCGTGGAACTTGCCGGACTGAAGGCACGCGTCGTTGATGTAGAAGCCTTTGCGATGGAAAATGTGTTTCAATTATTAACTTCGCAATTGCCCGATAATGGTATCGATCAAACCATCGCAATTGTGGATGTCGGTGCGACCATGACAACCCTGAATGTCATGCACGACAACAAGTCTATATATACACGTGAACAGGTATTTGGTGGCAGACAGTTAACAGAAGAAATTCAGCGTCGTTACGGCCTGTCATACGAGGAAGCCGGAATGGCAAAGCGTCAGGGTGGCTTGCCGGACAACTATGTGCCGGAAGTGCTTGAACCGTTTAAAGAAGCCATGACACAGCAGGTTAGCCGTTCATTACAATTCTTCTTTTCTTCCAGCCAGTATAATAGTGTCGATCACATTGTGCTGGCAGGTGGTTCGTCAATGCTCCCCGGCATTGATGAAATGATTGCAAACAAGTTAGGCGTGCATACGTCGATAGCCAACCCGTTTGTTAACATGACCATTGCATCAAGAGTGAAAGCGCAAAGTTTAAGTAATGATGCGTCAGCACTGATGATATCAGCGGGGTTAGCCATGAGGACTTTTGACTAGTGGCAAAAATTAATCTATTACCCTGGCGCGAAGAGCGACGCAAAGAACAGCAACGTCAGTTTTTAACCCTGCTTGGTTTGTCTGTTTTGTTAATGGTACTGGTGATTGTGGCAGTCCATCTGGAATACGCCCGGTCGATCAGCGTGCAGAATTCGCGTAATGCCTACTTACAAAAAGAAATTCGCCAGGTTGAAGAACAAATTAAAGAAATTACCAAGCTGGAACGTGACAAACAGCGCCTGATCGATCGTATTGACAAGATTCAGATCTTGCAACGTAATCGACCGGAGGTTGTACATTTGTTCGATGAAGTGGTGAGGATAATACCGGAAGGTGTTTATCTGTCTTCTCTTAAGCAACAGGGAAATTTGCTGACAATTGAGGGTTTGGCGCAATCCAATGCGAGAGTCTCGGCATTCATGCGCGGAATAGACAAATCCGGCTGGTTAAAAGGGCCGATTCTCGATGTGATTGAAGCGAAGAACAAGAAAGAAACCAAGGAACGCAGTTTCAAGATTCGTGCCACACAAGTTTCCATTCTGGCTGAAGAGAAGCTTGAGTCAGACAAGGCGGCCAAGGCGGCGAGAAAGCGTAAATGAAAAACATTGATTTAAACGATCTCGATTTTAGTAATCTCGGTGCATGGCCTGCCCCGGTAAAAATTGGATTAATCATTGCTGTGGGAATCATTGTGCTCGCGGCCGGTTATTTTCTCGATATTAAAAACCAGCAGGAAACGCTGGATCGCGCGCGTAGTGAGGAAGTTACCCTGAAACGAGATTTTGAGGTCAAGCAGCAAAAGTCGGTCAATCTTGAAGCTTATCGTATTCAGATGAAAGACATGGAAGAATCATTTGGTGCCATGTTGCGACAGTTACCGAGCAAGACCGAAGTTGAACACTTGCTGGTTGATATTTCTCAAACCGGACTGGCAAGCGGTATTGAGTTTGTTTTATTCAAACCTGAAGCGGAACAATTTACCGAGTTTTATGCGGAGTTGCCCATCAAAATTAAAATGACTGGCACCTATCATCAGTTTGGAAGTTTTGTCAGTGGCGTAGCGGCATTACCCCGGATTGTGACACTACATAATATTTTTATTCGTAGTGGTGCCAAGCCAAATGATCCCTTGACGATGGATTTGACAGCAAAAACATACCGTTATCTGGATGAGGATGAGGTTGCAGAACAGAAACGTCAGGAACGTGACAAGCGAAAAGGTCGACGTTAAGTCTGTGTGGTAAATTATGATGAAGCTTGAAAGTACACAACATCAATTAATTAGTAGCAAGCTGTTTGTTTTGTTCCTGGCAGTGTTTGCCATGACGGCGTGTAGTTCAGGTCAGCACGGAGATCTCGAATCGTACGTCGCAGAAGTAAAGCAACGGCCGGGCAGCAAGATTGAAGATCTGCCTGCAGCAAAGCATTACGAGCCATTTAGTTATGCAGCATTTGATTTGCGTGATCCCTTCACCCAATTCTTGCTGGAAGATCCGAACGATGCCAATGCAGAGGCAACAGGAACAGGTGGTCCAAATACCGACCGTAAAAAAGAACCACTGGAAGCATTCCCGCTTGGCTCTTTGGCATTTGTAGGAATACTGGAAAAAAAGAAAGTGCGTTGGGGTTTAATCGCGACACCGGATAAAACAGTTTACAAGGTACAGGTTGGCAACTACATGGGTAAAGATTACGGGGAGATTGTACAAATCTCGGAAACAAAAATTATTCTTAAAGAAATTATTCCTGATGGCACAGGTGGTTGGATAGACCGAGAAGCCTCCATTAATGTGATAGAGCAATGATGAGGTTTTCGAAGGAGTAAGGCAATGATGGCAAAACATACAAAACATAAATTAAATTTTCTGCTACGGGTATGCTTGTTGCTTACCGTAAGCTTAACTGCTTCGACAGCATGGGCGAATACATTGAAGGATGTGTCGTTTACAAGCCTGCCTGGGGACCGCGTAGAAATACGCTTAATGATGGCAGATTCCGCCTCCTTGCCCACCACGTTTACTATTGATAATCCTGCACGCATCGCCATGGATTTTTCTGATACCAAGTTGGCCTGGGATCAAAAATCAAAAAATATTAGTGTTGGTATCGCACGCAGCATCAGTGCTGTTCAGGCAGGCGGGCGTACACGTGTTGTCATCAACCTGGCCAGGATGGTCGAATATGATACGGTAGTCGAGGGCAATGATATCTTTATCACCCTGGGGAAAAAGAGTGTTCAGAATATTTCTGAAAAGCAGGGAAATTTTTCCGAGAAGCAAGATATAACAGCGAACGTGCAGTCAGTTGATTTTCGCCGCGGGGAAAAAGGTGAAGGACGGATTCTGCTGACACTGAGTGATCCTAATACGGCAGTTGACCTGCAACAGCGAGGCGACAAGGTTCTCGTGACGCTGAAGAATTCACGCTTACCTGAAGAATTCGAACGGCGCCTGGATGTACTGGACTTTGCTACACCTGTGAAGACAGTTGACTCCTTCAATCAGGGCAGTGATGTTCGCATTATTATCAGTGCCATAGGTAAATATGAACATCTTGGTTATCAAACTGATAATATTTTTTCAATTGATGTAAAGCCGGAAGTAAAAGTAAAAGACGAAAACGTAAGAAATAAAAAGAAGGTTTATTCCGGTGAACGACTGTCACTGAATTTTCAGAATATTGAGGTCAGGGCAGTATTACAACTTATTGCTGATTTTACCGGTATCAACATGGTAACCAGTGACACCGTAAGTGGTGATATAACCTTACGCCTTAAAAATGTGCCCTGGGATCAGGCACTGGATATAATACTTAAAACCAAAGGCCTGGATAAACGGGTCAACGGGAATGTCATGCTGGTCGCGCCGACCGAAGAAATTGCGCAACGAGAAAAACTGGAAATAGAATCACGCAAGCAGGTCGAAGAACTTGCGCCACTCATTACTGAGTCCATTCAGGTGAACTATGCCAAGGCAGCATCGTTTGTAACACTATTTAGCGGTACTGCTGGTGGTGGCGCTGCACCGGGTGGAGGAAGTGCTGGTGCTGGTAATACCTCACGCTGGTTGTCGAGTCGGGGTGTAGTAACTCTTGATCAACGTACCAACAAAATACTTGTAGTCGATGTGCAGGAAAAAGTGGATGCCATTGTTGCTATGGTAAAAGAACTGGATATTCCGGTGCGACAGGTACTCATAGAATCGCGAATTGTGATTGCGAATACCGAATTCAGTAAAGAGCTTGGTGTGAGATTTGGTGTATCCAAACGAACATCGGGTAATACTGGTACGCCATCCGAAGTTGGCATTGGTGTGTCCAATACCGGTGTAAATGCTGATATAGCCAGAGGCGGTACCATTCCCACCCGAGGGACACGATATAATGTCGATTTGCCCGCGTCTAACCTGGGCTCGGCCGCATCAATTGGTCTGGCTCTGGCACGTTTACCATTCGGTACGTTACTCGATTTGGAGCTGTCCGCAGCACAGGCAGAAGGGCGTTCTGAAACGATTTCAAGTCCACGTGTTATTACCGCCAATCAAAGAAAGGCACACATCAAGCAAGGTATTGAATTACCTTACCTGGAAGCAACATCGTCAGGAGCGAGTTCGACGGCGTTCAAGGAAGCGTTACTCGCACTGGAAGTCACTCCACAGATTACGCCCGATGAAACAATCATCATGGATTTGCTGGTGAAGAAAGACCGACCAGTACAATTCGGTGATTTCAGAATCCCGTCAATCGATAAACGTGAAATTGTCACCCAGGTAAGGGTAAGTAATGGCGAAACGATTGTACTTGGTGGCGTTTATGAGCAAGATACCTCGAATCGAGTTAGCAAAGTCCCCTTCTTTGGTGATCTACCGCTTATCGGTGCGCTGTTCAGGACAAAATTTGAAGAAAATAACAAGAATGAATTACTCATATTCATCACTCCTAAAATTGTGAGTGACGATTTAAAAATATAATCTTTCACAAGGTAAACTCATAAGGGTACATTCCTGATATAAAAGGAGTACCCTTATTTTTTTGTCTGAAGATTAGGTCCAAACAAGTCGAATAAATCCTCCTAACGGCGTTAAAATACAGGCATGGGTAAATCTGAAAAAAAAGTATTTCTGGTAGGGCTGATGGGAGCAGGCAAGACAACTATTGGCAAACAACTTGCCGCTGTCCTGGGATTTGAATTTTTCGATAGTGACCATGAAATTGAAAGCCATACCGGTGCAACCATCCCGTTGATTTTTGAGCTTGAAGGTGAAAGCGGTTTCCGTGAACGTGAAAATTACATTATTAATGAATTGACAAAAAGGGAAAATATTGTGCTTGCAACTGGTGGCGGTGCGGTATTACGTGAAGATAATCGCCAACTACTAAGTGAACGCGGTATAGTTATATATTTGTCGGCAACAGTAGAGCAATTATACAAACGCACCAAGTGGGATAAAAACCGGCCTTTGTTACAAACGGACGATCCGAAAACTAAATTACTCGAGTTACTGAATGCACGGGACCCGTTATATCGTGAAATTGCCGACATTACGGTTGATACCGGGAAAGGAAGTATCAAATCTACCGTTAATTTTATTAAAAAAAAGCTGGCAAGCGTCAGGCAAAGTTAACTTAGGGTAAAATTGACCTAGTATATCAATTGGCAGCAAGCAGGTAACTACTCAAAAAAATGAAGACAGTAACTGTAAATTTAAGTGATCGTAGCTATCCCATCCACATCGGAGCGGGACTGCTGGATCATGCCGAACTGGTTGGCAAACATGTGCATGGCAAGCAGGTCATGATCGTGAGTAATGAAACGGTCGCGCCCTTGTATATGGATAAAACAAAAAAACTGTTTACAAACTTTGAAACTCACGAGGTCATTCTGCCTGATGGTGAGGTCTACAAGAATCTCGATGAACTGAACAAGATTTTTGATGTGTTATTACAGAATCATTTTGATCGTTACACCACCTTGGTGGCGCTTGGCGGCGGTGTGATAGGCGATATGACCGGTTTTGCCGCAGCATGTTATCAGCGCGGTGTGCCATTTATTCAGATTCCTACCACGTTGCTGGCACAGGTGGATTCGTCTGTTGGTGGCAAGACCGGTGTTAATCACCGGCTGGGTAAAAATATGATTGGTGCGTTTTATCAACCCCAATGTGTGCTCGCTGATACGGAGACACTCGATACACTTCCTGATCGAGAATTGAGTGCCGGCCTTGCTGAAGTGATTAAATATGGCCTGATTCGTTTACCGGACTTTATCGACTGGCTTGAAGCCAACATGGCTAAATGTCTGGCGCGTGACAGGGAAGCGCTGGCATATGCCATTGAGGTATCCTGTCAATGCAAGGCAGAAATTGTAGCAACAGATGAAAAGGAAGGCGGAATTCGCGCAATCCTGAATCTTGGGCATACCTTTGGGCATGCAATCGAATCCGGCATGGGTTATGGCAACTGGTTACATGGTGAGGCGGTGGCGATGGGTATGGTCATGGCGGCCGATGTGTCGATGCGCCAGGGCTGGCTGAAGCAAGCCGATGTTGATCGTGTTGTTAAGTTAGTTCAGTCAGCCAAACTACCGGTAAAACTGCCTGCATCAATGGACTTTGATACCTTCATGCAATATATGCAGGTCGATAAAAAAGTACGCGACGGGAAAATTAATTACGTGCTACTCGATTCATTAGGCAAGGCAAAAATTACCAATCAGGTGGATGCAGAAAAGATCAAGGCCTGTATAGAAAGTTGTCGTGAATAAATATTATGAGTATTCAACTCGCTAGTTACGCAGCAACTGATGACCAGTCCCGGGGCCGGCAATATTCCGAATCGGCGCCGCAATATCGTAGCCAATTTCAGCGCGATCGTGATCGTATCATTCATTCCGCTGCGTTTCGCCGACTCGAATACAAGACGCAGGTATTTGTAAACCATGAAGGCGACATGTTTCGTACCCGACTGACACACTCCATCGAAGTCGCACAGATCAGTCGTAGCATTGCACGTGAACTAAACCTGAATGAAGACCTGAGCGAAACGATTGCACTGGCGCATGACCTCGGGCACACGCCGTTCGGACATGCAGGTCAGGATGCATTGAATCATTGCATGCAGGATTACGGCGGCTTTGAGCATAACCTGCAGTCACTGCGGACAGTCGACTTGCTTGAAGCGCGTTATGCCGATTTTCCAGGCTTGAATCTGACCTTTGAGTCGCGCGAAGGCATTCTGAAACATTGCTCGGTGAAAAACGCCAGACAACTGGGCGATATCGGGGAGCGCTTCATTAACGGTGGCCAGTCAAGTCTGGAAGCGCAGATCGTTAATCTGGCCGATGCAATTGCCTATAACAACCATGATGTGGACGATGGCTTGCGTTCAGGACTGATCACGATTGAGCAATTACTGGCAGTGGATTTATTTCGTGATTATTTCGATGTGGTCAAGGCGAAATATCCCGATCTGGCCGACCGGCGCCTTACTCATGAAATAATTCGTCGTATGATCAATACACTGGTCGTTGATCTGGTTGAATCAACACAAGCCAAACTGGCGCAGTACAAACCTGCGTGTATTGATGACGTACGTAGCTGCAAGGAAGAAATGGCGTGTTTGAGCGAGACCGTCATGCAACAACACCTGCAATTGAAACGCTTCCTGCGTAACAATTTATAC
Organism: uncultured Gammaproteobacteria bacterium; assembly: GCA_942490945.1. Taxonomy (GTDB): domain Bacteria; phylum Pseudomonadota; class Gammaproteobacteria; order UBA6429; family Thiohalophilaceae; genus CALNYZ01. Next base: position 608,462 of record CALNYZ010000044.1, on the reverse strand, counting down.
AGTCATTATCGAGTTCATCGCATGACCAGTAAGGCTAAACAGATCATCGACGGGATGTTTCAGGCGTTTATGTCTGATCCCGCCTTGTTGCAACCCAAGCACCAGCGACATATCAGTAAACTGGAACAGGAAGACCCGCAATCAGGCCGTGCCCGTGCAGTGGCGGATTACATCGCGGGCATGACCGATCGCTATGCCATTGCCGAGTATCAACGTATCTTCAACCCCATTGAAATTACCTGATTTTATTTTGTCGAGTTTACTGTCAAAAATGCGCACAGGCTTATAAGTGTCTATAATACATAAAGAAAATAACAATACCTGCGATAACCTGTCGAATATCGACAACGGATCTAGGTAGCGAGCAGGCAATGCGTGTTTATATGCAACATTTTGCGGAGGAAGAAGCACCCCGGTTCTATCAGCTCTGGTTACAGGAAGACCTCATTGATGGTTGGACCTTGTTACGTGAATGGGGCAGAACGGGTGCCAAGGGACGTGTGAAACAGGATCACTTTAACAGCCATGAAGAAGCGCTTGCGGCGCTGGAACGGGTACGTGATGCGCAACTGCAACGTGGCTTTAAAGTCATGTATGTACGTGGCGCTGAAAAAAGTGCCTCTGACGCGCGTCAATCAGATAACGCCGGATTGATAACTTCCCTAGATAATCCCGGACATGACCGGTCATGAGTAATTACGATATCGATCAACTCAGCCGTATCGAACCTGCCTACCTTGCAGAGCTTGGACTCAATGAAGCGCCGTTTGCGCCACATCACGACGATGCCTTTCTTTATATAGACGCTGAACGTGCACAGCGTCTGAACATGCTTAAACATCTGACGCAGTACAGCAATCTGTTGCTGATAGTAACGGGTGAACGCGGTGTTGGTAAAACCAGCCTGTTGCGCCGGTTTGTCAGCGAAGCGGAAGAAGACTGGAACATTTGTGAAGTTAACGCGCACACCATGATGGACGCGGAGACACTGCTCAGTGAAATTGCACTGGGCTTTGGCCTGTCAGGTGTGCCGCACGACATGAATCAGGTTCAGGATATCGTCTTCGAGCATCTGAAAGCGCTGCAAAACAGTGATGAAATTCCCATACTGCTGATCGATGATGCGCACGAGTTACCGAAAGAGGCACTCGAGACACTTTTTTACTTTGCCGATATCGAAGCGGCACAAGGTCACCTGTTACGAATAATTTTATTTTGCGAACCGCAAATTGAAATCATGCTCGAGGCACCCGCCATACGACCGTTGCGTGAGCGTATAACGCATACCATGGACGTGCCAGAACTCGAAGAGGAACAAACCGCCGAATATATCAAACATCGTATGGCAGTCGCCGGGTTTGAAGGCACAACACCGTTCACACCCAAAGTGATAAAAAAATTACACCGGATTTCACGCGGCATACCTTCACATATTAACGAGCTGGCCCACTTGCATCTGGATGATTCCAGTAACAGCAGCCTGAACGAAGTAACACCCGCCAGGCCGGCAAAAGATCGCACTTTTTCACACAAACAAATCGCACTGGGATCAATCATTATTATCATTGCAATAATTGCGTTGACCCTGCAGGACAGCATTAATGATTTATTCAGGGAAGAAAAACCGGTGCCGACGCAGGCGCAATCACCTCAAGATACACTGCCTGTTATTGAAACCCGGCCAGAACCGATAAAAGAAATTACCTTGCAGGAGCCTGCTGTCGAGAAACAGGCAGTACCTGAAAGCACAAGCAAACCCAAAACGGACACTGGTACTGAGTCGAATAATGCCGTATTTGCAGTACCGGATGATAAAAAACCGGACGCAGCTGAATCAAAAAATGAAGCCGTTACAGCGACTGCAACACCTGATGCTGACAAACAGCTGCAAATCAGCGCCATTGAGCCTGAGATAGTAAAAGGTAGCGTCAAACCACAAAAATTTACTATCAAGGGTGAGGGATTTGTTGCAGCCGATGGCATTCAACCGGATGTCATTGTGCAGTGGCCAACCAGGAACAAAAAGTGGCGCAGCAAAACGCTGGCAACACATCAGGTTGCGCTTGTTGATGACAACACCCTGACGATGACCATCACCACCGGCACCAATCCACACGAATGGAAGGTAACGGTAAAAGCCGGTAAACAGTCTTCCAACACGGCGAGTTTTTATGTTGGCAAAAAAATTGCCACGCAGCCTGATACTGCCGAACAAAATGACGCGACAACCAGCACCACTGATGCGAAAACTGCTACAAAAAATAACACGGACACAATAAAGCCTGTCAGCAAACCACCGACAACAACCTATCAACCTGCGGCGAACTGGATCATGTCACAGGACCCCGCGCATTTTACCTTGCAGTTAATTGGTACTCAGCAGCGCAACAGCCTCGAGCGTTTTGTTGCCAAACACAAGCTGGTCGGTGATGTCAGTATTTATAAAACCTTGCGTGATGATAAACCCTGGTATGCCCTGGTCTATGGTAGTTACCCAGATCGTGCCCAGGCGCAGGCGGCGGCGAAACAATTGCCTGCCTCACTGGCCAAGGTAAAACCCTGGTTGCGTCGTTTTGACAGCGTACAGGCGCAAATCGTCACCGAAACCAAACCGATCAAGGCAACCCGACCCAAAGCATCATCGACAACCAAACCGGACAAACAGAATCACGATGCCTGGTTATGGAGTCAGGACCCACGACAATTCACCCTGCAATTATTAGGTAGCCGCAATGAAGCGGCGATTAAGCGTTTTATAAAAGCGAATAAATTACTGGGCCAGGCAAAGTATTTTCACACCCGCTACGACACACGTGACTGGTATACGCTGGTCTATGGTGTTTATCCCAGTCGTGCCGCGGCAACCAAAGCCATCAAGGATCTTCCTCCCGCGCTGCAAAATGTTTCTCCCTGGGCAAGAAGTTTTGCCAGCATCCATAAAGACCTGCATCAATCCAAAGCACAGTAAGCATGTTTTCGGTACAAGTGACAAACAAGGATGCGTATCTTCACTTTACAATCCAGGGCGTGACAAACATGCAGAGTATGTGTGCACTGGCAGACGAATTAAAGGCGGCATGCGAAGCACAGCAACAAACCAGACTATTGCTCGATTGCGCAGGTATGACAGGTGCCGTCCCACTCGCGGATTTATTTCTTGTCGGACAATATTATGCCGAGCTGTTTCACGACGAATACAAAATTGCCGCGATCAACACACCTACACATTGGCATGACAATGACTTTTCAGAAACGGTAATGCGGCAGCACGGCGGCCACCTGAATCATTTTGCGAATGCACAGCAAGCTATCAAATGGCTAACAGAGCGGACATCTCCGCAGCATCGTACTGAGAGTTGAACCCCATAAAAATCAAACACTTGCGGCTTAATCCCTAACAATTCAGCCATTGAAGCCAATGCCGTTGGCCTGTATACTGCTGAGCCGTTTTGTCTCAATGTTTCAACCAAGTCCAGACTACGGCCAGAAGATGGGGCTGCGGTGCGCGAGCGCAGAACTAATGTAACTTATTGAATTTTATGTAAAGATTAACAAACGAGATAGTTGTGAAAATAGACCCAACTCAGATAACAGGTTTATACGATCCCAGGTTCGAACGAGAGAACTGTGGGTTTGGTTTGATCGCGCATATGGATGGTACCCCCAGTCAGTGGCTGCTACAAACAGCTATTGATGCACTGGCACGACTTACCCACCGTGGTGCGGTTGCAGCTGATGGCAAGACCGGTGACGGCTGCGGTTTGCTCATGAAAAAACCGCACAGCTTTCTTCAAGCCAGGGCTCATGAATGTGGCTTTACACTCACTGAATTGTACGCGGTGGGTATGGTGTTTTTACATACCGACAAATACAAGGCGCAACGTGCGCGTGACCTGCTGGTAAAAGAGTGCACTGCAGAAGGTTTACAGGTACAAGGTTGGCGCGTGGTACCGACCGACAATAGTGCCTGTGGTGAAGAAGCCCTGCGCAGCCTGCCAGTCATCGAGCAAATTTTTGTTAATGCGCCGGATGGTATGGACAAGGTGCAATTCGAGCGACACTTATATATAGCACGCCGGCGTACTGAAAAAGCCATCGACGCATTCAAGGGCGCCGACGCGGATACGGTGTTTTATGTACCAAGCTTATCCTCCAGCGTCATTTCGTATAAAGGCCTGGTGATGCCGGAAAACCTGCCGGTGTTCTATCTGGATCTGAAAGAAATGGAAACTGCGCTGTGTGTGTTCCATCAACGTTTCTCGACCAATACCTGGCCGCAATGGCGCCTGGCGCAACCGTTCCGTTATCTTGCGCATAATGGTGAAATCAATACCGTGCAGGGCAATCGCAACTGGTCGGTGGCCCGTGGACATAAATTTAATACACCTGATTTACCTATGGACGATGTTCGTCCGCTGGTATCAATGACTGGCTCGGACTCCAACAGTCTCGATAACATGCTCGAAGCCTTGCTTGCCGGTGGCATGAATATATTTCGGGCCATGCGTTTGCTGGTACCACCGGCATGGCAAAACGTACAAACCATGGATGCCGATTTACGTTTCTTTTATGAATACAATTCCATGCACATGGAACCCTGGGATGGCCCGGCCGGCATCGTATTAACCGATGGTGTACATGCGGCCTGTACCATGGATCGTAACGGGCTACGACCGGCACGTTGGGTCATCACCAAGGACCGTCACATTACACTGGCATCTGAAATCGGTGTGTACGAATACAAACCGGAAGACGTGGTTGCCAAGGGGCGCCTGAAACCCGGACAAATGATTGCCGCGAATACGGAAACCGGTGAGCTGTTAATGCCGGAAGACATCGACACCATGCTCAAATCGCGGCAGCCTTACCGCGAGTGGATTAGCAAAAACATGATCCGTATCGAGTCTGAGTTGGATGAAGATGAAAACGCTTCTCCCATGGAAGAAGATGCGCTTAATATTTATCAAAAAATGTTTAACGTCACTTTCGAAGAACGCGATCAAATTATTCGCGTACTTGCCGAGGGCGGAGCCGAAGCAGTAGGTTCCATGGGTGATGACACACCGTTCCCGGTGTTATCCCGTTTTGTGCGCTCGCCATTTGATAATTTCCGTCAGCAATTTGCACAGGTAACGAATCCGCCTATCGATCCGATTCGCGAAGAAATCGTTATGTCACTGGAAACCTGTTTCGGTGCCGAACGCAACATGTTTACTGAAACAGAAGATCACGCCAAGCGTGTTACCGTGAAGTCACCGGTATTATCAACCAGCAAATTCAAACAGCTGCTGGAGCTCGATCAATCCGAGTACGGACATCACTTTATCGAGTTAGGTCATCACAAGGATACAACCCTGAAAGCGGCACTGGATGATATTACCAATCAGGCCGTACAGGCAGTGAAAGATGGTGCGGTTATTCTGGTACTTAGCGATCGCAAGCTTGATACGGACCATATTCCGGTGCATGCATTATTGGCGACCGGTGCGGTGCATCATCGTCTTACCCAGGAAGGATTGCGTTGTGATGCCAACCTGCTGGTCGAGACGGCAACTGCACGCGATTCACATCATTTTGCCGTATTAATCGGTTATGGTGCGACGGCAGTTTATCCTTATCTGGCATATGAATGTATTCTGGATTTGCAACGTAGTGGCGAGATTACCGAAAAACATAGCGGGACTTTGCTGGCAAATTTCCGTAAAGGAATCAACAAAGGTCTGTTCAAGATCACCTCGAAAATGGGTATTTCCACGATTGCCAGTTATCGCGGTGCGCAATTATATGAATCCGTTGGCCTGCACCAGGACGTGGTTAACTATTGTTTTACAAATACCACTAACCGTGTGCAAGGCATTCAGTTTGAAGATTTCGAGGCGGATCAGCGTCTGCTGGCAAAAGTCGCCTGGAACAAGCGCAAGACGATCAATCAGGGTGGTCTGCTGAAGTTTATTCATGGTGGTGAAGAACATGCCTATAATCCTGATGTAGTATATTCACTGCAACACGCGGTAAAAAGTGGCAAATTCGAAGATTACAAGGTTTATGCTGACCTTGTTAACAAGCGCCCGCCGCTGGCATTACGCGATTTATTAAAACTGCGTGATGATGTCAGCGCCATCAGTATTGATGATGTGGAACCGATTGAAGATATTCTGCCGCGCTTTGATTCAGCCGCGATGTCACTCGGCGCACTGTCCCCGGTTGCACATGAAACGCTCGCACGTGCCATGAACAAGATCGGTGGCCGCTCCAATTCCGGTGAAGGCGGCGAAGACTTTGAACGTTGCTATGACCCTGAACGTAAATCTAAAATCAAACAGGTTGCTTCCGGTCGCTTTGGTGTCACGCCATATTATTTGCGCAGCGCCGAAGTCATGCAGATTAAAATCGCACAGGGCGCCAAGCCGGGTGAAGGCGGTCAGTTACCGGGACACAAGGTAAACGACCTGATTGCCAGTCTGCGTTTTTGCAAGCCGGGCGTGTCATTAATATCACCGCCACCACATCATGATATTTATTCCATCGAAGATTTGTCGCAACTGATTTTCGATCTCAAGCAGGTTAATCCACAGGGTCTGGTGTCTGTCAAACTGGTAGCCGAAGCCGGTGTCGGTACTATCGCTGCCGGTGTAGCCAAAGCCTATGCCGACCTGATTACCATTTCCGGTTATGACGGTGGTACCGGTGCATCACCGTTAACCTCGGTTAAATATGCCGGTAGTCCATGGGAACTGGGTCTGACAGAAGCGCATCAAATCATGCGTGCCAATGACCTGCGTGACAAGGTACGTTTACAAACAGACGGTGGTCTGAAAACCGGACTGGATGTGATCAAGGCCGCCATCCTCGGTGCAGAAAGTTTCGGATTTGGTACCGGCCCGATGGTCGCCATGGGTTGCAAGTACCTGCGTATTTGTCATTTGAATAACTGTGCCACGGGTATAGCCACACAGGATAAAGTGCTGTTCCCGCATTTTATTGGCGAAGTCGAGATGGTGATCAACTACTTCAAATTTATTGCGCAAGAAGTGCGTGAGTTGCTCGCCCAGGTTGGTGTGAAAAAACTCAACGATTTGATTGGTCGTACCGATTTGCTTGAAGCCATCAGTGGTAACACGCCCAAACAACAAAAACTCGACTTCAGTGCCGTGTTATCGGATGCCGGTGTTGCAAAAGACAAACCACAATACTGTATGCAAGCGCGCAATGAACCGTTTGATAAAGGTGAATTGGCCGAACAAATGGTTAAAGATACCTTAAGTGCCATTGAAAATAAAAGCGGTGGTGAATTCCACTACACCGTGCGTAATACACATCGTTCGATCGGCGCGCGTTTATCAGGCGAAATAGCCATTCGACATAAAGACCTCGGCATGGAAGACAAGCCGATTGTGTTGCGTTTGAAAGGTACGGCGGGGCAAAGCTTTGGCGTGTGGAATGCCGGTGGTCTGCACATGTATCTGGAAGGCGATGCCAATGACTATGTCGGTAAAGGCATGGCCGGTGGCAAACTTGTAATCTATCCACCGCAAGGCAGTGAATTTATTTCTTCCGAGACCACCATTATCGGCAACACCTGTTTATATGGCGCCACCAACGGCAAGTTATTTGCTGCGGGTATGGCAGGTGAACGCTTCGGCGTACGTAACTCGGGTTGCACGGCAGTGGTCGAAGGCATTGGTGATCACGGTTGTGAATATATGACCGGTGGTGTCGTGGCCGTACTGGGCAAGGCCGGATTGAACTTTGGTGCGGGTATGACTGGCGGCTTTGCATTTGTATATGACGAAGACAGGATGTTTTCACACAACTACAACAACAAGGATGTGGATATTGTTGGTATTGCAACCGAAACCATGGAAGCTCACCGTGTTTATTTGCGTAACCTGATTAAGGAATATGTAGCAGAAACCGGCAGCGTGCGTGGCAAATATTTACTGGATAATTTTGATCATGTCATCGGCAAATTCTGGCTGGTGAAACCGAAGGCTGCATCGCTCGATGTGTTGTTGTCCGAGTTAAGACAATCCGCGGCGTAATGGTACAGCAAGTAATTAATCTGGCGAGCAGGACAAAGAAAAAAAAGTTACCTACTATGGCAAATAATTTTCAGTTTATCGAAGTTGCACGTATCGACCCGGAAAAAAAACCGGCGAACAAACGCGTCAAGGAATACCGTGAAATTTACGGTAAATACGATGCAATGCAGGCTGCACAACAGGCCGACCGGTGTCTGGCGTGTGGCAATCCCTATTGTGAATGGAAGTGTCCGGTACATAATTACATACCCAACTGGTTGAAATTAATCTCGGAAGGCAACATCAAGGAAGCGGCGGAAATGTCGCATCTCACCAATTCACTGCCGGAAATATGTGGCCGTGTATGTCCTCAGGATCGTTTGTGCGAAGGCGCCTGTACACTGAACGATGGTTTTGGTGCGGTCACTATTGGCGCGATAGAAAAATATATTTCAGATACCGCGTTTGCCGAAGGTTGGACGCCGGATCTTTCAGATGTAACCGATACTGGCAAAAAGGTCGCCATCATCGGCGCAGGTCCGGCAGGGTTAGGTTGTGCCGATGTGCTGGCACGTAATGGCGTCAAATCAGTAGTCTATGAGAAGCAACCCGAGATTGGCGGACTGTTAACCTTTGGTATTCCGGAATTCAAACTGGAAAAAGAAGTTGTGCATAATCGCCGTAAAATTCTTGAAGGCATGGGCGTTGAATTTAAAACCGGTATTGATGTGGGTGTCGATATTCCGTTTCAACAATTAATTGATAACCATGACGCCGTGTTTCTTGGCATGGGCACATATAGTTATATGACGGCGAATATTCCGGGTGAAGATCTGCCGGGTGTTCACGCAGCGTTGGACTATTTGATTTCAAATGTAAATCACAGCTGGCACTACGAAAAAGATCCGGCTGAGTTTGTCAGTATGGCAGGGAAAAAAGTCGTTGTCCTCGGTGGCGGTGATACTGCGATGGATTGTAATCGTACCGCGATTCGTCAGGGCGCCAGTTCGGTGACCTGCGCCTATCGACGTGACGAAGCCAATATGCCTGGCTCACGTCGTGAAGTTGCCAATGCCAAGGAAGAGCGCGTTAAATTCAAATGGAATCGTCAGCCAATCGAAATCGTCGGCGACGGCAAAGTGGAAGGCGTTAAAGTTGTAACAACCAAACTTGGTGAGCCGGATGAACGTGGGCGTTGTACACCGCAAGCAGTCGCGGGTTCCGAAGAAATTATTCCGGCCGATTGTGTGATCATTGCGTTTGGTTTTCGTCCCAATCCGCAGGACTGGTTCAGTGAGTATAATATTGGTGTTGATGAGCGTGGCCGGGTCAAGGCAGCACAACAACAGCAATACAAACATCAGACAACCAACCCGAAAATTTTTGCCGGTGGTGATATGGTGCGCGGTTCTGATCTGGTAGTGACGGCTGTGTATGAAGGTCGCGAAGCGGCACAAGGAATACTCGATTATCTGGACGTGTAAAATAAAGTTTCACGTGCCAAAAGGGAGTCGCGTGTTCAACAACTAGTAACAATAACTATCCCTGTATTTATCGCCTGCCCTGGTTAATTAAATGACTGAATTAAAAAACGATCGATTTTTAAAAGCACTGTTACGTGAACCCGTTGATGTCACTCCCGTCTGGATGATGCGTCAGGCCGGCCGATATTTACCTGAATACAAGGCAACCCGCAAGCGCGCCGGTAATTTTCTGAATTTATGCAAGACCCCCGAGCTTGCCACCGAAGTTACCCTGCAACCGCTGGAACGGTTTGATCTGGATGCGGCAATTTTATTTTCCGATATTCTGACCATTCCCGATGCAATGGGGCTCGGTCTGTTTTTTGCCGAAGGCGAAGGTCCGCATTTCAAACATCCGGTGCGAAGTCGCGCCGATATCGCGAAACTCGCCATTCCAGACATGAGCGAAGAACTCGGTTATGTGTTCGCCGCAGTAAGTATGATTCGCCGCGAACTTGCTGGTCGTGTTCCCTTGATTGGCTTTTCCGGTAGTCCCTGGACGTTGGCTACTTATATGGTAGAAGGCGGTGGCAGCAAGGATTTTGCCAAAGTAAAAGGTTTACTCTACGAAGACCCACAAGCCATGCACGATTTGCTCGATGTGGTTGCCGATACTGTGGCGATTTACCTGAATGCACAAATCGACGCGGGTGCACAGGCAGTAATGATTTTCGATACATGGGGTGGCGCACTGACCACACGAGATTACAAATCGTTTTCACTTGACTATATGCAAAAAATTATTGCCAACCTGACGCGTGAACATGATGGCAGAAAAGTACCGGTCATCATATTCAGCAAGGGCGGTTGCCAATGGCTGGAAAGCCAGTCGCAAATCGGTGCAGACTGTCTGGGGCTTGACTGGACCATTGATATTGGCATGGCGCGTAAACGTGTCGGTGACAAGGTCGCATTACAGGGGAATATGGATCCAACCGTACTTTATGCCAAGCCGGAACGTATTCGCGAAGAGGTCGGTTTTATTCTTGAAAGTTATGGCGCCGGGAACGGTCATGTCTTTAACCTGGGTCATGGCATACATCAACATGTTAATCCCGATCATGCCAAAGCATTTGTCGATGCAGTGCACGAGTTAAGCGTGCCATTTCACAAGTGATATTTATTTTACTGCGTCAACAAAAGCTTCTGGTTATCGAAAAATGAAAGGTATCCTGCCGTGAAACTATCTGGCCATTTTCGGAAAATGCACACCAACCTGACGACACCGGTTTCATATCATTTACCTCTGGATGGTGAAAAGATAGCAATGAATGAATTGATTGGTAAAAAATTATCATTCACTTATACCGGTGCGATACATTGTGTTGCCTGTGGTCGTAAAACGAAAAAAAGTTTTCAACAAGGTTATTGTTATCCGTGCTTTCAGTCCCTGGCCGAGTGTGACAGCTGCCTGATCAAACCCGAGCTGTGTCATTATCATGAAGGCACCTGTCGTGAACCACAGTGGGGAGAGCAACATTGCTTTCAGGATCATTATGTTTATCTCGCCAATTCGTCGGGTATAAAAGTCGGCATCACACGACAAACCAACTTGCCCTCACGCTGGATGGATCAGGGCGCAACACAGGCGCTACCGATATTTCGTGTACAGGACAGAATCATGTCGGGCCGTGTCGAGGTCGAACTGAAAAAATATGTTAACGACAAGACAGCCTGGCAAAAAATGTTAAAGGGAGAGCCCGAACCGCAAGACTTGCCTGCTGCACGTGATGTGTTGTTCGAAAAATCACACCCGGTCATCAGCAAACTGGAAAAGGAGTTTGGCGCGAATGCTTTAACGGCCCTGAGTAACGAGTCAGTTGTTGAAATAAAATACCCGGTCGAAACCTACCCGGTAAAAGTTAACTCGTTTAATTTTGACAAGACACCGCAAGTATCAGGAATATTGCAGGGAATAAAGGGTCAGTATCTGCTTCTGGATGGCGGTGTCCTGAATGTTCGAAAATTCTCGGGATATAATATTGATATGCAGATTGGTTAAAATGACCGGATTTAGAAATACCAAGGATTTGTAATGCTATACCATTGCCTGTCCAGCAGACTGGAGCGCGCACCGTCTTCTATTAACAATCACTCTAATCTTGTCATCAAAGCAGGTCGCGTTAACATGCACGGGCAAGTTAATCTTATTACGTACCGATTTTAGGACTTGTTCTAAATTTTTCTGTTCTGTATTTCCCAGTTCTAAATATTCTGGGGCATTCACCCTATGTGCTGCCAGACTAGGTGCTACACAGCTATTAAATATGTGTATTTTGCCTGTTGTCTCGCTGTCACACACCAACATGAGCATCACTGGCGCAGTCTATTACTTTCAGTAAATCATTTTACTAACTTTACGTGTTCACGCTGATTCTAGAAGACTGGATAAGCGTAAGATTTGGCTGTGGATAATATTTCTCCAGTCATGCGCTATACTACAAACAGTAGTGACATAAACAATCAGTAAATTATTAATTACTTATTTAAGCTCGGGAGACTGCTTTAGCGGATGTATAGCTTACGTTTACGATATCTGATCGTTGCCATTTCCAGTGTACTGTGTGTCTTGTTGGCCATTGTATTTGAACACGTATACATCAGTGACTCTTCAGAAAGGTTAAAGAAAAATATTGAAAGTCGTGTACAGGTGCGTCAGCTCACCGAATCATTGCGTCAGGAAATGCAGTTGGCGGCGCGCCATATCGATTTGTACCTGATCGAACCCACCGCTGATCTACGCTTGCAATTCAAAAATGCATTACAAAATGCAGACGACCGCGCAAGGCAGCTTGAAAATGATAAATGGGTAATTAGCAAGGAACTACGCTTTGATATTGGCACACTGAGAATTAAGCTGGCAGAGCTGGATAAGAATGCCGATCAGTTAATGAAAATAAGACTGGAACCGAATGCTATGTTCCCGGCGATGAAGCTGGCCAATGGCACGATGTTGGTGGTAAACGCCGATTTTCTTACTTCAATAAATTATGCCATTGCAGAATCAGAAAGTATGGGTCTGAGCCGCGCGTCAAAAGAGATTTATCAACTTAAATTACAAATACGTGATTTATGGCGGCAAACAATCAATACTTACCGGATTTATCTTATCAATCGTTTGGGTTCCATGTTTGAAGACGCCTTGCCAAACCAGGTCAAGGATATTCATACCTACTTCGGACAACTACGAAAATTGCTGAAAAAACTGGAGAGCATGAAAAATCACCCCAAAATGGGATTTGAATCATCGGAGTCTGTCAGTCTGTTAATCAATAGTGCTGAAGAATGGTACAAGGGATTTCAGGAAGTAGAGACGATCAATAAAACCAAGGCATGGCGTGGTGATGTTCCAATTATAATAAACAATGTCTACCCGCTGATCGATAATATTCATCAACTGGTCAACCAGTTAAATTCCTACCTGATTTATACGGCGGCCGAAGACGTCAAGGCGCAATACAAGACCAGTCAACAGATTAGTATGTTGCTATGGGGATTATTTGCCTTGCTGGTTTCCGTGATGATATTCAGTTATTTCCTGCTCGACAATGCGTTACTAAAACCAATCTATCGTCTGGCAGAAGCCTTTAAAAATGGTTCAAGTAATATTGATATGTTGATTCCGCATGTTCACAACAAGGAGATGTCAGAGTTCATTGGTGCATTCAGCAATTTACGACAACAAATAAAACATCGCCAGGATCAACTGGAACATCTGGCCATGCATGACAGCCTGACATCATTGCCGAACAGGACGCTGCTCGTTGACAGAATGACATACACCATCAATATGTCAAAAAGAAAAAAGGCAATCTTTGCGCTTATTATTATGGATCTGGATCGTTTCAAGGAAGTTAACGACACACTCGGCCACCTGGTTGGTGACAATTTGTTATGTGAAGTAGCAGAAAGACTACAACGTATGCTGCGTGATACCGATACAGTGGCGCGTCTTGGTGGCGATGAGTTCGCAATTATATTGACCGACATCACGCACGAGAGCATTAATGATATGGCAAATAAAGTTTCGGAGGAATTGGGGCGGGTGTATCAGATAGATGCACACAATTTATATCTTGGTGCCAGTCTGGGTATTGCCATTTATCCCAATCACGGCAGTACTGCAGACCAGTTAATGAAGCATGCTGATGTCGCTATGTATGAGGCAAAACGGTCAACTGCACACTACAGTATTTATGCACCGGAAAATGATGTCAACAACATCAAGCAACTGTCGCTACTTTCAGATTTACGACTGGCGATAGACAATAATGAGCTGGTATTACAATATCAGCCGATTAACAGCCTCAAGGACAGCTCGATTCTTGGCTTCGAGGCTCTGGTGCGTTGGCAACATCCGTCTTTTGGCAGAATAGGGCCCGATATATTTATTCATCTTGCCGAACAAACCGGCCTGATAAGAAAAATAACCCAGTGGGTAGTACAGGAAGCTATCAAGCAGGCAAGTAAATGGCATGCTATTAATCCAGGTATCTATGTATCAATTAATGTTACGGCGTGGGATTTATATGAAGTCAGCTTCGTCGAATCGATCTATAAAAATCTTACCCAGAATAATCTTCCGCCTTCGGTAATATTGCTGGAGCTGTCAGAACGATCCATGATGACAGAAACAGTGCGTGTGGGTGAAGTATTAAACCGGCTCGATGCGATGGGTATTCGCTTTGCGATTGATGATTTTGGTACCGGCTTCTCATCGCTTTCCTATCTCAAGCAATTGCCTATTTCGATTCTTAAAATCGACAAGTCATTCGTATTTGGCATGGCAGCACAAAAAAATGATCGCCTGATTGTAAATTCGATTATTGATCTGGCGCATAACCTGGAAATGGAAGTAATCGCAGAAGGTGTTGAGGATGAAATCACGCAGGCACTGTTAAAAGAAGAAACCTGCGACAGTATGCAGGGATTTTTGATCAGCAAGCCGGTTGATGCGGATATTGCCCTGAATATGTTACAGCGACCGCCATTACGTGTGATTAAAAATAATATTCAAGATTAAGTTGAACGTAATCATCTTTGGCATAAGCGGCGAGTGGATCAGTTGCCGGCAGACTCTGATAGGCGCGGCCTTCTACCGATAATTTCCAGTGGCTTGTTAAACGGCGTGCTGCCTCGACATTGATGGCATAGGCATCTGTATCAAGATCCTTGATCACACCCATCAACAGTTCGGTACCTTGTATATCATTTAATGTAATGCGTGCTGCCATAAGTACATCGTCTTCAAAAGGTGTGGTGGCGGCATTGTCACGATCATCATACAGATATTCCAGCAGTAGTCCGACATCGGTTGCCGAACCAAAGGCGCCATACAGGGTATATTCAAAGCCTGCAGTTGCTGCAACATAGTCAGTATTCGCCCCAGACGTACGTCGGTCGCGTTTAATGGCTTCAAGTTTCCATAACCAACTGCCAAGTGTTGTCTGTACATCCAGTCCAGCCTGCTCGATTAAATCATAATGCGGAATGAGTGTCGCCTGACCGCTACTATCGATACCGGGCACCAGTCGTGGATCGCGGCTGGTACCATTGAAATAGCTCAGGCCAATATCAAACACATCAATGCTTCGTGACCAACGCGCGGCATAGTCAATATGTTTTTCATTGTCGGCAGATTCATACACCGGGTTGTCGGTATTGACATAAGGCGTGCTGCGCAAGCGGCCCTGTTTACCTGCAAATGTACGTTCACGAAAATAGGGCAACACATAAAAATCAAAGGTGCCCACGTCGGTAATCCAGGCCAGATTCAGCATCGGCTGACCAAGTTTGTCCTCTCCGTCCGGATTTTCAACCAGGTCAGTCTGGTTAATAATATCGACCAGGTGTTGTGACTCGGTCACGCCCCAGAATACTTTACGTATACCTAAACGTAATTCCCAGTTACTGCCAACATTGACCCAGGACAGTTCACGAATATCTGCATGGGATCGTTCATCATCATGTTGGTCAATGCGTACAAAAGGAGTGAAACTAAATAGCTGTTTACCACCATCCCACTGCTGGTGATAATCCGGTTCAAATGCCAGCGCAAGATTATTACCATGCTGCTGGTTATCTGTCGGTGACTCAGTAAACAGCCTTGCTTCCAACGACAAATCACCTGACCATTCGCCGGCATACAATGTGGGTGTGGTAAAAATAAATAGTGCGATTATCCAGCAGCGCATCATCAATCTACCAGTTGCTTATCGCGCTCTTTTTAAGGCATTACGGTCAAAGTCACGCTCGGTAAGGCCGGTTTTAAATTTTATTTCCAGCCACTTTAGCGTTGTGCTCTTGCCGGTGAGATGATTAACCATTTCCATACGATGCGTACGCCAGTATTTATCCAGATATTTTTTATACTCATGAT
Organism: uncultured Gammaproteobacteria bacterium; assembly: GCA_942490945.1. Taxonomy (GTDB): domain Bacteria; phylum Pseudomonadota; class Gammaproteobacteria; order UBA6429; family Thiohalophilaceae; genus CALNYZ01. The sequence goes on along the minus strand of CALNYZ010000044.1, from coordinate 592,539 downwards.
AGGTAAGCGTTTTGAGTAATGAATTTTTACGGTCATAAAACTCTACTTTCAATGGATGATACATATCCTTATCCAGCCAGGTAATCAAACGCGTATAGCCCGAGTATTCATATTGCGGATAGCTTTCAATTACCCAGCAATCACGGCCGTCGAGTTTATCGTCACGCAAAAACTTGTATTTATATTTACTGACTTCCTGCGAGGCGATATCTTCGTAAGCAAATTCACTGCCGATGAACGGGCCGGATTTATTTGCCGAGGCGATTCGCTTGACACGTTTTAATGCCGGCAGATACAACCACTGATCATCCGGTTTGGTGGCGTGCGTAAAGCTCAGAAACGCTGTACCTTTGACATCGTGTGGTGTGTCAAAAATGATCAAGGATTTGTCACCATCGCCCTGGACTTCAAGCGTTTTGTTGCGGTTGGCGCGTTCGGTCTCCTGTCCAAAGCGGTTACGTAAAATCATTTTCAGACTGGCTTGCTGGTCATGCCAGCCGATATCACGCTTGTCGGCTTCGCTGATTATACGCAAACCTTTTTCTTCGGCAGTTTCTGCAACCGCGGCGAACGCGGGCAGCAGGCCACAAATTAATATTGTCCATAACAGTTTCATAATGGTTTTACCTCAGGTTGAGTGTCGGGTTTGGTATCCAGTTTCATCAGCAGTGCGGGTAAAAATAACAGGTCAGCCGCGAGCGCGAAGGTGATGACAATCGCAGTTAATATTCCCATGCTTGAATTCAGTTCAAAACTGGATTGTGATAATACCAAAAAGCCGATGACAAGCACGACTGACGTTGTCACCAATGCCCGTCCGACGCGCGTAAAGGCATAACGTACTGCCGCTTCGGATGACAGACCTTGCTCGCGTCGGGCACGTAAGTACTTGCTTAGAAAGTGTACCGTATCGTCCACCACAATGCCCAGCGTCATGCCTGTTACCACCGACAGAGCCAGGCCGACTTCACCTACCAGCAAACCCCACAAGCCGAATCCCATTGCGGCGGGAATCAGGTTCGGTATCAGGCTGATCAGGCCAATTTTAAGCGAGCGTAATGCGAGTATCAAAATCATGGAGATTAATATTAACGCCACCGTGGTGCCGGTTAACATACTTTTGATATTTCGTTGCCCGATATTGGCAAACATAATGGAAGGACCACTGCCATCTGCGGCTTTAATGTGTTGGGTATTTGACTTCAGCCAGACTTGTGCACGGGCTTCGAGTTCTTTCATTGCGCGACTCGAAAGGGAATTTGTACTGACAGTCATACGGGTAGAGGATTTATCAATATTAATCTGATTGTTTAAATCCAGTCCATAGGGTAATGACATTTCATACATCAACAGGTATTGCGCGGTCAGGTCGCGTTCGGCTGGAATTTTATAAAATGCCTCATCATCTGCGTGCATGTTTTTATTCAGACGCTTCATGATATCGGTAAACACATTCACATGTTTGACTTCAGGCTGTGCCCGATACCAGGCTGCAAACGCGGCGACATCCTGTTGAAAGCCCGGCTCGCTGATGGCACCACTTTGGCCTGAGTCGAGTGAATAATCGATCACATACAAGCCGGTTAATCTGTCCACCACATAGTCAGCATTTTGTCGAAACTCGACATCGGTATCGAAGTAGTTAACAAAAATATCATTTAACTCATTGCGTGGCACAAAGGAAACCAGCGCAATGATGACAATGCCCATCGACCACATCAGCTGTTGGCGTTTCATCACGACCCAGTCACCAAGTTTGCTCATCATGCGATCCTGGTTTTGTTCACCGGGTGTGACTTTCACCGGCAATAACGACAGCAATGCGGGAAGAAACGTTACGCTTAGAATAAATGAAACGACAACACCGAAGGCGACAAAATTACCCAGATGGCGAAACGGTGGCGCGTCAGAAAAGTTGAGCGACAGAAAACCGATCGCCGTGGTGAGGCTGGCCAGAAACACCGGTTGTAAATTCACACGCAGACTCTCGGCAATCGCTGTGTGTTTGTCATGGCCCTGACGCATATCATAAAAGAAGGTCACCAGAATATGCACACAGTTGGCTATGGCAACCGTCAGAATAATGGTGGGGGCAGACATTGCTGGCGGCGAGAGTGGTTGGCCAATAAAGCCACCCAGCCCCATGGCCGCGAGAATTGACAACAGAATAACTATAAATGTTGTGGCCGAGCCGGGTACCCAACGCATGAATAACGCATACCAGCTAACAATGGCCAGCCCCATGATGACCAGGGCCGGACCCACCGCGAAGCTGGCAAAGCCAAACTTGCTAACCAGAATCACTGCACCAAGCGCACCGGCGAGTACAAATATATACGGCCAGCGCTTGTTAAAGTCGCGTAATAAAATCGCGAGCACCAGAATCATTAAAATAAAACTGGGGATAACCAGCATTTGCAAATCACGTTGTGATATTTCCGAAAAGGCGTTGTTCATCATCACCATGCCGGTGAGGCGAAACTCAATGTCAGGATACAAGGCTTCAAATTCAGTTTTAATCTCACGTGCCCTGGCGACCACCTCGGGTACCTCGGCAGTTTCGTTAATGCCCGGTAACTGGATGGTGGCATTCACCGCCGTGACATCGCCAGCTGGTGAAATAATACGATGGCGAACCAGCGGTTCGCTGAGCGCAATCTGTTTGATTTTCGCAATCTCGGTTGTGCCTAACGTGTCCGGAATTTTCACCAGGTCCGACACTGTCATGGTGTCACTGTCGGCACGGGTGTATTGAAAATTGCTGATCGAATCTACCCGTATCGAATGCGGCAGTTTCCATGCCTGTGCGGTGAGGGCTTCCACGGCGCCGAGCGTTCTGGCAGTGAAGACGTTGCCGTCTTTGGGCGTGAGGATAAACATCACGTTATCGTTTTTGGTGTAGATGCGCTCAAGCGCATCAAAAGCATTCAGTTGCGGGTTGTCTTTACTGAAGAAGACACGATAGTTGTTGGTGAATTTCAAAAATTGTCCACCACTTGCGGCAGCAAATACACCCAGTAGCGTAACGATGATAACCAACCAGCGGTATTTTATAATCCAGTGACCAAATTGTTTTTCAAATTCATGCATGGGTATTCTCCCCCCTGTTGTAACGCGAATCCGATTCGTTTTACTGCGACGTCTGTTAATTGAATACTAAATATTTCATAAAATATTTAGTATTCAGGCAAAAAAAAGCACAATGACATCAGCGCTTTTTTAACCCACTGAGCAATAGTGTCACCAGCTCCGTCGCCATCTGTTCAAACTGTTCCAGCGTGTAGAGCGGAACAAAGATGGGTACTTCAAATAACACCATGCTGCTGTAAACCGTGCGCGCGGTGGCAACCACATCCGTGATCGCAAATTCACCGCTGTCGTTACCCTGCGCGAGTATTTCGGCAATCAGGGCGCATTGTGCAGCGATTTTTTCGTGCACGATTTCCTTGCGCTCATGGGTAACGGTGGAGATAAGTTCGGTAATTTTGGGCTGGTCGCACGCTTCGCTGTAGGTATAACGGACACTCTCAAGTAAAAACGCGTGCAACTTTTCACTCGCGGACAGATTCGATTTTCGAACCACATCGCGTAGCAGATTCGTGCGGTTACCCATGCAACGCTGCGCACAGGCGGCGGCCATATCCTGCTTGTTATCAAAGTAGCGATACAGGTTGGCGGCCGACATATCTACATCCTCAGCAATTTCAGCCATGGTGGTCTTGGTATAGCCGTAGCCACGGAAGCGCTGCTCGGCGGCATCCAGGATGCGTGCGCGTAGCTCTTCGGTGCTGCCGGGTGATTTGGGTACTTGTGGTGTCATGCGAGAAACTTTAGCAGCTGAATCCTGAATATTCAAGGAAATATTCAGGATTCAGGGAGGCAGTTGAAAATCAATCAGTTAGTTTGTAACTGTTTGACTGCCTGAATGATCTCGTCACTGTGGCTGGCTGGATCGACCTTGGTATAGACGCGGGCAATGTTACCTTGCGGATTGATAATGAAGGTATGCCGCTTGGCAAATTTCATCGGTCCGAGTTCAAACAAGGCATCGTAGGCCAGTGCAACGCTGCCTTGTGTATCTGCCAACAAGGGAAAGGGCAAATGATACTTGCTGGCGAATTCGGCGTGGCTCTGGTTATTATCAATACTGATACCCAGTACCTGTGTATTGAGTTTTTTTAATTGCAAATAGTCATCACGAAAATTACAGGCTTCCGTAGTGCAGCCGGGTGTGTCATCTTTCGGATAAAAATATAAAACCAGCCATTGGTTTCGATATTGGGCAATAGTGTGTGCCTTGCCATTCTGGTCGGTGAGGTCAAATTCGGGAGCAGGCTGCCCGATTTTTAACGTTGAGGCTGACGCACTGCTCCACGCGAAAAGGCTTATCATAATTGTCATCCATAATATCTTGTTACGCATTGTTTATACCAGTCTCGGTGGTTGTAGCAGATTCGAGTTTGCACGTCGCGCTTGTGGTTTGGTGATAAGTAACTGTACACAACCGATGCCGTGCTCCTTGAACCCGCCTTCACAATAGCACAGGTAATATTCCCACATGCGAATAAAGTTTCCTGAATACCCCAGCGACTTAACCAGCTCAAGTTTACTGAAAAACTTTTCACGCCAGTCTTTTAGCGTGCGCGCATAGTGTTGCCCGATATCTTCCATATGATACATGCGCATATCAGTACATTTTGCCAGGGTTTGACTGATTACCGTTACAGAGGGCAGGCAACCACCGGGAAATATATAGCGCTGGATAAAATCCACGGAACGTTTGGCAATGTTATAGCGTTGATCGGCAATAGTAATCGCCTGAATTAACATTAACCCTTGCGGCTTGAGTAAATTACTGCAGGTTTTAAAATAGGTTTCATAATATTCATGTCCGACTGCTTCAATCATTTCGATGGACACCAGTTTGTCGTATTGTCCTGTCAGCTTGCGGTAATCCTCGAATAAAATCGTAATTTTGTCTGCAAGGTCTTCCTGTGCAATTCGTTCTATTGCAAGATCGTATTGTGCGCGGGAAATCGTGGTGGTGGTAACATGGCAACCGTAATGTTTTGCTGCATAAATCGCAAAGCCACCCCAGCCACTGCCAATTTCGATCACATGGTCGGTGTGTTTGAGTTCAAGTTTTTGACATATCCGTTGAAGTTTTGCCTCGCTTGCCTGATTCAAATCCATTTCCTGGTGTTCATAAATGGCGCTCGAGTACATCATGTTCTTGTCGAGAAATAACTGGTAAAGATTATTACCAATATCATAATGTGCAGAAATATTTTTTCTGCTGCCCTTGATCGTATTGGGTTTAAACCAGTGATAAATTTTGTTCAATGGCCCTGCGATATAGCTAAGACCCGAATCCATCTGGTCCAGTACTTCCAGGTTACGGACGAATATTTGTACTACCCTGGTCAAATCATCACTGCTCCAGTACTGCTTCATATAGGACTCACCCGAACCGATGCTACCACCAAAGGCAACCGCTGTATAAAAACGCGCATCATGCACAGTGATGATTGCTGTAACATCAAAGTCTGTCCTGTCTGAACCAAAGTGATAGTTCTCATCAGCATCGACAATGACAAGTTCACCAAATTTAATCTTGCTGAGCTGCGATATCAGCAATTTTTTGGCAATGCGCTGCATTAAAGTCGAGGTTGATGACTTGAGGCATGGCTTTTGTTCGAGTGTCAGGCTTGCTTCTTTCATAGCTTGTTTTCCACCGTTGCAGGTGTCTCCTTTTTGTCGGGGTGGTCGTGGATTGGAACTTTCTTGAACCATAAACGAATGGCTTCAAAATAAATCAAACTGACGATTTTCAGCGTCATAAACGGGAATTGCAGTAATACTCTTGCCAGTGAATAAGAGGTAATCTTCTGTCGTTGCAACGTCAAGGTCGCATCGAAAAGTTTTTCGCTACCCCGCTTATCTTTGTGTACAAAGTTTTGTATATGTACAGACAGATGATCAGCAGGGTCACTTAAACGCCAGTCATACTCCATATCCATACCCATAAATGGCGAGACATGGAATGCTTTTTTGCTGTGGTATTTTTTAACACCACTGCCGTGCTGATTTTTATTATCGGTCAGCACATAACAGTGTTGTTCACCCCAGGGCGTATTATTAACTTCGGCGACAATAGCAACGACTGTTTCGCCTTTATCATCATAACAATAATAAAAACTTACCGGATTCATTCGATAGCCAAAATAGGCCATATTGGTAAGCAGGCGCACCGGGCCGGACAAACTTATCCCGTTACGTTCTTTTACAAGCTGGTAAACAGCCTGTTTCAGATTGTCATTTTTATTACCAAGATGATCGCGGCGATAAAAAGATGCCAGATTAGGCTTGTTGACGGACCAGAACCAGAAACGATCAAACACCGAATCCATCTCATCGAGATCGATACTCAGCATAAACAGTTTGTATGCAAACTGATGTGGCGTGGGTGTAAAGCGGCGGTGCCTAACTTGCCCGACGTAAAGTGCGCTGTTCATTTTTGATATCTTCGTTAAATTGGTTAATTGCCGTCAGCGCGCTGACCACGCCGTCTTCATGAAAACCGTTACGCCAGTACGCGCCACAGTAGTAGGTGCGATTTCTGCCATTAATTTCTGGCAGACGTTGTTGTGCATTGATCGATTCGGGTGTAAATAAAGGGTGATCATAACTGAGTGTTTTAATGATATTGCGCTCATCAATCTCGCCTGTGTCGTTCAAGGTGACACAAAAGGTCTTGTCTGCATTGATAGATTGCAAACGATTCATGTTGTAGGTGACAGGCACTGATGTAACATCGTGTTTCGGAATGTGATAGTTCCATGAAGCCCATGCCAGTTTGCGTTTTGGTAATATGCTTGTATCGGTATGCAATACGACTTTATTTTCCTGATAGGGGAAATTTGACAGTATGTCCTGTTCAGTTGCATTCTTGTCCACAAGCATGCGCAGGGTTTGATCGGCATGACTGGCCATTAACACATAATCATATTCTGCCGTGTGACCATGGTTATCCGTGATAAAGACACCGTGCGCTGTGCGTTTTACCTGTTTTACGGCAGTATTGATCAAAATCTTGTCCTGAAAGGATGCAACCAGTTTATCGACATAACTTCTGGAGCCGTTTTTAATCACATACCAGTCGGGACGGTCATTGACCGATAGCAAGCCGTGATTTTTGAAAAAACGGATGAAAAATTGTGCCGGGAACAGGAACATACTTTGTGGATTTTGCGACCAGATTGCTGCTCCCATGGGAATGATATACTTACTGATAAATTGTTCACTGTACTGATTGGCTGCAAGAAACTCGCCCAGTGTGGTTTGTTGCGGTGCAGCAGCAAGCATATCCAGAGCCTGTTTATTAAAACGTAAAATATCACTGATAAGTTTGTAGAAATACGGATTTAACAGATTACGTCTCTGTGCAAACAGACTGTTCAGGTTGTTGCCATTGTATTCCAGCCCCGTCTCATGACATTTTACACTGAAACTCATTTCACTCTTTTGTACCGCAACGCCCAGCTCATCAAGTAGCCTGGTGAAATGTGGGTAAGTCCAGTAGTTGAAGACAATAAAACCGGTATCCAGGTTGTATTGTTTGCCATCCACAGTTATGTCGTGTGTATGCGTGTGCCCGCCGATATGACTATTGGCTTCGTACACGGTGATATCATGTTGCTTGTTCAGGTGATACGCAGCAACATTTCCGGAAATGCCGGTACCAACAATGGCAATTTTCATTATGACTACTCCTTGTTACCCGTATTTGTTGTGCTGATATCACGCCAGTTTTGTGGCACCATTTGTACCTTCTTGATGTCGTAACCTTGCGCTGCAATAAAGGCATACAGTCTTTCGAGTTTTTGTTTTTCGATGACCGGTTTGCGCGCCATTAACCAGACGTAGTCTCGCTTGCTGCGTCCAATAATCGTTATGTCATAATCCGGTGTCAGATAAATAATTCGGTATTCCGCCTTGAAGGGCCAGATGAACTGCATGCCCCATACTGCATTGGAGTTTGTATCTTCGATGTAACCCGTCGGGTGATAGTTTTTTTCCGGCCCGTCAAAACCATCATCGCGAAAAGTAAAGGTGGTAGCGATGCTGCCGTCCTCATTTAACGCATAGGTTTCTGTTGCATTATGTGCAGTGGTTTCAATAAAGGTAGGGATGTTGGCAATCACATACCATTTACCCATGAAGCGATCGATATCAACCTGCGCAACAGATTTAATAGGTGTTACAGTGGTGCAGGCAGACAAAGTCATGATGACGACAGCCATGAATGTGAGTTTGAAAAATGCATTCATTACACTCCCCCTATTGCACAACGTAGCGAAGCTTGCCGGCACGTGTATCAGACTCGAGCGCTATCCAGTCCTGCTTGTCGCTATACCAGACATCGATTTGAATATCTTCGGCCGTCAGACGAAAGCCGTTTGCAAGTATTTTCTTGCCGTTTGTGTTGAGTAATTTTTTGCCCAGCGGTTTGATGTCAACATCAAGATACTCACCTGTTTGCGGGTTAAGGAGTTTTGCGCTGTTCAGCAATTTCGCATCCCAGTAAGCAAATGAACGCACGCAGTCGTTCATTGTCGTATTGACCTTGTCAGTCTGTTTTAATACAGCAAGAGTGAAACTGTCAGGCAGTTGTTTACCGTTTACCGTAAACACATCGCCATCATCGTCCGTGACGGAGGCGATACTATACAGACAACCGTTTTTCCAGATTTCGTAGTTGCTGTGCGAATAGTTGTAATTGTAAACATAAAGAATATTTACATTGAAATTCGCTTCACTGATGATGACCTGTTGATTATTCGATACGTTAATTTTGTAGTTGTGGTAGCCAATTTCTTTTTCGTCCAGAAACACCTTGAAATTCCAGTTTTGTTGCGTCGTTTGCGCAGCATAAGCAACGTTTGCAAACAGACCTGCAATGAAGATGGCTGGAATAATCAGTTTGGTGATTTTCATGATGATATCTCCTTGCCAGTATTATGAGATGAGTCGTGCGACGTTGACTTTGCAAACCAGGGAATAAACGCGCTGGTGTTCTTTACATATTCTGCATAGCCTGGTCGTCTATTTTTTATGGTGCTCTCCATCAAGCTGACGCCGGAAACCTTCAATAACAGCAGCGTCATGAGTATGGGTGCATAGATACTCCACCATGCACCTGCTGAAAAGGCGAACAGATAGAATCCCCAGGCGATAACGCTCTCACCAAAATAGTTTGGATGACGGCTGTAACGCCACAAGCCTGTATCAAGTGTCCTGTTTTTGTTTTCCGGATTGGCGCTGAACGTTGCCAGTTGTTTGTCGGCGATGGTTTCAAATAACAAACCGGATAACACCACAGCAACAGCCACGAAATCGAGCAATGAGAGTGGTTGCCCCGCGGCGATGGCCGTATGCAAGGGCATGGAGATAATCCAGGCAAGCGTTGCTTGCAGGCCAAAAATAATATACAAACTTTTATATGTGAAGTTTGGTTCGTTGTTACGACGAATGGTTTGATAACGATGGTCTTCATCCTTGCCCCAGTTGCGTAAGGTCAGATGAAACGACAGTCGTAGTGACCACACCATCACCAATGCCAGTATCACGGCAGATTTGTTGCCAGGTGGTGACATCAGGACATAGACGACAGTCGCAAGCAAAAACATCAGCGACCATAAGCTATCGACAATATTGACATTCTTTTTTATTGCACTGTATCCCCATACAATTACGGCAACGGCGAGAATCATCAGGTAGGCACTGATATAGGATATAAAATCAAACATGTGCACGTCCCTCATGTGTTCTGTTTGCAATATTCCTCGCGAGGAACCTGGCAAAATAAAGTTGTAATGGCAGTAATACACTCCAGCCGATAGCGAGCGCCAGGTAACCGTTAAGATTGATGACATCAACTGCGCCGAGATTGTTGCCCGCATAGTAGGCGAGTGGCCCAAAGATGGCACCGAGCAGAGTTGCGAGCACCCAGCGACCTTGTAACCAGTGCATACAATGATTCAGGGTGATCGCAAACAAGGCCCACATCGCTGTGATCCAGTAGGGCGCCATTCCCGTCATGTATACACCGCTGTCATAATCAAGCAGACCGGTGACGACCAGCAGGCTGTCCCACACAGTACCGACAAGCAGGGCGGTTACTAGCAGAATTATTTCATTTGTTCGCGCAGCCGTGGTACTAAAGTGATATATAAGTATGAATACGACAGCCAGCAAACCATATAACGGCTCACCAGCCGCTGCTGACATGACACACGCCAGCCAGCCGATCTGAAATAAAATAAAGTTGACGAGTTTTTTCACGATCTGTTCTCGAATAAATAATGAGACACCCACCACTGCTGGCCATGCTCATAACCGAACAATTCAGCACAGGCCATAAAAAACATGCGCCAGCGCATCCACCATTTTTGTGTGTCCTGTGCCGGATAGGTGGTTTGTAAAATGGACCAGATAACATCGCGTTTATTGTCCATATTATGGAGCCAGGCCTCGGCGGTTTTTTGATAGTGTTCGCCGTTCCAGCGCCACTGTTGTGCAAGACGTAAATCTTTTTGAAAGTGCAGGGCAAGATCGTCACTTGGCATGATGCCACCACTAAAAAAATGTCGACTCATCCAGTCATCGTCATTTTTATCGGTAAACTCATAAACCGCATCGCGGTGGCAGAAAACGTGCATGAAAAATTTACCGTCTGGCATTAGCCAATTATGAATGCGCGCAAACAATAACGGCCAGTTACGCATGTGTTCAAACATTTCGACAGAGACAATGCGGTCAAACTTGTCATCTATTTTGAAATCATTCATGTCACAGGTGATGACGCGTATATTATTCAAATTACGACTACGCGCCTGTTGCAATATGTATTCACGTTGCGAGTTTGAATTTGAAACCGCAGTGATTTGTGAACCAGGAAAATAATTTGCCATCCATAATGTCAGCGACCCCCAACCGCAACCAAGTTCCAGGATACGCTGACCATTTACCAGTTTTGCGTGCTGACAGGTCAGTACCAGGGCGTTTACTTCTGCCTGATCGAGTGTTCGGGTATTTTCATCCCAGTAACAACAACTGTATTTTTTATGTTGTCCGAGTACTTTTTCATAGAACGAATCCGGTACTTCATAGTGTTGTTCATTGGCTTTTTCCGGTAACAGGGCAACAGGCGCGTTGCGCATTTTCTCGATAAAGACAGATTTGTTTTTATAAATCTCTTCACAATCCTTGTCCGCTATTTCAAGCAATCGCTGTTTAAGCAAGCGCCGGATACTTTTTCGAATTACAACATCCGGTATGTAACCTTGTTCAGTCCAGTCTATTGCGCGTTGTGTTGCAGTTGTCATGGTCGTAGCCTTTAAATTCGTTTTTGGTTAAGTTTGCCGGTCAGAATGCTGAGACTTTCATTTAAACTGTCGCTGAGCGGTGTTACGTTTATTGATTCAAGCAGCGCGTATTGTTGGGTCGCGGTATCACCGCCAAGCAAAACCGGTACTGCAACAGCATTGGCCAACGCTGCCAGTTCTTCACACTCATTTGCTTCCAAAGCAAGGGAGGAAGAAAGCACGATGGCATCTACTGAAATTTTGTTGGTGACCAGCGGAATTTGCTTGAGCGGTAAATCTGCTCCCAGCATAACGATACGATAACCATGGTCATGCGCCGCCAGCGCAAATAACAACATACCAAACTCATGAGCCTCACCCGGTACACAAGCGAGCAATAGCGTGGGGCCGGTTTCGTATTTTTTTCGGTGGTGAAAACGCGCACCCAGTTTGTTGCGCATGTATGTCGAAAAGAAATGTTCTTCGGCGATGCCGGCAGGTTTGTTGGCCCATTGCTGCCCCAGTAATTTGAGCAAGGGAATTAACAGTCGACTGGTGACAATATCTATCGGGTAAAGGGAAATAAGCTGGTTATAAGTTGATTCGAGTTGTGCTTCATTGTAATTCTCAATGGCGATAACCATGCGATCGATATAGGTTTGCCAGTATTCATCAGGATTGTGTTCTGTTGTTTGTAAAGATTCGCCATTGTTGCTGTTCAGTTTTACCTGACTGATTGGTATCCCGTGTTCCAGCTGAATTTTGATACGGTGAATGGCATCGATATTGTCCTGTGTATAGAGTCGATGGCCTTTCTCGGTACGTTGGGGCTTGATCAAACCATAACGACGTTCCCAGGCGCGCAGTGTCACCGGATTAATACCGGTCACAGCCGCCACCACACTGATTGGGTAGGTTTGTTCTGTCCGACGGTCGTCTACTGGCTGGTTCATTCGTTACCTCTACAATAACTATACAAATACTATACATTATGTATAAGTATTGTCAAATTATGTCCTGACTATTTTTATTACCTTTATAAAACAAATACTTATAGGTATTGTTGGATATACAAAACATGTACATGTGCAGAAAGGTGGTACAGAAAAGGAAAGATGCGGCCATGACAGAGCAGGTGACATTGCCTATATAGCCAGACTACTCGCGCTGAGTGGTTGGATATTGCTGCTGGTGATCGTCGTACAGCTGACAGGATGGCATTAAAAAATACAAGAAATCATACACTTACTATCAGTGAGATATGCAAGAAATTCGGCAATATGCTAATATTCTAAATTTTTCCGTCCAGGTCGTTAAATAGAGGTTGTTCATGCCATTCGTCAAGTTATCTGTAAAACAAATTATTGCGGCAATTGTTTTTTTGTTTGGTGGAATCTATCTCGCCGGCATTGTGCCCAACATACAAATTGCCTGGGTGATGGGCGTATTGTTGTTAACTATATATTTGTTTGCGTTTGAGATAGTCGATGTTGACGTCGCTGCCATCAGTATCATGGTATTGCTTGGTCTGACCAATTTACTTGCACCTGTTATGGGTCTCGAAAAAGGTCTGGTGAGCAGCTCGGTATTATTCAATGGCTTTGCCAGTAATGCGGTGATGTCGATTATCGCTGTGATGATCATTGGTGCCGGCCTGGATAAAACCGGTTTAATGAGCAAAGTGGCGAACTGGATATTACAGGTCGGTGGTACCACCGAAAAACGTATCATTCCGCTGATTTCTACGACTGTCGCCATTATTTCCAGCTTTATGCAAAACGTCGGAGCGGCGGCATTATTTTTACCCGTTGTCAGTCGTATTTCATCACGCAGTGGATTGCCGCTGTCACGCCTGCTTATGCCGATGGGCTTTTGTGCCATCCTTGGCGGTACCATTACCATGGTTGGTTCCAGCCCGTTAATCTTGTTGAACGATCTTATTCTTACCTCAAATCAGGCGCTCGCCGATGGCGAGAAAATGAAAACTTTCTCATTATTTTCCGTGACACCAATTGGTATCGTGATGGTAACGGTAGGCGTACTGTATTTTGTCATCGCCGGTAAATATGTTTTACCCACCAATAAAAACAAACTTACCGACGGTGGCGACTCGATGGATTACTTCAACGAGGTTTATGGTATCAAGGAATACCATGCCTACGAAGTAGAGATACCAGCTGATAGTCCCATTATCGGATTAAGTGTCGAGGATATAGAAAAATACCGGGTGCGTGTTATTGGTATCTCACGTCCGGATGGCTTGCGTGTCGGCGCAAACGGGGTGGACAGAGAACTGGGTGTTGTGGCCGGTACAACCATGGCGTTGTTGAGTGCATCAAACTTCATTGAATTATTTGCCAACGAGATGAAAGTAAATGTAAAACCGGTGTTGGACACATTTGCCGATATTATGTCGCGCGCAAAATCCGGTGTAGCAGAACTGGTTATCCCGCCCAGTTCAGAGTTAGTCGGAAAATCGGCACGTGACATCTGGATGCGTAAAACCTATGGAATATCACTGTTGGCAATTCACCGTGGCGATGAAGTGATTAACTATGAAAAAGGTGGTGTACGCAGCGAACCTTTACAAGCCGGTGATTCAATTATTGTACATACCGCCTGGACGGATCTGGCCCGCCTGCAAAAAGATCGCAACTTTGTTGTGGTAACCACAGAGTTTCCACATGAAGAATTACGCCCACATAAAATTACCCATGCGCTGGTGTTTTTTGTGATTACACTTATCCTGGTAATCTTTACAGATTTGCGTTTATCGGTATCCTTGCTGGTCGGTGCGCTGGGCATGGTCCTGTCAGGTGTGCTGAGTATTGATGAAGCGTACAAATCTGTCAGCTGGAAAACCGTGTTTTTACTTGCATCACTCATTCCGTTAGGTATCGCGGTTGAAACGTCAGGTACCGCGGCGTGGATTGCAAAGGAGACACTCTCTGTTGTCGGTGATATGCCTATCTGGGTTATTCAAACTGCGGTTGCGATACTGGCCACTTTCTTTACCCTGGTAATGTCGAACGTTGGTGCGACTGTGTTGCTGGTACCACTGGCAGTCAACATAGCAATTGGTGCAGGCGCCAATCCGGCAGTATTTGCCTTAACGGTTGCAATCGCAACATCAAATTCTTTCCTTATACCAACCCACCAGGTAAATGCCCTGATCATGGGACCGGCAGGCTATCGGGTTCCGGATTTCATGCGCGCAGGCGGAATCATGACAATCCTGTTTTTGATTGTTGCAATTGGCATGTTGAACCTGTTGTACTGATCCGGATTTAACCAGCTTTTCAGATTGCCTTTCTCTATTGATACCGGTGTAAACTACACCGGTATTGCACTTTGCTTATACCGACGTGAAACCAGCTGAAATATGAAACCCATACTTATTATCAAGGCCGGCGCGAAATTGCCAGAACTGGCAAAACCACCCACGCGTATTGCGGGTGATTTTGAAGACTGGATTGGCAAAGGCCTGGCGGCAAGTCATAGTAAGGATTTGCTTACCAGTGTAGTGCGAGTTTATAAAGGCGAGCAACTACCGGCACATGAAAACATATCCGGTATTGTTATTACCGGTTCAAGCGCCATGGTAACCGACCAGTCTGACTGGATTGAAGACACCGCCAGTTGGTTAAAACAGGCAGTTGATCAATCTGTACCGGTGTTGGGTATTTGTTTCGGTCATCAGTTACTGGCGTATGCGCTCGGTGGTGTCGTGGCAGATAATCCTGCAGGCGTAGAAGTGGGCACGGTGCCATTGCAACTGCATACTGCGGCAAAGCAGGATACGTTATTGGCCGATCTGGGTGAAACCTGTTTTGTACAAATGAGCCACCGACAGGTAGTAACAGGCCTGCCGGCTGCTGCTGTTACTCTGGCGCGCACGGCACAAACCGAATTCGCTGCATATCGCGCGACGGAAACTGCATGGGGCGTACAATTTCACCCGGAATTCGATGACAGGATTATCGCTGCGTATATAAATTATTATGCAAATGATCTGCTGCAACAACAAATGGATATAAACGAACTACAAGGTGCGGCAATACCGACAGTTGCTTCGCAGCAGATATTGGCAAGATTTATGTTGCTATGTCAGCAATAAAAAATGGCGCAGTTTCCTGCGCCAGACTTTATCAAAGTGTGACGACGAATTACTTTGCTGTCTTCAGGTAAGTACAAGACCCGGCACTACGTCCATCCCCGGTAATACGTGTTACCGATATACGTAGTGGTCGAACGTCTGAATTATTGGCAGCATGCCAGCTGATGTCGGTCTGCAGTGGACGACTGGCAATAGGCACACCGGTCAGGATATCCGTAGTAAATATACGCGTGGATTCGCGTGGCCCCAATGTGGTGCGAATCTTGCCCGGTACAGAATTCATGTTTGGATAATCAAAAATCACATTTGCCCTGGCATCACGAATTACAATACTGTCAACAATGATAGATTGTGTGTTGTTCAGGTTTCGCAGTGAATATACCGTGTTGTTTACTACCGCGTCGCTGTGATTGCCACCGCAACTGAGTGTTGCTGCAGAGAGTTTATCGCCGACGTAGTCGTCATCTGCGCTTGCGGTCCCTGCACAGATAGCGGTCAATAGCATAACCAGACTGGCAGTTTTAAGTGCTGTTAAGTTTATTTGTGACATAACGACAATTCCTTATATTTAGTGATGATGTGATAGTGGTTCGTATTCAGTAACAGGTTAAACGGATGACACATTAATTCGGGTTTACGCTTTTTATCTATTTTTATTTTGTTATGATTAACCCGGTTATGTAATTAACACGTATAGATCAGGTTATGGCGACAAAAAAACAGGCAGGTAAGAAGACAAGCAGTCGGTCAAAAGCTGTTACGAAGAAATCAAAAAAGAAACCGGTTTCACGTAAAAAGAGTCTGGCACCGGGCAAGACCAAACGTGGTTTGAAGGCCACAGGAATCGTGCTGTCAATTGATGCCCCTGAAGTCGCGCTACTGGTGAATGAAATCAGACAGGTAGGCGGCGCCGCCATCGGTGCGTATTGCGAACCGCTGTCCGGGCGCCCCATGGTGCTGGCGACGCTACCGATTAAAAATATTCAGCCTACACCGTTTCAACGTGATTTATCACCAACCCATGTGCAACGCCTGGCGACAAAAATTGATGAAAGTGGTTCGTTTCTGGATCCCTTGATCGTGGTGCGTGGCGAAGCCGGTCAGTTATGGACGCCGAATGGCCGTCACCGACTGGCCGCCGCGAAGATACTGGGTTTACAACAAATTACGGCATTAATTTCACCCGATGAAGATCTCGCCTATCGAATACTTGCCCTGAATACTGAAAAGGCGCACAACCTGAAAGATAAAAGCCTGGAAGTCATACGTATGGCGCGCAATCTTGCCATACTGAAACCACGTAGCAAGGAAAGTGCTTATGCGAGTGAATTCGAAGCGCCTGAACTGATTACGCTGGGAATTATTTATGCGCAAAACAAACGTTTCGCCGGGGGTGCCTATAGTCCCATGTTAAAGAAGGTGGATATATTTATAGACCGGACATTACCTGTTGCACTGCGACAACGGCAAGATAATGCTGCGCGGCTGATGGAGATCGACAGTCTGGTGAAGAAAATCATCGAAAAATTACAGGCGCGTGGATTCAAATCACCGTATTTGCGTAATTACGTAGTGGCGCGAATTAATCCGGTGCGTTTTCATCGCAAGACTAAAAAACAAACCAAACCACCGATGACCCTAAGCGCAGCATTAACGCGCATGGCAGCAGCGGCAAAAAAATTCGACGTAACATCCGTCAAACCGGGTGATCTTGCCATCGTCGCAGCGATGTCGAATGATGAATGAGTAATAACTTTTTTAAACAGGAGTAAATAATTATGTTTCATCCAATCAGTATTCCCTTCGGTTGTGTCATGCTTTTTAACGTCGTGAAATTAAAAGAAGGAGTGCAGGTGTCTGATGTAGAACTGGCGCTCGGTGAAATGTGTAACGTAGTAAAGAATACCTATGGCGATGATAACGGTGGTTTCATCGGTGGTCAGGTATATAAATACACCGGGTTTGTCTCGACAGAAGGCTCATTTGATTCAAAGAAGATGAGCGAAGACCATCTGGTGATCATGACCTACTGGCAGTCGTTTGAGCAGCATGAAAAATCCCATGCCGATGAGACCTTCAGGAAAAAATTTCAGGCCGTGTCGGAATTTTGCGAAGAAACCTATGAGCTGGGGTATGAAATGTTATGGCAAGGGGTTCCAGAGTAAAGTCTCTACATGAACAGTCCGGAAGCAGTCTTTGACGCAACTGTTTATCTGGCCTTGCGTGATGCAATTAATATTCAACTTTCCAGGCATGAAAAAGGTATATCGGAATTTGAATTATTAAAGTCGCTTGAACAACAGGCAGAATTTGGCGGGTTGTTTTGTGATCGCATTAATAATCATGATTTGTTTCGCTCGCACTTTTTATTATTTCACTGCCTGTACCGATTGCGTGATGAATGGTTGTTACAACAGACAGCATGGCTGGAGATCAGCGCGCTCAATATTCAACGTCACCCCTATGAAGCAGGCGAGCAGTCAATTACAGAACATGATGCCTTGCGTGACTATTATCTTGATTTGACTCATCTGAGTGAAACCAGCGCAGAGGATGTTGACAAACTGATCTCAAATTTCTGGCAACGCTATATGAGCCATGAACGGCGTGACGAAGCACTGGAGATTCTCGGGCTGATTGACCCGGTGGATGACGAGACGATTAAACAAACCTATCGTAAGCTGGTAATGCAACACCACCCCGATCGGGGTGGTGACAAGCTTCGACTGCAGACGATTAATGAAGCCGTGGCGATTTTGTTAAATTAGTGGTGATGTCCGCCCGGTCCATGTACATGACCGTGTTCGGTTTCTTCTGCTGATGCTTCACGAATATCCATGACCTTGACGTCGAAGTGTAATGTTTCACCTGCGAGCGGGTGATTGCCATCAACGACTACCTCGTCGTCATTCACTTCTTTAATAGTAATGGTAATGTGCTCTCCATCCGGGCCGGCCGCATAAAATTCCGCACCTGCCTTCAGTTCAGTGCCTTCTTCAAACATGTCTTTCGATACGGCCTGGACCTTTGTATCATCCCGTTCACCATAGGCGTCTTTTGCTTCTATCACGACATTCAATTCATCACCTACAACCTTGCCTTCCAGCGCAGCTTCCAGACCCGGAATAATATTCTGCGCACCGTGTAAGTAACCGAGTGGCTCACTGCCATCAGATGAATCGATGATTTCCCCGGCAGTATTTTTTAAGGTGTAATGAATTGAGACAACTTTGCCTTGACTGATGGTCATGTAGTACTCCTGTTTACGATTGAATACCCAAAGGCGTAAAAATGAGCTGACCAGAAGATACCAGTAAATTTCAAGGTCGGCATGATTATGCGGCTGAGTAAAATGGAATGTGTGAATGGCCGCATTATACGCAAGCACCGGGCATCGTGCCACGTATAAGACCAGTATAATTGCTGTATTCTGCCGGTAAAATGGCAGAATTTAGCGCACTGACTGCCGTTTTCTGGCCAAATTGATACGAAATTGGTGTAACAAGGGGCTTTTTCGGCCAGCTGTTCCACGCCTATAATGGCATAGCCGACTTGTAACAGGAGAAGCGGGCATGTCTCTATTATGCTGGCGATGTGGTGGTGATCTGTCAAATGTAGTGCGTTCGAACGAACGTCACCCAATTGAGCGACTGGCGCAATGCAAGGCCTGCCATGCCGATTTACATGTATGCAAAATGTGTCGTTACTTTAATCCACGCGTCAGCGAAAAATGTGATCACGAAATTGCCGAGCCGGCACGCGATTTTGAAATTGCCAACTTTTGTCAGTACTACAAACCCAATCCTCATGCTTTCAGTGGCGGCACACCCAGACAGGATGAAGCTGTCAATAGACTCAAGGCCCTGTTTGGTGAAGAGCAAGCATCACAACCAGCAGCAGAACAACCCGTCAGCCAGGAAGAACTGGCACGGCAGAAACTGGAAGCGTTGTTTAAAAACACGGAAAAGACGGATAAAGATTAAAACAGCTTATTAACTACTGGTAGTTAAACTTATAGACATGTTGCACAATTTAATACTCACTGTGTAGTTTTTAATTGTCGTGTGACGACTGGAGTACAACTGTGGAAAGGAATCCATGTGTATACATAATTAGCAATAAACCACACGGCACATTATATATTGGTGTCACCTCAAATTTGTCTGGCCGTATATGGCAGCACAAAAATAAAGTTTGCAAAGGATTTACTGAAAAATATAACCTGCAATACCTGGTCTGGTATGAAGTACATAATGATATGCAATCCGCAATCTCACGTGAAAAGCAATTAAAAAATTGGCGTAGAGACTGGAAACTTGAGTTGGTTAACCAGTTTAATCCTGAATGGAAAGATTTGTATAAGGAAATTATTTAGAGATTCCGGATAGCAGCTCAGGCTGAAGCCTTCGCTACTTCCGGAATGACGGGGTTAAAAACGAAGAAACGAAGGAACGAAGGAAAAGAAGGAAAAGAAGGAAAAGAAGGAAAAGAAGGAAAAGAAGGAAAAGAAGGAAAAGAAGGAAAAGAAGCTGTTTCAAAATCACGCTACTGAAAAACGCTGTCATTCCGGAAAGCGCGCAGCGCTTATCCGGAATCTCATGTGAAGCAGTTGAATTTAATTTTTCTTGCGACTGCGTGGATGCGCCAGATCATAAACTTTTGCCAGATGTTGAAAATCCAGATGGGTGTAAATTTGTGTTGTGGATATATCACTATGACCGAGCAGTTCCTGCACGGCGCGCAGGTCACCACTGGATTCGAGCATATGGCTGGCAAAGGAATGACGTAACATATGCGGGTGAACATGCGTTTCCATACCGAGACGTTTGGCCCAGTATTTCAATCGTGCCTGCACCGAACGTTGGGTGATACGCGCGCCGTGTTGGGTAAGAAATATCGCATTCGTCTCCTGTTTAATAAAATTGTTGCGAATGGCAAGCCAGGCTTGCAATGCAGCAATGGCTTTTCTGCCCACCGGGAGCTGGCGTTGCTTGTTACCCTTGCCGGTGACGCGCACTTGCTGTGAGTCCATATCAACATCCAGCAAGTCCAGTCCGACCAGTTCTGCCAGCCGTAATCCGGATGAATAAAACATTTCAAACATGGCGTGGTCACGAACTTCGAGTGGCGTGTGCGGTTTTGTCTCGAGTAGTTGCTGTGTCTGATCGACATCGAGCGTTTTCGGTAATTTTTTATCTGCCTTGGGCGCGCTGATGGTTTTGGCCAGATTATTTTTCAGCACACCCTGTTTTTCCAGAAAGCTGAGCAAGGCGCGAATGGCAGAAAGTTCACGTTGCAGACTGCGCGGACCCAGCCCGTGTTGGTGGCGCACACTGATATAAAGCCGGATGTGTTGTGCAGTCAGCGCGTTCCAGTCGTCAATTTCACGCTGATCGCAAAATGCACAGAGCTGTTCGAGATCACGGCGATAGCTTTTGATCGTATGTGGAGACAGGTGACGTTCGTGTGTGAGGTTGTCGAAATAGAGTTGTATTTGATCCTGTGCGCGTTTCTGCATGATCAGTGGACTAGCGGTGGGTGTCAGACCCTTGTTGTGCCTGCGGTGTTGCTTCTTCCGCATCAAGATGCCGGTTAAGGTGCCAGCTGAGTACACGGGTCAGTACCTTGCCGAGCTGATTCAAAAACAGGGTGCCCATATCGGAGCGAAAGCGATCCTTATCAAGACTACCGATCGCCAGCAGACCCAGCGCAGGCGCATTGGCTTCGTCGTTGGCGATGAGCGGAATAAGCGCGGCAGATCGAATGCGGCCCTTTTCTTCGTTGAATACCGATTCGAGATGCCCATGACCGAGTCGACCACAAACCGGTTTGCGACCAGCCATGACTTTTTCAAATGCACCCATCACCGGTTCGCTCCAGTCGGTAATGTCATTACGGCCGAGCAGGGTGGGGTGTTTTTCCAGATTAAACAGACGCAGGGTGACATAGTCAGCATCAAAGTCATGCTGCAAACGGTTTTGGACCAGATCGATCACCTGTTCCAGCGAGTCGGTATCGAGCAAGGTCAGCACCAGCTCATTCATTCGTACACTCAGGGACTCATTGGTTTTGGCAATGCTGATGAGTTGCTGTAACTTGTGTTTATGCTCATCTTTTTGTTCACGCAGGATACCGACCTGACGTTCGATGAGTGAAATGGCACTGCCACTATCGTGTGGCAATATCATATCGGCAAGTAAATCCAGGTGGCGTTCAAAAAATTCGGGGTGGTCGCGCAGGTAGCGAACGATGGTTCGCTCGGTGTCTTTATCTGTTTCAAGCAAAGGCTTTTGCCCTGTAGGGTGACGGGTTGTCATAGCTGTATTTCGCCTTCAAATACAAAACTTGCCGGACCAATTAATTTTACTGACTGGCCATCTCCATTCCAGTATACCTGTAAATCCCCACCGGGTAAGCTAACTTTGACGCTTTTATGACATTTCTGCCAGACATTGGCGATGATGGCGGCAGCACAGGCACCGCTACCACAGGCCAGCGTCTCACCTGCGCCACGTTCGAACACACGCAAGCGTATGTGATCTTCATTAATTATTTGCATAAAGCCAACATTGACGCGTTGTGGAAACAATTCCAGTGATTCCATAATCGGGCCGAGTGTTGCCAGCTCACAGTGATCCACATTTGCCACTTCGATCACCGCGTGCGGATTACCGATGGCCAGTGCGCCGAATTCAACAGATTGATTATTGATATCGACTGTATAGCGATCTGCACGTTGTTGTATGGCGAGTGGAATTTGTGCCGGCTCAAACGTGGGGATACCCATATCAACCGTGACGAGGTTTTGATCATCAATGCGTAATTCGAGGATGCCGGCGGCGGTGGCGACCTTGATGACAGACTTGCTTGTTAAGCCCTTGTCGCGGACATAGCGAGCGAAGCAGCGTGCGCCGTTGCCGCATTGTTCAACCTCGCCACCATCGGCGTTAAAAATACGGTAGGTAAAGTCAACAGCAGGAATATGAGCAGGTTCGACGATCAACATTTGATCAAAACCGACGCCAAAATGCCGATCGGCCAATTGGCTGATTTGATCCGCATTCAGCGTAAACGGCTGACGCGTGGCATCAATGACCATAAAGTCATTGCCCAGACCATGCATTTTGCTAAAACTGAGTTTCATGGCATGAAGACTAATTAAAATGGTGCCGGAACACAATTTTATTCCGACACATCGCCATATTATTCACTGTATTGGCATGAAATTCAGACTGGGTGAAGTTAAAAAAAGCGGCCTTTGGGAAGCAGGCCGCTGCCCTTATTTCAAGGGCATCAAGGAAAGTACGATTATAATCAGGTACCAAGCGTGCCGGTTTTCATCCAATCTGGTCATTATTATGACCACAACCGGAGCCGCGCCATTCCGGCCGGAATTCACCCCTGCAGGCGTCCGGTGCATTTCCATGGAAAATTGGTATAGCAGCTGCAAACACTTCGAAGTCAATTATGTTCTGCAGGTATGACAGAAGTTTCACGAAACATTCACTTTTTAATCACGTTTGAACTTATGTTATACGGTGGCAGGACTGCGTTGTTGAAGTTTCATACCGGTGAGTTGGAAAGAAAACGTGGTGCCGGTTTTTGGATGAGAATCGACATGTATGGTACTGTTATGTAACTTGATAATACGATTGGCGATGGCCAGTCCCAGTCCGGTGCCATCGGCGTTGCGATGTTTATCAACGCGATAAAAACGATCAAAAATATACGGCAAATCTTTTTGTGGTATGCCATAGCCGGTATCGGAAATGCGTATCGCTACACCCTTTTTATTTTTTGCCAGTTCGATATAGACCTTGCCACCCTGTGGTGTGTACTTGATGGCATTATCTATCAGGTTTTCCAGTACACGTTGCATCAATCCGATATCTGCCGACACAAATGCTGCTTCTGCCGGGATGTGCGTTAACAAGGTCAGTTGCTTGCGCTTGGCAGAAAGCTGAAATTTTTGTGTGACATCCTGAATCAGCTCACTCATTGAAACCGGTTCCAGACGTAATTGGGTGTTACCACTTTCCAGACGGGATAATTCAAACAGTTCATCAATTAATTTTCGCAGGCGCTGACTGTGTTGCCATGCAATGTTGAGGTATTGTTTTCTTTCGACCTGGTCAAGATCATCGTGTTTTAGTGTCAGTGTTTCAAGGTAACCTTGCAGGGAAGCAAGTGGAGTGCGCAGATCATGTGAGACGTTGGCTATCAATTCGCGTCGCTGTGTATCATTTTGTTCCAGTTGTCTGACCTGCTGAATGATGCGTTCCGACATTTCACTAAAAGTTGCAGCAAGCTTGTCGATTTCATCTCCCGGCAGCCCGTCATCACGTCGGGGAATATTTACCGAACGTTTGAAATCATCGCGCTTGAATTGTTCCATGCCTTCGGCAAGAAAACGCAAGCGACGGGTGATAACGCGAAATATTAAAAACCCGGCCACAGAAACAATTAACAGGCTGGTACCAATGGCGCCCACCCACAGGCGCATCATGTAACTGGATTCAATCAGGTCAACCGCAGAATCATAGGCCTGTCCGCCCAGCACGACATATAAATAACCTTGCAGAACCTTGCCTTGATAAATTGCTGCGGCAGAAAAAACCTTGTTACGACCAAACTCACGCGGGTCGTTGCCGAGTACCGGTAACTGTTTTTTTGAGGCAAGAAATTGTTTAATCGGTGCAACATCTACGGCCTTGCGTTTGACTACACGCATCGGCGCCGCATAGGAAAGAATCTTGCCGTTCGGGTCAAGCAGGTAAACTTCGATTAACGGGTTGACCAGCATCAAGCCCATGAAAACCGATTTCATGGCATCATCGTTTACCTTGTGGTCAACGAGTAACTTTTTTTCTTTCAGGATATTGTCAGCGATATTCAGATTCAGTTTTTGATTGAGTTCCTGCAAAAAAAGTGGCGTACTCCAGATAGCAAAACCGATAAAGCCTGCTGACATTAGTAATAATAATGTGAGTAAGGTGATGATTAATTTATTGGAGATACGCTGGAACATGGTTTATTCAGCCCGCAAGCTGTCGTTAAATTTATATCCGACGCCCCAGATCGTCAGAATGTATTCCGGTCGTGAAGGATCATGCTCAATCTTGCCGCGCAAACGGTTGATGTGTGAGTTCACTGTATGTTCATAACCTTCATGCCCATAGCCCCACACGCAATCGAGTAATTGTGCACGCGAATAGACACGACCGGGATGTTGTGTGAATTGTAGTAACAGATCATATTCCTTGGCGGTGAGTTCAATCGATTTATCGGCAACGTTCACACAGTGTTTTTCTGTGTTAATGGTAAGATCACCGAATTGCAAAATGGATTGTTCGGGTTTTACTGTTTGCGTCGCCTGTTCTGCTGCATCGCCACGGCGGAACTGTGCCTTGACGCGCGCCATTAATTCGCGAATGCTGAACGGCTTGGAAACATAATCATCGGCTCCCACCTCAAGCCCCAACACCCTGTCGAGTTCTGACGATTTCGATGTCAACATCAGGATGGGTGTGTAATGCGCCTGTGCACGTATGCGCCGACAGACTTCCAGCCCGTCCATGCCGGGTAACATCAAATCCAGAATAATCAGATCAAACGTTGAGGTTTCGGCGAGGGTCAGGCCATCAAGACCGTTTTCAGCCAGCTTGACGTGACAGTCCATATCCAGCAGATGGAGCTGGATAAGATTGGCAATATCTGCATGGTCTTCGATAATAAGTACTTTTTTCACAGCGACTTACCTGTAGTTTGTCATGAGGGTAAGGGATAAATATCACAAAAGTATCACACCGGTTAACGCCCCCCCGGAGCTTGTTATTATGTGCTTATTTGACGAAAAGTGGAGAGATAAGTTCAGGTAAGGACGCGCTTATGCCTGTTTGATGAGGTTAACGTAGTCCCGATACAGACAGCGGTTCATCACCACAAACAGCCCGGCAGCACGGGCGCGCTCTGCGGCGGCTTCATTGATCACACCATCCTGCAACCAGATCGCTGGCAGCTTGAGTTCAATACAGGTATCCACAATTTCGTCGACGTGTTGCGGGGCACGGAACACATCAACAACATCGATCTGTTTTGGCCACATAGCGTGCGCCGCGGTGAGATTGGCAAAGGCTGGTTCACCAAGAACGCTGTCTACCATCGGGCGCACCGGGATAATATGATAGCCAAAACTTTGCAAGTGCATGGCGACATTATGACTGGGTCGTTTCGGGTTGGGCGACAAGCCGACAATCGCAACATGTTTAATGCGTTTCAGGAAGCTTGTGATTTCACTTTCGGTCGGATTTTCAAATGCCATATCGTAAATTCCTCCGCTGTTAATCTTCGGGCAGGACGGACTCGTGCAAAAACAGATCAGAAATATCTTCGCGTTCGCGTACCACGTGGGCTTCATCGCCCTGCACCATGATTTCTGCGGCGCGAGGTCGGGAATTATAATTGGAACTCATGCTAAAACCATAAGCACCTGCCGAACGTACGGCCAACAGATCATCAACCTGCAATGACAGCATGCGGTCCTTGCCAAGAAAATCACCTGTCTCACAGATCGGCCCGACGATATCATAACTGGACGCCGTATTGTCCGTTTCAACAACCGGGATAATATTCTGCCATGCCGAATAGAGCGCTGGCCGAATCAAATCATTCATGGCGGCATCAACAATGGCAAAGTTTTTATCCGCGGTATGCTTCAGGTATTCGACTTTTGTCACCAGTATGCCGGCGTTGCCGACTATGGCGCGCCCCGGTTCGATTATGAGCTTGAGATTACGATCCTTTAACAGGGGTGTAATGGCGGCGATGTATTCTGCCGGTGATGGGGGTTGTTCATCTTTGTAAGCAATACCGAGTCCACCACCGAGATCCAGATGCTGGATAGTGATACCCACAGTCGCGAGCTTGTCTATCAAAACCAGTACGCGTTCGAGTGCAGCAACGAACGGTGCCGTGTCAGTCAGTTGTGAACCGATATGACAGTCAATGCCGATAATATTCAGATTGGATAAGGACGCGGCGTGCTGGTAGGTATCCAGTGCGGCGTTAATATTAATACCAAACTTGTTTTCTTTCAGCCCGGTGGAAATATACGGGTGGGTTTTGGCGTCCACATCAGGATTCACGCGTAGTGACACAGGCGCCATCATGTCCATCTCTTTGGCTACGTTATTTAAGACATCCAGTTCCGGAATGGACTCCACATTAAAACAATGAATACCGACTTCCAGGGCGCGGCGCATTTCATCAGGCCGTTTACCGACACCGGAAAAGACGATTTTTTCCGGGTCACCTTCGGCAGCAATAACGCGCTCAAGTTCACCGAGCGAAACAATATCAAATCCGGAACCCATGCGAGCCATGACATTCAGCACGGCGAGGTTGGAGTTGGCTTTGACGGCGTAACAAATCATATGATCGAAATCAGCGAGCGCATCATCAAACGCATGCCAGTGCCGCGTGATAGTCGAACAGGAATATATATAGAGTGGCGTACCGAATTCCGCGGCTATCGCAGTGACGGGAATATCTTCGGCGTATAACTCGCCTTGTTGGTAATTAAAATAATCCATAATGTTATTTTGCTTCAGATTCGTTTTTGTTTTCGGCCGGGCCTGTTTTGGTCTTGTCCTGCTTGTCGGTCACTACAGCTTTGTCTGCAGGCGCGGGGCTGGCTACCTGTTCAGTCGGCGCGATGTAGAGAGAGCCTTTTTTGCCACAGGCAGATAACAGACTGGCTGAAACAGCAAGCAAACTAATGAGCAGCAGCGGGCGTATAAATTTTGTCGTCATCGTGTCATTATATCCTGCCTTGAGCATCACTCACACCCTGAAAGTGAAGCATTATGAAGCGGGATTGTCATATAACGGGTTCGATTGACTAGACTGATTGCATGCGTATACGAAGTAATATTTTTTTATGGGGGTTTCTGGCCGTGGTGCTGCCGATGCTGGTTCTGGCACTGGCCGCGACCTATTATGCCCAGAATGCCCATATCAACAAGGTAAACCGTGAAATTTCCACGACGCTGACGGCCTTGTCGGCTGAACTGGAGCGCCGCGTGCACGAGGACAGGCAGATTGCCCTCGGTCTGAGTCGTGCTGCGCCGGTGCAGGCTTTTATACCGGTGCTCTATAACGTGAAGTATCAAATCGAGCATGATGATGTCACACAACTCACTGCTGATGTGAATCGTTATTTCGAAGGATTCGGCACGATTTTACCCGGCATATTTTATTTACGCGTACTGGACGCGCAGGGTAATACCATGGTCAAGGTCAGCCATAAAACGCGCAGCAAGTCGGTCTACGACAGTATTTATGGTTATTCATATGTCGAGCAGGAAGTGGGCAGTAAAAAATTTGTTGACCGGCTTGCACAGTTACCTGCCAACGATGTCAGTGTGACGGTGTTACCACATAACGGCGCGCAGTCCGAGTTGTTAAAAGACTTACGCTTGCTTGATTACGTTGTACCTCTGTACAGCAAGGATGAATGGGTCGGTGCGCTGACCGTTACCATTATCGGTGAACATATTGACCAGATATTGACACACGCGGTGCGGCCCTATAACGGCAGTCTTTATTTGATTGAAAATAATCCCGAGAGCCGCAACCGCCATGGTCTGGTGCTGTTTTCCGACAGTGAAAAATTACACCTGGCACAGGCACGGCGTGAAATTATCAATCTGCGTTCATTGAATATGCAGACCTTCCTGGAAAATATAATTCATCAGCCAAGTGGTGTGTATAAACTGGACAGCCGATCTGATTCGCCAGCAAGCCAGTTGCATTACACTGAACTGTTTCCCTATCAAAACTCGCTGGTCAACTGGATACTTACCCTGAAAATTCAGGACGCAGAAATTACCGAACCCTTTAACCGGATACGCATGGCGATTGCGGCGATTGCGAGTATCAGCCTGTTGATCAGCCTGGTCGTTACCCAGTTCTGGTCACGCCAGTTAACGCGGCCTATTTACAGCCTCATGAATGCATTGCGTTTATTTGGTTCTGGTGACAAACAACAACGTGCCGACATTTCGCCGCGCATAGATGAATTAAAAGATCTGGCAGACGAGTTTAATAATATGGCCGAGATCTTGTCGGAGGCAGAACAGGCGCGTGAGAAAGCCGAACAAATGATGTTGCAAACTGCCAAGCTCGCCAGCATCGGGCAAATGGCAGCCGGGATAGGCCATGAGATCAACAATCCATTGAACAATATACTTTCGTATTCCAAACTCATCTTGCGTGCGATTGACAGCTTGCCTGAAGACAAGCGCAAGCTGATGGCAAACGATTTGCAATCCTTACGTGAAGAAACCCTGCGTGCCTCGGAAATTGTCAAAGGCATTATGAATTTCGCCCGACAGGTGCCGCCACAGTACAGTGAGTTCGAAATTACCCCGTGGCTGGAAAACACCATCAATTTTGCCTGGCAGCAGGCGCGGGAAAATAATATTACCCTGAAATTGTATGCCGAGAACCTCGGCTCGATACAGGGAGACCGGAGTCAGCTACAACAGGCGCTGCTAAACCTGTTATTAAATGCAATTTACGCATCGCCTTCTGATGCAACCGTGATTATCGAAGCAAAAATTACCCTGAATAAACTTGTCGTTCAGGTGATTGATCAGGGCAGTGGCATTGACAAGGCAACCATGCAACATATTTTCGATCCTTTCTTTACCACCCGCACCGAAGGTTCGGGTACCGGTCTTGGTTTGTCAATCAGTCTGGGTATTGTAGAGCACCATAACGGTACCCTGAGTCTTGAAAATAATAAGGGCGTCGGTGGTGTTACTGCCACCATGACCTTGCCGCTACAGAACGCCTGATCTGCGCATGGCGTACATCACAAAGTGTGTATAATTAAATAATGTCAGAGACTCCAGCCAAAAACCAGACTGCCATCGTCTTTGTCGATGATGACCCCAAGTCGGGCGAAATCATGCAGCGTTTTTGTGAAGACGCACCCTATGCAGTGAATGTTTTTCAGAATCCGTTACAGGCACTCGAGCATATCAAAAACAATGTTGTGGATCTGGTGGTGAGCGATCTGCGCATGCCGGACATGGATGGCATCGCCCTGTTGCGTGAAGTCAAAGCCGTCAATGAACAAATCCCGTTTATCATTATCACCGGTTTTGCCAACATCGATAATGCGATCGAAGCCTTGCGTCTTGGCGCAACCGATTTTATTAAAAAGCCATTCGATATGGATGAGCTGCAAATACTGATTGATCGCACTCTCAGTCTTAAAGCCCTGTTGCAGGAAAACAGGCGTCTCAAGCAACAGCTCAAGTTAACACAAGCCGAAGGCATTATTGGTAACGCACCGTCATTGCAGGCAGTGAATGTGATCATTAATAAAATTGCCGATGTGCGCTGTAATGTGATCGTGGAAGGAGAATCCGGTACCGGCAAGGAGCTCGCCGCGCGTGCAATACATCAACAAAGTAACCTGAAAGACAAACCGTTTATTGTTATTGATTGCGGTGCGCTGACCGATACCTTGCTCGAGAGTGAGTTGTTCGGTCACGAAAAGGGTGCGTTTACCGGTGCAACCAGCAGTAAAAAAGGCCTGCTGGAAACAGCAACAGGCGGTACGGTATTTCTGGATGAAATTGGTAACATCTCTGATGCCATGCAGGCCAAGTTATTGCGCGTGGTGCAGGAGCAGCAGGTAACCCATGTTGGTGGGGTACAGCCGATTGATATCGATGTGCGATTTATTGTCGCCTCCAATCAAAATCTCTCCGACCTGGTGAACCTGGGACGTTTTCGTCATGACCTGTATCACCGCCTTAACGTGGTCAAGCTCACCATGCCACCCTTGCGCGAACGCAAGTCCGATATTCCGCAACTGGTGGAACACTTCATCAGGGAGTTCGCCGACAAGTATCAGCGTGACATCGAGGGCGTGGATCACAAATCGCTGAAAATATTAAGCAGCTACAGCTGGCCGGGTAACATACGTGAATTACGTAACACCATCGAACGACACGTGGCGCTGGCAGACAGCCGTATTCTTCACATTACTGACCTGACCGAAGTCGACAAGCTCGACAGCATTGATGATGATATGCCAAGCCTGGCGGAACTCGAACAACGCTATATATTAAAGGTACTGGACCAGTGTGGCGGTAACCGCGAAGATACTGCGGCCATGCTCGGCATTAATAAATCGACCCTGTGGCGCAAGTTACAACTGTATAAAGAGCAGGAATCCCGATAACCGTCTGCTTTTGTGCAGGCATGCCCAATATTGATGCAAGCCGCTCGATGCTGTTAATATTCTTCGGCTGCAAATGCTAAACTAATCCGGTCAAACACCTGCAAGTCTTGCTGTTTTTAGCTAAATTTCGTATTACCACGCACTGCACCAATAAATAAATTTTGTATGCGTTATGCTGGTACAAAGCTTGCTACACTATATATAAGCTGTTGTTTGACAGCATTCACATGACACTAACAATCAACACAACAGGTAAATTATGAAACTCGCAATGATCGGTTTGGGAAAGATGGGCGCAAACATGGTGCGCCGTCTGGTTAAAGGCGGACATGAAGTGGTTGCTTATAACCGATCTTCCGGCACCACGATGGCGCTGGCAGACGAACTGGATAATGTCACTCCGGTTACTGAACTGACTGAACTGGTCAACTCACTCGCACCACCGCGTGTCATCTGGCTAATGGTGCCACATGAGTTTGTTGATCAAAGCATCGATGACTTGCTGGCAGCCGGTATGAGCAAGGGCGATTTGCTGATTGACGGCGGCAATTCCAATTTTAATTTGAGCAAGCAACGTGCGGAACGATTGCTGGCATCCGGTATTCACTTTGTTGATTCCGGTACATCGGGCGGCATCTGGGGACTGGAAAACGGTTACAGCATCATGGTCGGTGGAACTGACGAAGCAGTTGCCATGATCAGACCGGCGCTGGAGACTCTTGCGCCGGCAAAAGACAAAGGTTGGGGTCACGTTGGCCCGGCCGGTGCCGGCCATTATGTGAAAATGGTACATAACGGTATTGAATACGGAATGATGCAGGCCTTTGCCGAAGGCTTTGAATTGCTGGAAGCAAAAAAAGAAATGGATCTTGATTTGCTGCAAATATCCGAGATCTGGCAACACGGTAGCGTGGTGCGTTCGTGGTTACTCGATTTAATGGCTGATGCCTTTGCCAGTGACAAGGGTCTGACATCGCTCAGTGATTATGTGGACGATTCCGGTGAAGGTCGCTGGACGGTACATGATTCAATCGATCTGGGTGTGCCGACACCCGTGTTAACGCTCGCCTTGCAAATGCGTTTTCGCAGTCGTCAGGATCCATCTTTTGCCGGCAAGGTACTCAATGCCATGCGCGCCGGATTCGGTGGCCATAGTATTCGTCCAAAAGAATAATTCAACAATTCAAATACACTAAAGAGACATTATGCAAACAACAAGCATACCAGCGGATCAATGTATCGGTGAACCGACTGACCCGACCAACATCGTTATTTTCGGTGCGGGTGGTGATCTGACCAAGCGCAAACTTATTCCCGCACTGGTGAAAATGTTGCAGTGTGGATTGTTACATCCCCACAGTAAAATTATTGGCGTACTCAAGGGACGTGAAAAACAAACCTGGCTGGACAATCTGTACAAGGGCATGCTCGAGTATGCGCCGGAAGTACCGCTGGATAACGATGACTGGCAGGAATTAACAAGCATGTTCAAAATGGTTGATGGCGATCTTGCCAGTGATGCAACCTACATCGATCTTGCCTCAGCACTGGAGTCACTGAATGGTCATGTGCATGCGATGTTTTATTGTGCTGTCCCACCGGAATGGTATACCACGGTGGCGGCCGGTTTGCATAAGGCAGGCTTGTCAGATGAAAGTGCCGGCTTCCGACGACTCGTTATTGAAAAACCTTTTGGCATGGATCTCGAATCTTCGCAAAAACTCAATGGTGAACTGCAAGCCTTACTGAACGAATCACAGATCTACCGTATCGATCATTACCTGGGTAAGGAAAGTGTACAAAACTTGCTGGTGTATCGTTTTGCCAACAGCATACTCGAACCCTTATGGAACCGGAATTTTATTGATCATATACAAATCTCCGCAGCCGAATCCATTGGCATTGAATATCGGGCCAAATATTATGAAAAGTCCGGCGCCTTGCGCGACATGATTCAGAGTCACCTGATGCAGGTGATGACACTTGTGGCAATGGAACCACCGGTAGAATTTACTGCCGACGCAGTACGCGATGAAAAAATGAAAGTCTTGCGTGCCGTGCGTGAACTTAATGCAGAGGAAATAAAAAAACATGCCCTTGCTGCACAGTATGGTTCCGGTATGGCAGGGGATGAAAAACTCAAGGCTTATGTGGCGGAAGAAGGTGTCAATCCCGAATCCGTAACAGAAACCTTTACCGCAATCCGTTTTTATATTGATAACTGGCGCTGGCAGGGTGTACCGTTTATTTTATGGACCGGCAAGCGCTTGCCGAAGCGTGTTTCGGAGATACTGATTCGTTTTCGTAATCCGCCATTTAATTTATTCGACACGCATGCCAATCCACCGCTGGCCAATTCACTGGTATTTCGTTTGCATCCGGATGAAGGTATTGCCTTGCGCATGAACGCCAAAAAACCCGGTTTAACCACCGACACCTCACGCATGGTGATGCGCGCACCCTATGCAGAAAATGGTAATGATGTTTCCGGTGCCTATGAAGTGTTATTGCATGATGTACTCACCGGTGATGCCACGCTGTTTTCACGCGCCGATGAAGTGGAAAAATCCTGGTCAATAATCAAACCGATTTTAAAAGCCTGGCAAGATCGCATTTCAGTCGACCGCTATCGTGCTGGCACCTACGATGTTCCCGGAATGGATGCCCTGTTCGAGGACTGTGTGGGTGGCTGGCACAAACCTAAATAATTCCATGCATACCTGGTTTGTCTTCAAGGATCTTGATGCCGCCTCACAAGCGGCAGCGGATTTTATTGGCAACAAGATTGCAGTAGCCATAAAACAAAATAACAGTTGTCATGTTGTATTGCCTGGCGGCAATACACCGCTAGCCTGTCTTGCTTATCTTGCGAAAAAAGATTTACCCTGGAGCAAGGTACACTGGTATCCGGGCGATGAGCGTTGTGTCCCCGTCGGCCATGCAGACCGTAATGATGTAATGATGGAAAATATTTTGTGGTCGAAAATTACGCCGACACATACGCATAGCATGCCAACCGAATTGGGTGCCGATATCGCCGCAGAAAAATATCGTGAGACTATACAATCCATCAAGGCTTTTGATGTCGCATTTCTTGGTATTGGTGAAGATGGCCATACCGCCAGTTTGTTTCCCGGCAATACCGCCTTACAGGATACGCGCTCAGTGGTACCCGTTTATGATTCGCCCAAACCGCCGAGCGAACGTGTATCGTTAAGCATGAAGACCTTGCAACAAGCGCAGTGTCGAATCGTGTTGGTTGGTGGAGCTGGCAAGGCGGATATTATTAAACGGATTAAAGCAGGGGAGCCGTTACCCATTAACAGCATTGGTGACATTAACTGGTTTATAGACGAGGCAGCAGGCTAGTCACTATTTTATCTTTCAGAACGCCGCCTGTTTCTTTCAGCCTGTTTTTGTAAAAATGCGGGCAACTCATTTTCAGCCCAGGCCTGTGCATCGGTTTCAGAACTAAAACCTTCCTGACGCTTTGACACCACGATTTCTTTTGCAGTTGCGTGGCGAATAATTTCAGCCGCCCAGCCTTGTACTGCCTGCATGACGCGGTATTCGTATTTTTTGCCTTTGCTCATTGTTAACCTGTCCTGCTTGGTGACTAACTAGTATGAATTAGCTAGCGTGACTCAGCTGCGAAAGTCGGCGTGGCAGCATCGGGTGCGTATTGTGAACCCAAATTGCGTGCTTGCCTATTCTTTTTTAAAGCAGTGCTTTAAGCTTTTTTACCACGTCCGGGTTATCCCATTCAATCGCGGCGTTCACGCCGTAGCGGATATTGCCTTTGGTATCAATGACAAAAGTCGAGGGGTAGGTAATGATGTTCCACTTGTTGGCGAAATTGCCGTCCTGATCAAGCAAGACAATGAATTCCACATTTACTTTTTTAATAAAGTCCAGAATGCTTTGCTTGTCCTCTGCGTAGTTTATCGAGATCAGTTCAAATGGTTGCCCGGCCATTTTCTTTTTAAGTCGGTTCAATGACGGAATTTCTTCTATGCAAGGTGGACACCAGGTGGCCCAAAAATTAATAACGGTTACCTTGCCAGTAAAATCATTTTTGATGACGGTGTTGCCGTGTATGTCTTTCAACTCGATGGCGATCGGTGTGCTGTGCGCCTTGAATGGTTTTAGATAAATATCAACGCCACCCGTATTTTTTTTGACACTCGCTAATTTTACAGGCTGTGTCGGGACTTTATGTTTTTCCAGTACAGTAATCATTTGTTTGATATTTACGGGCAGTGCCTTTGCATTAGCCTGCATTTGTGCGGTGGGCGGTTCCTGATAAAACAGGCTCATCATGCCTGGCATGAGACGTGTGTAAACTGGACTGCCATGCTGACGCAGTTTCTCCAACAGTTGATCAAACTGGCCAAGAGTGCCACCTTTATCTGCCTGATAAATCATGATGGGAATGTTGGTACTGGATACAACCGGCATGTATTCTGGCGGTAGTCCCAGCGATGGAATATTGGCATAGGTATAAGGTGAGAACAGCACGGCACCGATCAGATACGGCCTGCTATGTTGACGCTGTTGCCACTGACGGGCACCGCTTAATGCAATCAAGCTGGCATACGAGTCACCCGCAACAAGTATTTTTTTACCGGTTTTCTTGTGCGCATATTCAATCAGGTCGGCAACATATTTACCATCAAGCTGTTTAATCGAACCGGTGCCCTGCGGTAAAAATAGCGATTCAACAATGTTGCTTTGCCAGACTTCGATACCTTGTTTGGTCAGACTGCGTGCGAGTTTGTGGTGATTGATTCGAAAACCGTA
The DNA here is from genome assembly GCA_942490945.1 of uncultured Gammaproteobacteria bacterium. Taxonomy (GTDB): domain Bacteria; phylum Pseudomonadota; class Gammaproteobacteria; order UBA6429; family Thiohalophilaceae; genus CALNYZ01. Next base: position 556,997 of record CALNYZ010000044.1, on the reverse strand, counting down.
TTCCGGTGCGAACCACAGCAGCAGGTATTTTCCGTTGGCAGGGTAGTGTGCAACCGTTAACTCGGCATCGCCAGAAGTGGCAACGACAAAGGTTTCTTCGGCATGACTGTGTTGGCTAAACAACAGCAGCAGACCGAACAGCGGTGTATATAATGGCCAGTATTTTATACGCACGGGGGTGTGTTCATTTATAACAAGGTGATTATCTTATAAGATTTCAGCGTGTGCGGGAATGACGAGAGCGGGATAAATCGGCGCTTGTTTAAAATGATTCCCAGGGATAACCGATAATGATTGACACTTCTGTGCCTTCATCGCCGGTGGCAATATCGCCGCGAAATACCAGCCCGGATGCGGTGACCATGCGTGCACCGATGCCGTAGGAATCTTTCCAGATGTCGCCGAGCTGACCCCGGGTGTCAGCAATGGTGCCGCGCTCGTAGAAAAAAGCCAGTTGCACAGTGGTGCGCACGTCCTTGGCAATATAAATATTAAACGGTTTGAATTCATCGGTCAGGTTCCAGCGAAACTCGGTACCAATGAATTGCACATGCGCGCCCTTGTAACGCCCATCCGGGAATGATCGTAGTCGTCCCCAGCCGCCGAGACTCTCCACCGAACCATACGTATTGTTGGCAATAATATTGTTCACCACCTGGCTGCAGTAGGTTTGTTGTGCGCTACTCAACGAAGCGTCGCTGCAGTTTAATCCCTGTTCGGCTTCAACGGTGGCAAAGTCGGTGGTGCCCTGGCGCGTAACATGTGCATCGGCCTGAAAATAATTCCATACCCAGCTGGAACGACTACCGATCGGTATATAGCCGGTCAGGTTATGTTCCAGTTGATAGTATTCCGAACGGGTCGGATTATTCTGTTCTGTCCACCAGCGTGACAGTTGATAACGAATCCCTTGTCGCGGATCGAGATAATCATCTGTCCAGTCGAGCCGCACACCGGCAGTAAAAATAGTCGAACTGTCTGCCTTGGCACCGGCTGTATCCTGAATCAGGTTGCCATCGCGGTCACGAATCGCGCCAAGCTTGGTGGTCCCATCCAGTGCACCACCATATACTTCAAACATACGATCAAACCAGGTACCGGTCAGACGTGTGCCATAAAAATCATTATCACGCAGTTCCAGCAGCGTGTAGTCATTCTGGTCACTCCTCATGCCACGCGTACTGTAATTGCGTACACTTGCTTTTGAAATGTGTTGTAAATACACATCGGCAATCAGGTGATTTTTTATCAGGTGATTATCGAGCGAAACAATACCGGCACCCTGCAAATCACCACCGATTACAAATCCGATCACATCCGAATGGGTATCCGCAATATTGTTATATGCACCACCAACCAGGACACCTGTTCCTACGCCTGGCAAACTGTAGGGAATGGGCAGAATATAATGACCGGGTTCTTTGGAAAATTGATCGCGACGACGATCGAGTGCATTGGCTTCAGCAATAAAACTTGTCAGCAGGAATATAATCGAGATTTTTAACAGGTTATTCGCTAGCAAGATGAGTGTATCCTGTTTCTTCAGGTTCTGTTCTATTCAGGCAAACTTCAGTTTTCGTCATCTACATCAAACAACCGCAAGCGTGCATGCAAGCTATCAATCTGGTCGAGCAGTTCCAGTGCCAGTGCCACACCGGCGGTATTGATGTCCAGATCGCGTTGCAGACGCATCGCAGTATGGGCGCGTTGCAAACTGTTACCGCTAAAACGCCACTGCGTTTGTTGAGTGCCGACTGGTTCCAGTGCGCCGTATTCAACCAGTTCGATAATCCATTCGGCGGATGTACTACAGGCACGACAAAGGTCGTTTAGTGACAGCTCGGTTTGTTCGTCGAGTAATATGCCATCGAGTATTATCTGTGTCATGGTAATTTACACTCCCAGTTTACGGCGTGGGTTGTAGTCCAGTTCCTGCTGCATGTTTTGATAGATCGTTTTGGCGGCATCCGTGTCGGCAGGCGGCAAGGTAATTTGTGGCACTACATACAGATCGCCTGGTGTCGCTGCGGGAATGCCGCGCCCCTTGAGTCGCAACTTGCGACCCGTTGGTGTACCGGCAGCAATTTTTAAATCGACCGGTCCGTCGGGCGTGGGCACTTTCACGCTTGCACCGAGTGCAGCTTCCCAGGGCGTGACGGGTAAATCCAGATACACATCATGGCCATCCACTCTGTATATATTGTGGGGATTAAATTCAATTTGTAGATAGAGATCACCCGGCCGCGTATCGCCCATGCTGACGGAACCCTGTCCGCTCAGACGAATGCGCTGACCCTGTTTGACACCCCTGGGAATTTTAACATTGAGGGTGCGTTGTTTCATCACAACATGACCCTGATTGTCGAGTTCGGGAGTTTGCAAATTGATACTGCGCGTGGCACCGCGATAGGCATCTTCCAGATCGATGAATACCTTGGCGTGATGATCTTCGCCCCGATCTCTGCCGTGACTGTGAAAACCGCCATGTCGTTGTCCGCCAGCTCCTGCCGCGCCTCGGCCAAACAAAGCTTCAAAAAAATCACTGTAGTCTGCTGCACCGCCAGCGGTGTAATCACCACCGCTGAATTCAAATCCGGCATTCCAGTCTGGTGGGGGATTGAAATCCTGCCCGGCTTGCCAGTTGGCACCGAGCTGATCATAGGCGGCGCGTTTTTCCGGATCTTTCAGTGCTTCGTAGGCTTCGCCAACTTCCTTGAAGCGAATTTCGGCATCCGCTTCCTTGCTGACATCAGGGTGATACTTGCGCGCCAGTTTGCGATAGGCACGTTTGATTTCATCCTGTGTGGCGGTTTTCTCCAGCCCCATTATCTTGTAGTAGTCTTTATAATCCATATCTTGCTCCAGCAAGTGGTCATAAGAACTTGTTTGTTATGTACTACGATCCTCTTTTTCAAGCACGAACGAGTCAGAAAGTTATAAAGCCTGCTTACTTGCCATTATTTGTAAGACTTCGGTTCATTAATAGCAGGTATCGTTTTACCATTCATCAGTACCACAAAAAATGCATCTTTATTTTTTTGAGAATCGTTGACCTTGAAAAGATAATGCCAGTGATGTGCATGCCCTGGTATTTGTCGTAATTCAATTTCAGTAATTGAATATGAATCCTGTTTTATATTTATGTCGTGAAAATGTTTTTTCATGGCGTTGACGGCATCAGAGATGGACAAGGAAGGTTCTGTATCCATCGGGTTCCATGCATTGGAATCGTTCAGGTCTTTTTCATCAATAAATGCGACAATCGTTGCGTCGTCGAATTGTTCAATAATCTGAATCGGAAATTGATTTGCCTGTATGCCGACACTGAACGCGAATAATGATACGGCTAACCACTTGAACTTCATTTGATTGTCTCCGGTAATATGCATAAATTAGTACTCCATTATATACGATTGAAACGGCTGTTTCCGGAATATAATGGATATAGTCGCTAAAAATCTTGTCAATCAAATATCGGCCTCCTTAATTGACTATTTTGGTAAGGAAAACAAATGTACATGATAAAACACGTAATGCTTTTCATACTCACGCTGCTGATTAGCAGCCCGCTGTGGGCCGCGACAACATGCGATAAACAGGGTGTATGGTTGCAGGTGCTGGGTTCCGGTGGACCAGAACTGAATGATAAACGTGCCTCAAGCGGCTATCTCATCTGGCACGATGGTAAGGCGCGCGTGCTGGTCGATTTGGGCGCAGGCAGTTTGCTACGTTTTGAACAGGCGGGCGCGGCCATCACCGATCTGGATGTGATTTTGCTCAGTCACCTGCATGTCGATCACAGCAATGATTTGCCCGCACTGATCAAGGCATCCTTTTTTACCAACAGACAACGTGACCTGCCTGTATACGGCCCAACGGGAAACTGGCTCATGCCGTCACTCACAAACTTTGTGCAAGATCTGTTTGCTGCGAAGGGTGCATACAAATACCTGAGTGATTATCTCAATGGCAAGGAAAGCTATCGTTTGCTGCCGCATGATGTCAGCGTGACCGACAAGTCCGAACAGGTGGTGTTATCCGATGCGCGTTATGAACTTACTGCAGTACCGGTACATCACGGACCCATTCCGGCACTGGCATGGCGCGTGAAGATTGCAGGCAAGCGCATTATTTTCAGTGGCGACATGAATAACGATAACAACACGCTCGCGGCTCTGGCAAAGCAGGCCGATTTGCTGGTTGCGCATCATGCCATTCCCGAAGCGGCCAGTGGCGTCGTGGCGCGTAATCTGCACATGCCGCCTTCGGTGATCGGAAAAATTGCCGCACAGGCACAGGTAAAACAACTGCTGTTATCACATCGCATGAATCGTACCCTGGGCAAGGAAGCTGAATCGACCAAACAGATTCGGCGTGCGTATCAAGGCCCGCTAGCGTTTGTAGATGATTTGCAGTGCGTTAAACCCTGACCGATAAAAATGAAAGTAAAACATGATAGCTTTCAGGCAAGCAGTAAGCGGATAAATACATAAGCCCATAATGCGATCAACACTACTACGCTGACTACAAAGGCACGCAGTCGTGGGATAATTTTATTACTACCCATATGCACATAGGCATGCACAATTCGTGCAACGACAAAACTCCACGCCAGTGTGACGCTCACTATATCGACAAACTGCAGTACATACACCAGGATCGAGATCACATAAAACAAAACCGGATACTCAAACAGGTTAAGGTAATGCTGTTCTGCCTTGAGCATGTATTCCGGTGCATCACCACCGCGGTTCAGTTTGAAATACGCAGGATGCAGATTGTCCTGCTTCACCGCACGTATGCGTAGTTGTAACATGCGTAATGCAACTGCCAGCATTAGAATGAACAGGGCGAACATCGGGTAGAGAATCCAGGTTGTTGGCATGTCGAAATCCTTTCTGAATTAATTTGCTACAACAATGACTACGATTTCAGTTTTCAGTATCGAGTTCTTTACCAAAGTGCCATAACACACCACTCGGGTCGATCATATGAATTTCGCGCATTCCCCACGGGTAATCCTGTGGTGGTTTAAGCTTTATTTTATATTTATCAGCAATGCCGGTTTGTTGAATATAGTCCCACCATTCATCAACGTCCTCCACAAACAGAAACAGCATAAAATTATCGGCGAGATCTTTTACATAAAAATCCTGCAGTAAAAAATGAAAGTCGCCCACTTTAAACTGGGCGATGTTGTCGCCTTCCCAGTCCATATCGAAGCCGAGATCCAGATAGAATTGTTTTGATTGCGCAAAATCTTTTGCGGGAACGAAGGTTTTTAATTCAGCTGATTTTGGGGTCGCCATATATGCTCCATTATATATAGTTCTGTTTCATTGTTTTTACAGCGCCAGTGGTCAGGTATCTTTTTCCTCAATCAACTGCACCTGAATAGTTTGTGTTGCCGGGTATACTGACGGGCCGAACTGATTATAGATAGCCACATCCGCAGCGTCACGACCATAACCGATTGCCACGTAGCCACCCTTCAGTTCCGTCTGTGTGGCATCGAAGGTATACCAGCGTCCACCGATATAAGCCTCAAACCAGGCGTGCAGATCCATGGGTTCCAGATCGTACAGATAGCCTACCACCAGTCGGGCCGGAATACTGAGACTGCGACACAAGGCAATACCAAGGTGGGAAAGATCACGGCAAACACCTGACTGTTGCAAATTCACTTCGACAGCGGATATTGGAATGTCGCTTCTGCCGGGTTCATAGCGAATGTTTTTCCGTAACCAGGTTTCGATAGCCTTGACCTGATCATATCCCAGTGCGTAGTCAGCAGTGATTTGCGCAGCCATCTGGCCAAAACGATCCGACTCACAATAGCGAGACGGTAACAGGTAACTGAGTACAGCATCGGGCAAATACTCAACCTCGACAAACGGCGCCCCCGGCTTCTGGTCTACCTGATCCGCGGTCATCACATCGGCGGCATTGTGAATGGCGAACGGCCCGGGTGGTGCGATGAGTCGCTGACAAAGATTGCCGTAATTATCCGTGAACTCGTAAACCGGTACGCCGGGTTTGAGTCGGTATTCCTCTCTCGCTATCCATTGCTGCGCACCGCTGCGCAGTCGCAACATTAAAATAAATGGCGTTGGTACGGTAATATCGAATGTCAGCTCACAACTGGTGCGTAACCACATGGGTTTATCCTTTTTAGAAGGTAACGATATTAACACGTTTGGGCAAATGTCGCTGAATGTAGGGCTTTGCGTTGCAGCCAGGCAAATAGTCACGACGAGCAATATTGAGATTAACAGTTATGATCTGCGCATTTATCCTATACAATCGCGCTGCATGTATGACACAACTTGTGTTTGCCAACCCTGACCTTGTGAAACAAACGGCTGATAAAAATATGTACCCAAACTTGATTTTAAAAAAACGCGAAGGCAAACGACTGCTTGCCGGCCACTTGTGGATTTACAGCAATGAAGTCGACACCCAGCAATCACCGCTGAAACAATTTACTGCCGGGCAGCTGGTGAATGTGGCAAGTCACGAAGGCCGGATATTGGGCACTGCCTACGTCAATGCTTCCAGTTTAATTTGCGCACGCATGTTAAGTCATCACGCGAACCAGAAAATCGAACACAGCTGGATAGAAGCCGCCTTACGTCAGGCCCTGTCACTACGTGAAGCGCTTTACCCGTTACCCTATTATCGACTGGTCCATTCCGAAGGCGACTATTTACCCGGTCTGATTATTGATCGATTTGGCGATGTGTTTGTTGTGCAAACCAATACTGCAGGGATGGATGCGATTAAAAATATTATTGTTGAGGTACTGGTCAGTCTGTTCAAGCCTGCTGGCGTGTTGTTAAAAAACAGCAGTTCCAGTCGTGAGCTGGAGAACCTGCCGGAAGAAATGCTGTGTGCCTATGGCGAAGTACCCGACGAAGTTACGTTACAGGAAAATGGATCACAATTTACGGTGCCGCTTGCCAAGGGACAAAAGACAGGCTGGTTTTATGATCATCGTTTGAACCGTGAACGCATGGCACAGTACACAAAAGAAAAACGCGTGCTGGATTTATTCAGTTACGCCGGAGGTTGGGGCGTACAGGCCGCGATGGCAGGTGCCACCGCAGTCACCATGGTCGATGCCTCAGCACAGGCAATTGACTATGCCAATAAAAACGCCACCCAAAACCAGCACAGTGCACACATCGATACCATCACAGATGATGTGTTTACTGCGTTAAGTAATATGGTAGACAAAGGTCGTCAGTTTGATGTCATCATTGTCGACCCGCCGGCATTTGTAAAACGTAAAAAAGATATCGAGAGTGCCAGCAATGCCTACTACCGCGTTAACCTCATGGCCGCAAAGTTGTTGGCGAAGAACGGTATCTTGATAAGTTCGTCGTGCTCGTATCATTTTTCCACCGAGATGCTTGCGCGCACCCTGTTAAAGGTTGCACAAAAAACCTCAAGGCATTTGCAATACATCGAACGCCTCTCACAAGCACCGGATCATCCGGTGCACCCAGCCATAGTCGAAACAGCGTATCTAAAAGGATTTATTTGTCGGTTGGGTTGATGAGACGTGAGGGAAGTATTATCAGCTTGACTGTATTATCTGCCTGTCCATAATATTTTTGACGGCATGGAATTGATAAATTGGAAAAATTTGTCGCGAAACTGAACTTCGGTGGCAAACTTGTCGGCGTGATGATAGGAAATGTTGACCGTCTGTTTGTAATTGAATTTTGATTCACAATCAAAAATACGAAAATTGACATTACGAGAAACCAGACCGGTTTTTACGTCATATTCAACGGATAAAATGGTTTGAATTTTTTCTTTTTGGCAGAGCGCCAGGCTTTTACTTTTGTTTTCAGTTATCTGTAAATAGTCGATTGCTTTTTTGGCTTTACGCTTGAAGCTGATATTGACCGACTTGTCGCTGAGCTTCTTCAGTTCATCACTCACCACGTCAAAGACATAGTTAGAATAGGTTTTGGTTGTTAATTCATTCTGGTAGTCTTCCAACTCAACGCGTCCCTCAGGTGCAGCATATACAAATACGGCAAATTTCTGCTTGCGCTGAATATCATTGGTAAATAAACTTTTGTCCAGCGGGTTATCATTGTCAGGTCCGACCAGCTGCAGTTTTGTGTTGCCAGCCAGTACAAGTACTATATTGTTTTTCAGTTCGGCGGCCATGTCAGTCAAAGGGCGGTTCTTTGCAGACTGCGTTTTGACTTTCCACCTGGCGTGCACTTTATCGAGCAAGCGTTTCAACGGTTCCGCCTTGATTGCGTAGTTGATGTTTTGCGGAATATCTCCGGTAAGTTTGTACAAGCGTTCGGCATTCAGTTTCATTGATGTTACACCAAGAACTTCGCCACGAGTATTTATCAACGGGCCGCCACTATTACCGGATTGTAACTGCACTGAAACCTGGTATGTATTCGGATTATCCTCGAATCCACTGGTGGCATTGATTATACCTGTTGTGAGTTTAGGGCTGAGCCCCAGAACGTTTGGATGTGGAAATCCTATGGTAAATACCGACTCGCCAAGATGTCCTTGCTGGTTTGCCAGGGGAAGCGGTTTGATAGCAGTTTTTGCTGTCTCGGCATAAAACAGCGACAAATCATTGTCAGGATCATCAGCAATCCATCGCCCTGCATAACTCGTCTCGTCTGACGTTAAAAACACAACGTTTTTCTCTTCACCGACGACATGTTTGTTGGTAACAATAAAACCGGGCGCCACGCTGAACGCGGTACCAACATTCATGATAGATAGTTTCTTCTTTAGCGTTTCACTGATTTCTGCATGCACCGTTTGTCCGCTGGAAATAAATAACCAGAGTGACAATAATAAAACGTAATATTGTCTGTATTGCATTTATGCCCGCAGATAACTATATACTGGTCACCATACTAAATGATCAGAACTGAATATACTATCCAATTTTTAACTACAGACTATCTACCGCGGAGTCTGGTACCGGCATATGCATAATTTTACTCTGACCTTAAATATTCCAAATAATCTTTGACAGGCTATACTTTACTTTAATTACAAATCTGATCGGAATATTTATCGCAAGGGGGAAAAATGAACGAGACCGAAACAGAGCAGCAGTACGTCAGGCCGCACGTGAGTTTGTGGATCCGCCTGAAATTTCGTGGCATCGCATTCTTTTTTCCCAGTGTGTTGCGTCTGATATATGGCTTGTTCCTGCTGCTGAAATGGTTGTTCGCCCCGATTGCCATGGTATTCGATATGCTGGTCATTATGCCGATTGCAAAGATAACCATGTCTATCAAGTCCACGCTGGCCTTTTCCTCAATCGAGCCAGACTTGTTACCGAATACAGTGTGGCGCTATCTGGAAGAGACACGCATTCGCTTCGAGCAATTGGGATTCGAGACCGGTTGCTATATCAGTTGTGCCGATGCGGTCCCGAGCCAGACCATCTATTCTCTCACCATGGCCAATCGCGCTGATCATATGGCAGTCGGAATAATCTATATCAAGATGGACAAGGCGAAAGATCCTGCGCTGGATATTGAGGGTTGCGAGTTCAGTTGTGTGCACGATGGTAAATTTATGGATGTTTCGAACAACACCTCGCTGGAACCGTTCCTGCCGATGCCGGGACGTTTACGAATTTTTCTTCCTTATTACTCCTCGGTTGAACTGTATTATCTTGCCAGGCGCATGATGACTGCGCTCAAGTGTTCGTGTAATGACAAGATGCTGGAACTGATGATGAGCAACCCGGAGTTACTGATGAATGACGAGGTGCGCATGATGTACGGTGCCAATATCCAGCGTGGACTGATGTATCTCGACAAACAACAGGGCCGCATTAAATTGACCTGGAAGGGAGCGGTGGTATCGGCCTGGCAGACCCTGTGGCCGACATCCGAATTTTACCGTAAAAAATTACAAACCAATGCTGAGGATCTGATGCGGCATGTCGGTATCAACCCGGAACAGGCTGCGTATGAGACGTCGGATTACACGCATGAATTTAAATACGAAGGCGTAATTGAAAACGTAGCGGATGCCCTGGCGCATGCGCAACCACAGGTCATGCGGATGGGCATGCAGTCAATGCCGTACAGCATCAGTTTGCTGGTCACGTACACGAACGGTGTGATGACTATCGATACAGTGGAGCTCAGCTACCAGCAGATACACGACCATGACGCACGCAAGATGAAAACACGTATCGCTATGATGCTGCAATTCGTTCCGGCAACACAAACCGGCAGTTTTCAGGAAAACGATATCGACTTGTTCGATTATGATGAGTTTGATAACTACCAGTTTGAAGAACATGAATTGCTGCCGGAAAACCTGACCGATTCACTTAATTTCGAAACGGTGATTGAACGTATCAATGGCTACCTGGGTGTACCTGCCGGGGAGCTGTATGACATGGTCTATACCTTCCAGATTCAGGCAGCACGCGCTGTGTGGAATACCGTTTATTATTCTGATGATGGTGAGATCAGTATTGATATTGATCCATTTTCAGGTGAACTGATAAGTAAAAATATGAATGCGGGATAATGAACGTATAAAATGCGTAGAGACACAGCAACAGTCAATTTAACTTTCATGGTTGGTCAGGGCTATCCCTGATATTTTATTCTACCCTCTACAATTCACCGTCACATTTAATTGCAGCGATAGTCAGTTACGTTTCAAGTCTCTTTCATGGTAAAGATGGTCAAACAATGCGCGCCAAAAAATGTGATCGAGTTCACACTTGATTGCCGCGTATCTATTTTACCGATATTACTTTTTACACTTATCAGTTAATTGCTGCCATTTGTCGTGAGTCGATAGTCATGCATGGTTAATTGCGTCTAGGGTGACATGAAAATAATAATCAAGTCGCTCTTATTGCGGAGACAGGTACCGTATGAATCATTCCACTATAAAATTGTCTTTTGTAATCGTTATTACTCTGCTCATAGCATCATGCGGCGGTGGTAGTGATGAAAGTACATCAGATAACAATGGTAGTAGCAGTAATACAGGCAACACGCCACCAGTAACCTCACCGCCATCACCGCCTGCACCATCTCCCGGACAGGTAACAGTTAACTGGTCTGCGCCATCACATAATACGGACAACTCATTAATAACTGACCTGGCGGGTTTTAAAATATCCTGGGGCCCGGGACCGGGAAACTATCCCAATTCTTACACACTTAATAATCCCCTTGCGACAAGTTATACCGTAACAGGTCTTGTAAGTGGCAATTACACGTTTGCAGTACAGGCTGTCGACACATCAGGAAATCTCAGTGTCTATTCTGCTTCACAAAGTATGGCGGTGCCTTGATCATGATTAACAGATTTATAAAACAACTTACATTACTGATCTTAATGTCGATTCCTGTTATGGCCTATGCCAAAGATCTTTATGTTGATGCAGCAACGGGGAATGATTCGGTAAGTTATGCAGCCAACAGCGCGGCAACGCCGTGGGCAACTCTACGCCGCGCGGTATTTGGTGGTGATTCATGGAACTTGCAAGATCAGAGTGAGGCAGCCCAGGCAGGGGATACCGTGTTCGTGCAGGCGGGGATATACACTGTGCCCGGTAATGGTTCACGATCTGTACCATCTTTTATGAGTGTTAACAGTGGCGACATTGTAAATGGCTATATCACATTCCAGGCTGTTGGACGTGTTGAGTTGCGTCTCAGCTCGGGGAATGGATCTGTGATTGGCGCTGGACAGGGCGGAATTTATCGAAACGACTATATCAAATGGGATGGGTTTTATATTAACGAAGCCTTCGCACCGCATGCGCCGGATACCGGGCCCATAACCATTTTCAGTTCACACCATGTCATCATCGAGAACTGTATTGTGGAGGGAGTAACCAGTACCTATCGAGACAATCACAACGGCATACGAGTTGAAAATTCCAATAATGTGGTGTTGCGAAATAACCTGATTCGCGGTATTCATGACCGGGGCACGCCACCAAACGATTCAGACGACGCGATGTGGCATCATAACAGCGCCGGGATAATGCTTTATGGTAGCCACGATGTCTTGATCGAACACAATGAAATAACCGATGCGGGCAGCGGCATTTTTCCGAAAGGTAATGACAACTATAATATTACGATTCGAAAAAATCTAATCTACGGGGTACGCAAGGGCGTGCGTGTTTCCTATTCGAATACAATAGGTCAAAACTATATTGTGCAAAACGTAATTCGTGACGGCGTGTGGATTGATAATCTGGGTATCAACCTGGCGGAAAACACCCGGAATTATATTGTTGCGAACAACACCATAGATAATGTTGAAAACGGCATGTATGTTACTTCATCATTAAACCAGGAAAATCTTGTCATTCAGAACAATATAATTACCAATACGTACACAGCTTTTAATGCCTGGGTGTCGACCACCAAGGAATATATTACTGACTACAACAATTATTTTGTCACAACACAATGGGCCAATGCCGGTACAATTTATAATACGCTGGCTGCCTGGCAAACCGGCATTAATGATGATCTGAATGCGATAACAACAGACCCTCAATACATGAACCGGCCAAGCGATTACAGATTAATCCCGGGGTCACCGGCGCTGACACTGGGCGTCGATATAATGGATCTCGATGGGGATGGCGACACGAATGACACAATCGCAGCGGGTGCATTTGTAGTGGGGAATGAGGTCATTGGTCGCTCAGGCGATACCATTGCGCCCAATCCACCTGTGTTAATAAGTGTGCAGTGAGAGCTGAAGTTATAACGACATAATCAAGGACTGGTTAGGAGGATAGCTTTTTCCCCCGTATGCTATATACACAACATTTTGTTCGTCATTCCGGAAAGTGCAGCGCTTGTCCGGAATTTCAGGTTTTCCATCGTGTCGACAGGGTGGATGTGCTGCAAGTTAGCCAGGGTTTTTAGTTGCTAGAGTGTTATATCTTTTTAATTACACCAATCAGGTATAACAAAATAACAGCGCCTATAGTCGCCATGATGATAGAGCCTAAAAAGCCGCCGGTTGTTATGCCAAGCAAACCGAATAAATATCCACCCAATAGTGCGCCAACAATTCCGACAATAATATTTCCGATAACACCAAAACCTTTTCCCTTGACGATAAGGCCGGCAAGCCACCCAACCAGCGCACCTATGGCTAAAAATATTAATAAGCTGATGATATCCATGTTGCCTCCAGTTTATTTTAAGGGTTGGAGTGAATTTATTATCGCCAACAATTTTAAATAGCAATTATAGAAAAATTACTCCGACACTTTATATATTCATTTATCGCCCGATTAAAATCAACACACCAGCAGCGACCGCGAGGATTGCCATGATGGTATTCGCTCCCGAAAAGCCGATATTAAGCAGTGGCATCAAGCCACCCAGTATCAGCCAGATTGCCAGCAAGAGCAGGCCGAGATTCCTGGTTACTTTAATTGTCATATGAAGTGCCTCACGTTGGTTGTAAGAGAAATAGCGAGCAAGTGACATCGTCAGTTGTCGCCGGGGAACCTGTTGTGTATTTACACCCAAAGAGGATACGCTTTTTATAACCAAATTACACATCATAATTGTCATAATTCATATTGGATCCAGAGTAAAAAAACGAATTAGACGCGCTTTTTATATACTTTAAACCGTTTAAATAAAATCCACCTCCATTTATTACGTTTAACCTGAATATACTGGATAGTGCCGGTAATATTTCTTTGCATAAAATCACGATTCGTGATTACTGTCACGCTGAATAACATGTTGTGGCACAGCCATGAGATTTAAGCAGCATAAACGAGGCAACGCCACCTGTTTGTAAGTATAATATGTACATAAAGTAATTTATCGGAAATAATATATACCATTTTCTCGCCGATGCGGTTTATTGTTATATAATTGGTTATTGCCAATAGAATGTGCTTTGTAAAATAAGGTTAAAGTTAGCGCAAAAAACCAATTGATTTATTACTCTTCAGACGGATTAGCAATGAACTATTCCAAACAAGCTATCCAGCAATATAGTCCCTGGTTAGCGTTTATTATGATCACTATTTTTATCTGTTCGCTATATCAGCGCTGGATAACCGGCGATGATGCATGGTTTGCTGAACAGGCATACTGGTTTATGCAAAATGGTTTTGTAAAATCCGACCTGTTTGGGGGAATACTCGGCTATGAAACAAGGCAGTTTGTTTATCATAAACTGCATATATGGCAAGGTGCTTTGGCAATATGGTTATTTGGTTGGGATGTATATTTTCTGAAGTCATTGCCACTAATCTATATTTGTATGTTTATAGTTCTTGTTTGGTATTATATAAAAAAGCAACTCCACGAGAGCAATGATGTTTTTTATATTTTTCTGTTTTTTTTCTTTTCAAACAATCTTGTAATTCAGTATGGATTTGAATACCGTCCCGATCTGATGATGATGATGACGGGCTTCGCTTCGTTTCTTCTGCTGCAGAGTGCAAAAGAAAATAATAATATGATGTTATTTTTATTTTCAGGTGTAGCGGCAGGCATCACAGCTTTATTTCACCTGAACGGGGTTACCTTTGTCGCCACGGGCGCACTTGTTTTATTGTTAAACAAAAAAATAAAATATCTTATGTTATTTATGTTCGGATGTTTTCTCGGGTTTATAGCGTATTTTTTTGAAATTTTAAACACAGAGAATTTTCAAACCTTCCTGCATCAATTCAATAATGACCCGGCCCTGGGTGGTGAAGAATATGGCATCATCAGTCTTGTACAAAGAATAATATTAGAACCAAAACGATATTTACATCATACTTACGAAGCAACCTATTTTATTATATTTGTATTTATAGTCTACGCTAACTGGAGCAGCATAAAGAACAACAAGAGAATTTATGACGCACTGAAATATTTTATAATTTTAAGTTTTTTTGTTGCAGTTATTACACCCGGAGGTAAAACTGTCTACCTTCTCTATACGTTACCTTATATACTGCTTATTATTTCATATTATTTCATCGAAACTATTTTTCAGCCCGGTAAAAAAATAGCTCTATATGCGTTTGTGACCCTGTTTATTATTACAAACATAGGTCACGGTTATATTATATTCGAGCGGCGTAACTCGGATATGATGTCCACTCACGCAGGAATAATGAAAAAATACAACATAACAAAAAATGATCGAATTTTGGCGCCCCGAACTTTTATTTTCAACGAAATGGGAAACGTAGAAATATTTTCTCTGCTTGGATATCGAATGAGAAAACATTACCAACATAATCGCGAAGATAGTGGCTTGTTGCTGTCATCTGAATCTTTATTTAAAGAAGCTTACGCTGAAAATATAAAACTCATCATACTGGATGACAGATTTATGAATATGATTTCTCTTCATCCAACATTAGATAAAATCTATTTTGGATATAAATATTCCGGGAAAGAACGTCATTTGCATGTTTTTAAGTATAATTAGAGTCAGTGAGAAATAAATACTGATATATGAGTAAATTATTATACTGGTTATGCGTATCATACATTCTTATAATCTACAACACACGAACATATCAAATAAATCTGACCTCGTTTGTCTTGGTCCCCCGATTATAGAGTAAGGTGCCTTAGCGCTTTTTATTCTTCATGACTGATTTAATCAGTTTGCCAAAATTCTTGTCCTTGTTTTTCTTTTCCAAATAGGACATTTCATTAAATGCAGTTTCTTTTTTTATTTTCAGGTAGTTTTGATAGCGTTGTTCGGACAGCTCACCGGCTTCTATAGCGGCCAGAATCGCGCAGCCTTTTTCATTGTTATGCGAACAGTCAGAAAACTTGCAGATTTTCGACAGCGCCACTATTTCATAAAAGGTTTCATCCAGTCCACCCTCGACAGCCACACTGCCAAGCTCGCGCATGCCCGGCGTATCGATAATCATTGCGCCGTTGTCGAGGCGAACCAGTTGACGGCTGGTTGTGGTGTGTCGTCCCTTGCTTTGCATTTCACTGACGGGCTGTGTGTCAAACGTGTCACGACCGAGTATACTGTTAAGCAAGGTCGTTTTACCCACGCCGGATGAGCCCAACAGGCAATAGGTGGATTCAGGTTTTAGTAAATCAATAATGGCATCCATATTCGCCCGGCTTACATTGCTAAACGCCAGTACAGTGGTGGCAGGGGCAATAGTCGCAATTGACTGTTTGATGGTGTTAATCTCGTCGTCGGACAATAAATCGCACTTACTCAGCAGAATGATCGGTGTAATGCCACTTTCATTGACCATCACCAGATAGCGCTCCAGGCGGCGCAGATTAAAATTATCATTTAGCGATTGAATAATGAAGGCGACATCAATATTGGCCGCGATCAATTGCAAATCAACCAGCTTGCCGGCTTTCTTTCTTTGCAGAAGTGTTTTTCTGGGCAAGACACCGAAAATAATGGCATGGGTATCATCATCGTAAAAATCGGCATAAACCCAGTCACCCGTGGTAGGCAGTTCACTGGCCGACTCGGTGTTGTAAAGCAGGTTACCTGACAGCTCTGCAAAAATCGCCGCGCCACCTTTGGTAACGGTGTAGCTATCTTTATGTACCGAAACAACACGGGCAACACTGTGCGCAGACAGTTGTTCATCATCCACCCGGCTCGTAAACCAGTCGCTATAGCCGATGTTTTTTAAATTATTCATAAATAAAAGTATGTCCGTAAAAAAAAGGAATGGTTTATTGTCACGATGTTATATAAATTAACCGTGGTCTGTCCCTGTTTATTGTCCCTGTTTATTGTGATCATTATATGAAATATTTTGAATTTACTCATGATCATTTAGTAAATAAAGGAGCCTGACATCCTTTAAATTAGTTCCTGCGAACAGGAGCAATAATTAGTTAATATTATTGCCAAACTATTTTCCATGGTTTTTCAAATTCCGTTTCTTATCTTTCACTTTTTTTATTTTCGGAACATCAAGCGACATTGCCAGTCCATCCAGGATTGGACACTCTGGTCGATCATCGCCATGACAATGATCGACCAGGTGCGAGATAGTCTGTTTGATTTCCTGAAGCTCACGTATTCGTTCATCCAGTTCAGCAAGGTGCTTTAAAGCGAGCTCCTTTACCTTTTTGCTCGTGCGCCGTTGGTTTTGCCACAGACCTAACAATTCTTTTATTTGCTCGATCGGGAACCCCAGGTTTCGCGACTGACGAATAAAACGTAATCGATGTATGTCGACATCTTCATACACTCGATATCCTGCATCCGTTCGCCGTGGTTCATTCAGCAATCCGATAGTTTCATAATGCCGAATCATTTTGGCGCTGACCCCGGATTCTCGTGCGGCCTGTCCAATGTTAAGCGTCTGACTCATGCGTCCTCCTTATGGATGCCAGCGCTTTAACAACAGCGCATTCAGTACCACGCTGATACTACTGAATGCCATCGCTGCACCAGCAAAGATAGGGTTTAGTAATCCGAATGCAGCCAGTGGAATACCAATCACATTATAGATAAAGGCCCAGAACAGGTTCTGATATATTTTGCGATAAGTACGACGTGAAATATCGATCGCACTGGCCACCAGACGTGGGTCACCGCGCATCAGGGTAATGCCCGCCGTGTGCATCGCAACATCCGTGCCTGTACCCATTGCAATACCGACATCCGCCGTCGCCAGAGCGGGTGCATCGTTGATACCGTCACCCACCATGGCGACGCGACCAAATTTTTTATATTGCTCCACAATTGCTGCTTTATCTGACGGTAAGACTTCCGCTTCAATCTTGTCTATACCAAGTGGTTCGCCAATAGCGCGTGCACTACCCAAATTGTCACCGGTAATCATAACGGTTTTAATCCCTATGGCATGTAATGCATTAATCGCATCTGCTGCTTCGG
Source organism: uncultured Gammaproteobacteria bacterium (assembly GCA_942490945.1). Taxonomy (GTDB): domain Bacteria; phylum Pseudomonadota; class Gammaproteobacteria; order UBA6429; family Thiohalophilaceae; genus CALNYZ01. Next base: position 539,111 of record CALNYZ010000044.1, on the reverse strand, counting down.
GTTTAACGTTATCACCAAACGCAAATAGCGCCAGAATTCGTGGTTGATTATCAACGACAGCCAGCCATGACAGCGTGTTACCTTGTTGCATTAAATCATCTGCCAGATTTTTCATCGCTGAATAATCAATGTTGTTTTCCCGCATAAGACGTGTGTTACCTAATATAAACTTCTGACCGTTGACACGTCCAGACATGCCTCGACCCGGTATGGCCTGGATATCCGATGCATTTGGGATCGGTAGTCCCTTGAGTTTGGCTTCATCAATGATGGCAATCGCTAACGGATGCTCACTACCCTGTTGCAAGCCCGCTGCCGTTGCCAATGTGGTTAATTGATTCTCATCAAACGATTCCATGCGCACCAGGCGCGTTTGCCCCAGTGTTAGCGTACCGGTTTTATCAAACGCAACGGTCATAATGGCATGTGCCACTTCAAGTGCTTCGGCGTCTTTAATCAGAATGCCGTAGCGCGCGGCTGTACCTGTACCCGCCATAATCGCCGCCGGCGTTGCCAGCCCAAGGGCACAGGGACAGGCGATGACCATAACAGCCACCGCATTTAAAAGTGCCTGCTGCCAGTCAGAGGTAATAAAACCCCAAGCGAAAAACGTCACGATGGCGATAACGATAACAATTGGAACGAACACGGCACTAATCTTGTCAACCGTACGCTGGATTGGGGCTTTTGCTGCCTGTGCATTTTCAACCATACGAATGATGCGCGCGAGTGTGGTTTCTGCACCAATCGTTTCTGTTTCAACAATTAACACGCCTTCTTTGTTTACGGCCCCACCGGTGACGTTCATGCCCGGCTCTTTGTTTACTGGCAAACTCTCTCCGGTTAATAACGATTCATCCACGTGACTGCGGCCTTCAAACACTATTCCATCCACGGGTATACGCTCACCGGGACGAACAACAACCCTGTCACCCACTAACACCTGATCAAGCGGGATATCCAACTCTTCATTGCCACGACGTACGCGCGCATGATCCGGACGCAATGACTGCAGTGCTCGAATCGCATCAACGGCCTGACGTTTGGCGCGCGATTCGAGAAACTTGCCTAGCAGGATCAGTGTCATGACAGCCGCTGAGGTTTCAAAATACAATTGCATCTGTGCATGCTCACCTGTCGCAAACAACAGATGATAAAGAGACAACCCATAGGCGGCACTGGTGCCAAGGGCAACGAGTAAATCCATGTTACCGGTTCCTGATTTCAGCGCCTTCCAGCCAGCACGGTAAAAACGTGCACCAAGCCAGAACTGCACCGGCGTGGCCAGTATTAATTGCACCCAGCCATTGAGCATCCAGTGCTTACCGAACAGCAATCCGAACATGGGCAAGACCAACGGCAGGGTAAACACAGCAGCCAAAACCAGATGACGTACATCCCTGTTATTGCGGCTTGCTTTTTGTAATGGTTTACCACTATCGATACTGGCCTGGTATCCGGCCTCGGTGACGGCATTAATCAGGGCAGCACTGGTAGATATACCCTTATATAGCGTCACGCTGGCCTTTTCAGTTGCCAGATTGACCTGGGCACTAATAACGCCGGGTACTTTCAGTAAGGCCTTTTCGACTCGCGAAACACAGGAAGCACAGGTCATCCCCTCTATCACAAGGTGAATCTGCTGCTGGGCAACCTGGTAACCTGCCTGTTCGATGGCATTCGCCAGATCAGTCACCGGTACTCCAACCTGACTATTCACGGTGGCGGTTTCATTGGCCAGATTGACCATGGCCTGCGTGACACCCGGCACTGCCGACAAGGCCTTTTCGACACGACTTACGCATGAGGCACCGCTCATTCCTTCAATGGGTAACTGGCAAACCTGACTTTCCATAGTATCCATGACCAGATCAGTTGCCAGCATCGTGTTGTTCTTCATCGCCTTATCTCCTGAATGTTAGATGATACGACAAGCCTAAGCCTTCCCATCGTTGGAAGGTCAAGAAAATATATAATTATTTTTTTACTTGACCTTCCAACGATGGGAAGCACTAGCCTATGGAGACTTAAACAACCGAAAGGAGAACTACCATGATGAACTTTATTGTAAATAACATGACGTGTGGACATTGCAAGTCCGTTGTTACCCGCACGATTAAAACTGTTGATCCGGATGCCATTGTGCAAATTGACTTGAATAAACATCAGGTCAGCGTGGAATCCGATACGCATGCTGACGAGATTGCGAATGCGCTGGAACAGTCGGGTTATCCTGCATCAGTTTGTGCATGTGAAACACACTGATCAATCTACCATCATGACGGGAAGTAGCTTTATGCACATAGAACCGCTTCGCGTTTCATTATGTGTACCTTACCCTTTGGGTCAAGGCAACTCTGACCCCAATGACCCCAAGAATTAAACAGCATGCGCCCAACACGCAGCAAATAGCCGATAGAGGTACCACAGACCATGACCCATAACCCGATTATGCTCAATCATGCCGGCTCATTACGGTACTTGAGAAATATTGATGTAGTAATGATGGCAAGCATGTAAAAACAGATGATAATTATAGTAGCAATCAGGAAATAGTAGGGTTTAATAGTGCACCTCATTTAGTGATCATTGGCTTGCCTTCTTTTTTGCTAGGTACTGTGTTCCTTCCTCGTCGGTTTCAAATTGAGTAAACCCACGCTTAATCAACATCTGGTACATGACTATCGAATCCGGCATGCAGCGTACAAACAAATTAGCATGCGGCACAATACGTTGGATAACATCGTCTAAAATCATACTGCCAAAACCCTTGCCACGAAATTTCTTATCCACCGCCATAACATACATTTCGTTACCACCCTCGCCAGGCTCAAGTTCGGACATAATAACAAAACCTACTCGCTGCTCATTTTTCTCGTAAATGATAGCTTGTGCGCGCAATCCATTATCCCGCTGTATTCCATGGACAATAATGGATTCCATGTTGGCCCGCGATAATTCCTGCTGCTCTTCCTTGAGCAATCCTTTGGTGAAATGACCATCCTCGACTTCGCTGATAAAAAGTGAGTGCATAAACGGCAGGTCAGTCAAATCGGCCTGTAGAGCTTTAAGTTCCATAGTCAAAATTACTCATTGCTTTAATTCGAAATTTCGCCACGTTGTCTAGAAACAGGGACAGATTTATTATTTACAAATTAAAATCAATTAATCGTGGACTGTTACCTAATTACATCAGAAGTCTTACCTGAATTGAAAGTCATTAAAATATAAAGCTATCAAAATGACGGATACAGCCAGCCAGATGTCCCGTGCAAGTTTTTGTGAATATTGAAATTTTTCAAGCGGGTATTCATCACTTTCCTTATAGAGGAAAACCCAATCTACGAAGAAGTAAACAGGCGGTGCCAGTAACCAGATTGACACTAACACCCCTTTCACATGGTTATTTGCACGAAAGTAACTAAGACATACAACAGCGAATACAATACCAATTATCGCAAGACCTATATTAATGAACTTGTGTAATTTTGATTTCATGATCTTCTCACAATTATTTAGACAGTATCTGCCTTCACTATCACCCCCACCAACACTCCCGCGACTACCGCTTCAACCAATGTCCCAGTAAACCAGCCCCATGCCAGTGTTAACGGTATGGGCATATACGAGTAGGAACCAAACCCCATCGAGACGCCTGCTGCGATGCCAAACAAGACGCCATATTGCACGGCTGTTTTCACTGACTTGTTGGTAATGAGACAGCCGTAGATGAAAACAAAACAGAAGGCTGCGATGAGTGTTACCAGATACATTAATGGCATTTTCATTTCGGCCATGGGTCGCCACAGGTTGGCAGTGGCATCATAGGTAGGTTGTAACAGTATGCCGTGGATGACGAAGTCGAGAATGGCCCAGGCAAAAAATACGGCAACGATGGCGATGATTGTGCGCTTCATTCAATGGTCTCCTTTTTATTGAATGGGATCACGGGAAAGCAGAATATTAGGTTGGCTGCTTTTGGTTAGTGACTTTTATATTGTTATTTTCCAAATCTTACCACTATGGTATTGCATTGCTTAGCCATTTTGCAATTGAAAAACGTGCATCTTGCACGATTAAATATTAGCCACTTCTAATGCAGTATGGCTAAGTGGCTGTATTTAGAGGGATTCCAAACTTGGCACTATCCTTGTAATGCGTATGGTGAACTAGAGAATTTCATATTCATTCCGGAGGAATAAAAATCATGCAACGCAGAACATTTTTACAAGGGACAGTTGCGGGTAGTGCGGTTGCGGTCGCCGTTGGTGCGGGGCTGGTTAGCCCACGTAACGTATTAGCTGCCTGGCCACAAAGCGCATTCGAAGCAAAAAGCGTCCAGGATGCCCTGACCAGCCTGTTTGGCTCCGATGCCACCAGCCCGTCTGGCGACATCAAAATCAAAGCCCCCGATATTGCTGAAAACGGCGCCGTGGTACCGGTCACCGTTTCCACCAGCATTGCCGGGATTTCCGACATCAGCATCATTGTTGAAAAGAACCCTTCACCGTTAGCGGCTAACTTCAAGTTAGGTGCCAATGCGAAAGGCTTCGTCGCAACACGCATCAAGATGGGTAAAACCTCGAATGTGATTGCGGTCGTCAAAGCAGGCGGTAAAGCCTACGCGGCGCGCAAAGATGTGAAAGTCACCATCGGTGGCTGTGGCGGTTAATGGCAGATTAGGAGAAAACACAATGGCAAATTCAATACGTATGCGAGCCCAGGCCAAAGGTGACACCACCACGGTGAAAGCGTTAATTACGCACCCCATGGAAACTGGCACACGCAAAGACAAGAAAACAGGTAAAAAAGTACCGGCTCACTACATTACGGAAGTGACCTGTACCCACAATGGTAAAGAAGCTGTGACTGCACAATGGGGTCCAGCGGTATCCAAGAACCCGTACTTATCGTTCCAAGTCGCTGGCGCCAAAGCCGGGGATACGGTCGCGATCAACTGGGTCGACAATACTGGCGGGAAAGATTCCGCTACCGCGACTGTTAAATAAGCTGGTTAAGTATTTAATTTTTAAGCGGTAAATACCCCGCTGCAAGGCAGGGGTACAAAAAGAAAGCGAAGGGGGATCTCTTCGCTTTTTTTATTGTATGATTGAAAAAAATTCTTGGGGATGTGTGTCATGAATGAGTCAACGTTTAACCAGATGGTGGATGAGGTTTTCGAGAAAATCGAGGAGTCCATTGAAGTCAGCGGCGCTGAAATTGATTACGAATCCGCAGGCGGTATCCTTACCCTGACCTTTGAAAACAATTCAAAAATTATTATTAACCGCCAGGCACCGTTACGACAAATCTGGGTGGCGGCCAAGTCGGGTGGCTTTCATTTTGATTATGACCCCGCATCGGAAAGCTGGTTGAACGACCAGGACAAGCAGGAACTGTTCGATGCGCTGAGCGAATATTGCGAACAGCAGTCGGGCGCCACGGTCAGTCTGAGCGAGTAGGGTTTACTGACACAACATCCTATGCCTGAATTACTCGAGTGTGTGACGGTCGGTCCGCCACAGGGCAAGTACCGTGTTATCTGGTTGCATGGTCTGGGTGCCAACGGTCACGACTTTGAACCCATTGTTGATGAACTCAGTTTTCCCGCCAAAGATGAAACCCGATTTATTTTCCCCCACGCGCCTGTGCAAGCTATCACCGTTAACAGTGGTGTGGAAATGCGCGCCTGGTATGACATCATCGCGCCGCAAATTGATGCGCAACAGGATGCTGCGGGTATTCATCGGTCGGCGGACTTAATTAACGCGCTCATCGCAAACGAAGTGGCGCAGGGTTACAAAACCGAAAACATTCTGCTGGCCGGTTTTTCACAGGGCGGCGTGATGGCGCTGCATGTTGGACTACGTTATCCAAAACCGCTGGCCGGGATTATGGCCTTATCCACCTACGTAGCACTGGATGAAACCGTAGCTGCTGAACGCCACGCGGCTAATCAACACATCCCGATTTTTTATGCGCACGGTACGCATGACATGGTGATCCCCATGGGCCTGGCGGAAGCCTCGAAAAACTTTTTGCTTGAGCTGGGCTATAAAGTTGACTGGCATCCGTATCGAATGGAACATTCGGTCGTGCCGGATGAGATTGATGACATCAGTCACTATCTGGCGTCGGTTTTAAAATCGTAGTAGTACCAGTTATACAAGGCTCACTTCAGGAACATACCAATACTTTCTTTCAGGCGCGATGTGCAAGCAGCTCGCGCCGGCCCTGAAAAAACAATATTGCCAGATAGATGTCCGTGGCAATGCCTAATGGAATAACCAGCATAAACAGTACTATCGACAGCAGGCAGATACCCGTTACGATAATCAGCCAGCCAAATACCTTTAAATGCGGATAGTGGATTTTGACACGTAAAAATTTAATACCGTAGATCAGGGTAAGTATGCCGGCGGGAATGAATAGCACTGCATAGTAGGATAGTAATTTCAGGTAGTCGGCTGTATCGGGGACAGGTATCGTGAGTGTGATTATCAATATAATAAAATTGGAAATGATTATCAGGTAGGTGATGACATTGATAGACAATCCGGGGATACGTGCCTGTAAAAACGTTTTTAACACCAGCATGAGATACGAATAAAAAATAACATTGAAAACGGATAAGACTTCACCGACTTTTTTAAGTGATTCATTCTGCACATACTCAGCAAAAAGTGCAAAACCGTCCAGTGGTAGCGAAAAGATCAGATAAAGAATGGACAGCCAGCCTGCGGTACCCAATTGCCTGGCTGTTATTTTACCGTGAAGAAAACTTTCAGGTATCGCGTCTGACGTAACAAGGTCGGCTTGTGGTGTCTGGTAGGGGTTACTGTTCATGGCTTGATAATCATAGTTTGCTCCAGACGAGGATGCGATTATTGGCAGGCATTTCGTAATCCTGTTTTAGTACCATGTCTTGCGTCTGCGCCAGCGTATTGAGTGCCTCGAAGTCGCGGATGCCGCTTTGCGGGTCACGTTGTTTTAGCCACACTTCAAAACGTGCATTGCTGTCACTGGTAAAGCTGCCATTGTAATTAAACGGCCCGTATAAACAGAACACGCCTTTGGGTTGCAGAATACGGCCGATGCCGGCAAACATATTCAAGACACTGTCCCAACTCATGATATGGGTAGAATTGGCACTGTATACTGCCTCGATAGTCTCGACCGGCCAGCTTGCCTGATTCACATCCAGTTCGTGCGGGCCATGAATATTTTTCAGGTCGGCATCATTCAGCCACATTTTAATGCCGGGTAAATTTTCACGCATGTCGCTGGTATGCCAGGTGAGGTGCTGCAGTTCAGGTGCAAAATATACCGCGTGTTGTCCCGTGCCGCTGCCTATTTCGAGCACCGTTTTACTGCGCGCAAATTCATGGCGAAGAATATTGAGAATGGGTGCGCGATTTTGTTCGCAGGATTCAGAATAAGGTTTCATATTATCGTCAGACTGTTTGATTGCGCCTGATTATAACAGATGTTCAGGTCAGATTTTTGCTGGCGTCATTTAAACGCTTTTCGATCAGGTTTTTATAGCTGAGGTAGTGAAAAGTTTGCACGTGATTGACATCATCACCCAGCAGGCTGCGTGACAGTTCGATGTCCGTAATATAAATAGGATATTGTTGCTGGCTGCGGCGCAAGCTGAAAATATATTTTGCCACGGTTTTATACAAGTCTGCACCGTATTGATAGCTGGAGAATTCGGTATTGTTACAATAAATGGTAAACACGGCTTCTTCGTTTACCATGTCGCCACTGACCTTGATGCTGATGTAGTTACCGACGGCGGATTTTCGGTTGATGACAAACTGTTCGATCTGACGACGCTTACCTTCAACTGTATATATGCGGTTGAACTGGATATTTGATTCAATCGGTTTGGCACGACGTTGCGGGTTGATCATGTCGATGCGCTGTTGTACGGCAGCGAAGAATTGTTGCAATTGTGAAATAAGCGTCGGGAAATCAATGTTGTCGGTTTCCGCGTAATTCAGCGAACCGTTCTCATCCAGAAAATATAAATACATGCGTGAGCCCGAGGTGCGATAGAAACACTGCACCAGGCCGGGACGGTTCATGGCATAGAGCAATACCAGATCGGTATCACGATCCGATTCTGCATCGAAGGCGGTATCGATGTAATGAGTTTGTGAGCGGGAAAGATAGTCAATCAGTCCTTCCATGGTACCCGCCTGAAAAAAATTCAGGTTGTCATTTTCGATTTGTAATACGTAATAATCCCATTCCACACCAAGGATGTAGCGTTTGGCGATATGTTTGTCTTTGCGGTAGAAAAAATTGATTATGCCTTCAAACAGGCTTTCGATTCGTTTGGCAATAATCGGACCACGATAGGAAGAATAACTGAACGCATTAATGTTGGGTGGACGCAGTTGGACGGATGGTGGCGCCCACTGAATATAATCACGCAAACAGTTCATCAGTCCCTTGATGCCATGATAGTGGTAGGTCAACACTTCCTGCCAGCTGGTGACGATCACCTGCTCGAATGAGATGGCGAGATTATCCCACAGACCACCAAAGCGTAACGCATCGGTGCGGTTGCTGGTAATTTGTGTGCCACGTTTGGTGTGCCTGGCAAAGGGGTCGACACCGAGATTGATAAACGTACCGACAGCTCGGATGGTTGCAACGCGGTTGTAATCATCAAGCGTGGCATTGTCCAGTACTGTTTGCGGAAACAGCTTTTCCATGCTGGAGATGATGTGCTTGATTTCTTTTTCACTCAGATCGCTGTCAGGTGCATAGACTGCGATGACCGTGTGTTTATTAATTATTTTATTAAAATAACACCAGGCGATCAGTTCGATCAGGTCGTAGCTGCGTTTTATCGGCGTGTGATAAGGCGCGTCCTTGATGTCGACAATTTTATTAAAGATCAGCCACGATGCTTCGCCTTCTGTATTGATGGTGTAATGTATCGAGATATGTGATTCGTGCAGATTCTCGGTGATGCCGCGATAAACAATCTCAATCTTGCCGGCCTTGCGATCAAACGCCGCATAGAGCTTGCGGCCGAGTACATTCAGGTCGAGCGATGATATGCGCGCTGTGCCGCTGACTTCGTCATAGGAAAAATTCGACAGGAAGTTGTAGCTGCGTGAAAACTCGTCGATTAGTGCGGCACGTTCATTGACAACCCGGTTTACTTTCCAGTCATCACGGTCATCGAACATGACGAGTTGACCGTAGTTCCAGTTCCATTTTTTGGTCAGTGCAGACATGATTTGTGCACGCCAGTTGCTTTTATGATGGGTATTCTCGATGCTGAGTTTCTGGTTTACTTTAAAATAAAAACTGCGTCGTAGCAGATCCAGTCGCTCGTCCTGGTTTGTCTCGATCAAAAATTCCTCAACATGGTTGAGCATCATGATGTAGGGATCAAGATCATTAATATCGATTTTATTATTATAAATGGCGCGTTTAAATTTCAGTCCGAGCAGTTCCGTATTCGGGTAGTGATGTGCATACACTTGCATGAGTAATATTTTTAAAATGGATTTGTAGGGTGCGTGTATGCCCTTGTACAGGGCCCAGATAGTGGCGCCGTAGAATTCTTCTGCAGGGATCTTGCTCAGACCACCAAAACTGATATGTTCCTTGGCATGAATAAAACGCTGCTTGTGAAAATCGGCAACGCGTTCATCATAGGCAGGTTCATCATCCGGTGGCACCAGCCACCAGGCCGGGTAACGACCTGCCAGCAGCAGGCTGGTACGATAAAATTCATCCAGTAACAAATAGTGAAAAGCACTACCGGAACTTTCCTGGCTCAGTTCATCGATTTCACCGCGACTGATTTTTTCCGGGTCGACCAGAAATAGTGAACACACCACGCCCTGTGAGCGTGCCCATTTTTCGATGAGTTCGGTTTTGCTTTTAAGTTCGTCGTATTGTTTTTTGCCGAGCTTGTTGTTGTAACAAATCCAGATATCAAAATCACTGTCCGTTGCATAGGCAATACTGCCGGTGCTGCCCATCAGGTAAATCGCACTGATATCAAACTTGCGATAGGCGCGGCGTTTGTATGCAAAACTTTTAAACTGTTTATGCGAGCCGGTAATGACATGCTGTGGCACGGTATAGTCCGGCAGACCGGCCGGCGTATTTTTGGAAACATAGCCGGGCAAGATAGGATGATTGACATGGTAGAGCAGCGGTAGCAGTTCAAGGAAGTTGCGTTGCGTGTTACGCAAGTCATCATAGGTGCGTTGCAGGCGTGCGCTATTCAACGCCAGGAAGCGTTTCTTGATTTCCTTGTAATCCGGCTCCCTGACCAAAGCTGGCTCAACCCGGTGCTCTATTTTACGTGACCCCATATTCCTTTATATATCGGCTCGGGTTTGAAACACATAAGCCATGGTGGATTCTTGACGAGTCACGAAATTAATTTGTAACGTGTTGTTATTTATTGCTATTTTACTATCAAGGTATTTTTACAATATGCCGATATATAAGCATCGTAATAATAATATGACCAGTTTATAACCAGTTCCTGAGGACCAGTACAGCATGACAAATGACGTATTAAACGGGATAGATAAAGACAGCCTGAGTGCCATTATCGAATCGGCGCCATTCGGGGTATTTGTCACCGATGCGAAGGGCAAAGTCACCTATTGCAACAGCGCGTTTTGCGACATCTTGCATGGTGACGTCAGTGATTTTCTTGGTCGCACCCAGGCAACCGTGGTGGAAGAGTATCAGCCACTCTTCGCCGACAAGGGCGTGGCGGTGCTGGGTGATGACGACAACACGCGTCACCTGTTATGTACCACGCAACAGCTCAAAAAAGGCAAGGCACACTATGTACACGACGCCAGTAGCATGCAGCAGCTGGTACAGGAACGTGAAGAATTACGCGCGGTTATCCGCGAGATCAAGGCGGTCGATGAACTGACCGGTATGCCGAATCGGCGCGGTTTGTACAACGTACTCGAACCACAGGTATCACGTAGTCGGCGTTATGGAAATGATTTGTCAGTGCTGATCGCCAGCGTGGCCAATTTTGATGTGCTGGCAGAAAAACTCAATGCCGAACAGCAGGCCGAAGTGGTGGTGGCATGCAGTCAAATGCTGCACGATCAGGTGCGTTGGGCAGATACGATAGGTCGCCTGAATGAAAACGAGTTTTTATTAATCCTGCCAGAAACTACCGAAGCCGATACGGACAAGTTAAAAGAAATTCTGCACGAACGCTTCGCTACGATTCAGACCGAAGCCATGAAAAATCTCGATCTGAAACTGAACATGGACTTTGGGCTGGCACAATGGCGCAAGGGCTGGGATGTCGGGTTGATGATGCAACATGCGCGCAGTTTAATGACGGTCGCGGCAGCGTAAATTTTTCTGTAAAATATTTTACGCAAGGCGGCGAAGGCCGCCTTTTTTATTTGTGGTGTTTTTGTGTGGCAAGTCAGCGCTTCCGGCCAGAAGCGGTCATTAACGATAAGCTAGCCGGCGCGATAAAGCGAACGAAGTGACGCTTTGAGCGTCAGCGCTGCTGCGCGACTTATTTGAAGGTTATTTAAGGGCTAGAAATATTTTCTGGCGAAACCTGTTAAAGTGAAAGCCACTCATTATTCCCGCGAAAAGAAATGAAGAGTAGTCCACATAAAAACTAAAATTATATATTCCAAACATTATAATTAAACAAGATGCTGCGTTAACAATAATAAAGATAGAATAGCAATAATAAAACACTTTTCGATACATTTGATTATGAGATTCACAAACAGTATCCGACAATACAACCAATGTTAAGGCAGCAACGAGCGGCAGAGTGCTGATTAATATTGATGTGTGGTTGAAATATTCCATTTTTACCTGCTAACACTTGTATTAACGAGAACCATGTTTCGTAATAGATTTTCAGACAAGATGGTACGCGCTTTGTATATTAAATATTAAAGTTAAAATGACAACTAATGGCGTAATAATTGACCATTTTTTACTAGGTGTATTTTTTGCGCATCTTAAGACAGCAATACATGCTACAAATTGATAAACAGCAAGCACCTTGAGTGTTTTTTCACTGGCAATATACTCAATAAAAAACGCACAAAATATAAGTGTCACTAAAGAACCACCAAACCAAACAATTGCAAAAGACGTCCTTAAACTCCCCTTGCCTGAAAATATACGCTTAATATTTTCAATGCTTAGCGTCCATTCGCCAGGATAATATTCTTCATTTGTATTCATGAATTTCATAATTGGTATCTATAGATAAGTTAGCCGACGTGATAAAGTGAAGCTTTGTGCGTACCCGCTGCTGAGTGTTTTGTTATGTGGTTACTCATTTTTTTAGTGCCTTGATTATTATAATTACCAATTGTACAGACCAAAGCAAACCAACCAATAAAGCAGCAATTACAATTGATAATGACAAATTGGATTGATTATATTTTGGATAATGCACGCTTATTTGCACATAGCAACTGTAATAAATAACAATAGAAAGAAGTCCCATTAATATCAGGGATCCTTTGGGGCCTAATTTATTTGATTTATTATTTTTGTTCATAAATTAATATTTTTCACACATAAAGATTTAAATTACTGGCGTCGCTTAACGGCGTCCGGCGCGCGCTTTTTGCGCACGTAGTTGATTGCCTTGTTATAACGTATTATCCCTCTTTATTTTTCTTAAAAGGTATTAATAAATAGGCAAATACCAATAAAAGGCACATAAATAGGAAAAGATAAAATAATTCCATATACCAAACGTCGTCCAATAGCCTGATAAATATTACAGTTATAACGGCGGGCACAAACCATACCAAGATACTTATATGTGCCCAATAATCAGATATATCTTTACCGCAAGCATTACACTTGATTCTAGTATTCTTCCAGAGCCCTGGTTTAATTACAGACCAGGGTGAGACATTACTTTTACAATATGGACATTTTCTCATTTTGCTTATGCTTTATAATAGATGACTAACAGGGTCCGTATTACATTAACAGTAAACACTTATATATCCCCTTTAATTATTATTACTCATGAGTTTATGTTTGTATTGATTCAATAGTAAAGAATGGTCTCTGATTGCAATGTATAAGGATATTACAAAGCTTTAAAAGTTTGCTTTGCTTCGTCATCCGCTATTTGAATGCTCATAATATGTTTGTGCTGCTGCGCAAACCACGCTGACGTGCATAAAACTATAAGAGTTTGCGTGCGCTCGCGATAGCGGCCTCGACTTGTGCCGGTGCGGTACCACCGGGATGATTACGCGCGCTAACCGAACCTTCCAGCGTTAAACACTCCGCAACATCCTGTTCGATGCTGTTGCTGAATATTTTTAATTCAGTCAGTTCAAGCGCATCGAGATTTTTATTCTCGGCAATACAATACGCGACGGCCTTGCCGACTACTTCATGCGCATCGCGGAAGGGCATGCCTTTTTTCACCAGATAGTCAGCCAGATCGGTCGCTGTCGAAAAGCCGCGCATCGCCGCTTCACGCATGACTGCATGTTGCGTTTTCATGTTGACCAGCATATCGGCGTAAATCTTTAAACAACCTTTGACGTTGTCGACGGTGTCAAACAAGGGTTCCTTGTCTTCCTGATTATCCTTGTTATAGGCAAGCGGCTGCGCTTTCATCAAGGTTAACATGTTCATGAGGTGGCCATAGATGCGGCCGGTTTTGCCACGCACCAGTTCCGGTACATCAGGGTTTTTCTTTTGCGGCATGATGGAGGAGCCGGTACAAAAATTATCGCTTAACTCGATAAAATTAAACTGCGCGGAACTCCATAAAATTAATTCTTCGGCAATACGTGACATGTGCATCATCATGATGGACATGCAGGAAATAAATTCGATCACAAAATCTCGGTCACTGACGGCATCGAGTGAATTCGCAGCCGGTGCAGCAAAACCCAACAGATCGGCAGTGATGTTGCGGTCGATGGGATAGGTGGTACCCGCAAGCGCGGCGGCACCCAGAGGCATGACGTTAACGCGTTGTCGACAGTCACGCAGGCGATCACGATCACGTTTAAACATTTCAAACCAGGCCATGAGATGATGACCAAACGTGATCGGTTGCGCGGTTTGCAAGTGTGTGAAGCCGGGCATGATGGTGTCGATTTCCTTGTCGGCGCGATCCAGAATGCCGTGCATCAGACCACTGAGTGCAGCATCAATAAGATCGATCTCGGCACGCAGGTAGAGTCGTACATCGGTTGCGACCTGATCATTACGCGAACGACCGGTATGCAGTTTTTTACCGACTTCACCGATTTGTTGGGTTAATGCGGACTCGATATTCATGTGCACATCTTCCAGTGCGGTCGACCAGCTGAAATTGCCGGCGTCGATATCCTGCTCGATTTTTTTCAGACCCTTAACAATGCTGTCACATTCTGTCTGGTTGAGTACGCCAACTTTCGCCAGCATGGTCGCATGCGCAATCGAACCCTGAATATCGTAATGATAGAGTCGTTGATCAAATCCGACCGACGCGGTAAATGCCTCAACAAAGGCATCGGTCGGCTCGTTAAAGCGCCCGGACCAGGGTTTCATATCCTGTTGCTTGTCTTGTTGCTTGTCTTTGCTCATCAGGTAAACCGGTTCCCATGCTGAAACAGGGACGCTAATTTATGGAATCAATATAATAATACGATGTTGGAAGTATACCGAGTTTTACCAAGGTGTGCATATATTCACAACTCCAGCAGTTAAGTTGGCACATTCAGTGCCAAGTGGTTTATTTCGAGTACAATAGAAGAGTGACTAAACAGCCCCCACCATCGCCTGCCGAGAGACAGACACCTGAAGCAACAGCATCGTCAGTTGCGAATGTGTTTCTACCGGATTTTTGTACCATTCGCATGGTGTTTGCCATTGTCATCATCGCCGAACTGTTTGCCATTGTGCTGTCCTTTTATCCGCTCGGGATGAAATTGTCGACGCGTTGGGAAGAGTTGAGTATGACCTCGCTTTTTATTCAGTGGTGTGGACTGAGCAGTTGCGCCGTACTGTGTATTGTCCGGAGTCATTTAGGTCGATTTACTCATGTCCAGGTTGGCTTGATCAGTTACGCGATTATACTCGCGCTGGTGACACTCATCAGTGCGATCACCTACTGGGTGCTCGCGGTACCCGGCTTCGGTTTTCTGGATGTGGCGCAGTGGGCTTTTATCGGCCGCAACGTGTTGCTCACCGCGATTATCAGTGGCCCGATATTGCATTACTTTTATATCCAGCATTTGTGGCAACAGAAAATCAAGGCAGAAGAGCAGGCACGTTTCGCCGCCCTGCAGGCCCGCATTCAACCGCATTTTTTATTTAACAGCCTGAACACGGTTGCCAGTCTTATCCAGATTAATCCTGATGATGCCGAAACGGCGGTAGAAAATCTGGCAGATTTGTTTCGCGTCAGTATGCGCGAATCGAGTACGCACCATACCCTGGAACAGGAGTGCGAGTTATGTCAGCGTTACCTGCAGATTGAAACCCTGCGTCTGGGAGATCGGTTGCAGGTTGACTGGGTTATCGATGGCTTGCCGATGGATGCCATTATTCCGCCCTTGTTGTTGCAACCCTTGTTAGAGAACGCCATATACCATGGTATCGAACGATTGCCAGAAGGCGGCCGTGTGCGACTATCGGGTCAATTTGAAAACAAGGTGCTGGCAATCACCCTGACGAATCCGGTCGCCGACTGTCAATTCAGCAAGCATGCCGGTAATCGCATGGCGCTGGATAATATTCGCGAGCGCATTCGTACTTTTTATGCCAACCATGCAAAGATCGAAACACAATGTGCCGATAATACTTATACTGTGCAATTATCATTACCCTATATAAAAGAATATGAAGATCCTGATCGCCGATGATGAAGCGCTGGCGCGCGCGCGTCTTCGCAAGCTGCTGAGTGAACACCCGGAATATGAAGTGGTTGCCGAAGCGACGCATGGTCGTGATGTGCTGGAACACATGAACGTCACCCGTCCGGATCTGGTATTGCTGGATATTCGTATGCCCGGTATGGATGGCATTGAAACGGCGCATCATCTGGCGGCCTTCGATCAACCACCAGCGGTCATATTTACCACCGCCTATGATCAATATGCATTACAGGCCTTCGATGTAAATGCGGTCGGCTATTTATTAAAACCCATACGCAAGGAAAATCTGCTTGCTGCTTTGAAACAGGCGACGCAGGTTACACGTGCACAATTGCAATCGGTACAGGAACATTCGCCATTAAAAACGCAGCGTTCCCATATCAGTGCGCGTGTGCGTGGCTCGTTAATGTTGATTGAAATGGAACGTATTCGTTATTTCCAGGCGGATCATAAATACGTTACGGTCGGTTATGACGATGGTGAAGTGTTGATAGAAGAATCCCTGAAATCACTCGAACCGGATCTGGGCGAGCGTTTTATGCGCGTGCATCGCAATGCGCTGATCGCGGTGCCGTTTATTCGCAGTCTGGAAAAAAAGGATGCGACCACATTCCTGGTCAATCTGGATGGCGCGCCGCGACCGATTGAAGTCAGTCGCCGTCATCTGGCCGATGTACGGAAATTAATAAAATCAAAAGCGCAGTGAGTGTAGCGGGTAACTGGTTAAGATTCAGCGGCGTTGGTTCAATGCCACTTGATGAATTCTTAGTAAAGATTGGTCAATCGCTTTATCCAGCTCTTCACCATAAAAATATTCGTTGCTCATGCCAACTATACGGCGTGACAATTCCTTACCATCACTACCCAGAAAGACAACGGTTGGTGTGACGACTGCACGGTAATGTGTACTCAGGTCGCTGGAGGCGATGGAAGTGCCATCAAAATTGCGTACAGTGTTAAAATTATCGACACGAATTTTACGAATCATGACCTTGCTGTCGTATTCGGTATTGCGCAGCATCGGGATGAGAAAGTCATTTTCGACAATTTCACAGTACACACAGCCACGTTGTGAAAACAGAACCAGCATGGGTACGCCTTTGGCTTTTGCCCTGGCAGCCAGTGATTGCAAATCAGACGTTTCCTGTACTTTTAAACCATCTGACTCGGCAGTTTGACGTGCCCACGCGATAGACAGGCCGATCATGCCAATCAGACCAAGCAGTGCAAATTTTATGGCTTTGGATCTGAGCATCTTGTTGCTCCCCTTTGTTCCGTTTATTGCGCTGGCTCTATTCGGCCTTTGTTATGTGCGCGGGCGCATTATATAACCTTTGCGCAAACATAAAATCATTATAGTGAAATCATGCAATAATGACCATACAATTTGTATGTGTTATTGCCCTGCCAGTATCCTTCCAGTATTCAACATCGCTTTCGGTGCGTTGAATCTCTACAATACGCATACCTATTAAGACCACGAAATTTATGGAAAATTCTCACTATGTCTGACGTCAATTCCGAGCAACTTGTCCGTATTGCGACCCGTAAGAGCCCGCTTGCGCTGTGGCAGGCTGAATACGTATCTGCCCAGCTCCGTGCTGCCCATCCCGGTTTGCAGGTGGAGCTGATAACCATGACCACCCAGGGTGACAAGATTCTGGACACGCCGCTGGCCAAGGTCGGTGGTAAGGGTTTGTTCGTCAAGGAACTGGAGCAGGGCATGCAGCGTGGTGAAGCCGATATTGCCGTGCATTCCATGAAAGACGTGCCGGTCGAATTACCGGCTGGGCTGCATATCGCCACCATTTGCCCACGTGAAGACCCGCGCGATGCCTTTGTTTCCAATACCGTGAAAAATTTTGCAGCGTTGCCGCAAGGTGCGGTGGTGGGGACCTCAAGCCTGCGTCGACAAACCCAGCTCAAAAGCCTGCGCCCGGATTTACAAATCAAGGATCTGCGCGGCAACGTGAATTCACGGCTGGCCAAGCTTGATGCGGGTGATTATGACGCGATTATTCTGGCCAGTGCTGGCCTGATACGGCTGGGTTTTGAAGCCCGTATTGCTGAATTTATTGCCCCCGAGCTGAGCCTGCCGGCCATTGGTCAGGGCGCTGTGGGTATTGAGTGTCGGGATGACGATCTGCGTATCCATGAGTTACTCGCCCCCCTGCATGATCAGAATACGGCTATCCGGGTCAGCGCCGAACGCGCCATGAATGCCCGCTTGCAGGGCGGTTGTCAGGTACCGATTGCCGGATTCGCGGAGTTAAGTCAGGGCATCTTGTTGTTGCGAGGTCTGGTGGGTGAACCGGATGGCTCAGTCATTGTGCGGGGAGACATCGCGGGCAAACCCGTCGATGCGGAGGAACTGGGCATGACGCTGGCAGATGATCTGCTTAGCCGCGGCGCACGCGATATTTTGTCCCGCTTGTATGCAAATGGCTGAGCAGGATTCGACAGGCTTACCCCTGGCCGGTTGTCGGGTCATGGTGACGCGGCCACAAAATCAAGCCGTGAATTTGTGTCAGTTACTCCAGGATGCGGGAGCGGAGTGCTATCAGTTTCCTGCCCTGGTAATTAATGACGTTAGTGACCCGACTGTGCCGGCTGCCACGCTGCAGCGCATCGCCGACTATGACATCATTATCTTTATCAGTCCCAATGCAGTGGAGTACGGTGCACGCTATTTAACCGCTGCAGGTGGCTTGCCCGCACAAATTCTGATCGCCGCGGTGGGTGCGGGCACTGCGCGCACGATTCAGTATGCCTTCGCGCGCCCGGCTGACATCGTGCCGCAAACAGTATTTAACAGCGAGGCCTTGCTCGCCGAACCGGCGCTTGCGCAGGTTAAAGATAAACGTGTATTGATTGTGCGTGGTGTGGGTGGGCGTGAAGCACTTGCAGAGTGCTTGCGGGATCGGGGTGCGCAGGTTGACTATGTCGAGGTCTACCAACGTGTACAGCCCGAGGTGGATCGTGGCCGATTGACCAAAGATTGGCAGCAGCAGCCGATGGCTTATATCATTGCCAGCAGTGGCGAAGGATTGCAAAACCTGCCAATACTGGCAGGTGAAGATTTACAGCCGACATTATTTGCCACAACACTACTTGTTGTTAATGAACGCTTGCAAAGCCTTGCAAAAGCAGTAGGCTTTAGTGACATAATTGTTAGTGAGCAAGTCAGCGACGACGCGCTGGTGCAGACACTGATATCGCATCATCTATCTTGATTAAGGAAAGATTGTTGACCAACCAGACCAATAACACCGATAGCACCACAGACAAGCCGGCAGAACAGGTAGAAAAACCTGCCCAGCCTGATAAAAAAACACCGCGCACACGCCATAAACGCAGCTCGCATTTCAGCATGACGACATGGCTGTTGTTGATACTGCTCGGTCTGGCCGGTTACGGCATCTGGTATGTCACGGGCATCATCAAACAGCAACAACAAACCGCTCTGGCATTGTCCGCACAACTTACCCAGGCCGTCCAGGCGCAGACAAACCAGCTTGAACAACAGGCGCAGCGCAATACCCAATACGAAACAGCGATTAAAGATTTAAAAAATTCGCTGGAAAACCTGCTACAAACAAACCGGCATTTAAAACGCGACTGGTTGATTGCCGAGGCGGGCTATCTGATCAAGCTGGCGAACCATCGTCTGATTCTAATGCGCGATATTGAAACGAGTATCGTGGCGCTCAAGGCAGCGGACCAACGTCTGAGTGAAATTGGTGATCCGTTATTGATACATTTACGACAGGAAATACATAACGATATTCAGAGTCTGAACGGGGTGACAAAAGTGGACAGCGTGGGGATATCCCTGACGTTGAACGCGGTGAGTAATCAGATTCAGACATTGCCACTGCGTACCCGTGACCCGAAAGCGGTTGCAAAAAATAATGCCGATAGTGCCGCAGTTGCCACAACTACATGGCGCGATTTACCCGCAGCAATGTGGGAAGATATAAAAAATATGTTTACGGTTCGTCACCATGATCAGCCCATACAAAAATTACTTACCCCAACACAGCAATTTTTTGTTGCGCAAAGTGTTGCCTTGCAACTTGAGCAATCCCGCCTGGCGGTGATGAACGGGCAAACTGAAATTTATCAGGACAGATTGCGCAATGTGGCTGCCACGATCCGGGATTATTATGATATCGAATCTGAAATTACCCGGCGTACATTGGCCACACTGGATGAGCTGGCGCAAAAAAATATTCACCAGCAATTGCCGGATATATCCAACAGCCTGAAACAGATAAACAACTATATGCAACAGGCCAACACACCGCCTGTTGTCAATCCGGTTACCAGCTCGGATAAAGGTTCGAAAGCTGCCCCGGCAAAAGCAACACAAAAGAAAACGGCCAAACCGGGTGTAAAGAGTAAAGCTAAACCAGCAGCTGCGCCCGTGAGTAACAAGAATACTAAAACTGCACCTGAAGCGGATAAAAGCCAGACGCCCGCAACCGTTATGGACAGCAAAAAATAATGGGCTGGTTGATAAAATTTTTAATCGTTGCGCTGCTTACCGTTATTCTCAGTTTGTGGGCGTACCAGGATAATGGTTATGTTCTTATCGGTCGTGGCCAAACGACTATTGAAATGTCACTGGCATTATTTATTATTACCCTGGTCGCGAGCTTTGTTTTTATTTATAGCGTTATTCGCCTGGCATACAAGTTCTGGAATATGCCAACCGTGATACGTGAACTACGGTTGCAATCACGCAAATTGCAGGCACGCCAGACATCCAAACAGGGCCTGATAGCGCTTGCCCAGGGACACTGGAAAAAGGCGGAAAAATTTCTTACCAAACATATCAATTTCAGCGATTCACCGCTGTTGAATTATTTATCTGCGGCACGTGCAGCACAAAAACAAAACGCGCCGGATCGACGGGATTATTATCTGGCACTGGCACATCGCAGTACACCGGATGCAGACTTTGCGGTCGAGCTCACACAGGCTGAATTACAGTTTGCAGCCGGACAGCACGAACAATCACTGGCAACCCTGATGCATTTGCGTTCGATTTCACCGAAGCATCCGCATGTCTTAAGCTTGCTGGCAAGACTGTACGAAAAATTAAACAGCTGGAGTGATTTGTTAAATTTACTGCCTACCTTGCGCAAGTTGAATATATTTCCACCCGAACAATTTGAACAACTGCAATTGCGTACCTACCGTGAAATGATACGTGTTACTCGCAATAAACCACAGGCGAATGATATGTTGAACCTGTGGAACAGTATTCCCAAAGAATTCAGGCAGCGACACCAGATTGTTATCGATTATTCGAACTCGCTACTACTGCATGATAAACAGGTGGAAGCAGAAGAATTGTTACGCGAAGCGATTAAACGTGAATGGGAAAATGATCTTGTTTATATGTATGGCCTGGTTGTTGCCCCCAACCCGCAGGCACAACTGCAATTCGCAGAAAGCTTGCTAAAACAACATACCAAGAACCCGGTATTGTTGTTGACGCTGGGCCGTATTTGTCAGCGTCTGGAATTATGGGGCAAGGCGCGGGACTATCTGGAAGCAAGTATTGGTGCGGGCAGTATTGTTGAAACATATTGTGAAATTGGTCGCCTGATGGAACAGCTGAACGAAAAAGAAAAGGCATCAAATTATTTCAAGCAGGGCATGCAACTGGTAGCAAAAAATGTCGCAGCCTATCGTGTGCCTGAATATCTGGAGAACGTTGCCAAGCAATAATCAGGCAATTGATGCGTTATAAATTCAGCAGTTTTTCAAGTTCAGGTACATTATAACCGCGCACAAGATTTTTATTAATCTTGACCAGCGGTACACCCTTGCCACCCAGTTGCTTGTATTCTTTCATTCCGATATAAGAATTTTCGACATCGTATTCTTCGTATTCAATATTGTTGTCAGCAAAAAATGCCCGAACTTTTTTGCAGTAACCACACCATTGTGTTGCATACAATATAACAGTTGGTTGCGTGGTAAATTGTGGTTTAGGTTGCCAAAGGCCACTGATGTTGCTCCAGTTTTGCCATACAGCAAGTAAAATCGCAAGTGGAATAATTTTCTTAACCATGTTCAGTCAGTCTGAAATTCAAAGGCATCAGAAAAATAATGATCCAGGTCCAGTCCTTTCTCGGGAAAAATATCCCGACCTGCATAAACCATCTTTGGCGGACCGGAACCGTAAACTTCATACGGACTCAGGTCAGCAAAGTCATGCAATAACACTTCATGCACCATGCCGGTTTTACCTTGCCAGTTATCTTCAGGTTTGGGGTGTGACAACACTGGCGTATACTGGATATGTTCGTGTTCGCGAGCCCATTGTTCAGGCAGCTCTTGCATGTATAAATCTTCCAGCGTGCGCGCGCCCCAGTAGAGATGCATCGGACGGGTTATACCTTTTGTCAGGGCATGCTCGATAATACCCTTGATTGGGGCAAAGCCGGTACCACCGGCCATAAAAATAATCGGCCTGTCAGATTCTTCCCGTAAATAAAAATACCCGAGTGGCCCTTCAATACGAAACATATCCTTGGCTTGCATATGCTCGAAGGCATCGGTAGTGAATTCGCCACCCGGTATGTGTCGGATATGCAACTCTACAAATTCATCATCATGCGGGGCGTTGGCAATCGAGAAGCTGCGATGCCGACCATCTTTCAGAATAAAATTGATATATTGCCCGGCCAGAAACTGCATTCTGTCAGTGCCCGGTAATTTAAGTTTAATCAACAATACATCGTGATTAAGCTGGATACGTTCCTGCACCCGACAGGGAAAAATCTTTACTTCAATGTCCATATTCTTTTCGATTTCTCGTGATTGAATTACCAGATCACTCTCTGCATAAGCCTGGCAAAGTAATGCATAGCCAGCGTCTTTTTCTTTTGTGCTGATACCATCCGGTATATGTTTGTAGCTAACGGTGCCCTGTTTAACCAGCGATTTACAAGAGCCACAGTTGCCACCACGACAACTATAAGGCAGGGCAATACCCTGACGTAATGCGGCAGCGAGAACGGCTTCACCGGTTTCAACTTCAAACTGATGCCCACTGGGTTCGATTTTTATGCTAAACACTATACAATACAAGGCCTTATTTTAGAGTGCGGCATTATCTCGTAATGACTGAACAAGTTAAACCCCCAAATTGTGTATTAATTGTTGGTTGTGGTGATATCGGCCGCCGCGTTGCCAATCTTTATCTAGGCCGCAATATACCCGTTATTGGTGTGGTCAAAACGACGGGCAGTGCCGAAACCTTGAGTGACCAGGGAATCAGACCAATCATGCTGGATCTGGATGTAGATCACCTTGGCATTCATGTTCAGGATTGTGTGGTGTTTTATTTTGCCTCGCCACCACCACAGGGTAGTGAAGATACCCGTATGGCACGTTTTATTGCCCAGATTGATGCAGATAACCTGCCACAAAAAATTGTTTATATCAGTACTACCGGTGTCTACGGCGATCATCAGGGCGGTATGGTAACCGAGCAAACACCGGCTAATCCGGGTGTCGATCGTGCAAGACGACGTTATCATGCCGAACAGCAATTAATGCAGGTCGCAGGAAAATATGACATCCCGGTTAACATATTACGTGTTGGCGGCATTTACGGCCCGAAACGATTGCCACTGGAACGCATAAAAAAACAGCTGCCGATGATAATCGAATCCCTGTCACCTGCAACCAATCGAATTCATGAAGATGATCTGGCAGCAATATGTGTCGCTGCCGCAGAAAAAGGTGCAGACGGTGAAATTTATAATGTCAGCGACGGTACGCAATCGAGTATGACCGAATATTTCCTGACGTTGGCCGATTATTTCAAATTACCCAGACCACCTCTGGTTGATTGGGAAACCGCAGAAAAAACAATTTCCGCCGGTATGTTGTCATACCTTCGCGAATCACGGCGCGTCAGTAATGAAAAAATGTTAAACGAGTTGGGTGTCAAGTTACAGTATCCGGATTTACTGTCGGGCCTGAAAGCCATGCAATAAAAAAGGCCGCCTGCCTGATTTAATCAGGGGGCGGCCTTTTCATATAACGCGGGCAAAAAAATAATTATTTGCTGGCACTTACCTTGCGATCATTTAATGCCTGAACCGGGCGTACACTGTTGGCAAATATATCCGTAAAGGCTTTTACTTGCGCAGCAGAAACGGCTGTTTGTTTTTGCATTACCATCCAGTTTACACCTTCACTGCAAGGTGGTGTCGTGAGTGAACCTGAGTAGTTGTAATAGGCTTTACCGGCAGGCAACAGGTTCTTGACGTTGATCTTGCCTGTAATCACGTTTTTGTCACCGGCTTTCCTGGGCATTTTTTTCCACAGGCTGGCGAGTGTTTTATTGGGATTACCCTTTTTCATTAATACGCCGATTACACCGAGTTGACCATCAGCTGCCTGGTGCACCAAATGCATGACCATGTCCGCTGGTTTGCCATTAACAGTGTGTTCACTCGGGCTATGGAAATGGAATTGCAGTAAATTATATTTTTTACCGTTTACCGTAATCGAGCTGCCCTTGTTCATGTTGACCTGGATGGTATGACCATTGTTGAGGATCTCTTTCGGGCCGGATTTATAGCTGAACTTGATTCCGCCCAGTTTTGCCTTGATTGCATTGGTAATATCGATTGGTGATTGTTGCTTTCCTTCCTTGCACATACTGTAGTCATGTGAAAGCGTGCCCCAGTTCGCCGGGCCCTCATTACCTTCATATGTCCAGTGTGCAGCACCGCTCGCGGTACCTATTTGCATGACGCCGAATGCGAGTACGGTAGAGAGTAAGAGTTGTTTTTTCATTGTAATCCCTTTTGTAATTATTTATTAATCAAGCGCGGGATTATAGTCAAAAATGCAGATGTAGGAAAAAATAAATGGTAAGTCATTACTTGAATAAATTGGATGAAAAGAAAATAAACAATCTGGCTACGGGATAAATTCCGGACAGATTTTAGTCAGACAAAAAGCTAAGACTTAATTAAGATTGCATTAAGATTCACAATATAGTTAAAAAAGATTTAACTCATCCCAGATGGCATCGATGTGTTGTTTGACTTCGGCTGTCATGGAAATCGGTTTGCCCCATTCACGTTGTGTTTCGCCGGGCCATTTATTGGTGGCATCAAATCCTACCTTACTGCCCAGACCGGAAACCGGTGACGCAAAATCAAGATAATCAATTGGCGTGTTTTCAACAATGGTGAAATCACGCGCCGGATCCATGCGTGTGGTCATGGCCCAGATCACATCTTTCCAGTCACGCGGATTCACATCATCGTCGACGACAATCACAAACTTGGTATACATGAACTGACGTAAAAAAGACCACACACCAAACATCACGCGCTTGGCATGACCGGCATATTGTTTTTTCATGCTCACTACCGCGACTCGATACGAGCAACCTTCCGGTGGTAAATAAAAATCCATGATCTCCGGAAACTGTTTTTGTAAGATCGGCACGAATACTTCGTTCAATGCCACACCTAATACGGCAGGTTCATCCGGTGGTCGGCCTGTGTAGGTACTGTGATATATCGGCTTGTCGCGATGCGTGATGCGCTCAATGGTAAAGACGGGAAATTTATCGACTTCATTATAATAACCGGTGTGATCACCGAATGGGCCTTCCTCTGCCATTTCACCTGGATGAATGACACCTTCCAGCACAATTTCTGCCGATGCCGGCACTTGTAAATCCGAGCCAATACATTTCACCACTTCGGTTTTGCCACCACGCAACAATCCGGCGAAGGCGTATTCCGACAAGGAATCGGGTACGGGTGTGACCGCACCGAGTATAGTCGCGGGGTCAGCACCGAGTGCCACCGCAACCGGAAACGGTTCACCCGGATGGGTTTCGCACCAGTCCTTAAAATCGAGCGCGCCACCACGATGGGCGAGCCAGCGCATAATGACTTTATTCTTGCCAATCACTTGTTGGCGATAAATGCCGAGGTTTTGCCGGGTTTTGTGCGGGCCTTTGGTAACGACCAGTGCCCAGGTAATCAAAGGCCCTGCATCTTCCGGCCAACAGGTTTGAATCGGCCATTGTGATAAATCGACGTCGTCACCTTCCAGAACATTGGCCTGGCACGGTGCCTTACTTAGTACCTTGGGTGCCATGTTCAATACTTGTTTGAAAATCGGCAGCTTTTCCCACGCGTCTTTCATGCCCTTGGGTGGATCGGGTTCTTTTAACGCGGCAAGGAGCTTGCCCACTTCACGCAAGGCCTCGACCGATTCTTCACCCATACCCAGCGCGACGCGTTCCGGTGTGCCAAACAGATTACCCAGCACCGGTACGCTATGGCCTTTCGGATTTTCAAATAAAATGGCCGGACCCGCCGCACGCAAGGTACGATCGCAGATTTCGGTCATTTCCAGATTAGGATCAATTTCCCTGGTGACGCGTTTTAACTCACCACGTTTTTCAAGAATATCGATAAAGTCGCGCAGGTCTTTGTATTTCATTTACCCATCATAATGAAGTTGGTGGAAAGAAAAAAGCCATGGCATTACATGCCATGGCGTAAATACGTAAATGTATGTTGTGTAATTTTAGGGAGTGGTGCTGACCAGTTCGAAAATAGTATAACCACCTGCTTCGGCATCAATGCGTTTTACTTCGCCTACGCCTGGGCATAACCATTGCAGGCGTGATGTATCGCCGAAGCGTGCTGATTTACGCAGTGAGTGCATTTTTAAACATCCTGAATAAGAAATTCCGGAGACAGTGATATCTTCCGAACCTGCAACACTGGAACTGATAACGACGATGTTATAAAAGGATTCAACGCCACCGGCAGGTGTTTCAAACGTTTTCGATGCGTCTGCCAAAGTTTGGCCATTTGACATAGAGCTGGTACGTAGCGTGACAGGATTTTCAATTCGCGTCGTTTGTGTCAATGCATTGTTAGTATAATCTTCCCGGCTGTTTAATGTACGTTTGGTTGGCGAGTTCGTATACAGGAATGCCTGCGAATTTGTGCAGACTGTGCCTCCAGTACCACCAACATAACGGGTACGCGTCATTTTGACATCAGTATTGGCACCATTGGGTGTACGTACAAATGTTCTGACTTCAGTATCATAGCCTGAACATCCACCTGTATCTGTAATAACGTTGTACGTCATGCTGGATGCGGTAGAAAGATAGTTACGATAATCATAGGTTGTACTACCCGGTATGGTATCAATGCGATCCGCCAGTTCCTGAAAGTTCTGATTGACCGCAGTTGCACTGGCTGGTTGACCGCCCTGAAAAATATTTTGTACCGGTGCACCCGCGCCAATGGCAAAGGTGACACCTATAGCAAGAGCAAAACTCGTTGTGTATAAAGCTAGTTTTTTCATTGTTCTATTCCCCGAAATATATGTTGTTTACTTTTAGTTAGCCCATTTCATGTTGTCGGCACCGGAACCATCGCTCCACGTTAATACATTGGTATCGCCACTGCCGTCGTCCCATTTGTTGCTTGTTGTGGGTGGTGTGGTACCGCCGCCATTAGTCGTATCGTCGCCACCACCACCGCCTCCGCCACCACAGGCAGCCAGTGCGATTGCCATGAAAGACAACAGGATGAGTTTTTTTAACATATGAACCTCCCGGATCTCACAAAGTGAGATTGTGTGTAAAGAGAAACAGTATTAAAGGGGGGTGGATACTGCTTACAGCTTTATTGTTTTAATTAGAAAAAGCTTATTTTATAGGTGATATTTTATCACAGGCTATATTACAAGCCTGCAATTAATTACGTGTGAGGAGACAATAGGGGTTAAAGAAAGAGTTGCCCTGGAAAGGAAATTGTTATAAGCGAAATCCACCATGACGTTTGCGATGCTGATAGTCCATCCAGCCAAGGCCGCCTGCAATACCAATGACGAGGGCGACAATAATCAATGCCCAGTACCATAAGGGATAACTTGGTCGAATTCCGGCGATTTGTTCGGGGGTCGGGACTTTTTCGCCGGCAAGGTTGGCGAGCGCGACTTCAATACGCCCGCGCAGGTTGGTATTTTCCAGTTGTAATTTGGTCAGGTCGGTCTGTGAAGATTTTTGTTCCGGGGTGGTGCTTTGATCGGCTTTTTCAAGCTCGGTAATTTTTGCGGTGAGCTCGGCAATTTTTGCCTGGGCTGTTTTTAATTCTTCTGAATCATCCGGCGCATTGTCATTGCCATTGCCATTGCCATTTTTATTTTTTAACTGTTTTTTCATTTCTTTCATGGATGTTGTCATGTTGGACAACTGATCACGTTTGATCTGTAATTCGCGTTCTTTTTTTGTTAAATCCTCGTTGACGGATTTCAGGGTTTCAACGGATTTTTGATATTGTGCAAACAGGGTGTCGTATTGTGCTGATGAGGGTTGCTTTTGCATCAGATAGGTTTCACTTACCCAGCCTTCGACACCGTCTCTGGTTTTGATTTTGACAAAATTATTCTGTCGCTCAAGTGCTTCGAGTGCGGTGCCACTCGGAAGTGATTTTATTATCGGGCTTTGTTCTGAAGGTTGCTGATGTACACCGAGTAAAATACGGTCGGTAACATAGAGTGTTTCTGCCTGCACCATTGCCGGCATGAAGACTGTTGAAAACAGGCCGCAGATAACACCGATTAAAATAATTTTTTTACCTTGCAACACATGGTCTCCTTTTGTATTCATTAGGCTAGGCTGCAATACCTGTATGCCTGAGCAAGGCATCGATATCGGGTTCGCGGCCACGGAATCGTACAAACAACTCCAGTGCATCCTGACTGCCGCCCTGCTCGAGTATATTATGCAAAAACTCTGCGCCTGTTTTCGCGTCGAATATCCCACTTTCAGCATCAGCCGGTTGTTTATCGCGCGCTTCTTCAAACCTGGCAAAGGCATCGGCTGACAGGACTTCAGCCCATTTATAACTGTAATAACCGGCTGCGTAACCACCTGCAAATATATGTGAAAAACTGTGTTGGAAGCGGTTATATGCCGGCGGTTTGAGAACGGCAACTTCTGCCCTGACTTTATCGAGTGTTGACTGGATAAAGTCAGCATCAGACTGCGCGCTATCATACTCGCTATGAATGAGAAAATCGAACAGACTGAATTCAAGCTGTCGAACCATAAACAGGCCGGACTGAAAGTTCCTGGCGGCTTGCATCTTTGCAAACAGTTCATCAGGAAGTGGCTGCTGTGTCTGATAGTGCGCGGCGAACAGATCCAGCGCCTGTTTTTCCCAGCACCAGTTTTCCATAAACTGGCTCGGCAGTTCTACCGCATCCCAGGCGACGCCATTAATTCCGGCCACGCTGTGATAGTTTATTTTTGTCAGCATGTGATGCAGGCCATGCCCGAATTCGTGAAACAGCGTGGTGACTTCCTGATGAGTAAACAGCGCAGGATCATTGCCAATCGGTGGTGTCAGGTTACAGGTCAGAAAGGCAACCGGTGTTTGTATGGTGCCATCTTTATGCTGCATGCGACCGATACAATCTGCCATCCATGCACCGCCACGTTTGTTCTCGCGCGCATACAGATCCAGATAAAACTGACCACGTAATGTTCCCTGTGCGTCATGGATTTCATAAAAGCTGACATCCTTATGCCAAAGGTCTGCCGAGTCACTTTGTTTGATGGTGATGTCGTAGAGTTTGTGCACAACATCGAACATGCCTTGTATGACACGCGGTGCCGGAAAATAGGGTTTCAGTTGTTCCTGACTGATCGCGTATTTGGCTTCGCGCAATTTTTCACTGACATACATCACATCCCATGCAGAAATGTCATCGAGTTGCAGTTCCTGTTGTGCGAAGGATTTTAGTTCCTGCAGATCCTGTTCTGCTATAGGTTTGCTGCGTGTTGCAAGGTCGCGTAAAAAGGTAATTACCTGGTCGGTTGATTCCGCCATTTTTGTCGCTAATGAAAATTCTGCGTAATGTTGAAAGCCGACAAGTTTGGCGAGCTCATCGCGCAGCGACAGCGTTTCCCGCATGATGGCGGAATTGTCCCACTTGTCTGTGGTTTGCGGTTCTGCGCCAGCGACTACCATGATGCTTTGCTCGGACGCACGCGTGACATAGGCCTGATACATTTCCTGGCGCAAGTCACGATTATCTGCATAGCTCATTACCGCCAGGTAGGAGGGTACATCCAGTGTAAACACCCAGCCTGCATCAAGTTTTTTTTGTGTCGCGGCCTGTTTGGCCTGTGCGCGTGCCGACTCGGGCAAGCCTGCAAGTTCGTTTGCGTCGGTTATGTGTTTATACCAGGCGCGTGTTGAGTCGAGAATATTATTTTCAAACTGCGTTTTTAATTCCGAGAGACGTTGCCGTATGGCTTTAAAACGTTGTTTGTCGCTATTCGTCAGGTTTACGCCCGCAAGTTTGAAATCACGCAGCGCATTAAGAATAATCTTTTGCTGGGCTGTCTCAAGTTTGGCGAAATCCTCAGAGTCAGCGATTGATTGATATGCATGATACAAGGATTCGTTCTGACCCAGCTCGGTATAGTATTCACTGAGTTTGGGCATGCACTTCGTATAAGCTTCACGCAGTGCATCACTGTTCATCACACCATGTAAATGACTGACCGGCGCCCAGAGTCGATCCAGTCGGTCATGACATTCTTCCAGTGGCTGGACAAAATTGTCCCAGCTGATATTTTTCTGCCTGGTGAGGACGGCGATGGTTTTACGGTTTTCAGCCAGCAAGCTGTCCAGCGCGGGTTCGATGTGTTCGGGTGTTATCTGACTGAAGCGGGGTAATTCACTGAAGTCGAGTAAGGGATTGCTTGCCATGTTGCCTGTTGCCATTTGCTAGTGTGAAGGACTTAATGTAACACGCACACCAATGTATATAAAAGTATGCGGCGCAAATTATAGTGGTTCGCCATGCTAGTATAGGTGGCTATGAATACCACCACCGCACACCCGTATGAATCCTTGCAACCTGAAGTCATCCTGCAGGCCGTCGAAACACTCGGCCTGATACCCGATGGTCGGTTTTACCCGTTAAACAGTTATGAAAATCGCGTGTATCAAATCTGGCTTAACAATGGACAAATCATTGTGGCAAAATTTTATCGTCCGGGACGCTGGTCGGCGGAGGCAATTAAAGAAGAACATGCTGTAACACTTGAGTTTGTGCAACAGGAATTACCTGTTGTTGCACCCATGATTATCAACAACGAAACGCTACACAGTCATGCCGGGTTTTTGTACGCGCTGTATCCTCGTCAGGGTGGTCGGGCTCCTGAATTTGATAACGATGATCATCTCGAACAACTGGGTCGCCTGGTGGGACGTTTGCATGCGGTGGGTGCACAGCGTCGCTTTGTTCATCGCCCGACCTTATCGGTACAACGACTGGGCTGGGACAATCTGGAATACCTGACAAGCAACAACTGGATTCCTGCCGAACTGGCGCATAATTATTTACAAACTGTTAACAGTGCACTGGAGCTGGTTAGCCGGCAAATGTCGGTAGTTGCTGATCAACCCGGAATTCGTCTGCATGGTGATCTACATGCAGGCAATATCCTCTGGACCGATGCAGGCCCACATCTGGTTGATCTGGATGATTGTATGCAAGGCCCGCCA
The DNA here is from genome assembly GCA_942490945.1 of uncultured Gammaproteobacteria bacterium. Classification (GTDB taxonomy): domain Bacteria; phylum Pseudomonadota; class Gammaproteobacteria; order UBA6429; family Thiohalophilaceae; genus CALNYZ01. The sequence continues at coordinate 507,604 of CALNYZ010000044.1, read as the reverse complement.
ATTCAGGACCTGTGGATGTTTTTATCGGGTGAAAAATTCGAGATCGATAAACAACTACAAGTGCTGTTATCAGGTTACGAGCAATTTCATGATTTTGACTACACTGGTTTACGCATCATCGAATCACTGCGTACCCTGCGCATGTTGAACTACAGTGCATGGCTGGCGAGACGCTGGGAAGACCCGGCGTTCCTGCAACATTTTCCCTGGTTTAATACCCCGAATTATTGGCAGGAGCAGTTAAACCAGATGCGCGAGCAAAACGAACGCTTGCAGGAAAATATCGACTATCTCGATTAAATAATATTTCTAGTGCAGTTCCGGTTTCCAGATACCGACGGCAGGGTCATCCGTTGCGACACTTTTGCCTTTCGGTGTTTCGGGTGCCGCCTGTTGAGGCTGCTCTTTTTGCATGCTGTTGGCGCGGTCATCGGCAACATGCTGGGTAAAGCCGGCAAGCTGTTCGAGTAGTTCATTACGATCCTTGACGCTGCCCGGGTATTCCGCCGCAAAATAACCAATCACTGCCGCAAGGTATTGCATCCCCAGCATCAAATCTTTTTCCACACCGGCATCGTGCGTGACCAACGCATCGAACAGACCGTGCATTAATTCATTGGATAATTGTATTCCGTCATTACTCATGTAAATCTCTCTTTTTTATAGCGGGAAAATGCTATTTTACAATGAATCGAACATGGCGCACACTATTATATAACATTACAAATCAGGCTGTTTTTATCCCGACACGATGACTATTCAACGCTACCAGTCCAATACGCCTGTTATTGATGAAACTGCCTATATTGCTGAGCAGGCGCTCATTATCGGACAGGTCAGTATCGCATCAGATTCCTCTGTGTGGCCACTGACTGTTATACGCGGTGATGTAAACAGCATTTCTATCGGTGCGAATACCAATATTCAGGATAACAGCGTATTACACGTCACACACTCCGGAGCAGAAAATCCAATGGGCAATCCGCAGGGTTATGCCTTATCTGTCGGAAATAATGTGACCGTGGGTCATCAGTGTTTATTACACGGCTGCACGATACACGATCACTGTTTGATCGGTATGGGTAGCATCGTCATGGATGGTGTGATCGTGGAATCGAATACGATTATCGGTGCGGGCAGTCTGGTTGCACAGCGTCAAACGCTCGAATCGGGTTATTTATGGCTGGGACGGCCCGCACGTCGGGTCAGAAAATTAACGGATGAAGAAATAAAAGCCATTGAGTATTCGGCACAGCATTATGTGCGACTTAAGAATACCTATTTGATCTAGTTATTCTGTTTTGATTTACCGATCGTGCTTTCTTCACCGCTGATTAATCGCTGAATGTTGCTACGATGACGCCAGAATAAAATGATGGCAATGATCACGACTATCCAGATTATCTCGACCGGTTGTTTCAGCAGGTAAAGATAAATCGGCGCAAGTATGGTTGCTACCAGTGCCGACAAGGACGAGACTTTAAACACTTTTGCCATAATCAACCAGCTTAATGCGGTTGCCAGCCCGGCCCAGAAATTTAATCCCAACAGTACCCCGAGCATGGTCGCTACACCCTTGCCACCTTTAAAGCCAAAAAATACCGGATAAAGATGTCCGAGGAACGCCGCAAGTCCAACCAGACCTGGTACCAGCGGTTGTGTTGTAAACTGGCTGGCAATTAATACCGGCAGCAGGCCTTTCAACAAATCGCCAATTAATGTTATCGCCGCGGCTTTCTTGCCGCCGACACGTAATACGTTGGTCGCACCGGGATTACCGGAACCTTGTGTGCGCGGGTCGGGTAGACTCATAACCTTACAAACAATAATGGCTGTGGATATTGAACCGATCAGATAACTGGCAACAATCAGTCCGTATTCAAAGAGTGTAATCGTGGTAAATGATATAGGCAGTGACATATGGAGTATGATTTCTTATGATAGGTGGTTCATTATAAATAGTTAGGCACTTAAGGTATAGCGAATTTCAACGAATACAAACTGCAAGATATAAAATTATGCGCGATATTATTTATATTACAGATTTACAAATTGAAACCATCATCGGTATTTTTGACTGGGAACGTGAAACAAAACAAACCATCAGTCTCGATATTGAAATGGCGACAGATATTCGCAAGGCCGCTGCCAGCGATAATATTGATGACACCCTCGATTATAAATCGGTGGCAAAACGTCTGATTGCATTCGTTGAAGCCAGCGAGTTCCAACTGGTTGAGACACTCGCAGAAAAAATTTGCCAAATCATAATTGATGATTTTTCAGTTTCCTGGGTAAAGTTGAAACTCAACAAGAAAGGTGCCTTGCGCGGATCACGTGATGTCGGTGTGATTATCGAGCGGGGTGCAAACTGAGATGCCCGATGTATATGTAAGCGTCGGTAGTAACATTAATCCCGCCAGTAATATTCAGTCTGCCATTGCGGCTTTACGCGCTGCTTATGGTGAGTTAATCATATCGCCTATTTATGAGAACGAACCGGTCGGTTTTAAAGGTGATAATTTTTATAATCTGGTTATTGCATTTAACACCGAAGATTCAGTTCAGATAGTTGCACGCACCTTACGTGAAATTGAAACGGCACACGGTCGCACACGGCAAGAAAGTAAATTTTCTGCGCGGACACTGGACCTTGATTTGCTGTTATTCGGTGACCTGGTGGAGCAGGGTGATGACTACCATGTGCCGCGCGATGAGATCACCCGCTATGCATTTGTCCTGACACCCCTGGCAGACATCGCGCCCGGCATTTTGCATCCACAGCTTGGGCAGCGTATCGACAGTATTCTCAAGCAGGTTGGTAGCAACTGGCCCAAGATGCAGCTAATAAACCTAAGTTATTGAAATATATATAGAACCACCTGGGCTGCTATTCGCTGACGGATGCAGGCAGCTTAATTCTTAAAGACATTCCAGATATTGGCCGAAACAGACCGTACGGGGCTTTGTTTTCCGGGCTTGTACGCTATTCGCTGCCTCATGATTAGACGTCCGGCTGAGCTATCAGAATCAAATCGGGAGTATTGTAATGTTTACACTGGCAATAAAGTTAATGGGAAAAATGCGCATCACATGGAAATTTACCGTGCTTGCCATGTTGTTTCTGCTGCCCATGTTTTATCTGGCGACGATTGTTACGCTGGATCGTGTAAAAACCATATCAGAGGCGGGTAATGAGCAAATCGGTGTTATTTATTTAAAAGATTTGCGCCAGTTAACCCAGACAGTCGCCCAGGTGCGTGGTTTAAGCAGTGCGTATTTGTCCGGTGACAAGAGTGTTGAATCACGCTTACAGGAAAAAATGAATCAGGTGCAAACAATTTACAAGCAGGCACTTGCCAATGAACAGCAGTATCGTGACCGTGTAAACGTAAGCACACTCATGGAACTGGTTAAGGATTGGGAAGCAACCAGCAAACGCGCCCTGACATCTTCCGCAAGCGCAGCGTTTAATGACTATTCCAGGCATATCGATGCAATAAAAGATTTCATGCAATATGTCGCTGGTCAATCCGGTTTGTTGCTCGACCATGAACTTGACACGCATTATTTGATGGATGGTGCTGTCGTACAAATGCCGCATATGCTTGATCATATGGGTAAATTACGTGGCATCGGCACACACGTTGCAGCGGCCGGCAAGTTTACACCGGAAGATTTCACTTCCATTTCAGAATATGTAAATGAGATTAAGATTACCCATAACAAGCTCGATCATTTGCTGGAGCGTGTCGGTTTGGCAAACAAGCCTGTTGCGAATAAACTGGCAGCCGCGGTGACAGCGTTTAAAAATAATTCGCTGGCACTTGAATCTTCTACCAATCAGAACTTGCTCAAGCCGGATAAAATACAAATAACGGCTGCTGACTATTTTGATACGGCAAGTAAAACCATTCAGTCAGGTTATGTGCTTTATGATCAAATGATTGTCGAGCTCGATGGCTTGTTAAAAGAACATGCCGACGCATTTTATGCAGAAATTATCAGCATGTATCTGGTATTGCTGGTGATTATGCTGGTCGCCGGTTATATGTATATGGGGCTGTATCGGGGTATGACCGAAAGTATTGATGAATTAAATACGGTCGTGGATGCCATCTCCGATGGCGACCTCACCCGTATGGCGGAGGTCAACAGTCAGGATGAACTTGGCAGTATCGCGACAAATATGAATGCCATGGTAGAAAAAATCAATGCGCTGGTATCACAAGTTATCAGTGCCGCGAATCAGGTTGCCAGTGCTGCGAACCAGGCCGAGACTACCTCCAATCAGTCACGTGAAGGTATTAACCGACAAAACATGGAAATAGAACAGGTCGCCACGGCGATTAACGAAATGTCTGCTACAGTACAGGAAGTCGCACGCAGTGCTTCCAGTGCGGCAGAACAAACGCAGAAGGCCACCACGGATTCTGACAGCGGCAAGCGAGTTGTAAATCAGGCCATGGATTCAATTAATAATCTGTCACAGGAGATGGGTCGCGCGACAGAAGTCATCAAGGAACTGGAAACAGACAGTGATAATATCGGTACCGTGCTTGATGTTATCCGTGGCATTGCCGAACAGACCAATTTGCTGGCACTGAATGCGGCAATTGAAGCGGCGCGTGCCGGTGAGCAGGGTCGTGGTTTCGCAGTGGTGGCAGATGAAGTACGCACACTGGCGAGTCGTACCCAGACATCAACCGAAGAAATTCAGCAAATGATCCAGAAATTACAGCAGGGTGCGCAAAATGCCGTGCAGGTGATGGAACAGGGTAATGCCAAAACGGATGAGAGCGTACGATTGGCAGCGGAAGCCGGTGCAGCGTTGGAAGCGATTGCCAGTGCCGTGCTGCAAATCAACGATATGAATTCGCAAATCGCCAGTGCCGCCGAAGAACAAAGCAGTGTGGCATCGGAAATTGATCGTAACGTGATTAATATTCGGGATATTGCCGCTGAGACAGTCGAAGGTGCCGAGCAGACCGCGGCAAGTAGCCAGTCAATGAACCAGGTTGCCGGTCAGCTCATGAGTCTGGTCAAAGAGTTCAAGGTTTAAAGCAAGGACAGCCAGCAGCGGCCTGCTCAACCATGCAGGCTGCGTCCACCATCAACCGTGATGATCTGGCCGGTAATATAGGTCGCATCGCGTACCAGAAATAAAACCGTCCGGGCAATATCTTCCGGCTTGCCCTGACGTTTCAGAAACGTGCGCGAAATAATACGCTGCTTGGTTATATCATCCACTTCACTACTTGATTCCGGCCACAATATCGCGCCGGGTGAAACCCCGTTGACTCTGACAGCAGGTCCCAGTTCGTGCGCCAGCGATTGTGTCAGGGTCGCCAGACCGGCTTTTGATATTGAATATATAGAGTGTTCTTTTAAAGGACGTTGGGCGTGAATGTCGACGATGTTAATTATGCAGCCCTGTGTTCGTTTCAGAAAAGGGGCAGCTGCCTGTGACAAAAAAAACGGTGCCTTAAGATTGGTATTCATTAATGCATCCCAGTCATCCTCGTCGGCTTTCCCGATGGGTGTCGGGAAGAAGGCCGAGGCATTATTTACCAGTACATCCAGCTGTTTAAAGTGGTCAACCGTTTGATGTACCAGAGAAGTAAAACCGTTCTGGTTCAGCAAGTCTGCCTGAATCAGCACGACCGAATCCGGCCGTTTTGCATTGAGTGTTTTTTGTAGCGTCTGTGCTTCCTTGCGTGAACTGCGGTAGTGCAGTGCCAGACGCATGCCTTCTGCATGCAGCGCTTGCGCGATTTCCGCGCCGATACGCCGAACCCCACCGGTAATCAAGGCTACCTTATCCGTCAGCATCGGGTTATTATTCATCTTATATCCATGTGATTAGTCCAATTAATGTTCAGATAATACTATGTCCACAACAAATAATCATGCCTTACCGGAACCCGACGCTGACGCGCTGCGACATAGCAATAACATGCATGCGCATTTGCGAGACTATATAGCTTCAAATGAGGGCGTGATTTGTTTTTCAGACTATATGCACGAGGTTTTGTATGCGCCTGCACTGGGATATTATGTCGCGGGCACGGCAAAAATAGGCGCGGCAGGTGACTTTATTACGGCACCGGAAATCTCATCGGTGTTCTCCAGATGTGTGGCCAATGCCATCAAGCCTGTGTTGCATCAACTGGATAGCGCGGTCATCTACGAATTTGGTGCGGGCCGCGGCAGGATGGCAGCCGATATCATTAACCATCTGCAATCCATAAACATCGAAATCGACAGTTATTGTATTATCGAAGTATCACCGGATCTTGCAGAACGGCAATACCAGTACCTGGCACAACAGGTACCCGCTTTTATTAATAAAATTGTCTGGTTGTCCGAATTACCCGACAAGATTAATGGTGTGGTGCTGGCAAATGAAGTGCTGGATGCCATGCCTGTGTGCATGTTCAGGAAATACCAGGATGAAGTGAAGGAGCTGGGTGTCGGCTTGATGCAGGACGAACTGACCCTGGTAAAGCACGCGTGTGATAATGATCGGCTAAAGCAGCGTGTCAGGGAAATTGAACAGGATATTTCCATGTCACTTGAGCCCGGTTATGTTTCTGAAGTCAATTTTGTTGCGGAAGACTGGTTGCAGGAAGTTGCCGGTTATATTGAACGCGGTGCGATTCTGATTATTGATTATGGCTATCCCCGTCACGAGTATTACCATGAACAACGTCATCAGGGCACCCTGATGTGTCACTACCAGCATCATTCGCATATCGACCCTTTTGTCTATCCCGGTTTGCAGGATGTGACCGCGCACATTGATTTCACGGCTATTGCCAATGCCGGTGTCGAAGCCGGACTGACGCTTGATGGTTATACATCACAGGCACATTTTTTACTGGAAAATAATTTTCAGGAGATCGTTGAATCTTTGTCAGACGATGAACCGGATAACAGGATAAAATTATCCCGCGAAGTGCAGAAGCTTGTCATGCCTCATGAGATGGGGGAGTTGTTCAAAGTAATCGGATTCAGTAAAAATCTCTCAACAGGTATGGCCGGTTTTTCCAGCCATGATTTATCTCACAAGTTATAGTTAACAAGTTTCAGGAATTTATGGAATTACTGCATATTATTGTACTGGCGGTTGTACAGGGCCTTACCGAATTTTTACCCATCTCAAGTTCTGCACATCTGATTCTCATTCCGAAGTTGCTGGGCTGGCCGGATCAAGGACTGGCATTTGATGTGGCGCTACATATTGGCACCTTGACGGCAGTCGTTGTGTACTTCAATAAGCAACTACGTTCGCTGACAATTGACTGGACCATGTCATGTGTCACTCGTGAGGCTCGCGGCGAAAGTCGACTGGCTTGGGGAATTATAATTGCTACCATCCCGGTGGTTGTGGCCGGTTTGCTGCTGAACAATCTGATTGATACGACATTACGATCGCCGCTTGTGATTATGTTCACGACAGTGTTTTTCGGTGTATTACTGATTGTTGGGCAATGGATGGGAAAACAGAATCGCACCGAACATGATGTGTCGATTATGTCCATGTTCATTATTGGTTGTTTCCAGGCAGTGGCACTTGTCCCGGGTACCTCGCGTTCGGGCATTACCATGACAGCGGGATTGATGCTGGGACTGACACAATCCGCCGCTGCGCGATTTTCATTTTTACTTTCCATTCCAACAATTGTTGCATCAGGTGGTTATAAGGCACTGGAGCTGATGAAAAGTCCGCAGGCGGTTGACTGGATGACACTGGGACTGGGTTCCCTGTTTTCCGGTCTGGTGGCATTTTTATGTATTTATTATTTTTTGAAAGTGATCGACAGCATTGGCATGATGCCGTTTGTTATATATCGCCTGTTACTGGGTGGTTTTTTGTTTTATATTTTCTGGTAGTCTGTTGCAAACAGCCGAACTGAAATATCAAAAGATATGGTTGTCGATTGGCTACCTGCTTGTGGTATGCATTTTTTATCTTTCCCTGATGCCCGACCCGATCAAAATACAAACTTCAATTTCTTTTTTCGATAAAATCAGTCACTTCACAGCTTACTTTATTTTAATGTTCTGGTTTGCACAGATATATTTTTCTTCCAGAATCAGAATACGCTGCGTTGTTCTGTTTATACTTATGGGTGCACTCATTGAGGTTTTACAGTCATTCGAGATTGAACGAATGTTTGAATGGCTGGATATGCTTGCCAATAGCGTCGGCGCGCTTTGTGCATTTTTACTGAGCATGGGCAGGCAAAAATTTCTGTTACTGAATCTGGAACAACGTATTACAAAAAATGTTGCAGGGTAACGTTAGTCACTTCTGTATTATCCTTGTTAAATTCCACCACCAGATATTTTCGCCACAAGACGATTTCATCACTGAGTACGGTATAAACCAGCTTGTTATCTGTCGATTTATACGGGTCGCCGAGTAAATACCGCACACATGTGTGCGTGTTTTTTGCACTATCAACAGGGACTGAATATTTTTTGCAGACATCGGGTGCCTGCAATGTTTTATGTTTGACAATATATCGCGCCACCTTGTTACGGGTTTTCAGATCGCTTCTGAAATTATTCCGGCTAAATTCCATATCCTTCTTTTTGCTGCTGACAACTACACCCGTAACAATCAATGCAAAGGCAATGACAGCAGCGAGAATATCCTGTTTATTAATTTTCATGATTGACGGTTTCTATGTTGATATGCTTGATCGCATCTAATCTTGCTCGATATATGTTCTGCGCGATTTGTTCGCCGGACCTGTTTTCTCCGGAAGTATTCTCCACGGTTATTCGCGCCATGTCGATACTTGACGCGGCTTGCATGTAGCGGCGAAACAATTCCGGTTGTGGCAGTGAGCGGGTTTCATAACCGGGGCGACCACGGGCATCCGCTTCACAGGCCAATAAAAACAATTCAAACCGTTGCGGACGGCGAAAGGCATCCAGTTGTTGCAGTTTTTTCAGTACGGTTGTGTGCTTTAACTCGCCAATGCGGTGAAACTCCAGATGATGTTCGGTCACCAGAACGGCAAGCTCACAATACTCTCGTGGTGCCTTGATGCGTTTGCACAAGTTTTTTACCAGCGGTACACCGCGGGCTTCGTGTGCAATATGTCGCGGCCATTCCTGTTTCGGTGTGGTGCCCTTACCCAAATCATGAACCAGTGCCGCAAAGCGTACTTTTGTGTCAGCAGAAAGTCTCGCGGCCTGATCCACCACCAGCATGGTATGCACGCCAGTATCGATTTCGGGATGGTACTGTTCAGGTTGTGGTACACCATAGAGACGATCAATTTCCGGAAATAATTTTTTTAGCGCGCCACATTCACGCAGTACCTGGAAAAATACGCTGGGGGTGTTCTCCGTTAACGCACTGTGCAGTTCTTGCCAGACACGTTCGGCCACCAGTGCATCGACTTCGCCGTTGTTCACCATTTCTCGCATTAGTGCCATGGTTTCATCGGCAACTGTGAAGTTAAACTCGGCAAAGCGTGCGGCAAAGCGTGCAACCCGAAGTATTCGGACCGGGTCTTCAGCAAAGGCGGGCGACACATGACGCAAAATCCGTGCATCCAGATCCTGCTTGCCATGATAGGGATCAATCAACTCACCCTGGACATTCTTTGCAATCGCATTGATGGTCAGGTCGCGTCGCATTAAATCCTGTTCCAGAGTAATCGATGCTGACGTGTCAAACTGAAAGCCGCTATAGCCCGGCGCGGTTTTACGTTCCGTGCGTGCCAGTGCATATTCCTGTCGGGTTTGTGGGTGCAAAAAAACCGGAAAATCCTTACCAACCTGTTTGTAGCCTGCATCGAGCATGATTTGTGGCGTTGCGCCGACGACGACCCAGTCCTGATCTTTTATCTTGCGCCCCAGTAATTCATCGCGTACTGCACCACCGACCTGATAAATTTCCATTTAGGGCAGATCTCGACGTGCTTGCTGACGCAGTCGGTCGTATTTGTTTTGCAAGTTATGTGAGGTGAGATACATCGGCACGATTTCTTCAATGTGGTGAGGAGTGATGCCGAATACAGATTGCAATGCATTCTGCTCACAAATACTGTCAACTTGTAATGAACGATAGTTGTCACGGGTCAGGGGCTTTTTAAACGGCATAAGTTGAAAAATATTGGCCATCAACGCAGACAAGGTTTTTCCCAGACCAATTATGACGGTACGCGCGTGAACCAGACTGGCGGTGTAGGCAACAATTTGTTTGAGCGTGTAAACCTGTGGACCACATAGATCATAACGCTGGCCGATGGTTTCCGGCATGTTGATACTCTTGACCATGGCTTGTACCACATCATTTACATACACCGGTGCAAAGCGCGAGGCCGCGCAGGCTAATGGCAAAAAGGGCAGTGAAAAGTTGGCGGGTTTTAACAAGCTGGCAAAGCGGTTAAACAAACCGTCGCCTGGCCCGAAAATGACACTGGGCCGAAAGCTGGTGACCTGAAAATCTTTTTCCGCATGTAGCAAATCTTCGGCGTGCCCTTTGCTGCTGAGATAATAACTGGCAGCGTCTGCTGCTGCGTGCAGGGCACTCATATGCAGAATACGTTTGATACCATGATGACGACGTGTCTCAATAATTTTGCGCGCCAGATCGACATGTACGTGCTGGAAGGTTTTGCCGTTATCGCGCGGCTCATTGAGTATGGCCACCAGGTTGATCAGCACATCGTGGCCGCTGCTGGCTTCAATCAGTGCGGCCATGTCATGCACATTTGCTTCGATGAGTTTGACTGTTGGCAGGACACGCAAATTACGGTACGCGGCGGCATGCCGGGTGATGACTGTCACCTCATGTCCCTGGCGGGCAAGTTCATTAATAAGGTGATGGCCGACAAATCCGGTACCGCCCAGTACACATATCTTGCGTTTATTTGTCGCTGTCGCCATTCTTATACACCTTAAATTTGCACATATTTTAGCCTAATTTGTAATCATGGCTAGCCGTTCTTTATTCAAACACATTCTTCAAAATGCCGTCTATACTATTGATTTAATAGGTCGGTATATTTGTCGAGAATTTTTGCCAGATTTTCCGTCAAACCCGGCGAGCGAGTATAAATCAGGCAATTGAAGATGTGCTTTTGTACCCCTTCTGTACCAAGGAGAAGTTATGAGTTTTGCTGTTGTTAGTCCCACTACAGGTGACACATTAAAAGAAATTCCGGCCTGGGATGACTTACAAATTGAAGCGGCGCTGGCCGAGGCGGCAACGGTCAAGCCACTATGGGCGGCTACCAGCTTTGACGCGCGCGCCAAGCTGATGCGCAAGGCAGCAGGCGTGTTGCGCCAAAATCAGGAGCAATACGCCCAGACCATCACCCGTGAAATGGGCAAACTTATTAATGACTCACGTGCTGAAGTGGAAAAATGTGCAGGTGTTTGTGAATACTATGCGGATAATGCCCGGTCATTTCTGGCAGATGAAGAGATCGCATCCGATGCCAGTCATTCACTGGTGGTCTATCAACCCATGGGTACGGTGTTGGCAGTCATGCCCTGGAACTACCCGTTTTGGCAGGTTTTTCGTTTTCTTGCGCCGGCACTGATGGCTGGCAATACCGGTTTACTCAAACATGCTTCCAACGTTCCGGAGTGCGCATTGGCGATAGAAGATGTGTTGACACAGGCCGGGTTTCCGCAGGGAGTGTTTCGTAGCCTGATGATCCGGGCTTCCCAGGTCGAAAAAGTCGTGCGTGACCCGCGCGTGGCAGCTGTCACCCTGACCGGCAGCGAAGCGGCTGGTCGCAAGGTTGCCTCTGCGGCGGGAGACAGCCTGAAAAAATCGGTACTCGAGCTCGGCGGTTCAGACGCATTTATCGTACTGGAAGATGCCGATCTGGATCTGACCGTGCAACAGGCGGTCGCGTCTCGTTATCTGAATTGTGGACAAAGCTGTATTGCCGCAAAACGCTTTATTGTTGTTGATGCCATTGCGGAAGATTTTGTTGCCCGCTTCAAGGCGGCGGTCGAAGCACTCAAGGTTGGCAACCCTGCAGAAGAATCGACTACCATGGGCCCGATGGCGCGCGAGGATCTGCGCGATGAACTGCATGTTCAGGTCAAGGATTCAGTCGCCGCTGGGGCTGTCGCTGTAACTGGCTGTGAACCAGTGGACGGTCCGGGAGCCTATTACAAACCATCGATTCTGGATCGCGTCGGTCCGGGTATGCGTGCATTCAATGAGGAATTTTTTGGCCCGGTCGCCATAGTGATTCGCGCGCGAGACGAAGAAGATGCCGTACGTATCGCCAATGAGTCGGACTTTGGACTCGGTGGCAGCGTCTGGACCAAGGATACAAAACGTGGTGAATCCGTAGCACGCCAGCTACAATCCGGTGCAGCATTTGTCAATGGTATGGTGAAAAGTGATGCGCGATTACCGTTCGGTGGCACCAAGCGTTCAGGATACGGTCGCGAATTGTCACGACATGGCATACACGAATTCGTTAATGCGAAAACAATCTGGATACGTTAACGTACGAAAGCCCGACAGATACTGAATCTGTTTTATCTGTGCAAAAGTGTTGCTATCTTCCTTTCAATCATTGAAAACGTCCGGGTTTTCGAAACGCTGGATATTATCAAAATTTTATCCAGTACTATGCTGCAGTGCCGAAAACCAGGTATGCATAAATCAAATCTTTTTGACGGCGTAATTGTTTAAAAAAGACTGCAACAGCATTCCGGTAAATATACAAATCATAAATAACCATACGATTACTTGTGTCATACTGAGCGTAACCCTGATGCCGGCAAAAATTATTGTATATGGTATAGAGCATTGGTATATTGGCTGTAAATACGCAAACCCTTTTCGTAAACACATCATGTAATCAAGATTCATGAATAGTCCAATAGAATCCTACGTACAAAAATTCTTCAAGCTGGAATCGTCAGCTGGCATTATTCTGATGCTGGCTGCTGCAATTGCTATCGTGTTGGCAAATACACCACTACAGGCATACTACGCGTTATTAATTGATACACCGGTTGAGATAAGAATAGGTGTTTTGCATATAGCCAAGCCGCTATTGTTGTGGATTAATGATGGCCTGATGGCGGTATTTTTCTTTTTGGTTGGGCTGGAGTTAAAGCGTGAACTATTAGAAGGTGAACTATCAGATATCCGTAACATCATTCTGCCCGGTGTGGGTGCTATTGGTGGCATGGTGGTACCGGCATTAATATACATTTATTTTAACTATGGTAATCAGAGTGTCTTGCAAGGCTGGGCGATACCCACCGCAACAGATATTGCTTTTGCGCTGGGTATATTGGCATTGTTAGGTTCACGTGTGCCGACCAGCGTGAAGATTTTTCTCACGTCACTGGCAATTTTTGATGATGTAGGTGCGATACTAATAATTGCTTTATTCTATACCGCCAAAATATCATCTACCGCTCTTATCATTGTCGCCTGTTGCCTTCCGGTACTCTTTTGGCTGAATAAAAAGAATGTCGAGTCAAAAAGTGTTTACATCATGATTGGTCTGATAATGTGGGTTGCCATGTTGAAGTCCGGAATTCATGCAACATTGGCAGGAGTGATACTGGCAATGTTCATTCCGATGCGGGCAAAATCCAAAAAAGACCACTCACCATTAAAGAGTATGGAACAGGATTTACACCCGGTTGTGGCGTATTTTATTTTACCCGTATTTGCGTTTGCCAATGCAGGGATAAATCTGACCGGCATTGGTGTCGAACATGCATTTCATCCCGTGCCATTGGGTATTGCAGCAGGCCTGTTTATTGGCAAGCAGGTAGGTGTGTTTGGTTTTTGCTGGCTGGTAATCAAAATGAAGTGGAGTGCATTACCGGCAGGCATGTCTTTTGCTACCTTGTATGGTACGGCACTCTTGTGCGGGGTTGGCTTTACCATGAGCTTGTTTATCGGTTCACTCGCATTTGAAGAATCAGGAATAAACCAGATTTTCGATGAACGCCTGGGAATAATTTTTGGTTCACTGATCTCTGGTATTGTTGGTTTTCTGGTGCTGCGTTACAGTTTACGAAAGAACTGATAAATTATGACAGGTGAATATAGTGATGCCAGAAATATTCCTGGCTAACAATTTTTACTTTTAATCAACGTCACATCTTTTATTAATAGTAACCATTTTATTTTATAAATCGACCAAGCCTTTTAAATCTCGCATGTAACTATTATATATGTAGGTAATTTATGCATACAGCGACACACAGCATTGAGGCAGAAAATGTCGTAAAAAATTTTCAGTCCAGTACGAATGGCCTGACTTCATCCGAGGTGCAACAACGTTTGCACACGTATGGTTCAAATCGCTTGCCTGTTGCGCAACACATTTCCATTTTTCTTCATAATCCGCTACGCAATCCATTGTTGCTCTTCGGTACATTAGCAGCACAGGCCTTGCATATAGCGGCTATGTACACGCCGGGTCTGCGCGAAATACTTGATTTAACTCCTGTCAGTCTCACGCAATGGCTGAATACATTTTTCCCCGCACTGACGCTGTTGTTAGCAGCAGAGCTATATAAATGGTTGCGAGCAAATAAAAATAGAATTAGTCTGCGAGAATAAATTGTATAGTTTGTGCTTTATAATTGTTTGAATGAATCGATATAAATCAGTAAACATGATATCGAATAAACACAAGAGTCTGATGCAGTAAATGCTATATATTGCATGTATGAATTCTGGTAGTTTGTTGTAGAATAATATTTATATGTAGTGCTCTTGAAAATTTTTAAGGTATAGTAATTTATTATGGAATGCGTAATATATCGTTGCAGCAAAAAAGATGAGATGTATCTTTATGTTCCCGATACCGGAAATGAAGAAGAGTTACTGAAAACACTTCCTGCCGGGTTATTGCAGACGACAGGAGAGTTGACCAAGGTCATCAACCTGATTCTGACGCCGGATAAAAAACTGGCCCGAGTTGATGTGAAAGATGTTATCAAAGCAATAAATGAAAAGGGTTACTTTATTCAATTACCACCTAACGAACTGCTACGAAAAGACAGCAGCATGTTGTCAGATCCATCTGATTCATTCTAGGCGTGCAGAATTACCGTATAATTTATCGTGGTCTGGTCAAATTATTAATCCTTGTTGGCATAGGTTTCGCCAGCTTCCCTTTTATCTCAAGTTTATCAACCAGTGACAAAACCGATGATAGTGAGTGGAGTACATATGATGTTGGCAATATGCAGAATGGCACATTAAAAAAATTTCCGCGCGTCTGGATTTACAAACGCAAGCTGAAAGACAAACAGGATATTTTGCAATTTACCGGTTTGTTGCAAGACCCTGATTCAACATCTGATCGTCAGCCCGAAGCGGCAAGAAATACCTGGCGGTCTGTGAACGAAGAATTTTTCATTTTTCTACCTTGGACATCACGCGCAATCGTCAGGTTTGGCGGCGAAGAAAAATACAGTAATACAGCCGGACTAATTGCAGAAATTCTGCATGATAAAACCTACTTTTGGGAACCGCTCGACAAGCGGGTCTGGGATACAAGCGGTCGGGTATTCAGGCATGATGGTTACCCGCATGAACAAAATTTACGCGTTCCTGAAGTAAAATGGAAAAGTAAAAATCAGGTGATGGTATATAATCGAGGTATGTAAATGTTTATTCAGCAGGGATCGTGATGAATAACAGCCATAAGAACTGCCTTACCGATTCGAAAAATTCGCACGCGCAAGCCCGGGTCTTCAGTACGGATTCTCGCGTGTCTGTTTGGCTGCTGGTTTCATTACTGCTGTTAGGTTCGCGTACAGTGGCCGCGGCCACGCTTGATGATTTGTTACCGGAGTTTGCCGGCCGTGGCAATATTATGGGCGGAGCTGAAGTTTGTAATTTTAAGGAGCGCCACGCCTTTCGTGACCAAACCCTGCGCCTGATCAGGGAATCAGGTTTAGCTCCCGCGGCACAAAAACAACTTATTGATACCTTTGAATCAGAACACCGGGATGGCGTGGATTTTTATGCAAAAACTGACAAGCAACAAACCTGTGATGCAATCCGGCATGGGCTTGCGCTTATGAGCGAATCGGAAATAATTCTCTGGAAGCAAATGCTTTCCAATCACTGATTTTATTAAAAAAATAAATAACAACACACTGTTCCGGGTTGTCAGGAACATCAAGTACCAGGGAGGTATGTATGTTATCAACTCGTCGAGTATTCATTTCATTTCTTTTGTTGTCCGCCGTTGTGTTGTCCGGTTGCGATACAATTATTGATGCCCTGTTCGGTCAAACCGTACCGGTCAACCGATCAGATGTTTCACCTCCCACCGTGCGCTTGCTGGTTGCCGATGTTTACGTGAAAGACCCGCACCCGGGTGATTTCATCGTGACAAACAGTGCACGTACAGCCTGGGTAGAACCGTCAATCATGATTACCGTCAGTGCTGATGATCCGCAGGGTGTGAAGTTTGTGCAGCTCGATAACATAACAGTAGAGCCGATGTGTTCCGCCGTACCGATGGGACGTGATGGACGTCCACCAGCACCACCGAGTTACACGCGAGCACCAGCGGTCACGGTTACCGGAGATATTAATGGCTTGCCGGATTCCAGTCCGTCTGCCACCACGCGCATTACCTTAATAAAGCGCCTCACCATCGTACCGAGATTGCACACGGTTTCCGGATATTGTCCGGCAGACCGTCCGCAATTGGGTGGCGCGACCATTCGACTTCGCGCACGCGCGGGAAATTTTGGTCGCGGCGTGGCCCAAACCCAGGTGGCAACACTTACCCTGACACGACCGAGTGGCAATATTATTGTTGGTGCACCGAGTAGTGGCGGCAGTGGTACCCCACCCGCAACACCGGCCTGTGCGGGAGAAGGCAATGCTTGCACCACACATCCAACCCAATGTGACGGACGGGGCGCAGGCTGGACAGCACCCGGAACAATTGAGTGTGTCAGTGGCGCGCCGGTATGTATTTCACAACCCGGTGTGAATTTTTGTACCGCCTGTGGTCAGACGGTCGATGGTGCCTCGTGTGGTAATTGTGAAGGACAGTCATGTCGTAGCGATGCAGATTGTGCTGTTACCGGTGTCTGCGATACCCTGTCCGCAGAAGGCGGCCACTGTCGTGGTTTTGTTCTGACTGCCTGTCCAGCGGGTACGGCGATCAGTGGTTTGTGCTGGCAACCATCCGAGAACACTAATAAGACCCTGGCGTGTCCTTGATAATTAAGGGATAAATAAGAGATAAATTAAGGGATAATTAAGAGATAAATAAATTAACAGTTTACTGCATGGCAGCTGTGACAAAGTAAGCCAGGCAAAAAGCAGACAAAGGGGCAGGCTTTATGCCCCTTTGTTTTTTAATTAATATTGGCCTGCTCTTCAAGCGCAAGTCGCTCGATACCCTGTGCAGTTTTAATCGCCTCTTTTAATAATCGGCTTTTAACAAGCCAGCCACCTATTAATGGTGGTATCCAGAATCCCGGCTGCATGTCCTGGCTGTATTGCAGGCGTACTGTTTTGCCTTCATCCTGCAAATGAAAAAAGTCGCTGCCAAAAGCCAGATTACTTTTGTTCACATCCGTGCTTGCCATTATATAGCCATGACCAATTTCTTTTACATGCAGATACTGGATTACGCGTTTACAATAAAATAACACGCAACCTTCGCTTTCAATATGTACATAATGCAAACGACCATTATTTATCAGATGTTCGCTCAGTTTAATGGTGTCGTTTAATGCGGTGATATTATCGAAATCTGTCATAATGCGATACGCTGTCTTGTAATCGACCGCAAGCCGAACTTCAAGATTCATTACAAAGTGGTCATCTATCTCGTCGACATGTTGTTTCAGTATTTCGAAACCGTACGCGAGATTGCAGCACGAAAAAAATATCAATGCGAAAGAAAAGCCTGAATTCAAATTAAAATTATTCATGGACGCATATAACGAGCTCTGTGACCGGTATAAAAAATGACTAACTCAACAACACCGCAACTAAAACGCAATTTATCACTTGCTCTGGTTACATTCTATGGCGTGGGGACAATATTAGGTGCTGGCATATACGTATTGATCGGCCATGTCTTTGCCGATGCCAATCGCTATACTCCGCTTGCCTTCCTGGTTGCCGCGGTGATTGCGGGGCTTTCCGCCTTTTCCTATGCAGAACTCGTTGCGCGCTATCCAAAAAGTGCAGGTGAGGCAGTTTATATCGACCAAGCATTTAATTGGCGCTGGTTAAGTATTCTGACAGGCCTGAGCGTCACGATAATTGGCCTGGTATCAACTGCAGTAATGATTCACGGCTTTTATGGTTATCTGAATGATTTTATTCAGGTACCGCAAGTGCCGACGTTGATCTGTAGTGTTATTGTGCTGACGGTAATCGTGGCCTGGGGAATCAGTCAGTCAGTCTGGTTGGCGGCGGCTATCACCGTAATTGAAATCATGGGTCTGTTAATTATCATCTGGGTTGGTCGTAGTGGTTTGGCCGGTCTTGTTACTGACTATTCGACCTATATACCGGATTTGTCATACCAGAGCTGGCAAGGAATTATGCTTGGTGCTTTTATTGCGTTTTATGCCTTCATTGGATTTGAAGATATGGTGAATGTGGCAGAAGAGGTGCGCGAGCCAACCAGAAATTTGCCTCGAGCCATTATAATCGCACTGATTGTTACCACGCTGTTATATATCATCGTTGCATTAGTCTACGTATCCGTTATGTCATCTGCCAGCGTTGTCAATAGTGCTGCACCGTTGGCGGATCTTTATCGGCAACAAACCGGTGAAGCCGCAACGGTCATCCATATAATCAGCCTGTTATCCTTGCTTAATGGCGCACTGGTACAGCTCATTATGGCCTCACGAATCTTGTACGGCATGAGTCAGCAAAAATGGATACCGGCATGGATAGGCCGGGTCAATCCGGTAACGCACACTCCTGTTATCGCTACCATATTGATTTCTGTTCTGGTCTTAATTGCTGTGCTAACGCTGCCACTTATCGACCTGGCCAGATTGACCAGCTTTATTACATTAGTGATATTCGTCCTGATTAATTTTGCACTAATACGTTTAAAACATATCGACCGACATGTTGATGTAAATTTTTCCGTACCGGTGTGGGTGCCCGTTGCCGGATTTATAATGAGTACATTACTGATAGTCATGCAAATGGCGGGTTTCAATTAGCACAGGTGTTAATAAATGACTGATTGACAACATACGTGATCATTTTAGTGGCTGAAAACAGTACCTGAATGAATAAAATAGAATGATTCATGAGCTGAGAATGCGAATAATCCTGTTATTTGCTTTGCGTTAACAATTCCAGCAGCTATTCTATTTAGACTAAGTAATATTTTCTGTATGCCGATATATTCTAATAAGCTTTGTGGCACAGATTTTCAGCCCCAAGTAACAGCAGCATGACATATCAAATATTTCAGAATAAGCAGATCGATTAACGACAGGTTACGGAATGTTTACGACTCACCATAATCCCCCTATACATCGTGTGCTTATATTTAGCATGGGCGTGGTTGCACTCGTGCCGTTGGTTTTGCTTACCCTACATTTATATAAAGCAGGATGGGATAATAGTTGGCGTGAAATTCGTGAAAAGCACCAGCTCATAGCGGCAAACCTTGCCCAACCCATCCGTATCTATGTCCAGACACATCAGAATACACTTGAACACCTGGCGCATGAAATTGAGAGCGATGGCGTGACGCATCAGCAAAATATTCATATAGCATTGAAGAAAGTTGCTACTGATATAAAAGGCTTTACGTCGTTAAGTTATATCGATACGCAAGGACGATTGATCGCATATACCCATACTGAAACCGGCAAGCGTCCGGAAGAACAAATATTTTCAACAGAAAAATGTTACCTGCGCGTCAAATCCACGGTTAAGACGTTTGTATCTGGCGTCAAGGCGAGTCCATTTACCGGTAAGCCCACCTTGTTCATCGGTCAGCCAGTCGTTGTGAATGACAAACTGCAGGGTGTACTGCTGGCAGAATTGCAAATAGAGCTGATTGAAGCGCTGCGTAAGAATGTCAAGTTCGGTAAAAAAGGCCACGCGGCTATTGTGGATCAAAATGGCCATGTGATTGCACATCCCAATCCTGCCTGGATGAAAGAAATGAAAGACATTTCATCGTGGCCGATAGTTCAGAAAATGATGGCCGGTGAAACCGGCGTTACCGAATTCTACTCAAGCTTCATAAAAGAAAACATGGTGGCAGGTTATGCCAGTGTTGCAGATATAGGATGGGGCATCATGGTGCCACAACCCAAATCCGAAGTCGCCGCACACGTAAACGAATTAATGTCATCGAACTATGCCTGGGGCATAGCAGGTTTGATTTTGGCAGCATTATTGGGTTTGTTAATGGCGTCATGGCTTACACGTCCCATTAATAATCTGGCGAGACAGAGTAAGGCATTAGTGTCGAGTAATTTTGAGGGCGACATAAAAGAACCGGAAGGTATGGTACCAAAAGAACTCGCTGAACTGACTGTTACACTTCATAGCCTTGTGCATGGTTTGCAGTCCTCGCGTAATGAAGTGACAGTACTTAACGAAAACCTGCAGCAGCGTGTGAATGATGCAACCGAGAAACTACGCAAGGCAAACAAACAGCTTGAAAAAGCGGCGCAAAGTGACTACCTGACAAAACTGGCAAACAGACGCCATTTTGAAGAACAATTAGGTTTGATGTTGACGCGTAGAAGCAGTGACATAAACGATATTTGTATATTATTAATCGATGTGGATAACTTCAAACAGATCAATGATAAACACGGACATCTCGCCGGTGATGTCGTGTTGACGCATGTCGCACGTATTCTAGAGTCTGCCATGCGACCGGGAGACTTGCTGGCCAGATACGGCGGTGATGAATTTGTAACCCGTCTGCGCTGTGACAAAAGTGTCGCACTGGATCGTGCAATGAATCTTCGAAAAGAAATCGAACAAAATACTATTCCCTGGCAGGGTGAAATGATTCACATAACAGTCAGTATTGGTGTCTACTGCCAGTCTCTGTCTGACACTATGAATGTTGAATCTGTCATGAATGAAGTCGACAAGGCCATGTATCAGGCCAAACGGGAAGGTCGAAATCGTGTCTCACAATTGTATACCTAGAATAACAACAGAAAAATATGACTTAACGTATATGATCGTGCAGGCAACTAAAAAACCTGCGTTGGTGGCTATTTGGGTGCGTCAGCAGATTTTATAATAATCAATTCATAGCCCATTGCGATGTAGTCATTCACGGTTGCCGGACCGGCAGCGGTGACATCGACATAATCCGGGAAGTCTTCATCAGTCAACCCACGCCAGCCTGCAAATGTGCCACACACATGTACCGGTACATTATCTTTCTTCAGTGATTTAACCAGACTATGTACTTTTGGTTTGTCTTTCGCGTGGTCTTTTGTCAGGCCAAATTGCTCTGCACCATGCGCGACGATGGCAAGTTGTATGTCAGGAAATTTCTTTTTCAGCTTATCAATGTGCGACTTCGCCAGTGGCAAGGCCCATTCCAGGTTGTCGCCATCCCAGGTGACAATTTCAATAATGACACCCGCGGGTTCGGTAGTCGAGGCAAGAATTGCGTCAATGGTTTTACCATCGCGTTTGGCTGCGTAGCTGGAGAATGCAAGGATGTACAAGGCAGCGATAAAACCAAGACGAAAGTAGTGACGCATATATAATTGTCCTAAAACAGTAAGAAAAAACGTTACCCGCCTGTCTTAGACATGAATCTGACAATTTGTTCCGGTTTTTCTTTAAATTCATGGCGTTCGGGTTTTAATGCGATGGCTTTTACCAGATGTTGCGCCAATTCATCATCACCAATACCGGCGCGAACGATGTCGCGCAGGTTGTAGGAATGTTCCTGGCCAAGACATAAATTCAGATTACCGTCGACACCAAGACGCACCCGGTTACAGGTTTCACAAAAATGTTGCGAGATGGGAGTAATAAAACCAATTTTCAGTTCAGTACCGGCTATCTGAAAATAACGCGCCGGGCCACCGCCAGCCATGACGCCGGGAATTAAATCATAACGCTCTTGTATACGTTTTTTAACAGTTTGCAGGTCGACATAATGGTCAACACTGGTATGTTGGCCGGTTGCACCCAATGGCATGGTTTCAATAAAACGCAGAGTAAAGCCGTGCTCGATACAAAACTCAACCATGTCTTCTACTTCATCATCATTCACACCACGCATTACGACCATATTTATCTTGATTGGCTGCAAGCCAACAGTTTTTGCCTGCATCAATCCTGCAAGAACCTTGTCGAGTTTGCCCTGGGTAATGTCATGAAAACGTTGTGCATTGAGTGTATCCAGACTGACATTAATGCGCGATATGCCAGACGTTGCCAGTGGTTCAGCCAGTTTGGTCAAACGGGTAGCATTGGTACTGAGAGACAAGTCTTCAATTTCAGGAATAGCGTTTAACTGTTTGATGAGCGTGGTAACGTTTTTACGCACCAGTGGTTCACCACCAGTAATACGCACCCGCTTGGTACCGAGCCGGGCAAAGACGCGGATGATTTGTGTGATCTCATCGAAGTTTAACCAGCTTGACGGTTCATCAAAATCCTTGAATCCTTTCGGCAGGCAATAATTGCAGCGCAGATCACATTGATCGGTAACAGACAAACGCACGTATTCAATGCGCCGGTTAAAATTGTCTGTCAGGTGTTGTGTCATCGTGCCTCGTTTACAGTTATGACGCTTTTAATTCTGGTATATCTGATTAGTATACGACAATTCTGATTGGTTCAGCCTGATTGTCGTGTGATATACCGGTTAATTATTGGCTTGTGTACGTATCTCTTTAAAAATATTATGCATATCCCGTTCCCAATTGTTGAATATGTGCCTGGCATTAACCTTTGGATACATAATGTTAAACTGGCCAGGATTGAGTGCAACCAGTATGGTGTCACCATGTTCTGCATAGATGACTATTTTCAATGGCAGGTAAGGTGCGAGTTCAGGATAGGATTTTAGCAAGTCCTGAATTTCACTATCCTTGCCAAAAAACACTATTCGGTATTTATCGGTATTATAGCCAGCCTTGCTCAGGCCTATATCCACACGCTGTACGCGTGAAACGGTATAACCATGCTTACGTATTGTCGCTTGCAAGAGTGACATGGTTTCCGGGAAGGGTTCGGTAGACCGTAACATTATCAAGTCTTCAGCATAGCTGATCGAACTCACACACAAGAAGAGTAACCCGGTAATAAAGTGCTTCATCATAAGGTTGCCTCCTCCAGTATTTCCTCATACAACTTGCGCATATCCTTGCATGCACGATCCAGTTCATCATTATTAAAGAAACGACTCAGACGCAACGGGTTAATGGACATGACTTTCACCTGGCCTTGATGTTCAAGAATGGTGATACGGCAAGGCAAGAACAGCCCAACGCGAGGGTCGAGTGCCAATGAGTCATTCAGAAAATTGAAATTACAGAAATAGATTATTGTCTGTTGCTGGTTTTCCTTCCCTTTCTTCACAAAGCCATCCTGAAAATATTGCTGGCGAATAATGCGAAAGTTTTTGCCGACCGCAGCCTTTTTAATATTGTCGACAGTTTTGTCAAACGAGTAGGGTGAGTCGTAAATAATATTGACTTCATCTTCAAGCGCTGAGAGGCGCGCGGATTGGGATTTGGCAAAGCTACGTACGTAAGCCACGATATCGTTAATATCCTGTTCGCTCAGACCCTGTTTTAAAAAAGAGACCATCGGCGTGCTTGCCCGCCCTTTGATAAGCGCCGTTTTAATTAACTGGTCACTGGCCGAGGCAAGAAAACCGGGGTTATTCAGGGCTGGCGCAATGATGGGCGCGCTGCGCGGACGTGACATGGTCACGCCTGTTCCCTTACCACCCTCGCCGTGTGTGCCGTGACAACTGGCGCAGTGTTTGGCAAACAGTTTACCGCCGTGTACCACATTGCCGTGAATCGGCGTGTTATTTTCAGCCATGGGGGTGGCATCACTAAAGCTTCGAATATAGCCAACCAGGGCGGTAATTTCTTCGCTACTCAGGGAGCTGAAGGCTGGCATTACACGCCCTTTGCGGCCATATTGAATGGTCTTAGCGAGGTACGCGTCACTGACGCTGGACTGAAAGTCGGCGAGGGCAAGCGGCACTCCCACACCACCACTGCCTTTGGCGCCATGACAGGCGGCGCAGTGTTGCTCATACAGTGATTCACCTGATTCGATGGCCAGTGCGGAATGCGCTGCCAAGGCAACGGTGAGGCTGACAATATGTAAGTATTTGATCATATTAAAGTATTTCTGCTTAATTGGGGGATACTATAGTATATTAGTATTTGCTAATTATACTTGATATGTATCATGTTTAGGCGTTTTTATGACCGTATACAGGTAGATATTCAGCCCTGAGTAAACAACCAAAAGTAGCCCAAATTATAGAAGCAATGCAGCAATATTGCCGGCATAAGATGGTGGTAGCGGTCTTTAAAAAAACCAAACAGCAGCGAAGGAACGAAAACAGCCAGCGCCCACAGTGGCGGGTGCTGCCAGAAATGTATTGCCACAAAGAGCATACTGGTGATGAGGTTGGCCAGACTCACCCCAAACCAGTTCGGATTAATGGCAAGCCGATCGCTCAGCCAGCCCTGAATGAATCCCCGAAATACAACTTCTTCCAGCACAGGGTAGAGTAGCACCAGCGTCAAAAAACGCAGTGGCGAGGCAAGCGGCCATGCGAGATTGGGAATATACGATGTCTGGTAAAACAGCAGCAGCCAGAAAATGCTTGCAGCGCCGAGCGCCAGCCAGTACAACTTGTCTTTTATCAGACTAATGAGTAATTGTTTCATTCCGGGATCAACCTTCTGAACAAGCAGTCAACTTACCTCAACTTGAGCTGGATCAACAACAGCAATGACATTTATTTTTAAACTGGAATATGTAAATTTGCGCATAGTGAATACAATCCGTAACCAACCAAAATAATAATGCTAAGAAATATAAAAACCTTGCTTGCTTCCTTGCGGTCTCTGAATATCCAGGTGTCAACGTTCGTCTTTAGATTACGGCGTAATCGTTACCATGTAAAAGGTAGCAATGAAGAAAATATTATTCTGGTTTCAGTATTGTTTGAAGGAATTGACAAATTGGTGGAGGGATCTGTCGCGACAAAATCTGCGGTTAATGCGACAAAATTTGATAATGCCCGTTTTTCAGGCAGCCACAGTGTACATGCAGACATTCATTGTGAACATCCGTTAACAGATAATCCGCTGGTGAAGCAATTTAAAGCGGAAAATATGTCGAATACATTACCACCAAAATTGAGTGACCAGTTAAAGCAAAGCACCACGCAACATTTACGCAAGGCACTTCACTATGCACATAGTGGTGACAGGCAGAATGCCAGACTTCATGCAGATTTAACCTTGCATGCCTTGAATGAACTCGCACACCATCTTTCACCGCAAGAGTACCAATGCTTTAAGCTTGAAATCGAACGTGATATGCACCTTGCTGTTTCTATATGAACATCCCACTTGCTGAAGAGTGATCTGTTAGGTAAACAACCATTAGCAAGTAGATTTTATATGGGTATGAAGTTAGGGAGCAGTAATCTGACATTACTGCTCTCTTGTTATAGCTTCTTAATGGCGAATGCCCGGTACATTTAACAGTAAACCGTTATTTTGCAATGTCAGGAATAATTCGATATCACCATACTCAGTTGCATCCGGTGGTAGTTCGTCAGCACGTATAGCGACATTACACCATTGAAAGCGTTTGCGAATATCCCAAATTTCAGCACGGCTGGTACGCCAGGTTGGGAAGTGCGGTGTTTGTCCCTTGCTTTCACCCAGCCATTGTCCTCTTACCCAGCGATTGGCGGCAGTTTTATGGCAGTCAATACAAGCAAAGTTGAGCTGTCCGATTTTACGTTTACTCAATGCTTCTCCTCTGGCGACTGCTGCCTTGGCATCCACAGAGTTAGCGACTACCTGTATAGGTGTGCCGTTTGCCAGATGGCGTAAATAAATGGCCAGACTGATGTTTTCATCGCTTTGCATCAGATAAGTGTTGCTGGTTGTTGCCATTGCATGGCGGGCGACAAACTCTTCAACACCAATGACGCGTCGTTGTTTGTTGCTGTATTGTGGCATGGTGGCGGCCCATTGTTTGAATGCAATTTCCGGTTTGGCGTGGCAACTGATACAGGCTTTGCCTTGCGATCCTTTTTGTTTGAAAATCACTTCGCCGCGTTCCATAGCGGCGACAGCCGGATTTTCAATCGGGTCCAGATTATCGCGGTCTTCAACCGGTTGTGCACGTTTGGCCGGGTCATCCTTGGAGTTTTTAAATACCATGGGTGATTTGAGTGTTTTTAGAAATGTCACGATATCTTTTATTTCCGCATCGTTAAACAAACCGTGTGCCCCCCACGGTGGCATGACACTGCTCGGGTTAAACTGGCGTGCATCATAAATATAATTATATAAAATTGCGTCGTCACGTAGCGCGCCAATATTGGACAAGTCCGGGCCAACATTACCCGGTAGTTCGGGTGTGTCTTTGCCCATGATGTGACAGGCGACACAACTACCCCCACGGGCGCGATCAAACGCCAGTTCTTTGCCTTTATTGGCATCACCATTAATCGGAGTTGTAACAGGTGGTATTTTACCGAGCGCAGGTGAGGCTTGCTTGTTCAGCGTGTTGAATTTGTCCCAGCGCGCATCCGGCCAGTCTTCATAGCGAACCCATGGTTGCTCACTCACAACTTTATTTTTAGACATTGGTGCCTTGTCGATATCTTTTGCCCGAGCGTCATTGAACATACCAAACGTTGTTAATAACACGACAAAACTTATTCCGGACTTTGCCGGAGTAAAACTCTTATTCATTGCCATACCTCCACCCAACTCTAACCCGGCAGATAACGTTTTTTTATGATGAATGTTAACTGCGACCGGCAAATCTTGCATGAAGAACACATGTCAGAGAGACTTGCTTCAGTCCTAAGTGTATATGTATGCAAGCAGTGTACAAGCTGTCACAACATTATATTTATTGCAGGTGACGATAACTTTTATGCATCGTGTAAGCGCTTATTTGCGAAGTGAAGCAAGGTTGTTCGTGGTAACGCCGTCAGTTATTCTGGCCTGAAATTATCCCGTAACACATTCTTTTGCACTTTCCCCATGGTGTTGCGCGGTAACTCGTTCAGCACAATGAATTTTTTTGGTACTTTATAGTTGGCGAGTTGTTGTTTGAGTGTGTCGATGATGAGTTTTTCATCGGGAGCCTGATCCATATCGTCCGGCACAATCACTGCAGTGACGGCTTCGCCGAAATCTTTATGCGGCAAACCGATCACGGCAGATTCTTTGATGCCGTCGATGTCGTCCAGTAACAGTTCGATTTCTTTGGGGTAGACATTGTAGCCACCAGTAATCACCATGTCCTTGTTGCGACCGACGATGGCAATGTAACCTTGGTCGGTATATTTCGCCAGGTCACCGGTAATAAAAAATCCGTCGTCGGTAAAGTCTTCGACGGTTTTCTCCGGCATGCGCCAGTAACCTTTAAAAACATTGTCCCCCTTGACTTGCAACACACCCACCTCATCAGCTGCAACGGGCTGATTGTTGGCATCGACTATACGCGCGGTCACGCCGGGCAAAGGCAGGCCAACTGTACCAGCGAGGCGTGCACCGTCAATCGGGTTTGACGTATTCATGCCGGTTTCTGTCATGCCATAACGTTCGAGTATGGTGTGGCCGGTGCGTTGTTGAAACGCATAAAAAGTTTGTTCGAGTAAGGGCGCCGAACCGGAAATAAATATGCGCATGTGTTTGCACATGTCGCGATTAAACTCTGCCTGTTCGAGTAGCCGGGTATAAAAGGTTGGCACGCCCATTAATACGGTTGCCTGCGGCAGTAATTGCATCACTGTCTTTGCATCAAATTTGGCGACAAACAACATCTTGCTGCCACCGAGTAAAACGTTATGACACGCCACAAACAAGCCATGAATATGGAAAATTGGTAACGCGTGCAACAGCACATCGTTTTGTTGCCATTGCCAGGTTTGTTGTAAGGCCAGGCCATTCGCGGCGAGATTGCCGTGTGTGATCATCGCGCCTTTTGGTCGTCCGGTGGTGCCCGAGGTATACAAAATCACCGCGATATCATCTTCTTCACACTTCACGGTGGTGAAGGTGGCGGTTGTGCTGTTGCTATTGGTGATTAAACTACCGCGTGCGGAGGCATCGAGGCTGAGGATATAACGGACGCTGGTATTGCCAATATGTGCGAACAATGCCTCAGAAGCAGGATCACAAATAACCATCGCCGGTTCAGCATCAGCAATGAAATAGCTTAATTCGCTTTCTGTATAGGCGGTATTGAGTGGCAGGTAAATTAGCCCGGCACGCAGGCAGGCGAGGTAAAGAAACAGAACCTGGGGTGATTTTTCGACTTGCACTGCAACGCGATCGCCTTTCGTCAGGCCCAATTCGCTCATAAATCGTGCAAGTTTGCTTACTTCATGTTCAAGCGTTGCGTAGCTATAGGTATCACCCGTAGGTGTCTCGATAAACAACGCCTCGCGGTTAGCGGGGAAGTGTTGTTCAAATACACTATATATATTGTTACTCATAGCGTGCTGTGTTGACGGCTCTTGTTACATATCGGTAGACTGTGTCTGTAATTCATAATTATGAATTATTCATAATTCTAAATCTAATCTTTATTGGCCTTAAGTGGAAGTATTAAATGAGTGAACAAATAACCAGTCAGGCGTTATACATTCAGGTGGCGGATCGATTACGCGCCCAAATATATCAACATGAATTGTTACCCGGTGATGCCATTGATGAAATGGCACTTTGCGAACGCTATGGCATCAGCCGTACGCCGTTACGCGAGGCGCTTAAGGTGTTAAGTGCAGAAGGTCTGATCGAGTTAATTCCACGCAAGGGCAGTTTCGTGCGCAGTATGGAAATTACCGAACTCAATGAATTGTTCCCGGTCATGGCCGTGCTCGAAGGCTTGTGTGCAAGAGAAGCAGTGGAGAACTGTACGGCAGATGATTTAAAAAAACTCGAGGACATGCACGAAAAACTTGAACAGTACGCAGCGATCGGTGAGATAGATGATTACTACGAACAGAATTTCGTATTTCATCAGGCAGTGCAGGATCTGTCCGGTAACCGCACTCTGCAACGTCTGATTGGTGATTTGCGAAAAATATTACGCCTCGCTCGTCACATGCAATTAACGATTCCCGGACGCTTGCAGGCGTCCATCGAAGAACATCGTCAGGTCATGCTGGCTTTTCGCAAGCATGATCCGGATTTAGCCGACCAGAATATGCAGGCACACTTGCACAAGCAGTGGCAATCTTTGGTAGGTAGTAATGTCGATGCAATAAAAACAGCATAATAAACATAAACCATCAAACCATAATAAGTTATAAAACCAGGAGCCAAAAAATGAAAATGAAACATACATCAAAGGGGATGTCCGTTTTACTGGCCGCCAGCATGTTGGCAATGTCAGGTACGGCGATCAGCGCAGATCGTGAATTAAAAGCATCACATCAATGGCCGGGCGGTAAGGGTGATATTCGTGATGAAATGGTGCAAATGATTGCACGCGATGTGAATAACGCCAACATCGGTTTAAAAATAAAAGTTTATCCCGGCAAGTCGCTTTTCAAACCGAAAGAACAATGGGGTGCGATGACCAAGGGTAAACTCGATATGACCGCATTCCCGTTAGCCTATGCAGGCGGCCGTCATCCTGAATTCAATTTAACCCTGATGCCCGGACTGGTAAAAAATCATGATCATGCCAAACGTCTGAACAAATCAAAATTCATGGACAAGATCAAAAAGATTATGGATAAAGCGGGCGTGGTGGTGCTGGCGGATACCTGGCTGGCTGGTGGATTCGTATCGAAGAAAAATTGCATACTGAATCCCGAAGATGCGAAGGGGCAGGCTTTTCGTGCGGCAGGCAAGGCATTTAACCAGATGTTGGTCGGTGCTGGCGCATCTATATCAAAGATGCCAAGTTCGGAAATTTATTCCGGCTTACAAACCGGCGTGCTGGATGGTGCCAACACCAGTTCCGCAAGCCTGGTTTCCTATCGCATTTATGAGCAGGTGAAATGTTTGACTGCACCGGGAGACAATGCACTGTGGGTGATGTATGAGCCGATCCTGATGTCGAAAAAAACATTCAAAAGTTTAACCAAGGCACAACAGGCCTTGATCATGAAGTCTGCAAAAAAAGCCGAAGAGTTTGCCTATGAAGGTGCAAAAAAGGCTGATGTAAAGCTGGTTGACGCTTACACAAAGGCCGGCGTAAAAGTCGTTACCATGACGGCCGAGCAAGCAGCAAAATGGCGTGCAATCGCTGACAAAACCTCCTATGCAAAATTTGCTGAAGAAGTTAAAGGCGGTCGTGAATTGCTGGACATGGCGTTATCGGTCAAGTAAGGCTATAGTTATTTGTAGTGCGTAACAAAACAGGACGATCGTTATGATGAGCATGACGATCGTCTTTTTTCATCAGTCAAATCGCTGCAAGTAACACCTGAATAAAATTATAAAATAATAAACATGAAAAAGTTTATCAGTCTTGTCTCAACACTGTCTTTTCTGTGCGGCATTGCCGCCGCCGCGATGATCGTTATATCCGTGGTAGTCGTGGTACAAATGGTTTGGGTGCGGTATATCCTGCAGGAGTCTTCTATCTGGCAAACAGAATTTGTAACCTATTTGTTAATTGCCGCAACATTTATTGGCAGTCCTTACGTTTTGATGATGCGCGGTCACGTCAATGTTGATTTGATTCCGTTATATCTGAAATTCAAATGGCGTTTCAGACTGGCAATATTTGCATCTGTTATTTCATTGTTATTCTGTTTGTTGATCACCTGGACAGGCTTCTGGTTCTGGTATGAAGCGTGGGAAAAAAACTGGCATTCTGATTCAATCTGGGAAGTACGTTTGTGGATACCTTATTTCTCATTACCATTTGGCTTTGCCGTGCTCTCGTTGCAGTACATTGCAGACATTATCAGTTTGATCCGTGGTGATGACATGCCCTTCGGTATTGCACATGCGATTAACAGTCAATCCAGCGAAGAGGGAGTGCCATGAATCCGCTAGAGTTGGGTATTTTGATCGCTGTTGTGTTGATTGTGATATTGCTCTCTGGCGCACCGGTCGCGTTTTCACTCGGTATTGTCGCGATATCTTTCCTCGTAATTTTTGATGGCTTCGACAGCCTGACCATCGTCGCGGAAACCCTGTTCGGTGGCCTGAATGAATTCGCCTTGTTATCCATACCCATGTTTATTTTAATGGGTGCGGCAGTAGCGTCATCGCGTGCTGGTAGTGATTTGTATGAAGCACTGGAACGCTGGTTTTATAAGGTACCCGGTGGGCTTATTATTTCCAACCTCGGTGCCTGTTCAATTTTTGCTGCCTTGAGTGGTTCATCACCGGCAACCTGTGCCGCGATCGGCAAGATGGGTATCCCCGAAATGCAAAAGCGCGGTTATCCAGACAGCCTCGCTACCGGCGCAATCGCCGCGGGCGGCACGTTGGGAATTTTGATCCCGCCCAGCATCACCATGATTGTGTATGGTATTGCTACCGAAACGTCCATTGGTCGATTGTTTATCGCCGGCATTATTCCCGGCATTATGTTAACGGCATTATTTATGGCCTGGTCGTTGTACTATGCCAAGCGTAAAGGTTTTCATTTTAAAATCGGTGACAAGGGCTATTCGTGGAAAGAAAAATTTGAAATTCTGCCCAAGATCCTGCCCTTTTTGCTTATCATCATTCTGATTTTATATGCCTTGTATGGAGGCATTGCCACACCATCTGAAGCGGCCGGTGTTGGTGCGTTTATTTGCATAGGGCTGGTCATCATCATTTATAAAATGTGGAACCTGCGCGCACATTGGGAAATTTTAAAAAGCGCCACACGTGAGTCAGTCATGATCATGATGATCATCGGTGCCGCGGCATTATTCAGTTACATGATGTCCAGTTTGTATATCACGCAGTCACTCGCGGAATGGATCGCCACCCTCGATGTCAGTCCCTGGTTGTTGTTACTCAGTATTAATGTGTTTTTGATTATTGCCGGATTATTTCTGCCTCCCGTTGCGGTTATTCTGATGGCTGCACCAACC
This sequence comes from uncultured Gammaproteobacteria bacterium, assembly GCA_942490945.1. Classification (GTDB taxonomy): domain Bacteria; phylum Pseudomonadota; class Gammaproteobacteria; order UBA6429; family Thiohalophilaceae; genus CALNYZ01. Next base: position 475,328 of record CALNYZ010000044.1, on the reverse strand, counting down.
CTGGTGCCGATAGTGGAAACGATCGGTTTTGATCCGATCTGGTTTGGGGTGATGTTAACCCTCAACATGGAGATAGGGCTGATTACACCGCCTGTGGGATTGAATCTTTATGTGATCAATAGTATTGCGCCCGACGTTAAATTACCGACAATTTTGTGGGGTGCACTGCCATTTATGCTCTGCATGTTGTTGGGTATTGTGTTGTTAATATTGTTTCCCGGCATTGCCACCTGGTTACCTGAAGCCATGATGGGTACTGCTCAATATTGAAATGGCTCAATATTAATTGCGCAGAGTAAACAGACACCGTATTAATCGCACCGCGTTTAGCACAAGGACAACTCGTTGGAAGTTTTAATACTCATAGGCGTCGGTGCGATTGCCGGAACTATGGCCGGCTTGCTGGGTATTGGCGGCGGGATAATTATTGTACCGGTGCTGGCAATCGTCTTTGATCAGCAGGGTATTCATCCGGATGTACTCATGCACGTATCCATCGGTACCTCGCTGGCGACCATCATTGTTACATCACTTTCTTCCATTCGTACTCATCAACAACATCAGGCTATTCATTGGGATGTATTCAAATCCATTACACCGGGTATATTATTGGGCGGATTGCTCGGTGCGGTCATTGCGAAAATTATTTCCGGCGATGTGTTACGACTTATCTTCGGTATCTTTATGTTGATCGTCGCGGCGCAAATGATATTTGGTAACACCGTAAAACCACATCGAAAATTACCGGGCATGATCGGTTTGTCGATTGCGGGCACGATGATAGGCACCATGGCATCACTAATGGGCGTCGGTGGCGGTTCCATGAGTGTGCCCTATTTAACCTGGTGTAATATGCAGATTCGGCATGCTGTGGCAACTTCATCCGCCATTGGCTTACCGATCGCCCTTGCCGGTGTAACAGGTTTTATCGTAACCGGTTGGGGCGTCGAACATCGGCCGGTGTTAAGTATTGGTTTCGTGAATATTCCGGCATTTTTTAGTATTGTGGTTGCCAGCACGTTGTTTGCACCGGTCGGTGCGAAAATAACGCATCGAATATCACCGCAGCGTCTGAAAATGTTTTTTGGGTATTTTTTGCTGATACTGAGTGTGAAAATTCTCTATGGCTAGGCATGTGTAAACGTAAAAGGTGAGATGAAGTGAGCAGCCAGTGGTTTCAAAACATTATTGATTCTATTGCGGATAAAGGCCGTGAATTACTCGGGCTGGATAATTCGACTACGCAGCAAGGTAATATTATTGCCTTATGCAGGCAGTTGTTGGCCGGGCGTGGCGAAGCATCGGGCGTGGCCTTGTCGCAGGAAATTTTACGTGTTTATCGTGCCATGTCTGCCGAAGCCAGGCGCGATTTTTTTGCCGCACTGGCACAAGAGTTCGAACCTGATCTTGAACAAATGCAACAGGCCATGCACAAGTATGAATCCGAACGGTCTGCGGAAAATCTGATTGCCCTGAACAAGGCGGTTGAAGCACCCCGTCAGGAACTGTTTCGGCGTCTGAATTTTGCACCACAGGGCACGGCGCATCTGGTTGCCATGCGCGCTGAATTACTCGATGCAATAAAAGAAAATCCACAATTTAAATCTGTCGATGCAGATTTGAAACATCTGTTATCTTCCTGGTTTAATCGCGGTTTTTTACAGTTACGCAGCATCGATTGGCGTAGTCCGGCACATATACTGGAAAAACTCATCAACTATGAGTCAGTACATGAAATACAGGGTTGGGATGACCTGCGTCGCCGGCTGATGCAGGACCGGCGTTGCTTTGCGTTTTTTCACCATGCCATGCCGGATGAGCCATTAATCTTTATCGAGGTGGCACTGGTTCAAGGATTATCAAACTCAATTAAAAGCCTGATTGACCCGGCTACACCTGTACTGGATACCGCGCAGGCCGATAGCGCAATTTTTTATTCAATAAACAACACGCAAGCCGGGTTACGGGGCATCTCATTTGGTAATTTCCTCATAAAACAGGTATTAACCGAGCTGACAACAGATTGTCCCTGGTTGAAAGTATCATCCACCCTGTCACCGATTCCTTCATTCGCTGGTGCAATTCAAAAGTGGATAAGGGATAACAAATCATCTGCTATTAATACCAGCTTCGATAGTGTGCTGGCCCGACATGCTGATGTACTTATGTTGGCAGAAAGTCAGGGCGACGGTGAAATCAATCCGAAGACTACGTTTGCCAGTTTACTTTCCGTCTTGCTTGCGGACGGGCTTGATACGATGCAGGCGGAACTGTCGCCAGTCTTACATGATCTGGCACTGGCTTATCTGACCCGGACTAACAGACTGGGTAAATTGCCTGACCCGGTCGCCATGTTTCATTTATCAAATGGTGCCAGACTCGAGCGCATTAACGTATTCGCCGATACCTCCGAGCAGGGTATGGCCAATTCCTATGGTGTCATGGTGAACTACCTTTATGACCTGAAAGACGTGGAAAGAAACCACGAAGTATTTGTGACACGCGGCAAGATTATGATGTCCGACCTGTTATGGAAGCAGGTCAGACAGACTGACAAGGATAACTAGCGTTGTATGAAAATATTTTTTAATTTGCCGTCCGGATTGAATCCGGGTAAAAATATTTATGCTACAGTGAGTCATATCAAACGGGAATACGCATGGACATAAACTGGCAGTATACGATGTAGTAAACATGACTGTCTGGTAACAAATTTAAAGTAATGGCGCGATGAATGATGTCAGCTATGAACTGATTGAGGTTCACCAAAAATCTGGAGCAAACAAATGAGTAAAGAACAAAAAAGTAACAAAGAAGCGAAAAAGAAACCGGCACTAACAATGAAGGAAAAGAAGGCAGCGAAAAAGGAGAAGCAGGCGGCGAAAAGATAGTCGCTGTTGCAAATACAACATGCTGTACAAAAAAGGGCTACCCGAAGTAGCCCTTTTTTAGTTTTGTGGGTAATAAACGCTAGCTGCAGCCTTTTGGTCGTGGCAGGCCGGCGACTTTATTTGCGCACTTGATTAATCCGGTCGGGAATAACGAATAAATATATTTTTGATCGCTACGGTCTTTGCCGTATTTTTCTTTCATCATTTTTGAAAATAGGCGTGGCTCGGCAACCGTGCCATTTTCAGTAAAATATTCGCGTGCCAGGTTGACGATATCCCAATGCTCCTGGGTCAATTCACCAATTTTTTCATTCTTGGCGATTTCAACTGCGAGCGCTTCACTCCATTCGTCCAGGTTTTCCAGCCAGCCAGCTTCACTTAGCTGGATCGTCTTGCCGTCGATAATAGCTTCCACTTTGTTTCCCCTCGTCGTGTCTTTTCTAACTAATAACCCAGTAATTATATCAGGTTATTTTCTGTTCGCATATTAGCAATTTATAATTAACAGGCCGGTTTTAAGGCTAAGTTATTGTTATTCAGAGATTAAACAATAAAATATTTTTTATTAACAATCCTGACAGTGCGTGATCCAGTCAACTGATGCCGGTATTACAGGTATCGGGACAGCATCGCTCTTCAGGCGAGTTTCAGTAATCCTTGCAGATGAGGGATATATAGCCTCGTCGGGGACCAGCGTGGGAAGTGAAAGTAATCAGGGAATCGATAATATACCAAGTCATTTATTACATTCATAATCCTTCTGTTGTCAGCAATAATTTTGCGATCATTCTTTCAACTGGCACATAGTCATCGGTGAAAACGGGCAATGCATTATCCGGTGTGCCACTGGCAAGTAAAAGTTGGTTAATTCGATGCCAGCTGCGTTTGAAACCGCTGCTGGCATGCAGGACATCGTTGTGTACTTTACTATTACTGGCCGAAATGACATAGGTCATACGTTGCGGTTGTTGTGGAAGTTGGTCGGCCCAGATGTCGACGTATTTGAATTCCTGCCATAATGTTTTTGCCAGACTCTTGACCATTCTGGGATCCGGATAGGCATCAACAACATTGGTAATAAACAATCCGGCGGGATGCATGCGTTGCTTTACAAGTTGCATAAACTCGAGCGTGACAAGATGATAGGGAATAGCAACGTCATGAAATGCGTCAGTGACAATAACATCAAACTTTTCCCCGGCATGTCGGTATAAGGTCGTGCGCGCATCACCATGAATAATCTCCATATCTTTGGTTGATACATACATGTTTTTTTGTACGATAGCGGTGACCGCACTATCCAGTTCCGCGACGGTAATCTGAGCATCAGGTGTTTCTGACATTATCATGCGTGGCTGTGTGTAGGAACCGCCGCCGGCGAAAAAATAATTTAATCGAACACGTTGCGGCGCAGTAAAATGCGCTTTAATAAGTTCATCCATCAAATGCACATAGGGCGATACCAGCATATCCGGTCGCGTGTCATGGTTAATACCATGCAGAAGATGGTCAAGTATCAACGCCTTTGCCCTGCCAAAAGGTACATCACTTGAAACGTCAACAACACGCAAACAAAAATAATTACTCTCCTTGTCACATGGATTGGTAAAGCCGTTGCGGGCATGGATAACAGAACTTAATCCGACGGTTAGAAGAATAACTGCAATGGAAACTAATTTGGACTTGCGATAAAGAAATGGTAAGGCAAGCAGGAACAACAACAGTGCAGAAACAATGATGACATTACGTGAGCCGAAGTACTGGATCAATACATATCCGGTTAGAAACGTGCCGATGATACTGCCAAATGCTGCCAGTGCATGCATACGACCCACAATGTGTCCGGTACGACCATCCAGTTTAAGTGCCAGTGTCGTTAAAATGGGTGTGGGTATGCCCAGCAAGATAGAAGGGATGAAGAACATGCTAAGCACGTACAAAAAACTCGAACTGACCAGATCCAGTTGACTGTTTTGTAAGACAGGAGCTACCAGCGTCAGCGCGAGCAGACTGAACAAACTGAACAGGCCCGCAAGCGCAAGTATAATGCCGGTGCTTGTTTCATTCGCGCCTCTATCTGCCCAGTGACCACCCAGCCAGTTGCCAAGTGACAGCCCGGCGAGGATGACACCAATGATGGAAGTCCAGCTGTATATTGACACACCTACATACGGTGCGATGAGCCGGCCCGCGGTGATTTCGAGCACCAGTAAAATGGCAGAACTGAGAAATATGGTTGTGGCATACCAGGCAATTCGCCATTTATTCATGTTTTGTGTGTCGGACATGTTGCCTCCAGGCAAAATTGACACATTAAGGATATGCTTATGAGGCACGTATTTTAAGCTGTTCAATACGCTTAATATTCCAGTCTATGCAGGATTGGTCAGATTGAATATGTGCGAAAACACATTTATCTCATTCATGTTCCACAGGGTGAGAAAATACAGATAGCCGATTTACCGTGCAGAACGAATAGCTGGCTGGATAGCGTTGAAAGATATATGTTTAATCGATAAATGAACAGCAATAATCTGTCAGCTTCAGCACATTGATTTGAAAAGACGATTTTTTCTTGACAGTAAAGCTTTCACCCGAGGTCATTTTCACCCAATCGTTACTGTCAGGAAGTAACACCTCGACTTCCCCTTGTTGAATATCCATGATTTCTTTTTTGTCAGTATTAAACGTGTATTTCCCAGGCAGCATGATACCGAGTGTCTTGATTGATCCATCATGAAAATGAATCGTCCGGCTGGTGACTCCACCATCAAAATAAACGTTGGCCAGTTTTACTACAGACACATTTTTAAATTCGTTCATGGCGAGGTATTCCTGTAACGTGGTAAGCCGGCGAGTATAGCATTATCTTGCCTGCTGCATAATATATTCAAGAACAATGATAGACATCGACTTGACCGGGCCAATAAAAATTAGCGATGGCGGCTATTTAAATGCGCTACGATCAATGTTGAGACGTTTTATTTTTGATGCCAGTGTGGTCGGTGGTATATTCAGTGCCGTCGCTGCTCCATCATGACCAAATACCTTGCCCCTGCTTAATTTTAGTGCGTGGATAATATTATCTCGTTCATCACTGCGTATGTCGGCAGCAGTTTTAATGCCTGGCTCTACAGGGGAAACGTTCATGTCTTCAGTTGTAACCTGATTAACTTCAGGTAATTCAAAACACAACCTGCCATTGCGTGACAAGATAACGCCACGTTCAATGACATTTTCCAGCTCACGAATATTGCCCTGCCAGGAGTAGTTTTGTAATTTTAGTATGTCGCGTTTGCTGAGGCGCAATCCTGTTTTGTTCAATTTTTTTTCCGAGCGACGTAAAAAATGCACGGCCAGCAGGGGTATGTCCTGTGGCCGCTCGCGAAGCGGGGTTGATTCTATAGGGAATACATTAAGTCGAAAATACAGGTCTTCCCTGAAACGTTTTGCCTTGACCTCGTCAATCAGATTTCGATTGGTCGCAGCGATAATGCGTACATCGACCTGTCTTGTTTTGGTATCACCAACCCGCTCAAACTGACCGTCCTGAATCACGCGTAACAGTTTACTTTGCAATTCAATCGGTATTTCACCAACTTCATCAAGAAATAATGTGCCACCATCTGCCAGTTCAAAACGGCCAGTGCGATCCTGAATGGCACCGGTGAAGGCACCCTTGATATGGCCGAAAAATTCACTTTCAAATAACTCTCTTGGTATGGCGGCACAATTAACACGTATTAATGGCCGCTCCTTGCGTAAACTGTTTTCATGTATGCCACGTGCGATAAGTTCCTTGCCAGTGCCTGATTCGCCGGTAACCAGTACGTTCGCATTGGTCTGGGCGACCAGCTCTATCTGGTGCAGGCAGTGCTTGATTGCTTCGCTATTGCCAACAATTTCCGTGTAACAGTTATCTTCCCGAATCTCTTCCTGAAGATAGGCGTTTTCCATTTCCAGTTTCTGTTTCAGCTCTTCAACTTCATGAAGCGCATTACGCAGATTTTCTTCTGCAATGCGGCGTTCGGTAATATCGCGAAACACAACGACTGCACCGACCAGTCTGCCGTTGTCCTCAACCGGCGTACTGGTGTATTCGACATGAACAGGCTTGCCATTCTTGTGCCAGAACACATCATCTACAACATGATGTATTTCGCCGTCCTTAAATGCCGCATAAATCGGACAATCGTGGCTGGGATAATGATCACCGCTATGTCTGGTGTGATGAATCATGCTGTGAATATCCTTGCCAACCAGTTCGTTTGCCTCCCAACCGAGCAGGGCTTCGCCAACCGGATTAATAAAGGTGGTTTTACCGTCTGCGTTGACACCGTAAATTCCTTCCCCGACCGCATGCAGCATTAACTGGTTTTCGCGTTCAATGTCCTGAAAAATATTTTCTACGCGCTTCCATTCCGTCAAGCCGCTCCGTACATAGGCCTGTGCAGTCGCATCATTATGCAAGGCCATGACTTTCTTTTTATCACGTAGCTGGAAAATAATGAGTTGTTCATTGGCAAGTTGCACCGTGTTGGCACTTATTTCAACATCCAGCTGGCGGCCATTTTTCATTTTGCAGGCCAGTTCATTGGTCCAGCCATCGCCAATTTGCAGGATACATTGTGTAAATGAAATCAGTGCGGGCAGATCATTAGAGAATAGCGAGGTAACCGTCATGCTTTGTAATTCGCGGATTTCGTAACCCAGCATTTTTACCGCGGCGCGGTTGGCATTCAGAACGCAGTTTTCAATCGGGTCGATTAGCAGATAACAGTCGTTAACATGTTGAATCAATGTCTGAAAGACGGTATCCGATTTCTTGTCACTGATTTCAGAAACAATGGTATTCATAACTTGTCACTTTCTAATTGGATGAGTTGTTTTATTCCCCTGAGTTATTCAAATACTCCGGTACCGGAATTACATATCGCAAGATTCAGGCCAGAACTACGAAAACTCATAATTTCAGCTACGAGTATTCGTTAATTACGAAAATACGTAGCAAGCAAGTTGCACGTAAAAATAAAATTCCAATAACAAAATCAATCGGTTAATAAAATTATGCAATGTTGGTACGGCACTTGCTCTGGTAGAAATAACAATCAACTTTAAAGCGGCAGTAATCAGAAATTACAGCCCAGGTTGCGTAAGACAGAACTGGTTATTGCATCAATTTGAATCATGGCGCACAAAAATAGTGCCTGAAAAAAATCAACATTAGCAGGAGAGACCCGCATGAGTACTAAAAGTTTGGATGACCCGTTTAGCCCCGACAGCGATCTGAGACACGGCATGGGCTGTGGTTGTAGTACCTGCACATCGAAACATCAAGTGGAGGAAGCAACCGCAGAACTACCAGTACATCAGAATATGACAACCGAAGATATGATGGATCGTGCGGTCGAAAGCGCTATCGTGCGCGGCATGTTTGCCCATGATGATATTGCACGCCGCAGTTTTATGAAACTGGTCGGTAGCGGTATGGCTGCTTCTGTACTGGCGAGTTTTCTGCCCATTGATGCCGTAAAAGCGGCAGTGAAAGATAAACTGGGCAAACCGGAAAAGAAAAAACTCAAGGTGGGTTTTGTGCCGATTACCTGTGCAACGCCAATCATCATGGCACATCCACTAGGCTTCTATAGCAAGTACGGCCTGGATGTAGATGTGATTAAAACAGCTGGTTGGGCGGTATCACGTGACAAATCGCTTAACAAGGAATATGACGCTGCGCATATGTTGACACCGATGCCACTGGCCATCACCATGGGTGCCGGTTCAACTGCATCGCCATTTATCATGCCGGCGGTAGAAAACATTAATGGCCAGGCCATTACCCTGGCAAACAAACACAAAGACAAGCGCGACCCAAAACAATGGAAGGGTTTCAAGTTTGGTGTACCGTTCGAATACTCCATGCATAACTTTTTACTGCGCTATTATGTTGCCGAACATGGCATCGATCCGGATAAAGATATCCAGATTCGTGTGGTACCACCACCGGAGATGGTTGCAAATTTACGTGCTGGTAATCTTGACGGTTATTTGTCACCCGATCCATTCAACCAGCGTGCAGTGTGGGAAAAAATCGGCTTCATTCATTTGTTAACCAAGGAAATCTGGTCAGGTCATCCTTGCTGTGCCTTTGCGACCAGCGCGGAATTCGCCCGCACCATGCCCAATGCCTATGGCGCGTTGTTCAAATCCATTGTTGATGCGACACATTTCTCTGCGAACAAGGACAATCGTAAAGACATCGCCAAGGCAATTGCACCGAAAAATTATCTTAACCAGCCCATACCCGTGCTGGAGCAGGTGTTAACCGGGCGCTATGCAGATGGTCTGGGTAACGTGAAGAATGAACCGGACCGAATCGGCTTTGATCCATTCCCATGGCATTCAATGGCGGTCTGGATAATGACGCAAATGAAACGCTGGGGTTATGTGAAAGGCGATATCGATTACAAGAAAATTGCTGAACAGGTTTATCTCGCAGCTGATTGTGGCAAGTTAATGAAGGAACTTGGTTACGAAGCGCCGGAAACAACGTATGAAAACTACACCATTATGGGTAAGGAGTTTGATTACAGCAAACCGGATGAGTATGCCAAGAGCTTTGCCATCACGAGGGCCTAGGCATGCAAAGTATTAACGCGCGTGCGGCCTTACTTTCAGTGGTAATTTTTGTTGTCCTGATGGGTGTCTGGGAGTTTACAAACCAGGCACCCGAAGCAACAAAAGCCGTGACGGAGTATGAAAAACTGATGGGTGGTAGCGAGCCGCAGGCTCGCGTACCCAATCCTTCAGATATTGGTGCGCTCGCATATGAAGAACTGAGTGATCCGTTTTATGACAAGGGGCCGAACGATAAAGGCATTGGTCTGCAATTATTGTATTCGCTCAAGCGCGTCGGCCTGGGTTACTTTTTGGCAGCATTAATCGCGATACCTGTCGGTTTTCTCATCGGTATGTCGCCATTAATGTCCAAGGCTTTGGATCCATTTATTCAGGTACTCAAACCCATTTCACCCTTGGCGTGGATGCCATTGGCCCTGTTCATATTAAAAGACTCTGAAATTTCTTCAGTGTTTGTGATTTTTATCTGTTCGATATGGCCAATGCTAATCAATACCGCGTTCGGTGTAGGCGCCGTGAAACGTGATTACATAAATGTTGCACGCACACATGAACTGGGAAGTATACGTACGGCCTTTTTGGTTATCCTGCCGGCAGCGGCACCCACTATTTTAACGGGTATGCGTATATCAATTGGTATTGCCTGGCTGGTTATCGTGGCAGCCGAAATGTTGGTGGGTGGTACCGGTGTGGGGTATTACGTGTGGAACGAATGGAACAATCTGGATTTAACCAGCGTGGTGTTTTCAATCTTGATGATAGGTCTGGTGGGCATGATGCTTGATTTGATGCTGGCACGCGCGACCAAACTTGTGCAATACGTAGAGTAAGTCGGAGTAGTTTTTATGGGACATTTTTTTCTCAATGCACAGGGACTGACAAAACGGTTTCCGGGCACCAACGGTGGTGAACCATTAACAGTCTTTGAGAACATTAATTTCGGTGTTGACGAAGGTGATTTTGTTTGCATCATTGGTCATTCAGGTTGTGGTAAATCCACGATTATGAATGTGTTGGCTGGCCTTGATAAGGCAACCGAAGGTGTTGTCCTGATGGATAACAAGGAAATCGCAGGACCCAGTCTGGATCGCGGTGTGGTGTTTCAGAACTACAGTCTGTTGCCGTGGATGTCGACATTAAAAAATATCACCTTTGCTGTTAAATCCCGCCATCCGCAATGGAGCAAGCAGCAGGTTTACGACCACAGTATGAAGTACATCGACATGGTCGGATTAAAAGGGACAGAACATCGCAAGCCATCGCAACTTTCCGGTGGTATGCGGCAACGGGTGAGTATTGCACGGGCGTTTGCGATTGAGCCGAAGTTATTATTACTGGATGAACCGTTTGGTGCTCTCGACGCATTAACGCGTGGCATGATTCAGGAAGAGCTGCTTAAAATCTGGAGCCAAACCGAACAAACCGTTTTCATGATTACGCATGATGTGGATGAAGCGATTTTGTTGGCTGATCGTATTTTATTGATGACCAACGGACCACAGGCACAAATAGCTGAATCAGTCATTATCGATATTCCACGACCACGGAATCGTACCGATATTATTCATCACGAGCACTATTATACGATTCGAAATCATATTGTTGATTTCCTGGTAAAAAGATCCAAGGAACTGGCCAACCCTGAACTACGCAAGGATGAGAAAAAAATCTCAGGTAATGGATTGTTGTATCCGCCTGAAGTTAATCCGGCAACGGGTTTAACGCATGAAATTATTCAACCACATCACGATGATGATGAAACCAAATCTGAAAAAAATGTAGTGAACATGAACTAACCCGATTAAAGGAGAACCCGGATGAACGCGAGTGTTGAAACACTGAAAAAAATGCCCAACAGCGCTACCAGCTCATTAATGAGCAAGATGGAAATGTCAGAAATTATTATCGAGGCAAAAATTCAAAAAGGTCTGAGCTGGCAAGCCATAGCCGATGAAATTGACGCCGGCGTTGTCTGGGTTACCTCGGCATGCTTTGGCAAGAACAGTATGCCCAAGCCCCTCGCCGACAAGCTGTGTGCATTGTTAGATCTGTCTGATGAAGTAAATACTGCCCTGCAGGCGTTTCCACACAAAGCCTGGGAAACCACCATACCGCAGGACCCGGTCATATACCGTTTTTATGAAATGATTGGCGTCTATGGCGATACCATCAAGGAAATTATTCATGAAAAATTTGGTGATGGCATTATGAGTGCGATTGATTTTTCCATGGACATCGACAAGGAAGAAAACCCGGCCGGGGATCGTGTCGTGATTACATTAAATGGAAAATTCCTGCCCTATAAAACCTGGTAATGTGAAATCAGGATGGCCAGTGAGAATACTGGCCTGTGAAGTTATCAGCGGCGGAATGTAAGTTTACAAACCCAACTCGGTCAGGCCCGGATGTTGTTCCGGCCGTGGACCGGATGGCCAATGATATTTTCGCTCATCTTCAGTGATAGCCAGATCATTAATGCTGGCTATCCGGGTTTTCATGAGGCCGTTATTATCAAACTCCCAGTTTTCGTTTCCATAGGAACGAAACCAGTTGCCCTGGTCATCGTGCCACTCATAGGCAAAACGCACCGCAATACGTGAATCAGTAAAGGCCCAGATTTCCTTGATTAATCGATACTCCAGTTCTTTCGACCATTTGTCAGCAAGAAAACGTTTAATTTCATCACGACCCGTGATGAACTGTGAACGATTGCGCCACTGACTTTCCGGAGTGTAGGCAAGGGCAATTTTTTCCGGATCGCGGGTATTCCAGGCGTTTTCGGCAGCACGCACTTTTTGTTTGGCAGATTCAAGGGTAAAGGGTGGTAGCGGCGGGCGTTGTTCACTCATATAATTTCCTTTTATTTACACGCAACAAATTTGAAATTCAAGTGTAATATATAAAAGGAGAGTGTTGTAAAAAAAATATTGCAGTGGATGTTACGCAATAGCGCAAGTAAAATAATTTTTACGAATCTATTTTATTGTCTGCCTATTCGTAATAACCGCTCCACATGCCGGATAAAAATGCGAGCGCATTTTTACCCAGTACCGAACAATCATAACCCCCTTCCTGTACCACCAGTGTGGGGCAATTAAATTCACCAATCAGTTTGCCGTTGGCATGAAAATCATCAGCGAGCAGGTTCCAGGTACCGGATGGGTCATTTTGTGCAGTATCCAGTCCCAGTGCGATGATCAATACTTCCGGACGAAAAGCGCGTAATTTTTTTAATGCGGTCTGGACAGCCTTGAGGTGTACCGGACCATCGATTGCACGCTTCAGGGGCATGTTAATGTTAAAGCCATAACCTTTATCTTCGCCGCGCTCTTCCTTGTAACCACTAAAATAGGGGTACTCAAAGGTCGGGTCGGCATGAATGGATATCGTCAGCACATCATCACGTTTATAAAATATCTCCTGTTGACCATTACCATGGTGGTAGTCAAGATCAAGTATCGCTACGCGACTATGACGTGAAAGATAGTGCGCGGCAATGGCGGTAGAATTGAAGTAGCAGTAGCCACCGAAAGAATCATAGCCTGCATGATGCCCGGGTGGTCTTACCAGTGCATAGGCAAAGTGACTGCCGTCTTCGATGGCTTTGGCCGTGGTCATCGCAACATCGACTGCATCGCGTGCAGCAAGGAAGGCCGTGCGGTTAATCGGGCTGTAGATGTCGATACAATAGTAACCCGCATGGGAAGGCACATTACGGGGGTGAGCAACGTTCTTGCGGATCGGAAACACATCAGGAAACAGCGGTTTTTCGGGATCGATTTTCATGGCCACATCACGAAAATAATTTACAAAGCGGCGCGCATGTACGGCCAGAATGTGTTTGTCACCAAAATGCTTGCGCGAGACACGTTCGAACAGGTCAGTTTTTTCGAGTTCTTCCAGAATGGAGCTGACCCTTACCGGTTGTTCGGCATAGTTATGATCTTTAATGTGATGAATGCTATGACCCTCTGAAATACATAACACAATTTGTTTATCATTCGGAATGGTCGGGTAAGCATGTGGCATGGTGTTCTTGACATAGATAAGCGGGCGCATCATGACCGGATCATCGACAAACGAATTGATGACTTCTTTTATCAACTGCGGCGACATGGTTTTTTTATACTTGCGCTGTAATACAGCTGTGACAACTTTTAATGCCATGTCGCGATCCAGTACGCGCTCCCCATCCAGATCATCAACCATCAGGAAATAGGCATTGTCAAAATTTGCCTTGCGCGGACGCTCATACAGGGTATTCATTACTGGTCGCGCACCCATGCGTTCATAAAATCGCATACGTGCCTTGCTCGCCTTGAGTTCGTCCTTGTTGTCATGATATTGCGCCAGGTCGGTCATGCATTCGAAGAACAGCCAGTGATAACCGAGGCTGACACATTCTTCCTGGACACGACGATACAGTGCCTGGCCCACGCCGCCGCCTTTTGATGCACTCGACAGCGCAAGTAAATCAAGATAACCGAAGCGCAATACCGGCTCCGCCGAGAACAGGGCAAAACCTTTTACCCGGCCCTTGCGATCATCACAGACAAACAATTCCGAGCGAAAGTTGAACTTCATCGGATTGAGCAGCTTTTCCGGCACCTCACGGACTTTTTCATCTGCCATATCATCAAATTGCGCGCGTATGATTTGTTGTATCTGCTCGACAGCATCGCGATTGATGGGCAGGGAAAGGTCGTGGACGCGGCGAATTCGGAACATAAGAACCTTCTTTAAAATAGAAAATCAGTATAGATAATGCGGGTTACATTTAACAGCGGCGCACTGTAACAAAATTGCCGTTATTGTGTCGGGTTATTCACGTGTGAGAGGACAGGCTTATCAAGCTGGTGATGGGGCTGCGCGAAGCTGAATCAGGCTCAGGTTTTTGCACACAAAGTAATGAGAAAAGATACTGCCTGACCCGGATAGGGGTATGTATACGTGAAGATGTTATTGCATGCTTTTCCGTCTGTGAACGGGCTTCAGGCAGGTGAGTCGGTCGACAACGCGCACTTAAAATATTTTCAGTATGTTCGCTGGCGAACGGAATATCTTGCGTGCAAGTCCGATAGTTTACCAGAACCAGTGTTTAACTGGTGTTCGATGCAGAAATGAACGGTAACGGGGCTGGTAAGGATTTACATGCCAGCAAGACCGATTTAATCGAACTCCCTGGACAAATACCGCATAGCTTGTCCGGAATAGTGTCAGGTCAGGCGGGCATGATTTGCCGCACTGAAATCTGCTGTACAGAAATGTACTCTTCTTTCAATTTTAAGGAAATGAAAATGGACAATTTTGAAAATCTGAAATATATCGGCATTTTAATCCTGCTGGTTGTCGGACTTGCTTCTTGTAATAAAGAAGGCCCGGCAGAAACAGCGGGTAAAAATATCGACCAGACCATGGATACGGCCGGTCATAAAATTAACGACGTAACCGATAGAGTGGCCGAGTCTATGAGTGAGCAAAGTCATAGCGTGGGTGTGGTTATCAGTGATACTGAAATCACGACCAGGGTTAAAGCCGCAATTTTTGCCAAACCCGGTCTCGATAGTCTCAAGATCAGTGTTGATACGGAAAAAGGTGTAGTGACCCTGAGTGGTAATGTAGCTTCCCTGGCGTACAGTGACATGGCCAATACGTTGGCGAGCGAAGTGACAGGCGTAAGCAAGGTCAAAAATCATCTTGCGGTCAAGTCGAATTAATCACGAACTACAATTAATAGTTCAAGGAGTCAATTATGAGTACCTATGCAGCGAATATAGAGAAAATGGAAGCGCAGCTGACAGAATGGAGTACACAAATAAGATTACTGGAAGCCAACATTGAAAGCGCCAGTTCAAGTGTCAAACTGCAGCGCGCCAAGGAACTTAACGATTTGCGCGCAAAACAGCGCAAGGCAGTTGCAACATTAAACGAAATGAAAAAAGCGACAGTTGAGACATGGGGACAGGTCAAGGGCGCGGCCGATAAGATATGGGACGACCTCAAATCTGATATTGCCAATGCACATGCCAATGTTATGTGACAGTTGATTTTTAACATAAATACAGAGCGAGGATAATTAAATGTCAGCAAGTTTTCAATTAAGCAACAGTATCGATGGTCAGTTTCACTTTGTGTTAAAAGCAGCAAATACTGAAACGATATTAACAAGCGAGATGTACCCGGCAAAACATTCTGCGCAGAACGGGATTACATCCGTGCAGACCAATTGCACAGACGACAGGCATTATGAAAGATTGAATTCGAAAAATGATAAATTTTATTTCAATCTGAAGGCGCCGAATCATCAGGTTATTGGCACCAGCCAGATGTATATTACAGCACAGTCAAGAGACAAAGGTATCGAATCAGTAAAAACAAATGGTGTTTGTGAAATCATCAAGGACAATACCTGATTTTATTGATGCATTAAGGAATAAAACATCGACTGCCAGAATTCAGTTCTTACCATATTATGAACCAACCTTTACCCCGTTTTGATCCGATCCTACAAATGATCCTGCGGGGTCATTTTTTTGTCAACGAATAAACCTTTCCCAATGTGTTCCAGCGTACTGTGCAAACCTGCAGACAGCGGATAATAACGTTTGGTGATCAAGCATCATTGACGAACGTAACAGATTCTTCTTTATGCAGACAATACCCGGATAGAAATCTGAAAAAATTCATTCGAGATACTCTATGTCATTTTGCGATAGCAAATGAAACATGGCGTATGCCCGAATTTTATATCTGCGAGAACCGGTTATGTTAGCTCGATTTTCGCAGGTTCAAGTAATGCAAGGAGAAATACAATGAACAAATATGGACTTTTTAGTAATCCAATCAAACTGTCAGCAGTTATGCTGCTGACTGTTTTTCTGACAGCTTGTGGCGGTGGCAATGATAGCGGCGGCGGTAGTGGTAGTACTGGCGGTAACACTGCAGGCACAGGGACCGGAGTAAACCTTGGCTCAGCCGGTAGTTTTGTCATGTTGTCCAAAACCGGAATCACCACAGTTCCGAATTCCGTTATCAGCGGTGACATCGGCTCCAGTCCTATCACGGCTGCTGCAATGGATACGGTTACCTGTCCACAAATGCTGGTTGGTGATATTTACGGTGCGGATGTTGCCTATACAGGCAATGGCAGTGTGGTTTGCTTTAAAGGTACGGTGCCAGACAATACACTCGTTGCCAATGCCATACTCGATATGGGTACTGCCTATACCGATGCGGCAGGCAGAACAACACCTGATTTTACCGAGCTATTTGCAGGTGATATCAGTGGCCAGACACTGGCACCCGGTCTTTACAAGTGGGGCACAGGTGTTTTGATTACAACGACGGTTACACTATCGGGTACGGCGAATGATGTCTGGATTTTTCAGATAGCAGGCGATCTTACCCAGGCAGCGGCGACCAGTGTCACCCTGACAGGTGGTGCCGTGGCGAAGAATGTGTACTGGCAGGTCGGCGGAAGCGCGGGTGTGTCAATCGGTTCAGCAGCACATTTTGAAGGTATTATTCTGGCCGCGAAAGGTATTGCAATAGGTAATACCACAACCGTAGTCGGCAGATTATTCTCGGATACAGCTGTTACGCTTGACATGAATACAGTGACCCAGCCTGCACCATAATAATTGCATAAGATACTCAGTTCAGTTTTCGCAGATCTTGTCTGCGGAAACTTTTTTCTTTTATTGTCCAATTTAGAACAATATTCAGAAAGCTTAATCCAAAATAAATATTTGCATATTCCATTCACTGATGAACAGGTTATTATTTACTATAAAAGGGTAGCTACTTATCAGGTTTTATAAATGAATGTGTTCGACTTTAATGATTGTTTACCGTTGTCTGCTGACGATATTGCACGTCAGATAACAAACGATCCAGCTCTTTTCGCACCACGGCATAGCACTCGCAGGTGCGAGCCTCAAGGCCCTTGCGATCCAGTACAGTTATGTGGCCACGGCGGTAGTTAATAATACCGGCGCGTTGCAATTTACCGGCAGCTTCGGTAATGCCTTCGCGGCGCACACCGAGCATACTGGCCACCAGTTCCTGTGTCATCACCAGTTCATTGGAAGGTAATCGATCGAGTGTTAACAGCAGCCAGCGGCACAACTGTTGTGTAATTGAATGATGTCGATTGCAGACTGCGGTCTGTGCCATTTGGGTGATGAGCGCCTGCGTATAACGAAGCAGCAGCTTTTGTAACAAACCACCACGATTGAACTCCTGCATCAACACACTGTTACATAGCCGATAAGCATGTCCTGCTGTTTGTACCACGGCCGAGCTGGGGGTGGTATCGCCACCCATAAATAACGAAATACCTATCACTCCTTCGTTACCTACGCCTGCGGTTTCGGCAGACGCGCCCGATTCCATCACATAGTGTAGCGAGACGATTGCAGTGGTTGGAAAATACGCGTATTGCAATTGCGTGCCAGGTTCATAAAGAAACTCACCCAGCGACAGCGGCACCAGTTCCAGATGTGCTTCCAGAATTTCAAATTCCTTGCCCGGCAATGCAGCGAGCAAATGATTCTGGTTTGGACTGTGATGTATTGCCATGATCAGATGCTTTCCGAGCTGGCTAAAGGATCTGCGACAAGCTCGACGCCGATACCGCGGTAACCAATATAGCGTGAGTAGTGGTTGAACATCGGTTCGCCGCTCACCAGATATTGCTGTTTATCGCCATTGATGTTGATGCGACTGATTCTGAAATCCAGAAAAGGTTTCCGATCGGCTATACGTGCATGGAGTTGTTTGCGCTCCGTTTCATTCCAGCCTGTCACAGCTGTCAGCTTGCTTTTACCCAACAAGGCATCGTTCTCAATTCCGAGCATTTCGCCAACCGGCCCGAATGCCCGGGTGAAACCCCCGTTCACATCCTGTTCCCAGTACCAGTCGGATGCCAGTTCAATCAGACAACGATAGCGGTTTTCGCTATCGCGTAATTCGGCGGTACGTTCCTGCACCGTCTGTTCCAGCTTCTGGTTAAAATTGGCGAGTTTTTTATATAACAAACGCACTTCAAGCATGTTATGAATACGTGTTTTAACCTCGACCAAATCAAACGGCTTGGCAATAAAATCTTTGGCGCCATCGGCAAGTGCACGTATTTTGTGGTCAGGTTGCGCAGTGAGTACCAGGACCGGCAGGTAGCCTTCACCCACATTCTTCTTGAGTTCGGTCATCACCTCGAAACCGTCCATGCAGGGCATGAGCAGGTCGAGCAGAATCAGGTCGTAATTATTGGCAGAATGCATTGCCGCGACCTGGGTCGGATCCATGGTTGAACTGATATAATGGTAGCCGGCTTCATGCAACAAATGGCTGAGCAATGTCACATTGGCTTCCTGATCGTCGACGATCAAAATGCTGGCATGAAGAATGTCTTTATTGCTAATCATCGTCTGTGTCCTGTATTTTACCTTGATCGAAATTCTTCCCTTGTCCATTCATACATCCGACAGACTCGTTTGTCTCACATGTCTTACTGTACAGTAATACTGGCATCGCGGCGCGTTGCAATGCGATAGTTATTCTTGCCGAGCTGTTTGGCTTCATGCAGTGCCAAATCGGCACTTTTCATCAGGCTCGTGCCGTCTGCACCATGCTGCGGATAAAAACTCGCACCAATGCTTACGGTAATGCGCAGGCTGTGGTCTTCTATGACAAACGGCTGTGCAATCACTTGCATCAGTTTTAACACCAACATGGACAGATTTTCATCGAGCGCCAGCTCCCACAGCACGATAACAAATTCATCGCCACCATAACGCGCGACGGTATCGACCTGCCGTACCGTGGCGACCAGGCGATCGGCCATAATCTTCATTACCGCATCGCCCACATCGTGGCCGAAAGTATCATTGATTTGCTTGAAGTCATCCAGATCCAGAAACAATACCGCCATGCTTTGTTTAATACGGCGTGCCTGTGCAATGGCCAGGTCAAGCCGGTCCATTAACAAACGCCGGTTGGGCAAGCCGGTCAGTACATCATGTAATGCCAACGCTTTCAGTTCGTGGTTGCTATCATCAAGTTGTCGATACAGCAGACGTACTTCCAGCATGTTGTGAATACGCGTTTTGACTTCGAGCAGATCAAATGGCTTGCTGATAAAATCTTTGGCGCCAGCCTGCAAGGCACGCAGTTTGTGGTCAGGTTGAACCGTGATAACAATGACCGGCAGATAGTCATTCATGGTATTCAGCTTTATACTTTTCATTACCTCAAAACCATCCATGATCGGCATGTTCATATCGAGCAAGATCAGATCATAGTGGTTGGCGAGGTGTAATTCACAAACGCATTGCGGGTCCAGTGTCGAGCCGACATTGTTATAACCTGTTTCTTTTAATATCTGTTCCAATAAATGCACGTTGTTAATATCATCATCCACGATCAGGATATTGGCAGCATACAAATCGATTGACGGGAGATTCATATTCACTCGGTGTCTGGCTTCGTTTCGGAATCAGTCTTTGTTTTTATATTTTGCAACGACTTGTTCACTGTTATGTTGAGGGCAAGATTCAATGTCGCCATAAATTCATCAAGCTTGATCGGCTTGGTGAGATAGCCCATAAATCCCGCATCCAGTCCTTTTTTAATGTCACGCGGCAGGGCATTGGCACTGATTGCCAGCACCGGAATATTCACGGTTAACGGGTCCTGTTGCAGAATTTCCAGCACCTCGAATCCGTTAATACCGGGCAAATTAATATCCATCAGAATGACATCTGGTTGTAGTGTTCGCGCCAGTGCAATACCGCGCGGGCCATCATCAGCGCTTAACATGTGTATATTTCCGAAGTTGGCAATGATCTGTTCGACCAGTAGCAGGTTGGCCGGATTATCTTCAACATACAGCAGGCAGCGCCTGGCTGCATTGTCCTGTACTTCAGGCAGACGATCTGTTGGCTGATTGTTTCTCTCGAATATTGAGGGCGTTACATCACGATTCAGTTCGAACCAGAATTCGCTACCAGCACCGACCTGACTCTCAACCCCGATCTTGCCTCCCATGAGTTCGACCAGTTGCCGGGTAACCACCAGACCGATACCCGTGCCTTCCTCCGGTCCGGTTTCCTGGCCAAGTCGATTGAAGGGCTGGAATAAATTCTGGATTTTTTCTGGCGTTAATCCTTTACCGCTGTCCTTGATGCTGATGCGTATCCGACCCGGTACAGGCTCGCTGCACTCCACAATGATCGAGCCACGCTCGCGATTGTATTTAATTGCGTTGGTCAGCAAATTAATCAACACCTGCTTGACCCGGGTGCGATCGGCATTGGCGTGCCATGTTGCATCGAAGGGTATGAAGCTGAGCTGAATGTCGCGCTCCAGTGCCTGGGGTTCGATCATGGCCTGACATTCCTGCATGACTTCGGACAGTAATACCGATTCCCGCGACAAGGCTACACGGCCAGACTCGATGACCGCGAGATCGAGAATTTCATTAATCAGGTCCAGCAAATACCAGCCGGCCTTGATGATTTGTTGCAATCTAAGCAATTGCGTGTCAGATGGTGCGGGTATGCCCGATTCCAGCAATTGCGCGAAGCCAAGAATTGCATTGAGTGGAGTACGTAACTCATGGCTCATGCTGGATAGGAATTCTGATTTGGCGAGATTGGCTTTTTCTGCCACCTGCCTGGCGCTGTCCAGCTCGGCGTGTTTTTCCTTCAGTGACAGATAAAGTTGCGTCCGCTCTGCTTCCACCGTGGTACGCGCAGTGTCGTCACGCAAAATACCGGTGAAATAACGTTGTTCGCCCAGCCACATTTCACTCACTGCCATTTCCATGGGGAACAGTTTGCCATTTTTGCATCGGCCCATGACCTTGTGACCAAAGCCGGCTGCACGTTCCGCTTCATTGGGGCTGTAATACGCAAGTGAGTCATTACACGCTTCCTGATCCAGCTCGGGAACCAGCATGCTGAATTTTTTCCCGATGAGCTCATCGGCCCGATAGGCAAACATGTGTTCGGCGGCGGGATTCACCGTCACGACCACACCATCCTTGGCAAACAAGGTAATAATGCCATCGCCGACGGTATTGAGTACTGTTTGTATTAATTCGTTACTGTCACGCAGGGCACGCACTGTGGCATATTCACCGGTGACATCGCGAAAAACCAGTACTGCGCCAATCACCACCCCATCACGATCACGAATCGGCGCACAACTGTCAGCGATATCACACTCGCTGCCATCATTCGCTACCAGCAGGATGTGGTTGTCCAGCCCCTGCACCGTGCCTTTGGCCAGGGTATCGGCCACCGGCACTTTGGCAGGCTGGCGTGTTTTATTGTTGATAATTTTAAAAATTTCTTCCACCTGTTTACCCCTGGCATCGGCCAGCGTCCAGCCGGTGAGTTTTTCCGCCATAGGGTTGAGCAGTGTCACGCGCGCACTGGCATCGGTGGCGATCACACCATCGCCTATTGAATGCAGGGTAACGGCAAGTTTTTCCTCGTTTTCGCGCGAAATATAATTGGCTTGCTGGAGTTGTTTGTTGATTGCTTCCTGGTTTTTGAGTAGCTGCGCGCACTCCGCTTCTATCGCTTTACGCTCTGTATTATCTGTGCCAATCAACAGGTAACCGATTATAACTTCTTTTTCATCGTGTAATGCAGTTACGGATAGCAGTGCAGGAAAACGGCTGCCATCCTTACGGATATAGGTCAGCTCATAGATATCTTCGATGCCGCGAGAAGCCTTGAATACCAGCGCTTCAAAGCCGGGTTTGATGGTGGTTGCAAGTTCGGTGCTGAGGGTAGTGGCGCGCGTAATGACTTCCTGTGGATCAGAAATGTCTGAAGGGCTTATTTTGTTCAGAACTTCTTTGGCGCGGTATCCCAGCATGCTCTCGGCACCGGTATTGAATAATTGAATCACACCTTTTTCATCGGTGGCAATAATGGCGAAATTGGCGCTGGTCAGGATCGCTTTTTCCAGCGCACCGATTTTAAGCAACGATTTTTGCAAACGTTTTTGGCTGGCGGCTGCCTGCTTGCTTTCGGGACTGGGGACTACTGGTTTGGGCATGATTACTATCCGTGAACAATTAACTCCTATCCGGAGAGGGGAAAGTGTCAGGCGATTACGCAAGCCTGTGCACTGTGAAAAGACCAGTTATACGTGAAGCGTACATACTATTTCGGCGTTCATCTGTGCGGTAGGGCGCAGAGGATTGTCCATAGTACTCCTGTTCAAGCAACTCAAGGTAGAAATAATGTAATTATGTGGTTACCTGTAAATGCGATTTTGGGTTGGCGATGGAGGAATTCCATCAAATAGATTAATAGTCTGGATCAGCTATAAAATTAATCTTGTATACGCTGATATCAGAAACTATGTTCAATTATGAATGCGCTCGTGGTAATGACACGTTTACAAAAGCTGTTGTGTTCATATGTGGATTCACTATTTTATGCTGGTAAAATAGTGAAAAGGTGTGCCTTATGCTGTTTTCGAGTGAGTTCAGTAATAGAAAAGTTCTTGCGAGTAATCCCTGTAATATTTTACTGTTTGAACGATTCAGTTTTCTCAGTTTGTTCGACATGTTGTAATGCCTGTTTTGCATCTTATCAAGTAATGTTACATTCTCGACTTTAATTTCTGTTGTGGCATTTGTAAGCATTGCCAGCAGAAGATTGATTCGGTTAGTTGATTCTGCTAACTGGTATTCCAGATTTGTCCGATATAGTTCTATACTTTCCATTTTATAGCTCCATTAAATGTTTGTTACTTGTCTGGCCATGCCCATCATCGAACAGCAACTGCTTCCGTGGCAAGACGTCTGTAATTTTTTAAGAATCCTCTCACCAGTCAGAGTCTACTGAAAGGTAAATTGGTTCCGGTGTGTTTCAAGCGTTTTGCAAGACCGAGTTTAGACAGGAGGAAGTTAATCCTGTTCTGATACGCAGTCTGTACGATAACAAACATACCAAAAAGCGTTATTGCATGACAGTTGAGCGCAGTAATCATATACCTGTAATTAAGCCTGCCACCTTCCCCCGTCTTTTCCGGCACAGCACAATACCGGATTGACGAACAGTCATGATGAACTGTGTTCGTTGACGTACAGACAGTCAAGACCCCAATCATTAATCATCCCTGCAGTTCGCGATAGCATTGTTAATGCCTTCGGCGATTTATCTTTATCAGTTCAAAGGGAGACAATCTGATGAGTAAATTCAAGTATAAATTTCTTTTGCCGCTGGTGGCGTTTGGCACGCTGTCCGGAGTAACGTCTGCTTTGGCGACACCCCTATTGGGTCCTGATTTATCAAGCTTTACCATTCTGGGAGCAGCGACAGTGACGAATGTGCCTACCAGCACGGTGGTCGGCAATGTTGGTGTCTGGTCCAGTGGTGGTGCGAATGCTGTCACGGGTTTTAATTCTTCGCCCGGGGTTGGTGTTTCTGATCCGCAAGTAACAGGCGGAAGTGTCTATGCCGGAGGTTCACTGGCACAATCAGCTCAGGGACAGCTGACTAATGCAATAACAAATCTTGGCTTGCTGGGATCGGGAACGCTGTTGGCTGCCGACCTGAGTGGTCTTACACTCATGCCAGGTGTTTATACAGTTCCTGCAGGAACGACAAACTTGTCAGGAGCACTGACGCTTGATGGCGGTGGCAATGCCAATGCAGCCTGGGTATTTCAGATGCCAAGCACCTTGATCACTTCACCCAATTCAGTTGTCAGTCTGATTAACACCAATTCAAACGCTGGGGTATTCTGGAATGTAGGCAGTTCGGCAACCATTGATGTTAACACATCATTCCTGGGAAATATTCTTGCGCTTTCCAGCATCACGCTGAATACAGGTGCAACTGATCTTTGTGGCAGGGCACTGGCCAGTACAGGTGCTGTGACAATGGATCAAAACAACTTCTCTGGCATGTGCACAGGAATACTTCCTGGCACTGGTAATTTGAGTGGTGGCCTTGATGTTGTCACGATGGATGATGGCACCACGCAGATCAATACGCTTCCTTATGAAACAGCCAGTGTGTCTGAACCCGCTACCATTTCGTTAATGGCACTGGGTCTGCTGGGCCTTGGCTTTATTCGACGCCGTCGTAATCAGGAATAATTGTTCATATTGTAAAACCCTGTTTTTGAAATCAGGTAAAACAGGGTTTTCATTTTTTTACGACTGTTGTTAAAAAACAAGCAGTTGGCACACTAATGCGTTATACCGTGGTGTTGCAGTCATGTCAGACATTTGGCCGTCATGAATTTTAATCACTTATTTTAGAGGATGACAAAATGAAAAAGATATTCAATCGAAAAACCTTCCGGACGCTTTGCGGAATCGGAATAGTGGCTGCGGTCAGCATCAGCTGTAGCAGCATTGCGCCGCCTACCGCACAACTCGCGGTTTCCAAATTGGCAGTTAGCAATGCCACAAAGGCAGGCGCGAATCAATATGCCAGTCAAGACATGCGTACTGCGCAAAGCAAACTCGATAGTGCTGTAACTGCCATGAATGCAGAGGATTATAAAAAAGCGCTGACGTTTGCCGAACAGGCAGAGGTTGATGCACAACTGGCTACAGCCAAAACACGTGCTGCAAAGGCGGAGATTGCTGCAAATACCGTAGTGAAAGACAGTCGCGTACTGCAGCATGAAATGGATCGTAAGCAACAATAAATTTACCGATTACATATGGAGATCATCATGAAAAAATATTTAATACCAACCGCATTACTGGTTGCGTTCACCCTTGCAGGCTGTAGTACCATTCCTGAAGATAACGCCGGCCTGAATGAAGCGCGTAATGATTACAATAACGCACAAAACAATTCGCAAGTTGTTTTACTTGCACCCACTGAATTAAAACAGGCGAGTGACGCGCTGGATAAAGCCAATGCGGCAGCAACAGAGAATGAAGATCCTGCCAAGGTGACGCATTTGGCTTACTTGTCCAAACAACGTTCTGCCATAGCACAAGAAACCGCGAAACAAAAATCCGCCGAAACCACCCTGGCCAGTGCGGAATCCAGACGTGGCCAGATGCGATTAGAGGCCAGAACCGCCGATGCACATCAATCCAGAATGGATGCCGCAGCGTCGCAACGCATGGCTGAAGAAGCACAAATTCAGGCAGCCGTATCACAACAGCAAGCGCTAGCCTCCCAGCAAGAATTAAATGCAGCACAACAAAAAAACGACGCGTCCTCGCAAAAAAACGCTGAACTGGAAGCACAGCTCATCGCATTGAATGCGAAGAAAACTGATCGTGGCATGGTCATTACCATTGGAGATGTCCTGTTTGATACCAATAAGGCAAAGGTCAAAGCAAGCGGAACACCTGGGCTGCTAAAAATCGGTGCTTTTCTGAAGAAATATCCGGAGAGTAAGGCGCGCGTAGAAGGTTATACCGATAGTACCGGCAGTGCCGAATATAACCTGGGGCTTTCTGATCGTCGTGCCGAAGCCGTACGCTCATCATTAGTTGCGATGGGAATCAATGATACACGTATTACAGCACAAGGATTCGGCCAGGATTCACCGGTAGGTGACAATCAGACTGCTTCAGGTCGGCAAATGAATCGACGTGTCGAAATCGTAATACCAAATAAGGACGCTTCAGAAACTGAGTAAAGTACAACGCCTTAACCTCTCCCGATAAGCGGGAGAGGGCATGCTGCAAAAAATATGTATCGTGGTACAAATAGCTGATGTGTGTGCTGGCGTACCGACGAGGTTAAGGATAGCCAATACACTTGTGTCATATCTGTCGGGCATCGCTGCGGGTGCTTGTTACACTCACGTTCCAAATCCGCAGACATACAATTACTATAAAAGGAAATAATCATGCTTCAAACTATTGCGGTCATTCTGGTTGTTCTATGGCTACTCGGTCTGGTTTCATCGTATACCATGGGTGGATTCATTCATGTATTGCTGGTGCTCGCCGTGGTGGTGATTTTGATTAATGTTATTCAGGGTCGTCGTCTTTTGTAATAACAGTGAAAATCATAGACCTGACACCTGTACCTCCAGAGCCTGCCGAAAAATTTGAGCCCGGGTCAGATTCCGGGCTTCAAAACCAGGACGACATTGCGCAACAATCTTCTCCTGGCGGTAGAGTCGGTTTCCATTTACCTGACGCTGCCAGTGGTATCGCGATTGGCATTATTGCCACTGCCGCTGTTTTATTCACCCTCAACTCGGCTCAGGGTCTGCTCATTTCATTACTACTCGGAGTTATTTTTGCGTATACGCTGAACCCGGTGGTGGTGTGGCTGGAGTGGATCAAAATTCCACGTGTGCTGGGTGCCGCTGTCGTGGTAGTGGCGGTGCTATGTATCGTCGCACTGGGGACGTATGCATTACGTGGCCAGGTGCAGGGCATTCTTAACCAGTTACCTGCTGCGGTAAAAAAATTATCTGCCGGGCTGGCCACTATGCAAAAAGGCCAGCGCACCAATATGAAAAATGTTCAGGCGGCGGCGACGGCAATGGAAAATGTCACCAAACCTGCAGGCAAAGGACCGGTTGCGACGGAAGTTGTGGTGGTCGAACCCACATTCGAGATCAATAAATTTTTATGGGTGGGTTCCAAGGGCGTTGTTGAAATTATTGGTCAGACTGCGATGGTCATGTTTCTGGTGTACTTTCTGCTGCTGGCGGCTGACACCCTGAAGAGCAAGCTGGTGCGCATTACCGGTCCACCATTATCACGCAAGAAAATTACGGTGCATATTCTCAATGGCATCAACAGCTCAATCCAGCGTTACATGCTCATGTTATTAATGACCAATGTGTTGATTGGGTTACTGGCCTGGCTGGCATTTCGCTGGATCGGTCTGGAAAATGCTGGCGCCTGGGCAGTTGCTGCCGGCTTGTTGCATATTATTCCGTATTTTGGCCCGGGCGTGGTCGCCGTCGCGGTGGGTGTGGCCGGATACATGCAATCTGATTCATTGACAATGGTACTGCTGGCTTCGGGATCCATGTTAGTGATCTCAACGGTAGTGGGCATTTTTATTACCACCTGGATGACAGGCAGGATCGCCAAAATGAATACCGCAGCAGTATTTATCTCGTTACTGTTCTGGACATGGTTATGGGGACTCTGGGGTATGTTATTGAGTATGCCGATTATCGTTATCGTGAAAGTTGTCTCCCAGCATGTGCCGCGATTCAGGATTGTGTCGGAATTACTTGGCGAATAAAGAACGCTGTTTATAAATGTTTATTAATTGATTAAAGAACGGAAAGTTAAACCTGAAAATTACAAGGAAGAAATACACCATGACGACAGCAACACATAACACACGCGACAAACTGGTAGAAGATTTTAAAACCGTCGTTCAGGACACGGAAGAACTGATCAAGGCAACAGCCAGCCAGACCGGCGATAAAGTGTCAGCAGTGCGGGCACGCGCAGAAGAAAATTTACGCATGGCGCGGCACAAGCTGGACGAAATGAGTACAGATGTAATGGCACAAGGCAAGGCCGCAGCAAAGGCGACCGATCAATTTGTGCACGAGAAACCCTGGCAGTCGGTGGCGTTTGCTACTGCTGTGGGCGTGATGCTCGGCATGCTGATTAGTCGACGTTAAGTACATGGCAAGTGATAATGCAGACAGCGTAGCATCAACAGCGACGCCCGGACCTGTAACGGGTCTGTTGGCGTCGTTGCAACGACTGTTGGGATCGTTTACCGACATACTGCACACCCGACTGGAGATCCTGTCCATTGAAGCGGAAGAAGCCAGATGGATGATTGGGCAACTCATCGTCTATGTTTTGATAGCCGTATTATTTCTGGTACTGGGTCTGCTGCTGCTCACCGCGTTTATAATTAAAGCTTCACCGGAAGCTTATCAATTGTATGTGCTGGCAGGCTTCGGCGTGCTTTATCTGTTGGTGTCGATGATTTTCGCCCGATTGTTGATGAGCAAACTGCGCACTCGCTCGCGACCGTTTTCAACCACGCTGTTCGAGCTGGATAAAGATCGCCGTAGTCTCGGTACCGGTTCATGAAAGCGCGTCTTGTTTATCTCAAGCGACGGCGTGAATTACTGGTCGCACAGGCAGCCGCGCAACGCAGCGCGCTGCCATTTCCTGTGCAGGATCTGCAACATCATTTGCGTTTCGTGGATATGGGTTTTGCCGCGATCAAATTTATGCGTAGCCATCCGGCGCTTACGGTTGCGAGTGCAACCTTGTTGTTGCCAACCGGACGGAACAAATTAATTCTCTGGAGTAGCCGCGTCGTTACGATGTGGGAATTGTTTGCGCTGGCAAGCAAACAATGGCGTAGTAGCTGACCGATCACAATCGGTTGGTCTGCAAAACTGGCCGACTTGACCGGGCACTGCAATAACCAACTTAACGCGCAAGTGCCTGTAGCGTATTCAGATAGTTTGATAGTACAAATTCTGTGGATGATTGGCCTGCGCGAAGAAGAACCAGCGTTCGGCAATCAAACCGATATACTGAATGATAAAGGCTGCAAGTAGTGCGCTGACACTCGGTGCAGACAGATTCGACCATACGATAACAACCGGTACGATAAACACCAGCACGATAAATACCCATTTGACGGATTTAAAAAACCACATCGCCGCATGGTGGTTGAAGTCGCGCGTATTTACTGCGCCTCCCATCATACCCATGGATTTTTGCTGTATGCGACTGTGACGTACACCAATGGCAGTTTGTACAGTTGATTTTGGTTTTAAACGGCGATTGCGAATCAGCGAGGCCGCGCGTGTTATACCTGCAGAGACAGTAATGATAATTGCCCAGATACCATAAAAACCAGTCAGGTTAGGTGCGTTGACACTGCTGAATGCCGTGGCCAGCACAAAACCGGAGGCAGTACCAAGCAAGGTGTAGTTAATGACAGTCAGCGGGCTATGCCATTCTTGCAAAAACTTCAGACAGGCGTAAATCATGCCGGTACATAAAAACAGCGCGAAGGTAGCGAGGGTGGCCAGGATGCCGATGATTAAACTTGCCGACATGACCACACCAGTGCTGCTGGTAAAGACATTCGCATCTACACCAAAATAATGCATGGTGGCGTAAACAAAGACAAAAAACATGGTTACTGGCAAGGCGATAACTTCACGTGATAACCACGAGGTACGCCACATGGTTGCCGCCCGCCATGCACGTTCGGGTCGACCCAGATGAAACACCGATGCGATCAAACCGCCGATGAGAAACACCAGCGCAATATAACCACCGAGGCCATAAAAGCTGGCGCTGTCCTGTGTGGGTAATAACTTAACGGCGGAGTAACTCTGCCCGGTAACCATCGCCAGAATCAGGCCCTGGCCGACACCAATCAAGGTTGTTAAAAAAATCACACTGAATGCTGGATGCATTGATTACTACCTCATAAAATTCGTGTCATTCCGGAATTTACAAATTAACTTTCCGGGGTCTCAGACAAGATAACGCTATCTTCGCTGAGATTCCGGATAAGCACTGCGTGCTTTCCGGAATGACGTTTCGTTTAATACCTTAGTTCAAACCATCAGCAGACATCGTGCTTACTGATGCATTGTTTCCTGCTTCTTGTTAATTTCCGCGTCATTCCGGAAGTTGCTTTGCAACTATCCGGAATCTCAGACTGGATAACGCTGTCTTTATCGAGATTCCGGATAAGCACTGCGTGCTTTCCGGAATGACGTGTCGTTTAAAACCTTAGTTCAAACCATCAGCAGACATCGTGCTTACTGATGCATTGTTTCCTGCTTCTTGTTAATTTCCGCGTCATTCCGGAAGTTGCTTTGCAACTATCCGGAATCTCAGACAGGATAACGCTATCTTTAAAGATTCCGGATAAGCACTACGTGCTATCCGGAATGACGTGTTGTTTAATGCCTTTCTTCTAAATACCAGAGCGTACGCTGCCTACTCTGGATAACGTGATTACCAACTGCCTGTTACCAGGATGTACTGTCGTCGAGTGTCGGTTCACTCACCGGACCACTCGGTTTACGCTGTTCTTTCTTCAACGGATTATCTGCACGTACCAGTTCATCTTCATGAATATGCATACGGGTTTTACGTCGTGGCAAGTAATGGTTGGCAGGTTTGGTACCCCATTCCGGCATTAACTGATAACCGCCTTCTTCACGAATTTGTATCGAGACTTCCGATTCCGGATCATAGACATCACCGAATAAACGTGCACTGGTCGGGCAGGCGAGAACGCAGGCGGGTTTGCGTTCCGCTTCGGGTAAGGCTTCATCGTAAATGCGATCCACGCACAGTGTGCATTTTTTCATGACCTTCTGGTGTTCATCAATTTCACGCGCGCCATACGGGCAGGCCCATGAACAATAACGGCAACCGATACACTTGTCGTAATCGACCATGACAATACCATCAGACTCACGCTTGTAACTGGCACCGGTCGGGCAAACCGGTACACATGGTGGATCTTCACAGTGCAAACAACTCTTGGGAAAGTGAACGGTTTCGGTGTTGGGGAACTCTCCCACTTCATAGGTTTGTACACGGTTAAAGAAGGTACCGGTTGGATCCTTGCCGTAAGGATTATCATCCGACATAAAACCGGCCGGACCCGAGGTGTTCCATTCCTTACAACTGGTTACGCAGGCATGACAACCAACGCAAACGTTTAAATCAATGACTAATGCTAATTGTTTCATATTCTTTACTCGTTATTCCGTAATTTTTAATCTACCGTCATTCCGGAATTGACGAAGTCAATATCCGGAATCTTGTTTTCAGTCTTGCATTAACCTGTCTGAGATTCCGGATAAGCACTGCGTGCTTTCCGGAATGACGTGTTATTTAATACCTTACTTCAAAGTTCCAGCGCACTGCGCGTTCACCGGAATGACGTTAATAAAATCTATCCCGCCTTCTTCTTCATAAACTTGCCGGCAAAAAATGCCAGCCACTTGCGGCTCTTGTCACTGCCCGGATAGGGAGACATGGCATTAAATTGTGGATACGTTTCCTCGGCTTCGCCTGCTTCGGCCTTGTAAACACGTACGCGCACATCGTACCAACCGGCCTGACCGGTAACCGGATCAGAATTGGAAACGTGTTCACCGCATTCATTCACAGGTAACTCTTCGGAGATTAGATGATTTAACAAAAAACCTTTTTCGGATTCGTTGGCGTCCTTGTCGAGATTCCATGCGCCTTTGGCCTTGCCTATCGCGTTCCATGTCCACACCGTACCGGGTTCGACGGCTTCGCTGAAGCGGCACATACATTTTACCTTGCCGTGCATGGACTCGACCCAGATCCAGTCGCCGTCGGCAAAGCCATGTTTCTCGCCAAGTGAGGGATGCAAATGTAAATAATTATGTGCATGAATCTGACGCAGCCAGGCGTTTTGCGAATCCCACGAATGGTACATCGCCATCGGGCGTTGTGTGATCGCATTTAAGGGATACTTATGTTTATCGGTGAGCTGACCTTCCAACGGTTCGTAATGGAACGGCAGTGGATCAAAATAGGTTTCAACCCGTTTGGCCAGATGTTTCGGCGGTTGTTTACCTTCACGTTTGCCCTGTGCGGCAAGGCGGAATTTTTGTAACACTTCACTATATATATGGATGTTAATCGGCTCGGCATAGCGGGTGAGGCGATGTTCCTGTGCCCATTTCAGATAACCCATGTTCCAGTTACGCATGTACTGGTACGACTTGGGCAGTTCATAATGGAACACGCAGTTGTTCTTTTCGTACATTTCCCACTGGTTCGGGTTGGGTTCACCTTTCATAAACTTCTCACCACCCTTGCCACGCCAGCCAGCGAGGAAGCCAATGCCTGAACCGGCTTCGGTTTCGTAATTGACGATAAAGTCAGGGTAGTCACGGAATTTGCGTTCGCCCTTGTCGGTGGTAAAGGCGGGCAGTTTTAAACGCGAGCCCAATTCGATTAATACTTCCTGGAAAGGTTTACAGTCACCCTTTGGTGGCACGACCGGAATACGCACCGAATCAACCGGGCCATCGAATTCAGAGATAGGACGATCCAGCATCGACATCACATCGTGACGTTCGAGGTAGGTAGTGTCGGGCAGGATGATATCGGCATAGGCGGTCATTTCTGACTGGAACGCATCGGCCACAATTAAAAACGGAATTTTGTATTCACCATCTTCATTTTTGTCGTTCAACATTTTGCGCACTTCGACCGTGTTCATGGACGAGTTCCACGCCATGTTGGCCATGAAAATTAACAAGGTATCGATGGTGTAAGGGTCGCCGCGCCAGGCATTGGTGATGACGTTATGCATCAGGCCGTGCGCCGATAAAGGAAACTCCCAGGAGAAGGCTTTATCAATACGAACCGGTTGGTTGTTTTCATCGACAAACAAATCATCCGGATCGGCGGGCCATCCTAATGGCATACCACCCAGTGGTGTATTGGGCTGCACACCCTCAGGTCCTTTCGGTGTTTTTGCGCAGGGTGGAATCGGCCGCGGGAACGGTGCCTTGTGACGAAAACCGCCGGGTCGATCAATGGTGCCGAGGATCGACATCAATATCGACATGGCACGGATGGTCTGGAAACCGTTGGAGTGTGCCGCGGTACCGCGCATGGAATGAAATGCGACCGGGTTACCGGTGACGGTGTCGTGTTCATTGCCCCACACGTCGGTCCAGGCAATGGGTAATTCAATTTTTTCATCGCGTGCAGTGATGCCCATTTCGTAGGCGAGGCGCTTGATGGTGTCGGTTGGTATGCCGGTGATATCGCTGGCCCATTCCGGGGTGTATTGCTCGACGCGCTCTTTTAATAACTGGAACGCCGGTTTGGCTTGGGTGCCATCGGGCATGGTGAACTCACCGAGTAAATAGGGATCGGCTTCCTTGGTATGCGTTCGTACCGGTTTGTCGGTTAAGCGATCCCACCACACCGCATCCTGCGCGTCGAAACATTCGGTTTCTTTGGGTACGTCGGTACGGATGAACATGCCGAAGTCATCATCGTCTTTGTCATCAATCACTAACTGCGCGGAATTGGAATATTGCGTGAGGAAGTCACGGTCATACAGTCCCAGCCGTATCAATTCGTGAATCAATGCCAGGAACAGCGCGCTGTCAGTACCGGGTTTGATAGGAATCCATTCGTCGGCAATGGCTGAATAACCGCTACGCACCGGGTTGATCGAAATAAAGCGTCCGCCATTACGCTTAAACTTGGAAATCGCCATTTTCATCGGATTGGAATGGTGGTCTTCGGCGGTACCGATCATGACAAATAGCTTGGCGCGATCCAGATCCGGCCCGCCGAATTCCCAGAACGAACCGCCGATGGTGTATATCATCCCGGAGGCCATATTCACCGAGCAAAATCCGCCGTGCGCGGCGTAGTTGGGCGTGCCGAACTGCTTGGCAAACATACCGGTCAGCGCCTGCATCTGGTCACGGCCAGTGAACAGGGCGAATTTTTTCGGGTCGGTTTCGCGAATGTGTTGTAAGCGCTCACTTATGGTCGAGAAGGCTTGTTCCCAGCTGATTTCTTCAAATTCGGCGTCACCGCGGTCGGCACCAGCTTTGCGACGCAACGGTTTGGTGAGGCGGGCGGGAGAATATTGTTTCATGATGCCCGAGGCACCCTTGGCACAAATGACCCCTTTATTTAAAGGGTGCTCCGGATTGCCTTGTATATAACGCACTTCACCATCGCGCACGGTAACGCGAATACCGCAGCGGCAGGCACACATGTAGCAGGTCGTATTCTTGGTTTCGACCCGATACTGATCCGTACCGGTGTTTTCGGGTTTCAGACCGGTATGGATGACTTTGCTCTGCTGCATTCACTCTACCTCGTGGATTGTGTGATATTTCATTCGATAGCTGGCCTATGGAACCACTACAAGTATCGGCCGCTCGACATGTCACAATAGGGACGGTTAACCAAAGCCAGCCATTATGACAAGCCAGGCTGTTACCGGCTAATCATCATTATTAAGTATATTATAAATTACTTATATATTACTTATTGCATAATTACAAACTGGATTAACTCTAACTATATGAATTATAGGATGGCGTTGAGTGAAAATATGTCTGCTGAAAGACACAGGAGCCGTCATTATGCTCCTTTGCTTGAGCCAGGAGCCATGGAGCGGAGACTATCTTTTTTGCTGAATTGCCACATGCTCGTCAATGCTGCAAAAGCCACTGTCTGCATAATACTGGGCAATATTGCATACCGAGTGTTTCAGATTAGCCTGCACCAGCCTGCCAAATTCTGGAGCCCTAAGCGGCAGACTGAAATAAAACCCCTGAAACATTTCGCAGCCTTTTTGCAACAGGCAATGAAATGTTTCCTTGTCCTCCACGCCTTCGGCGATGACATCAATCTGTAAATGCCTGGCCATGGCGAGAATGGCTTCAACAATGGCGCGGTTGTCGGTGTCAACAATAATATCACTGATGAAAGACCGGTCGATTTTTAATTGTTGAATCGGCAGACGTTTCAGATAGGTCAACGAAGAGTATCCGGTACCGAAGTCATCAATACTGGTATATACCCCCAATCGTTTTAATGCCAGCATCTTGTTGATCGTCACATCAATATTATCAATCAGGGTGCTTTCGGTAAGTTCAAGAATAAACTGTCCGTCGTGATATTCGTGTTGCTTGATCATTGTGTCAATATGGCGCACAAAATTACTCTGGCGAAACTGTAGCGGGCTGACATTTACCGCCATGTAATTTTTTGGCAAGTCACGAAAAAACAGCGCGCCATTTGCCAGCGCAGTTTCTATCACCCATTCGCCTATCGGTACAATCAGGCCACTTTCTTCAGCCATGGGAATAAAATCATTCGGGTTTAACAGACCGCGTTGCGGATGATTCCATCGAATCAACGCTTCACAACCGATTAACTCACTCCTGGCATTAATGTGCGGCTGGTAATACAGTTCAAACTGATTTTGTGCAATCGCGGCACGTAATTCTGCCTCCATGGTCAGGCGTGTATTTGCCGCATTCTGGATGCTTGGATGGTAAAAACGTATTTCATTACGTCCCTGTTGCTTTGCCTGGTACATCGCTGAATCGGCATGTTTAATCAGTTCATCAACAGTGTCGCCATTTCCGTTGGGGAACATGGCTATGCCGATACTGGTGCTGAAGTGAAACTCTGTTCCTTCAAGCAGGTAGGGTTTGTTGATTTCTGCCTGAATTTTTTCCGCTATATGATGCGCAGCAACGGTGGTCTTTTTCTCGTTGTCCTGTACTCGTTCCAGCAACACAACAAACTCATCACCGCCGAGACGGGCAATGGTATCAACATCACGCAAGGTGTTTTTCAGGCGTGCCGCAACTTCCTGTAGCAACAAGTCGCCAACTGCATGACCGAGTGAATCGTTCAGGTGCTTGAAGCGATCCAGATCCAGAAACAACAGGGCACCGAAGTAACTGTGACGTTGTGCATTTTGAATGGCATGGTCAAGCTGCGTCATGAGCATGCGTCGATTGGGCAGATCCGTTAAAGCATCGTAATAGGCCTGATATTCAATGCGTGCCGCGGCTTCCTTGCGCTCGGTAATATCACGTATTACACAGGTATAATGATCACCTCCATCAAGCGAAAATCCGGATACCGAGACTTCGACGGGAATTTGCTGTTTTGTTCTTGTCAGCGCGGTGGTTTCTACGTGTGATACGCGTGAAGTATCTGAGTTAAGTAGCGTCAAAAATGCCGGAATAAGCTGTTCGATATTTTGCGACAGTATTTCAGTCTCACTGTATCCCAGTAGCTCGGTAACTGGAGGATTGGTTGACTGTATATTGCCGTCCTGGTCAGTTGTAATAATGCAATCGGTAATGGTACGCATGATGGTGCGCAGACGCATTTCACTGGCCAGCATGGCATTGCGTGCCTGTTGCCGGGTGGTGGCGTTTCGAAAGGCGCGTTTTAATAAGGAAGCCGATAAATCCTGTTTAACAAGATAGTCTTCGGCGCCGGCATTGATTGCGCGGATATCAGTATCTTCCTGTTCCTGTCCGGTTAACAGAATGATGGGGACCGAGTGAGTTAACTGCTCCTGAATTTTTACAGCCAGATCCAGACCATTATCCTTGCCGATAAAATAATCCAGCAAAATAACATCGTAATGATTGTTTTTTACTGCATTTAAAGCCGGTTCGGCATGCTGGAACCAGTCCAGATTGAATTTCGGGTAAGCGTCGGCGATGTATTCCCTGGTCAGCAGGAAATCATCTTCATCATCTTCCACCAGCAATATGGAAATAACATTACCAGCTTGTAACATGCAAATACTCCAATAACATCCTTATTACTATCGGCAGGGATGATGTTGATATTTAATGGAATAATAAAATGCTGAAATGAATGCGGGATTAGTCAGCGTTTGCGCGGATTGTGCCGTGGTATGCGTACCAGCTCAAACCAGTAATCCGTTACCTTGCGTACCGCATCGAGCATACTGTCAAATGTCACCGGTTTGGTGATAAACGAATTTACGCCCAGATCATAAGTTTTGATCACGTCTTCATCGGAACTGGAGGTTGTCAAAACGACAACCGGGATATGGCGCAAGCCGGGGTCCTGCTTGATCTCGGCGAGACACTGTCGACCATCTTTTTTCGGCATATTCAAATCGAGTAACAGAATGCCCGGCAACGGGTCATTTTGCAGGGAAATATATTTGCCCTCGCGATGTAAATAATCCATCAGTTCCTGACCGTCTTCGACAAAGTCTACCTGGTTGGCAAAGCGGGTTTCCTCCAGTGCCTCCTCGAACAATAACCGGTCATCGGCATCGTCTTCGGCCATTAAAATGCGTATGGTATTTTCATTCTTCGTCATATCAGTCTCGATTCCCGTTTTGATCTGTTAACTAGCGCTATCTTTTACTGTTTCATGTCCCGTTTATCAGCATGCTCGGTACGTATTGAAATATAAAATGTTGCGCCCTGACCCGGCAGGCTTTCAGCACGAATCGTACCGCCGTGCCGTTCTACAATACGTCGACAAATCGCCAGTCCGACACCGGTGCCTTCGTATTCGGTACGGTTATGCAGGCGCTGAAACACATCAAAGATCTTGTCGGCAAATTGTTGTTCAAAACCAATACCATTATCAGCGATGGTGATGTTACACATTTTGGTAGTGAAGCCATCGATATCCTTACCCTTCCTGATGCTGTGTTTAATGGTGATGCGAATCGGTTCGTCAGGCTTCTGAAATTTGAGAGCATTGCCAATAATATTCTGAAACAGTTGTCGTAATTGCAGTGCATCGGCATCAATCGCGGGTAGTGGATCATATTCAATTCGTGCACCAGTCTCGCTGATGCGTATTTCCAGATCGTCCAGCACACCCAGTAAAACGTCGTTCAGATTGGTTTTGGCAAATTCGGCACCCTTGGTGCTGACACGTGAGAAGGCCAGCAAGTCGGTGATCAGGGTGCGCATGCGTCCAGCCGCATTGGTCATGCGTTCAATATAATCCAGACCGGCGCCTTCCAGTTGAGAGCCATATTTTGTTTTCAGTCGATCACTGAAGGCCTGTACTTTTCGTAATGGTTCCTGCAAATCATGTGAAGCAATGTAGGCAAATTTTTCCAGCTCCTGATTGGAGCGTAACAATGCCTGTTCACGAGCCTGGATTATTTTTTCGGCTTCCTTGCGCCGGGTAATGTCGCGCATGACGTTGGTAAAATATATCTCACCACCGAGTTCCATTTTGGTGACGGTTAACCCGATTGGAAAGGTAGTGCCATCCTTACGTTTGGCTTCCAACTCATGTATTTCACCGATATTAGTCTGATGTCCTGTTGTGAAATAGTTTTCCAGCTGCTGGCCATCCTCATCATGACAGGGCATGAGCATGTTGATATTTTTCCCGATCACTTCGTTGGCATGCCAGTTGAATATGTTTTCTGCACCACGATTAAACGACGTGACGATTCCCTTGCGGTCAATGGTGATGACCGCATCGACCAGGGTTTGCAAGATAGAACGATGTCTCAGTTCGCTTTCTTCCAGCTCATGGGTTTTTAATCCAATGACGATTTGCATTTCTTTAAATGCTCGTGCCAGACTGCCGAGTTCATCCTTTGCATTCAATAATGGTTCAACATCGGGGTTATCGTTGTCCATGTGCCGGATGGAATCCGTCAAAAGACCAATGCGCGAGCTGATTTTGTGCGCAAAGGTGAGCGCGACCAGCAATACCAGCGGAAAAATAATCAACGTCGCAAGAAGAATGACATCGCGTGAGGATTGAATCGATTTTTCGATTAATGATGTGGGCGTTGTGATAATAAACGTGACGACCGGGGTAGGGTCTTTTTTGTTATTAAACGCCGTGGCGAAACCAAATGCCTGGTTGTTTTGTTCGAGTATGCGACTGGACGGTTCAGCCTCGGTGATTAATGTTTGTCTGACAGCCGTTTTAATCGTCGGGAAGTGTTTACCAAGCAGGTCTGGCTGACCGAGTTCTGAACCATAGGTCAGGCCGGAACCCGGGTAATATAAAAAGTCATTGTTTTTATTCACGGCATACATTGTGTAGTTTTTATCGAGTGCATT
Organism: uncultured Gammaproteobacteria bacterium; assembly: GCA_942490945.1. Taxonomy (GTDB): domain Bacteria; phylum Pseudomonadota; class Gammaproteobacteria; order UBA6429; family Thiohalophilaceae; genus CALNYZ01. Next base: position 436,230 of record CALNYZ010000044.1, on the reverse strand, counting down.
TCGCAATACGGTAAAGAGCGAGTCGGCATAAACGTTAATCACAACCACGCCGTAGACTTTATCGCCATCAAACACGGGCGTGGCGAATCGTATTACGGGTGTATAAGGTTTCTCGATTTCATTGTTTTCCCGGTTTAAATCAATTTGTGAGACATACACCGAGCCCTTTGGCAGTTGTAATGTTTTTTTCATATAGTAGCGATGTTGTTTTTCAGGCAGGTGCGGTGAACGGGTAGCGACATTGATGCCAAAGCCAACGCGGTTTGCACGAATTATTTCCTTGCCGTTATTCGCAACGCCAATAAATCTAACCTGGTAATAACCTGAGTGTGTTGCTATTGCAGAAGTGTAGATTGAAGCCAGCCTTTCCAGCCACTGTGCTTCGGTCGAATTGCCCACCGGGTCGTAGCCACGGTTTTTACGCGCACGGATAATGCCCTGGATGGGTGGCATATTGGCAAGAAAAATAACCTGTTGCTTGTAAGCATTGATAGTGAATTCATATTCAGAGGCGGATATTTTTGCAATATTATCAAGGTTTTTGATGGCGGTGCGGGTGAGTCCCAGATTGGCAAGATAATAAGTTGTCGTACTGACCAGAAGAACGCTGCACATGACCACCAGGGTGATAAACGCCGGTAACTTGATGCGAATTGAATTGATCTTGTCGGCGCTGGGAAAAATAGCTTTGAACATGGACTACCCGGGATCTGCTGTCGAATTGACGGTTTCAACAATCGATGAGCACGTGGCTTTTATAGATTAATTATCGGCTCAAATTGGTATTGCATTAGTATTTTTGATTCGGTTTGTATTGTTGTGGTGATATTCCCGGATTCTGGACAACGGGACCATGACACCTATACTTTCCCCACGCTCACATGAATTGAGCAATATGAATATACCCATAAATTATGCAGGACTACCGCAGCCAGCTGCTGTGGCGGCACTAAAACAAGGTGAGTTGAATGAAACGTTTAATACGAAAATGGCTGTTCGTAGGCAGTTGTGTGCTGTTGTTACCGCTATGCGCCAGTGCAGAAATAAGGATAGCGGTTTCAACATCACCCCTGTCGAGCCCGTTTTATATTGCTGAGAAGCAGGGCTATTTCAAGGATGAAGGACTGGATATCACAATTATCGACATGGTTGGAGGTCATCGTTGTCTGGTCGCCATGCTGGAAAACAAGGCAGACCTTGCGACAGCGTCTGATTCACCAATAGCCGTACAAAGTTTCAAGCATGACGACTTTCGCATCTTGGCCACCTTTGTGACATCGTATAACGATGTAAAGCTGGTAACGAAAAAATCGGCAGCTATCCATGAAGCGGCAGATTTGTCGGGTAAAACCGTAGGTATTATTGAAGGATCATCGAGCCAGTATTTTCTGGAAAAGTTTGTGATTGATCATGGCATCAATCCAGATCGCGTGAACATGGTTCACATCAAGCCAGGTGATATGCCAGATGCGCTGGCAAGCGGTAAGGTTGATGTGATATCGGTATGGGAACCATATGGTTATATCAGCAAGCAAAGGTTTTCTGCCGAATTCTATATTGTTCCAACACGGAATACCTACCGTGAAACCTTCAATTTGACTGCCAAACAAGCTTTCATAAAATTGCATGAGCAGGATATTGAAAAAATATTACGCGCTTTACAAAAGGCGGAAAACTTTATTGCAAATGAAACTGCATCAGCCAAAGTGATTATTCGTGATCGACTCAACCTGGATGATGCTTTTATTGACTGGATATGGGATGACTTTTCATTTCGCCTGTCACTTGATCAATTATTGCTTTCTACACTGGAAAGCGAGGCAAACTGGTTAATCAGGCGTAACCGCGTGCAGACAACCACGATTCCGGTATATTTGCGATATATCGAACCCCGCTATTTAAAAAAGGTTGCGCCTGATGCGGTTTTTAATCTGTAACAAAAAAAGCGAATAATATTTGTAATGCAAGCAACTAAAATTCAGATTAGTATTTAATCCGTTAGTTTACCGTGTGCTGTACGTAAGGTGATAAAAAATGTTGCACCTTCATTAAGATGACTCTCGGCGCGTATTGTGCCACCATGCCGTTCAGCGATACGGCGACAGATCGCCAGCCCGACACCCGTACCTTCGTATTCACTACGATTGTGCAGACGTTGAAACACATCAAATATCTTGTCCGCGAATTGCTGTTCAAAACCGATACCGTTATCAGCAATGGTGATATGACACATCTGCGTATAAAATCCATCAACGTCTGTGTCTTCGACAATCATGCTTGATATGTTAATTTCAATAGATACGCCGGGGCGCTGGAATTTAAGTGCGTTACCAATAATGTTCTGAAACAATTGTCGCATTTGTAATGCATCGGCAGCGATAGTGGGCAGCTCATCATAATGAATGACAGCATCGGTTTCGGCAATGCGAATTTCCAGATCATCAAGCACACCAATGATAACGTCGTTTAAATCAGTGACAGCAAATTCGGCACCCTTGGTGCTGACACGGGAGAATGCCAGCAAATCGGTTATCAGGGTACGCATGCGTCCTGCTGCGTTGGTCATGCGTTCGATATAATCCAGACCGGTGCCTTCAAGTTGCGGGCCATATTTTACTTTCAGCCGATCACAAAACGTCTGCACCTTACGCAATGGTTCCTGTAAATCATGCGACGCGATGTAGGCAAATTTTTCCAGCTCCTGGTTTGATCGTAACAATGCCTGTTCGCGTGCACGGATTTTATTTTCGGCTTCCTTGCGCTCGGTGATGTCGCGAATGACGCCATTGAAATATTGTTTACCTTCAATGGTCATCTCGGTTACTGAAAGCTCCATGGGAAAAATGCTGCCATCCTTGCGCTGTGCTTCGAATTCGCGAATCGAACCGATAATATTTTTTTTACGGGTTGTCGTGTATTTTTGCAGGTATGTATCATGTTCATCCTTGACCGGGTTCGCCATTAGCAGGCTGACATTTTTGCCAATGACTTCACTTGCTTGCCAGCCAAAGATTTTTTCTGCACCGGCGTTAAACGCATTGATTTTGCCCTTGTGATTAATGGTAATCACCGCATCTACCAGTGATTCGAGTATAGTGCGCTGTTTCAGTTCACTGCTGGCAAGCGCTGTGGTTTTAGCCTTAACCAGTCGCGCAACGATTTCTGTGCGCGCGGTAATAACGAGTAAAAATATTTGTAACAAGGCCGTAAACAACAGGCCACCGACCAGCACCAGCCATGCATTCCAGCCCTTGTGACGCTGCAGATACTTTGAGGTTGGCGTATAGACGAGCGTCCACTGTCGGCCTGCGATTTCAAGGATGGCATGATGAGAAAACGGTGCATTGATATCCAGGTGTCCGTACAGGGATGAGGCCGCAATGCCACGTTTGTAATTATCATATACATGAAGTTTCAAACCGTTGGACTCACGCGACAAGGCATTAATTGCCATAATCGTATCAATCCCGATTACGCCACTGATAAATCCCTGCAAGTTGTTGCGGCGCTCTGTCAGCGTGTCGTAGGGTTTTTGTCTCCGGTATATCGGTTCAAGCAGTACCATGCTTTGTTGGGTTTCGAAATTTTTAAAGAGAGTAATACTGGCCGATGCGATTTGTCTGGCAGCATCACGTGCATTTTGCATGGCAGCCAGTCGTATTGGGTCAGATGCCAGATTAAATCCGAGTTCAAAATTATCACCACGTTCGGGGGATATGTAAAATACGGGAAAATATTCCTTGCGTGTCGCTGCTGGTACAAGCTTATTATTTTCCAGTTCGGTAATTTTGAATTCCTTGAGACCGTCTTTATGCGCCATGTCTTCATATTTCTGACGTTCATTTTCATTGACGTGTGGTACCCATGACAAAGACAGAAGCCCGCGGCTGGACTCAAGTGCATGGCGTGTAAAGGCTGAAAATTCCTTGCGGTCAACAAAATTACTTGCTGTATAGAACTGATTTATCGATTGCAGTATAAAGCTGATTTCAGAAAACAGGTTTTTTAAGGTATCGGTTTCAGCATGTGTTATCTCAATAAATTTTTGTTTTATGGATTCATTCTCGCTGTCACGTGCTAGCGTGAATATATAAATGACAATGGAAAAAATAATGAACAGTGGAATAGTCACCGAGCGTTTTCGTGCGGATGATGCGCGACGCGAATTTGTGGCGAGCACAATAATCAGTGGGGTAACAACAATGACACCAATAGTATCACCCACCCACCATGTAAACATGTTATATAAAAATGTATCCATTGAGATAAAACTTGCAGCAAGCAATATGCTCGAGCCGATTATTGAATTCACCAGACAGCTGATAGGGCCGCCAAGCAACAGGAGCATGGCAATATCTTTTTCCTGCTCCAGTGGCGTTGGCCATACGACAACACGTTTGATCAGGAAGTTGCTGACTGCTGCTTGCAACGACGCACCAATGGCGATGCCCGACGCAATGCCGATTGACAGCATAGATGTAATATCAGCGCCGTTATTAAATGCAATGGAGAGGTTTACGACGAACGAGCCCAGCAGGATGCCGGGTAAATAACGATATCCGCCCAACAAAATGCCTGCCAGCGCAATGCCGGCGGCAGGCCAGACAGGCGAAGCAAATCCGGGTGGGATGGCGAGTAACAGGGACAGCTTGGCAGTAATTAAATACGTCAGGGCAAACAGCAGCAGCCTGACCCAGAATAATGGCTGTACTCTGTTCATAATAATGAATCGGTTAACATAATGGCTTTACGTACCAGCATGTCAACGTCCGGAGGTGTCATGCCGGGGGAATATAAAGCAGGTACAGGCTGATATTGGTATTGGTAGTTACTTAGCAGAGTGTTCGTTATATTTTTTGCCTGTTGTAATAATGGTTCACTATCTGCCGGTATCATGCGGCCCGATTTCTTCACCGGCAGTTTTATTTTTGAAAGCGATTTATCAGCCGGCTTACTTGCCAGCTGCGATAATTTTTCCAGTAATTGATAACTGTTATTATAAACATCGGTTGGTGTTATATTGCTGTCTCTGGATATTGCTTTGGTGACGGTCGTGATGTGCTGCTGCTGACGTAAAACTCGCAAGCCGCTGATTATATCTGAAGCCTGTTGATAATTATGCGCCGGTGTAATTTCTTCTGTAATTTCTGCCGTGATACCACGTGCGATTACCGATTTCGGCGCACAGCCAAAATATAATGACAGGCACAGTACGACCAGCAAGTTTGTATACGACAGTCTATGTGCAGCTGCATACATTATATATTTACTCGTGGCGTTATCTCGTTGTCGCGGTCATCTGGTTAATAAAATTTATTGCGCGTCGATTGGTGTTTGCCAGCATGATAAAAAGTGTCAGTAAAAGTGTATCAAGCATAATGCCGCCAATCAGGATTATCATGGGTTGATTGTTGCCGGAAAGTTCGCGAAATGATTTGGCACTGCGAATATCAAATACCCAGGTACGACCATATAAATCCAGTTCATATTGGTTGGCAAACAGGGGCTGGGGGTCATAATCAGGCGTTGTTGTTGTATGTTCATCGAACAGCACGTCGTTACCATCCGAAATTTTAATCGCAACCTGTCGTTTGGCCTTTTGCAGGGTACCCTGCATGAGGTTTTTCATAACGAAGGGCGCATACACAAGCCCGATAAAATGTTGTTGGCGTGATTCCACTGATTTGAGTTGCGTGCCATTATAAAATGGCACATAGAATAAAAAGCCGGGTGTTTTTTCTGCGTCCTGTACCAGGGTAATTGGCCCGGTAATCTGTGCAGTGTTGGTATCACGTGCCTTGACTGCTGCGGTATACCGATTTGCTTCATGTGCCATGTCCAGCCCGACTGCTTTGGCGTTGGTTTTTTCAGGCTCGATGTAAGTAATAGGCCAGTACTCGTTTCTGTTATGCGGCGGGTATATGGTAAAATCGGGACGTGCCTGACGCTGTTTAGCCAGATACGTCGGTAATGATGCGGGAGGGATGTAGTAAATAACCCCGATACCATTAATGCCGGGATATTTAACACCAATGCGTAAACTGTTGGCGAATATGCGCCATTGCGACAAGGAAATATCTCCGTCCAGAACCTGTATCATCGAGACCCCACCCGATAAACCATCCTCATATTTTTGCATGCGCTCGGCAACCAGCTCGACTGCCTGCTTTGCCTGTCGGTCAAACTGGATGGCAATCTTGTCGTTTATGCTTTGTTTGGTAATGTACCAGGCAGCAATCGTGAGGATGAGTGAAAATATGACGACCAGCCAGTGAAACCAGTGCAAACTGCCTGCGCGTTCTATCAAGCGCTTTTCTTCCTGTAGCGGGTCAATTGTTTTGGTTCGGGTCAATGTCCACTCCTTTGGAGAAATTACGCTTTTTATTATTTGATCAGGCCGAATCGAATTTTTGCAGGAATAAAATGTTGATCTCGTTAAATGCCGGCCCAGCTAGCTGCACTCATTTTCAGGAAACCTGGGGTAGTTCGGCCATATCGGACCAGTATTGGCGTATGGTTCTTAGTGATTCAGTTAACGCCGTAAAGTCCTTGCACTTTTTGAGATAGGAATTCGCACCCATACTGTAGCATTCATTAATCATTTCCTGATCGGCTGCTGTACTCATCACGATTAGCGGAATCATGCGAGCATTTTTCACCTGTATGATCATTTCCAGCAGTTCCAGACCGGAACGTTTTGGTAAATTCAGATCGAGCATAATCAATCCCGGTATCGGCGCATTTTCATGCGCTCCGCGGCGCAGCAAAAAATTGACCGCGTCATCACCATCTGTACAAACACTCAATTGTGCCTGCCAGTTGATTTCTTCCAGCGCATCCTTGAAAAACAATACGTCGTCCTGATCGTCTTCCACCAACAAAATGTGCGAGATCATGCATTACCTCAACCAATCGATTAATCATGTTATCGGCAAAAAAAAGCCTCGGGTTAAGTCAGAATAGCGGTTAAAATATAACCATATGAAATCATTGAGAAATATATTTTTATACTGTGTACAAGGATGAAATGGAGAGATTTTCTACATCAAGTTGCGCTGACTTCCCCATGCTTGTATAAACCTTAAATACGTAGTGTCGAAATACATTACTGAATAGTGGGTTTTCTCACCATACACAAAATAAGTAACAGATTTGTATGGAATTATTGCCCTTGGCTGTGTGTTTGAACCATGCCGGTATAACAGAATCGACATCCCTAAAATCACAATATATGACCGTCGATGACAGTAATTCGACTATATATAAAAGTATACTTGCGATTGGGTGCAGTAAAGACTTCCAGTAAAAAGTGCCAGCGAGAAATAAAAGAAAAGCCGAAAGACACCTGCAACACAGTGCAAGTTGCGTGTTGACAGCATCAAAAATAAGTAATCTGCTCGTCTGCGGGCTATATCAGTTAACTTTCCAAAGACCCGTTTGTTTGTGTTGGTAATTAATATAATCAGTCTTGATTTTGTCGAAACCATGAAAAGGCTACATTTTTGGTCTTATTTCGTTAATAAACAACGCTTCATTGCGCAAAAACACGACTGTGGATTTGAAATATATTTTTAGCGTGTCAGAATAGAGATACTTTAAATAAACGTTCCACTGTGTTTTTTTGGTCAGTATTTAGCGCATAACGAATATGCAGTGGAATAAAACGGAAAGTAATTGTATTTATTCAAGGTAACAAGCCGGATAGCCCGTTGGGGCAGGCTTCTGTTCCTTCCTCTCGTTGGGTGCAGATATACCCACCTGCATGACAATAAAATTCACCAGCCGCGAATTAAACTGCATCGCCTGTACATTATATTTGTTGCAGGATTAATCCCTGTGCTGTTGTCAGCACAGCAACTGGCATCAGATCTCGCGATTAACTCGGATACAACAAACAGTACAACGGGTTACTTCCAGTTATCCTGGCAAGGTGGGCAACAATTTGTGGTTCAGCAATCGGACACTGAAAACTTCAGTTATTCAAAAACAATCTATCAAGGTGAAGATACGGCAACATCCATGACCGGTTTGTCTGATGGTAATTATTACTATCGTGTTGGAACAAAAAATAAATCTGACTCGACTATAAACTGGAGCAAGCCGATACGTGTTGACGTAGCACATCACTCACTGTCACGTGCATTGTTATTTTTTGCGATGGGTGCGAGTGTATTTATTGCTATTCTGGTTGCGGTATATCTCGGCAATAAAAAATATTACAGGGTGACATAATGGAACTGTTAAGTGTAAACCGTGAGCGGCTGCAAGCTGATATAGAAGCGCTGGCACAGATTGGCCGTAGCGAGGATCATGGCTTGTACCGCATGTCATTTTCGCCGGGCGATATGGCAGGACGGGAGTGGTTTAAATCACGTATCGCTGAAGCCGGACTGGAATTTTATCAGGATGGTGCGGCAAATATATCTGCACGCTACGACTGGGACGACAAACGTGCTGCCGTGATGATGGGATCGCATCTGGATACCGTTCCGGGTGCCGGACATCTTGATGGCGCGCTGGGTGTTATTGTGGCACTTGAATGTTTACGCCGCATAAGTGAAGAAAAAATCAAACTCGACCACCCGCTGGAAGCCATAGCCTTTACCGATGAAGAAGGACGCTTTGGTGGCATGCTGGGTTCGCAGGCAATCGCCGGCATGTTAACACCGGAGTCCATTCATCGTGCGCATGATTTAAATGGGGTGACATTGACAGATGCGATGAGTGAAGTCGGCTTGAATTCAATGGATGCGTTATATGCACGTCGCAAGTCTGAAAGTATTCATGCCTTTCTTGAATTACATATTGAGCAAGGCCCGGTTCTCGACAAGATTGGAGTGAGTATTGGTAATGTTGATGCCATTGCCGGTCTGTTTAAGTGGGATGTCAGTTTAATCGGCACACCTAACCATGCAGGCACAACACCCATGGATATGCGCAATGATGCCTTTATGGGCTTGAGTGAATTTTCCAGTCAGATAAATCGTATTCTGGAAGAAAATGGCAGTGCCAGAAGTGTTGCCACCATAGGTCGAGTCGAATGTTTACCCGGCGCAGCAAATGTTGTTCCCGGTCGGGTAGAGTTTTCCCTGGAAGCACGTGATACCGAACAGCAAGTCCTGAATGATCTGGCTGATGCCTTTCGCAAATCATTGTCGGCCATCGCACGTCGTGGTGGTCTGATGTTTGAATTCAAGGTGCTCAGTGAACTTGAGCCGGTCAAGTGTGATGAAGGCATACGACAAACAGTCGAAAATGTCAGCAAGAGTCTGAAGTTTCCGTTCTTACAAATGGCCAGTGGTGCTGCGCATGATACACAAATCATGGCGCGCATAGCGCGTGCCGGAATGATATTTGTACCCAGCAAGAATGGGCGTAGTCATTCAACCGCAGAGTGGACAGATATGGAAGACATATTCAAGGGCGCGGATGTTGCGCTCAATGCACTTTACCGCATTGCCGGAGGAAAGTTGTGAGCGACGCCAAGATTACTGAACTGCAGGGACTGGATGAAAAGTTCCTCAATATCGATCCGTTGCGGGATACCTACCGTGAGTCGCTTATTGAAACACCTGAAGCTGTCAAGGCAATTAAAAAACACCATGCGGCGCTCATGGTGATTGATTTGCAGTTTCTGGATGCCTCACCCGGTATTGGTGTCTTTGCAGATGCAGAAAAATCCGGTGTGCCGATTGAGGCACAGGAATATTATTTTAAACGACTGGATCACGTGGTGTTACCCAACGTACGCCGTTTGCAGGATGCCTTTCGTGATTTGAAACTTGAAGTCATTCATACCCGCATACAATCCCTTACGCAAGACGGAAGAGACCGTGGCCCGGGGCACAAACGATTAAATTTACACGCCGCACCCGGATCAAAAGAGGCCGAGTTTCTGCCTGAAGTCGCACCAAAAGGCGACGAGTTAATTATTAACAAAACTGCCAGTGGCGTATTCAATGCAACAAATATTGAATTTATTTTACGTAACATGGAGATCGACAGTTTGTATATATGTGGTGTGTATACAAATGAATGCGTGTCGACAACTGTGCGCGATGCCTGTGACCGTGGATTTCATACCACACTGGTTAACGATGCCTGTGCAACAGTGACACCTGAATTGCATAACGCAACCGTCAGTACACTTAAAGATCGTTATGCCCGCGTCGTGAATGCGGATGATGTCGTGGCTGAAATTAAACGCGCAGGCAAGGTCGCGAAATGAATAATGTTAACACGGCAATTCTTGATGCCAGCACGGGCTGGTGGATACTTGCCGTATTCAGTCTGGTGTGGGTGTTTCTTGGCTGGTTGTGGGGTCGTAAGGCAAAAGCGCTGGATGAATTTATGCTGGCTGGGCGCAATGTTGGTCTGGCACTGGCTACTGCCACGGCCATGGCGACCTGGGTGACCAGCAATACAACCATGGCCGCACCGCAACTTGCATATCAACTGGGTATCTGGGGCATGCTCGGTTATTCACTGGGTTGTATCGGTCTGATTTTATTTGCGCCGCTGGCCCGACGTATCAAACAACTCATGCCGGAAGGCTTTACCAGTGGTGATTTTATTCGCTTGCGTTTTGGCAAAGCGGCCTGGCGAGTATTCCTGGGTATTTCACTTTTTTATGCGATGGGTTGGTTAATCAGCCTGGGCATGGCCGGTGGAATATTGATACATGCACTAACCGGTATTGAATACCAGATTGGTATGAGTGTGATTATTACCATCTGTGTTTTGTATACCTTGCTGGGTGGTTTGCGGGCCGTAATCGGCACCGATTTTCTTCAAACCCTGGTAATTCTCGTCGGTGTCATTGTGCTCGCGTGGCTGGTTATCAGTGAAGTTGGTATCGATACAATACATCAAGGGGTGAGTGAATCACGGCCTGAGCTGCTGAATGTTCTGATGCCGGCCGCAATCATGTTTTTGTTCAATAATTTATTGTTTGGCGTGGGTGAAATATTTCATTCCAACGTCTGGTGGAGTCGCGCGTTTGCGTTCCGGGAAGGCGTCGGATTTAAAGCCTACATTACTGCCGGTTTTATGTGGTTACCCATTCCGGTCGTTGCAGGCTTTATAGCCCTGGCGGCGCCAGTGCTTAATCTGAATGTTCCGGCAGCAGATATGGTGGGCCCCATGGTGGCGGCGAAAATTCTCGGTGTCGGTGGTGCGGTACTGGTTTTTATAGTTGTTTTCTCTGCCTTGGCATCGAGTCTGGATTCATTGCTCGCGGCAACCAGTGATCTTGTGTTAACGGATATTTATCGTGGTCACATACGACCGCAAGCAACAAAGCAGGAGTTACAGAAAATGGCGCGCTGGGTTGTTATTTTCCTCGGTGTACTCACCTGGCTGGTGTGTTTGCCGCGACTGACCACGCTCGCAGCACTGTTGTATTTTACCGGGGCGTTTGTGGCCAGTGCGATCTGGCCGGTGATAGCGGGTCTGTATTGGGAAAAGGCAAATCGCACCGGTGTGACGCTGGCGATGTTGCTGGGCACCGCAACAGGCTTCTGGGCATATTTTTATATCGGGTTTTATGTGGCGGCACTGATCTCGGCGTTTGTTTCCATGCTTGTCGTTATACTTTCGACGCTGTTGCGACCTGAACATTTCGAGTGGCGTGAATTGCAGGAGAACAGGATATGATGATTTCAACATCCATTTTTTCCATCATGATCACCGTGGCATTGGCAATCACCGCATTGTCTCCGGTCATATTGTTAACTCTGTGGGTTCTCGACTTGAAACGAGGTAAATTATGGTAAATAAATCGCACCCGAAACTGGATGAACGAGTCGAGCCGGAGAACTGGATCGAAGGGATTGATGGCCCGTTATCATTGATAGAAAAAATACCGGAAGACCCGGCGGTACTTGCGGGTCTGGCGAATCGTTCCGTCGTTTCTGCAGGACAATTTACACGCGAACAGGTTTTACAACTCTGTCGTCTTGCCGCAAAGTTTGAGACCTCGCAGAGTATGGGACAGTTTCCGCTTACCGGAAAAATTCTTATCAGTGCGTTCTATGAACCCAGTACACGCACACGTCTGTCATTCGAGAGTGTCTGGCATCGCCTGGGTGGTGATGTAATCTCCATTACTGATCCATCGACGACCGGTGTTGCCAAGGGCGAGTCACTGGCCGATGTGGCCGAAATGATGAACCACTATGGCGATGTGGTGGTATTACGTGATTCAAATGAAGATGCCATTTATAAAATGCTCGATTCATTACGTATTCCGATTATCAATGCAGGAAATGGCACGGATGAACATCCAACCCAGGCACTCGCAGACATTTACGCGATGCTGAAATGGCGTCCGCACCTGATCGCGGATGTTGTTCCCGACAAGGATAAAATCAGGATGTGCATTATTGGTGTTCCTGACCGAATGCGTACCGTACGTAGTCTGATGATGTTTCTTGCCATGTTTAGTCCGGCAATAAAAGAAGCGGTAGTGGTCTGCAATGTAGATGACCCGTTCTCGCCTGAACAAAAATCGGATCTGGAATCTAAAGGGCTGAAAATTCGCGTTTGTAGCAAACTGGAAGATGTGCTGCCCGAGATGGATGTTATTTATATCAATGCCATAGCCTGGGTAGGTGCAGGCTACGAAGAACATGGAACAGAATATCGACTGGACAGTAGTTCGGCACTGAAAGAAAATGCCATTATTCTGCACCCGTTGGCACGCGGTGAAGAACTCTCTACTGATCTTGATAATACGCCTCATAATTGGTATTTCGCACAGGCTCGTGGTGCTGTATTTGCTCGCATGGCACTGATGACAACACTGATGCGATTTTAAAATCACTGTAATCAAATAACTGGAGTAGTAAACAAAACTATGTGTGGTATAGCAGGTATTTTTCACGCGCAACATTCCCAACCCATCGACCCGCAATTACTTGTCAACATGGCAGCGATTCAGTATCACCGTGGTCCGGATGGCTTTGGCTACAAGGTAATAGAGGACCGTGGAATTGGCTTCAGTCATGCACGGCTTTCCATTATCGATCTGGATGAAAACCGTGCACGCCAGCCGTTTATGTCACAGGACAATAATTTGTTACTTGCGCACAATGGTGAATTTTATGATTACAAACGACTGCGTGCAGAGCTGACTTTACAAGGCGCACGTTTTCAGACCAAGAGTGACTCGGAACTTATCCTGCATATGTATCCACGTTTCGGTCTGGAAGATACACTGCCGCAATTGCGCGGTGAGTTTGCCTTTGCCATGTATGATAAACAACGTGACCGGCTCATGCTGGTGCGTGATCGCTTTGGTATAAAACCACTTTACTGGACGGAAGTGAACGGCAAGATTATTTTTGGTTCGGAATTAAAAGTGCTGTTCGCACATCCCGATGTGCCACGTCGCTTTGATACACATGGTTTGTATCATCAGCTTATGCAAACGATTGTGCCGGGCACTACTGCGTTTGAGAATATTCATCAGGTGAAACCTGGACATGTTGTGATAATCGAAAGAAACCATGGCAAGTTTACGATTCGCGATGAGCGTTACTGGGATATGGACTTTCCGACCATGGAAGAGCGTCAGGTTGTGGACAAAGGCAGTGAAGAATTTTATATAACTGGCATTCGTGAAAAATTACTTGAAGCTGTGCAACTGCGACTGGAAGCCGATGTACCGGTTGCCTGTTATTTGTCGGGTGGTATCGATTCCTGTTCCGCATTGGGTATGGCATCAGCGAGTCAACAATCTCCCGTCAAGGCATTTACCATCGGTTTTGATGACAGCGATTATGATGAAACACCCATTGCGCGAGAAATGGCCCAGTCTGTCGGTGCAGATCAGGATGTGATGCTGCTCAAAGCCGATCACTTATACGACAACTTTGTTGAAACCATATGGCATACCGAGCGCACGATTTATAACACACTGGGTGTTGCCAAGCTGTTGATGAGTCGTCATGTCAACAAGGCCGGTTACAAGGTGGTGATTACCGGCGAAGGTTCCGATGAATTATTTGGTGGTTATCCGGCATTTCGACGTGATATGTTTTTGCACGGCATGGACACCTTGTCTGCTGCCGAACGGGCAGAGTGGGAAATGATGCTGGGTGAAGCCAATAAATTGTTCAAGGGCGCGATGCTGGCCGAGAATGAAATCAATGATGATGCGCTGAATAAAAAAGTCGGTTTCACACCCTCGTGCCTGCAACCATGGTTGGCTGCATCAACTCATGCGGAAGATCTCATTCACGCGGACTTGCGTTCGGCAGTTCGTGGTTATAAACCGGGCCATGCCATTGCCGATGCGCTCGATGGTGACATGCTGCAGGATCGTCATCCACTGGATAAGGCGCAGTATGTCTGGATCAAGACCATGCTGGAAGGCCAGATACTTACCTGGGGCGGGGATCGTGTTGACATGGCCAACTCGATGGAAGCGCGGCCGCCGTTTCTTGATCATCATCTGGCAGAGTTGGCGACGCGTTTGCCGCCGACAATGCGCATCAAGGGAAAGATCGAGAAGTATGTATTACGTGAAGCCATGAAAGGAGTGCTGCCCAAAGTACTTTATGAACGTGAAAAATTTGCTTTCATGGCGCCGCCTGCACATACAGATAATAAAAAGTGGCAAGCCATGAAGGTATTGGCAAATGATTTCCTGTCAGCCGAAAATATTGAAAGTGCCGGCTTGCTTGATAAACAAACGGTTGATCAAATCATTCAACAAAACAGTGATGAAAACACAGCCGTGGCGACACGTGTGCAACTGGATGCTGTAATAAACCATATGCTGGGGGTGCAGGTAATGCATTCACATTTTATCGCTACTGATGTTCCTGCCCAGGCAGCACAGGCGGCGCGTCGTTATAACTGGTCAGTATAAAATAATCTGATGGTTTCACTCGGGATTTTATACATTAAAAAATAGTATTTGATGCTTTGTCTGTGCTGACGTTGTCGTTGTAACGCCAGTTACGATTCAGCTGAGTATTCCTCACGATATCTTGATCTAAATCACAATAAAAAAAGTATCTATTGGTACATATTCATGATCGTGTTGTCATATATACTGACGGCCGGTAGGACAGTAAAAACCCGTTTAACTACAAAGAGGTTCATGTCTTAACGGTCAAACATAAGGGGAAGAGTGATGAATAAGTATCGACTAATACTCTGGACAGCAATGTCACTGTTGTTGTTTCAATCTCAAGTGAGCCAGGCAAAAACGGCCACCCTGACCTGGGCGGGTTGTGGTATTACTAAAAAAGCCTTCATGGCGGAACTCGCCAAAGCTTATGAAAAGAAAACCGGCATAAAAGTGAATTTGCAGGGTGGCGGCGCAACCAAGGGCATACGCAATGCCACCAAAGGTAAAATTGATATCGGTGGTGCATGCCGGGTGGCGATAGAAAAGGATCCCAATGAAGTAGGCGCCTATCAGGTACCGGTGGCATGGGACGCGCTGGCGGTCATTACCCATCCTTCCAACCCGGTACGCAGTATTACGTTTGAGCAGTTGCGTGGTATATATCTGGGCAAGATCAAAAACTGGAAAGAACTGGGTGGACGCGATGCGCCGGTTGAATTGTATGTGCGACGTGGAAAAATTTCCGGCGTGGGCCGCACCTTGCGTGAACTGGTGTTCGCCGATTATAACCAGGAGTTTGTCGCCAGCCACGTCGAAAAATCGACCGGGCCTATCGAAAAAGGTATCGAAAAGAATCCCAATGGCATCGCGACAACCGGCGTGAGCAGTGCGCATCGACGTAAGGGTGTAAAAATTCTGGAACTGGAAGGCAAGTCACCCAGTTATGAAAACATTAAAAATGGTAATTACCTGCTTTACCGACCGCTTTATCTTGTTACCCTGGGTAGTAAATCATCGGACGACGTGAAACAGTTTATTTCTTTCGCGCTCAGTCAGGAAGGCATGGCTATCATTCGCAAGTCAGGTACCGTGCCCTATGCCGAAGCGATGGGTCTGGTGATGAAGCAGGTAGATCAGTATGAGCGTGCCAGCGCCAAGGGACTGTATCGAAAGTAATCTGCCTGGTATAAGAAAATTGTAATTATAAAAAAGCCACTAGCTGAAAATCAGGTAGCGGCTTTTTTATTATATCTTTATGTATTTTATCGAAAACACTGTCAGGTACGGTAATCAGCCGTCAGACTTTCTATTTCCGCTGCCATACGATTAAGCTGTTGACTGGTTGAAACGACCTGTTCCGTACCGGTACGCGTTTCATTCGCCATATCGTTTATTCGCACGATGCTGCGATTGACTTCTTCCGCTACCGCACTTTGTTCTTCGGCGGCACTGGCGATTTGATGGCTCATGTCACTGATTTTTGCCACGGCTTGCGCAATATTCGCGAGTGATACGCCGGCTGTGGTGGCCTGTTTAACAACATTGTTGGCCTGTTCACAACTCGCGTTCATAACCTTTACCGCATCTTGCGAGCAATTCTGAAACTTGTTAATCATCTGGTTAATTTCTTCGGTAGATTGCTGTGTCCGACCCGCAAGGGTACGCACTTCGTCAGCCACGACAGCGAAGCCACGTCCTTGCTCACCTGCCCGTGCCGCTTCAATAGCGGCATTCAGTGCCAGCAGATTGGTTTGTTCCGCCACACCACGAATCACGTCCAGTACGGTGGTGATATCTGCGCTGTCTTTTTCAAGCTGATGAATGGTTTCCGATGCCTGGTTAATTTGCGTGGCAAGATTACGAATCTGATCAATGGTGCGGTCGACAATTTTTTGCCCTTCCTGTGCTTCGGTATTGGCTTCCTGTGCAGCTTCCGAAGTTTGTAAAATATTGCCCGACACTTCATGCGTGGTAGCCGACATTTCATTCATGGCTGCAGCTGACTGTTCAGTCTCGCCACAAAGATCGTTTAATTTATTGCCGGATGTCGAACTGATCGATGTCATCTTTTGTGATGACTCGTTAAGATCGGCAGACAAATGTTGCACATGATGAATAATCGTAAGCATGCGATCGCGCATTGAAGCGAGTGACCCCATTATTTGACCCACTTCATCCTTGCGATCGGTCTCGAATGACTGGGAGAGATCACCATTGGCCAGTTCGCTTACCAGTTTCGGCAGGCGTGTTAACTCACGAACCATAATGACATACAGAACTGCCAGTCCGGATAAAATCACGATGCTGCTGATTATGAGTGTCCACATGGCTTTTGCGGCAGTCTGTTCTTCACTTTGTAATGCTGTTGCCACTCGTTTTTGCATGATGGGTAACATGCTATCCACTGCTTGGGTAATTTTTGCTGCAACCACATCAAATTCCGGCATCATTTTATTGCCGCTTGCTGGCCCATCGTTAACATAGGCCTGCGCCATTTTTTTTCCGGTCTGATAATAGGCATCAAACGCCGGGATCAATGCCTGATAGCTTTGCTTGCTTGAAGGGTCGAGGGCTGATAATTCATTTATCAAGCCATGAAATCTTTGCGCATGTTTTTCGGCTTCTTTAAATCCGTCGTCCAAACCGTCAAGCCCCCTGGTTGCGCTGATATCGGTTAACCATTGTTGTACCTGAACAATGTTGAGTTTTACGGCATGTAACTTGCCGAGCAGAGGCATTTCCGTTGTTGATATTCGACGTGCCTCGGAGAGTAGCTGGTTGTTGTTTACAAACTGGTAGACACCCTGACCGATGAAAATGACATCAACTATCGATAATATGATGATAAATTTCAGCTTCAGCGTCATGTTTTTAAATACACCCATTGCCTATTCCTTTCTTATATTGAACAGCGGTTATGTCCCAAGTTGTCGGCTTAAATGCATCAGATCTTTAAAGAATTGTGCCGGGAGGCATGTCTGGAAGAACAGCAGTAGATTATGAAATATATGTAAAAACAGATAGTTATAACTACGAACTACTTTCTGTGTGGAGTCGAGGCTAAAAAGAGGAAAAATGATGTTGCTGTGTTATTTCATCTGGCCGGGAACCAGAAATCCCGACCAGCCGTTATAGTATGCTCAGTTTTCCAGGGTGCCCCCCACGGCTTTAGTCAGCGCGGCATTAATGGCAGAAGGCGCGCACATGATGGAAAAGAAGCTGTTATCACCGACCATGGATAAATCAGGAAAGCTGATAGCAATGCGAAACTCGGCATACAAACTGACAACCTCGGAATCACGTACCAGAATTTCATAGGGAAGATGTGCACTGGATTTTATTTTCCCAAAATCAATCTTGTCCATAATGTATTTGTCGCCGCTACACTCGGTAACCGATGTTGTACCTTTCATGTGCACACCGAACACGGTTTGCTTCTTGCCGGGAATATCGATGCGATAAACTTTTTCCACATTGGCGTTGTTAGCCTTAAGCGCTGCTTCCACTTTTTGCAAAGCAACCTCATAACTGGGATAACGTACCAGTTCAAGCTTGTCTTCAAAATCGGGCATCAGAAATTTATATTGATAGTCGCGCAAATCTTTTGCTGTCAGACCCTTGGCTGAACCGTATTCCTGGGCATTACCCAGTAGATTGCCCAGTGAATCCTTTACATCGGTAAGCGTTTCTTTCATGCGATAGACATTGGCAAGATACTCCGGATTGTTATATGAAACCTGAATGCCGTCGGCAGTTTGTGTGATGGCGACATGTATTGATGCACCGTAGCCACCAAACCGACTGAGTGCAGCATGTTGCTTGAGGCGATCATTGGTGATGATAAGCAACTGAGTGCCGGGATAGGGAGAAAATTCACCCGCTATCTGGTACTGGTTGTTGGCAGTCAATTTGCTTCGAGTCTGTTCGACTATTTTTAACATCTCACCCTGTTGGGTTGAAGCCAGCACAAAAGGTTTAAGTTTGTTTTCAGCCAGCAATGTTGAACTCATTACCATCAACAACAAGCCGAAATATAAAGCGATACGTGTCATGTTTGCCTCACCCGTTTGTTAAAATATTAATTGTGTGACGAGCAAGTTACGCCTGATTCGCAGTGATTGCAGTGACTTTAGATACATAGGCTTTCTGTTGTGAATGTATACCATAATGATGAGTGAGCCTTCGCTGGTAGATAATGAGGACAGGATTCATACGATGGGATCATGCTTGAGAAGAAGTATCAGGCGGTAACTAAGCCCGTGCAGACAGAGCCGTTGGTTCTTTTTTCGTTCAAGCATCCAATGGTTGTCTGGAGAAGATGCTGCCACCGCTGCCAGACCGTATTGAGGGTTTTGAACCGCAACCGGTATTTTCCACAAGTTTGTTTGCAGTCTGGGCCCTGATAGACATCCTGTGTCACCACATAGGCCTTGTTCATACTATATATATAGTGCCATTCTCCAAACATTATGCCAATTTTTCGTTTTTTCACCGGCGAACGCACTTTATTAGTGACAGACTTTAACCAGTTGTTATCAAGATATCATATAACTTACTGTTTTATAAGAAATAAGTGTAAAGTTGTAGCGAAGCAGAATATTTCAGGGTATAAATTTTATGTATGGGGGACTAACGCATACATTCTAGACGGACAGCACAATTAAGCGTAGGCTTAGCGCCAAAATATTCACCGGGTTTCCGCTGGCGGAGACTCGAATACAACAATCTGAGGATAACTAAATGTTCACGACCAATCCCTTTGTCGAGCTTTCGACACTAATACCAACTGGTGTAATGCAGTGGTATCTCATCGTAATGGCCATTCTGGTCGCCGGTGGAACGATTCTTGATATGATGCATAAGAAAAGTGCCAAGTACTTCTTTCAAGATGCAGAAAAAGCCAAGAAAAATGCCAAGCGTACAGTTGGTGCGGGAGAAAAAGCGGGTCTTGCTGTTGCCACACTGGCCAATGAAGTATTAACTTCGGGCGAATTCTGCAATACCAAGCGCAGACTGTCTCATCTTTTGACCATGTATGGTTTTGTTACCTTTGTGGTCACGACCATCATCATGATCTTTGGTATTTCTAACAAGCCTCTGGTTGCACAACTCTGGCATCTGGGCGCCATTATGCTGTGTGTGGGTGGTTACTGGTTCTGGTTCTTTATCCGTGTCGACGTCGCTGCAGAAGGTACCAAATGGTATCACCTGGTAAAAGCAGACATTTTCATTGTTTCCTTGTTCACCACAGCAACCTTCGCCTTAATCTGGTCATATCTACAGGCAGGTCCTGGTGCAGTTGGTGACATGGGTTTAACAACCTTGTTCTTCGTGTTATTTATCATTTCAAACACCACGTTGTTTGCCAGCGTATTCTGGTCCAAGTTTGCACATATGTTCTTCAAGCCAGCTGCAGCATTACAAAAACGTATTGCCAAAGCAGATGGTTCAAATCTGAACTTGCCTGAAGACTTCGATCTGACCGACCCTGCTGTACAGGCAAAATATCCGGATATCCCGATGTACATGGGTAAGAATCCACCCAACATGGGGCCTGGTATCCGACGTGAACCAGCAAACCATTACTAATAATCATTAACTGAATAACAATTTTTTAAGAGAGAAACGATTATGCCTACTTTTGTATATATGACTCGATGTGATGGTTGTGGACAGTGCGTTGATATCTGCCCATCAGACATCATGCACATCGATAAAACACTTCGCCGTGCTTATAACATCGAACCTAACATGTGTTGGGAATGTTATTCCTGTGTTAAAGCTTGTCCTCACCACGCGATTGACGTGCGCGGTTATGCTGATTTCGCCCCGTTGGGACACTCAGTACGTGTGCATCGTGATGAAGAAAAGGGCACCATCGCATGGCGCATCAAATTCCGTAACGGCAAAAAAGACTTTGATCTGTTAGCGCCGATTACAACCAAGCCTTGGGGTACCTGTATTCCTCAGCTGGCTGAAGCCGCAGCGCCAAGTAAAGACATGGTCGACAGCGAACTATTATATAACGAGCCTAAGTATGTCCGCATGGATGACGGTGGTTTACATACCCTGGAATCAAATGGCTTGGAACTTAAAGAAGGGGTGTACTACTAATGGGCTACAAGACAATTATTGAAGACGATATCGACATCCTGGTTGCAGGTGCGGGCCTTGGTGGTACCGGCGCTGCGTTTGAAGCAAGATTTTGGGGCAAGAACAAAAAAATCGTTATTGCAGAAAAAGCGAACATCGACCGTTCTGGTGCAGTAGCGCAGGGTTTGTATGCGATTAACTGTTACATGGGTACACGTTTCGGCGAAAACAACCCGGAAGATCACGTACGTTATGCACGTATCGATCTGATGGGTATGGTGCGTGAAGATCTGGCATTTGATATGGCGCGTCACGTTGACTCGGCGGTACACCAGTTTGAAGAATGGGGTCTGCCTATCATGCGTAACGAGAAGACCGGCGCTTATTTGCGTGAAGGTCGTTGGCAGATCATGATTCACGGTGAATCATACAAGCCAATCGTTGCTGAAGCTGCCAAGAAATCGGCTGACAAGGTATTCAACCGTGTTTGTGTAACACATTTACTGATGGACGAATCCAAAGAAAACCGCGTTGCGGGTGCTGTTGGTTTCAACGTTCGAACCGGTAACTACCACGTATTCAAATCCAAGACAGTGATTTGTGGTGCGGGTGGTGCGTCTAACATCTTTAAACCACGTTCAGTGGGTGAAGGTGCCGGTCGTGTATGGTACGCACCATGGTCATCGGGTTCTGCATACGGTCTGATGATCGAAGCAGGCGCGAAAATGACGCAAATGGAAAACCGTATCGTACTGGCTCGATTCAAAGATGGTTACGGTCCTGTTGGCGCCTACTTCCTGCATCTGAAAACCTACACTCAAAATGCTTATGGCGAAGAGTACGAATCTAAATGGTTCCCGGCGCTGCAAGAAATGGTTGGTAAAGAATACCTGGATCCGGAAGTGTCGCACAGAACACACCGTCCGATTCCAACTTGTTTACGTAACCACGCAATCATCAATGAGGTGAATGCCGGTCGTGGTCCAATTCACATGGTTACCATGGAAGCCTTCCAGGATCCCCATCTTGAAGAAATCGGTTGGCACAACTTCCTCGGCATGACTGTTGGTCAGGCGGTACTTTGGGCAGCGACAGATGTCGATCCAAAATACGAAAACCCTGAATTAACCACGTCTGAGCCATATGTAATGGGTTCACATGCTACCGGTTGTGGCGCCTGGTGTTCGGGTCCTGAAGATCTATCACCAGATGAATACTTCTGGGGTTATAACCGTATGACGACAATTGAAGGTCTGTTTGGTGCAGGTGATGCGGTCGGCGGCACACCACACGCATTCTCATCCGGCTCTTTCACTGAAGGTCGTTTGGCGGCTAAAGCGGCTTGTAAATATATCGATGATGGCAAAGCAGAAGGCATTCGTGTCACTGATGCACAAATCAACCGTCGTCGCGAAGAAATTTACAAGCCATTGGAAACTTACACTGTGGGCCGTAACGAAATTGTTGCTGGTTCTGTTAACCCTAACTACATCAACCCACGTCAGGGTCTGGATCGTCTGCAGAAACTGATGGATGAGTATTGTGGTGGTTTTGGTGTTAATTACATGACCAACGACAAGCTGCTGAACATCGGTCTGAAGAAGATGGCGATTCTCGGAGAAGATCTGGAAAAAGTCGCGGCTTCGGATATACACGAGTTACTCCGTGCATGGGAACTGAAGCATCGTTACCTTACTTCTGAAGCGGTATTCCAGCACACCTTGTTCCGTAAGGAAACACGTTGGCCTGGTTACTACTACCGTGGTGACGCCATGAAGGTTGATGACAAGAACTGGCATGTATTGACAGTTTCTCGTCGTGATCCAAAGACTGGTGAGTACACTATGGAAAAAGCGCCGCTTTACCATCTGGTAGGCGACGTAGAGAAAAAGCCAGCCGAAGAGCACTAAGTAAATAAGGGCAAATAAAGACCTGACTGGTTTGTAGTTACAAGCCAGCCGGGCAAGCCAAGATTTATTGGTGACAGAAAAGGACTAACATGTTTGGTGTTGGTCCTTTTTTTTCCAGCTCCTGATCTGTTCAGTGATCTGTTAGGTGATCTATTCAGGGGGCTTGTTTTTCCGTAATACAGGCAATATATAAAGAAACATTGTGTTTTTTTAATGGAGTTTTAGATGAATATTCTTGAAAAAACAGATGAAGAGATTTTAGAGCTCGCGCATCCAATGTGGGCTGACCTTGTCAAATACTCTAATGAAGGTAACTACGGTGCCTTCACACGAAAATTTTCCAGTACCTTGATGAAGGGTGCTAATGAAGTTGAAATGGGCAAGCAGTTTGCGCGAAGTGAACTCGCGAAAAATCTGTCAGAAGATTACAGCTATCTTGGCATGATACGCCGTGGCGAACATGTGACCGTGATGTATAAAGTGATTAACAAAAAAGATAACGGTGAATGGCTCGGTCGACTGGTGCTGGGTTATGAAAAGGACAAGGTTAAGATTTTTGGTTGCACACTGTTCTAATACGGGCTTCAAGGCGTTAGATTTTAATCGAACCAGGTTGGTATACACCCGGACAGAATAAAATCAGCAATACAGGATTTATTAGGTATGTCAGATACAATTGAAGACGAAAAATTTGTTGAATTAAATTACAAGGTCATCGATGACAAAACCGGTGACGTCCTCGTTACTGTGGATTATCCCCTGGGTTATGTTCACGGTGTAAATGATGTGTTGTCCGATGAAGTGACAAAAGAGTTGTACGGTAAAAAAATTGGTGATGTTATCGAAGTGCCCGTTGACACGACGCTGTTGTATGGTGAAAGAGACGAATCGCTGGTGTTTACCGATGCAATCGAAAATGTCCCTGAGGAATTTCACGAAATTGGTATGACTATTACCATGGAAAATGAAAAGGGTGAACCAAGAAATTTTATTGTTACCCGTTTCGATGACAAGACCCTGACCGTTGATGGTAATAACCCGCTTTGTGGCAGAGACGTCACGTTTGTACTGGAAGTGTTGTCGATTCGTGATGCCACTGACGAAGAACTCGATCTTGGCGGCGCAGTTGGCGCGGATCCTGATATTAATGAAATACTTTCACGGGCAGAATGAAATACTCAAATAATTACATTTTATACCCGGTAAACAGGGCACTGGAGCGTGCAATAGCTGACGCGTTAGGCATGTTGAGTGAAGAGGTGGCTGAAGCAGCAAAGCTGGATACAAGGGTTACTGTTGCGGATAATTTTCTTTACACACGCGGAAATTTTGAACAGCATCGCTACAGTACCAATGTACTGGAAACAGCGCATGAGGCGCTGGAAACCGCATTAGTAAATGAAAACGATGATTTGGTTCGTGTCGCATTACTCAATAGCCTGGGTAATCTGCTCGCCGCACAGGCGCAAAATCGAAGAGATGCCGATCTTTACAATCAGTCAATTGCATCATTTAATAAAGCCCTGCAACTGGTTAGCCAGGATTCGTCGCCACTTGATTGGGCTGTGACACAAACCAATTTAGGTACCGCATTACAGGCGCTGGGTCGACAAGAGGCTGACGCAAAAATACTGAATAATGCGGTTGATGCTTACACCGCGGCGTTACTGGTGTATTCAAAAAAAGAAACCCCGCAGGAATGGACAATGGTCATGCATCAACTGGGTGCGACTTTTCACAGCTACGGTTTGCTTCTCAAGGGCAACCGCACTTTTCAGAAGTCTGTTGTGTCGTATAAAAATGCACTTGCGCTGCTTGATGCGGATAATCATGCATTTGAATTAACTGCGACACATAATAACCGTGCCGCCGTATTGCATCATCTCGGCGAGTCAGAAGAAAACGCGGGACGTCTGGAAGAGGCGATTAAATCATATGAAAAGGCATTAACCGTTTGTATGGAGCAGCAGTTACCTTTCCATCTGGCAGTCATCATTCGTGTCAACAAGGCGACGGCACAAAACGTGCTGGCAGAATTAATAAACGATGCTGCACTTGCAGAAGAAGTGGCTGATGAATTTGAATTAATCATGATGTGTTTCCCGCAAGCCTTGCAGCCACTTTGTGTCAAACATTGTGAGGCGCAATTGAATCAGGCACAGAAGCTGGCAGGCGCGTCTGCTGCTTAATCACTTGTCTCAGTATTACTGTGCTCGTGACATTTTGAGGTAAGTTCTGTTTATTTAATTCACCGTTTCCTGGAATTAAACGCGTTCAGACAACTCGTAATCTATATTAAGAAAGGCGCCAATCTCGGCACAAAATTTGATGACGCGTGCGCCAAAACCGACATCAGGTGTCGTTTCATTCTTGTCAATCGACAAGGTTAACACCACGCTGATTCTTGGCGACAGGTTATGGCTTTTGCAGATCTCGATAATTTTGTCCTTGGCGGGTTCAATTTTTTTCAGGATTTCATCATCGATGAGTTTGTAAATATCCAGCTCCTGGTTTTCAGACGTGATGGTTTTTGTTGAAAATTCCCATGAGCTAATAACCGGCTTGTCCAGACTGCCATACATGCCTGCATCGTCGACCGATGTAGGCTCCAGGCCTATGAATTTTGTCACTTCTGCCGGGTCAAAGTGATAACCAGCGAGCCCGAAATATGCGCGTCCTTTGTTAGGTGTACCTTTACCAGATGCCAAGATAGTGTCCTCATTAATTAAATTGTCGCCAGGAAACCGCATTATAACTTATTGGCCCAACAGATACGGAAGCTATCTGAATATCCTGTAAAATAGAGGGTCACATTTGGCGGTGGAACCGCGAGGACTCCTGGTCCTTTTCCTGACAAGGTGAAATCCCGTTTTTTTTATTAGATATAAAAATACCAGGCCAAAAAAATATGATAGTCACAGCTATTATGTTTCCGCGCCAAAACAGGTAAAGTTGCCTGAATTTTGCGACAGTATGCTGCCGCATTTGACGGCTGAGACGTAATCTACAAGTACTAATCAGCCTGTGAATAAAATGGCACTTAAAGTAACGAGACGAAAGGTAGTGAAGTTTGTCGACCGAGCAAACCAACGCAAAGCAGGAAATTAAGCGTGACCCCAATAATCCTTGTCTGTTTTGCAAGGACCCACGTGGGGTTTCACTGGACCATGAACTTGCCTACAGCGCCCGCGACAGCTACGCGGTGAGCCCGGGTCATACCCTGGTCATCCCGAAACGCCACGTCGCCAGCTTTTTCGATCTGACGACAGAAGAGGTCAACGCCTGCATGGCGCTGATAACGGAGGAGAAGAAGCTGCTGGACGCCGAATTCAAGCCGGATGGCTATAATATCGGCGTAAACGTAGGGACAGCGGCTGGACAGAGTATTCACCATGTCCACATTCACATCATTCCTCGCTACGAGGGTGATGTCGAAAATCCTCAGGGGGGCGTGCGGCATGTCATTCCAAAGAATGCACATTACACGCGATAAAGAGTATAATTACGTCAGTTTTAGTGGGAGGGGCTGGCAGACCTGATTTGAACCTTAACCAATATATACAGGTTTTCTAACCAGGTGAAATTCCTTCCAAATATTAATTAAGCATTAACCATTTAGGAGATACGATAATGGCTGAATTTACACGACCAAAAGTACCTGAAGGCAAAACAGAGTATGTAACAACAACACAAAAAGAGATTGTTCCTGGACAGTTTCATGTTGGCTATACAACTGAATGGAAATCTTTCCAAAAAGAAGTACCTTACAGCACACCTAAAAAGCCTTAAGAACGTCCTGAGATACTCAGCCGCGCAGACCAGTCAGGTTGCGCGGCGGCATCCTTTCCGCATAACTGACCGTCATACTGCGCGGTAGTCAAATCCATTACCAGATACGTATTCGCTTGATCGCTTAAGCGCGCATTCTCATGAGAAATACTCTTGTGCTGCGTGCAGGGCAGGGAATTAAATAACCTCGAACACACCCATCATGCCGGTATCTTCATGGCCGAGGATATGGCAATGCATCATGTACATGTAGTTACTGCCTGCGCCGGGCCCGGCATTACTCGCAGCAGAATAGGCGCGCTCGTTAAATTGCACCAGAAACACCATGGGACTGTCGGTACTGCTGTCACCGTGACCAAAGATGTCCATGTTGATGGTGTCTTTCCAGCCCTGTAATTCCGGCGGAATATTGGTGTCGCCACCAATGGATTTGAGCAGTACCTGACAACCATGCAAATGGAACGGATGGCGATCCGCGGTAATTGTCCATTCCTCGGTATACGTCAGTCCACCGGTTTGTGTAGAAGTGGACGTGAAGTTCTTGTTCATCATATCGAAGGTATGGTTTGCTGCCGTGGCAGGACCCACAGTCGAACGTCCCGTCGCGATGGGGTTACCCGGGCCAAAGCCTGGCAGATTAACCGACACATAGGCATTGACTGTATTGGCGAGCAAAGCTGCACGATCTGCAGCCAGTTTGCCGTTCAGGGTGGCGGGTACCGTGTTGCTGGCAGTCTGTGCGGTTTGTGCGACAACCGTAAAGGTCATGACAGTAAAGGGAGTACCCGTGCCTGGGATCACTTCCAGATTGTCACTTCGTAAACTCACCACATCCCCAACGTTATAGGCAGAGAAATCGATGACAATTTCGTTGCGTTCACCCGGCGCCATGCGCAGGGCGGACATCGTATGGGGTGCGGACAAAAAACCACCGTCTGTCGAAATATGTTGGAAACTGCCGGTGATACTATTGCTTTCTATATAAAACTTGTAGGTTCGAGAGTTCGACGCATTGAGCAGTCGAAAGCGGTTCAGGCCTGCCTCCACTTCCAGATTGGCGTTAATGGTACCGTTTACAAGGAATGTGTCACCGGAAAATCGGCCACCCACACTGCTGGAGTCCATCACACCGCCGTTGAAAACCTTGTCTTGTACAATCAGCGGAATATCGTCGACGCCGTAGGTATGCGGCAAACCCGCCGCATCCAGCGCCGCAGAGTTGGTATCATCGATAATGAACAGGCCAGCCAGTCCCTTATAGACATTGGTCGCTGTTTCCATGTGTTTGTGTGTGTGGTACCAGCATGTAGAGGCTTGCTGATAAATTGCCAGGGTTGGCGACCAGGTAGCGCCGGGAGCAATGGCGTTGTATCCGGCTCCATCAACAAAGCCGTCGATGTGAACCCCATGCCAGTGCGAGGTAACAGTGGTGCCGGTAGTATTATTGTGAATAGTGAAATTCACCTGATTGGCACCGCCCGCCTGGGTGCCTTTATTAACCATTTCAGTGCCGCTGGCCTCAGAATTCGGGTTGATTGCGCTTATGCGAATCGTAGGGCCAAGATAGCTGGTACCGGGATTGTTATTTAAATCCACAAACCCAAGCGTATCGCTGTCAATGCCAGCGTAAAATTGCGTTTTCCCCTCATTGACCTGCAAATTAATGGTATTGGAACCATCCGGTTTGACTTCAGGCGGTATGGCCAGGGTCGTGGTTGACGGTGTTGGCGTCGGGGCAGGTGTAGGACTCGGAGTAGGAGCAGGCGTGCCGCCGCTATTGCTTGGTGGCGGATCGCCACCGGAATCACCACCACCACATGAAACAAGACTGGTTGCGGCAGGAGCAAGTAGCCACAAATTCAGATACTTTAAGAACGTACGTCTTTGCATTTTTACAACCTTTACAACTATGCTGCCTGATTCTGCGCTGGACAACCGGTGCTAACAGAAGCGGCAGCGTGAACATATGTTAATTGTGGGTAAAATCTGCAAACAAAGTTCGCCATCACATGAAATGTGACGCCTATCCTTGCATAAATGAAATGACCCTGTGTTGCCCCACAAGAATTGTATATTAATCAGGCAAATCAAAACTACCCTATAGAGACAATTAAAGCGGTTGACGTGACGTGGTAAATTGTTTAGTGGTGTAAGTAATTGAATTTAAAGCAAGTCTAAAATACAGGATGGAGCAGGCAAGGGAATAAAAAAAGGCCTGCAAGGAAACCCTGCAAGCCTTTTATTTTTGTTGCTAAGAACTTGATTACAAACTTTGATAATAGTTAATCAAAATCTGCGCCACTTCAGGACGGGAAAATTCCTTCGGTGGAGCAATACCATTACCTAACATTTCTCGTACCTTGGTGCCTGAAAGCAGAACAAAGTCTTCTTTTTGATGATCCGGTGCTTCGTTCATCATGACGACCTTGTTCAGCTTCTTTGACCAGGCAGTATGGTCAGCACGGAAGATTTCAATGTCGAGCGCACCTTTTGGTACTTCGTCGTCAAAGATAGTCTGTGCGTCGAAGGCACCGTAGTAATCACCCACACCCGCGTGATCACGCCCGATGATGAAATGGGTGGCACCCATGTTTTGACGGAAATAGGCGTGTAGTACTGCTTCACGAGGGCCGGCATAGAGCATATCGAAACCATAACCGGTGACCATGGCGCTGTTCGGTGGGAAATATAATTCCACCATTTTACGAATCGCAGCGTCGCGTACCGGTGCAGGAATATCACCCGCTTTCAATTTACCAAGTAACATGTGAATAACCAGGCCGTCACAACCGAGACGATCCATCGCCATGTGGCACAATTCTTCGTGTGCCAGGTGCATCGGGTTACGGGTCTGGAATGCCACGATTTTTTTCCAGCCGCGTTCAGCGATTTCGTTACGTATCTCAACCGCGGTGCGGAAAGTATCCGGGAATTCGGTAATAAAGTAGCTGAAGTTCAATACCTTGATTGAACCGGATACCGCTGTACGGCCTTGTGAATTAAACGCGGCTACACCCGGGTGTTCTGGGTCGTCGGTGCGGTAAACCTTGTCGGTCATGATTTTCATTTGTTCGGCGCTGACTTCTTCAATGGCTTCCACGTCCATCACGGCCAATACCGGATTGCCGTCGACGTTTGGGTCACGCAGCGCTATACGTTTGGCATCGCCAATCGCGTCAGTGTTTTCCAGCAGGCACAAAACCGGTACCGGAAAGAATGAGCCGTCAGTCAGGGTCATTTTTTCAGCTGCACCCATCGCATCGGCCACGTTCATGAAGCCTGTTAACGGGTTGAAGTAACCACCACCCATCATGACCGCGTTTCCGGCAGCCTGTGAGCTGATGATGACGGAAGGTAAGGTTTCTGCTTCCTTGCTGAGTTTGTCGTGTTCGGCGTCATCGTAGACGAACAAAGGGTTCAACTCATTGGAGCCAACTGGTTTAATCATCCTGTCTATCCTCGTGTTGTAATCCAGTGCCATGGGCACCGAAGGTTAAGTCTAAAAACTGTTCAAATGTACCGCTCGCTGGTTGTGCCCGGGTAACACCGTCAGGAACCATCATCCTGATCAGGGTGGCAATAATATCGTCTTTGGAGAGCAGCTTATTAAAGAGCGCAAACTATACATTAGTCCGGATAATTTGAATATTAAGGTAATTTATGAGGATATAGATTAGCAAGCGTACTGACATCATCTAAGGGCAATATCAGTAACTTACATATGCATACACAGAATTCCCCTCATTATGTATAACATGAAGCGACCAAATTTGAACCCGGTCTTGAAATTGACATGACTTTTCGTTAGGGTGAATATAAATTGTACTACACAAAAAAGATAAATAATTAGAAATCTGATTTTAAAGCGTTACCAAATTAAATAGACATCCCCCAGTCTGTTTTCAAATTAATTTAAGATAATAAAAAAATACTGTGTCCACGCGGTGGAGGATATACATGAAATATTCAAAAGTTTTCTTACTGCTTGTTCTGTTGGGTGGATTTCAATCGGCCTATTCGCTAAACAGTGATCGGGAAAACAATATCCTGAGAGATGCCGCAGGCAACATTGTTACCGACAGCAATGGACAAATTCATTTTTATGGGCCGAGCAAAACAGGTTCATCTAAGTCTAAAAACGTTATCCAAAACAGTGTAAAACAAAATACCGCTGGCTCCACGCCAGTGCAGAGTATTATTAATTCCAGTGGTGCCAAAATATTTAAAAAATCATGGGCACATTCAGATTTTGGTAATGGTATTGGTAAGAGCGGTTTTATTGCTGCAAATATTGATAATGATGCCGCTATTGAAATTATAGTTGGCGCGTCAACCTTTACATTTGGTTTGAATAATTATTGGTATGTTGTTGAATTTGATGTCGCCTCAAATGCGTATCGGATTGTCTGGAACAGCCCGGTATACAGTAGCAATATTGTTTCAATCGTGTATCAAGATGATGGCCTGTCAAAAAAGATTTTTATTGCCACGCAATCAGGAGAGGTTGACGTTTATGATGCAACGACCCTGCAGCAGATCGATCAGTTCACAGGCACTGCCAATTTAAATCGGATGATACTGGCAGATGCCGATAATGATGGCAATTATGAGCTGGTCACAATCACTTCCTCCAAAATTCAGCTGTTTGATCCTGTCACCTATCAGTTTAAAAGTGAAATTAATTATGGCGGAACGGATATCGCGGTAGGCAACGTAGACGGTGATAGTGCGAATGAAATCGTAATAGCGGAAGGCTACGTGCTCGAATATGACGGTACCACTACCACGTTGATGTGGGACTATACAGTTTTAGGCTTTGGTACCAAGGTTCGTCTGGCCAATATTGACAACGACAGTTATATGGAAATCATCGGTGCGAGTGGATGGTATTTAATTACTGCTTTCGACGCGGATATTACCACTCCAAAATGGCAGGCTAGTACGAGTAATAACATTGATGCAGTCACTATTGCGAATGTCGATGCAGACCCGGAAGTCGAGATTTTATATGGCGATGCACAGCATGGAAGTTTACACGTATTGGATGCGGCCACGGGAATTGAAGACTTTTCGATTTCTAATTCTAGTAGTGGAATTTCCGGTATTGCGGTAGTTGATTCAGATGCCGATGGTGTGCTTGAGATTTTATGGGGCAATGGTTCATATACAACAGGCAGCGATTATTTTAATGTGTATGCAGCAGATACACAATTGCTCGAGTTTAGCAGTATCGATACCGATGGGCCTTTCAAGGCAATTGACATAGGTGATGTGGATGGTGACGGTAGTGATGAAATCGTAATTATATCAGACGGCAGCAACAGCGGTTACGATGATGGGGTAATGTTTATTTACGATGCAAACACCCTTGCGCTTGAGTGGCAAAGCTCGACAAGGTTGTTTAATGACAATGCATGGACAGGTATACACGATGTTGCAATTGGCGATGTTGACAATAATGGTACAAAAGAAATTGTTGTTGCCACAGATGATTTGTATGACGGAACGATATACGTACTGGATGGAACAACTCGAGCAATAATAGCCACGTATACTTTGGAAGATGGTTCGCCCATTTATGCACTTGCAATTGCTGATGTTGATAATGATGGTGAGAACGAAATCATTGCTGGTGGTGGCATGGAACATACAGGTTCAACCGGAACAAAAATTTACGTTCTGGATGGTGCAACCGGAAACCTGGAATGGCAAAGCGTTTCATTGGCAACCTGGACTGATACCTACGGTCTTGAGGTGGCTGATATCGATGGCGATGGTGTCAAGGAAATCGTTGCGTTGCCTCTATAAATACTAATCTGGTGATCTATGACGGGATTAGTCACCAGCAATCAATACTCTCGAATTATGATTACCAGGGTTTTACACTTGCAGATGTCACGGGTGACGGTAAACCTGAGATTGTGGCTGGAACCACGACCGGCGATCTGTATTCAATCGACGGCTCCAGGCTGACAAGCCAGTTACTGGTTGCGAATGTTTGCGACAGTGCAGTGTTTAGCGTTGCAAAAGGATTGTCTACAACATACCCAAATGATATTCAATATGTCTGTGATACATCATTGGGCAGTTATGATGTTGTTAATGCGACAGTTACGCTTGTAGGTGGCAACTTTAATGGTTCAGCCGGCCTGCAAAACAATATCAAACCGTTTGAGGCACCACTCGGTCCAGTTATTTTTATCGGTACAGCGACAGGCGTTGAGATGTTATCAGACGGCGGCAGCATAGTTCCACATGGTGATGCTGATGGTGATGGGGTACCGGATAATCTTGATGCTTTTCCAAATGATCCAACAGAATCAGTCGATACAGATGGCGATGGTGTGGGTGATAATGCGGATGCCTTTCCCAACAACCCTTCCGAGTCCGCTGATAGTGATGGCGACGGTACAGGTGATAATGCCGATCTGGATGATGATAATGATGGCGTGCCGGATACCGCTGACGCGTTTCCGACTGATCCAACTGAAACAACCGATAGCGATGGTGATGGTGTCGGTGACAATGCAGATGCGTTTCCAAATAACCCGGCTGAATCTGCTGACAGTGACGGTGATGGCGTGGGCGATATTGCTGATGCTTTCCCGAATAATCCGGCTGAATCTGCTGACAGTGACGGTGATGGCGTTGGTGATAATGCTGATGCTTTCCCGAATAATCCGGCTGAATCTGCTGACAGTGACGGTGATGGCGTTGGCGATAACAGCGACGCCTATCCAAATGATCCAACACGTTCGGCACTAGATATTGCAGATTATTTACCCTTGAGTACTGGAAGCAGCTGGCAATACGATGATTCACCTGATCCGGTTGTGGCAGAAGAACCATTTGCTTTCAATAATGATAATGTCACGGCGTTAAATTTCGGTGATGGTTTCAAATTGTATTTCTCTTCATCAAGTAGTGCCATCAAGTATTACGGTCTACAGGCAGACGGTTTTTACAATGGCAATGCCGCTGACATTAAATTAAACACACCACTTGAAGTACTGACACCTGGCGCACCTAACGGAACA
Source organism: uncultured Gammaproteobacteria bacterium (assembly GCA_942490945.1). Taxonomy (GTDB): domain Bacteria; phylum Pseudomonadota; class Gammaproteobacteria; order UBA6429; family Thiohalophilaceae; genus CALNYZ01. Next base: position 402,541 of record CALNYZ010000044.1, on the reverse strand, counting down.
AGATATTTTAATGGTACAGGTTCAGTTAATATTACAAATGTTGGCGTTTACAATTTTAATTATACAGGTGGAGTGGTTCAGTATGGCGACGAAAATTTTACTGTGCCATACGGCAATCTTGATACAAAGCGCATGCATCTCTATTTTACAGGGACTGTTGTCATACAGGGCGTGACCTACCAGTTTGGTCTGGACATGCAATTATCACTGTCGCAGGATATTGGCATTGTCAGAGTCGCTGATGCGTTTAATAATCCACTTGCAAACCTGGTTTCCTACACGCCCGGTCAAAATACGAATACGAATACAAATGGAGGAGAAGGCAGTGATGGTGGCGGTGGCTGTAGTGTCAATACAAAACAGACTCAGTTCGATCCATTATTACCACTGATGTTGTTAACTTCAATCGTTTGGATTGGTCGACGCAGGTTAGGTCTGAGTCGAATTCAGGAAGACGGTCCGGATTAACGCCATTTTATCCCGTCAATTAGTGTGATGATGCGCGGTTGAAAAGCGGTAACTTTTTCAGGGTGCCGGTAATTGTTTCCAATATTTCCTCTTTTTCATTCTTATTAAGTATGGGCAATATATACACCGCGGCAAAAAATATTAAAACAAGAAAACTGCGATACGCAATTGATGCGATTAACGCTTCCGGTGACAGGTACGTTAACGCATAAATAATTCCCGAAGTCACAACCAGCAATCCCGCCCGCAGCCACGGCAAGTGCATATGATAAAGTTTGTTGGCATAAACTTCTGTCGCGATCAGGCGTATACCAAATCCCAGCACCGTCGCCCATGCAGCACCTATCGCACCAAAAAATGGAATGAGTAACGCGTACAAGGCAATAATAAATACTACGGCGATACCTTCCGCATAGGCCATTAGGCGGGTTTTTTCCTTGAGGAAAATACCGAAGTTACAATAATTGGTCCAGGCGAAAAGCAGGTACGCGATTAAAATAATCGGTGCGACTTCAGAGGCAAAGTGAAAGGCGGGGTCCGCCATTATCTGAATCACCGGTTTGACATAAACCGCAATGCCGGTCGCGACGGTCACAATACCGAGTGTCACATACATGAATATGCGTTGATAGGACTCGGTAGCATTATCGCGCTTGTAAATTTCATAGCGAATGCCATCCCAGGCTTGCGAGAACGGCGTCCAGGTCAGGATCATTAAAATAAAACCGAATTTATACGCCAGCGCATAGATACCAACTTCACCCACATCGTAAAATTTTTGTAAAAAGAATCGATCCCCGTAGGTCATGATAAATGATCCCAGTGTTGTGAGTAACAACGGCAGGCTGAAATTAATCAGCAGTTTTGCCATGGGGAACGAAAAGTGGAATTTGGTATGATAAATCGTATAGGCAGTAAAAATAATCGACATGACGATACTGGCAATCAGGGCGCTGTATACTACGCCGGCAACATGCAGATCCAGATACACAACAAAATAAATATTCAACGCAACCTGCAAAACCAGCTTGAACAGGCCGAAGAAAAAAAACATCCACGGACGTTCCGAGGCACGTAAATAAATTTTGGGTACTTCGATAAACGCAGAACAGATGATGGTGATCGAAAACAGGATTAACAAGTTTTCGTGAGCCGTGTCATCGAACACCAGCGTGGTAATTTGTGAAGAAAACACGAACAGCGCAATAAATGCTATCGTGTTGAGTATGCCTGAAATCCACAACGCGGTAGAAATAACATGATTTGCTTCAGCCGGTGTTTTGGCATGCGTGTAATAACGAAACATGGCCTGACCGATGCGCATACCGATAAGTATACTGACGATGTCGAGTGTCATGCTGAGCAGTTCTGCGATACCGTAATCTGCGGGCGTGAGATATCGGGTATAAATAGGCAGCATAACAATGCTGACAATATTGCCGATGATATTGCCCAGGGCGTAGATAGTAGTGTGATTTAATGCTTTCGACATGTGGTAAATTTAACGGCAGTTTATCAAGTCAGTCATTGAATGCTAATGATATCAGTAGCAGGACATGCTTTGGATCAGCATCGGCACATTAGCAGATCTGCAGGTGTTTCGCATCCTGAAATGATGCAAGCGCTGTTGCACTGATGCGGATGACAGTTTTGAACGTGTCCAGGAATCAGGCTGGAAATCAGGCCGGACGAAAGCGCGCAATGATATTGGCGAGTTGATCGATTTGAATGTCACGTGTGAAGTGTTGCAAGACACGCTGGCGGCTGGCATCCGACATGGCCTTATGGCGAATCGGGTCGGCTATCATCGTGTCGATATGCCCGGCCAGTTCATTTGCGTCGCCGGATCGAAAACGCAAGCCGGTGCTACCGTCTTCAACCGTCTCAGATAACCCTGGCAAGTTGGACACGATCAAGGGCAAGCCGCAGGCAGCCATTTCTGTCGAGGACATGGTGAAGGAATCCCACAACACCGAAGCAATACAACCGAGATAACAGCCAGGCAGGATTTTGTGTATATCATTCCGGTAACCGCCGAAGGTGACATGCGCAGGCGTGTTACCCGTGAGCTGGTGTAAAAAAGGATGTTCCTGACCGGGCTGGTTTCCCAGTATGAGAAAGTGTACATCTTCGTTATGTTGTTCGTTAACCAGCAGGTTGGCCGCATCCATGATCACGGCAACACCTTTTCTTGGCTCCATGTGCCCGGAAAAAAACACTATCTTGCGATTGTCGGGTATATCAAACAGATCATAGGCGTAACGGTTGTTTGCATCAGGCTGGAAGCGCTCTGTATCGACACCGAGATAAACAATACTGGTTTTATTTTTCGTAATACCACGACCATGTGTTGCGGTTTCCAGCATGCCTTGTGATTCGAAAATATAATGATCAGGTGCATGGCGCGACAAGGCGACATCAATTTTTTTGAGCAGAAGTTTCAGGCCACTATTGAGTGAACTGATCGAGGCGCCATAATAGGAAATAATGGCGCGTACACCGGCCTGACGCACAGATTTGTAATAGGCTTGTCTGACCGGTTGATCAAAACCAAAAATAATTTCAATCTGGTGTTGTGCGATATATTCAGCAAACTGGCTGATTTGGTTTTTATCACGCGTATTCGGGTCGAATTTTACCACGTTGCGAAAGTCAGCCGGAATGGCATCCGACATGCCCCTGCTGATTTCCGGATAGGCCAGGTGAATATCGTCATCGCGATAATGCCGGCGCGCCGCCTGCAGAAACCGGTCTTCAAGTGTTTGAATCGCGTAACCGGTATTCGATTCGCAGTGGTAAAGAATTAAGATGCCAGACAAGTGTGGGCCCCAATAAAATGAGTTTCACACTCTAACGTCAGCTCAGGTATCAGGCAACAATGTTTTAAAAATTTTGTCAGCAGGTTATTCTGACGCAACAAAAAACCCCCCGACTACTCAATTGTAGCCGGGGCTTTTACTTGCACGTACTCGTTACTTAATAATTAAGCAGCCGCGTATTCCGCCTTGGCCGCTTTGGCTGCTTCAGCTTCTTCCTTGTTGTAAGCCGCGCCGGACCAGAGCATTTCATAGGCAATTTCTTCATTTCCGTTTTCACACAGCTCCAGCACTTCCTGGAAGAGGGGCTGGAAGGTTTCTGATTTGTGTGATGCTTCGTGTTCTTCGAAGCTGTCCCAGAACGTGATGATCAGGGCTTCCTTCGCTTTTAACGGACTATCCACTGCCTGACCGACGGTTGAACCTTCATTGGAGACGGCACCGCTGTTAAGTGCGACGAATCCACCAACAAAACCCGTTTCAGAATGGTAGGTTTTGACGTTCTCACACAGGAAGGCAACGCGTTCCTGCAGGTCGTCGATCGTGTATTCGGGTTTTAAGATCACACGGTTAATAGTGACAACACCATCGTGCGGAAAATTTTGAATCAGATTACCAGCCATACAACACCTCCAAGGGATAAATATAAGTAATTCATTAATAACTAATATAATGGCAGCCATTAGCATAGTCAAGGGCTAGCCAAAAATTCTTCTATATAGATGAGACACAATCTATGCATTAAAAGTAAGTACTTACTACTATTAACATACTGATAAATAAGGGAAATATAGTGAATTGGCGCGGTGATGTGTCTGAAACAGCTGGTCACACAGGTATTTACGCCATAATGTCATAAAAATTTAATACAGAAATTGGCCAGTAATTGTACACAGACGGGGGAAAGTGCTGGCATTTGACGGGTGGTGTGATGACTTCAGCGACATACTATATATATGTCCGGGTGACAATCCGGGTTCTGCCTCCCCCTAATCTGCACGGGGAGGCAGCCGGTTAGATCATGATTTATTGCAGGTAGAGAAACAGTGAGGCATTACCACGGCGTATATTCAACAGCAGTGACTGACGCTTGCCGATGGCTTTTTCCATGTCGTGCAGGTTTTTCACATCCTTGCGATTCACCGAAGTAATGACGTCACCCTTACGAATCCCGGCCCGGGCAGCGGGACTGCCACGTTCCACGTCTGCGACCAGTACGCCTTCGATCTTGCCATACAAGGGTGAGCCTTCCTTGATATCGGTCAGCTTGGCACCGGTCAGGTGCTTGTGTACTCCCTTGCCTTGCTCGGTTTTGGAAACTTGTTTGGACACGATGGCGCTAAACGTTTTTGTCTTGCCGTCGCGTATCACTTCCATTTTTACTTTCTCGCCAATACGCAGCAGGCCGATCGCGTTGCGCAAGGTGCCAGCATCACGAACTTTCTTGTCATTAATGGAAAGCACGATGTCACCGGCTTTGAGGCCGGCTTTATCCGCTGCCGAGCCTTTGTCAATCGCGGTGATCACCGCGCCCTTTTTGTATTTTTGAATACCGAAAGCTTTTGCCAGTTCCGGTGACAGGTCCTGTGCCTGTGCACCCAGTTGACCACGCTTCACCTCACCATGTTCGATGAGCTGTTGCATGACACTGCTCACCATATTAATCGGGATAGCAAAACCAATCCCGATGTTACCGCCGCTTTTGGAAAATATCGCGGTATTAATACCAATCAGTTCGCCACGCAAATTAATCAGCGCACCGCCGGAGTTACCCGGGTTGATGGATGCATCGGTCTGAATAAAATCTTCATAACCTTCAATGCCCAGACCACTGCGGCCAATCGCGCTGATAATGCCTGACGTTACGGTTTGTTGCAGCCCGAAAGGATTACCAATCGCGACAGCAAAGTCACCCACCTGCACCTTGTCGGAGTCGCCGAGTGGAATCGGCGTCAGACTCTTGGCCTTCACCTGGATGATCGCAACGTCGGTTGCCGGATCACTGCCAATCAGTTTGGCATCGAGGGATTCACCGTTATGCAATGTCACGCGTATTTCGTCTGCATTGCCGATGACGTGATTGTTGGTAACGATATAACCTTTTGTCGCATCAACGATCACACCCGAGCCGAGACTTTGCGTGGTGCGTTCACGCGGCTGGTCGGGTAGTTCAAAAAAGCGACGAAAGAATGGATCATTAAATAAAGGGTTTTCCTGTATGCGCACCTTGCTGGTGGTGTAGACATTGACGACAGCGGGCGTGGCTCTTTTCAGCATCGGCGCCAGTGTTGGTATAGCCAGGCCTTGTGAGTCCAGTGCCGGCAGGGCGGCGCGTGCAGTATTGAATGCAGCAGCGGCCAGAATAAAAAATGATAACAGGTAAAAAGAAATAGTTTTGAACAGGTTATTCTGTAGTGTCATCCACTGCACTCCGTTAATGATCAGAAAGAAAAATTACGCACACACTGTAGAGTGTGTGTGCGGGGAAAAGTTTCACGTTGTTATCAAGTCGTTGTGTCGACGCGGTCAGCTTTTAATAACAATTTTGCGCGCCTGCGCCGTTTTTGCTTTTTTCAGCGTCACCGTCAGGACGCCGCGTTTGTATTTTGCCGTAGTCTTGTCATCTTCAATGCTTGCCGGCAAGGGAATGATGCGTTCGAAACGACCGTAGGCACATTCCATTATATGGTAGCGATCATGTTCATACTCGCTGTTAAACTGTTTTTCGCCACGAACTAACAAATCATTGTCGATAACCGCCAGATCAAAATCATCTGCGTTCATACCGGGTGCTTCTATACTGACGATTATCTTGTCAGTGGTTTCGGCCACTTCAGCTGCCAGCACACCCCAGCGTGAAGTATGATTGTAAAGTGAACGTTGTTGCGCGGTTTCATCGGTTTTATGTACCGGGTTAAAACGTGTGATGGCACCGGCGGCGCGATCACGTAAATCGGTCCAGCCTGAAGCGATATTTTCCCAAACGTCGCTTAAGCCTTCCTTAATATCTGTCAGTGATGTCATGTTGCCTCCTTTGTATTCGTTAACTCATCACATCAACAGCGGGCAGAGAATGCGTGTTACAGCTGGCGTTGCAGTGGGCGCTGTGTTTGATACAGGCCCACTGCAAACCATCAGGTACGTCAGCCAGCGGTTATTGCTGTACAGTGATTTTGCGCGGTTGTGCCTTGGCTTGTTTTGGAATCACTATTTCCAGCACGCCGTGTTTGCACTTGGCTTCAATCTTGTCAGCATCAGCCGTTTCCGGCAGGGTAAAGCGCCGATAAAAACTGCCATAGCTGCGTTCCACGCGCTTGTAGTCAGCTGTCTCGTCTTTTTTCTCGCTGTTGCGTTCGCCCTTGATGGTCAGGACGCCGTTTTCAGCATGTACATCAATGTTTTCCGGCTCAATGCCCGGTAAATCTGCGTGCAGTTCATAGGCATTTTCGGTTTCCTTAATATCGACGGCCGGCAGCCAGTCGCTGCTGACGACATTGCTGTCGTTTTCGCTGCGTTGGTTAAAAAATCGGTCCATTTCACGACGGAATTGGTCCACAGTGTTCCAGGGTTGATAACGTACCAGTGACATGTTGTGCCTCCTAAATTCGGTTAAGTTTCATCACATCTGTTTGCAATATGTGAACGAAGTTTTTGTCTTCAAGCACTGAATAGGAATTTTTTGATCGAAATCAAAGACTTGAAAATAAATAGTTTTCCACCATGTAGCATAGTTCGTGCCATTTAATATTAGAAACACAATATATAGTAATGCTGTGCATAGCCTGTTGATAAGACTGGGGATAAGTTTTCTTCAAATTTATATGATCACACAGTATACAAACACTTGTAATACAACAACATAGCACTATACTATTAAGGTGAATTCTAATCTTGACAGATACCTGACTAAGCGCCTAAGCTTCATGTCATCCACAATATGTTGTGGTTTTGTTACAAAGCAGTATCACTGCCAGGTTGTTCCCCCGCAATCGCGTAAATCTGCTTTTAAAATCAAGAATTTAAGTTATTTACATCGCTTCGACCATAATTATCGCATTCGCAGGGTCCCGCAAGGGAATTCAGGAGGAATAATAAAAAATGAGTAACGTCACTTTGCACACCGTCGGCGCCAAATCGGGCAAGACCGATAACAAGCGCACAGATAAAGAAATCCCTTTTCAACCCGCATCACAGGATATCTGGGATAAAAAATACCGGTTAAAAAGCAAGGATGGCGGCATTATTGATAAAGACATGGACGGCACCTACCAGCGTGTCGCCAGGGCATTGGCCGAAGTCGAAACCAAGGACAAACAGGAACACTGGGAAAAACAGTTTCTCTGGGCACTGCGCCACGGCGCCATTCCTGCCGGCCGCATTACCTCCAATGCCGGTGCCAACGAGCACAAACCGGCAACCTCGACCATTAACTGTACTGTCTCGGGCACCATTCGCGATTCCATGACCGACATCCTGAACAAAGTACGTGAAGCCGGCCTCACATTAAAAGCCGGTTGCGGTATCGGCTATGAATTTTCGACCCTGCGGCCGAAGGGCGCGTATGTTTCCGGCGCCGGTGCCTATACCTCCGGGCCGCTGTCGTTCATGGATATCTACGACAAGATGTGTTTCACCGTATCCTCGGCCGGTGGCCGGCGCGGTGCGCAAATGGCGACCTTCGATGTGGGCCATCCCGACGTTATGGAATTTATTCGCGCCAAGCGTGAAAGCGGCCGTTTGCGCCAGTTCAATCTGTCTTTACTCATTACTGACGAATTCATGCAAGCTGTACAAGGGGACCAACAATGGAAACTCGCCTTTCCGATTACGCAAACCGAAGCCGTGGAGGAGATCAACGGCGTCAAACTCGACCTCAACAATCCCGAACAAGTTATCTGGCGCGACTGGCCGGTGCACGACGAGTATGTCACCAACGACGACGGGCTGGTGGCCTGTAAGGTTTACAAAAGCATTCGTGCGCGTCGCCTGTGGGACGTGATCATGGCCTCCACCTACGACTTTGCCGAGCCGGGTTTTATTCTCATCGATAAAGTGAACGAAATGAACAACAACTGGTTTTGCGAAACCGTGCGCGCCACCAACCCGTGTGTTACGGCGGACACCTGGGTGCAAACCGCACAAGGACCACGTCAGGTACAACAGCTGATCGGCCAGCCATTCCATGCGCGTATTGATGGTGCTGATCATGCATCAGGTGCAGAAGGTTTTTTCAAAACAGCCAGCAAGCCGGTTATGCGCCTGCAAACTGCTGAAGGCTATCAGTTACGTTTAACAGCTGATCACCGCGTTCGTCGAGTTACAAAATATACGCGTGCTGTTACAGAAACCGAATGGTGTGAAGCCGGCAAACTACGAGAAGGCGATCGTGTATTGTTGAATGATCATCGTCAGGCTGCTTCATGGCAAGGGCAGTACAGCTATGAGCAAGGTTACTTGCTGGGTTTGTTAACGGGCGATGGCACACTGAAAAATGACAAAGCAGTCTTGTCGGTCTGGAAACCCGCCGCAGTGGCAAATGGTAGCGAAGCGTATCATCAAGCTGGCATCAACGCCGTCATGCAAGAAGCCTTACGTTGTGCAGAAACCCTGCCGCATCGCGCCGATTTTAATGGCTGGATGGAAGTGAAAGGGCGCAATGAATTTCGTCTGCAATCGGTTGCTTTGCGTGATTTTGCTTTTGATCTCGGCATGCAACCCGGCAACAAACAAATTACCCCGGCACTGGAACAGGCTTCGAGTGAATTTTACCGTGGCTTTTTGCGCGCCTTTTTCGATGCAGACGGCAGTGTACAGGGAAGCCAGCAAAAAGGTGTCAGTGTACGTTTGGCACAATCTGATTTACTGCGTCTGCAAGCGGCACAACGCATGTTGTTACGTCTGGGTGTGGCGTCCACGATTTATCCGAACCGTCGTGATGCCGGAAACACCGTGTTACCCGATGGTAAAGGCGGCAACAAAGCTTACCCGACACTGGCACAACATGAACTGGTTATCAGTGGTGAAAACCTGAATCAGTTTAGCCAGCATATCGGTTTTGCCGATAGCGACAAACAACAACGTCTTGAGTCTGCACTGGCTAACTACAAACGTCAGTTAAATCGTGAACGTTTTGTTGCGCGCGTTACCCGTGTGACAGCAGACGGCGTGGAAGATGTCTACGATGTACAAGTACCCGGTATCAACACGTTCGATGCCAATGGTTTGCACGCACACAATTGTGGCGAACAGCCATTGCCACCCTACGGCAGCTGTTTGCTTGGCTCGGTAAACCTGACGCGCTTTGCGAAAAAACCTTTTACTGATGACGCCAGCTTCGACTGGGAAGAATTCAACCAGGTCGTGAGTGTGTTCACCCGTATGCTCGACAACGTGGTGGAAATCAACGGCCTGCCACTGGAAGGTCAGCGCGAAGAAATCATGAACAAGCGCCGTCACGGCATGGGCTTTTTAGGTTTGGGTTCCACCCTCACCATGCTCGGCATGAAATACGGCAGTCCCGAATCCGTTGCCTTTACCGAACGCGTCAGCAAAGAGCTGGCCATGTCCGGCTGGCGTACCGCGCTGGAACTCGCCGAAGAAAAAGGCCCGGCACCGATCATGAATCAGGATTTTGAAGTGACCGCCGACATGTTACGCCAGCGTCCGGAAATGAAACGCGATGGCTACAAGGTGGGCGACAAGGTCAAAGGTAAAATCCTCCATGCGATATACAGCCGTTACATGCAGCGCGTTGCCGAAGCCGACCCGGAACTGGTCAAGGCCTTGAGTGAAAAGGGCGCGCGCTTTACGCACCACAGCTCCATCGCACCGACCGGCACCATCTCCTTGTCACTGGCAAACAATGCCAGTAACGGTATCGAGCCCTCGTTCGCACATCACTACTCACGTAACGTGATTCGTGAAGGCAAAAAGTCAAAAGAAAAAGTCGACGTGTTCTCGTACGAATTGCTCGCCTACCGCGAACTCATCAATCCGAATGCGATGCCCTACAGCGATGATGCAGATGCCAAACTGCCGGAATACTTCATCACCGCCGAAGACATCACGCCGAAAGAACATGTCGATATCCAGGCTGCGTCACAAAAATGGATCGACTCCTCCATTTCCAAAACCGCCAACGTGCCAACCGATTATCCGTTCGACGAGTTTAAAGACATTTATCGTTACGCCTACGAGCAGGGCTTGAAAGGTTGCACCACCTTCCGCTTTAACCCCGAAGCGTTCCAGGGCGTGCTGGTGAAAGAATCCGATCTCGAAAACACCACCTACCGTTTTAAACTTGAAAACGGCGAAACGATTGAAGTTAAAGGGAATGAAGAGATTGAGTACGACGGTGAGATGCACACCGCGGCAAATTTATTTGACGCGTTGAAAGAGGGCTATTATGGCCGTCTGTAAAGTTATGTAAGAAAACCGTCATTCCGGGCAAGTGCGAAGTACGCGACCCGGAATCTAATACAAGCAGTAAGACGTAAAACAGAAACGATATATAAGCACCAAACAAAATCGAGGTGCAGGAGAGGAACATGGCAATAAAAATCGACAGCGCAATCATTGGCTACGAAGTTGCAAAAGAAGACGCCGACGACAAGGCCGCCGAAGCGGCATTACAACCCGCGCAGGATGCGGATAATGTCATTCACATGCACGAAAAAATCGAACGGCCCGACATGCTTATCGGTTCCACCTACAAGGTGAAAACACCGTTAACCGAGCATGCCCTGTACATCACCATCAACGACGTGGTGTTAAATGCCGGTACCGAGCACGAGCTGCGCCGCCCGTACGAAATTTTCATTAACTCCAAAAACATGGATCACTTCCAGTGGATTGTGGCACTCACCCGCATTATCTCTGCCGTGTTCCGCAAGGGTGGTGACGTGACCTTCCTGGTCGACGAACTGCGTTCCGTGTTCGACCCGCGTGGTGGTTACTTTAAAAAAGGCGGCAAGTACATGCCTTCTATCGTGGCCGAAATCGGCGACGCCATCGAATGTCACCTGCGCATGATCGGCCTGTTAAAAGACGACGGCCTCGACGAACACCAGAAAAAACTGGTCGAAGAAAAACGCGCCCAGTTCGAAGGCAGCCTGAAGCAGGCCGAACAAAACTCGCCGTCTGATTTCCCCGACAGTGCACAGCTTTGTCCGAAGTGTTCAACCAAGGCCGTGATCAAGATGGATGGGTGTATGACCTGCTTGAACTGTGGTGATAGTAAGTGTGGGTAACCACTTCCCGTCATTCCCGCGAAAGCGGGAATCTGGAAGTAAATAAGTGTTAACCATACGCTGCGCTGCTCGAACGATTCGCGCCTTGTCATCCCGCCTCAGCTTGTGCAGCTCACAGATAGGAAATATGTAAGGTTCTATAATTTATGGAATCTACACTACCACCAGTTGAATTATTTCCATTAGGTAAAAAAGATCCTACTGACCGTGAGACAGCTTTTTCGCTGTATAAACAAATTTTAGAGGAGTTTGTACGGTTACGATATGTCGACGATGGCCGGGTTGATCATTTTGATACTGCAAAATATATCGATCAAGCGAAAAGTTATTTTGATTCGGGCGTAAGTGTGGAATGGCGGAGCTCTGGATTAGTTTTTTATTATAGCTTCCTGAATTTTGTTAAAGCTTACTTGATCCATAAAAGGATTGTTTACAATGAATTTGATTTTACATTTGATTCTGTCAAATCAATGGGTACTTATCACGGCCTTTCTAGCACATCAAGAGAAGCAGATTCAATTTTAGAGTTTGAGATAGAAATACATCCACCATATTCAAGGAGAAATAATAAATATAATTTATTTTCGCTATTTTATAATAGCCAATTTGATCAATGGCCTTTCGAAGAATCAATAAAAATTAAGTTAAAAGATATTTTGCCATATTGTCATGATGTATCAGGTGAAATCTATGATTTATACCAAATAATACCCAGAATAGTTTTCCCTATATCAATGATGCGTGTAAATGAGGATCAAGCATGGTTTGAGGTTATGGTTTCGAATCAGCTAATCGGCAATGAAACAACATGTGCTGAAATATTTCGTACTGAAATGAATGATTGGATAACAGGTATTGTTGAATTTGAAGATTTCAAAGGAACAATAAGAAGCGATTGGTGCAATACATATAAACTGACTCCTAAAACAGCATCTCAAAGTACAATTTTTCAAGGCGGTAATGTAAATGTTGAAAATGGTGATACTGTGAACGCAATGATGCAGGTGCAAGATAAATGTTTGAATGATTTTGAAAAATATTGTTATCCTTTACCTTTTGTCGGAAGGAAGCAGAGTTGGCAATTTGTTCCAAGGATAACATTATCAAATACAAATATGTATTGGCATCCCATGTTGTCGGATTATCTTTTTTCTTTTGCCTTAAGTGATATTTTACGATATCGGCCATATATGATCATGGAAAAAACGAAGGATCAACATTTAGGCCAAGCTTGGTGCAACCAATCACCATTATCTGTCATTAGGTATTTTTTAATGATTTTTACAAAACCACCATTACGTATAACAAAAATATAGAGAACATACAGAATAGTGTTATTTAACATTTAAAGTAAAACTAAGTAGTAGATATATGATATTGGTCAAATAAAAAGAAAATGCCTTATTTACAAGAAATACTGATTGTTTTATTTCGCAATGGAGCGGAAAGATTGGTGTGGCTTATCTTCTCCGTTTTTTTTGGTATTGGAATATTTGCAGATTACGACAAAATTAAAATAGCATTTCAAAAATCATTCAATATTTCTTTGCCGAACGAGTTTCCAATGATGTGGCTTACTTTAGCTATATTTATTTGGCTTACATTATCCTTGGCGCATAGAGAAACTTTGCTGAGGATAAGAGCTGGGAGGATTGTAATTGAACCGCCTAATATAATACCAAATGTTCCCTTATATAACCGAGTCAGAATGGTTCCCGCTAATGTAGTTGTAAGTAGCAATTTAATAGGTACAAATGACATAGTTAATGTAGTTATCAAAAATCAGCCACGTGAAATGGCGAGTGGTAAATCTATAATTGATGCGTTTGCATCAGTATCTATCTATCGATTAGAAAATGGATATAAGCTTTTTGATTTTGATTTTGCTAGATGGATGGATAATGAAAAACCTGGATATGAAGGAAATCCAGGAGATAGATATGTGGATGAGTGGAAATATAGAACAATCAAACCAAACTCTAGCCCAAATAGACTTGATTTCATTGTTAAAACTCGCGATGAAGATAATGCGTATGGTTTTCGGGGGCACAGTCAATTACAACCCCAATGGCATGATAATGATTTATTAATTCCACCTGGAAGATATAAAATTCTGCTAACTATATCAGGATCGGGAATGACAGAACCATATATCGCTTGTTATGAATTTAGAAATAATGGCGCCGGTCAAGAAATGGATATACGGCGCACAGATAGAGGTTTATCTTCACAATGGTTACAAGCGTAAATTATTGAATTAAAGGGGTCGTGAGTTAAAGAGCGATATTTGGGATATTTGGAGATATTTGGGGTCAGAGTCGAAATTACTTTTTGACCAATATAAAAGGGCAGTCTCAATTAATTGAAATTGAACAGTATTCATAATTAAAAGGATGTAAATATGGAGTTTGGATATTTGGGGTCAGAGTCAAAATTACTTTTTGACCAATATAAAAGGGCAGTCTCAATTAATTGAAATTGAACAGTATTCATAATTAAAAGGACGTAAACAATTAAAGGGGTCCGGAAAACCGGGACAGATTTATTTAATTGATTCACTACTTTAAATTAAAACTATGGAATCATTTTATTTATACATAATCGTTAAATATTTTGCTTATGTGCTGGTTTGTGCTGTGGCGCCAAAATTTTTGCTGGTTGACTGGGATCCACCAATGAGAAAAGCAGCATTCTGGGGTGTTGTACGATTGGTTATAGGATTTGTTTTTGGACTGTTATCTTTATTATTCATTACCATAATTGCTGCAACGGTAGTTAAAGTAACACCCAGCGAGCTGATTACGTACCTTATTTTGCTTATGATGCCTGTTCGATGGATTGAATGGTCAATGTTAATTTCACTGATATATGGAAATGAAAACATACAGTTTACGCGAGGATATAGTGGCTTGTTTCTTGGCGCAAACAAGAAGGAAAGAAGCTGGATTACTATAGGTGTATTGGTTTCAAGTGGCCTGGATGCGGTGGTATACGCGAACATGCCAGATGTTTCAATTACAAGTTTCAAGTTCTTTTGTTAAAGAATTAGGAAATAAACCACGTTTTAGACGGGTAAATATGTAATGGATATTGTACTGGTAATCGTAATTGCAACTGTTGTCGTGATCGGGCTGAAAGTTTTTTTCTTTGTGTTTCTTAAGAAAAAGATGCGCGAAAGCAAGCAGTATAGTCTTGATGCAGAGTCTGGTTCCATCGAATTTGGTGATGGCGAGGCGGGTCGCAGGCCACCGGATTCTGGTGAAATCGATACAGATAGCTACCGGTATGGGGAAGGTGAAGCTGGCAATGTAACGAACGATGAAGACGATAAGAAAAATTGATCAAGGGATTAGAATAAACAACTGGGTAAACAACCCGGCACAGACCACGTTTTACAACAAGGAAATTTGTCATGACCATTTCTAATTTGATGTTGTGCGTGGCGTTGGCGTTTTAAAAGTTAACGGGGGGAGGTAGTCGCAATATTTAAAAGGAGATTTATGATGAATATTTCAAATTTGTTTTTAAGTGTGGTGATGGCGTTTATTGTGAGTATTATTTTGCTAGCCACAACAAGCGGTTCGAACCCGGCGCCTGATTCCGGGTTGTTTACACAGGTGAATAATAAGAATAAGTAAAGTTAATATAGATGACAGCGGGATTTGTTATTATCCGGTAAATCCGTAGCGGATTTCGTCCAGTGTTACTTTATGATCAAGCAATTTCCGGTAATCGGGATATCGAAGTAACACGCGCTACCAGGGTGCAGCGTAGCGGCGCATAAAACCGGTGAAATAAAACGTAGATGACTAAAATCGATTATTGTGCTTATTAACAGGCATAAGTATTGTTTATTCTTCAGGTTAATTTTTTGATCTCGCCACGCCACCACTCGGAAAGTCATTCAGTGCAATCTTATCCAAAATTGATCCATATCATTGTATAAACCAGCATTTCACAGGCAGGATATACACTCCACATAACGGTTAGCAATAGTGAGGTTTTATTATGAGCCATACACTGCGACTTTTCTTTCTTGGGCTGGTTTGCGCTGGCATGTTACCTACCCTGTCCGCACAGGCTGCACCGCTGTTTGCACGCCAATATGGTATAAGTTGTGTTAGTTGCCATAGTGCATTCCCTAAATTAAATGATTTCGGTCATTTGTTTGTTGAAAATAATTACCGCTTGCCGAACTGGAAAGACACCACGATAAAAACCGGTGATGACGAATTGGCATTACCTGCCTATGTTCCGCTTGCCATCCGTGCACAGGCATTTGTGCAAGGCCGGGATGCGGAAACGATCGACGTTACGACCGGTAATCGCACGCAGGCAGACAGTGATTTTCAGTCGCCTTATCTTATCAAGCTGATTTCAAGCGCACCCTTGTCTGAGCACATCACGTATTATTTTTACGGTATCTTTGCTGAAAAGGGCAGTAATGGTGAGACGATCATTGAAGATGCCTGGTTTTCACATGACAATCTCTTCGATACCGATGTCAGCTTGATGCTTGGCCAGTTCCAGGTTTCTGACCTGATGTTCCCGCGTGAAACACGGCTGACGTTCCAGGATTTTATGGCGTATCGTATGGCTGGAATTACCTACGAGCGCGGTGTTATCTTCGGTCGTGCTATCGGTCCGCTTAGCCTGGATGTCGGGTTGGTCAACGGTAATGGGATCACGGAGAACGTTTCTATCAACAGCCCGGGTTATCGCCGCTCGGATCATTTATTTGATAATGATAATAGCAAGGCGGTGTTTGCACGCCTGGGGGCGGATATCGGACCAGTTGCTGCGGGGTTGTTTGCCTATTCCGGCCAGCAGAAAAATGCGACCGGTGCGGCCGGCACCGCAAGTGGTACACGCAACACCGACAAGAATATTATTGGTCTGGATGCATCCGGCAAGTTAGGTGCCAAGTCACATTGGTTTGGTCAAATGCTCTGGAATGAATGGGACGGCTTTATCAATGCCAATACAAACTACCAATGGTTTGGCATGTTTCTGGGTGTAGATTATATAGCTAACAATAAATGGACGTATTCTTTATTATATAACTATGCAGATGGTGGCGATTTTGATAACACCGATACCGTTTATGAAGGGATTGATATCGACAGTGTGACCGTTAACGCCTCGTATTATTTTATGCGTAACGTCAAAGGTATAATTGAATTGAATTATGACCTGCTGGACAAGGAGACAAAAACTGGAACCTATTATACAGGGCATCTGACGCGTGAGAATTACCTGTTGTTCGGTTTTGACGCTGCCTTTTAGTTCATACGCTTCGCGTGCGATGAAAGACAGGAGGCGGAGTGAATTTTCTTCAACGCCTAAATAATTGACATTCACTCCGGCTCCCTTTATAACGTCGGTCGTTACGTACCTCAAGGTGTCGATCTGCATATTCAGCGTGACCTGACGGTCTACTGTTGCTGGTTAAAATTATATTAGATATTTGGGGTCAGAGTCTGAGGGGTCCCTACGAAATTTACTCGTCAAATGATTCTTGTATGACATTTAGCTGTGTCCAGGCTTCGACAATATCATCCATTGATATTTTTATCTCTGCATTATTGATTGTTTGTAACCCTATAAACAGAATCGATAACACTCGCTTATATCGAACACTGTTAGCCTGAAACTGATAATGTTTATTTCTCAGCACGAGCGCCATGCCTAATAACCAGAGAACAATAACAGCCTGCGTTGCGATGAGTAACAACACCTGAAGTCTATTTGCGGATGATGTTCGATGGTAGGTTAAACCTAATCCAAAGCGATGGCTTTTAATATTGCGGAAACCTTCCTCAATACACATTCGTAAACGGTATATCTTAACTGTTTTTTTTGCGAATGTTGATGTGTGGTGTAACGAGGTTGCGAGCAACCAAGGCTCACGTTGCCCAGCGGCATGTTGGCGACTGCGTTTATTTTTAGCTTCGTAGCCCAAACGTGTTTTATCTTTTCGACCTTGCAATTTCCCTTGGTAAATAACCAGTCGACAAGGAAATTCTTTCTGTTTCGTTAAAATGCTTTCACCAAGATAGGCAGGGCGTGATGTGGCTCTTTCGTAACACCTTTTTGCCTTAAACCAGGGTCCGCCCTGAACCCAGTGCATATATAGTCGATTACGTATACGCCCGACCCAATCCCACTCCATCGATTCAGCGAGTTTAAACCACGTTATTCTAAATCCTGCATCTGTAACCACGACCGGTTTACAGTCTTCAGGCAGGACGTTTTTTAATTGAAGTAGAAATTGCTGATGACTTAAGTACTTTTCTTTTGTTTTTACGGTATGTACTTGATCAAGCAATGTCACCGACCGACCGTCAACGGCTAATGCGGCGCGTAGTAGAAAATGCTGTTTATATTCATCCATATCGGACCAATCAATATAATCGGACGTTTCTGTGAACCGATTAATTGCCGTGCAAGCGCGCGGTGGATCGAAAGGCTTTCTTTGTGGAGGTGAACATTTGAGAGTAAGCGGTCAGCGCGTTTTATGTTGTGTTTTTGCGTTGTCGTGCTGGTGATTGAACGACCTAAGTCGGTGACGGTCAAGCGTCTTCCTGTCATAGCGGCCAATATGCTTGTTTCAAAGGCGAGGCGACGTGTTTTATGCATGTCGGGACATGTATTCATGAGTATTTTATGTAACACTTGTTGGGCCTGCATGGTGTTTTCTCCTGAATTGACCTTGTGTGGTAACTCGATCTGATCAGGAATGACCATGCAGGTTCCATTTCTGTGATGCCGAATGGGTAAGTTGTTGTTTTCGATCACTTTTTTAATTATATTTGTGGGGATACATCAGGGTCTACCTCAGGGTCAGAGTCGAAATTACTTTTTGACCAATATAAAAGGGCAGTCTCAATTAATTGAAATTGAACAGTATTCATAATTAAAAGGACGTAAATATGGAGTTTGTGAAACAGAAAACGGATTCAATTGCTGAAAAGTTGGTGCAGCGGTTTGCGCGTGAGCGGATTTATAAAACGCGCGTTACATTATGAGATTATTCGTAAGTATTCTGTTTCTTCTGTCGACTGTATCTTGCAACGCCTCACCTACTTATGAAAGGAGTGACAAGATTGGGATTACCGCGATTACAGCGAGCAGTGATGCCGGTGACTGGTTAAAAGATTATGTTGCGAATCAGCGCAAAGAACTTCCCATTGAAGTTAATTTTAACATTGGTCAAGTACGCGCCATTTTAATTACCGACATGAATGTATCCGCGGGACATTGCAAGCAACATAAGCCAGAAAATATTTTGTACCTTGCTGTTGACCCAGCATTAAATATAAAAATATTTACTACTCGAATTGACAAGCCCTGTTTACATAAACGTGCGGCGGAATTAAGAGTACAAGTGGTAACAAAGAGTGAAAAACGATATTTTAATATCATTAATATACCTAAACATCACTCTCGACTGCAAAGTAACAAAGAACGTGACAGATATTATTTAATATAGAGATAACGAATAACAGCGTACCGAATAATAGAGGACAGGCCACGTTTTAGACAGGTAAATATGTAATGGATATTGTACTGGTAATCGTAATTGCAACTGTTGTCGTGATCGGGCTGAAGGCTTTTTTCTTTGTGTTTCTTAAGAAAAAGATGCGCGAACGCAAGCAGTATAGTCTTGATGCGGAGTCTGGTTCCATCGAATTTGGTGATGGCGAGGAGGGTCGCAGGCCACCGGGTTCTGGTGACAGCCATGCAGATAGCTACCGGTATGGCGAAGGTGAAGCTGGCAATGTCACAAACGATCAGGATGAAAAGAAAATTCGTTCAAGGGATTAGACAAAGAGGTCTAGATAAAGGTGCCGGACTCATTTAATTCATTAATTACAAAACAAATAAGCACAATGGATGGAATGCTGTAGTTGTGTTCACATAAATCGAAATCAGATAGGGAGATGGAATATGACCATTTATGAGCGCAGTATTCATCCTGTAGTATTATTTTGCATTTTCATGCTTGCCATGTCATCAGCCTTTGCCAGAAAAGAGGCCCAGAATAATTCCCAGCAAAATTCCCGGCAAAATACCCATGTAAATGCCAGTTCGAGCCCGGTGGTCAACCAGATTGGTGCGCAGTTTCATTATGCCTTGATGGTGGCGGCGGCGAATCCGGACAGGAAATTTAAAGAAGGTTCTATCGGTGAGCGTGCGCAGACGTTATTAGGCAAGCTCAAGCCGGCGCAGCGACGTAAATTGGTGAGTAAATCAAAGGCCTTTGTAAAGCAGGATCAGGCTGCACAGATGAAGATTTTCACCAGTAAGCGGAATGTCAATCTGCGAAACGTACCCGATGCACAAATGTGGTCGATGGATGCGACGATGGAAAAAATATTTAAACGCGATATCAAAAAACGTGTTGTCAGTTACAAGCCGCATGTGGAGCGAGCCCTGCAAGAACTTGGAGGGCCGGTCACGGCGTCGGCTCTACATACGCAAAACGCTCTGGACGGTGCTATCGATACCGAGATGAGTTTGATTTACAAGCGTGAATTTAATTTTGATTCGCCGTATAAAATGACATTCAAGTTTCGCAGTAATAATAAAAATATACAAAAGGTTTATTGGGAACTGAGAATCAAGGCGAATAAATACCATGCTGAGAAGGTGCTTACTTCTGGGATAGCCGACGTGAAACCTGTCTTCAAGTCAACACACAGCTATTTCAAAATCAACCTGAATAATTACTGGCCTGCGAAACAGCCGATTGGTGGGTTACCCAGTTATTATGTTCGTGCGATACCCGTCGGTGCGCAAAAAATGAAACCGGCCAAAACGGTGAATAGAACTTTTTCTTCTGCGGATAAAGTACAACGTGGTGCTGATAGTCCAGATACAACACCGGATAATAGTGTAGGCCCATGGTCAAATAATGTGGTGATCAATTACACCAAAGCCGATCAAGGCATGACGAAGTTTACCGCACGCTATAACAAGGCAGGGTTTTATCTGAATAAAGTTAATCTGTTTAAAAAGTCATCCGAGGACGGTCAGGAAGAATTCAGCATGCGTGGTTTTATCAAGTCGCACGGAAAAAAATGCTTTTTCACTGACTATGTGAAACTTACTGTAGAAGGTTCAAGTGCGTTTATTGATGACAAGTGTTTCTTTAATTTACCTAATCAACCAGATGCCTATCCGCGTATCTTTACTGTTGTGATGGCCGGTTATGAAATCGATGAAAACGGTGCCGTGCATGAATTATTTGATTTGATTGACGATGCTTATGCCAATGATTTTCTCAACAATGAACGGCGCAAGGAAATCACCGATGCGCTGAAAGAACAATTCCGTGATGATTTTGAACAATATTCAGAGGAAATCGTCAAAGCCACGCTCGCACTGGTCGTGTCGATTATGGAAAATGATTATTATTCAGAGCTGATCAAGTTCTTGTACGTCGTTATCAGTGGCGCTTACGAACAGGTCGCACCTGATGACCCTTATGGGCCGGTTATCGTGACTTTTGCTTTAACCAGTAATCTGGCTGAAATTGCCGATACAAAAAATGTGTTTTATGGTCAGCATAATGTCGGCGTGGATATGCGTGCGGGATTTATAAAACCGACGAGTCGAAAAAATGGTAAAATCACTGCGCATTATAAAATACCATTGGTCGGCATTGGCGTTGGTGCTGTTGGTAATTTTGATGGCTGGTATAACATCCACTCAAAATGGATTTTGACGGACAAGCAATAAAGGAGTCAGTTTTATTATTTTTACAGGTAATAGGGATAAACCATGTTTTTTAAACAAGGAGATAACTCATGACCGTTTCAAATTTGATGTTATGCGCGGCGTTGGCGTTAATTGTCAGTGTAGTGGTACTGGTGTCGACGAATGCGCCGACTACTGATGTGTCTGCTTCCGGGATGTTTACCAGCCCGGCTTACCAGCATAATTAAGCGACGCAAGTCGTACTGCCTACGTTCGAGGTTTTCAGCACTGGTGTGCTGCATAGCAATTCAATTTCTACCGGTGTTGATTTACCTGCACCGATAAATCATACCGGTGCGTTTTATCCGGATAATTAAAACAAGGGAGATTTCATGATAAAGAATATTGCAATGATTATAGTCGCCGTGGCGGTCGGCATGGCGGGCATGTTTTATTACAAGTCCTTGTCGGAAGCTACAGATGAAGCTTATGTGACGGTCACCAGTATCAAAAAAATTGCCGAGCTGGCGACGGTGGAGTATGTCATGTCGGTGCACAAGCAGCGCAAGAAGAAAAAGAAGTTATTACAATTAAAAGATGCCCGCTTCCTGGTGATACTCACCGGCAAGATCAAGGGCAGTGTTGATTTGAATCGTGCGAAACTGGATATCGACAAGGAGAAAAAGTTTGTCAGTATTGATTTCAACAAAGATGCAGTAAGGATTTCCAATCCGGAAATTGCACCGGGTGATTTGCAGTTTATTACCATTTCCAATCCGGCGGTCATTAACAAGATCGACGATGATGATCGTAACAGCGCACAGAGTTCGGCTATCCGTCTTCTGCGCGATACAGCCATTAAAAAAGGCATTGAAAGCAAAACACGCGAGCAGGCCAAAGTGTTACTGGAGAATTTTCTCGCCAGTCTGGGTTATAGCAGCAAAATAACGTTCAAATAGTTTGTAACAAACACACAGCGAGGCAATTATGTGGGATGAACGCTACAGCGAAGCGGATTATGTTTACGGCACCGAACCGAATACGTATCTTGCCTCGATGCTGGACGAGATTCCTGCTGGCAGGGTATTGAGTCTGTGCGAAGGCGAAGGTCGCAATGCGGTGTATCTGGCGAAAAAAGGTTGTGACGTCACGGCAGTGGATGCATCCGCAGTTGGTCTCGAAAAGGCACAAAAACTGGCACACGAGCAGGGCGTATCGATTCATACCATTGTATCGAATCTGGATGCGTATACAATTGAACCCGGTTACTGGGATGCGATTGTTTCTATTTTTTGTCATGTGCCGCCAGCTGTGCGCGCGCAAGTTCACAAACAACTGGTAAACGGACTGAAGCCGGGCGGCGTACTGGTACTGGAAGCCTATACACCGAAGCAGTTGCAATACAAAACCGGTGGCCCGGCAAAAGCTGACATGACCATGACCCTGGATATATTACGCAGCGAACTGCACGGCCTGGAATTTGTGCATGCATCGGAACATGATCGCGAAGTGATCGAGGGCAAGTATCACACCGGTATCGGTGCCGTGGTGCAGGTGTTGGCACGGAAACCGGCAGTTCAGACTAACGTATAACAATAAGAAGGTGTTTATGGAATATTTTATGCAGTTTCACTGGTGGTATGTGCTGGTCATTATTGTGCTGTGGTTTATGTTTACGGGTAAAGGCGGAATCGTTGTCAAGGCGTATGAAGCCAATCTGGTGATACTTGATTCACGATTTGAAGGTTGCGTGCCAGAAGCCAGTTATTCCATCTTTAAAAAAGGACAGCCGGATAAAATTGATATTGAGGTAGACAAGTTAAGCTTGCCCAAAGGTGAGGAGCTTGAGTTGCTATTAAATGGGGTATCGTTTGCTACCATGAAAGTCGAAGCAGATCATGAAGCAGATTTTGAACACTGGAGTGATGAGAACATATCTTTTCCGAAAATTCAGGAAGGTGATGAGCTGGTCATTAAATATCAGGGTACACCAGTTTTAAAAGGTACATTCGCATTGCGATCCTGAATAATAAGCATGGCTAGATAAACCCGGAGATATAATATTTATAATGCGAACTGCATCACATTCCATATTGTCGAAAGTAAAAAACTTTTTCGCCAATATCTATAAGTGAAAGCCGCGACTTGATATTGCATGTGAGTTCCTGTCTAATCAATAGAGATATAACAAAAATGTTAGAATTGTGAGGGGGGAAAATTCTATGCCAATTGAAAAAATACCTGAATATATGGTTCCAAGGGGTTATGTGCCGACAAATTTCCGGGCACACAAAGTGACAGCGAATGACAGCTGGGAGAGTCTCGCCAAAGCCAGTGGAATGGAAACCTGGGAATTAATTTATGAAAATTTCAAGACACGTAATCCGGCAGAAACTAACTGGTATTTGAGAAATTATGTGGGCTGTAAGGAAAAAACAGCAGACGGGAAAAACTGGATTTTTGGTTCAACAGCCAGCCCGGGCGTTGTGTATTTACCAAATAAAAGAACTGACGTACCTGACGCAAATAATACTAACAAAGAAATACCACGACTCAAAAATCTGTGGGCAGGCGTAGCAAAATCACACTCAGGTGATCTCGTAATTGTCGGTGCGCACGATTTAACTGGAATGATTTATAATCTTGGTGATGCACTTCCTGATGTAAGAAATGCAATGATTAATATTAATGGGTACAAATTAGGTCTGGGCCTTGGTGGGAGTATCACGGCATCATTTGTTATCGCGCACGGGTTTAGTTCTGCAGATGCCATGCGTGGTGTATCGGGTGGTTGGGACTTTGATGTGGCGATAGCAGCGAAGCTGGACAGTTTTTTAAAGGGTATCAAAGGTATAGGACAAGTAGTCGACACGATCCAGAAATATAAAAAAATGCGCTATCTAACTGAAAATGCGATCAAAAATCTCGGTATTACAGAGAAAGGTATATATAGCATACCTATTCCGCTGGCAGGCGGGGGTATACATTTGTGGGGCGGGTATAAATTTGGTGATGTCAAAATTTTCAGAAAAGGCACAGGTATTTATTGATGAAACAGATTCTTGTTGTTCTGGGCATGGTTTTCTTGCTGAGTAGTTATGCCGTTGCTGTGGAACATGAAAACTGTGATGCGAAAAAAATCAGATCAGCATTATTATCAAGAATTGACAAAATTAAAAATTATAAAACTGACATTACTGTCACCGTTGATCAGGTTATATCGGAAACCCATGTTATGGGCATCAGTGGAAAAACTTTGTTGATTAACCAGGAAATTAAAGCGCCAAAATACAGCATTGTAAATAACGTCGTCTTTGATGGTAGCACTCAATGGGTAGAGTCTAGTCGCGCCTCGGCGAAGCAGGTACTAAAATTGACCATTAGTGAGCTGACATCCAGCATGAGACCATTTGATACGGGTTACTATATTACTGGTACAGGATTATTAAGTGGCGAAGACTATGTTGGCACTCTGAAAACACTGCTGAATATTTTTAGTCTAAAAATAAACTGCTCGCAGTCCGCGATAAATATTTCAGGACAGGTAGATAAATCTGCTTATACTAATTATGTGAAAAATATAAAAACAAAAAAATCGTCAGATAAATTCATACAACAATTTATTACCCAGTTTGGGTACTTGAAAGCACAATTCAGTAGAAAAGAAATGAAATTGGAGAAGTATTCTTTAGGGAGTTCACTAAATGATACAAATTTTTCTGCTGTGTTCAGGAATACTGAGTACAACGTTAATGGAAAAGAGATGAGCATTAAATATCAACTACCAAAAAACACACAGGCAATTGATATTACCAGCCAGATTAAATTAGCAAGGTAATATTTAGATATGTCATTTCTGACAAATAAATCTGTTTCTGACAAGACGCTAATGTTGTGGATCGTCTATTCTTTTGCTTCGGTATTGGTGTGCTTGTTGATTGCAGCCATTGTTATTTTATTAACTTATGATTGTTGGCCAATTGCCAGGTATCAGTTTGGTTCCAATGTGTGTATCGATAAAGTAAGCCCGTCATGGCTGAAGTTTATTCCAATTGCTGTTGGCGTTGTTATTGGCACAGTGTTGACATACCGTCTTAAAAATAACTAAACAAAATAAAAACCGTTAAAAAACATTATTTAAGATTTACCCACACTAAAGGTTGTTTGCTCGTTTGGCCTTTGCTAAATCAAAAATATCAGGCCATGCTTGTAAGGACGGTGGTGTACAGGCGGTGCCGGGTAAAAAGACTCGCGAAAAGTTGAAGGGAAAAAGGCCAGTATCAAACTGGCCTTTTTATTTTTTATTTGCCGTGATTACTTTACGGGTAACAACGGGCACTGAAAGTATGTCGAGCCAGACGCGATGGTCAGGTAACCTGCATCCGCGTTGGATATCACATCCGCACCGGACTTTAATACCGGAGCATAGCCACCGTATGCGAGAAAACCGGCTTGTGTCCAGGTGACTAATTGCAAATCCCATCGGCCACCATTGTATGCCGGGTTACCCGGTGCGGCTTCAGATACCGGCAATTGTACGGCGTTGGGGTCGTTGAAATTGGTAATCACATACAGCTTGTCAAATGATTGACCGTTCTTGCCGTTCGGCGCGGGCAGCGATGAATTACCTTTTGTTCCCCATACCTGTCCATCACCATAAATGGCGGCCATGAAATTGGGTGCATCGGCGGATGCCAGTTGGGACATTGCCATGAGTACACCGCATAAAAGTAGAGCTAGTGAATTACGCATCGTTTCTATCTCCTGAATAGATAATTGATAGCCTAATGTTTGTTATTAGGTCATTTAACTATGCGTCAAACAAATAACGTGCGCTTCACGAAATTATCACGAATTTGTGTTTTTTCAGGTTGAATACGGATTAATTCTGCTTTCCTTTGAAACCAGGCATGACGTCAGCGTTCATCAAGCGTGGCCGTGGACGGATTGCCGGATAATTCAGTGGGCAGAATTGCAATAGTCAGGGTAACGATGTGGGGTCTTTATTAAATGTTTCATTTCTCAAACCTTTATTACAAGTCGATTAACTTTAAAATATACGTAAGTTTATTAGTGACTATTAATGCCGTCCTGATTGTCTGACACATCAGAAAGATATTTATGGCATACTGTATTCAAAATATCATTAACCCAAAATAACGGCCTGCATAAGTAAAAAAGATGTACTGCTAACATTCCGCCGGGCCACAAATGGTGACGCGTATGTCCATGACAAATCCCAAACCGCTGTTGGCAGCATTGTTGTCTGAAAAAAACGCCGCTAATTTTCTTGCCAACAACTGGCCACACAGCCCCTATATTACCCAA
This sequence comes from uncultured Gammaproteobacteria bacterium, assembly GCA_942490945.1. Classification (GTDB taxonomy): domain Bacteria; phylum Pseudomonadota; class Gammaproteobacteria; order UBA6429; family Thiohalophilaceae; genus CALNYZ01. Next base: position 375,978 of record CALNYZ010000044.1, on the reverse strand, counting down.
ACTGATCCGGCGACTTTTCCGAAGTTTTTGCGTAGTCCGGAATTATCCAGTACACAGGCACTTGCGGATTGTTACCGTGGTAACTTGCGCTTTACGCATGGGCGCAAGAGCGACAAGATGATTCAGATCGACCGTGTCGATCCCGCCACACTGTCCGAGATGGGGTTAACATTACAATTTGAAGACATCACGCCCTATGTGCCGGGTGCGGCAGAGTTTGTGCGCGGTGTGGAGCGCGAGCTCGGTCTGCACGAAGGTTCGATCACCATGAGTGCCTTTTCGTCGCCACAACAGGATGGACTGGGTTGTCACTACGATGCACAGGATCTGATTTCCATTCAGTTGCAGGGAAACAAACGCTTTCACTATGCGCCAGTACGAGAGATTGCCATGCCCTATGGATCGCAATATGTGTCGGGTGGCCGTCCATACGATGAACTGTTTGCGCAGGCACAAAACGGTTTTCCAAATGATGCGGGTGTGAAGTTCAAGGTGGCCGACATGCAACCCGGCTCAGTATTGTTTTTACCGCGCGGCACCTGGCACTATACCGAAGCAAAAGAACCTTCACTTTCTCTCAGTCTCATGATTAATTCGCCGACACTGGTCGACTGTGCAGTGGAACAACTACGCTGGCTGTTGTTACAGGACAGTGCCTGGCGCGAACCCTTGTATGGCGCGACGACAAACGGTACACAGCATGAAAAATTGCGTGCGCATACAGAAAAACTGCTGGCACGGTTGCCGCAGCAGGTAACTTGCCTGTCAGCAGACGATATTATCAACGCACCGATTCCCGTCGCCGAGCGCCTTGATAACATCAATACCGGGACACGTTTCCAGACCATACCCGACGCCAGATTGGAATTCGACTCCAGTCCATCACCACAAGGGATGGTTGTGGTGACAATTGTGCTGGGTCATGCCGATTCCACCAGCCGGGCATCTGCGAGGATGGAAATTACTGAAGCATTATTGACGGTGTTTCACTGGATCGCGCAGCGTCGTACACCCTTCACCGCTGGCGAAGTGCAGGACGCCTTTCCCGGGCTGGCGTTTAACGAACTCAGCCAGTTATTAACAGTTTTAACGCGTGCGCAATTTATCAAGATGTTCTGGTTTGCCGAACTGGCCAAGCAAACCCGTGTCGGCGACTGACATTTGTCATCGGGTTAAAGCAGTAAACGTGCTACGCTATAAAAATGCTAACTGATATCTCACATGTCATCCAGCTTGCGGTCGCGCCGGTATTTTTACTGGCCGGTATTGGTGCGTTTGTGAATGCCGCGACCGGTCGGCTGGCGAGAATTTTTGATCGCAGCCGCTTGCTGGAATCCAGGCTGGAACATAGTGAGTCAGACAAACGGCAGGCGCTGATTATTGAACTGGAATGGCTGGGTCGGCGCGCACGTCTTGCGTATTACGGTGTGGCGCTGGATATTATCGCTGCGCTACTGGTTTGTGTACTTATCGCCTTTGCCTTTGCCGGGCATTACTTCGGGCTGGAGTATCGGGGATTGATTGGCGGTTTGTTTTTCGCTGCCATGCTCTCGCTTATCGGAGGACTGCTTGCGTTTTTGCGTGAAGTATTTGTCGCGGTGCGCAGTTTGTCATTCACCTTACCGCATCGTGGGTATGAGCAGTTCAATACCATCAAGAACAATGAGTCAAAATTAAAATGACACAGCCACGATATTGAATCCGGTATTGATTGCAAAGTTATATTTTTAAAATTAAGGACAATTTGAGTCATGCATGAGAAATCACAACCCATCATTATCCTGCCACAGGAACATGATCTTGGCGGTTTCACTGTGCGCCGTTGTTTACCACATGCAAAACATGCGCGCGTCGGACCATGGGTGTTCTTCGATCATTTCGGACCGGCCGAGTTTGCCGCCGGTCAGGGCGTTGATGTCCGGCCGCATCCGCATATAAATCTTGCGACCGTTACCTATTTGTTCGAAGGCGAAATGTTGCATCGTGACTCGCTGGGAAATGATTTGACCATCCAGCCTGGCGCGGTCAATCTGATGGTCGCAGGGAAGGGCATTGTACATTCCGAACGTCAACGCGATGAGATCAAGGCGCAGGCACACCGGCTGCATGGCCTGCAATTATGGCTTGGTTTGCCGGAACAGGATGAAGAAGTGGATGCGGCATTTCATCATTATCAAGAACAACAGATTCCGCAGTGCAACATCGAGGGCGTGCCGGTGCGTATTCTTATCGGCAGTGCCTATGGTGAGACGTCACCGGTAAAAACCTATGCCCGTACCCTGTATCTGGAAGCACAGTTGCAGTCGGGTCAAACGCTGAATATCCCCCTGTCAGAACAGCAGACTGGTATATATGTAGTATCGGGGGGTGTGCAACTGGCAGGTAGCCAGCTCGATGCATTGCATATGGCTGTCTTTAATAAAGCAGACAGTATCGAACTTGTGGCAAATGCGGAAACACAAATTGCCGTGATCGGTGGTGACATATTGTCGCACCGTCATGTGTGGTGGAATTTTGTTTCGAGCCGACGTGAGCGTATTGAACAGGCAAAAGCAGACTGGCGTGACGGTAACTTTGCATTAATTCCCAATGACAACAAGGAATTTATTCCTTTACCTGACGAGTAGTCTCGACCCATGCCGCACCATTTTTTAATTTTGGTGAACATGACCACAACAAGTCGGATACTCCCGGCAAACCGGATTGATTTTGGAATTTATATAATTGACAACATGTCAACTGATTACATTTTCCTGTTGAAGGATTAGACTGACATGTATGAGCGCAACTGACCTGAAAAACATTATTCGTACCCTGTCGGACAGGATTATCACCGCGCAAAGCCCGATTCGCATTCTCGACGCCATTAAATGGGATGATGCCATCCAGAAGCAATTCTTTGCCAACCATTGCAAGCAACAACCACAGGTCAACGAGGAATATTACAGCAACATTCCGCTTGGTTTTACGCCGGACAGGCGGCGCGAAATGTTCACGGATATCCAGCGCGATATCGATCAGCAGTTAGGCTCACACCCTGCCGGGATTATGATGTCACGCATGTGCCGTGAGTATGGACGCGTAATCGATATGCTGGAAGCTCGCGGCACCCCGGCATTTTCTGCCATTTCAACCGAACTGTACGGTCATGCCCAATCACGTTTTCATGCCGGTAGTGCCACCCTTGCTGACCTGGGTGAAGTGCTGGATGCGGCGCTGCGTAACATTGACGAGCACATGTTTCTGGAATCCGAACCCAAGGTATTCTCGACCACCGAAGCAGTGAGCCACTTGCAGTCTTCATTGGACAGTATGTTTAACGTGGCGCAAGCCCAGGTGCATGTCATGGAAAGCGATGGCATTGTGGCCGACGCGGCGGCTGGTTCGGACTATATAAAGTTGCGCAAGAATGCCCGCTTTAGTAAACGTGATCTGCGCGTACTGGAAGTGCATGAAGGCTGGGTGCATGTCGGGACAACATTAAATGGTATGTTGCAACCGGTGTGTACTTTCTTAAGCAAGGGGACGCCATCCGATACGGTTACGCAGGAAGGGCTGGCCGTTTTCATTGAGGTGATTTCGTTCTCGTCACACCCGGTACGCTTGCGCCGCATCGTCGATCGAATACGCGCGATTCACATGGTCGAACAGGGCGCCAGCTTTCTGGATGTGTTTACACACCTGTGTAACGAAGGTCGCACTAACGAAGAGGCCTACAGCCTGACCATGCGAATTTTTCGCGGCAGTACCCCAACAGGTGGCGCCTTTGCGAAAGATCTGGTTTACGCCAAGGGTTTTATCGAAGTATATAACTTCATCCGGCTCGCCGTGAAACAGGGCAAGTTAAAACGCATCCCGTTATTATTTTGCGGCAAGCTCGCCATTAATGACATGGCATTTATTGCACAACTCACCGAAGAAGGCCTGATTACAAAGCCACGTTACCTGCCACCACCAATCGTTGACCTGAACGCGCTTACCGCCTGGATGGCCTTTTCCAATTTCCTCAATCGGCTGGACTTGTCAAAAATCGAAAGTGAATTTCAGCATTTGTTGCGCTGAATCCGCTGCCTGTGTTACTGATTTGTTCGAGATGCCCGTTAAAGCTAACCCGGTGATCTAACTCAAGGTCAAATAATCAGATTATATTTGCGCCAGCGTACTTATCAGCGCATTAATCATCTATTATTAATTTGCTAACGAGTTGAGTGTAGAAAAATGATTGCCTTCATCGTGCAAGTAATCTGGTTGATTTGGTGCTGGTTGGAACTGGCCCTGCTTACCGCCGTACTGTATCTGTGGGCATGGATGCCTCGTTCGATGACGAAAAAGTATTTTCATGGTTTGTTTCGCTTGTGGTGTGCTTTCTTTGTCCGTGCATTGGGCGTCGATTTACGTCTGCATCAGAAGAACAAGCAGCCGATACCCGAGCAATACATACTCATCGCCAACCATCCTTCGGCACTGGAGGACGTGGGTATTCCCACCTTATTTAACGTTACCCCACTCGCAAAAGACGGTGTGCGCACATGGTGGCTGGCCGGACGAATTAACCTGGCGGCAGGCACCGTGTTTGTCAAACGTGATGACCGCGAATCCCGTCACCGTGCAGTCGATTCATTAATTGCGCTAATTAATGACGGCAAAAATATCGCCCTGTTTCCGGAGGGGGGATGCAAAGGGCGGCGTATCTATGAAGAATTTCAAAGTGGCGCGTTTGATATTTCCATGCGCACAGGCATTCCGATATTGCCGGTATTCTTGCACTACGAAGCTCAGGAAACATTTGAATGGCAAGGGCCGCATACCTTGCTGGACAAGATGTGGCATTTTATGACAAGCCAGAATGATCAGGCGAATTACTATGTCTACGATGCCATCTATCCGGATGGATACACAGATAAAAGAGAGTTTGCCGAGGCAACCAGACAGCAATACCTCGCCTGGCAGGAAAAATATCTCGACTAGGCTAATTCTTTTTTTAATCAAAACAGGGCACGATTTGTATAGAATTTCTGGATTTTTTATAACAGTTCAGATGCAACACAGTGCGTATCTAAAGAAAAATATTTCATTCTTAACCTGTTTTATTGATAGTTAATGACCATATACCGGGAATAAAGGCGGCAGACTAATGGCTGGCCTTGTTTCTATTCTTTATACAGTTATATGAACATTCTTTGCAAGGATTACAGAGGTGCTAAATAAATTATGACACTACTCTTGTTTATATTCGGATTAGCGCTCCTCATTGTGGGTGCAGAGCTATTGGTAAAAGGTGCATCGCGTCTGGCTTCGTCTATCGGGATATCACCACTGATTATTGGACTAACCGTTGTCGCATTTGGAACCAGTTCACCCGAGTTAGCCGTGAGTGTAAAAGCGGCTTTGTCGGGCCAGGATAACATTGTCATGGGCAATGTTATCGGCAGTAACATTTTTAACGTGCTGTTTATTCTGGGTTTATCTGCGTTGATAACGCCACTTATTGTGTCACAGCAGTTGATCCGGCTTGACGTACCATTAATGGTAGCGGTATCTGTGCTGGTATTACTATTGAGTCTGGATGGCAGTCTGGGTTGGATAGACGGTTCCGTCTTGTGTGTTGGGCTCGCCAGTTATCTCGTGTTTCTAATCTATATCAGCAAAAAAGAAAGCGCGGCCGTTGTGAAAGAATACTCAGCTGAATTTTCTGTGCAAGGAGATTCGAAAAATAAATGGTTGCTAAACGTTGTGCTGGTTGTCGTGGGTTTGGCGTTGTTAGTGATGGGGTCAAAATGGTTGGTTGATAGCGCTACCGAGATAGCACGTTATTTTGGCGTGAGTGATTTGATCATCGGCCTGACTATTATTGCAGCTGGTACGTCCATGCCAGAGGTAGTGACATCGGTTGTTGCGAGTCTGCGAGGTGAACGGGATATTGCTGTTGGGAATATAGTTGGCAGTAACCTGTTTAATATTTTGGGTGTGCTAGGTATATCGAGTTTGATTGCGCCTGCTGGCGTGGAAGTTTCAAAGTCAATTATCAGCTTTGATTTACCAATAATGATTGCGGTTGCATTCGCATGTTTACCTTTATTTTTTACTGGTGGCAAGGTGAGCCGGCCAGAAGGGCTGCTTTTGCTTGGTTATTATATTGCTTATACAGTTTATCTGTTACTTGCTACGACACATCATGCAGCATTACCTATATTTAGTGCAGCGATGTTGTATTTTGTGGTGCCACTGACTGTGATTACCCTGAGTATAGTAACTATATTTGCCTTGCGTAATAGACACTAACGAAGCCTGTTAATACGTCTTGGCACGGAATTCTCTTGTTACATAAATAATTGCTGGCAAAGGGCTTGTATTGCGCTACGTATCAATTAATATGAGATATATTCAAACAGGACATGGGCATGCCAGATAATATTTTTAAAGCGGTTGTAATCCTGATCTGGTTGTTGAGTGGCACAATCATATTTGGCTATTTGATTATGGATTCAACCTATACCAATGCATTGATATTTCTGTTGCTGTTTTATGCCTTGCCTGTGGCCGGTTATACACTGTATAAAAAAAATAAATTATAAAGAGGCTGGCGTTACCAATTTACGTTTGAGCATTAGCCCGGTTGCCCATCTATTCTTGGGCGAGTCAGAATCGGAAAATAAACATAAACAAAGACGATAAAGCCCGCAATCCAGAACCCGCCGGCAACATTAATGATCATCGCGTAGTGATTTTCAGTTCCAGTTCCAATTCCGGGTAGTAATGGTCCGAACACCCGTAGCAGTGATCCAAGTGACAATAATACAAACGCAAGCGTGATAGCTGTTGACGCCGTGATGTCGCGGCCAGTGTGACCCAGCGCTACCCGTGACATCATTCCCATGGTAAGCAGACCCATCGCGCCCGCCGTGAAGGCATGCAAAGCTGATGAGAAGCCAAAACTCGTTATGCTAGCGTATGCATACAGAAACAGGCCGACCGGTATCCAGCTGTAACCGAGAAATAAAATCCACAACATCGGCACGCGCCACAATGCAGTCAGATGCCAGCCCCATAAACGTGCCAGTTGTAACATGCCAGCGATCGCTGCCAGCCAGGCTATATATATAGTATCAAGTGTAAAAAGCGCTGCTAACATCCATGCTATTAGCGAAATCACAGCTGCAACTTCAACTGCACGATAGCTGTGTGTTTTACCGATGTTGCTCGTGCCACGCTCGATAAAAAAAGGTATAACACGACCACCCATTACGGTGATGAGCAAGATAATGCTCATCCATGCGAGTTGAATACCAATATTGGTAGTATGCCAGTTGGGTTGTTGATAACCGGTATGAAACAGAATATTGGCAATAAACAGTACCAATACGATAATAATAAAAACAAGATGCTGGTATTGCGATGTTTTCACAATAGGTCGAATCATGGCCAGCGCCAACAAGGGTAAAAACGCCAGATCAATCATGGCAATGAGCCATAACGGCAGTGGTAGCCATGGTGCAATGCGTCCGGCTAACCACAACAGTGCCAGCATACCAAGCCAGGGTCCTTTTAATGTTTGCAAACCTGTCCAGTTTTTTTCCGCGGTCAGTAAGAAGCCGGCAATCACCGCAATGGTAAAACCAAAAATCATTTCATGCGCATGCCAGGGTATCGCACCATAAATTGATGCGGGTGCGCCGCGCGACAGAATGTAAAGCCAGAAAACAATCAAAGCAACTGCAGCGAAACCCGCGCACAAAAAGAATGGCCGAAAGGCTAGTCTCAACAAAGGCAAATCATTGCTGGGTGTCGTGTTATTGTTAATTTGAATCAGGGTCATGCGTATTCTCGTTAGTGATGGTGTGCGTCAGACACAGATGGTTTTAATTTTGGGAAACGCTGTGGTGCATATTGCTGATGGCATTGCACACACATATTCAGCATTTTCGAAACGTAAAATACACTTAACTCGGCATCCTGCTGTGCTGCGGCATCGTGTAACTTGAGCGCCTGCTGATGAAACGTTTTATCGAGTTGTATAAACCCGGCAGGCAAGTGCTGGTGTAATTTTTCGCGGTCCTGTGTGGTGAGTTTTTGCTGCAAAATAAAACTGTCATTAATCGCTTGTGCAGTAGTGGCCACTGTCATCCATTCGCCTTGCGGCAGTGCCGTAACAATTTTCCCCATTGCTTGTTGAACGGCGCGCATCTCCTGTCTTAGCAAATTCTGTAAATGTGGCACTTCCGACAATACGGGTTTGCTTGCCTTGTTTGTCCCGGCAGCGTGCAAGCCGGATTGAATCAAAAATAAAAGGGCAATAATTATGCTGCCTGATTTCAATATGCCTGACATAAAGTCTCTCCGTTTGTGTGAGGTATTATAAAAATGCGCCTGTGCGACTGTCATACAGTCCGGATAGCATACTTCACCTGCATTTACATGTCACAAAATCTGTCGTAATAATACCTGTACCAGGTTCGATCGGGTAATGATGCCCTGAACATGTTGTTCTGAGTCTGTTACAATCAGGCGTTTGATGTGATGTTGTTTCATTGTTTTGATGACATCATGCAGGGTTTTATCCGCGCTGATGCTGACTATCTGTTTTGCCATCAGGTCACCGACGTTAACCGGAACAGCCGCAGTGCGTGGTGGCTGGCTAAACATGGACTCGAGTGTTTGCCATACACTGTGAGCCGGGTGATGACAGGGGATGCCCATGGCCGATAAAAAATCGGCCTCGGTGACAATACCGACCAGTTTATTGTTGGCATCGACTACCGGCAGGCCACTGATGCGAAGTTCCAGCAGAATTCGCGCCGCATCGCGCAGGCTTGTTTCCGGCGTGATCGTGGTGACATCCGTTGTCATGATGTCACGTACCAATAGTTGTTCTGCAGACCGCATTTGGGCATGTTTATGTGCCATCTGGTTTATCTGCATGAGATCATCCAGGGTGATATCGATAAAGGAATCAATATCCTTGAGCGCGTTCTGAAAATCTTCACGCCGTAACTCGGTATCTGATTGTTCGCCCATGTTTGCACCTGCTGTTGTTGATTTGTGTAACTGTTACGCTGCGTTGGCAACATCGACTGATGTGGCAACGCGTTGCCAGGAGTTTTCATTTAAATAAACTTCATATTTGGCCCATTGCGAAAATTCTTCGCGACTGCAGACACCACTGCTGCGTCTGCCTTTGCCGGCAACGACTTTGTAAATTATTTGATCCTTGCCGGGGCGCGGATTATCGGCTTCATCGACGACGCGTCGCACCGACCAGTTACTGCCGTATTCACCGTTACTGTAATACTTGCCCAGTTTGATTTGTTCAGCCACGACGTCGCTACTAATCCGGTTGCGCGCCAGCTGGTAGATGCGTTCCAGATCTTCATGACTTACATCCACATACAGATTCATTTGTTGCAAGGCATGTTCGAGGTCATCTCGGTTTAAACTGTCTTCACGTGGTTTGTCTGCAGCTGATTCAGTACGGGCGTAATGCATAATGGCGATGGGATAGCGTCGCCACGCAAACAGGTAGTTAAAGGCCAGTGCCACGCTGAATATGATCAGCACGTTGAGTAATACCGGTGTGACAAGAAATTGATAACCCATGTCATGCACAGCCGGGCCGGCCACTACTGCGGTTAATGCCGTGGCGCCACCGGGGGGATGAATGCAGCGCATGTAATACATGACGGTAATCGACAGTCCAACAGCAACGGCGGCCGCGATGAATAAATCCGGGATCAGCAAATAACAACTGACGCCGATAAATGCAGAGATCATATGACCGCCACACAAGGCCCAGGGTTGTGAAAGCGGACCATGTGGTACGGCAAATAACAACACCGCCGATGCACCCATGGATGCAACAATCAAACCAGCATCATTGGCGCCGACCAGTTGGCGAGAGACCAGCAAAATAAGCAGGATGCTGACCAGTCCACCCAGTCCGGAAATAATTTTTTCCCGATGACTGCTACGGTTCGCACCCAGACCAATGAAGCGCGTGAAACTCTTCGCGATATTTTGCATAGGAACTAGCCTGTGCTCCAGCCGCGTGGGCGTTGCATGCCGGCAATTTTGCAGGCCTGTTTGACATAGCCGTATGGGAACAGGCTAAACAAGTGCTGTTTGGCCTGTTTTTTATCCAGTCCCTGCTCATCGGCCAGAAATTTCACCACGTGGCGTACATCCGGCGCAACTTTATGCTCCTGCCAATAGGCGCGCATGTAGTGGAGCACCGGCCAGTAGGCATCGTCCAGCTGCAAGTCTTCTTCCGCCGCCAGTTCCTTTGCCAAATCCTCGTTCCAGTCTTCCGGATTGACGATGTAGCCTTCATTATCACGGGTCAGTTGTGCACTCGTTTGCATACGCTTTACTCCTCTATATAAGTGTCTACTACTATATCGGGTCAATTTAATGCTAGTAAAACGATATTTTTTGCTATTACATATCGATAAAAACGATATAAAATAGTAAAAAGCCACAGGAATTCCCTATATGGACATTGATCAGGCACGAACCTTTCTTTCCATTACCTCGCATGGCAGTTTTATTGAGGCCAGCCGCCAGCTGCACCTGACGCAGTCGACGGTGAGCGCACGCATCCAACGTTTGGAAGAGGAGTTGGGCGTACGCCTGTTTGTGCGCAATCGATCCGGTGCCTCGCTCACGCTGGCCGGGCGGCGTTTTATGGATTATGCCAAGCGGCTGGTACTGACAGCCGATCAGGCGCGTGACGATATTGGCATGCCGCAATACTATCGCGCCAGTATCCGAATTGGTGGCCGGATTGCCTTATGGGAAGGCTTTTTACCGCAGTGGGTGGGCTGGATGCGTGGGCAGGCGGCCGATGTGGTGATCCGCAGTGAAATTGGATTCGAAGACGACCTGATGCACCGGCTCATCGAAGGCACGCTGGATGTTGGCTTGATGTATACACCGCGACATAGCCCGGGATTGATTGTCGAGCACCTGTTCGATGAAACCCTGGTGCTGGTCAGTAGCCGCGCCAACGACACCGGTCCTGGAGATGATTACATATACATAGACTGGGGCCCCGGTTTTTACGCCCAGCATGCCCAGCATTACCCCGACCTTGAACGTCCGCCGCAACTTGCCAATATCGGGTGGCTGGGTGTGCAATTGATTCTGGCAAACGGTGGTAGCTGTTTTTTACCTGCACGCATGGCAGCGTCATTTATTAAAGCAGGTCACTTACACCGCGTGGCCGCATCACCCGAATACATTCATCCTGCCTATGTGGTCTACCCCCGTGAAAGCGACAACGTGGTTGTGGCACAAGCCGTCGAAGGGTTGCGTTTACTCGCACAAGCGGTGGTGGGTAATAAATCGTAGTGAAAGGTGCTAGCAGCGAAAAAAAAATCTTTTAATAAAGTAATGGTCTGCCAGTATCGGTACCTTTGTTGATCCAGGTGTTGATACCGGCAGCCATCCAGACACTTGCTAAACGTGTAATCTAGAAATAAAACCCGACACCCAGATTGATCCCGTCGAATTCATTCGATCCAGTTGGTGCTTTTTGATTCTGATAGTCGGCTTTTATGACGATATTTTTCATCGGCCAATAGTTAACACCGAAATCAACCTGGGAGTATTCCGAATCGCTCGCATCATTGGCTCGGTTATCCCATTGGCTGTGACGTGTGAATACACCCCATTCATTATTGATGCGGTAGGCCGGTTCTATATAGTAACCACTCTGCTCATCGGCGCCGACGGCGGCCGGGCCGCTGCCATCCAGGTCCCAGCTGGCATATAACGCCCGTAATTCAAATGCGCCCAACTGCCAGTTAATGTTGGTGGTAAAGAGGTTGGCGCTACCGGCGGTACTGTCAGTACTTTGCGTGATGTCGCTCTGGTGTTGAATAGAGGCACCAACGGTTACGTCCTGGTTGAGTTTCCATTTTACGGTGGCCAAATAGGCAAGGTCATTAGCATTTGCTTTGGAACCTTTTTGTCTGCCATTACGTACTGCATAGTTACTGGCGCTACTGGTTTTTAAACCGGATGTGATGGCTGTATCCAGCGACCATTGTTTATTGAATTTATAGTGATACAAGGCTCCCGCTTCCCACCAGGTTGTAGGAATAATATTTTTCTCCACGTTATTGCGCTCGACGCCATAAAAAGCGGTTGGCTTGTGTTTTTTGTTCAGCAATCCGACAGGTAAGATAAACTGTCCGAGTTTAAGTTTTGCGCCATTGTCATAAGTAAATTCGACAAATGCCTGTTCAACTTCCAGTTCACCCTGACTGGAACCTGAATCTTCAACATATGCATGCTCAACTTCAAGTTCGATTTCGGCACGCACCTTGTTATTAAAATGGTGTTCTACTTCAAGAACAGCGCGGTGGAGATCGATTTCTTTCTGATCGGTACCTCCGGCATTTTTGTTATTCAGATTGTTGTAATGCACTTCGGCATATCCGGCTACTTCGGTCTTGCTTTGGGATTTGATTTGTTCGGCATTTTTTTCCAGTCTGGCTTCAGCGGCGGCAAGGCGTTTTTTAATGGCTTCAAGTTCGCTTGTGACCGTATCCTTCGCTGCGCGTGCAGTGTGTGGCACGAACGCTGTGCTTAAAATTAATGTTATGCCCAAAGCAAGCATTGTTGCCGAGCGGCAGGTTGTTTGTAACGGTTTCATGTTTCTTCTCCCAATCATAAAAGGTCTGTCATTAGAGCAGGCGTGAAATCCTGCTGTGCACGTGAGGGGAAGATACAGGATATTACATGCTAATGCAAATCATTCTCATTTAGAATAATATATGCCATAAAAGTTGCTGGTTAGAGCTAACATACGGTTTACAAATGGAAAATCGGTGGAGAGGTACAAGATTGAGGCAAGCTTTTTAGCGATTCGTGGCGTGGTAATACTCGAAATTTGGTGTATTACAGTGCGAATTCGAATTGCTTTTTAAATGGTGGCGCAATGTAAGCTGGCTCATTAACCATAAATAAATTACGTTTATTAATCAGCCGCTCAGTTGCAGTACAGGGGGTGCATTTGAGCAAGGAAACAATGATAGTATATCGATAACTATAAGAAGAGGAATTGTGTGCTGGGACGTTTCACCAAGTCGAGCAAGCAAACCAGGATTGAGATAATGACTTCGAAAATAACTTTACCTGCTGCAGTATTATTTTTACTGCCATTGCTTGCGAGCTGTGGTAAAAACGAGCCGCAAGGCATGCCGCCCACCGCGGTGAGTGTCGCGGAAGTGATCGCACGCGAGGTGACGCCATGGGAAGAATTCAGCGGCCGCATCGAAGCGAAAGAAGTCGTGCAAATCCGCCCGCGTGTCGGCGGTGTGATTGAAGAAGTGCTTTATCACGAAGGCGATATCGTCAAACAAGGTGATCCACTTTTCCTGCTTGATCAAAAACCTTTCCGTACCCAATTGAATCGTGCTGAAGCCGAACTGGCGCGCGCGCGTGCCCAGGCCGAGCTGGCACAACTCGAGAGTCGTCGTGCCAGAAATCTGGTGAAACAAAAATTATTGTCGCAAAATGATTATGATCAGCGACTCGCGGCAGCAAACCAGGCCAACTCGAATGTGCGTGCGGCAGAAGCAACCGCAAAACTGGCGCGACTCAATTTGCAATACACCGAAATCAAATCGCCCATCGATGGTCGTACCGGCCGTGCGCTGGTCACCAAGGGTAATCTGGTCGCCTCGGATCCCACACCGGAGTTGTTGACGACCGTCTTGTCACTCGACCCGATGTACGTAATGTTTGACAGCGATGAACAAACTTATCTCGAGTACTTTCTTAACTCGCAACGTGACACCGAACAGTCAGCTGTCAAACGCACCGTGTACGTTGGTCTCGGTAATGAAGAAGGTTTTCCGCGCCAGGGCGTGGTCGACTTTGTCGATAACCGTGTGGCACAGGACACCGGTACTATCCGTATGCGTGCAGTGCTGGAGAATAAAAACTATCAGTTAACCCCGGGTCTGTTTGCACGCGTCAAGTTACTTGCAGCGCAACCGGTGCTGGCGATATTGATTAACGATCAAGCCGTGATAACGGATCAGGACAGAAAATATGTGTACGTACTGGGGAAAGAAAACCATGCCGAGCGACGCGACATAAAACTGGGTTCGACCATTGATAAACTGCGCATAGTGAAGTCAGGCTTGAAGCCGGGTGACAAGGTCATTGTCTATGGAACACAGAAAATCTTTTTCCCCAATATGCCGGTTGCGCCGCAAGAAATTGCCATGACGGATCCGCCTCCTTCCCCGGCGACTGGAAAGCAGGGCGCAGGTGGCCATTAAGATCAGCATGTCATGAAAGACTTCTCACGCTTTTTTGTTGATCGGCCGATTTTTGCGGCGGTGCTGTCGATATTGATTTTTGTTGGCGGCCTCATCGCGGTGCAACTGCTGCCGATAACGGAATACCCCAACGTGGTACCACCAACAGTTACCGTGCGCGCGGTTTACCCCGGTGCGAATCCCAAGGTTATTGCTGAAACGGTCGCGACACCACTCGAAGAAGCCATTAATGGCGTCGAGAATATGATGTACATGAAATCTGTCGCCGGTAGCGATGGCGTGCTGGCCATGACCGTGACATTCAAGCCTGGCACCGATGTCGATCTTGCGCAGGTGCAGGTGCAGAATCGCGTCAGTCAGGCCACGCCGCGTTTGCCGGAGGACGTGCGTCGTTTAGGCATTTCCACACAAAAGCGTTCAATTAATCTGACCATGGTGGTGCATTTGTTGTCACCGAATGGCAGTTACAATGCGACCTATTTGCGTAACTACGCTGTACTCCATATTAAAGATGAACTGGCACGCATACCCGGAGTGGGTGATGCGTTGATATTTGGTGGTGGCGATTACGCGATGCGTATCTGGCTGGACCCGGCCAAGGTTGCCGCGCGTAACCTGACGCCAACTGATGTCGTAACAGCGATTCGAAATCAGAATATCCAGGTGTCGGCCGGACAAATCGGCGCACCACCACAACCTCAGGCGCCCGCGTTTACCCTGTCGATTAATGCCAAGGGACGTCTGGTTACTGAGCAGGAGTTTGGCAACATCATCGTCAAGGCTGGCGCGGATAATGATGTGACACGCTTGCGTGATGTCGCGCGACTCGAACTCGGTGCGGCAGATTATGCGCTGCGTTCCTTGCTGAGTAACAAACAAGCGGTAGCCATTCCCATCATGCAGGCACCCGGTGCCAACGCAATAGAGTTATCGGATAACGTGCGCGCGAAAATGGCGGAACTCGCCAAAAACTTTCCACAGGATTTAAGCTGGCAAGTGGTGTATGACCCAACCGTATTCGTGCGTGGTTCTATCAAAGCGGTGGTGACTACCTTACTCGAAGCGGTGATGTTGGTGGTGTTTGTTGTGATCCTGTTTTTACAAACCTGGCGCGCATCATTGATTCCGTTGTTAGCCGTGCCAGTGTCCATCATCGGTACGTTTGCGGTGCTTTATGTTCTCGGGTTTTCAATCAACACCCTGACTCTGTTTGCCATGGTGCTCGCCATCGGTATTGTGGTGGATGATGCGATTGTGGTGGTGGAAAACGTCGAACGTAATATCGCTTCGGGCCTGACGCCTATCGCTGCTGCGCATCGCGCCATGCGCGAAGTGAGTGGGCCTATCATTGCGATCAGTCTGGTATTGATCGCGGTGTTTGTGCCGATGGCATTTTTAACCGGTGTGACGGGACAATTTTATAAACAGTTTGCGGTTACCATCGCGATTGCCACCGCCATCTCGGCGATTAATTCCTTAACGCTTTCACCTGCACTGGCGGCGGTCATCTTAAAAGGTCATGACGAGGAACCGGATCGGTTTACAAAGTTCATCAATTCCATGTTCGGCTGGCTGTTTAATCCATTTAACCGGGGTTTTAAGCGCAGCTCGGAAAAATATTCCAGCACGGTCACAGGTATGTTATCGCGACGTGCGCCGGTGTTTGCTGTGTATGTTGTATTGATTGGTCTGACTATCGTCATGTTTAAATCCGTACCGGGTGGCTTCATTCCAACCCAGGACAAACTCTATCTGATTGGTGGTGTGCGCCTGCCTGAAGGTGCCTCGCTGGATCGTACTGAAGAAGTTGTCAAAAAAATCAGTGAACTGGCATTGTCAACGGAAGGTATTGTGGATGCGGTGGCGTTCCCCGGATTGAATACCCTGCAATTTACCAACACCTCGAACACCGGTACGATATTTTTTCCATTAAAAGGATTTAATGAACGCAAACGCTCGGCAATTGAAATCACTGCTGAACTACAAGGCAAAATATTTTCGGTGCAGGAAGGATTCGGCTTTGCCATCATGCCACCACCGATTCTGGGTGTGGGTACCGGTTCCGGTTATTCGATGTACATACAAGATCGTGCCGGTCTGGGATATGGCGCATTACAAACCGCCGTGCAACAAATGACTGGTGCCATTACACAGGTGCCGGGATTAACCTTTCCGGTGTCATCCTATCAGGCCAATGTGCCGCAACTCGATGTCGATGTGAATCGTATCAAGGCCGAGATGCAGGGTGTATCGTTACGCAACTTGTTTGAAACCTTGCAAATTTATCTCGGCTCAATGTACGTGAATGACTTCAATCGTTTTGGCCGCACCTTTCAGGTCATCGCGCAAGCCGATGCACCGTACAGAATCGATGCTGACCAAATCAAAAATCTGAAAACACGAAATCAAAAAGGCGAGATGGTGCCGATCGGTTCACTGGTGCAAATCAGCCAGACCTACGGACCGGATCCGGTTATTCGTTATAACGGATATCCGGCGGCGGATTTAATTGGTCAGGCCGACCCGCGAGTTATGTCATCTACCCAGGCATTGGCCGCAGTCAGCGACGTTGCAAACAAAACATTGCCGAAGGGTATGGGCATGGAGTGGACTGATCTCAGTTATCAACAAACCACGCAGGGCAATGCCGCGTTGATCGTTTTTCCTTTATCCGTGTTACTGGTATTCCTGGTACTCGCCGCGTTATATGAAAGCTGGACGTTACCGTTGGCTATTATTTTAATCGTGCCGATGTGTGTGTTGTTTGCCTTGTTCGGCGTCTGGCTCACTGGTGGTGATAATAATATATTCGTGCAAATAGGCCTTGCGGTATTGATGGGGCTCGCCTGCAAGAACGCGATCCTGATCGTGGAATTTGCCCGTGAACTCGAACTGGAAGGTAAAACGCCCATCGAGGCTGCGATTGAAGCCTGCCATTTACGATTACGCCCCATTATCATGACCTCGGTTGCCTTTATCGCCGGGGTTATTCCCATGGTGTTTGCCAGTGGCGCTGGCGCCGAAGTGCGCCACGTGATGGGCATTACCGTGTTCGCCGGCATGATCGGCGTGACATTCTTTGGTTTATTTTTAACACCGGTGTTTTATACTGGTTTGCGTATGCTGGTGTTACGAAACCGGAACAATAATCAGACAGTTTAAAGTTTCAGTAATCAGGCGAAAACATTAAATCAAATCATTTGTCGGGAGATGTTGTTATGCCGGGCTATTTGGCCAAAGTGTTGGGTGAAAATTTTCAGTTTGAATTTGACGATGATATTCAATCCATGAATTTTTCACGCACCATTTATGTTGATGCGGAAAATGAAACCGGGGCAGAAACTGGCGCACTCGATATCGTGCAACAACAGCTTCGCAGTCACGCGCTGTGGAATGAGCATGGCACGCAACAGGTGTTGGTTGAACAGCTGGAACCATTTGATGAATCAGCCACACTGGTGATCGACCATGATTTTTTCTGGTACTTTGCCGAATAATCCCGGCGCAGTATCTTTCAGGTTGAAACTGTCATGAATATACGTCTCACCTTTGTCGCGCTGGTAGTCTCACTGATATTCCTCGGTTACATGGTGCTGTCCGGTAACTACAAAATTTCCGAACTGAACAAACCACCACCGGTTGTTGAATCCAACCTGACTCCGTTGCAAGTATTTATGGATTATGTGGCAGTTGTGAGTGAAGCAAAAGATGGCAAAGAATTACTACCCTATCATCCTGCCAACTTTGTAAAAGAAAACAAGTATAACTATGAAAGCATGGATGACTTTCTCGAGCAAGAAAAGCGCCTGAGCACGTTGAAGAATATCAAAATACTCAGTGATAACATGAAGCTGACTGAACCGGTAAAAAAACTTGAATACCTCGCCTGGCACGTGCCCAGTCGCAACCGCATCACTGGCGTGATAACGTTTGGCAAGGAAAGAGGTCATTGGGTGATTTTGTCACACAGCAATGAATTCAGTGAAAAGAGTCGACGTTGGCGAAAATCCAGATGACAGAAAGTTCGGATATAAAAAAATCCGCCTGCCCACGTTGCAAACAGTTATTCATTTGTAATGCAGCTGATATAGAAAATTGTCAGTGTAACGAAGTGAAACTCAGCGATGCGCAGCGTGGCTATATAACCGGATTGTTCGCGGGGTGTTTGTGTGCCAAATGTATGAAAGAACTGGCAGCTGAATACAATCAGGCCCATCCGCTTTAATACTGACAAACTCGGCTATCAACTCTGCTATCAACTCTCGGCAAAACAGCCCAGTCTTTCATTCCTTAGCCGCCGCGGATCAGTTAAAATCGCGCCATGTCCAAATCTATCAGCACAGAAAAAAATAATTCCGGCGTCATTCACAATGCGAATGTCATCTCGCAGGATTTATTGCCGACCCCTGATGCCGTTAAATCCGCCTTACCCCTGACTGAATCCATACAGCAACTGGTGCTGGCTGGACGTGAAACTATTCGCAATATCCTGGATCGCAATGATCACCGTTTGTTTGTCGTGATGGGCCCCTGTTCCATTCATGATACGGACGCCGCGCTGGAATACGCCCGACGACTGAAAACGCTGGCGGATGAAGTGGCCGATACTATATATATAGTCATGCGGGTGTATTTTGAAAAACCCCGCACTACCATCGGCTGGAAAGGTCTGATCAACGACCCGGATATGGATGATTCGTTTCATATCGAGAAAGGGCTGCATAAGGCACGAAAACTATTGATTGATCTGGCTGAACTGGGCCTGCCGACTGCAACCGAAGCGCTCGATCCGATTACACCGCAATACTTATCAGATTTGATTACCTGGACGGCGATTGGTGCACGCACCACCGAATCACAAACCCATCGCGAAATGGCGAGTGGCTTGTCAACACCGATCGGATTCAAGAATGGTACCGATGGCAGTCTCGGCGTCGCCATTAATGCGATGCATTCTGCGGCAATGCCACATCATTTTCTTGGCATCAATCAGGACGGGCAATGTGCCGTGTTTCATACCCGCGGCAATACTTATGGTCACGTGGTCTTGCGTGGTGGTGGCGGTAACAGTAATTATGATGCGGCCAGCATTGCGCAATGTGAAGCGGAACTATCTAAAGCCGGTCTTGCCAGGAATATCGCGGTGGATTGCAGTCACGGTAATTCCAACAAACAACCCGAGAATCAACCGAAAGTCGTTGAGGCTTGTGTCGAGCAAATTTTAAATGGTAATCAGTCTATTATTGCATTGATGCTGGAAAGTCATTTACATGCAGGCAATCAACCGATTCCGGATGACCTGTCGCAACTTGAATATGGTGTGTCGATTACCGATGCCTGTATCGACTGGAGCACGACGGAGCAAACAGTAAAGCAAATGCGTGAAAAATTGAAAGCTCTTTTGCCGAAGCGCAGGGTTGATTAAATTTATTAAATCAACAATGAGGTAGATTGTTGTGCTGGATTACTATTGTGGGCTAAAGGCGAGCCCGGCAAATTCCACCCGAGCAGCTTCACAGGAGCGTAACAAATCCAGATAACGTTTTGCTTCCTGTTCATCTTCAAATGGACCATCGTAGCCGGTACGTGTTTCAATAAACCATTTATCGGCATTAAGCTGTACCAGTCGTTCGTTAACATACTGCATGTAGTTGACCCTGTTAAAGTGGTTGTGTTTGGTCAAGTGTGCAGCAATTGATTGAGTAGAATATTGATCTGTATCAATAACTGAATTAAATTGCCAACGCTGTCACATCATTTGACAATAGTGACTGATCAATTTACTCAGTTATATAAATCGACTCTGAAATCGGAATCCAGATTCAAATGACCAAGCTGCTCTATTCCATCGTTGATTCGCCGACTCACCCAAATTTCACCAGTTTGTATAAAAAGGCGGGCTTTACCGAGTTAAAGCTGCATTCGATTCGCAAGGCGATCAGCGAATTGAAAAAACAGCCACCAGAGGTGGTCGTTGCCGAGTTTATGTACGGTTATGCCAATAATTATGCCGGCGTCAATATCAGTAATCTGGATGTGTTTTTGTACAGCCTGCAAAAGTATGCGCCGCAGGCCAAAGTCGTGGTCTTTGTCACCAGGAACGAGCGTCAATACGTCGATAAGTTGAGCGAGATCGTGCCGTTACATGCCGTGTTGCAGTATCCCGTATCGGCAGCAGCGATGAGTCAGGCCTTGTCAGATGATTGATCGGTGATACGGTCGGACGGGTAGCGTTGCTGGCAGGGCCGGGTGGTGCCAGTGAGAGTCAGCTTTAGTCAGTGTTCGATGTATATATAATAGAGTAGAATGCTGGGCTTTAATCGGTGCCAACTAACGTCAAATCAGCCACACCGAAGATTGAGCCCGCATATATATCCAGGGCATTATTCAGAATAGCAGCAAGGAACCCGGCACAGCATGACCGATAGCCAGAACGACAATCAGCCCAAACCCACCAATTTCATTCGTCGAATCATCGACGAGGATCTGGCCGCGAATAAGAATAACGGCAAGGTCGCGACGCGGTTCCCGCCCGAGCCGAATGGTTATTTACACATCGGTCACGCCAAATCCATTTGTCTTAACTTTGGTATTGCCCGTGATTATCAGGGTACCTGTAACCTGCGTTTTGACGATACTAACCCGACCAAGGAAGATGTTGATTTTGTCGAGGCTATTAAAAAAGACGTACAGTGGCTGGGATTCGACTGGGATGATCGACTTTATTTTGCCTCGAATTATTTTGACAAACTTTACAGCTATGCGATTGACCTCATCAAAGCCGATAAAGCCTATGTGGATGATCTGAGTGCCGATGAGATTCGTACATACCGTGGTACCTTAAAAGAACCGGGCAAGAACAGTCCGTATCGTGATCGCAGCGTGGAAGAGAATCTGGATTTATTAGCACGCATGAAAGCCGGTGAATTCGAAGACGGCAGCAAGGTGTTACGGGCTAAAATCGATATGGCCTCACCGAACATCAATATGCGTGACCCGGCTATATATCGTATTCGTCGCGGTGTGCACCATCATCAAACGGGCACCGACTGGTCGATCTATCCGATGTACGATTACACCCACTGTATTTCAGATGCGATTGAAGGCATTACCCATTCACTGTGTACACTGGAATTTGAAGATCATCGGCCACTCTATGACTGGGTGCTGGATCAACTCGATGTGCCGTGTCATCCACAGCAAATCGAGTTCGCGCGCCTGTCACTGGAGTACACGGTGATGAGCAAGCGTAAGCTGACGCAGCTGGTCGATGACAAACTGGTAAACGGTTGGGATGACCCGCGTATGCCAACCATTGCGGGATTGCGTCGACGTGGTTACACACCGGCTTCCATTCGTGAATTTTGTGATCGCATTGGTATCAGCAAGGCTGACAACATGGTTGAGATGGCCATGTTGGAAGATTGTATACGTACAGACTTGAATGAAAACGCGCCTCGACGCATGGCAGTACTTAAACCGCTGAAAGTGATCATCACCAACTATCCGGCTGACAAGGAAGAAGTATTGCATGCACCCAACCATCCGCAGTACGAGGAGATGGGTACGCGCGAAGTAATGTTCTCCCGTGAAGTGTATATTGATCAGGAAGACTTTCGCGAAGAAGCAAATAAAAAATTCAAACGTCTTGTTTCAGGCAAGGAAGTGCGTTTACGCAATGCCTATGTCATTCGTGCCGATGAAGTCATAAAAGATGCTGCAGGTAACATCACCGAATTACATTGCAGTTATGATCCGGACACGCTGGGGAAAAATCCAGAAGATCGTAAAATAAAAGGCGTGATTCACTGGGTGTGTGCAAAGCATGGCGTGCAGGCAGAAGTGCGGCAGTATGATCGTCTGTTTACGCATCCAAATCCGGATGGTGCAAAAGATGATCAGCCTTTCACCGCGCATCTGAATCCGGATTCGATTGAAGTTATACAAAATGCTGTGGTTGAAGGTGCGATTCGTGATGCACAATCAGGTGACAGTTTTCAGTTTGAACGCGAAGGTTATTTTTGTATTGATCAGGATAGCAGCACGAACAAACTTGTCATCAATCGAACAGTCACCTTGCGCGATACCTGGGCGAAAATAGAGCAGGACTAGTATGCGTTATTATCGGATATTGCCAATCCTGCTCGTGTTAGTACTACCACAAGTAACTCTGGCCGATATGTCATTGCAGCAACTGCGCAGTTTCGCTACTGAAGTCAATCGTCGTGTTCCCATGATGCTGGACAAGAATACCCAGCTTGATGGCGCTGAAGCTGCAGAACAGATGCTGACCTATAAATTTACCCTGCTGAATGTGCAGGCCAATAAACTTGATATTCGTGATTTTGAATCACGCATGGCGGTACAGGTAATTAAAAATGTTTGTAGTCGTTTACAAATATTGATTAAAAAGGGTGTCACGATTCGCTATTATTATCGCGATGCTATTGGACAAAAGATCACAGAAATTTCTGTAAATAATTCTGACTGTGGCTATTAGCGGCAGTCGGATAATTGTAATATGCTATGATAAAAAATCATTACAGGAAGGGTTAAAGACCCTTCGGGATTAAAAGTTAAATAACACAGGAATCAATATGAAAACTATCAAGAAAACCGCTGACTATACTATTTATCAGAAAAAATCTGCGCGTTATGCTGTAAAAAATGCCGACAAGAAATGGGTGAACGGTGATGACAAGTTAAAGATTTTGATCGCAGAAAAATTACTCAAGGTCGCTGCACCAAAAGCCAAACCGGCCGCTGAAGCGGAGCCTGAAGCGCCTGCAGCAGAATCGACAGCAGAACCGGCAGCTGAACCGGCAGCCGAATAAGCAATGCGCCAATTTAGTCTCGTACTTTTATGCTGCATTATTTCAGCAAATGGATTTGCTGCCATGATTACCGGTTTACATGGCTATAATCTGGGTGACAAGCTCAAGACCAGTAACATTATTCAGACAATAAAAACAGCGGCAAACGAGAAACAGCTTCAGGTCAAGGTGCCTGCCACTGCTGCAGCGGTTAAATCAATTGTTGTTAGCGTCAATACAGACAACATCATTTATCTGATTAAAGTCACGGGTAAACCGGCAACTGCGGCAAAATGTAGTGATGATCAATCCGCATTTCGTCGTGGTCTGGAAAAGAAATTCCCGGCACTGGGTTATTACGCGATGGATGATATAACGGATATGTTTTATGAACCCGGCCGAACCTTGACCCTGACTTGTATAAATGATGCTGACAGGCAAAATGTTATATACGAATATTATGACGAAAATATCGGCAAGAAGTGAAAGGAAATAATGCATGAGATATCTGGTCGTTATATTTGCAGTACTGCTGGTAATTTTTATCATGGCAAAAATTGCCGGAAGAAAAAAATAGTCACTAATGATTATCTACCTGCACGGATTTAACAGCTCAGGTGAATCACAAAAGGGTCAATATCTCAAGCGCACACTAAAGAGTATCACGGTGCAAACGCCCAGCTATTCCTGGCAGCCCCGTGTTGCTATGGCTGAACTTGAAACATATATCGCAAAGTATACCGATAACAAATTAACCCTGGTCGGTTCCTCACTGGGCGGTTTCTATGCACAGTATCTGGCACGAAAATATCATCACAAACTTGTATTAATCAATCCGGCACTCGACCCTGTTGCAATATTAAGTTCCTGTGTTGGCGAGAATCGAAATTATTATACACACCAGAATTATATGTTTAGCGAACAGGATTTATTGTCCTTGCAAGAATTTTATGTAGACAACGTTTGTATTAATCCGCTAGCGACGCTGTTACTGGTTGATGCTGATGATGAGCTGATCGATCAAAATCAGTCAGTTGAAATGTACCAGGATTGTGCCAAAGTGGTCGTTTACCCGGGTGGTGATCATGGCTTTCAGCATATACGCGAGGCCGCAGCCGAGATTGAACAATTCCACCATAGTCAGCCGAAAGGTATAAAACCGCAATGAGCAATATAAACAGATTACTTGAGATTATGCAGCAACTGCGTGACCCTGAGACGGGTTGCCCATGGGATCTGGAGCAGGATTTTAACAGTATCATTCCGCATACCATCGAAGAAACCTATGAAGTGGTTGATGCGATTGAGAGTGCGACCAAAGATGGAAACTGGGACAGCGTAAAAGACGAGCTGGGTGATTTGTTATTTCAGGTCGTGTTTTATGCGCAACTGGGCAAGGAACGAAACCTGTTTGAGTTTGATGATGTAGTAACAGCAATCAGCGAAAAACTGGTGCGTCGCCATCCGCATGTCTTTGCTGATGCAAAAGTAAAGGATGTGGAAGAACAGACATTACATTGGGAACAGCTCAAGCAGCAGGAGAAAGCTGCCAGATTGAAACATACCAATCCAGAAAACGAAAGCATACTGGATGATGTTACCGCAACGCTACCCGCATTGACCTATGCTTACAAGCTGCAAAAAAAAGTTGCCCAGGTCGGGTTTGACTGGACTGAAACAGGACAAGTCATCGAAAAACTCGACGAAGAAATTAATGAATTTAAAATAGCGTCAGATGCAAAACAGCAACTGGAAGAGCTCGGTGATGTACTGTTCAGTTGTGTAAATCTCATTCGCCATTTGGGCAGTGACCCGGAATCTGTTATGCGCGCGACCAACAATAAATTTTCCGCGCGTTTCAGAAAAGTTGAAACGTTGCTCAAACAGCAAGGAAAAGATATCAGGCAAAACCTGTCAATCGATGAACTGGAAGCGGCCTGGCAACGGGCAAAACGATAATGACGGCAAGTCGTTGGGTCGTTTTTATATTAACTCTAAATTTGTTCTTTTTTGACACTTCTTTTTAATGCTCCCTTTTTCTGCTTTTCAGGCCAGTCTAAACATTACCTCCCCTCAGTAATCTTTCTCTATCAGTCAAGTCCCGGTATTTTATGGCCGATATACTAAACCGGGCCCCCGTGTAACAACAGTACGTTTAAAATTGACGAGACGGTTTCGATGGATGATATCTTTATTGGGCGGCAACCGATATTTGATGTGAATCTCAAGGTTGTCGCATATGAATTGTTGTTTCGCTCAGGTGATGCCAATGTCGCGAATGTCGTTGACGGCGACAAGGCCACCTCCGATGTCATACTCAATGCCCTGATTGAAATTGGCATGGAAAAATTGGTGGGAAATCACAAGGCATTCATCAACCTGACGCATAACCACATCATCAATATGTCCGAATTACCGTTGCCAGAAATGAAGAACAAACTGGTACTCGAGATTCTGGAGGACGTCAAGGCTGACGATGCCATTGTAAAGGCAGTCACCAAGCTGGCGAATGATGGCTATACCATAGCACTGGATGATTTTGTTTATCATACATCACTGCAACCACTGGTTGATGTTTCCGATATTATTAAAATCGATTTAATGGCGATTTCGCGGGATGATCTGAAAGACCATGTTGCCATGCTCAGCAATGGCAAACGCAAATTACTGGCAGAAAAAGTGGAAACACATGAAGAATTCGAACTTTGTAAGGAATTAGGTTTTGATTACTTCCAGGGTTATTTTTTCAGCAAGCCGAATATTGTCAGGGGACAAAAGCTACCCACCAATAAAATAGCGATATTGCAATTACTTGCTGAACTTCAAGATGCCGATAGTAGTGCAGAAGCGCTGGCCGCTACCATCATGAAAGATGTGACCATGTCAGTGAAGGTGCTTCGTTATATTAATTCTGCACAATTTGGCCTGGGTAAGGAAATTGATTCCATTAATCAGGCGATTATGATGCTGGGGCGCACGACGATTCGTAATCTTGCCAATCTGGTTGCCTTGTCGCAGATAAAAGACAAACCACATGAACTGCTGATTATTTCCATGTTGCGCGCAAA
Organism: uncultured Gammaproteobacteria bacterium; assembly: GCA_942490945.1. Lineage (GTDB taxonomy): Bacteria > Pseudomonadota > Gammaproteobacteria > UBA6429 > Thiohalophilaceae > CALNYZ01. The sequence continues at coordinate 349,809 of CALNYZ010000044.1, read as the reverse complement.
AATGTCTGAAGTGATTGCAAAGTACACCAAGCTTGATGGTGATGTTTGCTTTACTGTAGGCCTGTTTTCCAATCTCGATGTCCTGATGGATCAGGAAATGGAAGTACTGGTTGCTTCATTACCGTTATCTGAAAATATTAAACAGGCCTTGCTGAAACACGAAGGTACTTACGGCAATATATTAAAATGCATTATCGCGTATGAGAATTGTGAGTGGGATGATGTTAACTACCAGTCACTTGGGGCAGATCAGATTCGCGACTGCTATTTTGAAGCGCTCGAATGGGTTGCTGAAAATTCATCCTTGTTACACGCCGGTTAGGTATTAACACATTCATTCGTCTGATTAAAAAAGAAATAGAATGCAGAAGGGTGGTGGCCGGCAAAATTATTATGACCTGTTGTGCAGTCATAACCTTTTAATTATTGCGTAATGCCCAATCGTTGCATGCGCCGCCACAAGGTCGTGCGATCAATCCCCAATAATTTCGCAGCATCGGATTTATTACCATTTGCCTTTTCCAACGCACGTTGAATTTGATGATTTTGTATAATTTCATCATCTTGCGATTTTGCTTGTGCAGCCGTGTCGTTACGGAAAAAGCGATAAATATCCTGCGGCAGACTTTCGGCTGTAACCTGCTTGTTTACCGCGCAAATAATGCCGTGTTCGACTGCATTTTCCAGTTCACGTACATTTCCAGGCCAGGGATAGTTCATCATCATGCGCATGGATTCCTGATCACATTCAATATCAGAAGGATAACCACGCGTGGCTAAGCGTTTACAAAAGTGATTTATTAACAAAGGAATATCACCGGGACGGTCATGTAAACTGGGAATCGTGAGCGGGATGACAGCCAGCCGATAATACAGGTCAGCGCGAAACTCGCCATTATCTACCATGTCGCGCAAGTTTCGATTTGAGGCGGCAATAATACGCACATCCACCTTGACCGTTTTGTCTGAACCGACCATCTCAATCTCTTGTTCCTGAATGGCGCGTAACAGTTTGGCTTGCAGGTGTAGCGGAATTTCGCTGATCTCATCCAGAAACAGGGTACCTTTGTCGGCGGTTTGAAAGCGGCCTGCACGATCAGAAACGGCACCGGTGAAGGAGCCCTTTTTATGGCCAAATAATTCAGATTCGATCAGGGTGTCGGGTATCGCTGCACAGTTCACTTCGATAAAGGGATGCTTGGCGCGCTGACTGTGATTGTGAATCATGCGACCCAGCATGGTCTTGCCGGTACCCGACTCGCCCTGTAACAGGATAAAGGCATTACTGGGCGCAATCTGATAAATGCGATCCACGATCTCTAACATGCCTGGATCATTGGTTTCAAAATCTGTTGCACGTTTTTTGAATACTGCATCCAGCCGGCGTTGCTCGGTACGATCACGAATCAGCAGCAAGCGCATTTTGTCGGCCTGATCCACACAGTCAACCATACCGGTGTGAAATTCGAGATAACGATCACCCTCAGGACCAATTTGTAAGCGCTCTTCAAAGCTGACAAATCGACCGCTTGGCCGCCCGGCCGCATCGACTTCGCCGGCGTCGATGGCAGCACGTAGCAAGGCGCGTTTCAGATTAAACCGGCCGATATCACTCAGGTGCTGGATAGGTTCATGTTCGTGACCAAACAGCTTTCCCGCCGCCGGGTTTTGGTAAACAACCTTACCCATTTTATCCGCAATAATGACGCCTTCATCAATATACGAGACAACGGCCTCCAGCATGGGAACCAGCTGTGTGTCATGGGTTATTTTATTTTTGGCCATAATGCGATCAAGTGTTGCATTTATTACTTTGTTGCGCAACATGTTGCGGTTGCAACATTTGAGAAACTTCCTTTAAATTCATGCGTCTGGTGCGGAGCTGTATTCTAAATAACCAAATTCCGCGCAACATTCCACAAGAAAAACGCGTGTAATATCAATAAGTTAGCAATTGGCATATGGCTTGCTCTGCTATATAGTAAAAACCAGCTAAAAACGATCAAATAATTAGCAAAACAGTATCAAGGGGAGCGACATGACGGATCTATTTTCAAATGATTGGATGAACAAATACCAGGATATATGGAATAGCGAAAGCGATTTGTCTGATGAACTGGCCAAAATCGGTTTCAACTCGGTAATTGGTTACGGCTTTGATGGTGATGATAAGCCAAAAGGCGTACTCAAAGTCGAGAATGGCAAGGCGATTTCTGCCGGCGCTTACAATGGTGAGGATCTTAACTGGGACTTGCGCGCTTCCCCCGATAACTGGCAAAAGTGGATTGCCAAACCACCAGGCATGATGGCATTAGGCATGGCCTACACATCGCGCAAACTCAAATTCAACAAGGGTGACTACGGTGCCATGATTAAAGATCCACGCATGGCCGGGCCTTTTATCAAAAGCTTCGCCGTGATGAAAGATGTTTAGGCTTGTTTGATACAAGTCAATGGTCAATCTTTCTTTCTGTTGCATAGTGACTATTCAGTTCGCTCATTAGTGGCGGTGGGTGAGCATAATCATAATAGTGAATACACGTTGTCATGATGAATAAATTAAACAAAACAGCTTTGTTTCTGGTTGTTAGTGGGTGTCTGGTTGCTGCTGGTAGTGTTGCCGAGAATAGTTCGACAAAGGGCTATCATTTCGACGCGCGCGGCCAATTGGTAAAAGGCCAGGCTAACAAGTATGGCGCAGACGCACAAAACCGAAATTTCTCACAATCCATGTCGGGTGACATAGCAGCCAATATGCAGGTCGTGACTGTTGGCCAACGCACTGCAGGTGTATCAACCATTCTGGGTGGAACAGTCGTGCCCTTTCGTTCTGTCACATTAAGCGCGGAAATGCCCGGACGTGTGGAATACATAGCAGGCCGGGAAGGTGATCGTTTTAATCAGGGCGAGTTACTGCTAGCCGTAGATGATGATGAGCTGATGGCCAAGCGTGAACAAGCCATGGCGAGGTTGAACAATGCCTATCTCGCGCTACGTAATTCACAAATGCAATACGGTCGCGAATGGTGGTCACCACAATCGCGCGATATCAACCGCATGCCGGGTATGGGCTTGCCTTCCTTATTCGATCAATTCTTCACGCGCAATATGGGTAGTGGCATGGGCTACGGTAACCCGTTCCTGGAACGTTATACCGATCTGTATTCATCCGGCACCCAGATGGGACAAACGCAAGGATTGCATGTCGCGGCCATTTCGCAATTACGCGAGATTGATGCACGACTACGCGATACGCGTACGCTTTCTCCTTTCAATGGCGTCATTGTGCAAAAGCTGGTTGAAGCGGGCGATACCGTACAACCGGGACAGCCATTATTAAAATATGCTGATTTGACGGATCTTCAACTGGCTATTGAAGTACCTTCGCGGCTGTTAGGCGGCGTGCAAAAAGACATGGTAGTTCCGGCCATACTCGATTTTAACAATCAGTATGTTGATGTGCGGGTAGCACAGATTTACCCGATGGGTAACGCGCAGCGTCATACCATCACAGTTAAATTTGATTTGCCAGTCGGCACGACAGCCTGGCCTGGTACCTATGCTGAAGTGATGTTGCCCGATACAAGCGCCATGACGGACACGCTGATCGAAATTCCTAAAAGTGCTGTAGTCAAACGGGGCAGCTTACCCATTGTTTATGTGATTAAAAATAACCGACGCGAATTACGTCTGGTGCGACTGGGTGCCAGTTATGCAGAAGGTACGGTTACCGTGCTGGCGGGCCTGAGTCCTGGCGATCAAGTGCTGGTGAATCCGCCGCCGGGTGTGACTTCCGGTTGGCACAAGCAACCCGATGCAATCAAACAATAAAATTCACTTGCACATTCAAATTGATACGCCGCTGTAAAAAAATTGGTTATGAGCGAAATAGAAAAAAATAATTCCAGTAATGAAAATTCAGATCCGGAAAAATCAAATCCGGAGCAGCCGGAGCTCGATCAAAATCTGGGTATAGCAGGTAATACCGCAAAACAATTCATTAATTCTCCGGTTACACCATTAATCATGCTCGCCTTTCTGGCCATCGGTGTACTCGGCCTGTTGTTAACACCGCGACAGGAAGATCCAAAAATTTCCGTGCCCATGGTAGATATCTATGTGCAATACCCCGGCGCATCGGCCGAGCAGGTGGAAAGCCTGGTAACCGAACCGCTCGAGCGTTTGATGAGTGAATTGCCGGGTGTGCGCCATGTGTATTCTGCTACACAACGTGGTGCCAGTATTGTTACCGTGCGTTTTAAAGTAGGCCAGGCACATGGCGATTCAATTGTAAAAGTACACGATAAATTGCAGTCCAATCTGGACAAGATACCGCCCGGTGTCTCGATGCCACTGGTGAAACCGGTGGGTATTGACGACGTCCCGATTTTTAGTGTGACCTTGTGGTCGAAACCGGAAGAAGGCGGCATCGACGACGGTACCTTACGTACACTGGCGTTTGATGTGCTGCAACATCTGGAAGCCGTGCCGAACACGGGTAATGGTTTTGTGGTTGGTGGTCGAGCCGATCAGATTCGCGTTGAAGTTTCACCAGAGCGGTTAAGTGGGTTTGGCATTTCGCTGGCGCAGGTAGCGCAAACCATTCGCACCGCGAATGCAGAAATCGACACTGGCTATATAGAAGGCGGTAATACCTCGTTTAAGGTTTACAGTGGTGCATTTTTAAAGACTGCCGATGAAATTGCACGTCTGGTCATAGGCGTACGTGAGGGTGCACCGGTGTATGTTCATGATGTCGCCGAGGTCATGCATTATCCGGAAGAAACCAAACAACTTGTCAGTTATTACACCGGCGCTGCCGATGCAAATCCATTCAAGGCAAATGGTGAGGCAGCAGTCACCATTGCCATTGCAAAAAAACTCGATACCAATGGTGTCACCGTTGCGAATGATATTCTGGCAAAACTCGAATCATTAAAAGGTCGGATCATTCCCGACAATGTCCATGTCGAAATTACCCGTAATTATGGCAAGACCGCCAATGACAAGGTCAACGAACTGTTAAGTGCGCTGTTTGAAGCAGCCGTTGCGGTGAGTCTTTTGTGTTTATTGTTCATGGGATTACGTGCAGCCTCCGTTGTCATTATCATCATACCGATCGTTATTTTGGTAACGATATGGGCCGCACTGATACTTGATTACACGATCGATCGCGTGAGTTTGTTTGCACTGGTGTTTTCTATCGGTATTCTGGTGGATGATGCCACGGTAGTAGTAGAAAATATCTTCCGCCGCTGGCTTGCTGCGGGTAAGACCAGTGTCAACATTGCCATTGATGCCGTGCGTGAAGTGGGCAACCCCACCATTTTAGCCACGCTCACCATTATTGCTGCCTTGTTACCCATGGGCTTCGTCAGTGGATTGATGGGGCCTTACATGCGACCCATTCCTGTGCTGGGTTCCTCGGCCATGTTTTTCTCATTGATTGCCGCGTTCGTGTTTGCACCGTGGTTAGCCATGCGTGTACGGCCAAAGTTGAAAGCCTTGAAGAAAGCCGAAAAGCGTGAGCAATGGTTCAGTGATCTGATTGGCAAGTTTTATCGCCCCTGTATGTCGCCGTTATGTACCAACCGATTTTATGGCAGGGTATTTTTTGTCGGGCTCATCGTTGCGACCTTGTTTGCATGCAGCATGTTTTACTTTAACTGGGTCGCGGTAAAAATGTTGCCGTTTGATAACAAACCTGAATTCAATGTTGTTATCAACCTGCCTGAAGGCACAGCGTTACCGGTGACCGCCAACATCAGCCATGAACTGGTCAATGTATTGCGTGAAATTCCGGAAGTCACTGCGTTACAAAGTTATGCGGGAACGGCATCGCCATTTAATTTTAATGGCATGGTTCGACACTATTATCTACGGCAACGACCCTGGGAAGCAGACATTCAGGTGATGCTGCTGGATAAAACCGAACGTAAACGTGGCAGTCACGCCATTGCCGTCGATGCACGTCATCGTATTAAAGCGTATATGGAACAACATCCCGAGCTGGTAAATATCGGATTGCGTACGCAGGTCGTGGAAATGCCACCGGGTCCGCCAGTGTTACAAACTGTCGTTGCTGAAATTTACGGGCCCGACGCGGCGACCCGTCGACAAGTTACACGCGATATGACAACCATATTTGAAAATGCGAAAGATGTTGTGGACGTCGATAATTATATGACGGCTGATTATGGTTATTTGCAGTTTGAAATTGATCTGGAAAAAGCCACACGTTTTGGTATTTCAGCTGTCTCGATTAATCAGCAACTGGATATGGCGATGGGCGGCTACAAGCTGGGCGACATTAAACGCGAAGTGGTGCGTGAACCAACCTACATCGTTATGCAGGTGCCACTTGAAACACGTTCCCAGGTATCGCGCCTGTATTCCATTCCTGTCATGAGTCCATCCGGTAACTCGATTCCGTTGGGTGAGCTGGGCCGCTTTGTCATGACCAGGGAAGACCCGATTATTTATCATAAAGACTTGCGTGCCATGGAATATGTTACCGCTGAAATGGAAGGCAAGTTAGGTGCACCTATATATGGTATGCATACAATTGAAGAACAATTGAAAAACTATGTTACTCCGGATGGCCAAACCATTACGGGTCTGACGCTCGGCGGCACAATCGGTCGTTACGGTGCGCCCGAAGACAATAACAAATCCGGGTTCGAGTGGGGTGGTGAATGGACCGTAACCTATGAAACCTTTCGTGACATGGGCGCGGCCTTTATGGCGGCGCTATTGTTAATTTATGCGCTGATCGTATGGGAATTTAAAAACTTTACCCTGGCTGGTTTAATCATGGCGCCCATTCCGCTCACGCTGATCGGCATCATTCCGGGTCATCTGATTATAGGTGCAGAATTTACTGCGACATCCATGATTGGTTTCATTGCACTGGCCGGGATCATTGTGCGCAACTCTATTTTATTGGTTGAGTTTGTAAAACACGAAGTCGAAAGCGGCAAAGATATGGTTGACGCGGTGATCTCCGCCGGGCAAATAAGAATGCGCCCGATCCTGATTACGGCAGGTACCTTGATGGTGGGCGCGGCAATGTTGTTCTCCGATCCGATTTTTGTTGGTATGGCCGCGAGCTTGTTTTTTGGTACCCTGGTCGCAACCGTGTTAACGCTGGTAGTAATACCGCTGGGTTGCATCTCGGTGCGAAAACAGTTTTATGTCATAGCGGATGTGGATTTACCGGAAGAGTTTTGTGAGACAACAAAACCGGATACCTCAGCGCCTGCATTACCGTTGTGGATGGTTATCTGGACAAAAGTCGTCACGGCACTTACCTGGTTATTTTATATCTTGCGTATGTTTTATTTCATGGCGCAAATGGCATTCAATAATTTAATGAAACGTTTCAGGACCAACGCCGATCCTGATCCCGGTACTGATCCCGATAATAATCTCAATAATAATCCCAATAATAATCCAGGCTCTCAGGGTCCGACGCCAAATGCGCCGTTGCCATCGTCTGGCTCTGGTGGTTCCAGCGATAACAGTGTCGACCAGCGCGGTTCACAATCGGACAAGCATGAGAATGAAACAGCGAAGGGAAAAGCTACGGTATCGGATAAATCCACAGAGCGGTCCAGTCTGAAACCCGTAACAAAAGCAACGGAGCAGGATGAAACAATTACAAAGCGTCCTACAGAATTAAACAAGCAAGCTAAACCTGAACCCGCTGAGCCTGAATTGGCAGAACCTGAGTTGGCAGCGACAAAGCCGACAAGCAGCAGCGAAAGTAAAACAGGGAGCAAAAAGAAAACTACCAGGAAGAAGACTACCAACAAAAAAGTTGGCAAGAAGAAAGTCGGCAAGAAAAAAACCGTCAGCAAGCAAGCAACATCCCAGACAACCGTGGCAAGCAGCAAGAAAAAGACTGGTAAAAAACGTCGCGGAATCAAGTTGAAAGATATTTAAGTCAGAAAATTAGTGTAACTCATAAAACGAGGAAGCGAATTATGAAAATGCCAGAGATACCCAAACTGTTAACCAGTATTGCGTTGTTTGTTATGGCGTGGGCAGGTGGATATTTACATGCCCAGGCAAGTGCAAAAACGGAACCGCCACAAGGACCGTATCGTTCCGTGCCGCAGTCAGCTGCCAATGGCAATATGAACAATGCACAAATGAATAATGGCGCGATGAATCAGGCGCGGCCTGTTACGCCCACGCCGGCAGAACTGGCACAACAGCAGCAGCAATGGCAGGCGTACCAGGAGTCAATGAAAAAACGCCATGAAGAAATGCAAAAGCGTCAGGTTGAAGCACAAAAGCAGTGGCAAGCTCAGCAGGCACAACGACAGCAACAATGGCAGGCGTACCAGGAGTCAATGAAAAAACGCCATGAAGAAATGCAAAAGCAGCAACAGCAACATTACCAGGAAATGCAAAAGCGTCAGGCTGAAGCACAAAAGCAGTGGCAAGCTGAGAACAAGAACCGTCAGGCACAAGCACCACAATGGAATGGCGCACCTAATGTACCTCACCAAAATGCAGAACAGTGGCAACAATATCGACAGCAGCAAGATGCGCGTCGACAACAGGCATGGCAACCGCCGCAACGTCCGGATTGGGCGCAACCAGGACAATTGCAACACGGACAACCGCAACAACGACCCGCGTGGAATCAGCCCAGTCGGGAAGAATGGGCTCGTGATATGGAACAACGCCGTCAGGAATTCGAGCAGCGTCGGCAGCAAGCCAATGCAAATCGTCCACCGATGCCACAACGACCCGATTGGTCGCAACCACCACAGCAACCCGATTGGGTTCAGAACAGACAACAGACCTGGGCACAGGATATGGAAAATGACTGGAACAAGCGCCGTCAGGAATATGAACAGCAGCGCCAACAGGCGATGGCGAATCGTCAAATGCCACCACAACGTCCGGATTGGGCGCAACCAATGCCGCCACAAAACTCTCCCTATTATTCCGCACAACCAAATCAGGGTGCGTATCCACCGCCGTGGTTTAATCGTGAAAATAATTTTGGGCCACGTTGGTAGCAAGAGTCAGATAACCACAGGACGGGTGTGATAATGAGCTCAAAATTAACGGTTATATATGGCGCCACAGCTTTATTGCTGCTGTCGGGCGTGAACTCAGGCGTGAATGCACAACAACCATCACGTGGTGTGAGTTACTCGCCAGATCACTGGCCCGCACGCTGGTCAACCGCGATAAGGCAACAACAAAATGGCAACTATCCAACACGCCAGGACAGTCAAACTCCACCCCCTGAATTGCCAAAAGAAATAAACGGTGTATCAGATCAGGATTTGTTTTATTCACCGTCCATGCAGCAGCATGGTCAACGTCAGAACGGTCATGCTCAGCGATATCATACAAAACGCGGCCAGTCCTTCAATCAGCTACCGCGCTTTCGCCAATTTCGGAATAGTCGTTATGACGGAATGGCTGGTCGCTATGAACGAGCAGGCGTCAACAACGCAGCATTTGCTTATTACGGCATGCCAGCCATGCAATATGGAAATTATGCAGGCTTAAATTCCGGATTTCCTTTAGGCACCGCGCCGATTGGCATTGATCCGGTACTTGGGCATCCCGGTATGGGTATCCCGATCATGCCCGGCACTCCCTATGGGCCTCCCATGATATCCGCACCTTTTATGGGGAATCCAATGGGTTATGGCGGTTGGCCAAACAATTTTGGAACATGGTGATTTAATTGAGTTATCTCAATGATCCTGAATTTAGATAGGGGTAGTCTTTATTAATAGGTGTTTTATATAGCAAAAAAATGATTTGAACAAATTGGCCTGACAAGATGAAAGTTAGTTTGTTTATGTACGCGGTAGCGAGTGGCTCACTCTTTGTTCGTTATAGCGTTTCTTTAAATAAGAGAGTGTAAGGTGGCATGGCAATCCATGCTGAAATTGAAAACAAGCAAGGAGATAACGATGACTAAATTAAAAAAAGTCTTCATCACCGCTGCTTTGGCAGGTGTAATCATGTTACCTATGACGTCTGCCAATGCGTGGTGGGGTCCATGGGGCGGTGGTCCATGGGGTAATAATGGTTATGGTAATAACGGCTGGGGCAATGGCAACGGCTGGGGCAACGGCAACGGCTGGGGCAATGGCAACGGCTGGGGCGACATGTTCGGTGACATGGACTTCAGTATGCGTAGCTCAGGTCGTGGCTATGGTCGTGGCGATGGATATGGTTATGGCCGTGGTGATGGTTATGGCCGTGGTTATGGTGATGCTCGTGGCTATGGCAATGGTTACGGCTATGGTGCCCCCGGTTATGGTTATGGCGGCTACAGTCCCGGTTATGGTTACGGCGGGTATGCGCCACCACCACCGCCACCACCAGCTTATGGTGGCTATGGTCCTGCGCCGGGTTATGGCGGTTACGGTCCTGCACCAGGTTACGGCGGTTACGGTCCTGGTTACGGGCAGCAACCTGCACCTTCTTCCGACAAGAAGAAGTAACACCACAACAGGCTACTGCACAAGGATGTGCAGGACCTGTATACCAAAGCAAATGGTAACGAAATCAAATTAGTGAAATTTATTTCAGGTTCGACACATGAAAAAGTTAACTGTTACAAGCATTGCCTTCTTCAATTTATTCGCCATCAATACGGCGATTGCTTATGAAGTTGCAACAGAATTTTCGGCGGATGCGGTGCAGAAAGCACCGGCGAGAGCTGAATATAAGGCAAGAATGTATGTCAGCAAGAATGCCGTTCGGACTGATTCAATGATAAATACAACACCGGTAACAGAAATAATCAATACAGCAAAACATACACGCGTATTAATCGTGCCAAAGGAAAAAGTTTATTTGCAACAACCCTATCAGGATTCTCGGACGGGCAGCACGAATGACAAAAGCGCAAAAAAACCCTGTACCGGATTACCAGATACAACATGCAAGTTGCTAGGCAAAGAAAAGGTTAATAACCGTCAAACAGAAAAGTGGGAATTTGTTATAAATCGTAATGGACAGATTTTCCGTAGTCTGCACTGGATCGACGTGAAGCGAAAAATGCCAGTACGTGAATTTTTCCCGGATGGCACAGTGACAGAACTAATATTGAAGGGAACAGAAAAAATGAATGGCCGGCAGACAGAAAAATGGTCTATGCAGACCACCCGTGCCGATGGCCAGCAACTCAGCTCGCTGCAATGGTATGATCCCGAATTAAAAATCTCGATACGTGAAGAAATGCCCGGGGGATTTGTCCGGGAGTTGCGCAACATAAAAACGGCCAAACAGGATAAAAAATTATTCGCGATCCCGGCAGGATATAAAAAAGTCCAACAGTTACCGGTTTACCTGTTACCGCCACCACCAGCTACGCAAATGGTCAACCCTGCAGGTCCAAAACCGGCAAACAGGCCCATGGGACAGTGAACGAAGTTATTAAATTAATGAGTATAGATGTAGACATAGACAGTTATGAACAGAAATATTCACAAGATGGTGTTGTCAGCAGTGACAGTGTCGCTGGTGGTATGTTTGTTCCTGCCTGTAAAAGCAAGCGCCTGGTTTCAGAATTATCCGGTCGCGCCTTACTATTCGCCAACGCCTTATTATTCATCCGGACCACCCGCATTTGCGGCATGGCCAGGTGTCGGTCAGGGTTACTACGGTTATACACAGCCACAATGGTATATTCATGGTTATGTCAATCGCTATGGCGACTACCGTCTCGATATAAAACTCAGAAACGTCAGCCAGTACGATTTATACAAGGCCTGGCTGCTATACCAGTATTATTCACAGCATTAGGATTATGTGATGAGTACTAAACGAAAAGGCTTAATCACACTTATTGCGAACCTCAAGGGTGGTTCGGGTAAAAGTACCGTCACGTTTAATCTTGGTTTATGGTTGCAAATGAAAGGACAACCCGTTGTTGCCTATGATCTTGACCCACAAAGTACCTTGAGCGACGTTGCCGAGGTGCGACGTGAAGAAGGATATGCACCACCTCTCGTGGTATATCAAAATGAAGGGGATTTAAGTTCACAGCTACAGATTCATCCGGGTCAGGTCCTGGTGGATGTTGGCGCGGCCAACATGGATGCCATGAAACAGGCGATTGCTGTTGCGGATCGGGTCGTAATACCCGTACCCCCGAGTCAACCGGATGTGTGGGCAACGCAGCGTTTTTTAAAAATTGTTGATGAAGCGATTGTGAATAGTAAACGGCCCGAATTGTTTACCTTTGTTAACCGGGCAGATACGCACCGTGCAGTTCGTGAATCGGATGAAACGGAAGAAGTTCTGGCACAATTACCCGGTATTACCTTGATTCCACATCGACTTTATCAACGCACTATTTATCGGCGCTCCTTGAGTGAAGGAATGTCAATCTTTGAATTATCAAAACGAAGCAAGGCAGTAGAGGAATTTTCCGTGTTTGCGCACATGTTGTTCCCGAATATAAAAGCTGGCTAGTAATAACCAATACTTGAGGTCATTTCATGAAATTTATACGATATATTTTAAGCCATGCGATTTTTTTGGCTTTTATCATTGCAATCGGTTTTGCTTATTATTATCGCAGCCAACTTTTCCCTGCTGACGTCAATGCAAAAATTGACGACACGGTTCATCGCGCCAAGGTGTGGGTAACGACGGCTGTGAAAAAAGAGTCAGCCGACACGCAAGAAACGGCCGCGAGTAAACCAGAGCAAACAGCCGACAACACTTCCGCTGAAATAAAACCGGCCACGACGGAAACTGCGATAAGTACGTCTGATGCAGATGCCGAAAAAATTCCTGAATCGGATGCGGTAGCTGTTGTTAACGAGCCTTCATCACAGGTAACAGAACAGGCCGCAGCATCGGGCACAGAATCAGACGATGTTGAGTCGAAATCCGGAGACAAGACTTCAGTTGATAATGTTTCATTAAACCCGGCGCAAACCAGTACAGACCAGCAGAAACCGGATTCACAGGTGACAGACAAATCAGCAGTGGACGCTGCAGAACCGGATATGATCGATCAGGCACGCCTGGCTTTTAAAGCGGGTGATCACGCGCAATCCATTGCGCATTATCAACAAGCCAGTAAACAAAATCCCGATGATCCCAATGCTTATGGTGAAATGGGTAACGTGTATTATCTGCAAGGTAAATGGCAACAAGCCGGGCAAGCCTACTATGAAGCAGCTACGCGTTTATTGGCACAGGGACACGCCGGGCAGGTACAGTATCTGTATCGTGTTATTCAGGGACTGGATCAGGAAAGTGCCAAAAAATTAAGTCGTCAATTGAGCGGAAAATGAATTTAACGATTATGAGGTTGTTATGAATGAGGAAAAAACATGTAGTCCGGATGATGACTGTAAAGGTGATCCGAAGAATTGCACAAAAGATCCAAAAGAATGCAAGGCTGAAATGAACGCACGTCGTGCCGTCGGTGGTGAGACGATGGAAGATTGTATGGGCAGGAGTCTGGAAACGCTCTCGTCAGCCTTTTCCGCCAGTGCCAAACGCTGGGAAGCTATTGTCTATCCTTCCTTGTTTGCCTTTATCTTGTTAGCCGCGTATGGCTTTTACCTTATTTATAATCTGACGTCGGATGTAAAAAAAGTTGCCAATCATATGCAAAGCATCGCCAGCAATATGAATGTGGTTGCCCTTAATATGCATGCTGTTTCGAACAATATGATACTGATGACCCAGACTGTTGACTCACAATCTGCTGCCATGAATGAAATGACAGTACATATGCGCAGCATGAGCGGGTCAATGAATCAGATGCGTTATGATTTGTCCGTCATGAATAACAGTGTGTCCCGACCCATGCAGTTTATGAATTCCTTCATGCCCTGGTAGGCCATTATAGGTAGTCCGGGGATAATTATAATATTTATAGTTCAGTAACAAAAACAAAAAATTCAGAAAAACAGGTGAACTGATATGTTTGGAGCAAGCAGAGAAATTCGACACCGACTGCATAAACTGGAAAGTCATTTAAAAAATGAGAATCCATTGCTGGTTGATGCCGTCAAAGGTTTTAAAGAGCTGGATAAACTGGCCTATCGACTCGGCTTGCTTGACCGGGACCATTCCTACACAATTCAGATTCCCTGGTGGCCGCTGGTTTCAGTTTTGGGTACCTATTCGGCGGGTAAATCCACGTTTTTGAATTCATACATCAATTTTTCCTTGCAGGATACCGGCAACCAGGCAGTTGATGATAAATTTACTGTCATCAGTTTCGCCAATGGCGGAGAGTCGCATACGTTACCCGGTATCGCGCTGGATGCTGATCCGCGTTTCCCGTTTTATCAAATGGCGGATGAACTGGAAAAGGTTGCGCCCGGCGATGGCGCACGTGTTAATGCCTATTTACAATTAAAAACCTGCCCGAGTGAAAAAGCGCGCGGGTATATTTTTATCGATTCACCGGGATTCGACGCGGATGCGCAACGTAATTCAACCCTGAAAATAACAGATTACATTATTGATTTATCCGATCTGGTGCTGGTGTTCTTCGATGCACGTCACCCGGAAGCCGGAACCATGCAGGATACCCTGGCGCATCTGGTAGCCAAAACCGTTTCACGAAAGGATGCCAACAAATTTATTTATATACTTAATCAAATGGATGCCACCTCACGTGAAGATAACCCGGAAGATGTTGTTGCCGCGTGGCAAAAAGCGCTGGCGCAAGAAGGCCTGACGGCGGGCAAATTCCTGGCGATATATGATCAGTCAGCAGCGGCATCAACCGGAACAGATAGCGCATCACAAAATAACGAACGGTTACAAGCAAAATGCCAGGGCGATATGAATGAAATACAGGAACGTATCAAGCAGGTTCATGTCGATCGTGTCTATCGTATTCTGGGCAATCTCGACAAACTTGCGCGTGATATTGAACAGCGCACTATTCCCAAGTTGCGCAAACTTGTTCGGCGCTGGAGCAGGGGTACCTTATGGCGTGATGCCATCGCTTTTACCCTGGTTGCGGCAGGGCTGGTTGGTGTGCTCGCTGCAGGCGGGTTATTTAAAGGTACAGAAAATCACCAACCATGGTTAAGCGCAGGTATCCAGGGGATGCAGACTAATATCTGGTATCCGATTATTGGCGGGTTGGTATTATTTGGTATTTTATTTGTTATTCATCATGGTATGCGTTTATTGTCGCTTCGTTCCGTGATGCGTGAGCTGGATGATGACCTCGACGAAGAAAATAAATCATCCTTGCAAAAAGGGCTTATCAAAAATACCCGATTTATGCGCAGTATTTTCAGACCAGATGTTGTAGGTTGGCATCGTTTTACGCGTAATCGTTTGCATAGTATTCTGGAAAAAGCCGATGAAGCAATCCAGAGATTGAACGATCAATATACACGTCCATCCGGACAAACCGGAAATGAACTGCCCGGTAATATAAGTTAACTATAAGTGTGATTAACTTAACCCGGTTTTTCTAAATATATTATTTGGGAGCAATGTTATGAGTGAAGAAAAGGATACATCCAGTGAAAAGCAGGATGCGATCAAGGAAAAATTGAAAGGCATGGGTGTCATGCAGGATGACAATGCGCCGCCAGTCCATAAAAAAACATCCATCTTTAGCGCCAGGTGGCTGCTGGTTGCTGTCTTTGTTGCGTTGATTGTCTGGTGGTGGTATCCCGCCAAACAGGACGCGACGACAAGTAATGCCGACAATGGAACAGACGTTGCTGCAACAACTAACCTGCCTCCCGGTTATGGAACACCACCATCGCCTTACGCCTATTCACCTGGCTATCCGCCCGCTTATCCACAAAACCCCTATGGCTATCAGCCACCTTATGGTGGAGATGGTGGGCCTGCAGGTATGTCACCTCCTGATAGTGCAGCATCGAGTAATGCTGCAAATGCAGAAAATAGTAATCAAACTGACATGGCGAACTCGCATGCCAACATGAATGGGCCAGCCATGCCAGAACATCAATTCCCGCAACAACAACACTGGCCACAACAACCCTGGTCACAACAAGGGGCACCACAGCCAGGTATGCCTGGCCATCGAGGTTACGATCCTTATGGCCCACCTCCTGGCTGGGGCAGCTATCATCCACCAGTAACAACCGGTGAATACTATGGTCCGCCACCGGCCTATTATGGACAAGCACCGGGACGGCATCCGTATGCACCACCCGTTTATGGACCGCCTCCCGGTTACTACGGGGGTTATTACGGGCCACCACCTGGATATGCGCCAAACTACTAGTAAACTTGGTAACTAAATAATTACAGGGAGAAAAACAAGTGAATGTATTACGCAACCTGTTCGCAATAATTGGCTTACTCGCCATCGTCGCATTAATTTATGCCGCAATTGTTCTTGGCCCGTTTTATCAACAAGCCATGAAGTTTGATAAAAAAGCGCTCGCCACCTATAGCGACATGGCAACCACCTTATTAAAAACCGGCAATGCAGCCGAGGCCACCGTCTGGAAAGTGAAAGTGAAAAAAGGCATTACGGTCGAAGACGTGGAGACAACCATTCGCTCCGTGGCAAATGAACACAATATAAAGAATGTTGGTGAGTTACCGCTTTATAAACAGGTCGCGGCCATGACGGGTAAACCATATCGTTATATGAAAATATATATGTTATGTAACCCGCTGACTGCGGCAAAAATGGCAGATTATTCCGATGCCTTTACTGCCTATTTACCTTGTCGTCTTACCACGGTAGAAGATAAAACCGGTCAGCTGTGGATTTACACGTTAAACATGGACATGATGATTCACGGTGGTACACCGTTACCGGCAGATTTAAAGACGGCTGCAGATGACGTGAAGACGATCATCAAAGACATTATGAACCGTGCGGCAGTGGGCGCATTCTAAGGTTACTCTGTATCTTACTGCAACGCTAATGACTGAATTATCATCTGCATAGCTTATGCAAACAAAGCAGGGGGAGTAAAGCTCCCCCTTCTGTATCCGAGGTATCTCCCTTCAACATGCCCGAACGGTAATCGGGAATCTACTCCTCATCAATTACAGCAACCTAATATACACGTGTAAAAATCAATAACTTGAAATGCAAAAAAAATGATCGGATAGCGACGGAATTTCGCTGCTGACGCGTTTTACAACTGAAGCAAGGGTGTTTCCCAATCAATGAAGCAAATGGAAGGAACAAAACAATGATTTCAAAACAAATGATGGTAAAAAGCCTGGGTATATCGGTTGTCGCATGCAGCGTCGCACTGGGCTCTTTGGCTATGGCCGCTGAACACAAGGGTGGTGGTAAATTCATGCGTGCATTTGATACCAATCAGGATGGTACTGTGACACTGGATGAATTTAATGCTGCCGCCAGGACACGATTCACCAAAATGGATGTCAATAATGATGGCAAGGTATCAAAAGATGAATTTCGTGCCTATGTAAAAGAACGTCGCAGCATGAAAGCCAAACGCAAGTTTGAAAAAATGGACACGAATAAAGATGGAAAATTAAGCAAGGAAGAGTATGTTGCCCATAAATCGGCCAAAGCGGAACGCAAATTTTCGCGCATGGACAAGAATGGCGATGGCACCGTGACAGCAGAAGAAATGGCGACCTGCAAAGGGAAAAAACATCACCACAAGCGAAAGGGCAAAGGTAAAGGCAAGGGTGGTATATTCGGTCATATGGATACAAATAAGGACGGCGTTATCACACAGGAAGAAAGTTATCAGGCCTCGTTGAAATGGTTTGATAAAATTGACAGCAATGGTGACAAGGTTGTCACGCAGGAAGAAGTGCAGGCATTTCGTAAAATGCGTCAACAGTAATCTTTCATTTGTCAGATACAATACCCTCATCGCAAGACTGAGGGTATTGTTAATTAAAGAGTAATTTATGTCGCTTGATATTGCTGAAGTCGAAAACCACGATGCCAAGTTGCTGGCAAAAATTGCCAGCCAGCATCACAAGGCATATAACGAATTCGTTACGCGCTATCTTCAGCAGATTTTTAAATTTGTGAAACGTTATATATCACAACCGGCGCAGGCCGAAGACATAACTCAGGATGTGTTCATGCGTGTGTGGGTTAATGCAGCCAGCTGGAAAAAAACCGCACAGGGTAGCGTGCGAAGCTGGTTGTACAAAATTGCCTATAACCGATGTATGGATGAATTGCGACAGAAGCGGGATTTTGACGACAATGCCCAGGATCCTGTACATGCAATTACACCGGAACAACTGGCAATCGAGCGGGACAATGACAGGCAAATTAATCTTGCGGTTGCGCAATTGCCAGAACGACAACGCACTGCCTTGTATCTGTGTGCATACCAGGGTTTGTCTAACATAGAAGCAGCGGCAAGTATGCAAATCAGTATAGAAGCACTGGAGTCACTGCTGGCCCGTGCAAGACGACAGCTACGTAAAGATGTACGGCTGGAAGAAATACATCACGAGGTGCAACATGGTTGAAGAATACATATTATCCGCATCGCGTACCAGTGAATTGCTGGACGCATACGGTGCCGATCCCGCGCATTGGCCCGCTGATAAACGGGCAGCAATGCTTGAGTGTATCGCCAGCTCGCCTGAATTACAGCAACAACAACAATCGATCACCAGACTCGATGTTTTACTCGTGCAGGATAACCAGCGTCAGGACTTGTCGTCGGTCGATCTCGCCCGACTGCATGCCCGTATAATTAATGCGGTGCCCGTGCAGCCGACGCGCAGGCACAACTGGTTAGGCCGGTTTGTTGATCAATGCCGGGATCAATTCAAACGCCCGATGTATGTCACTGTATTTGCCAGTCTGCTGCTGGTAATAACCAGCGTGGGATTACTCAACTGGCAAAATACGGATCCGTCAGTTACGAGTGATAATACCGTGGTCTCGGCATACGATGAATGGATGCTGCAGCAGATGACTGGTCAGGCTGTCGAGCAGGCGGCTACAGAAACTGCACCCGCTGATTATATGACCCTGGTTGAGCTGGAGCTGGATAGTTAACACTGCATGGTGCTATGCAGTTTGCCGCTTCTGCAACTGTTTCAACAGTGGCATCATTTTCCTCGATTTATGGCCAAATATAATTGATTAGTATTTGGCAGATTAGTGTCTAGAATGCTAATTTAAACTATTCCTTTCGAACAAAATCAACAGACCAACGCGTTGTCGAGGAGATTTTCGTGTCAGATAACAGCGATCAAAATGCTACAGCCGTCGAAGCCATAAGAGAAATACGCATTAACCCAGTAGTGCCCAGTGAATCAGTGCTGGTTGCCACCGCGCGCGGTATGCGACCCAAGAAAAAAGAAGAAAAGGTCGAGCGTGATAATCGCGAACATGTCGATACGTGTCCGTTTTGTTATGGCAATGAGAACATGACTCCGCCGGCACTCATGACTGTACCGCCAATCAAGAATGAAGGCGACAAATGGCATATTCGAATTGTCGAAAATCTGTTTGCGGTATTGGGCGACGAGACGCAGCGCACCAATTTAACGCTTGGTCTGCAACAAACGATTGATGGTTATGGTCGCCATGAAGTCATCATTGATCATAATAACCATGGCATTGCGATTCACGAAATGACAGAAGCGCATATCAGTGATGTGTTCAAGACTTATCGTGATCGTATGCAGGCACTTTATCAGGCAGACGAACGCATTCGTTATGTACTGGTGTTCAAGAATTATGGCAAGGCGGCTGGTGCCAGTATTCCGCATACCCATAGCCAGCTGATTGCCATGCCGGTGATACCCGAAAACGTGCATAGCGAACTGCATCATGCACACGTCTATTTTGAAAAACACAATCAGTGTATATTTTGCAGTCTGATCGACGAAGCGCTGACATTTGAGGCGACAATATACGATCGGGATTCAGGCGCGGTGCGACGCAAGATTGATATCGGTCAGTACGTGATAGAAAAAAGTCAGCATTTTATTGCGATTAAACCCTTCGCCAGTCGCTACGAATGGGAAGTACATATTATGCCCTTGCAACATCAGGCGGACTTTATTGACAGTGCAGATGACAAGCTGGAAGATTTTGCCCGATTATTGAAACGCACAATGACAAGGCTGGATGTCATACTCGATGGCGCACAGTTCAATTACTTTATGCATACCGTACCGCATGGCAAACAATTCAATCATATGTCGGGCAGTTATCATTGGCATCTTGAAATTACGCCACGTACCAGTATCCCGACCGGCTTTGAGTTGGGATCAGGCCTGTTCGTCAATACCATCAGTCCGGAAGCCGCCGCGCAGCAGTTGCGCGAAGTGGAGCTGGACCAGCGCTCCAGGAGCGCTGAATGATGTATCTTATGTAATTCCCGCGAGGGAATCTCTTGTTAAAGTATTTGTAATTATGCAAAGCGCGCTTTTTAAACGGCCCGGGTTTTTTCAGTAAAATAACTATGCTTTTTGTGCAATGATCCTGTTATCCGTTTCATAACTTGCTTCACTGCTTATATCGCTGGCAATATTATGACAGCTTACCAGTCGATCCAGTTTTAGTGTATCCAGCATTACCTGGCGTGATGCTTCAGAAAGATTCTGACGGGTCTGTTGCGTGGCTTGTACGGGCTCAGCAAAATAAACGCTCGCTTGCAGATGTGTCTGGCATAATAAACGATAGGCATGTGGCAGGAAGGTATCATCATTGATATAGGGCGTATTTGGACAGGTTTCACCATTTGTCGTGTAACGCAAGGTAATGGTTTGTACCATACTGTTACTGTTTATCGCGGCCTGCACCAGTGCCGTTCTGAACTCAGCGACACTTTCACCATCGGTAGTCGTCCCCTCCGGAAAAATGAGCACATTGAGATTATTTTCCAGCCTGGATTGAATTTGTTTAAGCATGTCGCGCAAGGCAAAGCGGTTTTTGCGATCCAGAAATAACGTGCCGGAATTTTTCGACAGCTTGCCGACAAAAGGCCAGTACAGCAGGTCATCTTTCGAGACGAATTTCACATGCGTGAGGGACGAGATAATAATAATATCCAGCCATGAAACATGATTACTTAAAAAAAGCGTGGCATGTCCCGTGCTGGAAAAATGCGCCGGATTTCCATAGCGAGTAATTTTAACGTTAAAAATCGCAAGCAGCTGTTGCATCCACAACGAGATGGTATCCAGACCATCAGTCGTTTTATGCCACGAGGTTCCACGCGTAATCTGCAGCCAGTATAATTTTACCAACCCCTTGCCGATGTGGAATAACATACGCAAGAAACGTGTGATGCCGCGGCAATGGCTGATAATAAACTGCATTTATATTAGTCCTGGGTTATGCCCGCATACGTGTAACAAAGTGCTGCATATAACGTGCGGCGATCTTGTCACAATTTAACAATACAAATACATCCGCTACACCAAAGGCGGCATCCCAGTAGGGTTCACCACAAATAACCGCACCCTGACGTAAATAGCCTTTTAACAGGGTCGGAATGATCACGTCTTCTGTGCTCGCAGCTTCCAGCCTGGGTAAGGGTAACAGCGGGCGCGCGCGTAATTCAGGGTCAGAAAAATTATGTTTACGTATGTAGTTTAATACTGCCGCGACATAGGCATCACCGGCGTGTAGTGGAATACTGGCACAACCGATCAGGTAGTCGACATTTTTTAATGCAACAATGCGCGCGATGCCTTGCCATAGCAATGCAAGTACGGCACCCTTGCGGTAGTCTTTATGAATGCAGGTGCGACCGACTTCGACAAAATGACCCGGTAGCGACAGGATATTGCCCAGATCGAATTCGGTTTCAGAATAGAATGATCCGGTTTGGCCGATATCTTTGTCTGATAATAAGCGGGTTGTGGCAATAACCTTGCTGCTCGCATTATCGGTAATCATCAGGTGTGTGCAATGGTCATCAAAGCGGTCTTTATCCAGTTGCTGGGTGGAATTCAGGTCAGCGCCCAGCTCGGCGGCAAAAATTTGATAGCGCAAACTCAGACACTTTTCAATTTCGGTATCGCTGGCAGCGATAGACACGGTATAGCGGTTTGATTGTTGTAATAAATGTGACTCTTGTATTTCCAGACCCGGTTCAATTAAATTTGTCGACATCTCTATACCCTCTGCTTGGTTGTGCAAAGCATAGAAATGACGTGTTACGACCAGATGACGACCAGGTGAAGCTTGTGTGACGTGTAAGTAATGGCAAGGTGAGTGTCCGTAAGGAGTCTAATCTTTCAAGGTTCGCGCGATGCACCACACATCCACGCGTTCTACACCAGCCTGCTTGAACATCTTCGCCAGTTCATTGGTGCTGCTGCCGGTCGTCAGCACGTCATCAATGATGGCGATGTGCCGGTAAGGCACTCTGGTACTTACTGTAAATACACCCTTGATATTTTTGCGCCGTTGTTTGCGCGATAGCCCTGCTTGTGCCGGTGTGTGCTTGACGCGTTTACATAATCCAGTTTCGATCGGCAAATTCCAGCGTCGGCCAATTGCCCTGGCGAGCAACAGACTTTGATTATAGCCACGCTCACGCAAGCGCTTGTTATGCAGCGGCATCGGGATAAGCGCTTCGGGTGCTTCAGGCATTCCGACAGCATCCATAAAGAGTGTCGCCAGCAGGTCGGCATGGATGAGCTTACTATTAAATTTGAGTCGGCTGATCATATGGCGAATGCCGTCTACATATATATAAGGTATGACAGCCCGGTCGTAACAGGGTCGCTTTTTCAGACACTCGCCACAAATACGTGCTTTTGCCGGACTAGCCTTACCGTTAGCCAGATCAGGGGATGGTAGTGGGATGGCACAAATCGAACAGTGTGCAGTGGGCGTGCGGCTTTGCAGACGCTCGCAGCTCAGACAAAGATCGCGTTCGACTTCACTTGGCTGCTGGCATAGCACACAACGATAGGGAAAGAGCCGTGAAAGAGCAATATTTAACCAGTTGTTAACCATCCATGGCCTCCAAAGTTGACAAGTTCGCCTTCCAGGCAGATCTCGATTAATATTGACAGTCCAAATTCTACCGGATCAAGCCACGTGAAGTCATCCCAACAACCTGAGCACATCAGTATCATTCCGGCCCTGCGTGCCCGCGCGGCGGCATGCTGGTTTAACTACGGCAATATTATCGCCATGCTGGTGCCGTTTCCACTGGGTATCTTGTGGTTTGGCGCCTCGATGTTTCTTTATGCCGTCAACCGACATCACCCCAATGAGCGCGTCGGCTACTACACACAGAAAGCGGCTTACCGTTTTTATGGGGTGATGGGTGCGGTGATTGTGATCGGGACATTTTTCGGCACCAACTGGAAGGCCTGGATAGTCACCTGGTTTATCGCGGCACTGATTATCATTCCCTGGTCTGTTTTTGACTTACGACAGATTAAACAGGAGCCCTGGTGTGATACCCATACCGAGCCGGAACAGATTTCAAGCGAAAAAAATTTTACGACAGAGGAAAGACAATGAATGCTCCGCTAACACAAACCTTACCACTGGATGCCACGCAAGGCGCAGTTCGTCACGACTGGCAGCGCGAGGAAATTGCCGCACTGTTTAACATGCCATTCAGCGATTTAATGTATACCGCGCAAACCGTGCATCGGCAAAATTTTGATCCCAACAAGGTGCAGGTCAGCACCTTGCTCAGCATCAAGACCGGCAAGTGTCCGGAGGATTGTGGTTACTGCCCGCAAAGTGTGCGTTTCGATACCGAACTGGAAGAAGAACCCTTGTTGTCATTGGATGAAGTGATTCATGAAGCAGAAAAAGCCAAAGCCAATGGTGCGAGCCGTTTTTGTATGGGTGCGGCATGGCGCAGTCCGAAGAATAAAGATCTCGCGCCGGTGATCGACATGATCAAGGCAGTCAAAGGTATGGGGCTTGAATCTTGTGTCACCCTCGGCATGTTAACCGACGAACAAACACAGCAATTAAAAGCAGCCGGTCTGGATTACTACAATCATAATCTTGATACCTCACCTGAATACTATGGCGAAGTGATCTCGACGCGCACCTACCAGGATCGTCTTGACACACTGGAGCGAGTACGCAACGCCGGCATGAATGTGTGTTGTGGTGGCATCATGGGGCTGGGTGAGAGTCAGGAAGATCGCGAGGGTTTGTTACATACACTGGCCAACCAACCGCAGCACCCGGAAAGCGTGCCCATTAATTTACTGGTGAAAGTCAAAGGAACACCGCTGGCCAATGAAGACGATGTCGAGCCAATTGATTTTATTCGTGTGCTCGCCGTGGCGCGTATCATCATGCCCAAATCCTACGTGCGCTTGTCCGCCGGGCGTGAAAACATGAGTGATGAAATGCAGGCACTGTGTTTTATGGCCGGTGCCAATTCAATATTTTATGGTGAAAAATTACTGACTACACCCAACCCGAGCGAAAACCATGACATGCAATTGTTTGCCAGATTAGGAATTGAAGCCTGTTAATAAATTATTGATCCAGAGCCAAATAGTGAAGAGGTAGCACTTACCCATTGGTCGCGACGAGTTAGCGTTAATTGAGCGCAAGTGACGCCCAAATGGAATGCGGGGGCGAGGCAGGGAAGCCGAGCTATTGTGAAGGGACAAGGACGTCCCTTCACAAAACGTCCTGAGCACAATTATACGCCAACGAGTGATGTAAGCGACCCGGGGCGATTTTCTTTGGTTACTTTCTTTGTTCGCACAAAGAAAGTAACTCGCACCACACAGCGTAGCAGTGGTGCGAAATGATTTATTCTATATACGAGAGTCATACATACTTAAGGCAGTCATGTTTGAAATGCAATGAGAGTACCTCGTGCCCTTTTTAACCAAAGCGAGCACGAAAAAAACATTTAAATATAGATTCCCGCTTACGCGGGAATAACGAGAATGTATGCTGGATAAATATTTGCAATCAAAGCTCGATCAACTCAAGGCGCAGCAGCGTTATCGTACACGGCGCGTGATCGATTCATCACAGCAGCCTGAACAGCTTGTCGACGGCAAAAAAGTTATTTCATTTTGCAGTAATGATTATCTCGGCCTGGCAAATCATCCTGATGTGGTGGCTGCCTTTAAAAAAGCTGCGGATGAGTTTGGTGTTGGTTCTGGCGCTTCGCAACTTATTACCGGCCATACGCGCATCCATCATGAACTTGAAACACAATTGGCAGAATTTCTCGGACGCGAACGCGTGCTGCTGTTTTCCACCGGCTATATGGCAAACCTGGGCGTGGTGAGCGCCATCACGGATCGGCATGATGAAATATTTGAAGACAAAATTAATCATGCTTCTTTAATAGATGCTGCGATGTTATCGCGCGCGGATCTAACCCGCTACCAACACTGTGACTACCCGCAACTGGATTCCCTGCTGAAAAAATCACGGGCACAACATAAACTGGTTATTAGTGATGCCGTGTTCAGCATGGATGGAGATATTGCCGAGCTGACGCAAATGGCCGAGGTGTGTAATAAAAATAATTCCACATTGATGATCGATGATGCGCATGGCATTGGTGTTCTCGGTGAACAGGGGCGTGGCACGCTTGATGTGCAAGGGATGAACCAGACCGATGTTCCCGTACTGGTGGGTACGCTGGGAAAAGCTTTCGGCACTTTTGGTGCGTTCGTTGCGGGTAGTGAAGACTTGATTGAAACATTAATTCAAACAGCACGCAGTTATATTTATACCACGGCCATGCCCGCTGCGATTGCCGCGGCAACGTTGGCAAGTTTGCAGTTAATCAAAACAGAATCATGGCGTCGTGAAAATTTGTTTGCACGCATTAACCAGTTTAAAAATGCCTGCAATCAACTTGGCATAGACGTGGCTGAATCGACGACACCTATTCAACCGCTAATTATTGGCAACGACGCACAGGCATTAGCAGTGAGCAATGCATTGCTCGATGAAGGTATTCTGGTGCAAGCGATTCGACCGCCCACTGTAGCGGAAAATACGGCACGACTACGCATTACCTTTTCTGCCAGTCATAGTGACCAGCAAGTCGAACAACTTGTTGCGACATTACAGCAGGTGCTCAAAAAGCAGGTTAAACAGGTCAGCTGATGCAGATACCTATATATATAGAGTCAAGTGGACAGTCAGGACCAGGGTGTCCGGATCTGGTTCTCATTCATGGCTGGGGTTTGCATGGTAGTGTCTGGCAAGATATTGCAACCGAGCTGTCCAGGGATTTTACTGTACACTGTGTCGATTTACCCGGCCACGGCAACAGTCCGTTACTGGAAGAACAATACGATCTGGAAAATATTGCTACGGCCGTGGCCGCTGCATTGTCACTGATTACCATGAACAATATCCATCTGCTCGGCTGGTCGTTCGGCGGCATGGTGGCAACACAGATGGCGCTTAACAGTCCGCAGTGGATTGATAAATTAATACTGGTGGCAACCAACCTGCGGTTTACACAGGATAATGACTGGCCAGAGGCAATGGATCCCGATGTCCTGAATAGTTTTGCAGATATGCTCGAACATGATTATAACAAGACACTGGAACGATTCTTTGCCTTGCAGTTACTGGGTATGCCCGAAGCAAAAGTCATACTGCGTGAACTAAAACAACGTCTGATATACAAGCGCCAACCGGATATTCGTGCCTTACGTGGTGGGCTTGCCATCTTGCGCGATACAGATCTGAGGGAAGATGTGCGTGGTTTAACACAATCGGTGCAACTGATCATGGGAGAGAAGGACAAGCTTGTTCCGATTGAGGCAGCAGAAAAGATTGCTAACTATATTCCGTCTGCAGGTGTGGTGAAGTTTCCCAGGTCAGGACACGCACCATTCTTGACGCATCCAGCACAATTTGTAGATGCGATTAAATTACACCTGAGTCAATAAATGTGGATAGCGTGAATCAGTTTTATATCAACAAGTCACTCGCCAGACGTGCATTTGATCAAAGTGCCCGGCATTATGATGAGGCAGCAGTTTTACAACGTGAGGTCGCATCAAGACTTACATCGCGACTTGAGTACATCAAACTCAAGCCGGCAGCGATACTCGATATCGGTTCGGGTACCGGGTTTTGCAGCTACCTGACGAATAAACTTTACCCGCAAGCGCACATCTATGCACTGGACATTGCGGAAAGTATGTTAAAAACGCATCGCCAGAAACAAACACGCATGATGCGTCTGAAAAAACTGTTCGGCGTAGGCCAGTTCCATTATACCGTTGCAGATATGGAAACGTTGCCGCTTGCTGATAACAGTTTCGAACTCATTATTTCCAGTTTGACGTTTCAGTGGGCGAACGATCTCGATAATGTATTTGCTGAATGTTACCGAGTGTTAAAGCCGGGCGGCCTGCTGATGTTCACCAGTTTTGGTCCGGACACACTCAAGGAGTTGCGCAGAAGCTGGCAGCAAGTCGATGCCAACAGTAATCATGTCAATCAATTTATGGATATGCACGATGTAGGTGATGCGCTGATGCGAAATCACTTTGCCGAACCGGTAATGGATATGGAAATGTTAACGGTTACTTACAAGGATGTTGTCAGTATTATGCGCGACCTGAAATCAATCGGTGCACACAACGTCACGGAAGGTCGGCGTCGCAGTTTAACCGGCAAATCAAAACTTGCGCAGCTGGCAAAAAATTATGAAAAATACAGGCAGGATGGTCTGCTACCTGTTTCGCATGAACTTGTTTACGGGCATGCATGGAAGAGTCAGACAGAAGCTATGAAGCATGAGGAAATAAATGTTCAATTTAATGCAGGCATGGCGAAATGATTAAAGGTGTTTTTGTTACCGGTACTGACACAGGCGTCGGGAAAACATTTTTCTCGGTGCAATTGATTCATGCGCTGCGCAAGCAGGGCATGAAAGTAGCCGCCATGAAACCCGTCGCCACAGGAGCACAATACGGATCAGAACACATGGATGGCGCATTGCATAATGCGGATGCCCTGGCGTTAATCAGGGCATGTGAACGTGATTTACCCTATGAACTGGTCAACCCTTATGTATTTGAACCTGCCGTCGCACCTCACATCGCCGCAACCGAAGTACAGACCCAGATTTCACTCAAGTATATCAAGCAGGCATTTAACACGCTGGCAGATCAAAGCGATGTGGTTGTTGTTGAAGGGATAGGTGGATGGCAGGTGCCCTTGAATGATACCAAGACCGTGGCTGATCTTGCGGCAAAGCTCAAGTTGCCGGTTGTGCTGGTCGTTGGTATGCGACTCGGTTGTTTGAACCATGCCTTGTTAACTGCGCAATCAATACAACAGCACGATACGTTATTGTTGGGTTGGGTAGCGAATTTCATGGAAGCGGAGATGAGCAGACAAGCAGAGCATGAACAGACACTCATGGCGCGAATGCAGTCACCTTGTTTGTCGACCATTCCATATATTGATAATGAAAATAAAGAAATCGAAATTGATATTGAGACGATAATACGACATAAAATGACTTGAAGATTGACCATAATTTTTATAAGGTTATGTAAATTTTGTCTGTTTAATAAGTAATCAATTTATTAGTAATATAATTAAACTCTTATATTAGAGAATGCTTGTATATTTCAGAATTATAAGGCTATTTTTCTTTTTTTATTGCGGTGTGCGAGGGCTTCGTTTAGGATTCGTCCTCAATTTAATAGGCCTTTTTCAATACCCATAACGATCAAGTAACACTGGCCAGAATTTAGAGCTGCTTAGAAATGTGGGAAGTACATAAACACGTGAATGTAATGTCAGATACCCCATCAAGAATTGACTAAGTCGTTTAAAAGAAAAGATTTTTAATACTATTTTTTAAATTCCGAACCAAGAGGTAAAGGTATGTCAGCAAGCAAAACTATGACAAAGCTCTATCACTTGTTGCTCGCGTTAATACTACTCGGGCCAAGTGCAGTGCTGGCGGATTATCAGCTGAATATGACACGTGGTGTCACTGAAGTCAGTAGCGAAATCTATGATATGCACATGTTAGTCATGTGGATTTGTATTGTAGTGGGTATTGGCGTTTTCGGTGTGATGATTTATTCATTGATTAACCACCGTAAATCGAAGGGTGCAAAGGCCGCGCAATTTCATGAAAGCTCAACAGTTGAAGTGATCTGGACAATTATCCCTCTCGTGGTGCTGGTTGCCATCGCGGTACCGGCGACAAAATTGTTGTTAAAGATTGAAGATCCTTCAAAATCGGATATGACCATTAAAGTCACCGGTTGGCAGTGGAAATGGCAATATGATTATATGGATAACGGCATCAGCTTTATGAGTAACTTGTCCCAGGACAGCCGTGAAGCAAGTGCCAAAGGCACAAAAGAAGCGCTTGCCAAAGCCGAACACTTTTTACTGAATGTTGATAACCCGATAGTTGTACCAGTGGGTAAAAAAGTACGTCTATTGATTACCTCAAGTGATGTTATCCATGCCTGGTGGGTGCCTGCATTAGCCGTAAAACGCGATGCGATTCCTGGTTATATCAACGAAAGCTGGTTCAAGGCCGATAAAGTAGGAACCTATCGCGGACAATGTGCTGAGCTGTGTGGTAAAGACCACGGCTTTATGCCAATCGTCGTGAACGTTGTTGCACAGGCAGACTATGATTCATGGGTAGTCAGCCAAAAGCAGGCATCTGATGCGCCAGTTGATGGCAAGAAATTGTACGAAACCAATTGTGCCGCATGTCATGGTATGGATGGTAAATCTTTAGTGCCAATTTTCCCGAGCATGGCTGGCAGTAAAATTGCTAACGGTCCGGTTGCTGCACATATCGATATGGTGACAAACGGTAGTAAAAAGAATCCGGCGATGGCCGCATTTGGTGCCCAGCTAAAAGATGCTGAGATTGCTGCAATTATTAACTACGAACGAGTTTCGTTTGGTAATAATGGCAATGGCGATGTTAAACCGGCAGATATCAAAGCTGCACGTAAGTAGGCTGATTGGAGGATACTAAAATGAGTACAGCAGCACACGCACACGATCATCATCCAACCGGTATTACTCGTTGGTTGTTTACAACGAACCATAAAGACATAGGTACTTTATATTTATGGTTCTCTTTCATCATGTTCCTGGTTGGCGGTTCATTCGCGATGGTTATTCGTGCCGAACTATTCCAGCCGGGTATGCAAATAGTCGATCCATTGTTCTTTAACTCAATGACAACCATGCATGGCTTGATCATGGTGTTTGGTGCCGTCATGCCGGCATTCGTCGGATTTGCTAACTGGCAAGTACCGATGATGATTGGTGCACCGGATATGGCATTGCCGCGGATGAATAACTGGAGTTTCTGGATTCTGCCTTTTGCAGGTACCATGTTACTGAGTACCATGTTTATGGAAGGTGGTGGTCCGGCTTTTGGTTGGACATTCTATGCACCTCTGTCAACGACATTTGCACCATCAAGTACTGACTTCTTCATCTTTGCGGTACACATGTTAGGTTTCTCATCCATCATGGGTTCGATTAACATTATCGCAACCATTTTGAATATGCGTGCCCCTGGCATGACATTGATGAAAATGCCACTGTTCGTCTGGACCTGGTTGATTACAGCATTCCTGTTGATCGCGGTTATGCCGGTACTGGCGGGTGCGGTGACCATGATGTTAACCGATCGTAATTTTGGCACCAGCTTCTTCAGTGCAGCGGGTGGTGGTGATCCGGTATTGTTCCAGCACGTGTTCTGGTTCTTCGGTCATCCTGAAGTTTACATCATGATCCTGCCGGCATTCGGGATCGTCTCGCAAATTATCCCCACCTTCGCACGCAAGCCACTGTTTGGTTATGCGTCAATGGTGTATGCAACAGCAGCCATTGCTTTCCTGTCATTCATCGTATGGGCACACCACATGTTCACAGTGGGCATGCCAGCAGCCGGTGAATTATACTTTATGTATGCAACCGTTATGATTGCCGTACCTACCGCAGTGAAAGTCTTTAACTGGACTGCCACCATGTGGAAAGGATCCATGACATTCGAAACCCCGATGCTGTGGGCAATCGCATTCGTATTCCTGTTCACCATCGGCGGTTTTACGGGTTTGATGCTGGGTGTGGTTCCAGTTGACTTCCAATACCACGATACTTACTTCGTTGTGGCGCATTTCCATTATGTGTTGTTAACGGGTGCAGTATTTGCGTTAATCGCGGGTGTCTACTACTGGATACCGAAATGGACCGGCAACATGTACGATGAAAAGCTGGGCAAGATTCATTTCTGGATATCAGTAATTTCAGCAAACGTATTGTTCTTCCCGCAACACTTCCTGGGTCTGGCAGGTATGCCACGTCGTATTCCTGACTATGCATTACAATTTGCCGAATTTAACCAGATATCATCAATTGGTGGTTTCGTGTTTGGTGCCAGCCAATTGTTGTTCCTGTACATTGTGATTAAATGTATCAAGGGTGGCGAGAAAGCGACTGACCAGGTATGGGAAGGTGCGGAAGGTCTGGAATGGACAGTGGCTTCACCTGCTCCTTACCACACATTTGAAACACCACCAGTAGTGAAGTAAGACTGGATAAAAGAAGGGTTGCCGTTTTGGCAACCCTTGATTATAAAAAGTTGTATAGAAGTATATGAGTGAAGACAAACGCAAGAATCGCACAACATTAACAGTTATTGTTCTGGTTGTTACAGTATTGGCGATATACGTTTATTTCTTTGCAAGGAATTGGTGATAAATGTCGAACGGTGATGATTCGGGTAATCTGGGTCAAACACGCGCAAATCGAAAGACAAGTTTCAAACTGGTTCTTGTCACTATGATTATGTTCGGTTTTGGTTTTGCACTAGTGCCATTATACGATGCAATTTGTAATGCATTTGGTATTGGCAAGTTTGTGGACATCGAAAAGGGTACATACGATGTTAGTGCACAAATTAAAAAAGCCAATACAATGCAAGCCGATCTGAATCGTACGATTACCATTGAATTTATCACTACGATGAATCGTGGAATGAACTGGGATTTTAAGCCGGTCGTGAACAAAATGGATGTTCATCCTGGCGAAATAAAAGTCGTTAATTTTTATGCCAAGAATAATACGGGCCAGAAAGTGATAGCGCAGGCAATTCCACGTATTCAGCCTGCAAGAGCGACAAAGTATTTTTCCAAAATGGAATGTTTTTGTTTTACACAACAAACATTTGGTGAAGGGGAAGCAAGGGAAATGCCATTGAGATTTGTAGTGGATCCGGCGTTGCCGAAAAATATTAAGACCATCACCTTGTCTTATACATTTTTTGACACACAGGGCCCAAAAAAACTGGAACAAGTTAGTAACAATCAGGAAATATCAGGACTTGTCAGTTTAACGGTTAAATAATTTTGGTTTGAAAATATAATTAGCAAGAGGGTTTACTATGTCACAGTCACAAGGTAGCTATTACTTACCTAGCCCAAGCCATTGGCCACTGGTCGGATCAATTGGTATGTTTACAATGTTGTTTGGTTTTGCCGGTTCATTGCCTTCACATAATGATGGTGTAATGGGTAGTTCAACTATCACATTAATTGGTATGGCCATTATCATCTTTATGTTGTTTGGCTGGTTTGGTACAGTAATCAAAGAAAGTGAAGCCGGTACATATAATGCACAAGTAGACGTTTCATTCCGCATGGGTATGATGTGGTTCATCTTCTCGGAAGTGATGTTTTTTGCTGCTTTCTTCGGCGCACTCTACTACGCTCGTAACTTTTCTGTGCCGTGGTTAGGTGGTGCGGGAAATAATGCCATGACTAATGAAGTACTGCACAAGGGTTTTGAAGCAGTGTGGCCAACAGCCGGCCCTGGTGCTCCTGATGGCGGTAAGGTTACCCACATTGGCTGGCAAGGTATTCCGCTGGTTAACACCATTTTGTTGTTATCATCAGGTGTGACGTTAACTTTCGCACATTGGGCGTTGAAAAAAGAAAATCGCAAAGGTCTGATCTTCTGGTTATTTGCGACAGTTGCACTGGGCTTTGTGTTCCTGTATTACCAGGTTATCGTTGAATATCCTCATGCCTACAACGACATGGGTGTGAAGATGACCTCAGGTATATATGGTACAACCTTCTTTATGCTGACCGGTTTTCATGGTTTTCACGTATTTCTCGGTGCAACCATGTTGACGGTCATTCTGATTCGATCAATCAAGGGCCACTTCACGCCCAAACACCATTTTGCGTTTGAAGGTGCTGCGTGGTACTGGCACTTTGTTGACGTGGTCTGGTTAGGCCTGTTTATATTTGTTTACATCTTATAACGTGATTGTGTAATAGCTAAAAGGCGCAGCATGTCTGCGCCTTTTTTTTTACAAAAATTGGAACCTTATGAGGACAAAAGACAAGACATAAAGAAGGCTGTATACAGCTGGGCGTTGAGAACTGATTGCGCGATGGATTGAATATCCGGAAAAATTCTAGTTGCCACCTTTAGGTGTAATAAAACCAAAT
Organism: uncultured Gammaproteobacteria bacterium; assembly: GCA_942490945.1. Classification (GTDB taxonomy): domain Bacteria; phylum Pseudomonadota; class Gammaproteobacteria; order UBA6429; family Thiohalophilaceae; genus CALNYZ01. The sequence goes on along the minus strand of CALNYZ010000044.1, from coordinate 316,410 downwards.
TTTGCCAGTATAAAAATAACAATCAGAAGACCGATAGATGCTGTTATTCGAAAAGTCAGGGCTTTGACAGTACGATCAGTCTGACCCTTGTCTTTCATCATGGTATACATGGCAGTTATCAGTGCATAGACGATAAATATGAATATCGAAATAATGATGATTTTGGCAAACATGGGTTAACCTGCAGATATTACGAATAAGTGGCATAATTCTAACGTATATGGACCAGTGGTAATAGAATTTAATCATGCGAAAAATTCAATTTAGACCGAGTAAATGGCTGACTTTTGGTACAATAGCGGCACTGATTTTATTTACCATGCTGGGATTCTGGCAACTTGACCGGGCCGAGCAGAAACGTACTATTTTAAGGACATTTGAACAAAATAGCCTTTTGCCTGCGGAAATTATCAGTGCTCAATCCAGGGTTGAAAGGCCCGCTGACTACATGTATCGGAAGATTCAGGTCAGTGGCAATTATATGCAGAATTACCTGCTGGCGCTGGACAATCAGCACGATCAAGGGAAGGTGGGTTTTCATATCTATACACCTTTCAAAATTGTGAATAGCGAACGGGTTATTCTTGTTAATCGAGGCTGGGTAGCACAGAAAAAATTTGTCAGGGAAGTGCCGGATGTAAAGACTGAATTCGCACAACTTGATATCTCAGGTATCGGATACGTTCCGAGTGAACCGGTTATCAGGCTGGGTAATGCTGAAAGCAAGATTAATCCGCGTGACATTGTGCAGTACATTGATCTGAAAAAATTATCTGCAGATCTCGACCTGGACTTGTTACCATTTATCTTATTACTGGATAAGGATGCCAATTCGGGGTTCAAGCGGACATGGCAAATTATTTCTGCACCGGCCGAAAAGAGTACCAGCTATGCCATGCAATGGTTTTCATTTGCAATTTTATTACTGATTTTATACATCAGCCTGAACATTAAACGAATAAAGTAGACATGTAATGAAACTTGAAAAAAATCACGAAATAGAACAGCCAGAAGATAAAACTATAATTCGTCGCAACCGGATTACCATAGTTGCATTGATTATTTTATTTGTATTACCGATACTGATTGCTATATGGTCTTTTAACAATACCGGTACAATTGGTTTTAAAACAAAGAATCGCGGCGACCTGATTCAACCTGCTCGGCCCTTGCAGCCTGTTGTGTTGGAGAATGTTTCTGATCACAGCAAGTTTGAACTGGAAACTCTAAAATCAAACTGGACCATGTTGTATTTTGTCAGCGGAACCTGTGATGACAACTGTTTTTCTGATCTGGTAAAAATTAGGCAGTCCCGGCTTGCACAGGGTGGTGAGCTGAAACGAATTAATCGTGTAATTGTGTTGCTAGACATGCAGGATAATTCTGTTTTGGCTCTGCTAAACAAGGAACACAAGGGCAGTTTTATCGTTACCGGCAAGGCAACAGAATTAAAAAATCTGACAAAACAGTTTGAAATAGATGGCGCAAAGCCGGTACGCGAGGCACATCGTATTTATTTAATCGACCCGCTTGGTAATCTGATGCTGAAATATGAGCCCGAGCATACAGCAGGTGAAATAGTGAAAGATTTAAAACGATTATTATATGTTTCACAAGTCGGTTAGGAATAGACACGGTTTATTTTTTGATTTAAAAAGTTAACAGGTAACACATTATGCGAAGTCCATGGTTTTACAGAACAGCGTTGCTGGCAACCTGCCTTGCCTTTGTCGTTGTATTGCTGGGTGCATACACACGCCTGTCGGACGCAGGCCTGGGTTGTCCGGATTGGCCTGGGTGTTATGGACATTTTGATGTACCAAAGACAAGCGCCGAGATCACTAAAGCAGAGCAGGCCTATCCGGAACGACCGGTAGAAGGCCACAAGGCGTGGAAGGAAATGGTGCATCGCTACTTCGCGGCCACACTGGGCGCATTGATTATCGTATTGGCTGTACTGGCATGGCGACGGCGCAGCAAGGCAGGGCAACTGGTTGGTTTGCCGCTATTCCTTGTAATGCTGGTTATATTTCAGGGTATGTTAGGTATGTGGACAGTTACCATCAAGCTGAACCCGACGATTGTGATGTTACATTTAATGGGTGGGCTTGCCACCATTTCATGCCTGTTCTGGGTCGTATTAAGAACCGGTCGTCATTTTCGTGTGGATGACTTTTCTCAGAGTAAACTGAAAGACTTGCATGGCCCTGCAATATTTGCTCTGGTCATTGTTGTATTACAAATAATGCTTGGCGGCTGGACCAGCGCAAACTACGCAGCATTACACTGTCCGGATTTCCCGACTTGCCAGGGAAGCTGGATACCAACATTGGACTTCAAGAATGCATTTACGCTCTGGCATGGAACGGAACGTAACTTTGAATTTGGTATCCTGGAAAATAATGCCCGCGCAACCATACACTTTGTACATCGTGTTGGTGCACTGGTAACATTTCTGTTTGTCGGCTGGCTGGCATTAAAGCTCTGGCTAGGCACAAATGTTGTTGTCTTGAGAAAGCTCGGCGTAGTATTGCTTCTGGTTTTATGCCTGCAAGTTTCATTGGGAATTGCCAATGTACTCCTGTCATTGCCATTACCCATCGCCGTTGCGCATAATGGCGTGGCCGCGCTATTGTTATTATTAATCGTCGCGCTGAATCATGCCATTCGACCGGTTTCTGTATTTACACAACGGTAAATTAATTATGTCTCAACAGTCTGCACAAGGTTTATCGATAATTACACACTGGCGTGATTATTATGAGTTGTGTAAGCCGCGTGTTGTCGCATTGATCGTGTTTACCGCGGTGATCGGGATGTTTCTTGCCGTGAATGATCTGGCATTCATGCGCAGCTCCGAATTTATTACGCTGGCGATATATGGCACTCTGGGCATTGGCATGGCCGCTTCGTCTGCTGCAGCGATTAACCAGATAGTTGAGCAGAAGGTTGATGCCGAAATGAAGCGCACCGAAGGAAGGCCGCTTCCCACTGGTCACATCACAAATCGACAGGCGTTGATTTTTGCGACGCTGCTTGGTGTTACTTCGATGTTGATCCTGTACTTGCTGGTCAATGTATTGACTGCTGTGCTGACCTTCCTGTCGTTAATCGGCTATGCCTTCATTTATACTTTATATCTAAAGCGCGCAACACCGCAAAATATTGTTATCGGCGGTGCAGCCGGTGCTGCGCCACCTGTACTCGGCTGGGCAGCGATTACTGATGCGGCACCCATCGAAAGCTGGCTATTATTCCTGATAATTTTCATCTGGACGCCACCACATTTTTGGGCGCTGGCAATTGCCAAGGTTGAAGACTACGCGAAAGTGAATATTCCCATGCTACCGGTTACACATGGCGTCGAGTACACCCGCCTGCAGGTGTTGTTGTATGCGGTGTTATTACTGTTAGTGACCCTGCTGCCGTTTATGATCGGCATGAACGGGATAATTTATCTGGTTGGTGCCGTGATACTTGGGGCCATCTTTATTTACTACGCAGTGAAAATGCAAAACCCGGATAATACTGCCTACCCAATGAAAACTTTTGGCTTTTCAATACTTTATCTCATGTTACTGTTCGCACTCTTGCTGATTGATCACTATTTGATTCTCGTCACCCTAAGCCATTAAACAACTTCCTTAATATCAAGCAGCTCCTACATTATCGTCTAGACTTTATCCATCTGTAACAAAGACTTGCTCGTAAATCATTCACGCATTAAAATATTAGTATATTGTAATATACCTAGTAAAGTACTCGGATATTGTTACTAGTGGGTCCAGGTTTGTTATGCAGCAACAGGGGTGTTTTTGCTGACAAGCGCAAATGTAAGCATGGGATCGTAAACGCTCATCAGAGTAATTCCTTTCAAGACGTAAACGAGGTTCAGACATGGCAGCAAACGCCGCACGCGTTGATATTGCGCAATACAACTACAGCATTGTTCGTAAATTCACAATTATGGCACTGATTTGGGGTGTACTCGGTATGCTCGCTGGTGTTTACATCGCATCTGAACTGGCATGGCCAGCACTGAATTTTGATATAGCTGAAATCAGTTTTGGACGCTTACGCCCCGTACATACAACACTGGTTATTTTCGGTTTTGGTGGCAGTGCCTTGTTTGCGACATCTTATTATATTGTGCAGCGTACATGTCAGGTGCGGTTACACGGCGACATCCTGCCTGAATTTACATTCTGGGGCTGGCAGATTGCCATTGCCTCTGCAGCAATTTCATATATGTTTGGCTATACACAGGCACGTGAGTATGCCGAAATGGTCTGGCCGATTGATATATTGATCGCGGTGACCTGGGTGGTGTACCTCTATATATATGTGCAAACACTTCGACAACGTTCGCAACCGCATATCTACGTCGCGAACTGGTTTTTTATCGCGTTTATTCTGGCGACGGCAATTTTACATATCTTTAATAACATGGCGATGCCCATCAGTCTGTTCAGTCTTGAATCCTACAGCCTGCATGCAGGTGTGCAGGATGCGATGACACAATGGTGGTATGGACATAATGCAGTAGGATTTTTCCTGACCGCGGCATTCCTTGGCATGATGTATTACTTTGTACCGAAACAGGCCGGTCGACCTGTCTACTCCTATCGACTTTCCATCATTCATTTCTGGGCCCTGGTATTCCTGTATATGTGGGTGGGCGCGCACCACTTGCACTGGACAGCCTTGCCTGACTGGACATCAACTCTCGCGGCAACGTTTTCAATTTTATTATTGCTGCCCTCCTGGGGTGGAATGATTAACGGCATCATGACCTTGTCCGGTGCCTGGGAAAGACTGCGTAATGATCCGGTGATGCGCTTTTTAATTGTCGCATTATCGTTTTACGGTATGTCGACCTTCGAAGGACCCTTGATGTCACTCAAGAGCGTGAATGCCTTGTCACATTATACTGACTGGACCATCGGTCATGTGCACTCAGGTGCTTTGGGCTGGGTTGCAATGATCACCTTTGGATCGATTTATCATTTAATTCCACGCCTGTACGAAACCGAAATGTACAGCAAGCGCCTGGTATATTTGCACTTCTGGTTAGCGACAGTAGGTATTGTTGTATATATCGCGACAATGTGGATCGCCGGATTAATGCAGGGATTTTTATGGCGTGCGTTTGACGACTATGGAAATCTCGCTTACACATTTATTGAAATTGTAAAACATTCTCATTGGCCGTACGTATTCCGGGCATTGGGTGGCGCGCTGTTTTTATCAGGCATTATTATCATGAGCTATAACGTAGCAGTAACAATCTATCTTGCAAAACGTGAACAGGCAGCGTTGGAAGCGAAAATGGCAGCCAAAATGGCACAAGCAAACGCAATATAAAATGACGTGTACAGGACTAATTTATAATGAAGCATGAAAAAATTGAAACGAACGCGGCCTGGTTAATCGGCCTGACCCTGATCGTGATCAGTATCGGTGGCCTGGCAGAAATTGTCCCGCTGTATTTTATTGATAACACGGTAGAAGATGTCAAGGTGGCAGGTATAGAAAAAATTCGTCCCTATACACCACTTGAGCAGCGCGGACGTGACATCTATCAACGCGAAGGGTGTTACAACTGTCATTCACAAATGATTCGCCCGTTTCGTGACGAGGCCTTGCGTTATGGGCATTACTCACTGGCAGCCGAGTCAAAATTTGATCATCCCTTTCAATGGGGCAGCAAGCGCACCGGCCCAGATCTGGCCCGTGTAGGGAAAAAATATTCCAACCAGTGGCATGTTGAGCATCTGATGAATCCACGTGCTGTCGTAACTGAATCGATCATGCCCGGTTATCCCTGGCTGAAAAAGAACAAACTGAAATACAGCGAAATCCAGCAGCGACTGCGGGCATTAAAAAAAGTCGGTGTACCGTACAGCGAAACTCAGGCGGAGTACGACGAAAATGTTAAACGCTTTGGCAAGGATGTAGCGGTGAACCTTAACATCATTGATGCAGAAAAGAACCTGCTACGGCAAGCGCAGAACGGTAACTATGATGGCGACCAGAGCCTGGTATCCGAAATGGACGCACTGGTTGCGTATCTGCAAGTTTTGGGAACCATGGTCGATTTCAAAAAGTTTGAAGATGGATATTTCGCGACATTCAGATAAATATTCAGATATCTGAACGTAGTCAGGCAACAGTAACGGACTGGACAGGTAATGTTGGCAGATATATTTAACTGGTTTACACAAATGGAAAATACCAAACCATTTGTGCTGGTAATTTTCTTTATCGCCTTCGTTGGCATACTGGTTTATGTGTTCAGTTCCAAAAAACGCAGCCAACGTCTGGAATCGTATAAAAATATTCCACTCGACGACGATGACGAAACTAAACACTCAGGTTAACGTAATAAACTTAACATCAGGTCAGGAAAATGGCAGTAGATAAAACAAAGCAAACAGTTCAAACCACCGGGCACGCATGGGATGGTGACATACAGGAATTCAATAATCCCTTGCCCGACTGGTGGCTATGGGGATTTTATGCAACCGTTGTTTTCGCCACTATTTACTGGGTTATTTTTCCTGCCTGGCCTGTCGGTAACAGCTACACCAAAGGCGTGATGAACGATGTCAGTTATACAACCAGTGAGGGAAAAAAAGTTACCACGCACTGGACTACACGTGCGGTGTACATGCGTGAAATGCAGGAAGGGCGCGAGTTACAGAACGAACATCTACAGGCACTAAAAAATACTGATTATAAAGATATTTTAAAAGATCCCGAGAAATCGGCATTCACTTATTCAATGGCAAAAGTTCTGTTTGCCGAAAATTGTGCCGCATGTCACCAGCCAGGTGGAGCGGGGGTCATTGGTGCGTATCCAAATCTTGCCGATGACGCCTGGTTATGGGGCGGCAGTTTCAAGAATATTGAACAAACAATCAGGCAAGGTCACAATGGTTTTATGCCGGCATTTGCCAATGTACTTACAGAAAAACAACTTGATGATGTTTCGGAGTATGTCTTGAGTCTGTCTGGAACTGAAGTTGACAAGAATACATCACAACGGGGTAGCCGAATTTTTAACGGCCAGGAAGGTGGTTGTTACTATTGTCATACGCATGCAGGCACCGGAATGGTTTCAATGGGTTCGGCAAATCTTACCGATGCCATATGGACCATAGCTGATGTTAATGCTCAGAAAGATTTGGCGGGGAAGAAGTCAGTAGTTAAAAACGTCATTAAAAATGGTGTATCCCGGGAAATGCCTGCCTGGTCAGAGCGTTTATCTGATGAACAGATTAAAATCCTGACATTATATGTGCATGAGCTGGGTGGCGGGAAGTAAGCAAATCGCAGCAAGAATTTTATAACAGGAGGGTGCTGTTCGTCACACCCTCCTTTTTTGTCTTGGCGGAAAAGATGTAGATGGCGATACCGGATGTACAGCAGCGAATTAAAATTTACCCCCGTTCGGTAAAGGGGTTATATCGTAATATAAAAACATCTATTCTGTTGTTCGCTTATGGTGTCTATTTTCTTTTGCCATGGTTGCGTTGGCAACGAATGGATGGATCCAGTCAGGCAGTTTTATTTGATATTCATAACCGTAAATTTTACCTGTTTGATCTGATCGTGCATGGTCAGGATATAGTCTGGCTTGCCGGACTCCTCATCATCGCTGCCCTGTTGTTGTTTTTTGTTACCGGCGTATGGGGTCGGGTGTTCTGCGGTTATTTTTGTTTCCAGACCTTGTGGACAGATGTGTTCATGTTCATCGAACATATGATTCAGGGGGAGCGACCCGCGCGCATGAAGCTGGCAGACTCAGCCTGGAATGCGGTAAAGATTTTTAAAATATCGGCTACCTATCTGGCCTGGTTTCTTGTTGCGTTCCTGACCGGCCTGGCATTCACCTTATATTGGGGTGATGCGCCTGAATTGATTACAGCGATGTTTACATTTCAGGCACCCTTCGCTGCCTATGCAACCACCATATTTTTAACACTTACTACATTTGTTATGGCGGGTGTTGCACGTGAACAGGTCTGCACCTACATGTGTCCCTACGCAAGGTTTCAGGGCGTCATGTTTGATCAGGACACGGCAATTGTTGCATTTGATTATAATCGTGGTGAAAGGCAGGGCGGCCGGGTAAAGGTCAATAAAAAGAACATGGACTACCAGACGCGAGTCGATGCCGGTAGTGGCGATTGTGTTGACTGCGGGTATTGCGTACAGGTTTGTCCGACGGGTATAGATATCCGAAACGGCATGCAATACCAGTGTATATCCTGTGCGCTTTGTATTGATGCGTGCAATAATATTATGGATGCACTGAAATTTCCCCGTGGATTAATCCGTTATACTTCCGACAACGAACTTGCCGGCGGCAAGACAAACTGGTTCAAGCTAAAAAATGTTGCCTACGCCTTAACATTAATGGCTGCAATACTGATTCTTGCCATCAGTGTTATCTCAAGAAAGTCTTTTGAAATGAGTATTGATCAAATACGACAACCACTTTATGTTTTGTTGGCAGATAACTCAATACAGAATCGTTATGAAGTGAAACTGAATAACAAGACAGAAAACTTGCAACATGTCACCCTGTCTGTAGACGGCATACAGGATATCCATCTGGAAACAGGCTATACAGGTGCGATCGAATTGAAGCCGGGACAAAGAATAACCCTGCCAGTTAAAGTGACCATGGCAAATACCCGTGACTTGGATGAACTGGAAATTATATATTTTGTTGCCAATGTCACGACGGACAGCAAACAGGGAACAACGCAATTGAGATATGAAAGCCACTTTAACATACCGAAAAAGCGGAAACCTTGATGAGTAATTTACTGATAACGTTATTGCTGGGTGTGGTATCCATTATCATCCTGTTTTTCATCTTGCTTAAGGGTATCAAGTTGAGCCGGGTGACCGCCTCGATAACGACACTGGTGCTGGTATGTGTTGTATATTTTCCCCTGTTATTGATTGATTGGCCCGGCCCGGATGTGATGGCAATCCAGATCGCCATTTACGGCCTGACCATTTATATCCTGAGTTTATATGCAGGACGGGTTAGCGATAAAACTGTGCAGAAAAAATGGTATCAGGGATATAACTGGGTTCCCTATGCGATAATCGGATTTTTTGTCCTGCTCGCCACGGCTGACATTATTTTCATTACGCTGGCACAAAAAGGACTGGACGCCAGTACGGCAGACAAACTGTTACCCAAGCCACGCAGTGGCGCTAATGTGGAATCATATTTTACCGGAGCGGTTAAACATGATTATCAGGAAAAACAGGATGAATTTAATGATTACAAAGCCCGTCGTGACGCCCAGTTACGACGTGGTTGGGTAGTTAAAAAGGGCTGGATAAACGAAGCCTATGCAAAACAACCGGCAGAATTTCAGGTACAGGTTCTGGACGCGAAAGGTAAACCGGTAACACAGGCCCGTATCGTGGTTCAATTTTTGCGTAATGCCAATCCGGCTCTGGATCAGACGCATGAGCTGAAAGAACTGGAGCATGGTAAATACAAAATCAGTATGACATTGCCCGAACCAGGCCGTTGGGATGTGCTTATTCATATTAAAAAAGATAAACTCCAGCATGAAGTGCGCGCACATACATTAATCAAACTGAAGTAGCCGCTCTATGAATACAGTAGCCAACGATTCTGTGAATGATCCACACGAAGTCTGTTTCCATTGCGGCCTGCCTGTTCCTGCTACCAGTCATTATTCGGTGTCCATTAATAATAAACAACAGGCAATGTGCTGCCCTGGCTGTCAGGCGGTTGCGCAGACAATTGTTGACAATAATCTTACCCATTTTTATGACTACCGTACTGTCAATTCCCTGCAAGCAGCTGACTCTATTACAGATGAACTGGCGAAACTGGATTTATATGATGATCAGGGCGTACAGAAATCCTTTGTCACACAAGAAAAAGGACTGGCAACGATCAAAGAAGCGCACCTTATTCTGGAAGGAATCGTTTGTGCAGCCTGTGTCTGGCTCAATGAACGGCATGTCAGCAAATTGTCAGGTGTCATCCAGTTTCAGGTCAACTATGCAACCCACCGGGCACGAGTCAAGTGGGACAATAGTGTCCTAAAACTGAGTGACATTTTAAAAGCCATTGCCAGTATCGGCTATCGAGCCCATCCGTTTGATCCGGGCAGGCAGGAAGTGATTTATAAAAAAGAACGCCAGCGTGCATTAACACGTCTCGCGGTTGCTGGTCTCGGCGCGATGCAGGTCATGATGCTGGCTATCGCCTTGTATGCAGGTGCAGCCGATGTCAGTGATCAAAAAATGGCAAACTTCTTTCGCTGGATCAGTTTTCTTATTGCCACGCCGGTTGTGTTTTATTCGGCACAAACATTTTTTAACTCTGCATGGCGCGATATACGTCGTATTCGCTATGGCCAATTGCAACTGGGTATGGATGTGCCAGTGGCACTTGCCATTGGCGGTGCGTATCTGGCCAGTGTCTGGGCGACCATTTCAAACAGTGGTGAAATTTATTTTGACTCGGTCACCATGTTTACTTTCTTTTTATTGGCGGGGCGCTTTCTGGAAATGCGTGCGCGACAGACGGCCGGTCATGTTGCAGAACAATTGATCAAGTTGTTGCCGCCGGTAACAACCTGCATTCGTGATCAGCAACAGGAGCAGGTACTGGTTGCAGACTTGCAGGTTGGCGACACGGTTTTTATCAAACCCGGCGAAACGATTCCGGCAGATGCAACCATAATTTCCGGACGTTCAAATGTTAACGAATCCATTCTGACTGGCGAAAGTATGCCGCTGGTCAAGCAGGCCGGTGAACATGTGATTGGTGGCAGTGTTAACATGGATAATCCACTCACCCTACGTGTCGATAAAGTCGGCGCAGACACGGTACTCTCCTCTATTCAACGTTTACTTGATCGTGCACAGACAGAAAAACCACAGCTGGCACAACTGGCGGATCGGGTTGCCGGTTATTTCGTTGCGGGTCTGCTAATTATCGCGGCGCTGGTCGCGCTTGCCTGGTATCAGATCGACCCTGCTCATACCTTGTGGGTAGTGATCTCTGTGTTGGTCGTTACCTGTCCGTGTGCCCTGTCACTTGCTACGCCTGTGGCATTGACAGCAGCAACCGGTAACCTGACGCGTATTGGTTTGCTCATCACCCGAGGCCATGCGCTGGAAACATTTGCGAAAGTAAACAGAATTGCTTTTGATAAAACCGGTACCCTGACGACCGGTCAGCTGGTCATTTCTGACACGCAACTCAGCAGTGACTATTCACAGCTCGAGTGTGAAACCATGGCGGCAACCATCGAGCAACATTCTGAACATCCATTGGCGCGCGCCTTTCATCACTTCGATACGGTACCGGTTGAGTTCACCGCGGTGCAGAATCATGTTGGCCTCGGTCTGGAAGCACACACCAGCTGCACAACTTACCGCATTGGCAATCCTGAATGGGTCGCACAGTTGAGCGGTAGTCAATTAAGCTCTGCTGTCGTTGCCGATGAACTGTTGACGCATATTGCACTGGGAGATCGCGAGCAGGTTTGGGCAATTTTTTATTTGCAGGATGAAGTCCGGCCAGATAGCGAGGTGCTGATCGACTCGCTACAAAAACTCGGCTGTGAGTGTGTGCTGTTAAGTGGTGACCATGAGGCAAACGTCAAACGGCTTGCCCGCATGGTCGGTATTAAAACCTGGCATGCTGCCTGTACACCGGACGATAAATTGCGCTTGCTAAAACAATGGCAGCAACAGGGTGACGTGGTCGCGATGGTTGGTGATGGGGTCAATGATGCGCCGGTATTGGCGCAGGCGCAGGTGTCAATCGCAATGGGCAGTGGCACCCAGCTCGCCCAGGTCAGCAGTGATATGGTATTGCTTGGCGACAGACTGCAGGCGCTGGCGTATGCTTATCACTTTAGCCGCAAGACCTTGTCAGTGATTAAACAGAATCTTGCCTGGGCGATACTCTATAATATTGTGGCCTTGCCCATGGCTGCCATGGGCTTTGTGCCGCCCTGGGCCGCGGCGATTGGCATGTCCGCCAGTTCGTTGATTGTGGTAATGAATTCACTGCGCCTTGCAACAACACCTGCGGCTGAGACATAAGATGGATATTCTTTATTTACTCATTCCACTTGCGGTGGTGGTCTTGCTGATTGCCATCGCGGCCTTCATTTGGGCAGTAAAAAGTGGGCAATTTGAAGATATGGAAGGCCCGGCGCACCGGATATTAATGGATGAAGATGATCCGCTGATCCCGAGTTCTCGTCATAAAAAAACGCCCGATCAAACCGCGCGTGAAAAATCTGGCCATGATGATTGAAGAATAACCGTCTGTATATTAGAATCTACTTATTAATGAGCGCAGCAAAGGCCTTACCATGAAGCAAATGTTCACCTTTCAGAATTTCCCACTCACCATCATCGTGGTATTGGTTGTCATCAGCTGGCTGAGCTTTCTTTCTGTTATTCTCACTAAATAGATAATTTTCCTTAAACTTTAACTCCATTTGCTAACTTATTGCTTTTTAACAGGTTTGTCCTATTCTTAATTAAGTAGGAATAATCTGGATTAGCGCTATTGGACGAGTACACATCTCATTATCCGCCTGGCTGTAATTGGCGAGGATTTACGCTGTTTTTTACCGTTGTAGTCGGCTGTTTTGGCATTCTGACCCAGCCCGCGATCGCAGCAGAGAAAATCAGTGACGTACGGGTTGTCATCGATGTCTCGGGTAGCATGAAACAGAATGATCCGAAGAACCTGCGTGCACCGGCACTGCGTATGCTGGTAGGCATGATGCCGAAAAATACCCGTTCCGGCGTCTGGACGTTTGGTAAATTCGTTAATGCCCAGGTGCCAGTTGGTCAGGCCAGCGATAGCTGGAAGACGCTCGCCCGCAGGGAAGCAGGCAAAATCCACTCTCGTGGCCTGTTCACTGACATCGAATCGGCCTTATTAAAAAGTACCCGCGACTGGAAAACCCCGGATCGCAATGTACGACGACATCTGGTGCTGCTCACGGATGGCTATGTGGATATCTCCAAAAACGCGAATGACAACGAAGCCTCCCGTAAGCGCATTTTGCACGGCATACTGCCGCAGTTAAAAGCTGCCGGTGTGACGGTACATACAATTGGGCTGTCGAAAAATGCTGACAGCAAGCTGATGTCGTCGTTAGCCGGATTTACAGATGGCTGGCACGAAACAGTCGAAACCGCCGATCAATTAAACCGCGTGTTTTTACGCATTTTCGAGAAAACCGCGCCGGTGGATACCGTCCCCTTACTCGACAACAAATTCACCATCGATAAAAGCATAAAAGACATGACCGTCCTGGCATTTCGTAAAGATGCGGATAAACCCACCGAACTGGTTTCTCCCTCTGGTAAGCGTTGGACCGCGAAAAGTCATCCGAAGCAGGTAAGCTGGTTCAGTGATACCGGTTACGACCTCATTTCATCAAAAGATCCGGAAGTGGGCGAGTGGGCGTTACGCGCCGCCGTTGACCCGGATAACCGCGTCATGGTGATCACCAACCTGAAATTGAGCACCAGTAATTTTCCGAACAATATACTCTACGGTGACAAGCTGACAATCAGCGCACGTTTACTGCAGGATAATCGCACCGTGACGCAAGAAAAGCTCCTCTCGCTGGTGCGCTTTAATGCCTACCAGAATGCCAAGGCACTGGGTGCACAAAGCGAAACCCCCATGTTTGATGACGGCAAACTGGACGACAAACTGGCCAAAGACGGGGTGTATACGGTTACTTTCACCTCGAATCAATTACGCGGTGATATCGAATTGACAATTCAGGCCAAAGGACCGACCTTCAAACGCGAGACCAAACACAGCCTGAAAGTGCATGACACACCTGCGGATGTGAAAATTGAACAGGACGGCTCTGGCACGTTTGTGGTACAGGTCAAGCCGCGCATGTCCTTATTGATACCGGAATCGGTATCGATGCAAATTACCCTGCCCGAAGGGCAGAAAGTCACCTTGCAACAAAAAGATGAAGATACCTGGCAAACGGAACTGGATAAATCACTTGCCGGCAAGGTCGTGAAAATTGCGGTGGCGGGTACACGTGTGAATGACAAACCTTTTGAGGTCGCATTCGAGCGTGCACTGGACGCCAAAGCCGGCGAAAAGCCACTCGAAATGGATACCGAGGAGGAAGTAAAACCGGTCGGATTGCCACCCGAACCCGAGCCTGCAGCAATCGAGCCCCCAGAAATCGAAAAACCTGGCGCCGAACCGGCGCCCGAAGTTAATAAAAAGGATGAACATGCCGATAAAAAGGGCAACAAGGATGATGATAGCTTTAATTGGACACAGGTGATTATCCTGATTGCGGTCGTCAATGGTGTTCTCATCATCGGCGGCGGGGCAGGGTATTTTTTCTGGCGTAAACGGAAGAAAAAACGCGAGGCTAAAGAGCAAGAAGAGCTGGGATTATGATTAGCGAAAAGACAATCAGTTTGTTGGTGGTCGCATCCGAAGTGGGTGCCGGGCTGGCGTTAATACTGATCGTGCTGGTGTTTTTCATGATGCGTTGCCGCATGAAGAAAAAAGCCATGGCTCGGGATCTGGTCAATAAAGTCAAACAGGATGAAGATGCCCATCGTGCCGCACTGGCAAACAAAGTAAAGAGCCTCACGAATCTGGATGATGCCAAAGTGGATGAAGTGATTGCTACGATCATGAACTGTGAAAAGAGCCTGTACAACCGTATGGTCAATGCCTATATGGGCTATAACGATACGGGCATTGGCGGGATCGACAAGGAAGTGAATAACCTGTCCAACAGTTTTATCGGCCTGGTAGAGCAAACAGCCAATGCCGCGCCGCAGAAAAATACTGCAAGTGAAAGCGAAGAGCTGGAAACAAAAAAACAGGTATCACGCCTACGCGAAGAAAAAGTATTGCTCAAAGAAAAGAATGCACAACTACAGGCAGATTTTGATGCGGCAATGGAATCCATGGAGCGCATGACACTTGAATACGCACAAATGTACGAAGGTGGGCAAAAAGACGGCGAGCAGCGCCTGAAGAACGAAATGTACCAACTCAAGCAAAAGCTTTCGACGGGTAATAAACACAGTAGCGGGGATGATGACGCTTCGGACAGTGGTTCATGACTTCCAATCAGGATAGGGTTTTAGGATAAATATCCGCTACCTGTAATAACAAAGGCCGCACTGTATCACGCAATGCGGCCTTTATATATTACCTTTAAATAAAAAAATACTATGCCATCGCGGCACGCAATTTTTTCATCGCGTTATTTTCCAGCTGACGTACACGCTCCGCCGAAATCTGATACTTGTCAGCCAGATCCTGCAGGGTCGTTTTATCATCAACCAACCAGCGTGCACTGATGATGTCCTTGCTTCGATCATCCAAAACAGCCAGCGCATTGTGCAGTTTGTCATGCTGGTAGTCCGTTGTATTACCACCTTCGACGGTTCTTGATGGTTCATAACGGTTGTCTTGCAAATAGGCTACCGGTGATGGCATATAGCTATCGCTGTCATCATTATCCGGCTCATCATATCCCAGATCGGTACCACTCATGCGAGATTCCATTTCATAGACATCTTTTGTCGTGACACCCAAATCGTCAGCGACGGCTTCCGCTTCCGCATGCGTTAACCAGCCGAGTTTGTCCTTGGCGCTACGCAGGTTAAAGAACAATTTACGTTGTGCCTTGGTTGTCGCGACTTTAACAATGCGCCAGTTACGTAAAATAAATTCGTGAATTTCCGCGCGAATCCAGTACACCGCGAACGATACCAGACGCACACCACGTTCAGGATCAAAACGCTTTACCGCTTTCATCAAGCCGATATTCCCTTCCTGAATCAGGTCGGCTACGGCCAGTCCATAACCGGCATAGCTTCGCGCAACATGCGCGACAAATCGTAAGTGTGAGAGAATCAGTTGCTGCGCGGCGTCCAGATCATTATTGTCGCGCAATTGAATTGCAAGCTGACGCTCTTCCTCTGCTGTTAACATAGGGAACTGGCTGGCCGCACGGGTATAGGCGTTTAAATCGCCCATCGGAATGGCCATTTGTAACTGTAAAGCTTTGTTCATTGTCATTACTGTCATCCTCTCCTGATAATGATGAGTAATTTTGGTGTATTTTAGCACTCACATCCTTAGAGTGCTAACTTTTCGAATAGTTCAGATGGGATAGAACAGATCTAAATTAACTACAAATACTTTTAAAACAATAAGTTATGCGTTTTCTGCTAATGCAGCGCTGTTTACCTGCAGCGGTCCGTCCGAGGTATTTACGCACACCTGGTTTCTACCGTTCTCTTTTGCCATATATAGGGCTTTATCAGCCAGATTCAAGAAACGCGTAAGGGGCAGGTTTGGGTGGTCCTCACTGCTACACAAACCGATACTGACGGTAACATCAACTCCGGCGGGTTTGAGCTCGGCCACAATCATGCGCAGGTTTTCAGCAGCGCGGACCGCTTTTTCGTAGTTTGTTTCGGTAAACAGGATACAAAACTCCTCGCCGCCGAAGCGCACCACCATTTCAGAAGGGAAGACCTCATTCAGTTTATTTCCCATCTCGGCCAGTACATGGTCGCCTGTAATGTGGCCCAGGGTGTCATTAATCTGTTTGAAGTGGTCGATATCAATGAGCATCGCCCAGACCGGCTGATTTTTCGGATCTTTTAAGAAATCTTCACCATTATCAACAAGATAGCGTTTACTACGCACCCCGGTAAGACTGTCTGTGGCGGCAATGAGGCGCATTTTTTCAGTCTGATCTTTGAGTGCATCGTACTGATGTTTAATCAGCAGCAGGGCCCGTACCCGTGCCAGCATGACCTCTTCGATAATAGGTTTGGATACAAAGTCATTGGCGCCAGCATGAAACACCTCTACCTGCGTCTGCTGGTCTTCGGTGCTGGTCAGCACCAACACCGGTAATTCTTGTTGAGAATGGTGTAATTTGGCGCGAATGGCATGCAGCAGGTCACCACCGGTGAGCTTGCCCATTAAATAAAAGTCAGTTATCACCATGTCATAGTCGTTGTGGCCGTCTTCATGTTCGCTTTGTTGCAGTAGTTCCAGGCCTTCTTCGGCTGTGGTGACATGCGTAACTTTAAGTCCCTGTTTTTCAAGTAATTTACAGGTGACTGTCGCGGCCGTTTTACTGTCCTCAACAAACAGGATATGGCCAACCAGACCGGTATTGCGCTGAATAAAGGAGCGTATGAAACTGGCAAAGGCCTTGTAGCCCTGTGATTTGTCGAAATAATCCGTTACGCCAGCTTCAAAGCCTTCGCGCAGCAGTCGTGAATCAGCATCACCTGAGACGACAATCACCGGGGTGTAATTATGATTATCTGATTTACGGATTTTGCGGCTTAGCGTCAGACCGTCCATATCTGACAGTAGCAGCGCGGTCGTGATGAGTTCGTATTTGCTGGTTGCCATGGCGCCAATCGCTGCCTGGCCACTTTCCACCGATGTAACTTCAATATCATCCAGCTCCTGCTGCAGAATGCGGGATAATAATGTGCGGGTAACGGCAGAACCGTCAACGACTAGTATGCGTGTGATTGTGTCACTCATGATGAAGAAACTGGATTACGTCCTGCAATTACTGATTATAATGTTTTTATAG
This sequence comes from uncultured Gammaproteobacteria bacterium, assembly GCA_942490945.1. Lineage (GTDB taxonomy): Bacteria > Pseudomonadota > Gammaproteobacteria > UBA6429 > Thiohalophilaceae > CALNYZ01. The sequence continues at coordinate 298,729 of CALNYZ010000044.1, read as the reverse complement.
CGACCCGAATTACCTATAAGTTTAGTTGATTTGCTACAGATTTGAATCGTTGTGACCCCGATACTGGTGGGTTTTACTAATAAACACAATAACTTGTGCGATTGCTAGCAAGAAAGCCAGGAAAAAATAAATCAGGTTGGCTCGATAGCACGCAGGTGTCGGCCAACCGCTAACCACGACCCGGCCAGACCGAGCGTAATACTGACGGCGAGCAGCCAGAGGATACCCAGCATACCCAGACCTTGCAGGTAGAACTCACTCTCATACGATAGTGCGAGGGTTTTTACCGGGCCATTAAGCAGCCACAGGCTCAGGCTCACCAGAATAATGGCAATGAGCCCCCCGAATATGCCATACCAAAAACCGGTATATAAGAAGGGTCGTCGAATAAACGCGTCAGTTCCCCCGATGAGCTTGATGACCACGATTTCGTCGCGTCGGTTTTGAATCGCCAGTCGAATGGTGTTGCCGACGACCAGCAGCACCGCAAGTGCGAGCAGGGCTGCAAGTATGATCACGCTGCGTTGCACAAATGCCATGATACTGAACAGACGTTCTATCCACTGTAAATCCAGCTGTGCTTCATCGACGAGCGGTTCAGTCTTGAGTTCTTGCAAGAGTTTTTCAGCGGCGCTGGTAGAACGGTGCGACAGACTGGGTTCGAGAATCAGCGTAATGGGTAACGGGTTTTCGTTTAAGGCATCGACGGCTTCGGTATTACGACGACTGGATTTGAAATCTGCCAGCGCCTGTTCGCTGGAAACATAGCGCGACTTGTTTATCTGTGGCATGGCCTGAATGCGCTTGAGTAACGCTTTTGCCTGTTGCGTGGAGGTATCCATTTTCAGAAACAGGGAAATCTGCGCAGTACTTTCGAGATCGCCTCCCAGAGATTGCATGTTTTTCAGAATCAGATGTAATCCGGTAGGTAATGCCAGCGCGATACCAATGACAGAGGCGGTCATTAACATGGAAAAGGGTGCACGTAACAATTGCCCCAGGCTGTAAAAAAATACCTGCGCATGACGTAACAAGTAGGTATACATAAACTCAGTCATGATTTACATCATCTTCATTTAAACCACCGGCATCGTTGGCTGTGTCGTAAATTAATTGACCAGCTTTTAATACCAGTGTGCGGTTCGCCATTTCCTTGATCAGTCCCAGCGCATGGGTCGCGACCAGAACAGTTACACCTACCTGGCTGAACTGGGTAAAGATTTGCATGATTTCCCTGGATAACTCCGGATCAAGATTACCGGTCGGTTCATCTGCCAGGATGACGGCGGGTTTGTTCACCACCGCGCGGGCGATGCCCACACGTTGTTGCTCACCACCTGATAAAGTAATGGGATAAGCACGTTCGCGGTTTAACAAACCAACCTTGTCGAGTGCTGCACGCACGCGTTTGCCAATTTCCTGGTTCGAAATGCCGGCAATGACAAGTGGCAGTGCCACGTTGTCGAACACAGTGCGATCGAATAACAACTGGTGATCCTGAAAAATGATGCCGATATTGCGGCGGTGGTAGGGAATTTTACGGCGTGATACTTTGGCCAGGTTCTGGTTGTTAACGATGACCTGACCGCGTGAGGCGCGTTCAATCAGGGCAATCAATTTTAGCAGGGTACTTTTACCGGCACCGGAATGACCTGTCAAAAACGCCATTTCACCCTGTTCAAGTTTGAAATTGATATCAAGCAAGGCATCGTGTCCACCCTGATTATTCGTCCCCGCATAGCGCTTGCAGGCGTGACTGAAGTGAATCATGCGTCTTGATCCTGTGGCAGTTGATCAGGTTGTGGACGATTCAACAGTGCCGTGACAAATTCATTTGCATCAAAGGCACGCAAATCGTCAATTGCTTCACCCACACCAATAAACCGAATCGGCAGTTTGAGTTTGTTGGCAATGGGAAACACCACACCACCTTTTGCAGTGCCATCAAGTTTGGTAATACATAAGCCTGTCACGCCAACAGCGGCATGAAATTGTTCGGCCTGGTTCAATGCATTTTGACCGGTAGTTGCATCGACCACCATGAGGATTTCGTGTGGCGCTGCGGCATCAACCTTACTGATAACGCGTTTTACTTTTTTCAGTTCTTCCATCAAATTTTGTTGTGTGTGTAAGCGGCCGGCGGTATCGGCGATCAGCACGTCGATGTTTCTTGCCCTGGCAGATTCGACGGCATCGAATATTACGGATGCGCTATCGGCGCCTTGTTGTTGTGCAATAACGGGTACGTCGTTGCGCTCACCCCAGGTTTGTAGTTGTTCAACAGCCGCAGCACGAAACGTATCACCTGCCGCCAGCATAACCGACAAGCCATTCTGTTTTAAGTGTTGCGCAAGCTTGCCAATGGTGGTGGTTTTGCCCACACCGTTTACCCCAACCATCAGGATAACGAACGGTCGGATGTCATCCGGTATCGTTAACGGCGCATCGCAGTCGCGCAGTGTATTACACATATGTTCTTGCAAGGCGTTGATCAGTGCAGCCTTGTCCTTGAGTTCATTGCGCGAAAGTCGTCGGGTAAGGTCGCTTATAATCTGGCTGGTCACGTCGATGCCGACATCGGCAATCAGTAACGCCGTCTCGATTTCTTCGAGTGTATCGTCATCAATTTGCTTGTTTTCAAGAAATACATCGGCCAGCCCGGCACCGGTACGGCTGAGTCCTTTTTTAAGGCGTCCAAACCAGGATGGACGCTGATCGCTGGTAGCAGACGTCGATTCTGCAGGGGAGGGGGATTTTGAGCCTGATTTTTTGAAACTAAACATCTATTTCGTTATCTGTAGTCTGTACATGAAAAAAATTAACGTAACGGGGTTACAACTTAAATTTATAAATATTACGGTAACTACCTGATTCAGGGTTACTAATCTATTGTATAGTTGGTTATCCTATCATTCGTGGACATTTGAATCAGCTACAAATTAAGGAATCAAGATGAGAAAAACATTGTGGATTTGTCTTTTACTCGCTGCTTGCCTGCCAGCCTTGTCTATGGCGGGGAGTAAATCAAGCATTAACCCGAATGTAAGTGAATTGATATTACCTAATGGAATAAAGGTGATCGTCAAGCAGGACCACCGGGCACCCGTTGTGGTGTCACAGGTATGGTACAAGGTAGGCAGCAGCTATGAACATGGCGGGATTACCGGTGTATCGCATGTACTTGAACACATGATGTTCAAAGGAACACAAAAACATGCGGCGGGAGAATTTTCACGCATCATTGCCGAAAATGGCGGACGCGAAAATGCCTTTACCGGTCGAGACTATACTGCCTACTTTCAGCAACTTGAAAAATCACGACTGGCCATCAGCTTTGAACTGGAAGCCGACAGAATGCGCAATCTGACTCTGCCCGAACAGGAATTCAGCAAGGAACTGCCTGTCGTTATGGAGGAACGTCGCATGCGCACCGAAGATAAACCCCAATCGTTGACCTATGAGCAGTTTTTAGCAACGGCATATGCCAGTAGCTCCTATCAGATTCCGGTTATTGGCTGGATGAATGATCTTGAAAATATGAAAATTAATGATCTCAAAGCCTGGTATAAAAAGTGGTATACACCAAACAATGCAACCCTGGTAGTTGTTGGTGATGTGAAGCCGGACGCGGTGTTTGATCTGGCGCAAAAACACTTCGGACAAATCAAAACCAATCCCGTCCCGGAGGTAAAACCGCAGGTAGATGCTCCACAGTATGGCGAAAAACGTATTACCGTCAAAGTCCCCGCCAAACTGCCCTATTATATAGCCGGTTTTAAAGTGCCTTCGTTGAATACTGCAGAAGACCCGGCAGAAGCCTATGCACTGGAAGTTCTGGCAGGCATATTAAGTGGTGGAAACAGTGCGCGCTTGAAAAAAGAACTGGTGCGTAACCAGCAGGTTGCGGCCGAAGCGGGTAGCGGTTATGACTTGTACGCACGTCAGTCCGGTTTGTTTTTATTTGATGCGGTGCCCGCACAGGGTAAAACCATTGCGGACATCGAAGCGGCAATGCAACAGCAGATTGATAAATTAAAAAATGAACTGGTTACCGAGCGCGAACTCAAGCGCATCAAGGCACAGGTTGTGGCCAGCAAGGTGTATGAACAGGATTCAGTTTTTTATCAGGCGATGACACTTGGCCAGCTCGAAACCGTCGGCATGCCCTGGCAAACAGCCGATGACTATGTTGATAAAATCAAACAGGTAACGGCTGAACAGGTACGTAATGTCGCCAAAAAATACCTCATCGATACTCAAAAAACAGTTGCTGTACTTGAACCACAGGCGGGCCCTGCAGCGCCACGTAAACATAGCGAGATTTCTCCGGGTAGTCTGCGACATTAAGTTGTTCGTACCGAACTACCAAACTGCCCATAACGGTTAAATCTATTTAAAGGATTACACATGAACAAAAATAAAATTATTATCGCCATTGCAGTCAGCCTGGTTGCGATAGTTATACTTCTGAAAATATTTACTGGTGAGATGTCAGAGTCACATATCAAACGTGGCGAAGGGATGGACATATCCAGCTGGCAAACCAGGCAGGGCGCAAAGGTAATGTATGTTGCCGCGCCGGAATTGCCGATGGTGGATGTACGGGTAATCTTCGATGCCGGTTCAGCTCGGGATGCAGGCTCACCTGGACTGGCCAGATTAACGAATGAAATGTTAAACCAGGGTGCACAAGGCATGACGGTTGATGCCATCGCTGAAGCATTCGAAGATATCGGCGCACAATACAGTTCGGGTACCGATCGGGATAAGGCAACGGTACACTTGCGCAGTTTATCGGAAGAAGAAATTTTCGAGCAGGCATTACAGACTTTTGTTACGGTGATTAGCAAACCGGTGTTCAATGAAGACAGCTTCAAGCGTGAACAGCAACTCGCATTGACCTCAATCCAGGCGCAACATCAATCACCGAGTGCTCTGGCCAGTATGGCGTTTTATGAAAACCTTTATCCGGGTCATCCCTATGCAACACCGGTATTAGGCACGGCAGATAGTGTTGCCAAAATCAAGGCCGCCGATCTGGCTGCGTTTCACAAGCAATACTATGTGGCAAACAATGCCGTAATAGTGATTGTCGGCAAGGTTGCCAAGGCCAAGGCTGAAAAAATTGCCAACCGCATCGCTTCCGCCTTGCCAAAAGGTGAAAAAGCCAGTGCGATTCCGGAAGTGCCAGCACGTACAGCTGCGCAAACAATTCATACCGAGTACGCATCAACACAGACCAGCGTTTATATTGGTCAGCCAGGCGTTAAACGCGGCGATAAGGATCACTTTGCATTATATGTGGGTAACCACATTCTGGGTGGTAGCGGCTTCAGTGCGCGTATTTTTGCAGAAATTCGCGAGAAGCGCGGTCTTGCCTACAGTGCGTATTCCTATTTCACACCCATGCGGGTGAAAGGTCCCTTTATGATCGGCCTGCAAACCAGGAATGATCAAACCGATGAAGCGATTCGAATCGCCAATGAAACGGTCAACAAGTTTGTTACTGAAGGGCCAACCGCCGCCGAGCTGGAACATGCGAAGAAAAATATCACCGGCGGATTTGCCTTACGCGTCGATAGCAACAAGGACATTACTGAATATATTGCCGTGATCGGGTTTTATGATTTACCGTTGAACTACCTGACTACCTTCAATGCCAACGTTAATGCCGTAACACTGCAACAAATCAAGGATGCGTTCAATCGACACCTGGCGACTGACAAGTTTCTAACAATTACGGTAGGAAAAAAATTGTCGACTGATTCAAACCCGGAGTCAAAGTCAAATCCAGAATCAAGTTCAGATGTAAGCCCGGACAAGTCTGCAGACAAAAAATAATATGGCGGCTGCCAACAGCTTTCGAATCATCGCCGGGCAGTGGCGCAGCCGCAAGTTGAACTTCCATGCGGCGCAGGATCTCAGGCCCACCACGGATCGTATTCGTGAAACCGTTTTTAACTGGTTGATGCCGGTGATAAGCGGTGCAAGCTGTCTGGATCTGTTTGCCGGCAGTGGCGCATTGGGGCTGGAAGCGGCATCGCGTGGTGCAGGCCAGGTTGAAATGGTTGAAAAAAATCACAAAGTTCTCGAGTCATTAAAGCAAAACATTACTTTGCTAGGAGCAGCCCAGGTACATGCAGTTGGCGATGATGCCATGCACTACCTTGCCAATAACGATATACAGTTTGATATTGTCTTTCTTGATCCACCCTATCGTTTACAGCAACTGGAAAAATATGCTGCTACGCTTGAGGAGCGATCAAGATTAAAAGCAGGGGCCTATATTTATGTCGAATACCCGAAACAACAAACTTTTACTGCGCCTGCAAGCTGGGCAAAAGAAAAAACCAGCATGGCGGGCAATGTTATCTATGAACTTTACCAGACAAACCGGTAGACTATGTGCCTGAGAATACATTCAGCACTATGCTATACTCACTTAAAATCAAGGCTTAATCATGCAACGCATTGCGATATATCCCGGTACATTTGATCCCATCACCAATGGTCATACTGATTTGGTAGAACGTGCGGCACGTTTGTTTGATGAAATTGTGGTTGCCGTTGCCGATTCAGCAGGCAAGGTGCCGGTAATATCCCTTAAAGAACGTGTGGCGCTGGCGAAAGATGTTTTATCCAGTATTAAAAATGTGAAGGTAACCAGTTTTGATACGCTGCTGGTTGATTTTATGCAGGAGGTCGGCGCGACGGTCATTATTCGCGGTCTGCGTGCGGTCTCGGATTTCGAATTTGAATTTCAACTTGCCAGTATGAATCGCCATTTGAGTGATAATATCGAAACCATTTTTTTAACACCGGCAGAACAGTATACATTTATATCCTCAAGTTTAGTCAGGGAAATAGCCTCACATGGCGGTGATGTTTCCCAGTTTGTCCACCCACACGTAGTAGCTGCATTAAATCGTCATTTCAGCTAAAATTCTCCGCACCAAAGATTCATACCCGATTGAGTGAGTAACCCTGATGTCCTTGTTGATTAATGATGAATGTATTAATTGCGATGTGTGCGAACCTGAATGTCCGAATGGGGCTATCTCGCAGGGTGATGAAATCTATGAAATCAATCCTGATCTCTGCACGGAATGTGTCGGGCATTTTGATGTACCGCAGTGTATGGAAGTTTGTCCGGTAGACTGTATTCTGAAAGATCCGGAAAATCCGGAATCGACTGACAAGCTGCAATTGAAATACGAAAAATTAATTGCCGCAGGTTAACAGATTCACGAAATCCTGAGACAGTATCAGGCTGTTATTCCGGATGTAACGGGTTACCTCATCCTGCTGTGTCAATCATATGGAATAATCAGGGCAATAACATGATCAAATCATTAACGCTTCTTTGTTTGTTACTTTTCCTTGCCGCTTGTGGAACGAAACCTGCGGACAGTATTGGCGTTGCAACTGCCCACCCGATTGCCACGGCCGCCGGTATCAATATTATGCAACAAGGCTGCAATGCATTTGATGCCGCCGTGGCGGTGAGCGCCACGCTTGCTGTTGTCGAACCGTACAGTTCAGGTATGGGTGGCGGTGGCTTCTGGTTATTACACGAGGCAAGTAAAGATCGGTTTGTTATGATCGACGGTCGTGAAACTGCCCCGGGTCGTGCAACCCGTACGATGTATCAAAATGATCTTGGCGACGTGATTCCCGAGTTGTCACGCGATGGAGCGCTTGCTGCAGGCATACCGGGTCAAACGGCAGCGTTGGTACATATCGCGACGCATTATGGCAAATGTGATTTGCCGACTGTACTCAAGCCTGCCATTGATGCAGCAAGCAATGGATTTAAAGTGACGCCGCATTATCAAAACATGGTGAAGTGGCGCCTGAAGGTATTGCAGGCATCACCCGCTGCGGCAAGAACATTTTTACAAAACAATGCAGTACCGGAGCAGGGTTATCTGATCAAGCAACCTGAACTGGCAAATGTATTGCGATTAATCGCCACTCAAGGTAACGCCGGTTTCTACCAGGGTGAAGTTGCGCAAAAAATGGTAAAGGGCGTTCAGGACGCCGGCGGTATCTGGTCGCTGCAAGATTTGAATGACTACAAGGTAAAAGAACGTGAACCGATTATTGGTAACTACAAGGGCTACAAAATAATTTCTGCCGCGCCACCATCATCCGGTGGCATTGCCATTGTAAGTATGCTGCACATGCTGGAGCAGGATGACTTGTCGGATATGCGAGCGACGGATCGCACGCATTTAACCGTCGAAGTCATGCGTCGTGCCTATCGTGACCGTGCCGAATTTCTGGGTGATCCGGATTTTGTTTCTGTCCCGGTCAATAAACTTACCAGTCTGGATTATAACAAAACATTACGGCAATCAATAAACCCCAATAGTGCGACACCGAGTGCTGATTTGAAACAGGTGGGTCCGGTGCAACAGGGCGATCACACCACGCACTTTTCTATTATCGACAAAAATGGTAACAAGGTGTCGGCAACCTTGAGCATCAATTATCCCTTCGGATCCGGTTTTATGCCGGAAGGAACCGGTGTGTTGTTGAATGACGAGATGGATGATTTCTCTGCCAAACCCGGCACACCAAATGGCTATGGTCTGGTCGGAGCGGAAGCGAATGCCATTGCGCCCAACAAGCGCATGCTGTCGAGCATGAGCCCGACAATTGTTATTGGTAAGGACAGGACCGCGATCATCGGCTCACCGGGTGGCAGTCGCATCATCACAATGGTATTACATGGTGTGCTGGGATTTACGGAAAATAAAACAGCCAAACAAATTGTCAGTCAGCCACGTTATCATCATCAGTTTCTTCCGGATGTCATCCAGCACGAAGAGGATACCTTTAGTCAGCAACAAATGGTTGAACTGCAGCAGCGTGGCCATAAGTTGAAAAAAATAAATTATCGCTATGGCAACATGCAGCTCATTATTCAGGATAAGAAAAACAATACCATGTCTGCAGCCAGCGACCCGCGCGGCGAAGGCGCAGCATATATTGAGTAAGTCTGATAAAGAAAATCTTGTTTAAATTACTATTTTTGACAGGAACTGCAGTAGTAAGTGGCACGTTGTCCTTGCACAATCTGTTTAATCGACGAACCGCATCGGGTACAGGGCAGGTCTGCACGTCCGTACACATTAAGCTGTTGTTTAAAGTAGCCGGGTTTTCCATCCGATTGTGTAAAATCACGCAAGGTCGTCCCGCCCTGGTTGATTGCAGCGGTTAAAACCTGCTGGATCGCCGTTGCCAGTTTTTGAAATCGTGCCGTACTGATTTTTCCCGCTGCAATTTTCGGATTAATGCCGGCGAGAAACAAACTTTCGCTCGCATAGATATTGCCGACTCCAACGATAATATGACTGTCCATGATGAACTGTTTGATGCTGACTTTGCGCTTGCGCGCGTGAGCAGACAAATATTCCGCTGTCAGGTTATCACCCAAAGGTTCGATACCGAGTACGCTGAGTAACTTGTGTTGTTCCGGGTTGCTTGTGGTCCAGTGAATACTGCCAAATCGACGCGGGTCATGATAGCGTAGGCAGTAACCGTTATTCATAACGATATCAACATGGTCGTGCTTCACAACCGGCGTATCAGATTTTATAAAGTGTAAGCGTCCCGACATACCGAGATGAATAATTAATGTACCCGCAGAAAAATTGACCAGAATATATTTGGCTCGGCGGGTTACAGATGTGACGATGTGGTTCGAAAGAGTGGCATTAATATTACGTGGTACAGGCCAGCGCAGCCGCCGGTCCCGTACAATCACTTTTGTTATGGTTTGATTAACAATATGCGGCGCAATACCCCGACAGGTGGTTTCAACTTCCGGTAGTTCTGGCATGGCTATTTTTTTACGGCATCTTTTGCCGGGGTGGCAGGAGGAGTTCTGTTTTCAGCATCAAGTGGTTTGGGTAACTGCAACAGGGCCTTCTTAAAATCAAGCGGGAACAGGTATTGCAGTGGCAGGTCGTGCCGGATAAGGATGAAATTATCCTTGCTGGTTTGTGTTTCAAAGTAGAGGGTAGACTCGCCAAGTGTAATACTCACATCCTTGCGCATATCGTGTCGTAGTTTGAATTCTGTTATGTCAGCCGCCTGCGCATGCTGCCATTCATTGATTAGTTCTGAAACCGTGTCTGCAGTAAAGTTTTTTGGTTCGGGCGTGACCGACCATTTGCCATCTTTAAATAAAATTGCCAGATCTGGCAATGTTAACGCTGAAATCGTTGATCCTTTGGGAAGCAATTCCATTGCAACAAATTCGCTCGCCAGACTTCGTGCCAGATAATATTGCGTATCATTAATCAGGTTTAATGTATTACCAATTTTCACATAGCGTTGGCGACTGACAGGATTGGTGCTGCCAAATTCAAGCTTGATGGTTTTGTTAAAGGTAATGGTTGCCTTGGGATTATCCAGTGCATAGTCAGACAGCTTTAATGTGCTCAGATCATGACTGCTCTCAACGTCGGCGCTTGCAAGTTTCAACAAGGTGTCGATGCGAAATTTGTTTGCAGCAGTCTTGTATGGCGACAACATCTGCCAGCCAGACCCGGTTTTTTCCAGCACTACATCCTTAAGACCGTTACGCTTTATTTCGACATGTTGCAAAGTGTCTGCATTAAGCGAAGTCAACGCAGCTTTTTTTGGCGCTTTTTTTTCACCGCTATCCAGTACCAGTGTGAGAACCAGAATAATAACGCCGGCGAGTAAAACGATATTGAGCAGGTTTCTGTTATTCATGATAATTATCGTTTTCTGCGCTTCATCCAGATGACAATACCGGCTACCGCAAACCCGATTGGCATAACAAACAGGAATAATGCTGACAGACCATACCAGATATTAATGTTGAGCTTGATATCCTTGCCCGGTGAGGTACGTGATGGAATATTAATGAAGCTGTCATCAAATGCCAGCCAGTTTAATATACGAAAGCCGAGGTCCTTGTTGCCAACCATATTGACCAGCAGGTTGGAAAGAAAATCACTATCGCCAACAACAAATATGCGCTGCTGTTTTTTCTTGTCGGGGTTGCTGCTTTTTGCATCCTTATCAGTTGTACTGTCAAGGTTACGTTCCATCGCCATGCCGAAGTCAATGGGTCCCTTGATATCATCAGGTCCCTGTTGTGCCTTGCTGCTGGTTTCCAGATACATACGCGGGTCAGAAGCCAGTATTGGTTGCATCTGGAACTTGCTCTTGTCAATCACCTTGCGTTTGATGCCGGTAGCAAAACTGTAGGAAGTGGCGAACGGGAAGTCACGGGTAATCGGGTGCGGTTTATAATGTTTTTCATCAATGGTAATAAATGAAGGATGTTGGCCAAAGTATTGAACCAGCTCATCGATAATTACCCCGGGTTGAAATTCTATTTCCAGCGCTGCTGCCAGCGGTTCAAGGCCATGCATTTCTTTTGGATCGTGCAACCAGAAGAAGTTTCCACCCTTATCTATATATTCCGTTAACAGGTGTACTTCATGCTGAATAAAATTCTTGCGCGGATTTGCAAGGATGACGGCTGCATAGTCGGCGGGGATGTCCTTTACACCTTGTAAATTTACCGCTTCAAGTACGATACCCTTTTCCTTCAGATAGTCAGCAAAAAGTTTGAAGTCGAAATTACCGGCACCTTGTAGTTCACGTTCGCCATGCCCCGTGATGTAGGCGAATTTACGCGTGGCAGCACGTGATAATCGGTGTAGGGCATTGGTGATATTTGATTCGCTTAGCGCTTCGATATGTTCAACCTTGCTATGCAGACTGATAACTATTTCACCTGAGGAGCGAATTCCCATTTCGCGAGTCAGGTTCGGATTAGTGTCCGGGTTGATAAATTCCAGGGTGATTTTGTCATTCACCTTCTGGTACTTGCCAATCAGTTGCTGGATTTGTTCCTTGTTATCTTTATCTGCGGTAACGACAAAAGCTGAGATGGCCAGTGGCTCGTTAATTTTTTTCACAAGTTCTACGGTTGCTTCCGATAACTTGTTTCGCTTGCTGCTGGTCCAGTCATACTCAACCGAGTATTTTTTACTGACCCATGCTAGCAATATCGTAATAGTGAGAAACAGAATCAGAAAGGTGTAATTCTGAAATTTTATATTGCGTTTGCTTTGCTTGTTGATTTCCATGCTTATTGTTGCAACCTGTCAGCATCAAGCCGCTTGATACTTAAAATGATAAAAGCGGCGATGATAATAATAAAATAAAAAAAGTCGGCCGATGAAAACAAACCTTTGCTGAATGATTCAAAGTGCCGTAATAGTGATAAATAGGTAAAGCTGCTTTCTACCCTGGAGCTGGAGGCATCGGCAGCTTCGGCAATTATCCACAGTGTCAGCAAAATACCGAAACTGCTGATGGCGGCAACAATCGGTTGCTTTGTCAGGCTTGACATATATAGACCGATTGCGGTGAAAGCCGCGGTGAGTAAACATAATCCGATTATTGTTGCATATAACAACCCGTAATCAATGGGTCCGGAAAATACCAGCGACAATGGCATTAGTGTGACCGTGAGAATAATAATCAACAAGAACACATACAAGCCGAGAAACTTGCCGAGTATAATTTCCGTCATGCTGACTGGTGCGCTCAGTAACAAACTGATGGTCTTGTTTTTGCGTTCGTCGGCTATCAAGCGCATGGTCATAAGTGGTATGACGATCATAAACATAAACGCAACAGCACCATAAAGTTGTGGCACAACAAATTCTGTGACGCCCCAGGGGAAGTTGGGGTTCATCATGATTTGCGGTTGTAACTGCAGGAAGCGTGACAGACTGTTTAAAAATAATAATGCGGCGATAAACTGTATGACACCAAAAATCACCCACGCCATGGGCGACAAAAACAGTACCCGCATTTCACGCTGCGCTATCGCCAGTATTTTCATGCTGCGTTCTCCCCGGCCTGTTCATCCTGACCTGTATGCTCCCGGGCATGCTCCTGGCCATGTTCCTGGCTGGTGATTTCGACGAAAATTTGTTCCAGCGATTTTTGCTCCGGCGACAATTCCAGTAATCCCCAGCCATTCTCGATTGCTGCTTTGGCGACAGTTTCTAACGGATTATTACCGACAGCATGTTGCAGGCGATACCGGCTGTCATTTATTTTTTCAACAGCTTCGATACCGGTAATGGCTTCAAGCTCTGTGACGGGTGGAGGTGATTTCAGACCGATAATCAGGCTGGTTGTCTGCATGGATTGATTCAGATGCTCAATGCTGTCACTGAATACCAGGCTACCGCGGCTGATGATTTGCACCCGATCACAGGTCATTTGCACCTCGGGTAAAATGTGCGTGGACAAAATGACGCTATGTGCATCACCCAGGTCGCGTATCAGCTGGCGGATTTCACGAATCTGTATCGGATCGAGTCCGACAGTCGGTTCATCCAGTACAACAACAGACGGGGTATGAATAATGGCTTGCGCGATGCCGACACGCTGCTGGAAACCTTTCGATAAATTGGCGATTAACCGTTTGGTGACATCTGCCAGACCACAGCGTTCGATTGCATACTCCATCGCGGCTTTGGTTTTATCTTTGGTTATGCCATTGAGTTTGGCACAGAAGCTCAGGTACTCATGAACAGTCAGATCAGTATATAAAGGAGGTTGCTCCGGTAAATAGCCAATTTCCGCTTTGGCCAATTTGGGCTGATCGAGCAGGTCGATACCACAAATAGATATTTTTCCCATACTTGGCGCAAGATTGCCCGTGAGCATTTGCATGGTAGTGGATTTACCCGCGCCATTTGGTCCAAGAAAACCCAGTACCTCGCCTTGCTTCAGATCAAAGCTGACATGATTAACTGCCAAATTGGGGCCATAGTAACGTGTTAAATGCTCTACACTGATTACTAAGGGGTCAAGTTGCTGGATTAATTCAGAATTTTCTTGTGTGGTCGATAAGCTTGTATTGTTCATGTAGTTGGGTGACCGTGTAGGTTGACTGTATAAATATCTGGTAAATGTCAATTTTGAATACGAATTATAATCATTACCCGTTAGCTGACAAGTACGGTATTAGCAGAAACTACGCTGATAGAAGACTTGAGCTAATGGAACTGACCGCAGATGATGAACCTTTGGCCGAGTTATTGCAAACAGAGGTGCTTCAACCCTTTGCTGAAAAGATAATCAACCAGTTTTATGATTATTTGTTACAGCATGATGAGATGCGTTTTTATATCAGGGATGAAGACGTTCTTCAGCGGCTAAAGCAAACCCAAACCGAATACCTTCTGACATTGGGGGTGGATTTTACTTCATATGAGTATATTGAATACCGCTTGCGTGTGGGGCATGCGCACGAACGCATTAATATGCCGATACGCTTGTATCAGGCTGCCTATCTTAAAATTCAAAATCTGATAGTTGATTCTATTCCCCAATCAATACGTCAGAATGAACAGCAGTTGTTTCCGTTACTCGAATTTGTCAGAAAAATCATTGCCTACGATATGTCGCTAGCGATTGACGTATATCATCTGGTGCGCATTGACGATATGACCCAGTCAATTGATCATTTAAAACATGAGCGCGATGACTTGGCTGTCGCTGTCGACAGGGACGTGCTAACAGGTGCCTATAGTCGTCGATACATTCTGGAGTTCCTCAAGCATAAACTTGCCGAGTTGCGACGTGATCATAAGCAATCTTTTTGTCTCGCCATGTTGGATCTGGACCATTTTAAAAAAGTGAATGACAATTACGGCCATGTGGTTGGCGATCATGTATTGCAGAGAGTAGTTGACAGGGTTATGACGTGCATTCGCGAGGTAGACCAGTTTGGCCGCTATGGTGGTGAAGAATTTATACTTATTTTGCCGAACTCAAACCTTACTGGAGGCATAAATCTTGCCGAGCGGATTCGGCAAAGCATTGCTGATAAAACAATCGATGTGCAAGGAAAGGCGATTCCCATTACTATCAGCATCGGGATTTGTCAGGCTAACAAGGACGATACGCCAGAATTATTGATAGAACGTGCTGATTCACGGCTCTATGAGGCCAAGAAACAAGGTCGAAATCGGGTTGTTTCAGGCTAAATCCGGCCGGGTTAGACTAATCATAAGTACCAATTAGCCGATATAAATCAGAGTAACCGGATTGGGGTGCACGTAAGCAAGGCCAGCTAGCCATCCTGATTCCGGGCATGGCAAATTTCTGATTTATTCCGGCGTAGTCAGGTAATAATGGTATTCAATTTACTGCATAAAGCAAAGACGCGACACAACACCATACCGAAAATCGTTGTGTCCGGATTCTTTTCGATACTGTTTTTATTCAGTCTGATTCTGGGTATCAGCTTTTATCAAAATAAAGCCACCAACGAACATATCAGCGCGATTGTTGAGCTGCACGGACTCAAGACCGAACTGATTACGCAAATGTATAATGCGGCGAGGGAACGCAGCATGTGCCTGTTTTCCATGGTCAGTCTTAAAGACCCGTTCATGCGTGATGAGGTTTACCTCAAGTTTAATGGTTATGCGGCACAATTTGCGCGCGCACGCATCAGGCTAAAAACCGTTCCCTTAACAAATGAAGAAATCAATTTACTCGTCAGTCAGGGTGATCTGACACGGATAACCGTGCCTATTCAGAATCAGGTCGCAGACTGGGCAGTTGAAGATAAATTACCGCAAGCAAGCAAGTTGCTTATAGAAAAGGCTGTGCCACTCCAGGACAAGGTGCTGACTGTGTTGCTGGAATTGCAGAATATACAACACAAGGCGGCCAAACAAATTGCCACCAAAAACAAACAACAACAAAAAGATGCGACCTACCTGTCGCTTGTACTGATAATTGTCGCGGTATGTATTGGTGCAATCATTGCGATATTTGTTGTGCGCATTATTCGCAGCATGGAAAAGAAAATATTTGTTGCCAAGGATATGGCCGAAATAACACTCAACTCCATTGGAGATGCGGTTATTGTTACCAATAAGACTGGTGTGATAACCCAGATAAACCCGAATGCGGAAGCGCTGACCGGTTATACGAAAGAACAGGCAATGGGTACAGAATTTTACAAAATTTTTAATGTGAATTATGAGTCCGGGGATCCCCGGCATGAATTGGCCGAAGTCCTCAGTATGATGCGGGTGATCTCTACCGCAGATGCGCCCCGGGTGCTGGTTTCAAGTTCCGGTGCGCAATATTCAATTGATTACACCTTTGCGCCGGTTCTGGACGATGACAGCGATGTAAATGGTGCTGTCATTACATTTCGTGATGTGACTGAAGTTCGTGCCTTGTCCACCAAGCTGAAATACTTTGCCAGCCATGACAGTCTGACAGGACTGATAAATCGTCGTGAGTTTGAAAATCACATCAAGTTTGCCTGTGAAGATGCGGCCAATGACGCGAGCACCCACATGCTTTGCTTTATGGATCTGGAGAAATTCAAAATCATTAATGATACGGCTGGCCATGCTGCGGGTGATGAATTTTTAAAGCAGGTTGCACAACAAATCCATTCCACCATCGATGTGCATGATCCATTGGCCCGACTTGGCGGTGATGAGTTCGGGATTATCATGCACAACTGCGATGAATCAATGGCCATAAAAAACGTGGAACGAATCATTGAAGCAGTAAAGAACTTTCGCTTTGTCTGGGCAAACAATGTCTTTGACGTGGGTATCAGTATTGGCATGGTAAAGATTCATAGTGCCTCAGGGACCGTCGCAGAATTACTGAGCCAGGCAGATACTGCATGTTATACCGCCAAGAATGAAGGCCGTAACAGGGTACATATATTTGATTTGAATGATGAGGTTATTCGCAAGGCGCGTGGCGAGCTTGAATGGTTACAACAAATCAAGTCGGCGCTGGAAAATGATAATCTGGTACTATACGTACAACCAATTGTTGAAATTTCAAATAATGCGCAACATCACTATGAAGTACTGGTGAGACTCTATAATGAAGAGAAAGAACTCGTGCAACCCATGTCATTTATCCCAACCGCTGAACGTTACGGTCTTATGCCGGATATCGACAGATGGGTAGTCAAGAATACAATCAAATTCCTGAGTAACACCCCGCAATTTAATGGCATGTTAACGGTTAACTTGTCGGGACAGTCTGTTTGCGATGAACATTTTTATCAGTTTATTCTGGATGAATTTAATTCAACCAGAATAAATCCGGGCAAGTTATGTTTTGAGATTACCGAAACCGCGGCTATTACCAATCTGAGTATTGCTGTTACTTTTATTCAATCACTGAAATTATTGGGGTGTCAATTTGCGCTGGATGATTTTGGAAGTGGCCTGAGCTCTTTCAGTTATCTCAAGAATATGGCGGTGGATTATATAAAAATTGATGGCAACTTCATCCTTGATATTTGTGAAGACGAAACGGATTTTGCTTTTGTCGAAGCTATCAACCGGATCGGCAAGGTGATGGGCATCAAAACCATTGCAGAGTTTGTTGAGAATAAAGAAATTCACATGCGCCTGAAATCAATCGGTGTGGATTACGCGCAGGGTTTCCTGTTCAGTCGTCCTGAACCAATTGCGGTTCTTGAAAAAACAATCAAACAATTTTATTCCTGAATTAACAATTCAATCAGCACTTCCTCTTGCAGTATACTATCCGGATGAAAACATTTCTTGGTATTGATACGGGCGGTACATTTACGGACATGGTACTTGTGCGTGCCGACAGGATCGTTACACATAAAATACTCTCGACACCTCATGCACCCGAGCAAGCAATTATCCAGGGCGTACAGGAACTGGGACTGTTCGATCTTGATGTAAACGAGGTGCTCTACATCGTGCATGGCTCAACAGTGGCGACCAATGCCGTACTCGAAAGCAAGGGCGTGAAGACTGCCTATATCACGAATAGCGGAATGCAAGATATGTTAACTATCGGCAGACAGGCAAGGCCTGAACTTTATAATTTACAACCTCAGGTTATCAATCCGCCAGTGCCCAGAGAGTATTGCCTGGAAGTAAATTGCCGGCTGGCTGCAGATGGTAGTGTTGTGGAAGCATTACATGTTGATGAAGTGAAAAGCCTGATTCAGGATATTGAGAAAATTCAACCGGAGGCCATCGCAGTAAATCTGTTATTTTCGTATTTAAATGATACCGATGAGAAAACCATAGCCGGATATTTACCAGACGATGTGTTTGTATCGCTCTCTTCAAATATCTTGCCCGAAATAAAGGAATATGAACGTGGTATGACGACATGGCTGAATGCTTATGTCGGACCACTGGTAAAGGGGTATATCCAACGCTTGCAGCATGCGATACCTCAGGCACAAATTTATGTTATGCAAAGTGCCGGCACCACCGTGCATGCCGGACAGGCTGGCAATACTGCTGTACGTATGTTGCTATCGGGCCCGGCCGGCGGTCTGGCGGCGGCTTTCTATATTAAAGAATTAATCAGTCAATCAGGCGTGCTTACCTTTGACATGGGGGGAACATCAACAGATGTTGCGTTGGTTCAGCACGCATTGAGTCTCACCAATGAAGCACACGTCGCAGGTTATCCTGTTGCCGTGCCGATGCTGGATATACATACGATCGGTGCGGGTGGCGGCTCGATTGCGAGTATAGATGCAGGTGGTTTGCTTCAGGTCGGACCTGAATCTGCCGGTGCCGAACCCGGGCCAGCCTGTTATGGGAAGGGTGGCAAGCTTGCCACTGTCACCGATGCCAATCTTGTGCTGGGACGATTGTTGCCGGATGCTTTTTTAGGTGGTGAGATGAAACTGGACAGTCAGGCTGCCAGCAGAGCGATTGACTCGATCGCCGCGAAATTAAATTTAACAACTGAGGAGGCCGCAGCAGGCATTATTCAGTTGGCCAATGATCACATGGCGCAAGCCTTGCGAGTCATGACATTACAGCGTGGTGTGGATCCGCGGACACTTGCATTGATGTGCTTTGGTGGTGCAGGTGGATTGCATGTGTGTGCGCTTGCCGATAGTCTTGAAATGCAGCATGCAATCGTGCCTGTATTCGCCGGTGTACTGTCAGCTTATGGAATGTTAATCGCCGATAAAGGTCGGCATTTGTCGCATACCCTCGTCACGCTATTAAATAACGACGCAGTTAATAATATCAAGGCTACCGCAACGGCTCTGATGAACGACGGCAAGTCCTCATTGATAGAAGAAGGTGCCGATGTGGCCGCGATTACGTCGCAGATCACGCTCGACTGTCGCTATCAGGGACAATCATACACATTGAATGTTAACTGGAGCACACTTGATGCAACACTCGCTGCTTTTCATCAACAACATGAAACACGTTATGGTCATCGTCTGGCGTTGCCGGTTGAACTGGTAAATGTCCGTGTCGCAGTAACTGCCAAATCGGCACAAATAAAAATACCAAAGTTAACAAATTCCCGGATTACTGAGCCCTGCAGCTGGATAAACATGGCAGAGCAGGCACAGAAGGTAGCCGTTTATGCGCGTGAATCGCTGGCATATATGCAAGTTATTACAGGTCCGGCACTGATATCAGAATCTGTCTCCACGACATATATCGCGCCAGCCTGGCAGGCCAAAGTGGATGCATACGGGAATCTGCTGTTATCGCGAAACGGGTAAACTTTCGGTTTAAATGACAGCGAGAAACTGAAATAATACAACAATAACTGACAGGAAAAGATACATGCAATTTAGTCGTCAATCACCCAGCCCGCGTTATCTCGAACTAACCTCGCTCTATCAGCACTTGCATGTGGAAGGTGAAAAAAATATAGGTTTGCCGCCAGAACAAACATTTCCTGGTAAAAGTTTATTGCCACATATTCATCGCATTAAAAAATTAATAGACAAATATGATGTAAAAACCCTGCTTGATTATGGTTCGGGTAAAGGCATTCAGTACAAATCAAGTGCCTTGACGCCTTCCGGGGGAATGTTAAATGCTGAAAATTACATGAACCCGGACAATATTACGATTCAACAATTTTGGGGACTAAAAAAATTACAATGCTATGACCCGGCTTACAAGCCATTTATGACGTTACCAGATGAGTCCTTCGATATGGTTGTGAGCACAGATGTATTGGAGCATTGCCCCGAAGAAGATATGTCCTGGATTCTGGATGAAATGTTCGGCTATGCGAACAAATGTTTATTTGCCAACGTGGCCTGTTTCCCGGCTAACAAGACACTGCCAAATGGTGAAAATGCGCATTGCACTATCCAGCCAATGGAATGGTGGCACGAGCTGTTAAATGATATATCAAATCGCCACCCACAAATTATGTTTGAGTTTTTGGTTACCTTTGATCAGATGAATGATATAGGTGAATCAAATAGAGTGACAGCCAACCTCACCAACATACCTGCCTAGACGTACTCGTGCCCGCAACGACCAAGATACAGCAGCAAAAGCATATGGCAATCCAGTTGCTGGAGTTGCAATCATTTAGTGAAGCCAAAGCGATTCTGGAAAAACTTGCTGTCTCGGCCAAAAAGGATCCGGAAGTCTGGTTTTTACTCAGCGCTGTGCATGGGCTGTTGAATATTCATGACAAGGCTGAATACTATTCCCGTAAAACGATTGCACTGGCACCAAATCTTCCTGATGCGCATTTCAATCTTGCGAACGCGTTACGTGAACAAAAAAAATTTGCTGAAGCCATCAGGGAATTTGAAAAAACCCTGTCTTTGAAACCTGATCACCTTGGTGCGTTAATCAATGTTGCCGGCGTTTTTGATGAGACAGGTGCAATTGATAAAGCTTATTCCCGTTACATGAAGGCGGTTCAGCTCGCACCGACGTTGCACAGTAATTATTATAATCTGGCAAAAATATTAACGGTGAAAGGCGAGTTTGATGAGGCAATAAAATATTATCATGCCGCGCTGGAACGTAAGCCGGATGATATTGATTCGCGTAATAATTTGTCGCGTATTTTGTTGGGAATGGGACGTTATAGTGAAGGTTGGGACCATTATCAATATCGATTGAGCGTACGCACGGCAGAATTCAAGTCACCCGATATTCTACCCAATGATCTGACTGGTAAGCGTTTATTGCTGGTTTATGATCAAGGATTGGGTGATGAAATATTTTTTATGAGTTTTGCACCACAACTAAAAGCACGCGGCGCATGGATTGCCTATCAGCCAGGGCATCAGAAAATTGCTTCATTATTTAAACGCGTCACATGCATTGATGAAGTGATATCAGATGACCATGCAGTCGAAAATATCGATTACCGTATCTCAATCGGCGATCTGCCCCGATTACTTGGGCATACTGATAATAGTCCACATCCGGCTTCACCTGAAATTCCAGTACGCGATGAAAATCTTGCCAATGTAAAACAGCTTCTTGCAAATTTCGGACCGCCACCTTATGTCGGTGTGACCTGGCGCGCAGGGGCAGTTAACAGAAGTAAATCGGTGTTGTTCAAGGAATTTTCATTGACCGATCTGGCCGAAATTTGCAAGCCACTTGATGCACGTATCGTTATTCTGCAACGTTTGCCGGAAGCAGGCGAGGTTGATCAATTTAGTGAAATTCTGGGCCGACCGGTACTGGATCTTAGCCACTATAATGAACAGCTTGAAGACATGTTGGCAGTATTATCGATATTGGATGACTATATCGGTGTCAGTAACACCAATATGCACATGCGTGCTGCGGTCGGCAAAACATGTCGCGTTCTGGTACCGTTTCCGCCGGAATGGCGCTGGCATATGGATGGCTCGTCACCCTGGTTCCCGGATTTTCAGGTTTATCGCCAAAAGGCTAATCAGGATTGGCAGCCTGCGATCAGGAAGTTGCGCGAAGAATTGGCCGCATCGATGCCTGTCAATTAGGTTATCATTCCTGACTCTATTATAATTGTCCGGATTTTTATGTTGCGAAACGAAGGATCATCAAATGATACGAATTTTTATTGGTTACGATCGACGCGTAACATCCATCTTCAGTGTATTGTCACACAGCATTCACCGCCGTGCATCGCAACCTGTTTGTATTACCCCGCTCATGTTAAGTCAACTGCAAGGTGACTTTACGCGTGAGCGTGATCCGAAGCAGTCCACTGATTTTGCCTTTACCCGGTTTCTGGTTCCCTACCTGTCCGGTTATGAAGGCTGGTCTATTTTCATGGATAACGACATGATTGTACGGGAAGACATTGTAAATTTAATGAACTGTCGTGATGACAGGTACGCGGTGATGGTGGTGAAACACGATCACAAACCAAAAGAAAAAATCAAATTTCTGGGCCAGCAACAAACCAGTTATGAAAAGAAAAACTGGTCGAGTGTTATGTTGTTCAATAATGCCAAATGCAAGGCGTTAACTCCGGACTATGTGAATACTGCTACCGGCCTGCAATTACACCAGTTCAAATGGCTGGATAATGATGACCTAATCGGCGAATTACCGCATAAATGGAATCATCTGGTCGATTATGACGTGTATGATCCCAATGCTGCGCTCGTGCACTATACTTCTGGTGGGCCCTATTTTTCGGCCTATAAAAATTGCGATTATGCAGAAGAATGGATAGCGGAACGAGATGCCATGTTACATGTGGATGACATTTGAAATAGTCAAAATGATCAGACTGGAGATCATATCTATAGTCTGCTTGTGCATGAT
The DNA here is from genome assembly GCA_942490945.1 of uncultured Gammaproteobacteria bacterium. Taxonomy (GTDB): domain Bacteria; phylum Pseudomonadota; class Gammaproteobacteria; order UBA6429; family Thiohalophilaceae; genus CALNYZ01. The sequence continues at coordinate 276,101 of CALNYZ010000044.1, read as the reverse complement.
CTGCGCGGCGGCAAACGCAGAAGTATTTAAATGCATCACGGCTGATGGCCATACGAAGTACCAGTCATCGCCATGCGCGGCACAGGAAAAAAGTAAAAAAGTTACCTTAAAAGGTGAGGCGGCCAAAGCGGCAGCGGCGCACAAGAAGGCAGCACTGGATCAATGCCAGCATGACATTGTTGGTCTATGGCAGCTTACACACACCTCGACATTACTGGATAACAATCTTGTCGAAGACAAATCGCAGAACTGGGCGTTTCAACAGGATGGTTATGCTCAGCAGCAGGGCGCGGACAAATTAAAATTAAAATTTATCTGCAAGGGTACGACTATTACCCTGGAAGGTTTACAGAAAACTCCACAAAAGCAAACACTCAAAATAGTGCGCCTGGTTGAATCAGATCTGGTGTTACGCAGTGTCGAGAATGGTGGTTATCTTTATTTACAAAAAAACTAGCTGCGACACGATGAATCACAAGCCAGACAGAGCCAATGCAGCGAGACAAAATACAATCCTTTAAAAAATCAGGGTAAAAAAAAACCTGCTTTGCGGCAGGTTCTTTTGGAGATAAACTGATTTGTTACAGTTTATTTGATTTTTGCTTCCTTATAGATCACGTGCTGACGAACAACCGGATCGTATTTTTTAATTTCCATTTTGTCTGGCATGGTGCGCTTGTTCTTGTTGGTCGTGTAGTAATGACCGGTGCCAGCGCTGGAGACGAGTTTGATTTTGTCACGCATAGTATTAAATCCTCAGAATTACATTTACGCCGCTGTATATCAGCAGGCGACTAGATTTTTTCGCCGCGACTGCGCATTTCAGTTAATACGCTGTCGATACCTTTTTTATCAATAATGCGCATGCCTTTCGCGCTGATGCGCAGGCGTATCCAGCGATTCTCTGATTCTACCCAAAAGCGATGGGTGTGCAGATTCGGCAAAAAGCGACGACGAGTTTTATTATGCGCGTGCGATACATTGTTACCTGATACGCGGCGTTTTCCTGTTACCTGACAAATACGAGACATCGTTCCAAACCTGCTCAAATTTTGTGTTAAGACTAAAAAAGAGGCCGCATTCTAAGGAAATCAGCGTCAGCTGGCAAGCCACAAAGCTGCCTAAAGCAGTAAATTCATGCCTAAATTTGGCCTATAGCCAGCCACGACTGGCAAAGCTGACACATTTACCGTCACCAACCACAATATGGTCCAATACCCTTATTTCGACCAAATCCAGTGCGCGCTGCAAACGGGTGGTCAGATCGCGGTCTGCCTGGCTGGGCTCTGATACACCGGAAGGGTGATTATGCGCAAAAATCACCGCCGCGGCATTATGTGCCAGGGCCGATTTGACGACCTCCCGGCTATATACTGCCGCACCACTGATGCTGCCCCGGAACAGCTCGTTATATTCAATCAGGCGATGACGGGTATCGAGGAACAGTGCGGCAAAGACTTCATAGGGTCGATCCCGCAACTGTGCAGTGAGGTAGCCTGATACATCGTCGGCACAGGTAAATTGGGTGTCCCGACACAGGGTTTCGCCCAAATGCCTGCGCGCGAGCTCCAGTACCGCTTGTAGCTGGACATATTTGGCACTGCCAAGGCCTTTGGTCAGGCAAAAGCTTTCCTGACTGGCGTTAAACAACCCCCGTAAACTGCCGAAACGTTGTAAAGTGTCACGCGCCAAATCCACCGCGGTGACGCCACGGGTACCGGTGCGGAGAAAAATGGCGAGTAATTCAGCATCCGAGAGAGTATTCGCGCCGGCACTGAGGAGCTTTTCGCGCGGTCGCTCGGCCTTGGGCCAGTCGAGAATGGGCATTGATGACCTCCATGTCATTTTGTTGAATACTCTATAGTAGAAAATTAACCCTGCCCAAGGCAAGTTTAAACAGCAATAAGCTAAATATTTGTTAAACTTTGAAAATTCGAACAGGCTTACGGTACTTTATGACTCAATTGGCAAACAAACGCATTATATTAGGTGTCTGTGGCAGTATTGCTGCGTACAAGGCAGGTGAGTTGATTCGTCGCTTGCGTGATGCCGGTGCTGATGTACGGGTCGTGATGACCCAGGGTGCCACAGAGTTCGTTACCCCGCTGACCTTTCAGGCCCTGTCGGGTCACCCGGTACATCAGTTTTTATTAGATAGTGAAGCGGAAGCCGCGATGGGGCATATCCAGCTCGCCCGCTGGGCCGATGCGATTCTGATTGCCCCCGCGTCGGCTGATTTTATTTCGCGTCTGGCGCTGGGTCGCGCGAATGACTTGTTAACCGCGCTGTGTCTGGCCAGCGATGTGCCCCTGGCCATCGCCCCGGCGATGAATAACAAAATGTGGTCCGATCCGGCCACCAGCAATAATGTCCGCACCTTGACTGGACGAGGTGTTCTCCTGTTTGGTCCGGATTCAGGTGATCAGGCCTGTGGTGAAACCGGTGAAGGACGTTTATTGGAACCGACCAGGCTGGTTACGATGCTTGCCGACATCTTCAGTACTGGCAGCATGACCGGTAAGACGATTGTCATCACTGCCGGCCCGACCCAGGAAGCCATCGATCCGGTGCGTTTTATCAGTAACCATAGTTCCGGCAAAATGGGTTATGCCCTGGCGGAAGCGTCAGTCGCAGCCGGTGCGCGAGTTATTCTCATTAGTGGGCCGGTTAAATTGTCCACGCCGGATCATGTTGAACGCATAGATGTTATTTCAGCACTGGATATGATGTCCGCGGTTGAGAAACAGTTACCACGAGCCGATATCTTTATCAGTACCGCCGCCGTTGCTGATTATCGGCCACTGGAATTGGCCGAGCATAAGATAAAAAAATCTGATGATCAGCTGACCCTGACGCTCAAGCGTAATCCGGATATTCTGGCGAGCGTAAAAAAACAGGCGCCGTGGATTTATTGTGTCGGATTTGCCGCCGAGACACAGGACATTAAACGTGCCGCGCGGGATAAATTGACCAGCAAGCAGGTCGATATGATTGCCGCGAACTGGGTTGGCCCGGCGGCATCGGACAATGCGGGCACGTTCGGCAGTGACAACAATGCACTGCAAATTTTCTGGCCGGAAGGTGAAACGGCTCTGCCAATGGCAAGCAAGCACAAACTGGCGCGTGAACTGGTCGCACTGGTTTCACAGCAGCTCGAGTTGATGGTACAGCAAGGTCGGCTGCCTGCGCGCAAGACCTTGTCAGGTGAAAAAGTGGTGACACTACATACCGGGAATAACACAAACAAGAAATAATATTTATAAATTTTTTAGTGGGATAAACAACAACAATGAATGAAAAACCAAAAATAGAAGTCAAAATTCTTGATAGCCGAATTGGTGATAGCATCGATCTGCCAGCCTACGCAACCGATGGTTCAGCTGGCATGGACTTGCGTGCCTGCATCGATGATGAGTTAATTTTACAGCCAGGTGATACGCAACTTATTCCCACAGGCATGGCGATTCATATCGCCAGCCCCAATCTGGCTGCAGTGATTTTACCGCGTTCTGGCCTGGGTCATAAGCACGGCATCGTGCTGGGAAATCTGGTAGGTCTGATTGATTCAGATTATCAGGGCCAGCTGTTTGTATCCTGCTGGAATCGGGGTAAGGAATCTTTTACTATAGCGACGGGGGATCGCATAGCACAACTCGTGTTTGTTCCTGTCGTACAAACAGAATTCCAAATCGTCAAAGAATTTGCACAAAGTGATCGTGCTGAAGGCGGTTTTGGGCATACTGGCCGAGCCTGAAAATAATTCAGACATAATCAATAGCAAGATAGATGGGACTGTAAAAGCAACATGGCGAAAGAGACCAGGCCGTTACGGAGTCGCGGCAAAAAGAAAACCAAATCAAAATCAGCTAAGTCTGGCGGCTTGACACTTAACACGATTTCGCTCCTGGCATATATCCTGTTTTGTGTGGTCATCATCGTGATCGTGAATGTTCTGCAATTTAATACACAACACATCATTAACGCGCAACAATCCAGTCTGCTTTATAGTGCCGCGAGTAAATCCGCCAGCCGCCTTGGTGTGGAAGTCGCGACATATGCGAGCGGTGTGCGTGCGATTGCACTGGATCCGGAAACACGCAAGCTGATACAACAAGACCCTGCAGCCATTATAAAACGTCAGCAGGAACTGGTGAAAATTTTCCCGCATGCCATGAGTCTGCGATTCATCCGATCCGCTACTGTTTCGCCCTCAGACAAGGTGAAACCGCATATCGGTTTTGCCTGTGTGGATTTGTTCAACAAGGCAAAAGAACGTGTCAATGCACCACCCGTGGAAGTGCATGTGTTTGGCCAGCCCAATCAGCATATTGATGTGATACATCCGATTTTGTCCGCAGATGGCGCCACTGTTATCGGCTATGTGCAACTGGTGGTAAACATACAGGTATTGACAGACTGGTTAAAACATTCTGTAGTCGATGAATATATTGAGTTGAACCAGCAAGGTGGCAGCAATAACAAATTAATCGCCAAAGCGGGAGACGCGAGTCTGCGTCTGGGTGACGGTGTGTTTGTTCGTAATGTGCCGGGTACTACCTGGTCATTACAGGTCTGGCCGGGAGAGAAAATCAGTTCCTTTTATAACCGTTTGTACGCCTATGGCATGATGTCCATAGCAGTCATACTGGTTGCCATGATTGTATTCTTGTTACGTCAATCGTTAAGCCGTGCCTTAAGTGAAGACATTGAACAACTACTACAGTTTGCGGTGAGTAAATTAAGAGGCAAGCAAGACCACCAGTATGCCATGAAAATGAAGGAATTCACTGTGGCGGCGCAGTCTTTGGATGAGATATTAAGCAAGGTACCCATCGACAGGGAACGTGATGATGACCCCAACGCGGTGAGTATGGCCGGTAATTTACAGGCAGATATCAATCTTGACCCCATGTTCATGAGTCAGGATGCCATGAGTGTAGAAGAGATAGAGGATTCAGGCGCCAATACCTATATGCCATCTGCGGCGACCTCGCAGCAAAATGTGCAAGCTAAAAGCCCTTCGGTGCAGACGCCTGCAGCAGCCACAATAAATAAAGCTGCGGCGAAACCCGGTCCTTTACCACCGGCTGAAATATTTAAAGCCTACGATATTCGTGGCATTGTCGGTATTACCCTGACGGCGGAACATGCGACCTTGATTGGCAAGGCATTAGGTAGCGAGGCAATCGCGCGAGGACTGAAAAAGATTGCCTTCGCGCGTGATGGTCGCTTGTCGGGACCTGAGCTTGGTCAGGCATTGGTGAAAGGACTGATGGATACCGGTATTGATGTTATCGATGTGGGTATGGTGCCGACACCACTGCTTTATTTTGCGGCAGCAGAAGCAGCCGAAGCCTCTGGCGTCATGCTGACAGGTTCACACAATCCGCCTGACTATAATGGGTTTAAAATGGTGCTGGGCGGTGAAACCCTGTCAACAGATACAATCCAGGCCTTGCGGCAACGTATCGAGAAGAGCGATTTTCGTCAGGGTAAAGGTAATTACAGCACCATGCCGGTGATTGATAAATACATCCAGCGTGTCAGCAGCGATGTAAAACTGAAACGCCCACTAAAAGTGGTTATTGATTGCGGTAATGGTGTGGCAGGCGCGGTTGCCCCCAAACTGTTCAAATCACTCGGATGTGAGCTGGTTGAATTGTATTGCGATGTTGATGGTAAATTCCCGAATCATCATCCCGACCCAAGCAAACCTGAGAACCTGCAGGATCTGATCGAAGCCGTCAAAATTAACAAAGCCGATCTGGGGTTTGCCTTTGATGGAGATGGCGATCGACTGGGAGTGATCAGTTCAGATGGTAATGTGATCTGGCCTGACCGTTTAATGATGTTATTTGCCGCGGATGTCATCTCGCGTAATCCCGGTGCGCAAATAATTTATGATATCAAGTGCTCCAGCAATCTTACCAAGGTGATTTGGGAAAAGGGTGGTGAACCCGTAATGTGGAAAACCGGACACTCGCTGATTAAGGCAAAAATGAAACAATCTGGCGCCTTGCTGGCCGGTGAAATGAGCGGCCATATTTTCTTCAAAGAACGCTGGTATGGGTTTGATGACGGTTTATATTCTGGCGCACGTTTACTCGAAATCCTGGCAAACGATGTGCGTCAGCCACGCGTCGTTTTCAGTACCTTGCCTGATGCAGTCAATACACCAGAGTTGAATGTTCAAATGGTGGAAGGCGAACACCACAAGTTTATCGATAAATTAATCGATCAAGCCGATTTTGGTGATGCGAATGTGACAATGATTGATGGTATTCGCGTTGATTATGCTGATGGCTGGGGGCTGGTACGGGCGTCGAATACCACGCCGGTGCTGGTATTACGATTTGAAGGAACCAGCAAGGAGGCCATGAAACGTGTACAAGATGCGTTTCGTATACAAATACACGCCGTCGACCCGACTATAAAACTACCATTTTAGAGTTAATTCAAAACAGCCGGTGGTGGGTAACGTTGTACCACCCCTTGTTTTGCTTTTTTTATCCCGAACCTTCACGTATTATAACGAAGTAAACATTCACTAACTATTATATACCGTCATGAGTTTAACATCGGATCAAGCCGTTAATATCGCCAGGGTGCTTAATGAGTCCCTGCCGTACATTCAACGTTTTCAAAATAAAACCATTGTCATCAAATACGGTGGCAATGCCATGATTGATGATGCACTGAAGAATTCATTTGCCCGCGACATCGTGTTAATGAAACTGGTCGGTATGAATCCTGTTGTCGTGCACGGCGGCGGACCGCAAATAGGAAACTTGTTAAAGCAGATTGGCAAGGAAAGTCATTTTATACAGGGCATGCGCGTAACAGACAACGAAACCATGGATGTTGTGGAGATGGTGCTGGGCGGGCTGGTGAACAAGGAAATTGTCACCATGATTAATCGCCACGGCGGCAAGGCAGTTGGCTTGACCGGCAAGGACGGTGATTTGATCCGTGCAAAAAAACTTACGCTCACCTCGCAGGACATCAATAATCCGGAAGACATTGATATTGGTCATGTCGGTGAAGTGGCCAGCATTGACGTGTCGATTGTGAAAATGCTTGATAATGACAATTTCATACCAGTCATCGCGCCGATTGGTGTGGGCGAAAACGGCCAGTCATATAATATCAATGCCGATCTGGTTGCCGGGCAAATGGCGATAGCCTTGCAGGCAGAAAAACTTATTTTACTCACCAACACCAAGGGTGTGCTGGATAAAAAAGGTAATCTGCTGACGGGTATCAGTGCGAAGCAAGTACAGAGCTTGATTAACGACGGTACGATTGATGGTGGCATGCTACCCAAGGTGGAATGTGCACTGGACGCCGTACGCTCCGGTGTTAAAACCGCGCAAATCATTGATGGTCGTGTTGAACATGCGGTGTTGCTCGAATTGTTAACCGACGAAGGAGTCGGTACACTCATTAATCCCTGATTCTCAATGCACAGGATTGCCACAACCATGCCAGCAAGCCAGAATTCAGACGACAAAGTTTCACGAAGGCAACAAATCCTCGAGGCGTTGGCGCGTGAACTCGAAGCCAGTCCGGGTGAACGCATTACCACAGCCGGTCTCGCCAGGGCAGTCGGTGTTTCAGAAGCTGCCCTTTATCGCCATTTTCCCAGCAAGGCAAAAATGTTTGAAGGCTTGATCGAGTTTATCGAAGAGTCCGTGTTTGGCCTTATCAACCGCATTAACAACGAAGAAAGTAACGTCTACAGACGTATGGAAAAATCACTGGCGCTTTTACTGGGCTTTGCCGAAAAAAATGCGGGCATGACACGCCTGTTGTCGGGTGATGTGCTGATCGGTGAAACAGAGCGTTTGCGGGCACGTATTGCCAAGTTTTATGAACGGGTTGAGACGCAGCTCAAGCAAATTCTGCGCGAAGGGGAGATGAATGGCGAATTTCAACCCAGTATCAGCATCGGCACACAGGCCAACCTGCTGATGGCCTTCGTGGAAGGCAAGTATGCACAATACGTAAAAAGTGGTTTTCAGACCAAACCGCTGACAAACTGGCCGGATCAGTGGGCACTGCTTCTGCACAGCCTGCAGCATCAACCATAACCCAACGGTTATATTCCAAGGCACTGATATTTCAGTATTTAACAAATTTTTTTTTTGCTTGTATTTCCGGCGAAATACCTTAAAATGCGCCCACTTTTTAATCCACGGGGATTTTATGTTTACTCGCTAAGCGCGCGCTACTCGGTAACTCTTATCGACTAGTGTGTTGGCAACCAATCTACTAGCTCGAGGAGGACTGCGTAAATGGCGCATGACGGTGTAATTTCTTATTTGGAAACACAACAAACCTGGCCTACCCATCATCAGGAAGAGGCCGAATCCCATATCACACTCGATCACTTTATTCGACGTAACGGCATCGAATTTGCCGGTACGCATATCATCGTGGACCTGTGGGGCGCCAGTCAGCTCGATAACCTCGAATTAATGGAACAAACCATGAAAGACGCGGTTGCTGCCGCGGGAGCCAACTTGCTGCATATCCATTTGCATCATTTCACACCGAATTACGGTATATCCGGTGTGGCGGTATTGGCTGAATCCCATATCAGTGTCCATACCTGGCCGGAACGAAATTTTGCCGCATTCGACATTTTTATGTGTGGTGATGCCAAGCCTGAACTTGCGATACCCGTATTAAAAAATGCTTTCAATCCTGAACAATTAAACGTAAATGAGTTACTGCGTGGTATGCGTAGTGATCCATCAACTGATTCCAAAGCGTAATTATTTCGGCATGAAGTATTTCAAGGAAACACTTTACGATGCATTTTGTCAGGAGTTTCGTGTCGACAAGGTGTATTTCGAGCAAAAGACCGATCATCAGCACCTGATGATATTTCATAATGCGGGGCTGGGGCGCGTGATGACGCTAGATGGTATTGTGCAGACTACCGAAGCCGATGAGTTTATTTATCACGAAATGATGACGCATGTGCCGATACTTGCACACGGTGATGTGAAAAAAGTGCTGATCATTGGTGGTGGCGACGGCGGTATCCTGCGTGAAGTGATGAAGCATGAAGCCATCGAAGCAACCCAGGTCGAGATCGATCAGGCTGTGATTGATATGGCAAAGCAGTATTTACCAAAACATTCCAGTGGTGCGTTTGAAAATCCACGCGCGACTATTGTGATCGACGATGGCATGAACTTTGTCAGGGATTGTCAGGACAAGTTTGATGTGATTATCGTCGACAGTACCGATCCGATTGGTCCCGGCGAAGTGTTGTTTACCGAAGATTTTTACGCACATTGTAAAAATTGCCTGACCGACGCAGGTGTCGTTGTGACACAAAATGGCGTGCCATTTTTCCAGCCAGATGAAGTTAAAAATACCTATCAGCGTATGGGTAAGCATTTTAGCGATACGACATTTTATGTTGCCGCCATTCCGACTTACTACGGTGGCATGATGACATTGGGATGGGGAACAAATAATCCTGCCTTGCGTAAAACAGACATGGCGACTTTAACTCAGCGTTATTCAGCCAGTGGTATCACCACACGCTATTACAATCCAGCCTTGCATCAGGCGGCGTTTGCATTACCGCAATATGTACTTGATCAACTGAAATAATCAGACGCTCGCACCGTTAACGCTGTGCCTGCCTGTAAATTCCCTCGACTACACGCTAGCGCATGCTAGACTGTCCCGGTAATCTGGCCAGCTGCATTGCTAACAGACAGTTTATTGATCATTCGCATTTTAAAGGTAAACCATCATTGAAAACACCGGTTCGTAAAGTTATCTATGGTGCAACAGAACAGGAAGTTGCACGCTATCAGGCACTGGTGAAACAGCATGGTTCGCCATTGCTGGTCTTTAATCCGCAAGTACTCAGGAATCAGTATCAACAGTTACAACAAGCCTTGCCGAATGTCAGCCTGTTTTATGCTATCAAGGCGCTGCCACAGGAAGAAGTTATTCAGGTGCTCAACGAGCTCGATGCCGGGTTTGATGTGGCTTCATCAGGCGAGCTGGAATTATTATTGAAGCTGAAAATATCCGGTCGTCGGACGATTCACACCCACCCTATAAAACGTGACAAGGATATTCGTGATGCCTTGCGGTTCGGATCGACCACGTTTGTGGTAGATAATCTGGATGAATTAAAAAAACTCCTGCCATACCGGGGTCGCGTTGGCGTGTTACTGCGGGTAAGTTTTCGCAGCGCCGATGCCAAGGTCGATTTGTCGAAAAAATTTGGTTGTCCTGACACTGAAGTTGCGACTATTGTCAGACTAGCCGAGCAACTTGGATTGCATATTAAAGGATTGTCATTCCACGTTGGATCACAATGCGAAACCGCCAGCAAACATATCGCTGCAATCGAACGCTGTCATGAATTAATGGAAGAAGTAAACACGATTGCCAGGGCACCATTGTCGGTACTGGACATTGGCGGCGGTTTTCCCGCTGATTACGGCCTGACCGGGCAACGTATTGCAGATTTTTGTGCGCCCATTGCCGCGGCGCTGGCGAAATTGCCCGAGGACTGGCACTTATATGCCGAGCCCGGCCGCTACCTTGTCGCGCCGTCAGTAACCAGCATAACAACGGTCGTTGGCAAAGCGAATCGTGTGGGATTGCCATGGTATTATCTGGATGATGGTGTATATGGTTCGTTTAGTGGCAAGATCTTCGACCATGCCGACCATCCTCTGCAGGTATTCAGGGAGGGTGAAACACAAACCAGCGTATTGGCCGGGCCGACTTGTGACAGCATTGATATCATAGATGAAGCCATCGCGTTGCCGGAGCTGGAAATCGGCGATCTCATCATTGGTCATCAGATGGGCGCCTACACGGCTGCAACACGCACACGTTTTAACCTGCTACCGGACGCAAAGTTTATTATCGCGTGATTGGGTAGCCTTGCTATCGCTGACCGGGTGGTTTTATTTTTTTAAGTTCGCGAAAACGTTCCAGGTCTGCCTCGTGTTTATCCTGTGTCGTTTTCTTGTCTTTTTGTTTGGCATGAATGTGTTTTTTGTGTACTTCCATTTGCTCTTTTACATTGGCAATGTCGTTTAATATTTTTTCAGGAACAGCCTTGCCGTTTCGCTCATAATTTGCAGCTTTCAGCGTTAACTTCTGCAGGTTATCGACAAGTTTGCCGTTTTTGCCACGCAATAATTCAATCTGTGCATCAATTGCCTTCACTTTCGTATCCAGTGAATATTTTATATCGTCTTCTGATGCGTAGGTTTGAATCAGAATCTGATCCAGTCGTTTGCGTTCGGCAAGTTTGCGTTCTTCTTCCTTTTGCTTGCGTCTTTCTTCGCGTTCTTTAACCAGCTCCTCGCGCGTTTTTGCACGATCCTCGATATCTATGACCTGGCCATGTTCATTGACCACATCAATTTTTTTCTGCACCTGTTCCTGCGGGACATAGTTGCCGCATTCGCGTACACCCTGGTCATTGGTCCAGCATTTTATTTTTTGTGACTTTGCCTGTGCGATTGTGCATAGGCCGGTAAATAGAATTGCGATAACATAACGGGCTAAATTGTGTCTGAATCGGAAATTACAACCTTGCATGTTTGACTACCTTATTTTGTTCGTGGTTTCATTTATTGCGAATGCCTTGTCAGCTTTTGCCGGTGGCGGGGCTGGATTGCTGCAATTACCCCTGCTGATATTTCTGGGCTTACCCTTTAGTGTAGCACTCGCAACCCATAAGGTGGCAAGTGTCGCGCTGGGGATTGGCGCCACTTTACGGCATTTTCGTGAAGGCCGTCTCGATTGGCGCTTTGCGACAGTTATCCTGGTAGCCGGCCTGCCCGGCGTGATACTGGGCGCCACGATGATATTACAAATACCGGATCAGATTGCACAATTCACTCTGGGCTGTTTGACAATCAGTTTGGGCATATATTCATTTTTTCAGCGTGAACTTGGTCAAATTTTACAACCCAGTAATCGAACAAAAAACGGCTATTTTATTGGTGGCGTGGTGTTATTCATGATGGGCATCCTGAACGGCTCGCTAACCTCAGGAACTGGCCTGTTCGTCACGATTTGGCTGGTGCGCTGGTTTGGTCTCGATTATCAGCGCGCCGTGGCGTACACGCTCGTGCTGGTGGGTGTGTTCTGGAACGGCACCGGCGCTCTCACCCTCGGAATGCTGGGTGAAATACGCTGGGACTGGGTACCCGTTCTGCTGATAGCGTCCTTTCTGGGTGGTTATGCCGGGGCACATTTGTCCATCTCGAAAGGCAATACTTATATAAAGCGTGCTTTCGAGGTGTTGACGCTGCTGGTCGGGATAAAGCTGATCAGTGGCTAATTATCAGGGTCTACACATTTATACAAATAAAAAGTTCGCTGACCATCCTTGATGGGTGTGACTGCCACAACGGTGTCTGCATTTAATTCCGGCGCTTCGTTACGAGCGATTGTCTCCAGTTCCTTGGCCATTTTTTTCTCATCGCGTTCAACTCCCAGCACTGTGCCTTTAACGGACGCCAATGTTTGCCCTTTTTTCTTGCAGCTTTTGACTTCATGCATTTCGAGCGTGCGGACTTTTGCGGCCTTGTCGGATAAGTTTACCCAGCTACAACCAAATGCCAGTGTGCTGGCAATGGTCAGATAGAGAAGTTTGAGTGTGATATTCATGTTTATTAGCCTGATTAATTGTTTGTGGTGTGTAGTATATGCGGAATAAGATGATGAAACTGTTAAAAGATTCAATAATTCTGTATTAAAATAGCATATACAGGTCATCGGGTTAGATATCTTTCTGGCGCATCAAACTAATTTTGCCTGTGTAAACAGGATTAAAAGGGTAATGAATGAATATCGGTAACAACCCGACGCAATTGTTTTACAGAAGTATGTTGTTTGTCCTGTTGCTAAGGCTTGCTCTGGCAGCATTGATGCCGATGACGGGCGACGAAGCGTATTTTATCACCTGGGGTAAACATCTGGATTATGGATACTATGACCATACGCCAATTGTAGGCTGGTTGTTAGGTCTGTTCCTCTGGATATCCGATGCAAGCTGGTGGTTGCGTATGCCGGCAGTTCTGTTACCAATTTTTCTTGCCTGGGGAATATACCGGATTACGCGGCTGCAAAATCCTGAGGCAGCACCCTGGGTAGCACTGGCATTTTTGTTTGCGCCTGTAAATTTACTGAATGTACTCATTACCCACGATATTCCACTAATCTATTTCAGTTTTATTTCGGCATGGTTTTTTTATCGGGCGGTTTCTGAATCACAGTCATACAAACATTACCTGTATTGTGGTCTGTTTTTGGGGCTGGCGTTTTTCTCCAAGTACTTTGCCGTGTTGTTGGGTGTCGCGTACGGTTTTTATATCGTATTTTTTATGCGTGACAAGCGATCCTGGACAGGTCTGCTGATTGTATTTTTAATGGTGTTACCGTTTGTATTTATTAATCTGCTATGGAATTACAATCATTGCTGGAATAACATTTTATTCAATCTCTATAATCGAACAGCCATGCCGGATAATATCGCTCAAAGTATATTATTCTACCTGGTCATGCTGGTATATTTGCTGTCACCGCCATTATTATATTACGTCTTCAGAAACAGGAATACGCTGAAATTAAAATGGCAACACAAATCAGGCCAGGTTTATATCTGGATAATTCTGTTTCCCTTGTTTCTTTTTTTATTACTGACATTGCGCAAGCAAATAGGACTGCACTGGGTATTGAGTTTTTACCCGTTTGCATTTATTGCGACTGCTGCAATACTGACAACCGTTCAATGGCGACGGGTGTTCTATTTCATGTCCGGATTCGGGTTGATACACCTGGCGGTGATACTGGCGATACTGATCTTGCCGCCAGCAACATTTTCCAAAAAACAGGAAGCCTTGCAAAACCTGACGTTTGCCAAACATCCGCATGAGCTGTTATCAAAGCTGGCACCGTATGAGAAAGAATACCATTTAGCAGCGATAAGTTATGGATTTGGTTCCATGCTTTATTATTATTCGCGTAAGCACATAATAAATATTGGCGGTGGGTCATTTCATGCACGACAGGATGACACGATCACTGATTTTTCGAAACTGGATGGTCAAAACATCCTGATTGTAAAACGTACCAAGGCACATCTGGACGGATTCAAAAAATATTTTAAAGCTACGCGCAGAGAAACCATCATGGTTCGTGATGCCAGTTTTGAATTGTTATTTGGTGACGTGTTTGACTATAAACTGTACCGCACTGAGGTTCTGCAGCGAATTAACAAGGATTATTATAAAAAACCGGACTGGTTACCCGTTGGGCAGTGTGGCTTTCAGACCAGGTATAATTTCTAGCAGTGTGGTATCAATAAAGAATGTGAAATGACATAATTGTTGAATGTTTATAGTATATGCCGATAATCTTGTCCTGAATCCGATATATAAATTAAACAGCACTATTGTAATAAAAGTGATGAATTAAATGTCTCAAGTTACAAAAATATTATCATTCGTCTTTCGCTCGGGGTTGGCTATTGGGCTTATTGCGTATCTGATATTTTCCGGTGCAATTGACTGGTCATTCGTACCCGGTCTCATCAGGTCATGGCCATTTACGCTACTGGCCTGTTGCGGTTTTTTTATTGTAATGATGTTAATGGCGTTACGCTTACAGGTCTTGATCCATGCACACGGTCTGGTATTGCCCTATTTTTCCTCTTTCAGATTGACTTTTATCGGCCAGTTTTTTAACACCTATTTACCTGGTGCAAATGGTGGTGACCTGGTAAAGATATACTATGCCAGCAAGGGTAATCCTGGCCGGCGTACAGAAATCATTACCATTTTCGTATTTGATCGTATTATCGGTATGTTCAGTTTGTTCTGTATGCCACTGTTACTGGCGCCATTTTTTTACAGCACAATACAGTCAAGCACTGTGCTGCAAGGACTGATGTCGATTACGCTGGTTGTGTCGCTGGGTATGATTGTATGTACGATATTGAGCATGATAATGGATGTTGAGCGTGGTCGTTTTTTTGTCTGGTTGTATAATTTTCTGCCCAAGGGCGAGATTATCAAGCGGATATTATTAACCATGCATTCATACAGAAAAAACAGTAAAAGTGTTTTATATGCAGCGTTTTTATCCCTGCTGACGCAGTCTGTTGCTATTGTAGCCATGTTGCTGCTTGCCAAGGCTGCAATTGTGACCGGTGCTGATACGCGAATGTCGTTATTGATCCCCATGGGATTTCTTGCTACTGCGCTACCTGTAACACCTGGTGGTATTGGTGTTGGCGAAGCGGCGTTAGATGGTTTGTTTAAACTGTTCAGCTTGCAGGGTGGAGCGGAATTATTACTCGGATGGCGCTTGTTGATGGTATTTATCGGGATTATCGGTCTTTACTATTACCTGAAGGGTGAACAGCGATTTGTGCATCATGCGAATGATGATGATG
The DNA here is from genome assembly GCA_942490945.1 of uncultured Gammaproteobacteria bacterium. Lineage (GTDB taxonomy): Bacteria > Pseudomonadota > Gammaproteobacteria > UBA6429 > Thiohalophilaceae > CALNYZ01. Next base: position 260,641 of record CALNYZ010000044.1, on the reverse strand, counting down.
AACAACCCATCAAGAGCAGCTGATTCGCTATAGCGACATCCGTTTGAATACAAATTCCGGGATATTTTTTATAATCAACATAATCAAGCGCCAGAATCCTGGTACGTAGACCTCGTCTTTTCCCTTGTCAATTGACTTGACTATACTCGCAGCGACTGACTCCGGTTGGGCCCAGAGTAATCCCTTTTTAAAATGTGCTGTCATCGGTGTGTCGACGAAGCCTGGTTTGATGGTCAACACCTGGATATTCGCTTTGGATAACCGGTTTCGCAATCCTTGCATGAAGGTCGTGACCATGCTTTTTGCTGCACCATAGATATAATTTGATTGTCGTCCCCTGTCGCCTGCAACAGAACTGATCACTGCAATACAACCGGACTTCTGCTGTTCAAAATAATTCGCCAAATGCGATACCATGATGACAATACTGATAGCATTGGTTGCAAGTTCCTTTTCAGTCAGTTCGAAATCGTGTTCACATTTTGTCTGATCGGGTAACGTGCCATGTGCCACCAGCACGATATCGAGTCCTGCCATTTTTGTTACTGCCTGATCGATAATATTAAGTCTTTGTGACGAATCATTCACGTCGAGCGTATAAAAATCTGTTTCTGCAGCACCGCGAATTTTCAGATCTGCACTCATTGATTCGAGTCGCTCAGTATTGCGTCCGATTAAACATAATTGATCGCCACGTTGTGCGAACAAGCGTGCAGTCGCTTCAGCGATAGCAGAGGTTGCACCAATAATTAATACTTTTTTCATCTTGTTCTCAACCTGTTCTTGTCCGGTAAAGGAGTGGTTTATAACCCGAGTCGTCGGGACTGGTGTGAATTGAAAACCTTATCAGCACCATACTGTTCGCGCAACTGTACAAATTTCTGCCATTCAGGATAGCTGTTTTTAAAAACACTCTCACTCATTCTTGCATCCTTGGCGAGATATATCCGTCCACCATATTCAAGTACAATTTCATCAAGTGTGTCCAGAAATTCAAACAGACCATCATAAATCTTGAAATCAAGCGCCAGCGTGTAACCTTCGGTCGGGAATGACAATAAATTATTATTACCCTTGCCAAACGCTTTTAATACGGACAGAAAAGATCCGCGCTTCGAGCTTGTTATACGATCCAGTATGGTTTTGATACCTTCCTTGCCATTTTCTCTCGGTATCACGAACTGGTATTGAACAAAGCCGCGTTTACCGTAGATACGATTCCAGTTATGAATGCTGTCAAGTGGATAAAAATAAGGATTGTAGTGAACGGCCTGCATGGATTCCGTTTTTGGGCCAAGATAATAATATAACTCGCTGAATGCCTGGCTGGTATACCTGTTAAGAATAAAGCCGGGCAACATCACCGGCACATTAAGCGGTCTTTTGACCTGGTTTGAGAATTGATTGTTAAGACTATGTTCGCCCAGAAACAATAAAGATCGTCCCTGCTTGCTGCCCGAGGACAGGCAGTCCAGCCAGGCTACTGAGTAGGTGGATTGATGATTTTCTTCGAACAAATCAAACAGCAAATCAAGGTTTGCCACCTTGATCGTGGTTTGTTCAATCTGGCTGCTTTGTATTTTTTTGAGAGTAAACGTGACTTCGAGTATGACGCCGGTCAATCCCATTCCGCCACAGGTCGCATGAAAGAGATCCGTGTGTAGAGACTCTGAGCATTCAGTGATTTCACCATTTGCCAGTAACAACTTAAGCGACTGTACATGATCACAGAAGCTTCCATCCAGATGGTGATTTTTACCATGCACATCGCTGGCAACGGCACCGCCTACAGAAATATATTTTGTACCGGGTGTCACAGGCAAGAACCAGCCTCTTGGCACAAATGTATCCAGAATATCTGCAAGTTCGACACCCGCCTGGCAGGTAAGTGAGCCTGATTGCTCATCGAACTGGAGATAATGATCAAGTGACGCGGTTTGTAACACGGTTTTTGCGAGCGAACTGTCACCATAACTTCGACCTTTGCCCCGTACAATGCCGTTAAATTGATGTTGACTAAGTAGATGACGGGCACTCTGGAAACTGCCGGGCTGGATAATTTTCGAGTCTATAACCGGGTAATTACCCCAGCCGGAAATTTGCATAGCGGTGCTGCCTGTAAAAGAAGTGTGGGGCATTATAAAATATCTGTAAAAACAATGGAATATAATTAAAGTATGGCAGTTTATTTGCTAACATGGAGTAATAAAAGCTGAAATCACAGACTAATTATAAAGTGTTAATAACCATATGATTAACGATCAATCGCAGTCCCCGCAGTCCATTACCGAAAGTAAAATCCCGCTCTATGTTGATCTGGATGGTACGCTGATAAAAAGTGACATGTTGCACGAAAGCGTTATCCTGTTAATGAAATTGAATTTACTTTATATATTCATGTTACCGTTCTGGTTGTTAAAAGGTAAGGCAAATCTTAAATATCAGATTGCACGGCATGTAAACATTGATGCCAGTCTGCTGCCCTATAATGCCAGTTTCCTGCAATATTTAAAGTCGCAAGCAGCGCAAGGCAGGGCGTTATATCTGGCAACTGCATCAAATGAGAAATACGCAAATAATGTTGCCGAACACCTCGGCATCTTTCGCGGTATCCTCGCAAGTGGAGACAAGATTAATCTGACAGGTCGAAACAAGTGTGACGCCATCGCCCGGCATAATCAGCAACAGACTGGTAATAACGAGTACGATTATGCGGGCAACGCGAAAGTTGACTTGAAAGTATGGTCAGCTGCCAGAAAAGCCATTGTTGTTAATCCGCATGGTGGTGTAATACCAGAACTGGAAAAAACCGGTAAACTGGAACAAACATTTAAAGAAAATAAATTTACTGTACTGTCATACATAAAAGCAATACGGGTACACCAGTGGTTGAAAAATCTGTTGATTCTGGTTCCTGTTCTGACAGCACATTTGTGGAGTGACAAGACCGCCGTGATGCAGGCGCTGCTTGCTGTGCTTGCGTTCAGTTTATGTGCTTCAAGTGTGTATGTGCTGAATGACATGCTCGACCTGGCTGCAGACCGTGCACATCCGCGTAAACGTAATCGTCCGTTTGCTTCCGGGGCGATACCATTAACACACGGCATGGTATTACTGTTCGTGGCACTTGCAGCCGGTTTTTACATTGCGAGTAAATTATCAGTCTATTTTATTATTTGTTTGCTGATATATTATTTCATCACACTTGCATACTCGTTTTATCTTAAATCCCTGATCGTGCTGGATGTGATTACACTGGCGTGTCTCTATACCATACGAATTATTGCCGGCATGGTTGCCATTGCGGTAGTGCCGTCTTTTTGGTTAATTGCCTTTTCCATGTTCCTGTTTTTCAGTCTTGCCCTGTTAAAGCGTTGTTCAGAACTGGATACTGCACAGAAACTGAATGTTGGCAAGGCGTGGGGTCGTGGCTACCTTGTTGAAGATAGTAGTCTGCTTTACGCGATGGGTGTTGCGAACGGGTATTTGTCAGTACTGGTGTTAGCGTTATTTATCAATAGCCCGGATATTGCGCAACGTTATACACATCCCATTGGTCTGTGGTTACTCTGTCCGCTGGTGTTATTCTGGGTAAGCTATATGTGGTTCAAGGCATGGCGCGGACAAGTTTCTGATGACCCGCTGGTCTTCGCTATAATGGACAAGGGCAGTCAGTTTGTGCTGCTTTGTTGTGTTCTGGTTAGCGTCTTGTCAGTCTAGGAATATCAGTGTATTTCTGTACAAGCACTGGTTTTCATAACGTTAACCCTTTCATTAGATTCGCTCTAAAATGGAAGCCCTGATTGGTAGCGATGTAATTGCAGAAATTGCTCAAAAAATACGGTAAAATTATTCTATTGTGGTCCTATTACGGGCTGGTAGATTGACAGGTATAAGCATGCAAAATCTGAAGGCCATCGAGTTACAATCCAGTGAACGTCCATTTATTGACCTGCCGAACCGGCTTTTAAATGGTGAATACTTTCTGGTGCGTAACTGTTTACAGGAACTGGGATTGTTCGACACCCTGGTTAACGCAAGTTATGCCGGGATTAAAGATAAAATTGGTCAGGACCGGGCTCACAAGGTCATGGCTCTGGGTCTGGATAAAATCCACAAGGAAGTCACCGCGGCTGAAATTCCTGACCTGACTGATGCAGTTTATGATCGCATGGAGTTGAAGGCGCTTGAATTTTTGAAGAAATTCGTCAGGGAAATGATCGGCATATCAGGTAATTTCTATTTTGAACGTACACCCAATGTGCGTTTTCATATCCCGCAAGATATTGCTGCGCCCTATCTTGGCGAGTTCAGAAAGTTTGCCAAACGCCACGGTGACGGAAAAATTACACCACATCGCGCACATCGTGATAGCTGGGTTGATTGCCCGAGTAACCTGATAAATGTCTGGGTTGCAGTAGGTGAAGTAAAAACCGGTAACGGCCTCACCATCTATCCGGAAGCCTATGATAAAAATTTAAAAAATGCCGGTCCCTACATCAGTGCCGATGAAAATCCGGGTGCTGCTGCAACATTTGATATGGCACCGGGTGATGTTTTATTGTTTCACGGTGATCATGTGCATGGTTCCGAGATCAATGTCACCGACAGTACGCGACATGTGATCAGCTTTCGGGTCGTGCTTGAGAAGCCACATTACGCTCATGGTCACTATCACCACTATGCCTATTCAGCTTTGGCGGGCGGCATGCTCGATATTTTTGCCGAGGTGCCACAAAATCTGGCCTGGAGTTATTTTGATTTTCGGATTCGCTATGTCATGCAAAAAATTCTGGGTCTGTTTGGTAAAAAACAGAAATCAGCGAAAGTCTCGGCACATGCCAGCGTAAAGGCACAGGCAAATGCGGCGCAGTATGGCCCGATTCCGCTAGCCGTGCTGGATGACGGAATGATTCACGCCTATTCAGAAAACATTTGTGTGACAAAAACGAGTGATAACACCATTACGGCTTTCGGTCGTTTTTGTCCGCATGAGGGCGCGGATCTGTCCAAAGGTGTCATGCAGGATGGTCAGGTAAAATGCCCTTGGCATAATCTTGGTATCGACCCGAAAACCGGACAGTCACCATGTCAGAGCCTCAAGGCAATCAAGTCTTATCCTGTGGAGATTAAGGATGGCAAGGTGTATGTAGTAATCGATGAAGTGGCAAAAGCCAGCTAGTTTCTTACGGTTATGAAATTGTAAAGGCGGACATTGTCCGCCTTTTTTAATTCTGTCATTTTCGAATGAGTTAACCTGGGATTCGTAATTGATTTAAAGGTGTGCTTCGCGCGGTCTGCGCGCGAGTGACTTTTTCTTGCATGCCCAAGAAAAAGTCACCAAAAAGAACGGCACCCCTGCGCGCAAAACGGATTAGGTATTTATTTTTCATTTGTGGTCGGCTGACGGCACGTCCATGTGCCGCCATCCTCCAGCTCGAAATCCTTGTCTCGCCTGAAATTATTTCGAAAAATAAATTCCTCCCCCTGCGTGCGAAGGGGAGAATGGGTAGATATTAAGTTAACTGGTGTAGAGCAGAGCATGAGTCTTGAATAATGTCTCAGTCTGACTGAGCCGAGGAAGTTGAGTGAAACAGGAGCAAAGGCGAGTACTGTTCGAGCGCGATTCATGCGTAGCATCGCGTGAGTTGCCCTGAGCCAACGGAACGAAGGTTAGGGTACTCACAATGAACCCGCAGGGTTCTGTGAGAAGCAGCAGCCTGTTTTGCGAAAACAGACGAGGGTACCAGACGTGAGTCCGGCGAGGTCACGGGTGCATTTTTCTTTGGTTACTTTCTTTTGGACAAGCAAAAGAAAGTAACTCGTGCTCAGGTGAGTACGAAAAATACCTTTTATCTAATTATGAAAAATTATATCAGGCTGAATGAGTTTCCGTATCGCGTGCTTCACACTTGTACGGAATGACGGGCAATCAGGTGGACTACTGCAAGGGACAGAATGACGTACCAGGCTAGTGCCGGAAGTGCCGCATGCTGGTAAACACCATCGCCATGCCATGCTCATTGGCCGCAGCAATCACTTCATCGTCGCGCATTGAGCCACCCGGTTCGATTACCGCAGTAATGCCGACTTCAGCAGCTTGATCAATGCCATCTCGGAACGGGAAGAACGCATCACTGGCCATGACTGCACCTTTTACTTCGAGTTTGGCGTGTTCAGCCTTGATTGCTGCGATACGGGCAGAGTTGACGCGGCTCATCTGGCCCGCACCAACACCGATGGTCATGTTGTTTTTGCCGTAAACAATGGCGTTCGATTTGACGAACTTCGCCACTTTCCAGCTGAAAAGCAGATCCGCCATTTCCTGATCGGTTGGTTCGCGTTCTGTGACTACTTTCAGTTCATTATAAAGTTGTAAATCGCTATCCTGTACCAGCAGGCCACCGTTAACTCGCTTGAAGTCCAGTCGCTGTACCGCATTTTTTTGCCATTGGCCGCATTTCAATAAACGTACATTCTTTTTCGCGGCAACGATTTCTATTGCCGCGTTGTCAACATCGGGTGCGATGATTACTTCCACAAACTGACGCTCGACAATGGCTTGCGCGGTGGTGGCATCCAGTTTCTGGTTAAACGCGATAATGCCACCGAACGCGGATTCGGGGTCGGTGCTGTAGGCCTTGTCGTAGGCTTCGAGTAAATTACCGGCGACGGCTACACCACAAGGGTTGGCATGTTTGACAATGACACAGGCCGGCGCGTCACTGAATTGTTTGACGCATTCCAGTGCGGCATCGGTATCACCGATGTTGTTATAAGACAGTTCTTTACCCTGTAATTGTTTGGCAGTCGCGACACTGGCGTCACCCTTGCCATCAAGGACCTCACGTTCGACAAAGAACGCAGCATTCTGATGCGGGTTCTCGCCATAGCGCATGGTTTGTTTGAGTTGAAACTGACTGTTGAAGGTACGTGGAAAGTCGACATCGTCTGCCGTAGTGAGTTTACCCAGATAATTGGCAATGGCACCGTCATAAGCGGCGGTGTGTTCGTAGACTTTGACGGCCAGCTCAAAGCGTATGGCGTCTGACACAGTGCCGTTGTTATTTTTCATTTCCGTCAGGACGGTGTCATAGTCGCTGGCGTTGACGATAACAGTAACGTCCTGGTGATTCTTGGCGGCAGCACGAATCATGGTCGGACCACCGATATCGATATTTTCAATAGCCGTGGCCAGGTCACAGTCGGGTTTTGCCACCGTCTGTTCAAACGGGTAGAGATTCACGACCACCAGGTCGATCGGCCCGATGTTATGCTCGTTCATTACCGCATCATCGGTGCCACGTCGGCCTAAAATGCCACCATGAATTTTTGGATGCAGGGTTTTTACCCGGCCATCCATCATTTCCGGAAAACCGGTGTAGTCAGAAACTTCGATAACCTTCACGCCCTGTTCACTTAACAGTTTCGCAGTACCGCCAGTGGAAAGAATTTCTACCGCAAAGTCATTTTGTAATTTTTTGGCAAATTCAACAATGCCGGTTTTATCCGACACACTTAACAGTGCGCGCGTAATCTTGCTCATAGAGAGTTCCTTAGGAAGAGAATTCGAGTGGGAAAGGTTTTATTTTCTTAATCGGGATAATTAAAGAACTAATCGGGTATGATCTGCGTTCCTTTCCCACTCGATAACGTAGTTTACTTGTGTAAACCGTAGATTTTCAGTTTTTTTCGTAGCGTTCCCCGGTTGATGCCGAGAATTTCAGATGCTTTACTCTGGTTGCCACCAGTATATTTCAACACAGCTTGCAGTAAAGGCTCTTCAACTTCAGACAGAACCATCTGGTACAAATTACCGGCCGGGTGTCCGTTCAGTGCGCCAAAATAAGCGCTGATTGAATCTGCGACACACGCGCGGAGTGGTTTATTGGCATTATCGTTATCGTTATTGACGGCGACGTTAGCCACTGAGACTGCTTCAGTCATGCGGCGATATCCTCCCTGTTAGTTAAGTTAGCAAAAAATGTTTGTGTAATTGTTAGTTGTTCATCGACTGTTTCAGCGCGGTTGGTGGCCTGACGGAATTGTGCACCGTGAGCCTGCCCCTTGCTGTACCAGCTGATGTGTTTGCGCGCCATACGCACGCCAGTGTATTCACCATAAAAGGCATACAGGTTATGTAAATGGCCCAACAGAATGTCGCGAATCTCGTCATGTGTTGGTGCGGCCAGATGTTTCCCCGTCTGCAGGTAATGCGCTATTTCACGGAAAATCCACGGTCGCCCCTGTGCGGCCCGTCCGATCATAATCGCATCGACTCCAGTGTGCTCTAATACGAATCTGGCTTTTTCTGGGGTCGTAATATCACCGTTGGCGATAACCGGAATGCTGATACGGCTTTTCACATCGGCAATGGTGTCGTACTCGGCATCCCCTTTGTACTGACACGCACGGGTTCTACCGTGTATTGCCAATGCCTGCACTCCCACTTGCTCTGCGATTTTGGCAATGGTTAACGCATTTCTATGCTGGGTGTCCCAACCGGTGCGTATTTTCAGCGTGACCGGAACATCCACCGCGTTGACTACTGCGTGCAATATATTGTGCACCAGAGACTCGTCCTGCAATAAAGCAGACCCTGCCATGACGTTACAGACTTTTTTTGCCGGGCAGCCCATATTGATGTCAATAATCTGGGCGCCCTGGTCGGCGTTGTACCTGGCTGCTTCGGCCATCATGTCCGGATCGGCCCCGGCGATTTGCACAGATTTGGGTTCAATTTCGCCCCGGTGGTCTGCGCGTCGCTGGGTTTTTTTACTGCCCCACAACAGTGAATTGGATGACACCATTTCCGAAACGGCCATGCCTGCGCCCATTTGACGACAGAGCTGGCGGAATGGAAGATCCGTCACGCCTGCCATCGGGGCGAGCACAAGATTATTCGGTAAGGTGTAAGGTCCAATTTGCATAATGCTATTTTTAAGTATCCATCTTCTGTCGTTACATTGGAGGTGGGTGCACAATGATAACGTTTTAACCGCTCATTTTAAAGCCACTTTTACCCTTGACTTTTCAACTAATCTTGCGCGAAAAAACGACTCGGGGCTATTTCAGAATGTGGTTAAATTTGACTATACGAAAAAGTTTTTACGCAGGTTGCACCACGAGCAGACACTGGTGATGTTAACCCGGGACAAATCGAGTGTGAGGGTGTTAGAGGAAATCGAATTCGAAGTTGATCGCATCATTACCCGGGTCGAGTACGGCAAAGGTGAGATGAACGGGTGTTTTGGCTGGCATGAGTATAAACGGCCGGTATATTTTGCCGAGATATTCCTCTGGAATAAAGCGTCGTTGCGCAACGACCTCACCGGTAAGGTCAGTAAAGCGCAACAAGATATCCGGATAGGGTTGGGCAAACCCGGCCTGGTTCTCCATTGCCGCGCTGATCAACAAGGCGGCCTTGTTTTTAGGGTGTACGCGGATATCACGACTCAGCATATTTACTTTTTTCAGGTCGTGCTTGCCGGTAAAACGACACGGCAAGGTGTCGCAGAGGGTGATCATGGAATCTCGCAGGCCAGGCCAGCGCTGCACCAGCTCGGTACTTTTAAAAATCAGTATCTGTAGCACCAGCATGGCGATCAAAATGGCAGTTGCAAAGAGCATAAACAGTTTTTTTGCCAGACTGGTTTCATCATCAATGATTGAATCAACAGAATCGCGCAATTGACGCGGTACAACGTGTTCGGTCTTTTCAGGTGTTGCCAGTACCCGATCCCATTCATCCCCATTATCCGCCACCGGTGTGGCAATGATTTCGTCCAGATCAGTAAAATTATCTTCTTCAAGATCAGCTTTGTTAACAGCGGCATCTTCAAATGCGAATTCATTTATCTCATCCTGACTATCATCCGGCTCAACAGGTGAAAATGAAAATCTGTCGGCAGATTTATGTGCTGTGTCACGATCGGTTTCATCGGCCGGGGTGAGCTCAAATTCACTGTTGATTTCAAGCGCGACGTCGTTTTCCTCATCATCAAATTCATCCGGGAGTTCTGTCGAGGAATGAAACTCGAAAATATCTTCTGCTTCAGCGATTAAATCTTCATCTGTAGTGTGATCGTCTGTTGAATCCGCATGTTCAGGCAGATCATTCTCCGGCTCAGGCGCAGATTCATGCAGCGAAGACAAATCCGATGGCAGGTCATTGTCATCATCGATATAAATCGTGAAGTCATCATTGATAATCTCGTCGATAACTTTGTCATGGGCGACCATATGTGGTTCAGGTTCATCGTCCTCGGATTTGTCACGGGCCTTCGAACCTATAATATTGTCAATTGCCTGTTTGAGTTGTTGCGGAGCGGTCTTGGCTTGTGTGGCTAATTCGGCAGGCGTGTGGCTTATATTCAGTTCGAGTTGTTGTGTTTCAGCGGCCGTTTTTTTACGTAAGCTGGCAAGGAACGTGTCTTCATACGATGTGGGTTCAGGTGCGTCAGTTATCGAGCGGATTGACCGGGTTGCCGTCTGTTTGGCAGGCGCCTCGGAGAGAGGTTTGTTCCCCGCAGCAGACTGGCGTGCACTGACGACTGTATCATTTGGGTTATCAGGTTCAGGTTTATCAATCCGGCTTTTACTGTCGCTAGCTAATTTAGCATCAGACGTCGGGCTGAAGTCGGAAAGCTGTTTGTGAAAATAACTGTCAATGTCAACTTCAATCGCCGGTTCGGGCGTGGCAACATGGCCACGAATGTCATTAAACACACCCGAGGTAAGTTGTTCATCCAGGGCATCAAAAATTGCATCAATACTGTCACTGCTGGCATCCGCATCGCCAAGTGAAATATGTTGATGATCGTTGCGTTCGACTTTTCCCGTTTGCGACGATTGGCCGCCGCCGTATTTATCTGTGCTTGAATCATCTGCTTTATGCCTGGGCGATGCTGCCGCTACCGTTGCTGCTGTGTACATCGTTGGGTCAGGACGCTTCGTCTCTGCTTGATGTGTTGTTGGCTGATGTGCTTTTACCGTAGCGTCGTGAGACGGGTTAGCGGTTTTGATACCGGGATCATTTTCATGCAGCGATTGTTTGGCGTTAAATACGCCGTGACATTTTCCACACCGTACCTTGCCTTGCGCGACTTTTAATTGTGCGGCGGTGATACGGAAACAGGTCTGACATTGCGGGCAACAGGTAAACATAAGTCTATAAATGTAATGTAAGCGGTCTTATTCAGCAAGTTTTCAGTTTAAGTCATTGTGATCCGGATTGCAGCGCACAATAGTGTTCACAATGTGTTTTCCAGACAGATCCAGTCATCGATTTGGTCGGCAATGGTGAGTGTGCACCAGTTTGCATAAGCCTGGCAGATATCATTGACCTGGTTGCTGAGCAAGCCAGCCAGCACTATCCGGGTGTTTTTATGGCAGTAGCGTTGAAATAACGGTGCCAGCGCTATGAGCGGAGCAGCGAGAATATTGGCAAGCAGAATATCAACCTGTAAGTCAGGCCATTTATTGCTGACGTGGTCAGATAGCAGCGCCTGGATATTATCAACATGATTCTGTTTCGCATTCATCAAGGTCGCGTCAATTGCTTGTGGATCATTATCGACGGCATAAATTGTCGTCGCGCCAAGCTTGGCGGCGGCCAGTGCGAGTATGCCGGAGCCACAGCCATAATCCAGTACGGACAGTTTATCCCTGTTGTCGTGCGGTATGTTTTTATCGAGCCATGCCAGACACATCGCGGTGGTGGGATGGGTACCGGTACCGAATGCCAGACCGGGATCCAGCTCTATATTAATAGCGTCAGGTTCAGGCGCAACATGATGACTGGGGATGATCCATACCCGTTTACCAAACTGCATCGGCTTGAAGTCATCCATCCAGGCGCGCACCCAGTCCTTTTCAGCGAGCAGGTCGTGTTTATATACAGGTGTAGTGCCGAGTTGTTCGCTGATGATGGCTATTACCTTGTTGATATCGGTATCGACATCGAACAGGGCGGTGATATGGACGCTGTCCCATAATGGCGTGGTACCACGTTCCGGTTCAAAAATAGGCTGGTCTTTGCCGTCGCTCATGGTTACGGCAGCGGCGTTAAACGATTCAAGAATTGAACTGATTTGCCCGGAGTTGTCAGGCGTCGCCTGAATGATAAGTTGCTGCCATGTCATAGAATGACTATTCTATCAGTTTGTAGCAAAAATGGATTGCCACAATCATGAGCAAACTTTCACAACAGACACAATGGCTGATGCTGACATTAGTGGGCAAAGACCGCTCCGGTATAGTTGCACAGGTTAGTGCGGCCTTATTCAAGGCAGGCTGCAATTTTGGTGAGGCTTCCATGATGCGTCTGGGCGGTAATTTCAGCATGATGTTAATGGTGCAGTATGCAGGTGATGTTGCAGAGCTGGAACAGGCTATTTTACCAGTAGCCAAAGCAATGAATCTGACGTGCCACATCGATACCATTGAAGGGCAGCTGCATGATCATCGAATTCCGGATGTGCGAGTCAGCGTCTATGGTGCGGACCGCGCCGGCATCGTGGCGCAAGTCACCAATGTGCTTGCCGATGCAGGGCTGGATATTTTTGATCTTGAGTCTGATGTAGCCGGCACAGATGAGAAGCCTGTGTATATCATGCACATTGAAGGTCATGCCGGACTGGGAATAGACAAACTTCAGCATGCCCTGACACAAATTGATTCAGATATCAAAGTTAGCCTGCAGCCCATCGAAACCATGGTGAGTTAGCAGGACACGAGACTGATAACGTGGCATTACTCGATATACTGACCATTCCAGACCCTCTCTTAAAGCAAACATCAGAGCCAGTCGAAGTTTTTAATGATGAATTGCGTACCTTCATTCTGGATTTGGAACAAACAATGCGTGCGGCACCTGGTGGTATCGGTATTGCCGCACCGCAAGCAGGCCGGTTTCAGCGTATCGTTTTGCTTGATCTGACCAGTAAACCGGAAATAAAAAATCATGGTCGACTGGTATTAATTAACCCCGAGATCACGGCATGGGAAGGTATGGTCAAAGGCAGGGAGGGCTGTATGTCTGTTCCCGACTATACCGGTAATGTGATTCGCGCTGAGAAAATAAAAATCAGGGCATACGATGTATCAGGCAAGCAACACGAGTATGAAACAGAAGGATTTGAAGCACGCGTGATTCAGCATGAAGTTGACCATCTGGATGGTGTCTTGTTTATTGATCGGGTAGTCAGTCGGCGCACCGATATATTTCGTCGTAAAAACTACTAACCATGTTTCTTTAACTACATAGCCAGACCGGATCTTTTTTATATGTTTCTGAAAATGTCACAAAAATATCAGGCAAATTACTTTAAGTATATTCTCTTTTAATTTTTAGAAACTGTGCGCTTGCGAACACAAGGCGAGCTTTCTGTTAAATACATGAACCAGTTCCCTGATATAAACAATTACGTGTTAGTTGTATCTGTTTTACAGTCAGAAACACCGGTAATATCCCGTATTTATTAATTGACGACAACAAGAACAGTTAAAAGTTCTTTCCTTTAGTTAATCACTCATAGAACATGAAAATTGTATTTATTTCAAATTATAAAGCGTACACTACCCAATGTTAACGCGTTCTATTATTTCTCTGTGACCTTGTTCAAAGTATCGCATCGAGATTAATCCTACCATTATCACATGTTTTTTCTTCAAAACCAGCTTTATGCTAATTCGAGGTTTATTATGCGAGCACTAAAAATTATTTTGTCTACATTATTAATAGCAAGTACTGCCAATGTTTATGCGCAGGATGGAAATTATATGAATCTGCAACTGGGTATCAGTGATGTTGATGGTTTTGATACCGGCTTTGTCGCCATTGGTACATACGGCATGCATTTACCAAAAGTACATGAAAACTTTTCTGTTGAAGGTGAAATTACCAACACGATAGATGACCCGAATACAACTGTTGGCGGTACCAGTGTTGATATATCCTACTATACATTGGGTGCCTATGCGGTTTATGCATTCCCGGTGAGTGATAGCATCAAACTTCGTGGCCGAGCAGGCTTGTTGTATTATGACGCATCTGTCAGTGCAACTGGTGCAGGTATCAAGGCATCCGATGATGGTATCGAGCTGACGTTCGGTATTGGCGCGACATTCAACCTGAACAAGAAAATGGATATTATTGCTGAATATACTCATATTGAATCTGATATTTCACACCTGTCAGCAGGTATTCAGTATCATTTTTAATTGAGTTATTGCCTGATATAAAAAAACCGGCACCGGAATTTACTTTCGGTGCCGGTTTTTTTTCGATAGCTCGCGTTATTTCCCTTCGAGTTTTTTCTCAAGATAATGAATATTGGTGCCGCCCTGGACGAACGCGGCGTCGCGGAACAGGCGTTGATGCAAGGTAATGTTGGTCTTGATGCCATCGATGACTATTTCACTCAAGGCACTGCGCATGCGCCGGATGGCGATGTCACGTGTGTCACCATAACTGATTAACTTGCCAATCATCGAATCGTAATAGGGCGGTACCACGTAACCATTATATATATGTGTGTCAACGCGTATGCCGGGCCCACCGGGTGGATGGTAAGTCGTAATGGTGCCGGGTGAAGGCATAAAACTGTCCGGGTCTTCTGCATTGAGGCGACATTCCATGGCATGGCCACGCAGTACGATATCGTTTTGTGTGAATGCCAACGGTTCGCCCGATGCCACCAGTAATTGTTGTCGTACCAGATCAATACCGGTGACCATTTCGGTTACCGGATGTTCTACCTGGATACGGGTATTCATTTCAATAAAATAAAACTCGCCATCCTGATATAAAAATTCAAAAGTACCTGCACCCAGGTAGCCAATGTCCTGACAGGCCTTGGCACAACGGCTGCCAATCTCGTTGCGCATTTCATCGGTGATACCGGGTGCGGGGGCTTCTTCGATGACTTTCTGGTGACGACGCTGCATGGAACAGTCGCGTTCACCCAGATGTACGGCGTTACCGTGTGAATCGGCAAGCACCTGTATTTCAATATGACGTGGGTGATCGAGGAATTTTTCCATGTAGACCATGTCATTTTTGAATGCCGCACCAGCTTCTGCCTTGGTTAGGGATATCGCATTTAACAATGCTGCTTCACTGTGCACGACGCGCATACCACGGCCGCCACCACCACCCGCCGCCTTGATAATAACCGGGTAACCGATCTCGCGGCCAAGTTTAATATTCCGTTCTTCATTATCATCGAGTGGTCCATCAGAACCCGGTACCGTGGGAACACCCGCGGCTTTCATCGCCTTGATGGCTTCCACCTTGTCGCCCATTAAACGAATGTTTTCAGGGCTTGGGCCAATAAATATGAATCCGGAGGAACGTACCCGTTCGGCAAAGTCGGCATTTTCCGACAGGAAACCATAGCCGGGATGAATCGCAACCGTATCCGTTACTTCAGCTGCGCTGATAACAGCCGGTACATTTAAATAGCTGTCAGCAGAAGGAGCCGGGCCAATACAGACAGATTCATCTGCGAGGCGTACATGTTTTAAATCACGATCGGCTTCGGAATGAATGGCGACCGTTTTAATATCGAGTTCTTTGCAGGCACGTAATATACGTAATGCAATTTCGCCACGGTTGGCGATGAGTACCTTTTCTATCATGCGGTTTGTCTCTTAAAATTCGCCAGGGGAATTATTCGATAATAAACAGTGGCTGGTTGTATTCAACCGGTTCACCGTTTTCAACCAGAATGGCTTTAACTACACCTGCCTTGTCGGCTTCTATCTGGTTCAGTAGTTTCATGGCTTCAATAATACACAAGGTATCACCGACATTGACCGACTGCCCGATATCAACAAACGACTTGGCACCCGGTGAGGGCGAGCGATAGAACGCACCGACCATGGGTGATTTGACAACATGCCCGGTGATAACGGCTTCCTGTTCCTTGTTGTCAGTTTTTTCCAGAGCCGGGGCCTCAGCAGCGGGTGCGGCAACAGGTGCGCCGTAATTATAGGCAGGCGCCTGCATCATAGGCGGCGCATAGGTTGACTGACGGCTAATGCGTACAGACTCTTCGCCTTCCTTGATTTCAATTTCGGCAATGCCGGACTCTTCCAATAACTCGATTAATTTTTTTACTTTACGAATATCCATTACACAGTCTCAGTTAAGTATTTGATTGGTTATTTTCCAGTTGTTTGATGGCTGCCTGCAGGGCCAGTTCATAGCCTTGTGCACCCAGACCGCTGATAACGCCACAGGCGAGATCAGAAAAATAGGATTGTTGACGAAATGCCTCGCGTGCATGCACATTGGACAAGTGCACTTCAATAAACGGGATGGCCACTCCGACAATCGCGTCACGCAATGCCACACTGGTGTGGGTAAAAGCGGCCGGATTAATGACAATAAAGCTCACACCATCCTGTTTGGCATGATGTATCGCGTTAACCAGCTCATGTTCGGCATTGCTCTGAATCGAGGTCAGTTCGTGACCGGTCGCCTCTGCCAGATTTAATAAGGTGGCATTAATGTCGGCCAGGCTGGTCGTGCCATACAGTTCGGGTTCGCGTGAACCGAGCAGGTTCAGGTTTGGACCATGAATGACGAGAATTTTTGCCATAAATACTTTTATGTTAGTTTCACGAATTTAGTCGCTATATAGCGACAGAATTAAGTGTGTTTCAAGAAGTTTATCAGAACAACACTACACGATGTTAGGCAAATTGTGCCTGAGTTGGTGGATTTTGTCCAGAAAAAGCAATTTCGCCGAATTTAGTGGAAGATCGGCGCAAAATTTCTACAAAATAGTATGAAAATTGTGAAATCATTCACGACATCAGTCAGTTTTGACTATTATCCCGATTTAACACAATTTCTGCCAGATTGTTTGGCCAGATAGAGCGCTTGATCCGCTTGTTCAATTAATTCTTGTAAAGTTGCGCCCTGATAATCAACTTCTGTGCTGACACCAATACTGAGGGTGACAATATCAATATTATTTAATAAGGTCGAGGCATGTGGAATCGCATTGTGCTGCACGAGCTGGCGTATTTTTTCCGCAATCGCGACCGCATTTTGCTGCGTAGTATTGTTTAGCACGACAGTAAACTCCTCACCGCCATAGCGAGCAAGTAAATCACCGGGTCGTGATGCTATGTCGGCAGATTGCAGGATTTGTGCAATATGTTGCAGACACTCGTCACCTTGCTGATGTCCATAGTAGTCGTTGTACGCCTTGAAGTAGTCGACGTCTATCATCAGGATGGACAACGGAATTTTATCACGGCTGCAGCGTTTCCATTCTTCTGCAATATGTTTGTCAAAGCTTCTGCGGTTTGCGAGGTTGGTCAGGGCATCGGTTGTTGCCAGTACCTGTAATTGTGAATTTTTTAGCTCCAGTTCGTTACGTGCATTTTCGAGTTGAATGGTCCGTTCGATAACCTTTTTTTCGAGCTGTTGTTCAATTACTTTGCGATTTTTTAACAGGATAAAATATACGAATAGCGACAAGAGGATAGTTGTTATCAATAAGGTAATAATGATCAGGCGAGTCTGGTTATAAAGTTGCATGGCCTCACGGTGATCTATTTCAGTGGCGAGTCCGAACTTGAAATCGTTATTCCATAGCCATGCACCCATTACCAGCACACCGCGGTAATCACGATAACCGTCAACATTGACACCTGCCTTGCCGGTCACGGCTGTGGCGGCCATGTGAGTTAATCGACGTTTATCGACGGGTATGGCGGCAGCCTCTTCAGTAAGCAGGCTGCTGCCCGGATCCGCGATTCGCACACTCAACATGGCTTTTTCACCGGGTTTGACAAGACCAATCTTTCTCAGTTGATGGTCAAATCGGCTTTCCGTAATTATCAAACCATGCTGGTCAAATGCATATGTTTCACCGCTGTCACCTATGCGACCCAGCTGTGCGATACGTGTAAAGTGCGCTGATGGATTGATCTGAAATGCCAGCGCAGCAATGATGTGCATTTTTTTGTCAAATATAGGGGTAATTATAAAGGCAGCCGGCTGATGAGATAAATTTTTTGATACCAGCATGGTGGGCACAAAAACAGTTTCACCCCTGAATACTTTTTCTATAAAGCCTGGACGTTGTACATTGATCTGACTTTGTGTATTCAGGTCGGCATCACCGCTCGCTGCGATATTAATCATTTGCGGTGATATGATAAAGAAGCCATCATCATGGTTTTGTTGTAAATGGGGATGCAGAAATTTGCGTGTATCTTTTAAGAGGTTTTCATATAATTTGTTTTTGGTCGTGGTGTTGTAATTGATCAGTTGCTTGGTATGTTGCTGCAATTCATCTGATTCAGCTATGGCCTTAAGGCTTGACTTGCGTTGTGATATCCAGATGTAGAGGGCTTCATGCGTGGTTTGCAGAACGGTTTGCAGGGATTCACGAATATTGTTTTGTGTGCCTGTCCTGATTCGGTCCAGCGAGAATTTTGCAAGCAATATAACAATAATCAGAAACAGAATTGTGCTGATGGCGTTGGAATATTTTTTCTTTTGTGCGCTTTTCATCAGTCATGGCATTATCAGCTTGTCTAAGACTCAGTATAGTGCCTGCAAATAAATTTACATCGGCATGTCGGGCTTAATAATTACAGGGAATCAGGGTTTGGCTGCAACTGCGCCGGTTTCCAGATAGGGCTTAATGATTTGCTCTGCTTCCTCGAAGCTCAGCTCACGCATATAGGTTTTTACGATGACGCCGTTCGTATCAAGCAAGGCAGTATAGGGTAATACACCGAGCCGGTTGCCATATGCCTTGGTCAGGCTGATGCCTTCCTGTTCTGCGATAAGCATCGGGTAGCTTTCACCAATCGGATCAATAAAATCGATCACAGCCTGTTTTTCGTCGAGCGCGATACCAAGAACGGTAAAGTTTTTGTCTTTATATTGATTGTGTAATTTTATAAAGGCCGGAATTTCACGTACACAGGGCGGGCACCATGATGCCCAGAAATTTACGAGACGTACCTTGCCATTCCATTCGGATGAGTTGCGGGTTTTATCCTGAAGGTCTGTTAGTGTAAATGCTTGTGCCATGTTGGTACTAATTGGTGCTGACGATGCAGTTTCCTGAGGTGGTGGCTTGTTAGCGGCAATATACTGGTTAACTGCAATGCCAGTAACGAGGCCGGCGACCGCCAGCCCCACGATGGTGAGTATTGATTTATTCGACATGAAGACTACCTGGTTAAATTAATATTGTTTGATGCATAAGTATGAATATTATTGTAATACCAATTTTACGCGTTCGATAAATTGTTTGGCATTCATTGCGCCAACGATTCTGTAGGTGCGTTTTTCCTTGCCATCTGTACCATAAAATAATATAGCGGGTGGCGCCAGCACGCTTGTCATCTTTTGTAGTGCCTGATCGGCATCATCATATCTGGTGACATCGGCCTGCAACAAGACAAAATCTTTTAACAAGGCTTGCACGTCGGCATTATTGAAGACGTAATCTTCAAATTGCTTGCAGTAGGTACACCAGTCGGCATAAAAGTCGAGCATGATATATTTATTGTTTGCCTTGGCGGCAGCAATTTCACGTTCCAGATCAGCCGTGGTCTTGATGCGTTTAAACCCCAGCTCAGCCTGTTCATGTTTACCACTACTGCTGCTACTTCCCAGTAACTTCGAACCATGTAATGGGTCATTTACATTACGTGCGCCAGTCAGGCCGCCAAGCATGACAATGACACCATATAAAATGAATACCAGACCCACGCCCTTCCAGAGTTTACTCCAGCCGGATGCCGTCTCTTTAATTGCATCGAATGCACCCATGTAGACACCCACCGTTATTAGTAATGCTGCCCAGGCCAACATAATTAAGGTCGCGGGTATAAAGCTCACGCGTTCGAGGAATAACAACGCTATCGCAAGCAGGATAACACCGGCGGTGTATTTGACGGTGTCCATCCAGGTGCCTGCCTTGGGTAAAAACTTGCCGCCGGTTGCACCAACCGCCAGCAGTGGCAGACCTAATCCATTACCGAGTACAAACATGGCAATAAAGCCAAGCAAGACATCGCCATCTTTTGCAGCAAACGCCAGTGCACCGATCACGACCGGTCCTGCACAAGGGCCAATGATCAACGCGGACAGTATGCCCATGATGACGACACCCATCAGTGAACCACCCTGTTGGTGGTTGGATATTTCGCTAAGTTTGCCTTGAAAAGAGGCGGGCATTTGAATGGTATAAAAACCAAACATGGAAATTGCCAACGCGACAAATAATATTGAGAAGGGAATCAGAATCCATGGACTCTGGAAATAGGCTTGCAAGTTTATTCCACCCGCGAATGCCGCGACCAGGCCACCCATTATACCGAAGGTGATCGCCATGCTTTCTACATATATTAAAGAGAGGCTGAAGGCTTTGCCGGTTGTGATTTTGTCACCATGGCCAACAATGATACTGGATAAAATTGGGATCATCGGGTACATACAGGCGGTAAACGCCAGCGCCAGACCACCGAGGAAAAAGAACAGAATAATTTTCAGTGTATCGCCTGATGCTAAAACTGAAGCAGCTTCATCCTGCTCCGATACAAATCCACTTGCAGGTTGCTGCGTGGGCATTGTTGCTGCCGGGTTGGCAGCTGTGGCTGGTGTCGGGGTGGTTGCTGCGGCGACTACGCCACCGGCTTTGACATTCAGATCCACCACTTTTTTAATCGGTGGATAGCAGATGCCGGTTTTTTCTGCACAGCCCTGGTAAGTAATACGTAATTTGGCTGCGGTGTCAGTGCTTGCAGTTAATGGCACGGTCGCCTGAACCACATCATGAAATACCTGTATTTTGCCAAAGAATTCATCATTCTTGGTATCACCCGGTGGTAGCTGTGCGGCGCCAACCGTTACACCTGCACCGTCGATAATTTCAAATTTGAACTTGTCACGATACATGTAATGATCTTTGGCGATTTGCCAACTGGCCTTGACGGTGTTGCCGTCAGTTTGTTCGGCAGTAAACTGGAAAGCCACATCGGGTTCCAGAATTTCATCCTGCTGTCCACCACCCAGCCCCAGGCTGGAACTGAGATCCTGCACACCGCCGACGCCCCCGGCTTTGGTTTCAGCCTGGGCGAGCCCCAGCATGAAAAGGGCAAGTAATACGAGAAAGCTTTGTTGTATTTTTAGTATCATGATGTTGTTCCTGTTGCTTTTATTACCCAGTCTAAATACGCAGGGAAACCCGCTGTTACACAGACCCCAACCAGCTCGGGAAGTTCATAAGGGTGAAGTTCTGTGAGTGTTTTCTGCAATGTGTCAAATTGTGTTTGTGTTGTTTTAATCAGCAAAATAACTTCATCGTCTGACTCAATCTTGCCTTGCCATTCATATATAGATTGTACATTTGGCACGATATTGACGCAGGCCGCAAGGTGCTTTTGTACCAATGTTTGTGCAATTGATGTCGCGATTTCCCGATTTGGGCAGGTCGACATGGCGATTAATACTTGTTCAGTTTGTGTAGTCACTTACATAACATAGCAATTAGTGTCTTAATCGGCAAAATTACTCGCCGGTTAAGACTTTAAATTGCAGCAAATTGCCCTATATCGGGTAGATGAACCCATTTCGCTACCTCATTGTCCTGTTTATCGCCATTCCCCTGCTCGAAATCTACCTGTTTATCAAGGTGGGTGAAGTGATTGGTGCCTGGCCGACCGTATTGTTTATCGTTCTCACCGCCGTCGTTGGCGTGGCCTTGCTGCGTCAACAAGGGTTGAATACCTTCACCCGCTTTCAGCAACAAGTTCAACAGGGTCAATTACCGGCCACGACCATGATCGAAGGGATCATGCTGGTGTTTTCCGGTGCCTTGTTATTAACCCCCGGATTTTTTACTGACAGTATTGGTTTCCTGTTGCTGATTCCGGCCGTGCGACGCGGCATAATCAACAAGCTGATTCGTTCCGGGACATGGCAGGTCAGTGGACAGACTCATACAGTTTACGAACAAACCAGTCACACAGACAAAAATACGACCCATACCCTGGAAGGTGAATACGTTCGTAAGGACGACGAGCGTTAGTATTTTTATACTCTGATTCTATACAGGACGAAATCACGGCTTGCAGTAACGTGAATAACACCACTTCATGGCCAGCGGCGGTAAAACCGTTGTCAGGGCAATCACGATAATCATGCCGGCATAAATTTCATTACTAAAAATATTATTCACACGGCCCAACTCGGCGAAGATCAAACCCACTTCACCACGCGGTACCATGGCGAAACCGACCAGTACTCGTGTATTCCAGTTTTCTTTCAGCAGCAGTGCGCCGGCAAATTTGCCTATTACTGCAACAACAAAAAACAGCAATGAGAAAGTCCAGATAAACGGTGATGTCCAGTCAACTTCATGCAAGTTAAGTGACAGGCCGACGACGACAAAAAATATTGGCGTAAATAAATGAATGATCGGCATCATTTCATTTTGTATTTTATGCGCAAACTGTTCGTCGGTTTGTAAGGCGATACCAAAAGGCAGGAAAAAACGTCGCGATAAGGCCAAACCTGCGGCGAAGCCACCCAGTAGTTCCGGCGCACCGACCACGTGTGCCAACCAGGCAAAAAATAACACCAATGCGACAATGGTGGTGGGAATCAAACCTGGTATTTCTGTGATGGCATGGAATCGTCTGATTAACATTGAAATCATTTTCGCGGCCAGCGGAGCCAGTACGAAAAACGTTGCGACAAATAACAACACCTTGCTGGCATTGATAACACTGACACCATCGCCTGTAGAAAAGTTGTAAAGAAGTGCCAGTAACACCACGCCCAATACATCATCCAGAATGGCTGCACCTAATACAATCTGGCCTTCCTTGTTGTGTTGCAGATTTAAATCCGCCAATACGCGAATGGTAATGCCAATACTGGTGGCGGTGAGGGTGCCGGCAATAAATAACGACACCAGTAATGATAAATTAAAAAATCCGTAACTTAATCCGAAGCCCAGTATAAATGGTACGACGAAGCCACCGATGGCGACAATGACAGACTGGCGACCGGAATTTGCCAGGCGTCGCACATCGGTTTCGGTGCCGACTTTAAACAAAAGAAGAATAATGCCAATTTCGGCGAGTAGTTTTAATACCTCATTCGGTTCGAGCCAGCCCAATAAACTGGGACCAATAATGACACCGGCAAAGAGTTCGCCAATAACGGAAGGCGATTTAAGAAAAACAGCGACCTCTGCCATGATGCGTGCAAATAGCAGGATAGCGAGAAGTTCGAGAAAAAATGTATGTGTTTCCATATATTTAATGGTAACAAGTTATGGTGAATTATTTAACAGATTCGTGGCAAGGGATCATCACTGAGTTCATGTAACATGCGTTCACCGCCCAGACTGGTTTGTAATACTACTTCCTGATGTTGATCACTTATTGCGCCAACGATACTGGCCTGTGCGCCGTTATCGATTTTCTGCCAGCGCGAGATAACTTCATCGGCTACGTTAGCGTCGACAATAGCCACGACACGACCTTCATTCGCCAGATAATACGGTTCGTAGCCCAGCATGTCACATATCATGCTGACTTCATCATGTACGGGTGTCGCGCTTTCATTTAGCTGCACACCGAACCCGGTTGCCTGACTGATTTCATGCATAACGCTGGCAATGCCACCCCGGGTAGGGTCACGCATGAAGCGTACCCCGTCGAGATCATATACTGACTGACACAAGGCAATGACATTTGCGCTATCAGACTGCAAGTTACCGGACAGACCAAATTGTTCACGCGCCAACATGATGGCGGCACCGTGATCGCCGATGCTACCGCTGATGAGTATTTTGTCACCGGGTTTAATGCGCGACATACTGTAATCCGTGTTTGATGCCTGATAACCAATCCCTGTGGTGGTGAAGTACACTTCACTGCCTTGCTCTTGTGGTACCACCTTGGTATCACCACAGACAATTACAACACCCGCATCATGTGCTGCCTGTGCCATGCTTTGTACAATATCTTCCAGTGTTGCAAACGGCAGCCCTTCTTCGATGATGACACCGAGCGTAATAAATTTTGGGATTGCACCACTGACCGCCAGATCATTGACCGTGCCGTGAATACATAAGGAGCCGATATTGCCACCGGGGAAAAATATCGGTTGTACGGTAAAGCCATCCACGGTCGTCATGATGCGTTGCGCACTTTCAGGTAACAGGGCGGCATCACGGTCAGTATTTAATAAATCATTCGTCAGGTGTTTGGCAAAAATATCGGCGATCAGACGACGCATGTGCTTGCCACCATTACCGCAAGACAGGGTAATATTATCGCTCATGAGTTTGATACCCCACGAGATTTATCCGCATAGTGATACTCGATAATTTGACCGACACATAAACCACCATCATTGACAGGAATGCCGGATGGCAAGATCAGATTAATGGCATGTTTTTCCATGTGTTGTCTGATGAGGCCGAGCAGTAATTGATTTTGAAACACACCGCCACTTAAGCCAACGGATAAGTTTTTATGCAAAGTCGTGTAGTGTAAAGAAATATTAGCAACACACTCTGCCAGACTCTCATGAAAACAACGCGCGCGTTGCGCTGCGGTGCGTGTGTTATCTTTTAACATGCGGACAAGCGGCTGCCAGTCGATGCGATCCGTCCCAGTTGCGTCAACAAAAACTGGCAAGTCAATCGCATCGGCAGTTGCAGTTTCTGCCAGCGCTTCAAGCAACATCGGGCCGTGGCCTTCGAAACTTTCATTTGTGACCAATCCCAATAACGCCGCCCCGGCAGAAAACAGGCGTCCGGCGGCGCTGCTTTCCGGACTGTTCAGTTGTTTGTCCCACAATAATTTTAATTGATCAATGTTTTGATTTTGAATCTCAACATCAAGATTGGCTTGCCAGCATAACGATGTGGCAACTCGCCAGGCTTCGCGCGCGGTTTTTTCACCACCCGGTAATCGAAACGGTTTGAAACTCACAACGCGTTGCCAGTTACCCGGCTGACCGAGAAACGTCTCGCCACCCCACAGCGTGCCATCGGCACCCAGGCCAATTCCGTCCCAGCTAAAGACCAGTTTCTTTTCAGTTGTTTGCGTGTCAATGAACAAACTGCTGGCATGTGCGTGGTGGTGATAAATTCTGGATACATTCATGCCGGAATTTTCAGCCCAACGCGTACTGCCGTATTCCGGATGCGCGTCGCAAATAATATGTTCAGCCTTGACCTGATATAACTGCTGCAAATCATGAATGCATTGTTGAAAAGTCTGGTAACTGCGCAGGCTGCCAAGGTCGCCATTGTGTGCCGAGACGACCATGCGATTTTGCCACGCCAGTGCGATGGTATTTTTGATGTGTCCACCCACCGCCAGTAGCGGTTTTTCCAGCGTAAACGGCAGCGTGAATTCGGATGGTGCCAGTCCGCGACCAGTGCGAATGAGTTGTGCGCCAGTTGTATTATTAACTATCGCGTTCTCTGACATCACCGGATCATCAGCAGGGCGCACAATGTCGCGGTTGTGATGCAAAAAAGCATCGCACAGCGTTGCCAGGCGCGTCGTGGCATCGCGGTTGTCGGTAATAATCGGTTCACCGGAAATATTGGCCGAGGTAGCGATCATGGGTCTGGCAAATAAATGGCATAACAAATGTTGTAGCGGATTGCCCGGCAACATGACACCGATGCGATTAAAGCCCGGTGCGAGTAGCGCGGGTAATGAATAATTTTTATTGCGCTTGATTAATACAATCGGCCGACTGTTTTGTTTTAACAGTGTTAATTCATTTTGTGTGACATTGCCGACATCGGCAAGCCGTTGTTCAGCGACCAGAATAGCAAACGGCTTGTCGGGACGTTGCTTGCGTTGGCGTAGCAAGGCAATCGCTTTACTTGAAGTGGCGTCGCACATCAGGTGATAACCGCCCAGGCCTTTTACCGCGATGATCTTGCCTTGTTGTAATGCAGTGACACAAGCCATCAGTGCAAGATGGTTGTCTTCTATATTTTGCGTGGCGTCGACATACTGCAGGCGCGGCCCGCATACTTCACAGGTGACCGGCTCGGCGTGAAAGCGTCGGTCGGCTGGTGCACGGTATTCCTTTTCGCAGTCAGCACAGAGCGTAAAATTCTGCATGCTGGTGTTGGCGCGATCATACGGCAGCGCCCTGATAATCGAATAGCGCGGTCCGCACTGCGTGCAGTTAATAAAGGGATAGTGGTAACGGCGGTTTTGTTTAGCAAATAATTCCTGCAGACAGTCATCGCAGGTTGGCAAGTCAGGCAGGATATGCACATCGCTGTGCTGCAATGCATGGCTTTGTCGAATGGCAAAGTCCGTAAAACTTTTTCGTTTAACTTCTGTAACCGATTCAATTACCGGTCTGGCATTTAACGGTGCGTGCTGCAGCAATTTTCCACGAAATAGTTGTAGCGTTGCAACGTTGCTTTCGACGACAAGTGAAACTTGTCCGGCATTGTTTTCAATGAAACCCATGATGCCCAATTCATTTGCCAGGCGAAACACAAACGGGCGAAAGCCCACGCCTTGTACATAGCCACTGATTATTATATGCCAGCAGACTATTTGTTGAGTTGAGTGCGGACTAGCAACAGGCTGGAGTAGATCATGCATCTTGCATCAACCTGTCAGGCGATTTCTGTGTGACGTTCTTTATGACTATTTTTCACCGCAGGACGATGACGATTGGTATTCCACCAGATATGGCAGGCGCCTTCATCAGACACCATGCACGGGCCGATCGGTGATTCGGGCGTACAGGCACTGCCGTACAGTCGGCACTCATTCGGATAGATTTTCCCGAGCACGACCTGGGCACAATCACAACCGGGTGGCATTTCACCGATACGCTTGCGTGTCTCGTCACTGTAGTCATTAAACTGCAGACGGGCATCATGCGCGGCATACTCGGGACGCAGGCTGAATCCGGATTCAGGTATGATGCCGACGCCACGCCAGTTACTGTCAACCACGCGCATGGTTTGATCAAGAAAACGTTTTGCCGCCGAGTTACCACCGGCCTGCACAACCTCGGCATAACAGTTATCGAGAAACACCTTGTGTTCGAGTTTTTGTCGTAACACGGAATACAGCGCGGCTAACATGCTTTCCGGTTCAAATCCGGCGATCGCAACGGGCAGATGATGCTTGTCGGCGACAAACTGCCATTCTTCCGGCCCCATTACCGTTGAAACATGGCCGGGGGCGACCAGTGCATCAAAGCCAGGTTCGCCGGAGTCGAGTAGCATCGCAACCGCTGGCCAGGTGAGCCGACCCGATAACAGTATGAACAGATTAACTGGCAAGCCTTCCGCCATCATCGCCGCAACAGGCGCGGTGGTGGTTTCAAAGCCGGCGGCAAAGAAAATAATTTTTCGGTGCGGGTTATCGCGCGCGATGCTCACGGCTTCGATAGGTGAGGCGATAGGGCGAATGTCTGCGCCATGCGCGCGTGCCTGTTCCAGAGTGCGAATGTCTTTTTTGGCAACATTGACCGGCACGCGTAGCATGTCACCAAAGGCTACCAGAATAACGTCTTCATGGAGTGCGAGTTGGATAGCGAGAAAAATATCTTCTTCCGGGCAAATGCACACCGGGCAGCCCGGTCCCGGGATTAATTCAACAGTATCGGGTAACAGGCTGCGAATGCCCGCGCTGCTGATGGTGCGCTCGTGGCCGCCACAAACGTTCATGACTTTTATTTTTTGTGTGATCGGCAAATCATGAATCTTGTCCAGCCAGTGTTTTGCCTTGGTTAGCGACATGCATTAATCCCCTGTCAGAGGTGGGAATGTGAACGGGATGAACTGTTTTGTGCGTGCAGTTGCGCCCCTTCCGGTTGAATCGCGGGTTTTAACGACGCGCCGTTTTCTACGCGCTGTTGTTGTGCAGCGACTTGCAGCTTTAACCAGTTAATCCATTGTTCCATACCTTTATTCTTTCGAGCCGATAATTCAAATACCGGTGCATCACTGGCAAGTTGGCGTAAACAATGTTCGGCTTTCTTTGTGTCGAAGTCATCCAGTACGGCCAGCAAATCGGTTTTGGTCAGCAACATCAAGTCGGCGGCGCGAAACATCACCGGGTACTTCGCCGGCTTGTCGTCACCTTCGGTAACGGAAAGCAAGGTCACATTCAAATGCTGACCGAGATCAAAACTCGCTGGACACACCAGGTTGCCGACGTTTTCGATAAACACAATATCCAGCTCTGCAAGTGATAATTGATGCAAGGCATCGTGCAACATATGGGCATCGAGGTGACAGGCACTGCCGGTTGAGATTTGAATCGCGGGTACACCCTGTTTACGAATACGTTCAGCGTCGTTCTCGGTTTCCAGATCGCCTTCAATAACCGCTATTCTAAAGAGTTGTTTGAGTTGTTGAATGGTTGCTTCGAGCAACGCGGTCTTGCCCGAGCCGGGAGACGACATCAAATTAATCGCCAGCACATGATGCTTGTCAAAATGATCACGGTTGTGTGCGGCGACGTGATCGTTTTCACTCATAAGATTCTTTAACACCGAAACCGAGGTGGTGCCGTACTTGACGCGGGCAAATTTTCCGCCCGGTTTAATCAGATGCGCATTACCTGAAGTAATGTTACAGCCACACGTATCACACATGGTTGGCCTCCATTGCTGCTGGTTGTTGACTGGATTCCCGCGTTAATTCAACACTGGCGAGTAACATCTCATCACCACTGATGAGTTGAGTATGGTAATCACCACATTGCGCGCAGATCAGTTTATTGGGCGTCGTCGTGGATTGTGCACCGCATTGCTGGCATTGCACCACGATCGGCAGTTTTTTAATAATCAGGTCGGCATGCTCGGCCACGGTTTGTGCGGCAGCGAACGGAAAGGCTTGCTTGAGTAACGGTGCTTCCACACCCGATAGTGGACCGATATGCAAGGTTATACTTTCTACGGCAGATGCCCGATGCTCAGTGGCGATGTCGTTGACCTGCACCATGATTTGCTGGCAGACCGCAAGTTCATGCATCGTCATTGGCCCGTGCAGTTGTTATATCGGTTGCTTCAGGGCGTTGGGAATTTTGGTCACTAACGCGCAATATTTCGTCAAACATCTCCCATGCTGAGCGCGCATCCTGTTCGGTGATTTTTTGAATCGCGTAACCCACATGCACCATGACGTAATCCTTGCACGAAAGTGGTTCATCTTGCAGCATAAACAGACTCACTTCACGCTGTACGCCTTTGGCTTCGCAACGTGCGACAAATCCATTTATTTCAATAATTTGCATGGGTATAGCGAGGCACATAAATAATCATCCAAAATGATTCGAGTTACAAATTGACTTTGATCAGTAAACACTTGAATTTTCATCGCGTCAACAGTAATCCCTGTTATATTTGGCCTATCTCAATTTTACTTGATATGAGTTAAGAACGAATGATTTCTAACTATATATATAAGGTATGGAGATATCTGAATTGTACAAGTTCATTACAACTTTGGTACTACTTGGCACACTGGTAGCGTCTGCTGCATTTGCCAGCTCTGAAGGTGAAAACCTTTTCAAACGGTATTGTATTACCTGTCATGCCAACGTCGATACGGTTCGTATCGGTAGAACCAAAATTCAGGATGCGCTCAGGCCAGGCACAATAAAAAAACATCGCTTCACACTGACAGACAACGAACAGGATGCATTGTTGAATTATTTGCTAGAGGAATCACGCTAATGAAAACGGTTGTGCTCGGTTTGGGCAATACCTTGCTTGGTGATGACGGAGTTGGCATATACGCCTTGAATGCATTGCAATCTGCCTGGCAAGGTGATGATGCAGTTGAGTTTGTTGATGGTGGTACGCTGAGTTTTACCTTAACCAGTCTGCTGTATGACGCAGATAATTTAATTGTCATTGATGCGGCGCAGTTAAGCAGTCTTCCGGGCGTGGTCAAAGTT
Organism: uncultured Gammaproteobacteria bacterium; assembly: GCA_942490945.1. Classification (GTDB taxonomy): domain Bacteria; phylum Pseudomonadota; class Gammaproteobacteria; order UBA6429; family Thiohalophilaceae; genus CALNYZ01. The sequence continues at coordinate 230,674 of CALNYZ010000044.1, read as the reverse complement.
TTCACCAATGATGACATGGATACGTTTGTTCGCACGAGTAAATGCAGCAGCGTGCATGAAGTGAGTCTCGCAGAGCTACTCGATATGGCACGTTTACTCGATACCTTGCCTGCTCGTCGCGCATTAGTAGGTGTGCAACCTGAAATCGTTGACTGGGCGGATCACCCCACCGAGTCGGTAAACAATGCAATCCCGTTAATTTGTCGTGAAGCACAAACCTTGTTGGAGGCGTGGCACTGATGACTGATGCAGCAGTATTTGGTTTACAAGATATACGTATTGTCGTAAATGACGCGGATGATAGCGAACAGGAAGTAACTGCAAATGTGCGCGCATTACTGACAGAAATTGCCACATTGCTCAACGATTATTTGTCGACTGGCACCAGCAGCAGTATCGATTTACGCAGCCTGCCGTTACTACCTGGTGAATACGAATCGATCAAGACCATCCTGGGTAAAGGCGAGGTGCAAGCCACCATTGATACACTCGGTGTGACAAGCATTTATGAAACCGTGTTGTCCGGGGTATGGTGGGTAGCGCATGACAATGAAACAGAATCCCGTATCGCGGAAACAATCGAAATTACTGCAATGCCGGATATATTAAAGAGTCAGCCGGCAGATATAGCCGCAGCCCATACTGCGTTAAGGGCGCAGTTAGCGGATTGGGATTAAAAAAGCGTCAACCGAATATTTTAATTTGATTATCTATTTCTTCCTTAATTAAGGAGATACGTAATGAATAAAGATCAAACGCTGGCCGAAGCCTTATTGCAGCAAGGTGTTACGCGGCGAGGTTTTCTTAAATTTTGTTCGGGTCTTGCCACCATGATGGCCCTGCCTGCCAGTATGGCACCAATGATTGCCAGCGCATTGGAAAATGCCAAACGGCCATCAGTCATCTGGTTGTCTTTTCAGGAATGTACCGGTTGCACCGAGTCGCTCACGCGTTCTCACAGTCCGACACTGGAAAGCCTGATCTTTGATGTGATTTCGCTGGACTATCACCATACCTTGCAAGCGGCATCCGGCCATGCAGCAGAAGAAGCGCGTGAAAAAGCCATGAAAGAATTTAATGGTAAATATCTGTTAATTGTTGATGGCTCAATTCCCACCAAAGATGGCGGTGTGTATTCCACCATTGCCGGTATATCAAATCTGGATATGTTAATCGAGTCTGCCAAAGGCGCTGCAGCAATTGTTTCAGTAGGAACCTGCGCAGCATATGGTGGGTTACCTTATGCCAATCCGAATCCGACTGGCGCCGTACCGGTATCCGATATTATAAAAGACAAACCGATTATTAATTTACCCGGTTGTCCGCCGATTCCTTCGGTGATCACTGGCGTACTGGCACACTTTCTGACCTTCGGCAAAATTCCTGAACTCGACAGTGCCGGTCGTCCTTTATCGTTTTATGGTGAATCGATTCATGATCGTTGTTATCGCCGGCCGTTTTATGATCAGGGCAAGTTTGCCAAAACATTTGATGACGAAGGTGCACGCAAGGGCTGGTGTTTGTATGAACTCGGCTGCAAGGGACCGACTACGCATAATGCCTGTGCGACTGAAAAATGGAATCAGGGCACCAGTTTTCCGATTCAATCCGGTCATCCCTGTCTCGGTTGTTCAGAGCCGGATTTCTGGGATGCGGGCAGTTTTTATAAAGCCGTGACGGCATCACCCAGTGATATTTCCAGTTTTGTTGCGCCAGCAGTGGCTGCGGGTGCTGCCGCCGGCATAGCCATTGGTCTGGCAAACCGGATGAAAAAAGCGCGCACAGTCAGTGCACGACAAAAATTAACCCGCGATGATATAAAAGATGATGCATAAAGGCCTGACAGATTTGGGAGACAATGATGACTAACATGGAATTACTCGCATGGGTGCGTGGTCCGGGTTTAACACTCGCCATTGTATTCATGTTACTCGGTGTTATGGCGCGACTGTTAACAATGTTAATGCTGGGTAGAAAAGCCGATTTGAGTGAAGCACGCGAATCGAACAGTTATAAATTTGGATTGCGTACTATCTTCACACGTTCTTTACCGCCATTGGGTGCGGGTAGAGGTGTGCCAATCCCCCTGATAACCGCTTACATTTTTCATATAGGTTTATTGTTAATAGTTTTCTTTTTTGTGCCACACATTTTATTTATAACGGATTTGACCGGGGTCGGCTGGGGCGGATTACCTTTCTGGTTAATAGATGGTGTGACACTGGTGACCATGATCGCCATGCTGATTTCTTTATGGTACCGCTGGGCCAACAAGGTGCGACGTTTCTTGTCAACATTTTCGGATTATTTTGTCTGGCTGATCACTTTCTTGCCGGTGTTGACAGGTTATATGTTGTATCACCGTCAACTACTACCCTATAACGATATGTTGATCGTGCATATCATTACGATTGAAATCCTTTTAGTGTGTTTGCCTTTAACCAAGTTAATGCATGCATTCACCTTTGCCTTTGCACGTTATTACAATGGACAAGCTAATGGGCGCAAGGGGGTGAAGGTATGAGTACATCATTACAGCGTGGTATTGAGGCATTTAAACAACATATTGATGCGCCGATTGCTTCTTTCTTTAACAGTTGTGTGCATTGCGGTATGTGTGCTGACGCCTGTCTGTTTTATGAAGCGACCAAAGATCCAAAATACACACCGATTCATAAACTGGAACCCATGCGCAAGGTATGGAAGCAGGAGTATACGTTCCTTGGCCGACTGGCTAAATCATTAGGCATCAGCAAGGCGCTCACCGATGCTGATCTCGATGAGTGGCAGGAACTGCTTTATAACAGTTGCACCTTATGTGGTCGTTGTTCGTTAGTGTGTCCGGTCGGTAATGACCTGGTGTATATGATTCGTAAAGCCCGCGAAGGCATGGTGGCATCCGGCCATGCTCCGGACGGATTAAAACATGCCACCATACGGGCACTGGAAATTGGTAGCCCGATGGGTGTAACACTGGATATTTTTAAAAAACAAATCAAACACGCCGAAGATGAGCTCGGTTATGAACTACCGATGGATGTACAAGGTGCGGATTATATGTTGCTCATGTCATCGGCCGAAATCATGCAGTTTTATGAATTCATTGGCGCCTGCGCGCGAATATTCAAACAGGCGAAAGTATCGTGGACATTTTGCAGCGAAGCCTTTGAAGGTACCAATAGTGGTATACAGATAGGTTCCGCTGACATGGCGGCTGAGTTGGTACAACGTGTTGTCGATGGTGCAGAAAAATTAAATGTGAAATATGTCATCAGTCCGGAATGCGGGCATGCTTATACCGCAATACGCTGGGATGGACCGAACCTGATAGGCAGGCCCTATAAATTCAAGGTGGTGCATATTCTTGAGTTGCTTGATCAATTACAACAAGAAGGTCGCTTTGAACTGGATGGCATGGATATGGAAAAACTGACCTTTCACGACCCTTGTCAAATTGTGCGTCGTGGTGGTGTATTACAGGCGCCACGTAATTTGTTGAAGAGCGCCGCCAGTGACTTTGTTGAAATGCCTTGCCCCGAAAAATGGAACTGGTGTTGTGGCGGGGGTGGCGGCGTCAGTGCCAATCCCGATGCTGATGAATTACGTTTGAAAACCTTTAGCTTGAAGAAGCAACAACTGGATCAAACGGGGGCAAAGAAACTTGTCACCAGTTGTTCCAATTGCCGCAACATGCTGGAAGAAGGCCTGGAAGAATATGGCATGGAAATGGAAGTGGTTGGTTTGACCGAAGTCATTGCAGAACATTTAAAAGAAAATAGCTAACAGGAATCTAGATCATGGCTGAACGTATTGTAGTAGATCCCATTACCCGCATCGAAGGGCATTTGCGTATCGAAGCGCAAATGGATGGCGATAAAATTGCAGAAGCATATTCATCCGGCACCATGGTGCGGGGTATCGAAATAATTTTGCGCGGACGTGACCCACGCGATGCCTGGGCTTTTGCGCAACGTATTTGTGGTGTCTGTACTTTGGTGCATGGTATTGCCTCGGTGCGTGCCGTTGAAAATGCGTTGAATTATGAGATACCAGCCAATGCGCAATTAATTCGCAACCTGATGATTGCTGCACAATACGTGCATGACCACGTGATGCATTTTTATCACCTGCATGCGCTGGACTGGGTTGATGTGGTGTCGGCATTGAAAGCCGATCCCAAAGCCACTTCAGCACTGGCACAATCGATCAGTAGCTATGCCAAATCCTCACCGGGTTATTTTTCTGACATGCAGAAAAAGATTAAAGGCTTTGTTGAGTCCGGTCAGTTGGGTATTTTTCAGAATGGTTACTGGGGACACCCCGCATACAAATTACCCCCTGAAGCAAATCTGATGGCGGTGGCACATTATCTGGAAGCATTAGCCTGGCAACGTAATGTGGTGAAGTTGCACACGATTTTCGGTGGTAAAAATCCCCATCCAAATTTCCTGGTTGGTGGATCACCCTCCGCCATCAGTATCGAACCCGGTCATCAAGGTAAGGGTAAAGGCCCACGCTATCGGGGTGGTACCGGCGCGACTGCATTGAATGATAAAGGTCTGGCCGTTGTTAAAAATGTGATTGATGAAATGCGCCTGTTTGTCGATCAGGTTTATGTGCCGGATACATTGGCGATTGCCGGTTTTTATAAAGACTGGGCAGGTCAGGGCGAAGGAGTCGGTAACTTCATGTGTTATGGGGATTTTCCGGCCGACGGTACCGACAATACCGATAAATTATTAGTACCGCGTGGTGTGATATTAAATCGTGATGTATCAAAAATACATGAACTGGATTTAAATGCACAGGATGAAATTCAGGAATATGTCGCACACTCATGGTATGACTACAAGGACGGTAAAGACAAAGGCCTGCATCCCTATGACGGTGAAACAGAATTACATTACGATGGACCGAAACCACCCTATTCACATCTCGATGTTGATCAATCTTACTCCTGGTTGAAATCGCCACGCTGGAAAGGTAAGGCGATGGAAGTCGGGCCATTGGCTCGCATGTTAATGATGTATGCCACAGGTAATGAACAAGCCAAAGCTCTGGTTGATTACACATTAAAAACGCTGGATGTACCTATTACCGCATTGTTTTCAACCCTGGGTCGCACCGCAGCACGTACTTTGGAAACGAAAATCTTTGCCGATCAAATGCAGGGCTGGTATGACAACCTGGTCGGGAATATTCGTGCAGGAGATGTGCGTACCTTTAACGAAAAAAAATGGGATCCCTCTACCTGGCCGAAAGTAGCAAAAGGCGTTGGCTATACCGAAGCTCCGCGTGGTGCGCTGGCGCACTGGGTGGTCATTAAGGATGGCAAGATTGATAATTATCAGGCAGTAGTACCCAGTACCTGGAATGCTGGCCCGCGCGATGCGAAAGGGCAGAGCGGCCCGTATGAAGCAGCACTCAAGGGTCATAAGATGCATGATCCAAAACAACCCATTGAGATTCTGCGTACGATTCACAGCTTTGACCCGTGTATCGCCTGTGCAGTACACGTGACCGATCCGGATGGTGAAGAATTGATTCAGGTCAATGTGCAATGACGCGAAACCTTTCTGTAACATCAATATGACAGGATAAAGAATATGTTGAATAAATTGATCAAAACATTTTTATTATTAGCAGGCAGTTTATTGTCAACAACCGGCTTTGCGCACACAGGTTTTCATAACGATGTTTTTCATCCCCTTTTCCATCCCCTTAGTGGAGTGGATCATTTTCTCGTTGTGTTAATTATCAGTGCCGCAGCGGGTGTTGTGTTGTACCTGTATAAAAAATAGTGTACATAATTGTCTTGTTGCGTAGTTAGGGACAACAAGTGAAATACGAAAATTATTTTTTACCGACAAGTGACCTCCAGAGCTTGCTCAATTGTCTACAGCAAGAAGGTTACCAGTGTGTTGGTCCGCAAGTCAGGGACGGTGCGATCGTTTTTGACGAAATACAAACAGTCGAACAGCTCCCGGGTAACATATCCGACAAGCAGACAGCGGGTAGCTACACTTTAAATAATACGACCTCAGGTAAATATTTTGACTGGGCCAATGGTCCGCAAGCAATTAAACCTTTGTTGTTCGCTCCGCGCGAGACACTCTGGCAAAGCGCGCAATCATCAGATGGCAAGATACAATTCACAACGATCACGCCCGATATAAAACCGCTGGCAATTATCGGCGCACGCTCCTGTGATATTGCCGCAATGAAAATTCAGGATCAACATTTTCTGCAACAACAATATGTCGATCCCTGTTACAAGGCACGCCGCGAAGCGCTGTTAACCATTACCGTTAACTGTGGTCATCCGGCTGAAACATGTTTTTGTCACTCGACGGGTGATGGCCCATTTGCGGATGCCGGCGTGACAGATAATGGATCAGATATTGTCCTGACTGAATTGGACGACGGGTTTATCATTGAAGCACAAACCAGCGCGGGTAAAAAAATTGTGGATGAACTTGATTTGCACGCGTGCACAGAGGCACAATTTGTCGAATCAGCCCGAATTTTAACCGTCGCTGCAAAACAAAAAAAACAATTACCAAAATTTGACATCAAGTCACGCTTGTTTGAACAGTTAAACAGTGAGGCCTGGCATGACATCGCGGCAGAATGTCTGAGTTGCGGAAATTGCACCTCGGTTTGCCCGACCTGTTTTTGTCACAGTGAGAATGACGTCCCCGTACTGGATGGTACAACTTCTAGCCATGTTCGCGAATGGGATTCATGCTTTACACAAGGTCACAGTTATATTCATGGCATGACAATACGCAGTCAAACCAGTCAGCGTTATCGGCAGTGGCTAACACACAAATTTTCTACCTGGCATGATCAATATGGCCGTTCCGGTTGTGTTGGTTGCGGGCGTTGTATTACCTGGTGTCCGGTAGCGATAGATGTGACCGAATCGATAACGCGTGTTTGCAGCACGAGTGAAAGTGACTGACATGATGAATCTGCAGTCACAACCTTATACACCTCACGAAGCGATCATCATCGAACGCATCCAGGAGTCGGCTAACCTGTTTACTTTGCGCTTAAAGTTTACTGATCAGGCATTACAGGATGCGTATGAATTTGAACCGGGTCAGTTCAATATGCTGTATTTATATGGCGTAGGTGAAATTCCGATTTCAATTGTATCGGATCCCAAAGACAGCCACATTATTGACCACACCATCAGAGTCGTTGGCCGTGTCACCAAAGCAATGGCGAATCTGAAAAGCGGTGACCGCATCGGTCTGCGAGGCCCTTATGGCAAGGGTTGGCCAGTGCTTGCAGCGGAACAAAAGGATGTGGTCATTGTTACCGGCGGTGTCGGTTGTGCGCCGGTGGTATCGGTTATTAATTATATTGAACAACGTCGTGAAGACTTTGGCCATTTGAACATATTGCAAGGCGTCAAACACAGTGCCGATTTGATCTGGCAGGATCGCTACAATAAATGGCGCGAACTAGCCGATACAACCGTGCTGGTCACCGCCAGCTCTGGTGAAGCACTATGGCCATGGCATATTGGTCCGGTGACGACGCTGTTTGATCAACTCAATTTTGATCCGGACAATGTGACTGTGATGATGTGTGGGCCGGAAGGCATGATGCGCGTGGTCTGTGATCACATGCTGGATAACCGGGTACAGGCATCACAGCTGTATTTATCGATGGAAAGAAACATGCAATGCGCGATTGGTCACTGTGGGCACTGTCAATACGGCAGCAATTTTATTTGTAAAGACGGGCCGGTCTTCAGCTATGACCGCATCCGCGATTTGTTTGCGAGCAAAGGAATCTAGTATTCACTATGAACACAACGGCAAAACATTCCGGCAAGACAAAACCTGCCATAGCGGTGCATAAATTCAGTTCTTGTGATGGCTGCCAGCTGGCGTTGCTTAATCTGGGTGAACCCTTGTTAGCGCTGACCGAGTTGGTGGATATTCTTCACTTCGCTGAAGCCGGTCCTCTGGATGAAGACTGCAAGGTTGATATTGCGATTATAGAAGGCAGTGTCTCCACGACACATGACAGTGAACGATTAAAAAAAATTCGCGACAACAGCAGTTACCTCATCACTATTGGTGCCTGTGCAACGTCTGGTGGTATACAGGCATTGCGCAACATGGCCAATACCAATGAATGGATTGCAGATATTTATGCCAACCCTGCGGTAATTAACAGTCTGGCTAACAGCACGCCGATTAAAGATCACGTCAAGGTTGATCTGGAGTTATGGGGTTGTCCGATTAATCAACGGCAGATTTTAATGGCCATACGGGCATTACTGTTTGGCGTGACGCCAGTTGAAGAACACGACAAGGTCTGCATGGAATGCAAACGCCAGCAAACAGTGTGTTGCATGGTGGCGCGAAACGAACCCTGTATGGGGCCGGTAACGCGCACCGGTTGTGGTGCAATTTGCCCGAGTGTCGGGCGTGATTGTTATGGTTGTTATGGTCCGGCAGAAAATGTGAATACTGAGGTCATGGCAAATCGACTGCACGGCATCGGTTTGCTACCCGATGAAATTGCCAGACGATTTTTATTCATCAATAGTGGCGCCGATGCATTCAAGCAACAGGGTCTGCGTTGTATGGAAACAAAGTAAATGACTACCGACACCATTAAAATAAATGTTCCGGTACTGGCGCGTGTCGAAGGAGAGGGCGCGCTTGATCTGACCATTGAGAACAAACAGATTACCGAGCTGAAACTTCGCATTTATGAACCGCCACGCTATTTCGAAAAATTTCTCGAAGGGCGAAACTATTACGACGTGCTGGACACGGTGGCACGCATCTGCGGTATTTGTCCGGTCGCCTATCAAATGAGTGCAACACATGCGATTGAATCTGTTTTTGGTATAAAGATTACTCCCTGGATACGCGCCATGCGCCGTCTGTTTTACTGTGGTGAATGGTTACAAAGTCACAGCTTGCATGTTCACTTGTTGGCCGCGCCAGATTTTCTCGGTTTTAACAGTGTGATTGAAATGTCCTCCCGATATGGCGATGAAGTCAGGCGCGGCTTGAAACTGCAGGCGCTCGGCAACGACATGGTCGCCTTGTTAGGAGCGCGCTCGGTTCATCCCGTTGGCGCGAAGATAGGAGGTTTCAGTCAGGCGCCGAGTCAAAAAAAGGTAACGGCGTTATTACAGCGTGTTACCGCAGCAAAACTGGATGCGGTTGAATTAATTCAGTGGCTGGATACATTGGACTTGCCAGCAGACCAACAGGACTTTATCTCTGTGGCATTGCATCATGACAATGAGTATCCATTTAATGAAGGCCGATTGATTAGCGATCATGGCCTTGATATCGATATCGCTGAATTTCAGCAGCATTTTAAAGAGTTTCACGCTGAGCACAGTACGGCGTTACATTGTCTGTTAAATGGCAAACCCTACCTGGTCGGACCGTTAGCGCGAGTGAATTTAAATCGCGATCAGTTGCCCGATGAAATCAAACAATTGATGACAGGATTAACAGCACAATTCCCGTCAAACAATATGTTCCATAGCATTATTGCCCGTGCGATTGAGATTTATTATGTGATTATCGAAGCGGAACGCCTGCTGACTGACTATACGAATCCTGATCAGGCCAGTGTCGATTTCAAACCGAAAGCCGGAACGGGCTATGGCTGTACCGAAGCACCACGTGGCATTTTATGGCACCGCTACGATATGGATGAACATGGCTGCGTGACAAAATCGATTATTGTGCCACCGACCAGTCAGAACCAGCCGCGTATCGAGCAGGACCTGAAAGATTCACTCATCAACTTTGGTCTGGAGCACCCTAAAGATCAGTTGCAGCTACATGCAGAAAAAGTCATTCGAAATTATGACCCGTGTATTTCCTGCGCAACACATTTTTTAGATCTGACATTAATACGCAATGGTGCGATTGAACAAGACAAACCCATGGAGACGGAAGCCGTATTTGCGGGCGTCACTTTAAGACAAACAGCGATTATTGGTGTGGGTTCGCCGCAGGAAGGCGATGACCTTGGCTGGGCATTGATTGACAAATTATTACAAAACAAGAAAATCAGGTTGCTGCAGAAGAATGGACTTGCTGTGTTTAAACTGGACCGGCCGGGGATTTCATTAGGCGATGCAATGAAACCGTATGCACATGTTTTGATTATTGATGCAATGAAAACCAATGAATCAAACCTGCCATTTGTTTGTGTCGATATTCGAACTGATGCCAGGCAGGTGTTGTCGACTTCGCATGGTCTGTCAAGTCATGAATCTGGTTTGCTTGAATCATTGTCGCTACTCAATTCTTTGCAACAATTACCCAATCAGCTTGTTATCGTTGGTATTTCAAATACAAGCCAGGGCGTCATAGAAAATGTCCTTGCGATGTATTGAGTGATTTTCCAGATAAAACATATCCACCATTCGTAGCGCCCGATTTAAGTAAAAAGGTTGTCTATTCGCATAATTATTGATTCAGCGCAATTATTTTTCAAAAATTACGACTACATTTTAACTATATATTCACGTAAATAATTAGTGATAAAAAATTATTATGGAGGATGCTAATGTATAAAAAAATACGTTCGGTTATTCCACTGTTTGTTACCTTGCTGCTGTTATTTAATGTTGGCTATGCAGTTGAAATTAGCCAGGGAACCATGCTTGCAAATTCCTGCGCAGCTTGTCACGGTACGCATGGTAAAAGTCCCGGCGCAATACCCGCAATAAATGGTAAATCTGCCAGTTTTATTGTTCAGTCATTAAAGGAATTTCAATCGGGAACCCGTCCCTCGACGGTTATGGGACGGCATGCCAAAGGCTATAGTGAGCAGGAAATCCGGCTCATTGCAGATTATTTCTCGAAACAGTAACAGGAGGTCATTATGAATACGTATGATCGCAGACAGTTTATAAAATTAATCGCTGGTTCGGGAATGATGCTGGCGAGCGCGGGACCGCTCTCGGTAATTGCAAAAAATCAAAAACCAGCTGCACGGATAGTTATCGTTGGTGGCGGTTTTGGTGGTGCAACCTGTGCCAAGTACCTGAACATATTTGATCAATCGCTTGCTGTGACACTTGTCGAGCCGGTTAAACGCTTTGTTACCTGTCCTTTCAGTAATGCCGTGCTTGGTGGTATGCAAAATATTGACACAATAAGCCAGGGTTACCAGGCGCATGAAAAACGTGGAATTAAAGTCATCCACGATAAAGTGACACAGGTTGATACCACGAAAAAAAGCGTAACCCTCAGTAGTGGAAAAAAATTATCGTATGACAAACTGGTACTGTCGCCCGGCATTGATTTTAAGTGGAACAGTGTAGAGGGAATGAGTGCCAAGGATGCGCTGATTATACCGCATGCATGGCTGGCTGGCGCACAAACCACCTTGTTGCGAAATCAGTTGGTTGCGATGAACAATGGCGATACATTTATTATTGCACCGCCAGATAATCCATTTCGTTGTCCGCCTGGCCCCTACGAACGTGTCAGCTTGATTGCACATTATTTGAAGCAGCATAAACCAAAATCGAAAATACTGATTCTGGATGCAAAGGCAAAATTTTCCAAACAGCCGTTATTCATGCAAGGCTGGGAAAAGCTCTATCCCGGCATGGTTGAATGGGTAAGTGGTGACAAAGGTGGTCGTATTGATCGTGTTGATGTTAAAAATAAAACTATTCACACTGAAATGGGAGATAAACATAAAGCCGCAGTTATTAATTTAATTCCACCACAACAGGCGGGAATGATTGCACACACGGCAGGGCTGACAAATAACGATGGCTGGTGTCCGGTCGATCAACGCACATTTGAATCAACCGTGCATCCGGATGTTTATGTCATAGGTGATGCATCCATCGCTGGCAAGATGCCAAAATCAGGTTTTGCCGCAAATAGTCAGGGTAAAGTCTGTGCTGCTGCAATTGTTTCTGCCATACATAAGACGAATATGCCTGATCCATCCTATGTAAACACCTGTTACAGTCTGGTATCTCCTGACTATGGGATATCAGTCGCTGCGGTATATCGTTACAGTAAGGATAAAGGTATCTATCCAGTTGCTGATGCAGGTGGTGTCAGTCCAAAAGATGCTGATGCGAATTTCCGCAAGTTGGAAGCAAGGTACGCGAAAGGCTGGTATGACAGTATTACTTCAGACAGTTTTGGATAAATTATCGTGGTTCGATGTAAGGGCGTGTTAACACGCCCTTCTTTATTTCGATATGTAATTGTATTTACGCCGTATCTGTTACGTGATAGTAACAATACTTAATGCGTGTAGCTCTTTAGCACATTAATATAGTTGGCATGTTCATATGCAGCAGGATCCATCGCGCAGGATTGACTCACACTGCCTTGCATTTGATTTACGGAGTTATATTCTTTTTCGTCGAGCCAGTACTGCAACTGTTGTAACAAGTCAGCGCAATATTCAGGCCCTCGTTTTAATAGCACGCTACATAAATATACTGCGTCTGCACCGGCTAACAATGCCTTAATGATTTCATCCACATGATGGAACCCGCCTGTTGCGGCCAATGATAACTTAACCCGATTTCTGATCAGTGCAATCCAGCGGACTCGCAACAATGATTCAGCTGAACTGGATAATTCAAGATGGGGTTTAATCGTTAAAGTTTCGAGATCAATATCGGGTTGGTAAAAACGATTAAAGAGTACCACGCCATTGGCTCCCGCAGTTTCCAGTTTGCTAACCATATTCGCTACCGATGAAAATTGTGAAGATAATTTCATAGCAACCGGTAGAGTGATGTGTTCGCGAAGTTTGCTTAACAGATTGAGATAACGATTTTCAACATCTTCACCCGTTTGTGCATAATCAGCTGCAACATAATACACATTCAGTTCCAGCGCATCGGCACCGGCTTGCATCAACTCCTTCCCGTAGTCTATCCAGCCGCTATTCGAAATGCCGTTCAGGCTGGCGATAACGGGGATATCAAGCGTGGATTTAAGCTGGTGCAAATGTTCAAGGTATCTATCAAGTTCACCAGTATATTCATCCGGGACAGGTTGAAACGAATCTGCCTCATAACTACCAAAGGCTTGCGAGTGTACATACTTTTCCAGTTGCAGTTGTTCATGCTGGATGCTTTCTTCAAACAAGGACGGTAACACAATGGCTGCTGCACCTGCATCCTCCAGTTGTTTGGCCTGATCAAGATTGCCGGTTAAGGGAGAAGACGAGGCAATTAACGGGTTGTTTAATGTCAGGCCCAGATATTGTGTGGTCAAGTCAATCATGATGGGTGCCCTCGACTGTTTTTGTTTTGGTATCAGCTTGTTGTTTGATCGCCGTTGCTAACTTGCGGTGGGGTGGCTGGGTCTGATCGGATGTATCCCAGCTTAAACCTGCAAGCTGCTCGTAAAAGTGATAGCGATGCAGTACATCCTGTTGCGATTGTGCTAACAATTCTTCGGCAACTTCCGGATGTGTTCGCCATAACATGTTAAAACGAATTTCGGTTTCGACAAAATCACGATAAGGAATAGAGGGTGCCTTGCTGTCGAGATGTAGCGGATTGATGCCTTTCTTCGCATTTAACGGGTTATAGCGAAATAACGGCCAATGGCCACTATCAACGGCGAGTTGTTGTTGCTTATGGTTGTATTTTAGATCCACGCCGTGTGCAATACAGGGCGAATAGGCGATGATGAGCGAGGGACCGGGATAGGCTTCTGCTTCATTAAATGCCTGTATGGTTTGTATATCCTTGGCACCGTAAGCGACATGCGCAACGTAAACGTTTTCATAATCCATCGCCAACAAGGCAAGGTCTTTTTTGGGTGTGGCCTTGCCGCCGGCAGAAAATTTCGCCACAGCGCCACGCGGTGTGGCTTTTGAAGTCTGACCTCCGGTGTTCGAATAGACTTCCGTATCGAGTACCAGTATGTTCACATTACGGCCCGAGGCCATCACATGATCCAGACCGCCGTATCCAATATCATAGGCCCAACCATCACCACCAATAATCCAGACACTTTTGTGCGACAGGTTTTCAGCAACACTCTCAAGTTCGCGCGCGGTTGCATTATCAATTGAAACCAGTTTGTCTTTTAATGATTTTATTCGTTGCCGTTGTTGTTGAATGCCTGCTTCAGTGGATTCATCTGCGCTTAATATTTCATTGACCAAATCATTATCCAGTGCTGATTTTAATCGCAGTAACAATTCACTGGCATATTGCTTTTGTTTATCGATCGCCAGCCGCATACCCAGACCAAATTCGGCGTTGTCTTCGAATAATGAATTTGACCAGGCCGGTCCGCGGCCTTGTTCATTCATGGCCCAGGGCGTGGTTGGCAGATTACCGCCATAAATAGATGAACAACCGGTGGCATTCGCCACCACCATGCGGTCGCCAAATAATTGGCTTGCCAGTTTGATGTACGGTGTTTCGCCACAGCCGACGCAGGCACTGGAAAATTCAAATAATGGCTGTAATATCATCGCGCCCTTGATGGTATTACTTTTTACTAGCGATCGATCGTATTCCGGCAGGCCAAGAAAATAGGCCCAGTTGGTTTTTTCCTGTTCCCGTAATGCTGGTGTATAGGGCACCATATTCAGTGCCTTGTGACTGACGTTACTTTTATCATGTATCGGGCAGATATCAACACACAAGCCACAGCCCGTACAGTCTTCCGGTGAAACCTGGTAAGTCATATGTAAGGTTTGTGCGAAGTCTTTACCTTTTATCGGCATCGATTTAAAACTTGCCGGTGCACTACCTGCATATGACTCATCATAAACCTTGGAACGAATTACCCCGTGCGGACAAACCAACGGGCATTTACCGCATTGTGTGCAGAGTGTTTCATCAAGCACGGGGATTTCAGTTGCAATATTTCTTTTTTCATACGCGCCGGTACCAGTGGGATAACTGCCATCAGTTGGAAACAGACTTACCGGTATGTGATCACCGCGACCGGCAATGATTTCCATTGTTACCTGTTTGACAAAATGTGATGCCGACTTCGGTAATTTATCTTCCAACGTTGATTGATGATTAATATTTGTCGGGACATTAACTTCAAATAAATTTTTTAATGTTTCATCAATGGCTTTGAAATTAAATTCAACCAGGCGCTTGCCTTTTTTGCCATAGGTTTTTTCCACCGCCTGTTTGATCGCATCAATCGCCTGGTCTTTTGGTAAGATGCCGGAAATGGAAAAGAAGCAGGTTTGCATAATGGTATTGATGCGTTTATTCATGCCAGTTGCTTCGGCAACCTTATATGCATCGATCGCATAGAGTTTGATATGTTTGTCGATAATTTGTTGCTGCATTTTTTCTGGTATGGATTGCCATACTGCATCAGGCGCCATCGGGGTATTTAAAAGAAAGATGGCATTATCGGCGGCTTTATCCAGCATGGGGTAACGTTGCAGAAAAACCGCCTGGTGGCAGGCAACGAAGTTGGCATCGTTATTATCGATGAGATATGTCGAACGTATTGGCTTGTCGCCAAAACGTAAATGCGACACAGTGACTGCCCCCGCTTTTTTCGAATCGTAGACAAAATAGCCCTGCACGTATTTATCGGTGCATTCGCCAATAATTTTTATGCTGTTTTTATTTGCGCTAACCGTGCCGTCACTGCCCAGACCATAAAAGACAGCCTGAAAAGTTTGTTTGTTTGCATCGGTACGGTAGTCTGCATCCCACGCAAGACTCGTGTGAGTAACATCATCATGAATCCCGATAGTAAACTGGTTCTTCGGCGACTCTGTAGCGAGCTCATCAAACACAGCCTTCACCATGCCGGGCGTGAATTCTTTTGAGGACAAACCGAAACGCCCACCAATAATTGTAGGCATGGCAGAAAATTTACTCTGCATACCAGCATGGTGCTGTGCAATGAGTGTGACGACGTCTTTATAAAGAGGCTCGCCATCTGCGCCCGGTTCTTTGGTGCGATCCAGTACCGCAATTTGTTTGACGCTGGGCGGCAGGGCTTCTATCAACGCCGTACTATCCAGCGGTCTGAAAAGTCGAACTTTCACAACACCGACTTTTTCATGTTGTGCACACAAGTAGTCAACCGTTTCGTGTACCGTTTCTGCACCCGAGCCCATCAAGATGATAACGCGTTCGGCATCGTCAGCACCGACATAATCAAACAGCTTGTATTGTCGCCCCGTGAGCCTGGCGAATCGGTCCATGATTTTTTGCACCATACCTGGCATGGCCAGATAATAAGCATTGACGGATTCGCGTGCCTGAAAGAAAACGTCCGGGTTTTGTGAACTGCCGCGTAATACCGGATGCTCCGGTGACAAGGCACGTTGTCGATGTGCGGTGATCAAATCGTGCTGGATAAGCTGGCGTATCGTGTCAGTTTCAAGTGACTGGATTTTTGCGACTTCATGTGAGGTACGAAAACCATCGAAGAAATGTACGATCGGTATGCGCGATTCGAGAGTGGCCGCCTGTGCAATCAAGGCCATGTCCATCACTTCTTGCGGCGAGTTGGCCACCAGAAAAGCAAAGCCGGTGGTACGCGCGGCCATCACATCACTGTGATCGCCAAATATCGATAAGGCCTGCGCCGCGACAGAACGCGCCGCGACATGAATCACCAGCGGTGAAAGCTCACCGGCAATTTTGAACATATTGGGGATCATTAGTAACAATCCCTGCGAAGCCGTGAAGGTGGTAGTGAGTGCGCCTGTCTGCAAGGCACCATGAATGGCGCCGGCGGCACCGCCCTCACTTTGCATTTCTATAATGTCGGGCACTGTGCCCCACAGATTCGGTTGTTGCCGTGATGACCATTCATCGGCCCATTCGCCCATGGGTGAAGCCGGCGTGATGGGGTAGATGGCGATGACTTCATTCGTCAGATGGGCAATGGTTGCGGCGGCTTGATTGCCATCAATGGTAAGTGTTTTTATTTGTGACATCTCCGTTTATCCTGCCTGTAATCAAAATCGCGCATGAATTAGTCTCACGTCTATTCTTTATTAAATACCTGTCAGGTTTTAATACCATGATTCGTATCAATAAAAGGCAAGATTTCGGGGAAGGTAGGAGTATTAGCTTTGCTCAGCAACAAACCCGGACTAAATTGCTGCAGGTGTAGCCACAACTGGGCAGGTAGATTGAATTCAATTTCTTAATCGCAACCACAAGTAACCGGAGAGACCCGCGACAAGCGACGCTAGTAAAATTGCAGTTTTGGCCGTAACCAGTGTTTCAGGCGAATTACCGAAGCTGAGTCCGGAAATAAAAATAGACATGGTAAAGCCCATGCCGCCTAACAGGCCAATCCCCAGAATGTGTTGCAGGGTTACCCCTTTGGCCAGTCGGCCCAGTTTCAGGCGTAACGCCAACCATGCCAGCAGCGTGATACCCATGCTTTTGCCGAACACTAATCCCAGAATAATTCCGAGACTTAATTTGTCACTGGCAATGTTGCCGAGCGCCTGTAAATTTATCGGAATTCCTGCGTTTGCCAGCGCAAATACCGGCATAATGAACAGCGCAACCGGATGTTCGAGCGCGCGTTCCCAGCGACGCAATGGGGTGGAGGCTTTTTCAGCCGAATCCTGTACCAGTTCAACAACTTCATGTTGCTGTTCTTCTCCCAGGATTGGCGTTGCAGAATTTTTTTCGATGTCTTCAAACTCATCAACCAGATTACGGGTTCGATCAACAAACCATGCCGGGTCGCGCTTGGGTCGAGCCGGGATAGTCATCGCAACCAGTATCCCGGCAACGGTGGCATGCACGCCAGAGCCCAGCATGGCTAACCAGACCACAATACCACCCATTATGTATACTATTGGGCGACGACAACCCGAGGCATTACATAAGATCAGCCCCAATAGAAAGATAGCTGCGGTACCCAATAAATGAATATCAATAGTCTGGGTATAGAACACCGCTATCACCAGAATTGCCCCGAGGTCATCGATGATTGCCAGCGCAGTTAAAAAAGTAATTAGTGCAAGGGGTATGCGTTTACCAAGCAGGGCGAGAATCCCTACCGCAAAGGCAGTATCGGTGGCCATTGTTGTTCCCCATCCATGTGCGTTTGGGGTATCGTAGTTAAAGGCAAAATAAATTGCCGCTGGAACCAGCATGCCACCGAGCGCTGCAGCAATAACAGGCAGTGACTGCTGCGGATCTTTGAGATCGCCAACCAGTATTTCGCGTTTTATTTCCAGTCCCAGAATGAAAAAGAATATCGACATCAGACCATCATTAATCCAGTGCCGGATACTCATTTTAAAATCCCAGTCAGCAAACACAAAACCGGTTTCCAGATGCAACAGCTTTTCATAGTCAGATGAAAGTGGAGAATTGGCAATAATCAATGCTATCACTGTGCATATGATGAGTAATATGCTTGCCGTCGATTGATCTTTTATAAAGGAATGGAAGGGCGAAATGACCTTTTCCAGTTGCGCTTCAAGTGGCTTTGGGTGTGCTTGATTCTCGACCTTGTTTGGAACGGCGTCTTTAGTCATGCAAGATCTCCAATTGCATTAACCTGATTAAATTTGTTGTTCTTATCGTAAGTTTGTGTGTATATCAGCTTGAAATATTGCCCTGTTTATTTGGCGCTGCACTTGATTGATGATAATCAGGATCAAGTTGATCAATCGCCCTGATAATCTCACTAAGGTTACTTTTACCTTCGCCAATCATTCCTTCCTCTTGCGCCACATCCAGTTCGCGTGCATCCTGTTCCCAGCGTTGTAATATAGACAGTTTTTGCTCGTGTGACAGGTTGGCTTGTGCTAATACATCACGTGGGTGTTGAAAATGTGACGACGGGTCGATAAGCATCTGCTGGTATTTACTTTCATGTGACATAATTATTCTCCATAGATATCTCAGGATTTACTGTTCTAAGTTAATGACGATGTGATGCCGATGCGTCCTGTGGATTTCCCATGCCTTTTTTTACACCCAACCTTATCAGCAAGACATTGACGGGATAGGCCGCCACCAGTCCCACGGTAAGAGATAAAATAAGGGAATTCCAGAATAATGGTTGGGCCATTGTCGCAGAACCTGCCAACCATATGTCCAGACTAATCGCCGTGATTTCCATAACCGCAATGGTTGCCGTATCGGAATAAAAGGTGTCGATGAGTGCCTGTTTAACCGGCACACCATTTTGAATCAATGGCCCAAAGGTCATGCCATAACCGAACAGATAGGCAAATATAAAAGTCACAACTGCTACCCAGGTAGTAGCAAGTGACAATAAGCCTGCGGCAATGAACACACCGGTCACTTCACCTGCACCACAACCGGAATAACAATGCGCGACTGAACGAAAGCCTTTGCGCCACAATGAATCGTGACGGATTTGTTTGCGACCTGAATAGTAATAAATTAACAGGCCAAGTGGACCGGAATACAACACCGTCATCAGCCATACCGCTTTCATAAATGATCCGATATGTGTGTTGTTGTGTTTTAAATCATTTACCAGTACGACACAGGCTATCAGCGACAAGAACAACCATCCTGCCAGCAGCCAGCCATTTTGCAGTGTGTTACGGATTATTTCAGCAGTCATAGATTAATGCCTGGTATTAATATCAATCGCTGCGCTGAGGCTGTTTACCATAGTAGTCGTTGAGTGTTGCTTCGTAGGCCTCATTAATTTGTGTGTCAGGATCAAATTCAGGACTGTGTTTGATGGTATCGGCATCAAGTGATACCGCAATTTGTTCTTTTACCCAACTGACTGACTGCAGCCATTCTGGCGCGACTAATACCTTGCGACCAGGTAACCAGTTTCTTGTATCAATCACCATATAGCGTATGGCCCAGTTGTTGTCATCAACAATAAGATCGTCCACGTGGCCAATTTCATGATCAGTGGCTGCAATGTGATATCCGGTGATTTCCTTGAGAGATCTCAAATGTCCCTCTTTTGCATCCAGGTTATCGATATCGACCTCGGGCGTGGTCACGGGTTCTAACATGCCAATTGGGTTAGTATGTGCACCCCATAGTTCGGCTCCTGCCCAGTACAATCCATATCCATAGAATTCGTTATATTGTTTCTCGTATTCTCTGGAAACTGGCGCATGCTCATCCAATGCCGGACTGTTTTCAATCTGTGATGTTGTCAGCTTTATGACAAACAGGTTCGCTTGCCTGTCAGCCTTGCCCAGTGCTGCAGGGGAGATCAATACCTTGCGTCCCGGCAGCCACTTTGCGGTATCCGTCACCATATAACGTATGGCCCAATCCTCATCGTCAAACAAAAAATCATGACACTGACCAATCGCACCATCCTGTGCTTGCAGTGAATAGCCCGTCATGTGCTTTAAACTTTGTAACATAATGCTGATTACCTTGTTGTGTGTTGGGCTGCGGCGCAGATTTTAGCTGCAGATTTTAGCGCAGATATTATCTGGCACTACCATACTGCCGTTCTGCACCTTTCCTTGCTTCATGTAAGCGGTGTTCCATTTCTCCGATTTGTTGTCCAGCCTCGTCCTTGGATACACCATAGAGTTGTTGCAGCTTGCCAACAAGAATGTCGCGGTTGCCCTTACATTCGGCAAAGTCGTTATCAGTTAATTTGGCCCAACGTTTTTTCGCTGCGCCTACAAATTCGTTCCAGTAACCTTCTGTTTCTTGCCAGGTCATAATTAACCTCCTGTTATATTAAATAGTGAGACGGGTTTCGATATCTTTTATCTGGCGGTACCAAAGCCGCCATCTTCGCTATGGGCGGGTACAGGCAGGCCTGCAAACTGCATCCCTTGTGATACGGGCCCTTGTGGAAATAGTTTATGCAAGTATTTACGTCCACCTTTGCTTGCAAAAACTGCATCAAGCATGTCGTCAAGTTCCCGACCACTTTGCACCGGGCCATTGTCGCGATAATAATTGCGTAACTCATACAGTACCTGAAAGTGATCATCGGTCAGTTCAAGTCCTTCCTTTTTTGCCTGTTTGCGCGCACTATCTTCGTCCCATTTGTCCAGTACCTCCTCACGTTGAGTCTGTTTCTGGCTGTCGACATCAGTATCAACGCTTTTATTTCTGTACACTTCTTTATCTCTAACCTCTTTGACAATATTGTAATTCGTACTCATGTAGTCACCTTTTATTAAAGCTTGTTTGCTATTTCGTTATGCTTATTAACGCAAATATTGCCTGACTGGGCATTGAAAAAACGCAATGTGTTGGGCAATGAATGCCAACCTGGATAAAATAAAGTAAAAACAGACAGCTACGCCAGATTTAAACAAGTGCTTCCGAGAGGCTGGTGAATAAAGGGCTTACTTATCGAACACGAGATTTTGCGCACTGGCACCAAGCGATTCCAGGGCCTCGTTAACTGCATCTATGAAGGGTGGTGGGCCGCACACATAAAAGTTTTGTTCGAAGTTCTCGACGTGTTTCTTCAGCATGGCCTTGTCGATACGACCATGCTCATAACCCGACACCTGATCGCTGGTACAAGTGAGGGTGCAATCTTGTTCCAGGTAATGACGTAATTCTTTCTCACAAATAATATCGGCGGGTGTTTTATTGGAAAAGATCAATCTATTTTTCGCAAGCTCACTTTTTTGCGCGCATTCACGAAGTATTGCAATAAATGGAGTAATGCCTGCCCCACCAGCAAGGAATACTCCTGGTCCTTGATAGCTGATACTGCCAAACGGCTCTGTGATTTGTAACGCTGCACCATTGGGCAAATTGTGCAGTTCACGCGTAACGCCTTGATGTGCGGGGTAACTCTTGATAATAAATTCAATTACCTCATCATGGCTGGACGATGTGGGCGTGAAAGGTCGCGCCTCGTCTCGCCATGCAGGGCTATCAATACTCAGCTCCACAGCTTGTCCTGCTTTACAGGTGAAGTCCTTTGGACGACTGAGAATAAAACGTTTCACATCGTGAGTGACAAACTCACTCATCAATAGTCTTGTTTTATATTGTTTGCTCATAATGTCCTTGGCTCACTTTTTAATGAATTTAACGATTTCCAAATCTGCCTGTTTTATTGTACAGAGCAGGGTTGATGTATGCGGCAACATCAATATTGCCCTGATAATAACCTGAATTATTTATGAAGCTGCTGCCACGTCCGGCGTGAATCCAATGGTAATGGTCGGTGGGCTATGTATTCGCACAGAGTCAATACTGTTTTTCTGTGCTGCGTCGAGTTGTGCAAAAGATTCCAGTCCATCAATATTTGCCAATAACTCCAGCAACTCAGGCCCACCATTAGCATCGATTATCTCCAGTTGGTCACTCCTGTTGTGGTCACTTAATACCGAGTACAGGGCATGATTAAAATTGTTCGGCAGTCTGATCTCAATTTCAGCTGTTTTCCCTGCCAGTGCTTTGAGGGCCAAAACAGTTTTATCACCATGCCAGATTATTCGAATCACAGATTTGTTATTCATGGTTTTCTCCAGTTACATTAATTTATACTGAATCGCAGGGCATGAGGCGAATCCGCAATTTTATCAAGCTGTACGTCGCTGTGGCGTCTGCTTCTCATCAGATTGATCATTGATGGCAGCAAGATATTGTTCGTTAACGAACACCCAATCGATCAATTTCCAGAATGCCTCCAGATAGTCAGCACGAGCATTCTGGTAGTCAAGATAATATGCGTGCTCCCATACATCACACGTGAGTAACGGAGTTAGATTCTGGCGCAACGGTGTATCGGCGTTGGATGTATTGATGATTTCCAGTTCACCTTCTGTTGTGACGACCAGCCATGTCCAGCCAGAACCGAAAAGGGTGGCCGCGCTATCAGTAAATTTTTGTTTAAACTTTTGAACGGTGTCAAAGTCACGTTCGATCACACGCGTGATCTGGTTTTTTGCTTCATTCCCACCATTTGGGCTGAGACATTGCCAGTAAAAACTATGGTTCCATACTTGTGCGGCGTTGTTAAAAATATCACCCTGTGCTGTGGCAATAATTTCTTCCAGGCTTTTATCGCTGAAATGGGTATCCTTCACCGCATTATTCAACTTTTTCACGTAACCCGCGTGATGTTTACCATGATGATATTCCAGAGTTTGTTTTGATATAAATGGTTCCAACGCATCTAAAGCGTAGGGTAAATCGGGTAATTGATGGACATGTTTCATGGTTCGCCTCCTGAGTTAGTGAATCGATGGAGTGACTGGATAAATCCATGTCAAACAGGCTACGTAGAATCATGAAGCAGCGCATTGAAATATTTCAATTTTGGCGTAAAGTTATCGAAAATACGCTCCTTTCACGAGAAAAATACAGGATTTCAGCAACTTATATTTCCCAAAAAAGAGGCGGCGCAGACTAAACCATTACGGTAGTATTGAACTCGGCGGTCTTCTTTTCCCCGTCAACTATGAGGCTATTTAAATGGACGTTGAAACATCAGGCGATAGAGTCGAGCAAAAGATGGCAGATGCGGGCCCGACGGTTGATGAATTAATCAGTCTCGGCTTTTCCAAAGAAACGCTGGCTGGTCTTGGAAATGCAATTGCGGTGACACGTCTGGTGGCCTATGCAGCGGGCGAGACGCTCTACCATGAAAGCGATCAGGTCGAGGCGCTGTATGTTATTCGTGACGGGCGAATAAAATTACTTAATTTCCTGGAGAATGGTCGCGCCAGAATTGTTCGTTTGCACAACAGGGGCGCGATTATTGGTTTAAATGGAATAATGGACGAACATCATACCCATACTGCTGTGGCGATAGATGATGTACAGGTTTATCAAATTCCGATGCATTTGATTAAAATAGTCAAAGAGGAAGACCCGGATACCTATTGTCACTTACTCGAATATTGGAATGAATATTTACAAATGGCCGATACGTGGATAACAGATTTTTCCACGGGTGCGATACGTGGTCGTGTTGCACGTCTCTTAAAATATCAGACCGAGGTTGATGTCGAAGAAGCAACAGTTAATGAAGTTACCCTGTTAACGGTTGAAGAAATGGCAGATATTCTGGGAGTTACACCCGAAAGTGTCAGCCGTATCATGGCGGAATTTAAACGTAACGGTATTTTGCATTCTAACAGTGACGACATCCCCGACCGCTACCATTGCGATATGAAAAAATTATTGCACGAAGCAGAGCAGTAAGTAGTTTTGCGCCTTTCCGCTGAACCAGCCGGATTCAGGACAAGAAAAAAATCGTAATAAATAATTACTCAAGAGCAGGGTTGCCCCGGATCCTCTGCGCGCGAATTTAATCCGTTGATCTGTTACCCATGAGTTTAAAACTGAATTCTGTTGATGATCGATAGTTAAAGTGAGCGGGTGCTTTTGATCTGATCTTTACCATTATTCTTGGCAAAGTAAAGCGCCGTATCTGCTGCCTGAATCAGTTTTGTAATGTCATTCCCGTCATCAGGATAACTTGACACACCGATACTGACAGTAATCGAAAGATCAGGGTGATTTAATTCATGAATATTTTCGCGAATACGCTCAGCGACAGAGCACCCATAGGCATTATCCGCGCGTGGTAATATCACGGAAAATTCTTCGCCACCATAACGGCCACATGAGTCCATTTTGCGCAGATTATTTCTTGTTCGACTTGCTACTGAAACAAGTATTTCATCACCTTGCTGATGGCCAAAGTTGTCATTCACCAGTTTGAAGTCATCAATATCAATCATGAGTATCGACAAGTCATGGCGGTAACGTTGTGCCCGATCAAGTTCTTTTTGTAGCATCCATAAAAAACTTTTGTGATCATAAAGTTTTGTCAGCCCGTCAATTGCCGCTCGTTCAATGATGGTATCGAATTTATCCTGTGGCAATATTGTATATAAGCTGGTTTCATCCGGTTTTACATTGCTCAGGTAATCCAGTGCAGCAACTACGATGCCGGGATTACGTTGTAAAATTTTCTCCAGTTTATGCTTGTGCTGCAGTATGTCATCCCAGATTTGTTTGCAACGATCTTCAGGATATTCATGCATGGTCAGGGCAAACATCAGATCCTGAAAAACCGATTCACCGCGCTGCTCCATAATCCTGTTAATGTTTGTTTGTTCTTTTTTCGTTAATTGTCTTTCACCAACAAGTGCAGTAACAAATGCCATATCAATGGTTTCTTCTTCAATTTGTTTGATCAGGCTTTGGTTTGTGCTGTTTGTGATGTTTGTCATACGGTAGTGGTAGTAATGTCCTGCGGGATGAAAATAAGGTTTACCTTGAGTGTGTTGTGAAAATTAATATTAATTATAGCAGCAAATGCGAGCCTAAATAGGCGGCACAATTATTTCGTTTAATTGACAATTATCAATGTGAAATCTGAAGTAGATGTATACGATCTATATAACAAAAAACAGGAGCCGCGAATATGAGTAAAAAAGAATCGTATGAAAAAAAGTACCAGGCACAGCTTGATGAATGGAGTGCCGATATTGACAAGCTAAAGGCGAAAGCTGACAAGGCAGAGTCCAATGTAAAGCTTGAATATTACAAGCAGGTAGAGGATTTGCGTGTGAAACAGCATGCGGCAAAAGCAAAATTGACTGAGCTGCAAAACGCCAGCGAAGATGCATGGGAAGATGTAAAAGACGGTACTGAGCATGCATGGCAGACATTACGTGAAGCTGTTCAACAAGCGAGTGAACGTTTTAAAAAATAGCGTGACAATTTACAGTTTATGGAGAAGATGACATGAAAAAAATAAAAAAATCAGTCGCAAGCCGGGCAATTATTGCATCCGGTTTGTTTATAGTGCTCGCGTTTGTAAATTTATCAGTTGCTGAAAACAAGGCAACTATTCAGGATATCAAACAAGAGATGAAAGAAACGGCAATAGCAATCAAAAGCTATTCGGCTGCACAACGTGATGTCGCAGTGAAAAAGGCCAAGGCTACGCTAACCAGGTTAGATGCTCGAATTGAACGAATGCAGGAACGTCTTGATGACAAGACAAATAAAATGGATCAGTCTGCCAGGGAAAAAGGCCGTGCAACATTGCGTGCCTTACGCAAACAACGCAATGAAGTGGCGGAATGGTATGGCAGTATGAAACATAGCTCATCAGAAGCCTGGCAGGACATGAAATCAGGATTTTTGAAAAGTTATCAGGTGTTACAGGATGCCTTTTCAAAGGCGCAAGATGAATTTTAGTCGGTATTGAGAATCATATCTTGAAATGACTACATTTTCATTTATGGAGTAAATGACATGGGAATCGAAGTAACCGGCTTGCTGGGATTCATTATCCTGGTACTGGATATATGGGCGATAGTGAAAACGATTGACAGTTTCGCGTCGACAGGCGCGAAAGTACTATGGATTGTGCTGATTTTATTTTTACCTGTGCTGGGATTTATTTTGTGGTTATTACTGGGTCCAAGCAGAAGGTAACGTGTATCTAAAGAGGAGGTAGTTATGCCATATAGCAAGCTAACTGACTTGCCAGATAGCGTGCAAGACAATTTACCCAAGCATGCCCAGGAAATTTATCAGGCGGCCTATAACAGTGCCTATGAACAATACAAATATCCTGAAGATCGACAAGGTAACGATGATCGCGAAACGGTCGCACATAAAGTCGCCTGGTCTGCCGTGAAAGAGAAGTATGAGAAAAGTGACGATCGTTGGGTGAAAAAAGATTCATAAGACAGGATGTGACGCTAACGTCAGTAATATCCGTAACTATGAGGATTAACGATATGGGATTTCATTCAGCGTACCAACACGTAATGCAACACATGCATACACCTAACCCGACGCCTCCGGAAGAAGAACCACCGCAGCAACCACCGGAACCGTCTCCGAATGATGATCCGCCACCCAAACCACCGGAGCCATCACCCCGGCCTATTGATGATCCACCGGTGCCAGGCAGGCCACCAAAACCGATAAAAGAACCCCCCAGGCCGGACAAGCCAAACAAGCCATGGGTAGAAACACAGGCGGCTAACTCTTGTTAATATTCGGGCAATGTAAGCTTCGCTATCACCGGTAAGTGATCCGAAGCGATGCGTGTTAATGCATTATTAACAACAGCAATGTCAGACAAGCTTGCCGAGGGTTTTACCCAGATGCGGTCCAGTGCCAGCAAGGGCCAACGCGCCGGAAAACTGGCGCGCGCGCGGGGTGCGGTCTTGGCCTGTTGAAAATGTTTTTGCAACCAGCGCAACGGTCTTCCCCATAAAAACCATTCATTAAGATCGCCCATTAATACTGTGATATCCGCTACTGGTGAAGACATCTCAGTTTCATCCAGCGTGGCCAGTATCTGTTTAATCTGGTCGCGTCGTTCACCCGGACGTAGACCAAGATGTGTCGCTATCATACGTAATTTTTTGTTTTGTTGAACATTGAAAGTTATATCGAGTGCACCACGTGGTTCACGCCCGGCAACACTGAGATCGATACGTCGCGTCTCCGATATCGGCAGTGATGTGAGTAGTGCATTGCCATAATGGCCTGTTTCGCGTTTCAGGTTGATGCCTTCTATGGCTTGCCATGGTGTGTCATCACAAAAATAATCCAGCAAGGCAGGGGCATCATCTTGCAATTCAACTTCCTGGAGAGCGATAACATCAGCATTTAATTGCAGCAGCACCTGTTTGATACGTGCGGGGTCATAGCGGCCATCCTGACCATAGCAACGATGTATGTTGTAGCTGGCGATGCGCCACTCCCCGTCCAGCTTCTCTTCAGGTGTGCGCATGTGGTTTATCTATGCCGGGCCCAATTCCGTTATCCATTTCAACAATTCTTGTCAGCAGTCGAGCGGGTTAAATTTAACAGCTTTTTCGACAGCACATAGCCAAAGCTAAATACGATAATGGCTACGATGACCAGGGTCAGCAGGGTTTGCCAGTCTGGTGAACGCAAGGTTGCTTCTACGCGATCGGTGAGCAGGGTAATACCCAGAATTCCTGGTGTCATGCCAAATATTGTACCGAGAGCAAAATCGCGAAAGCGAATATGGGATGCACCGGCAATCAGGTTCACAATGGTGAAGGGCGCGACCGGAACAATTCGCACGACTAACATCGTGAGTAAACCTCGTTCTGCCAGTTGTTGGCTTACCTGATTGATACGATTACCCGCCAGTTGGCGTACCGCATTTTTACCCAGCAGGTTACCGAGACTGTATGCCGTTAGTGCACTGATAACAGAACCGGCCAGTGCATAAACAAATCCCAGCAGTGGACCAAAGACCAGAACTGACACGATGATCATGGCGGTGACGGGCATTACCAATAAACCACCAATGACAAAAGCGGCAATCACGATCAACGGTGTCAGGCTGGATTCACGCCATTCGCTGGCCAGTGCGGTTAATTTCGAAATTTCCAGCCATTCACTTAGTGGAGTAAAACGCCATGCCGCTGCCGCTGCAAGTAATAAACTCAGCGCGATAACCCAGCCCAGGATTCGCTGTCCGGTTGTTTTGACGTGTTGTTCAGGAACAAAATGTTTCAAGAGTGTTTCGGTATCGACCGGTTTTTCCGGATCGGCTAATTGAATGTCATGCAGCAGTTTTTCATCCGGCTCAAGAAGTTTCGGTTGCAACGGTTGCAAGCTACGCCCGTCATGGCGCAGGGCTTCTATGCCGGCAACGAGTGAACCGTGTTGTGTAATTTCATTGCCTACTTTTTCAGGTTCACAATCAAGATGTTCCGCCAGCAGGCGATTACGCAAATCCTGAATTGCATCGCTTACTCTTTTGTCATCTGCCTGGCACTCGATTGCCAGATCACATTCGGTATCCAGTCCCATTGAGCGGTTATTAAGATTGGCCGAACCGATACGAACAAACTGGTCATCCATGATCATCAGCTTTGCATGCAGGTTGATTGAAAGTTCACCGAGATCGGGCTTGTCGGGATAATAAACCGCGAAACGCTTGTGCTTATCCGCCTCGCGCAATTTTCGTATGGCGATAACGCGCATCATGTCCATGGATTGTTGCGACAGCCAGCCTTCGGTATTGCGCGGCAGGTTGAGTACGACTTCCGGGCCATCATCTTCGGCCAGCCGTTTAGCGAGGGCTTGCGTGATGGCCGGCGAGGTAAAGTATTGGTTCTCTATATATATGTAATGCCGGGCGGCGGCAATCGAATCCAGGTACAGTTGTTCCACTTCACGTACTTCGGTGTAATCGTTGTAGGCAGGTTCAGTTCGCACGATAGCCACGTCAACATTTTCGATATCCACCTTTATGCCGTCAGGCCAGAGCGTGGTTGAGCTATTGTCCGGGCTGGTGAGTTTTTTATCGGTGCCGCGACGCCAGCGTTCCCGGGCCAGTTTACCTAAAGCGGCGGCAGCCGGACCGCTGACCGCCATTTGTGTATCGTGATAAGGGCGAATCGGCAGTGCGGTGCCATCGATACGTTCGCGTCTGGGATCCTGCGCATCATGCGCCGAGGTATCCCAGCGACCACGGGTCAAGTCCAGCCCTCCCGCAAACGCCAGGCGGTCATCTATGACCACGACTTTTTGGTGATGGGAAGCGCCAAGCGGATATTGGTCGTCCAGACAAAATTTGAGTCGGCGGTGGGTGTCCCAGTCCAGTCTGTATATTGGCAGCCATTCACGGCTGGCGGCGAATAATAACGAAAAGTCCCAGCTCAGGATGTTCACCCGTAACGATGCGTGTTTGCGCAGCAACTTGTCCAGCAAAGTACCCAGACTTGTGGGTTGTGCGCTATTTTCATCCGGGATGAGTTTCAGGCGACTATAAATATCCCAGGAGAGAATCAGGATTTGCTGTTTCGCCAGCGGCAGGCTATGGTACAGAGCCTTAAAATAATTGGCCCCGTCGACCAGAAAAGCAACCTTGTCTGCGCGACAGACTCGCCAGCAATTACGGCCGACCTGCAGGATGCGTTTATGTTTCATGACACACGGCCCAAGAGCGGCTGAATGGCTGGATGATTTTCATCGGGAATTGTCCCACCACGGTGATTTATCTGTTGTTCATTTTGAAGCTTTCGCCAGTAACTGCATTGAAATATTTCAATTCAGCCCAAACAAAGTCGTTAATGCACAAAATTCCCTGATTAAATTAAATTAGCCCTTGAATCCAATCCTGCTTGACACTACATACCTGAAGGCTATGATTAGCACTCAACAGCACAGAGTGCTAACAAAAGTGTTTCCGGAGTAGTTGCCACAGGCACTAAGCTGGTTGACTATTCTATTAACTAATTGAAATTTAAGTAATTAACTCCAGGAGAGGAACTCAGCAATGAATATCCGTCCATTACATGATCGTGTAATTGTCCGTCGTACCGAAGAAGAGCGTGTGTCAGCTGGTGGCATCGTGATTCCGGATTCCGCTACCGAAAAACCCGTACAAGGCGAAATCCTCGCAGCGGGCAAAGGCAAGCAAAGTGACGATGGCAAAGTCCATCCACTGGACGTCAAAGTGGGTGACAAGGTTCTGTTTGGCAAATATGCCGGTACCGAAGTCAAAGTCAATGGTGAAGAACTGCTCGTGATGCGTGAAGAAGACATCATGGGTGTCGTGGAAGCGTAATCTGCACCAAATCATTTTTAATTTGTTTAATCTGCCTATCAACCGACAGAATTAACGAGGAACAAAATCATGTCAGCTAAAGAAGTGAAATTTTCAGATGATGCCCGTCAGCGTATGCTGGCTGGCGTAAATATCCTGGCGAATGCCGTCAAAGTTACCCTCGGTCCGAAAGGCCGTAACGTGGTACTGGATAAAAGCTTTGGTGCACCAACCATCACGAAAGATGGTGTGTCCGTAGCGAAAGAAATCGAATTAAAAGACAAGTTCGAAAACATGGGTGCACAGATGGTGAAGGAAGTGTCTTCGCATACATCTGACATCGCTGGTGACGGTACTACTACCGCAACCGTACTGGCACAATCCATTCTTACCGAAGGTATGAAAGCAGTCGCCGCCGGTATGAACCCGATGGATCTGAAACGTGGTATCGACAAAGCCGTTGCTGCCGGTGTTGAAGAGTTGAAAAAACTTTCCAAACCCTGCACAGACGACAAGGCAATTTCTCAGGTAGGTACGATTTCAGCCAACTCCGATTTGGAAATCGGTGACATTATTGCCGAAGCGATGGGTAAAGTGGGTAAAGAAGGTGTTATCACTGTTGAAGAAGGTTCAGGCCTGGCCAATGAACTTGACGTTGTAGAAGG
The DNA here is from genome assembly GCA_942490945.1 of uncultured Gammaproteobacteria bacterium. Taxonomy (GTDB): domain Bacteria; phylum Pseudomonadota; class Gammaproteobacteria; order UBA6429; family Thiohalophilaceae; genus CALNYZ01. The sequence goes on along the minus strand of CALNYZ010000044.1, from coordinate 199,524 downwards.
TATGCAGTTTGACCGCGGTTACCTGTCTCCTTACTTCGTTAACAATCAGCAAAACATGACCGCTGAACTGGAAGACCCTTACATCCTGTTACACGACAAGAAAATCTCCAACATTCGCGAATTGTTACCAATCCTCGAAGGCGTTGCAAAATCAGGCAAACCGCTTTTGATTATTGCAGAAGATGTTGAAGGCGAAGCACTGGCTACGCTGGTTATCAACACCATGCGCGGCATTGTGAAAGTGGCTGCTGTTAAAGCACCAGGCTTTGGCGACCGTCGTAAAGCCATGTTGCAAGATATCGCCATCCTCACCGGTGGTACCGTTATTTCTGAAGAAGTTGGCCTGACACTTGAAAAAGCAACGCTGGATGACTTAGGTAGTGCGAAGAAAATCGTTGTCACCAAGGAAGAAACCACGCTGATTGATGGCGCAGGTAAGAGTGATGAAATCGAAGGTCGTGTTAAGCAAGTCCGCGCGCAAATCGAAGAAGCCACTTCTGACTACGATAAAGAAAAACTGCAAGAGCGAGTTGCGAAACTCGCCGGTGGTGTTGCCGTCATTAAAGTCGGCGCAGCAACAGAAGTCGAAATGAAAGAAAAGAAAGCCCGTGTAGAAGACGCATTACATGCAACGCGTGCAGCGGTTGAAGAAGGTGTCGTCCCTGGTGGTGGTGTGGCACTGGTGCGTGCGGTTGCCAGCTTGACCAAACTCAAAGGTGACAACCATGATCAAGACGTCGGTATCGACATCGCACGACGTGCCATGACCGAACCATTACGTCAAATCGTTGCGAATGCGGGTGGTGAACCATCCGTTGTGTTGAATAAAGTTATGGAAGGCAAAGGTAACTTTGGTTTCAACGCGGCAACAGATGAATATGGCGACATGGTTGCCATGGGTATTCTGGATCCAACCAAGGTAACACGTACTGCATTACAAAATGCCGGTTCCGTTGCCGGGTTGATGATTACCACCGAAGCAATGGTTGCTGAATTACCTTCTGAAGGTTCAGCAGGCGGTGCGCCGGATATGGGCGGTATGGGTGGCATGGGCGGCATGATGTAATTCAGGCTTGCCCTTTTGTGGCATGACTGTGTTGTGGTTTTCGCTCCGCTGCTCATGTATTCCATATACACTGTGCTGCTCGCTCAACCACGCCTTGTCCTGCCACAAAATGCCTAACCCTGAATAAGGGTATGAAAAACACCTCAACATTTATGATGAGGTGTTTTTTTATGGGCGTCGCTCTTGCACATGACCCAGACTAGCACGTCCTCACGTTTATTATGTCATTCCGGAAAGGACGCAGTCCTTATCCGGAATCTAGTTTACATACGACAGATTCCGGCTCGCGCCTGTGGCTTGGCCGGAATGACGATAAGTTTGAGTTCAGCTCAGCGTTAACGATATGCCTTTACGATCATACGACACTTGTTCATACAGAGTATTTGGCAGCATAAGACCATGGTTCAGGTTACGCGCTCAACCTTTTTACATACGAAAGATTCCGGCTCGCGCCTGTGGCTTGGCCGGAATGACGATAAGTTTGAGTTCAGCTCAGCGTTAACGATATGCCTTTACGATCATTCAACACTTGCCTCTAATACACCGCATAGCTGTCAGGACAAACGTAAAAAAATTATAGTCATCTTGAATTTTCACTTTGTGCCCCCCATACACTGCAAAACAGTCTGTTAACTTAAGGGGTGTACGGTGAAAAGAATCTTTTTATTTGTTGCAACAAACCTGGCAATTGTAGCCGTGTTAAGCATAACGATGCGGCTGTTGGGCGTGGAGCCTTACCTGCAACAAAATGGTTTAAATTTGCAATCGCTGCTGATTTTCTCTGCAGTGTTTGGCTTTGCCGGTTCTTTGATATCACTGGCTATATCGAAGTGGACGGCTAAACGCATTACAGGTGCGCAGGTCATTACTTCACCGGCAAATTCAACCGAGCGCTGGTTGGTTGAGACGGTACATCGTCAGGCAAAACAAGCAGGAATAGGCATGCCTGAAGTTGCGGTATACGACAGTGCGGACATAAATGCCTTTGCTACCGGTGCAAACCGGAATAACGCGCTGGTGGCGGTGAGTACCGGTTTGTTGCGATCTATGTCGCAGGATGAGGTGGAAGCGGTATTGGCACATGAAGTCAGTCATGTGGCCAATGGCGACATGATCACTCTGGCGTTGATACAGGGAGTGGTAAACACGTTTGTTATTTTCTTTTCTCGTGTCATTGGCCAACTGGTGGATAAAGTGGTGTTTAAGAACGAACGCGGACATGGCCCTGGCTTTTGGATCACAACGATTGTGGCCGAACTGGTGCTGGGTTTTCTCGCCAGTGCAATCGTGATGTGGTTCAGCCGACAACGCGAATTTCGTGCTGATGCAGGTGGCGCTAATCTGGCTGGCCGACAAAAAATGATCGCAGCATTACATCGCCTGCAACAAGGTGTAAATCAGCCACATTTGCCTGATCAGTTGGCTGCGTTTGGAATATCCGGTAGCCTGGGTAGCGGATTTAAACGACTGTTTATGTCACATCCACCATTGAGTGAGCGGATTGCGGCCTTACAAGCAGGCTGATTTTATTCCTGAATTTTTTGCAGGGATTCAAACACAAATGCATGGCCTTGTTTGTTCCAATGCACATCGCCCTTAAAAAAATGTTCGGTAATGACTTTCTTTGGTTCGGCTAAATTAATAAAAGTCGGAAACAGATTGACCAGCTTCACCTTGTGTTGTTGTGTCCAGTCCTGCCAGACGGTGACCTGCCTGGAATGCAGGTCTTTATAAAAAATCTGATCCGGCCAGGGATAGATTGCAACCGTCAATTTAATCTTGTGTTTGTCGAGTAAAGACTTCAATAAGGTCATGTGGTGTTTGGCAAGGTCGATACCCTGCTTGCCATATTCATTAAAGAGTTGACCATCCAGAGTCCACCGACCGCGCCGTTGATGCAAGGATTTTTCCCACGGTTTACGGACATTTTTTATATAAGCAGACAAGGCACGAAGCTGCGCCAGAAAAACCGTGTATTGGGTAAAAAATTCCTTGAATGACATTTCCGGTTTTGGCGGGGAACGGGTACGGGTACTGTTGTCTACAGACAGGTTATTATCTTTTGTGACAAGCTCCGTAGTCACGCCAACGCGGCCAATAGAGTTGCGGGAGATAACATTTTCCTGTTTATCAAAGGTGTAACCCAGTGCTTCATCTTCGATATCAGATAAGTCGATAAACACCCAGACTTCATTAAATATTAAATGCGCTTCTTCAAGAAAATATTTTATTTTTCGGTAATAGATGATGGGTGCATAAGATGTCGCCGCGGCATTTAAAAATTCAATGTTTGGATACTGCTGCTGTAACAAGCCCGCGAATGTCTGTGCGTAATCAACACCGACACCCTCTGTAAACGAATCGCCAATAATCAGTATACGTTTTTTTGATGGAACTAATGGTACCTCGCGTGGAGCGAAATCCTTGAAACCAAGTGAGTTGGTGTTGACAGTATAGTCATTGCCACCCCATTCGGCAGTGTAGTCATGAATATTGGTTGCCAGGGTATGGTGATAAACAGGATGTGGTATTCGATAGTAGGCTTCACGAACGCTGGAAGTCACATAGGCTGGTTTAAATTTACCGATCGCTTTCAGAAACGCAGCTGCACCAAAATCAATAAGCAGGAAGCTGATTAAGACAACACTTGCGAGGGTTTTTTTAGGGTTGGATTCGAACCAGCTTTGTCGGGTACTACTTCTACTCAAATTATCCATATATGCCTGGCCAGATAAAACTTGTTACTGTACAAATGTTGCAATACTTGACAGTATATCGTATATGTCGACTGATGCACCACATGAAACTTCTATGCGATATCAGCAACAGGTTATAGCGTCACTGAACAAGCTGCCATCAGACCTGCGTCCGCAGGTTGAAACATGGTGGCAGGATTTTGTTGCGTCAAATTCAATCGACTATTTCAATGAAAAAATATCGTCGTCGTTGCCTGTGGTGTGGGCAGGGAGTGAATTTGTCGCGCGCAATTGTTTACGCTACCCCACGCTGCTTCATCAACTCGTTACAGCAGAGGATGTTTTCGAATCGCACACAGCAGAGACATTCAGATCACAATTACAAAACAGGCTGGCTGATGTAAATGATGAAGCACAATTACTCAAACAATTACGTGAATTTCGACGTTACCATATGACGCGCATTATCTGGCGTGATCTTGCTGGCTGGAGTGAACTCGTCGAGGTGACACAAGAGTTGTCGATATTGGCCGATACCTGCATACAACTGGCGCTGGATATATTGTACAACTGGCAGTGTAAAAAATACGGCACGCCGATGCACGAGGATCCATTAAGAACTTCTCCACAACAAATGCTCGTTATCGGTATGGGCAAGCTCGGTGCATGGGAATTGAATTTATCGTCTGATGTAGATTTGATTTTTGTCTATGCACATGAAGGAAAAACACAACCTTATCCTGATACACCGGGCACAGGTGGAACATCACACGGAGAATTTTTTAACCGGCTCGGCAAAAGTTTAATACATGCGCTGCAACATCAGACTGAAGACGGTTTTGTTTTTCGTGTGGATATGCGCTTGCGACCATTTGGTGAAGGCGGCACACTTACATCGAGTTTTAATGCGCTGGAAAATTATTACCAGATTCACGGCCGCGAATGGGAACGCTATGCGATGATCAAGGCGCGTGTTATCACTGGTGAAGAAGAGGACAAGCAAAACCTGATGGCCATGTTACGCCCGTTTATATATCGGCGTTATCTGGATTATGGTGCCTATGAATCGATGCGTGAAATGAAAGCCATGATCGTGCAGGAAGTGAAACGCAAGGGACTACAAAACAATGTCAAACTCGGTGCAGGCGGCATACGAGAAGTAGAATTCATCGGTCAGGTATTCCAGCTGATTCGTGGTGGTCGTGACCGCGACTTTCAGGAACGACGTATACTTATTATATTAACGTTTCTCAAGGCAAAAGATCTGTTGCCTGATTACGTGATAGATCAGTTAATTGAAGCATATATATTCCTGCGTAATGCTGAACACCGCATTCAGGCCTATCAGGACAAACAAAGCCATGTCTTGCCCGATGATGCAACTGGCAGGCAGCGGCTTGCCTTTAGCATGGGTTTTGCTGACTGGAAAAGTTTTCTCGATGTACTCAATACACATCGTGAAAATGTGCGCAGTCATTTTGAACAGGTGTTTGATGCGCCACAATCTGTGCAACCGGTATCCGGGGCACCCGACGATTTAAACAGCCTGTGGCAGGATCAAATTGAAAAAGACAAGGCCTTGCAATTATTAACTTCCACAGGCTATACCGACGCCGAAAATGCACTGAATCAAATCGAGTATTTCCGGCGTAGTCATGATTATAAAACACGCAGTGCACTCGGCCAGCAACGCATGGATCAACTCATGCCGTTATTAATTGGTGCAGTAGGGCGTGTAAACCATCCCGAAGAAACATTAAAACGGGTTCTGGATCTGGTCAGCCAGATAGCCAAACGCAGCGTGTACATTTCATTGCTGGTAGAAAACCCGCTGGCCTTGTCGCAATTGGCGCAACTTTATTCATTCAGTCCCTGGGTGGCGCGCTATTTGACACAAACACCGATTCTGTTGGATGAATTGCTGGATGCCCGCTCCTTGTATGTTCCGCCCGATAAAATGGAATTGCAGTCCTTGTGTCGATCACGTTTAAGCCAGGTCAGTGTTGATGATGAAGAACAACGTGCTGAAGTGGTACGCCATTTCAAACACACCAACGTATTGCGGGTGGCAGCGGCAGATCTTGCCGAAGCGATCCCGCTCATGACAGTCAGCAATCATCTGACCTGGATTGCGGAAACTGTGCTGGAGGAAACCCTGGAACAGGCCTGGCATCATATGGTGAAAAAACACGGCCGCCCGACTTGTACGAATGAAGGCCCTGATGGCATGCAGGCGTGTGACAAGGGTTTCGCCATAATCGGTTATGGCAAACTGGGCGGTTATGAACTGGGCTATGGTTCGGATCTGGATTTGGTGTTTCTGCATGGTGCCGAAAGTGAACATGCCGCGACATCCGGTGAAAAAGCTGTCGCCAACTCGACTTTCTTTGCTCGCCTTGGGCAACGACTGATCCACCTGCTTACTGCCCTGACGCCAGCCGGAATTTTGTACGAAGTCGATATGCGCCTGCGACCGGATGGTGCATCGGGTATGTTGGTAAGCAGTCTCAAAGCCTTCGATGCATATCAGCGAGAAAAGGCCTGGCTATGGGAGCATCAGGCACTGGTGCGTGCGCGTGCGATTGGTGGCGACCCGATAATTATTGAAGCGTTCAATCAGATCCGCCACGCAGTACTGATTCAGCCCCGTGATGATGCCAGGCTTCGACAGGATGTCGCGAGCATGCGCGAAAAAATGCGTACCAGCCTGAGCAAGGACAGCGCAACGCAGTTTGATTTAAAGCAGGGCAGCGGCGGCATTGTTGATATTGAATTTATCGTGCAATACGGCGTGTTGGCCTGGTCACATGCATATCCCGATCTGACGACCTACACCGATAATGTGCGTATTCTGGAATCCTTTGCACAAACCGGTAACATGCCGCAAGCGGATATTACGGCATTAACCGAAGCCTATCTTACGTTTCGCGGCCGACTGCACCGCCTGGCACTGCAAGAGCAGCCCGGCTTGCTGGCCGCAGAAGAATATGTCGAAACACGCGCCCTTGTCAGCAAAATCTGGCAAAAATGGTTTGCCGAAGCGGGATAAAGGCACCACTGGTCGTCACTTCGCGTTATAATCGCATTTTTGAAATTCTGACTTCAGGAGAATAAAGACGATGTCGATGGCCGATCGAGATGGCGTGATCTGGTTTGATGGGAAAATGGTACCCTGGCGCGAGGCGCAGGTTCACGTTTTGACCCATACCTTGCACTACGGCATGGGCGTCTTCGAAGGTGTGCGCGCCTATCACGCCGAAAAAGGTACCTCGATCTTTCGTCTTCAGGCACATACCGAGCGCCTGTTCCGTTCTGCACATATATTAGGTATGCCGATGCCGTATTCAGTTGAAGAATTGAACAAGGCACAGCGAGATGTCGTTGCACAGAATAATCTTGAATCTGCCTATTTGCGTCCAATGTGTTTTTATGGCTCCGAAGGCATGGGCTTGCGTGCCGATAATCTGAAAGTACATGTCATTGTGGCGGCCTGGGAATGGGGTGCCTATCTGGGCAAGGATGGCATGGAAAAAGGGATTCGTATCAAAACGTCATCTTTTACCCGACATCACGTCAATATCACCATGTGCAAGGCCAAGGCGAATGGCAATTACATGAACTCGATGATGGCATTACAGGAAGCCATGCGTGATGGCTATGACGAAGCCTTGCTGTTGGATGTTGATGGATTCGTTGCCGAGGGCAGCGGGGAAAACATCTTTATCGTTCGTAACGGTGTGATATATACCCCGGAATTAACTTCGGCACTCGAAGGCATCACTCGCGATACCATTATGACACTGGCGAATGAACTGGGTTATGAAGTGCGTGAAAAGCGTATTACGCGTGATGAAGTATACGTGGCAGATGAAGCCTTCTTTACCGGTACTGCCGCTGAGGTGACACCGATACGAGAACTCGATGGTCGTGCGATTGGCAAAGGCTATCGCGGGCCAGTTACCGAGCAATTACAAACGCGCTATTTTGATGTCGTTCATGGCCGCATTGTTGCCTATGATCATTGGCTTGATAAAGTAAAATAAAACATGCAAGTAAGATAGCACGAGCATCGTGTTTTCGAGATACATTTGGAGGTTTACGTAACGTGGAACAACCTGGTCAAATAAAATTAAAAACGCCCAATGCGGCAAACAAATATGAAGTAACCAAGTCAGATTTGCCACTGCATTGCCCCATGCCGGATACAACCTTATGGAATTCACATCCACGGGTGTACTTACCAATTGAAGAACAGGGTGAGGCAAAATGTCCGTATTGTGGTGCCGTATATGTCCTCAAGGACAAGGTATAACCGGGCAATAGACAATTACAAATGAAACATTCCGGCTTATAGTATTAATATGGTTGCTGAAATTCCCCGTTTTGAATCTGCGCATGTGCTGGTGGTCGGCGATGTCATGCTGGATCGCTACTGGTACGGCGATACCTCGCGTATATCACCGGAAGCACCCGTGCCGGTTGTCAAAGTCAATGGCGCAGAAGAACGTCCCGGTGGTGCAGGTAATGTGGCATTAAATATTGCCGCACTCGGCAGCAAGGCGTCGGTGATGGGGCTAACCGGTGATGATCAGGACTGTCATAATCTTGAAACCTTGCTCAGTCAGGCGCATGTAAATTGTTTGTTTCTGAAACTGCCACAGCATAAAACGGTGACCAAATTACGTGTCCTAAGCCGTCACCAGCAGTTGATACGGCTGGATTTTGAAGACGGCTTTATCGACAACGACCCCGCCATATTGCAAAAAGCCTTTGAAGAACAGTTGGCAAATGTGGGTGCAGTTGTGTTATCCGATTATGGCAAGGGCGTGCTAAACAACATTCAACCGCTTATCCAGCAGGCGCGTCAACATCAGTTGCCGGTACTGGTGGATCCTAAAGGTCAAAACTTTGAGCGTTATCGTGACGCAACTATTATTACCCCGAACCTTTCGGAATTTGAAGCCGTAGTGGGCAAGTGTTCTACTGACAATGCGTTGGTAGAAAAAGGTACCCAACTGATGGAAAATCTTAACCTGAGTGCCTTGCTGGTAACACGTAGTGACAAGGGCATGACATTGTTGCAGCGTAATGTCGCGGCGATACATTTACCAACACTCGCAAAAGAAGTATTCGATGTTACCGGTGCGGGTGATACGGTGATTTCAATCCTGGCCGCGTCACTGGCGGCAGGTGTTGACCTGGCCGATGCTACTGCCCTATCCAATATTGGTGCGGGTGTTGTGGTAAGTAAACTCGGTACCGCCACAGTTAACCAGCAGGAACTGATCCATGCCTTGCGACAGACCCAACCCATGCAGCGCGGCGTGGTCAACGAAGATACTATGATTAAACTTGCTGCCGCATCACGGATACAGGGTGAGAAAGTTGTTATGACCAATGGCTGTTTTGATATTCTACATCCCGGGCATGTTGCCTATCTGGAACAGGCACGCAAGCTGGGTGATCGGCTGGTGATAGCAGTCAACGACGATGATTCAGTGAAACGGCTAAAAGGCGAATCACGCCCTATTAACACCCTGTCGCGACGCATGTCGGTATTAGCCGCACTGGAGTGTGTCGATTGGGTGGTACCGTTTAATGAAGAGACACCCGAACGTCTGATTTGTGAAGTGAAGCCAGACATACTGGTAAAAGGTGGCGATTATACGCCTGACCAGATCGCAGGCGGAAAGTGTGTCAAACAAAACGGCGGCGAAGTCGTGGTGCTTGACTATGTCGAAGGTCATTCGACTTCCGACATTATCAATAACATTCTAAAGCAGTGAGACCTTGACACGAATGCTGCGAAGCCAAATAACTATGTTAAAACCGCATCAAAATGCTCATTTACTACGTGTAAACTCTGCTATCTCTTCGGTTTTGCCTTGTTATTTGAATTCTCGCTATCCATGTAAAGGTCTCAATAATATGAAGGTGAGAAAATGATAATCGTAACCGGCGGTGCCGGATTCATTGGCAGCAATATCGTCAAGGCCTTAAACGCACGAGGACGTAGCGATATACTCGTTGTCGATAACCTGAAAAACGGTGTGAAATTCAAGAATATATCCGATTGTGAAATTCTGGATTATATGGATCGTTATGACTTTATCGAACGCATCAAGGCGAATGAGAAATTTGCGGACAAGATTGATGCAATATTCCATGAAGGTGCCTGTTCCAGTACCACGGAGTGGGATGGCATTTACATTATGCAGAATAATTACGAATATTCGAAACATTTACTGCATTATTGTCTGCAACATAATATTGCCTACCTGTATGCTTCCTCCGCATCTGTCTATGGCAGTGGTAATAAATTCATAGAAAAGCGTGAACATGAAGAGCCACTCAACATGTATGGCTATTCCAAGTTTCTGTTTGATCAATATGTGCGTCGCTATTTACCCGAGGCGAAAAGCCAGATTGTCGGTTTTCGCTATTTCAATGTGTATGGGCCACGTGAACAGCACAAGGGCAGTATGGCGAGTGTCGCCTTTCATAATCGTAATCAATTAAATGAAATCGGCAAGGTGAAATTATTTGAAGGTTGTGATGGCTATGGTCATGGTGAACAACGGCGCGACTTCGTCTATGTTGGTGATGTGGTCGATGTAAACTTGTGGTTCATGGATAATCCGAAAAAATCCGGTATTTTTAATCTGGGTACCGGACGCAGTCAGCCGTTTAACGACGTAGCCAATGCCGTGATTAACTATCACAAAAAAGGTAACATCGAGTACATTCCTTTTCCGGAAAAATTAATAGGCCGCTATCAAAGTTTTACCGAAGCAGATATCAGCGCATTACGAAATGCCGGTTATAAAAAGGAATTTAAAACCGTTGAGCAGGGCGTGCAGGAATACATGGCATGGCTGGGCGAGCGTAATATCTAATCTGTCAATTATAATAAACCCGTGAATTTACAAAATGAAATGAAGCACGTGCTGATCGTTGGCCCGGCGTGGGTCGGCGACATGGTCATGGCGCAGAGTTTATTCATCGAGCTGAAAAAACGTTATCCTGCTGTAATCATTGATGTGATTGCGCCTGAATGGTCATTACCGTTACTTGAACGCATGCCACAAGTTGATCAGGCTATTGTTCTGGATATCCCGCATAACAAACTGGGCTTTTCAAAACGTAAAAAGCTGGGGATCGCGTTACGCGAAAATCAGTATACGCATGCTATCGTTTTGCCGCGTTCATACAAGTCTGCATTAACCCCTTTTTTTGCACGCATACCAGTACGAACCGGCTTTAAAGGTGAAATGCGTTACGGTGTATTAAATGATATACGCAAACTGGACAGGTCGGTGTTAACACAAACAGTACAACGTTATGTCGCGCTTGGTTGTGAAAAGCAGCTTGAGCATGCGCCCCACATTCAATCACCACAACTTGTCGTTGATGTTAACAATCAATCTGCATTACGCCATGAGTTAAACCTGAACCTGGATAAACCCGTTATCGGTTTCATGCCAGGAGCTGAATACGGTCCGGCCAAGCAGTGGCCAGTAAAATACTACCGTGAGCTGGCCGAGATGCTGATTGGTGAAGGCTATCAAATCTGGCTGTTCGGTTCTGTTAAAGAGACTGATATTGGCAGGCAGATTGCTGATGGATACGAACACGATATTATTAATCTGGCAGGCAGGACACGTCTGGTCGATACTGTCGATTTGTTGGCAATGGTTGAACTGGCGGTGACAAATGATTCCGGATTAATGCACATTGCCTGCGCGACAGATCGTCGTGTTATTGCAATATATGGTTCTTCAACCCCGAAATATACACCACCACTGTCTGATAAAGCAGAAGTACTTTATCGCAATAAATCCTGTAGTCCCTGCTTTCAACGACAATGTCCATTTGATCATTATGAATGTTTGACTGAAATCAAACCATTTGATGTGTTCAAACAGATCACGCAATAGTCTCAAAACAGTAAAGACATTCCTTGCCCTGCAGTAAAAGACTGCATAGACTTAACTGCAAATAAATAATGTTATACTGAAATTCTCATGGCCACATTATCTGTATATATCATTACGCATAACGAAGAACGTGCATTGGAAGATGCATTAAAGTCAGTGTCGTTTGCCGAAGAGATAGTGGTACTCGATTCGGGGAGTATCGACAGCACAATCGATATTGCCAGAAAATATACAGACAAGGTTTATTCCAATACAAACTGGCAAGGTTATGGGCCACAAAAAAATCTTGCACAAAGCTATTGCACGGGTGACTGGATTCTCAGTATCGATGCGGATGAGCGTGTCTCACCAGAACTGCAGCTTGTCGTACAGAACATCGTTAAACAGGATGATCAGGGCAAGGCATATGCCATTCCAATCTTGCCCTGGGTATTTGGCAAATTCTTGCGACACGGAGGCTGGTATCCGGCCAGCAAGGTACGCTTGTATCCGCGTCTGAAGGCCGAATATGGCTCCCAGCGTGTGCATGAAAAACTTGTCTACCACGAGCCTCTCGTCATTGAGACCGTTAAAGCTGATTTATATCACTTTACCTATCGCGACATGGAGCATTATCTGGTCAAGTCGGCACGCTATGCCTCGGAGTGGGCAGAACAAAAGCAGCTGCAAGGCAAAAGTGCATCTCTTGTTAGTGCGGTATTGCACGGTGTCGGCTGTTTTATAAAAATATACTTACTCAAAGCCGGCTTCCTCGATGGCAAACAGGGATTTTTAATCGCTTTGCTGTCGGCACATTCCACCTTTGTAAAATATGCAGATTTATGGAGCCGTTCATTTCCGTTGAAATAGCCTTGTTTGTGTGATTAGCCTGTTTCTGTAGTGTCGATGAAGTCACGGAAATGCCATATTCAGAGGCATATTTGCTTGTTTATTAACCATTCGTATGGCAACCTTGTGATAAGCTGTCTAAAAGACTGCAGACCCTGTTTCGCCAATTTCTGGTCAGCAAACCTGTGTGTTGCAGTCACATAATAATGATGTAAAACAGCGGTTTAGCGAATCGAATTAAAATAAAAAATTTTTTCAGGGTGTAGATTTTGAAATCAATACTATTGACAGGTATGGCATTACTTTTATCGGCGTGTGGTGCTGGCGGAAATGCCGCGGCGAACGTGGATGATATCGAAGCCATTCCGGATGCCAACGTCTGGGCAGTGGAAATGCATGTCACAGGCGGGTTCGCCGGTTTACAGCGTTCTATATATATAGGTAACAATGCCAAGGTGATCGTCAAGGATGCCCGCCGTAAACTGTATATCGAACGCATCATGACAAAAGCGATGCTGGACGAGGTCGAAGCCTTGTTACCCAAAGAGCAAACAAATTCAATCAAGAATTCAATCAAGAATTCCGGCAAGTGTCGGGACTGTTTTCACTATAACCTGGTTTTTCATGTGCATGACCGAATGGGGCGTATACAGGCCAATGATATGACCCTGGCACAAACCCGGGATAAGGCATTAATCCACAAGTTGATGACCATACAGGATCAACTTATCAAGAGTTACAAAAAATGACATATGCGCAGTTGGGATGAGGTTATGTTGAGTTTCAAAATTTTGAATAACACTTAAAATGAGAACTTTAACAGCGTTATCAATTTGTCTGGCCTGTATCACGATGCCTGCATTAGCGAATTCAGAAAATAATGACGCAGATTCAAAATACGCTGCTGCTCAAGACAATCTCAAGACATCCAGATTTATTAATGCGAAAACCAATCCTGGCATTTCACTGCAAGTGAATCCGGGACCCGGCATGGCAGGTGAAATTGCCAATACTTTTGCCCCGCAATTTGGTGTCAACGCGAATAACTTGCGTACAAAAAAAATCAAAACTACACCGAATAAAGGCCAGGTCATTCGATATCAACAGCAACATCAGGGCATAGATGTTATTGGCGCAGAAATTGTTGCCAACGTCAATTCAAAAAACAGTCTGACATCCATCTCGGGTGAAACCAGCAACAAATTAAACATTGATACACAATTCCAGATTCCCGCGATAGAAGCGCAGGCAACAGCAATCAGTGCGGTGGCGAAATGGTATGGTCTGGCTGAGGTGGAACTCTACGTCACGACGCCGGTGTTAAAAATATATGATCCCCGTTTGATCACGCCGTTCCAGACAGGTCCGGAACTGGTGTGGGAAATGGAAGTGCTGCCGACCGATATCAGACCATTACGTCTGTACATCTTGGTCAATGCAATTAAAGGGTATATTACTCTAAAATTTAATATGCTCGATACAGCAATTGACTTGGCAACATATACAGCAAATGGCACTTCAACATTACCTGGAACGCTCCTCATCTGCGACGAAACGGACCTTACTTGTGCAGCAGGGGATAATGATGCGATGAATGCACATATCTATGCAGCGGATACCTACAACTTTTATTTTAATAACCATGGCCGTGACAGCATTGATGATGCAGGAATGACAATCATATCAACGGTGCATTATGATGATGGGACTGGATTTCAAAACGCAGGATGGAATGGCACACAAATGGTTTATGGCGATGGGTTTTCTGTTGCGGATGATGTAGTGGGACATGAAATTACCCATGGTGTAACACAATATGAATCAAACCTTATTTACATATTTCAGTCAGGCGCGATAAACGAATCCTTCTCCGACATCTGGGGTGAGTTTATTGATCAAACAAACGGTAAAGGCACAGATACACCTGCGGTAAAATGGTTGATGGGTGAAGACTTGCCGTCTATAGGTGCGGTACGTTCCATGAGTGACCCAACCGTATTCGGTGATCCGGATCGGATGAAGAGCGCAAATTACTGGCCAGCTAATAATCTCGGTGATAATGGCGGTGTACATAGTAACAGTGGCATCGGTAACAAGGCTGCGTTTCTGATTACAGATGGCGGTACGTTTAATGGCTACACCATTACCGGTCTGGGTATTACCAAGGCGGCCATGATTTATTATGAAGCACAAACCAATCTGCTAACCACGGGTTCAGATTATAATGATTTGTATAATGCTTTGAACCTGGCCTGCACAAATTTAAACTTGGCAGGCACAGCAGGAATTTCGGCAGGTGATTGTGCGGAAGTCAATAAAGCCTTACTCGCCGTTGAAATGAATCAGGAACCTGTAACGGTACCAATACCAAAAGCTTCTGTGTGCGGTTCTGGTGATACTATCAATACCATATTTTATGATGATTTCGAGTCATCAGTAAATCCGAGTTGGGTGATGCAATCTAATGTTGGAGGTAATCAGTGGACAAATTCTTCACAGATAATAGCCAAAAATGGAGCTAGAGCTGCTTTTTCGGATAGCCCTAGTATTCCTACAGATTCGAGTATTCAAATGACAACACCAGTCATGATCCCGGCAGGCACAAATACATTTGTATATTTTGACCATTTTTTTATTCTTGAATTTAATGGCAGTTCCTATTTTGATGGTGGAGTAGTTGAATACAGCGCTGATAATGGAGCAAGTTGGAACGATGCAGGTGGTTTTATATATCAAGGGAAAAATTATACTGGAACTCTGCAGTCTGGATTTAGTAATCCATTAGCGGGGCGAAGTGCATTCTCAGGTTTGAGTTATTCTTATGTGTCATCTGGTCTTGCATTAACTCCGTTGGCAGGGGAAAATGTTTTAATCCGTTTTCGCATGGGAACAGATAATAGTAATGCGGGTTTTGGTTGGTCAATTGACAACTTCAGAATTTATACCTGTTCACAACCCAGCCCACAACCGCCAGTGGCCAATGCAGGAGCAGACTTTTCTGTTGATAGTCGTACAACTGCGAATTTAAGTGGTAGTGGAACTGATCCAAATGGCGATCCTATATTTTATTCATGGGTGCAGACCAGTGGCCCGTCAGTTACTCTCAACAACGCAAATACGGCAACACCTTCGTTTACGGCACCCACAGGTCCGGCAACAGTAATATTCCGTCTCGATATCAATGATGGTAATGGTGGCACAGACAGTGATTCTGTAACTGTAAATATCAACGCGATTCAGGACCCGCCTGATGATAGTGGTGGTTGTAGTGTCAATACCAATGCAAACTTCGATCCGATCTGGTTATTGCTGTTGTCGATATTAATTGTAGTGCGCCAGTATCGTTATTATCGTTGCAAGTAACAATTTACTTATGTGAGATGACAGTCAGCTTGTTGCGGCTGTCATCTCAGCACAGAAAAATCTTGCTTACGTTAGCGGCCACTGCCGCCGCATCAATCGAGCGCATGTCTTCTTCATCAGCTTCAGACGGCGGTGAAACTGCCAGTCGGCGTGATTGCGAGTTTAATGTTTGCCAGCGTAATGCCGTCGCCGATTGTCGACGTGGATAAAAGCCAACAGTTGGCACATCGAGTGCGCCGGCGATATGCAGCGGTCCGGTTGAACCGCTGATAAAAAGATCCGCCAGCGCAATGTGTTCAATAAATTTCCTTAGCCCTGCATCCGAAACATAAATAATATGACGACCGCTGAGCTGCTTTGCCAGCTCATTCGCAATGGGTTGTTCATCTGGCGCACAACTGATGACGATGACAAATGCGTGAGCCGATTGCAGCGAATTCAAAAGTGTTGCGTATTGTGCAAGCGATAAATTTTTTGCCGAGCCACCACTGCCGGGATGAATAAAAACCAGTTTGTCTGCATCATTCAGTTTGAATTTACGAATAAAATCAGCGCGGGTCTGCTGCAAGTGTGTCGAATCGATTTCCAGACAGGGCGTATCGATTTTGTTGTTAACGTTTATGCCCTGATATGTGATGAAGGCTCTTGCCAGATCAGCATTATATTCCGATTCAGGTTTACGCGATTGTGAACGGCGTTGTTTAATACGCCTGTTATAAAAAAGTTGTGCAAGCTTGGTCGCCGGTGCAATACGGCAGGGCACACCCGCAAGCCACACAGCCACACCCACTCGCGTTGTTGAATAAAGGCTGATAACAGCGGTGTAGTTTTGTTGTCTTATTTCACTGGCCAGATCCCGGACTGATTTCTGTATTCCGTTACTATCAGTATCGAGCAGAATGTGATCAATATCTGCACACATTTCTGCGGCCGGTGCGGTATAGGCCGGCACCAGTGCGTGTATCTCCGCAGTTGGCAGGTTTCGTTTTAACAGGGCAAAGGCAGGAAAAGACAAAATGAAATCACCCAGCTTGTCATTCCTGACAACAAGAATTTTCTCGGGCGGGTTTTTTGCGCTATTTTTTGTCTCAGATGACATGCGCTAGAGTATACTAAGGAAATAGTGAATTAGCACCGTTTGAAAAGCTGAATATCGTATACAATAAAAATAATAATATTTAGCAGGCACGGAAAAAGGGCTGACATAGAATGAAGTTTTGGTATGAACGTGGTGCATGGGTTAGCAAGAAAACCCGCTTGAAACTGGCTTCAATACAACCGGAGCAAATCAAATCCATTGCCATTATTCGTCATGCGGCACTGGGCGATATGATTCTTACCCGTGCATTTATCCATGAGGCGCGTCAATTTTTTCCAAATGCCAAAATCACCTTGAGTGTCGTCAGTAATTATACCTACGGTGCACCGGAAGATATGGTTGACCGTTTGCATATTGCCTATGGTAATGACAGGCGTGATATACCCAAGCTGGAACAAATCAGGCGCGCACGCTCACTTGGCGAGCATGATATTATTTTTGACCTGGCTGTCAGCACACGTTCTGTGTGGTTGTGCCTGTTAAACAAGGCGAGTCTGAAAATCGGATATCCATATCGTTATGCGCAACGCTGGCTTTATGATGCAGCAATATTTCGATCCGACTTTGAATTTGAAGCACAAATAATGCTCGATATGTTACGTTTACTGGGCGCAAAACCTGCAACACCACCTGATTTTCAGATTCATGTTGCCGCAGCGAAGCAGGAGCAGTCGAGTATTATTTATTTTACCAGCGCCTCGGCACTGTCAAAATGCTGGCCGAAGCCGCATTTTATTGATCTGATACGACAGGCAGCAGGTGATTTTCCTGATCACCAGCATATGATTCTGAATGGTCAGGCCGAATGGGAAGATGCGGCCGATATCAAGTCCGCATTACAGGATCTTGAAAATGTCAGCTTGCAACAGTCCTTGCCATTGGAACAGACTCTTGCACTTATCAAGGCGGCAGATCTGGTGGTGTGTAATGACACGGGTATTCGTAATCTCGCTATTTGCTGCGAAACGCCGACGCTGGGTATCTTTTTCAGTACGGTGCCATATCGATACTGGCCACGCTATGGCAAACATCGGGCTGCATTTAATGCGAATGGCAGTATCCCGAGTGTTGCGGATGTGTATAAGGAGATGCAAGCGGTCTTCGCTTGACAGAAATATACCATGCGTATTTTACACCTGATGTCACAAACCCATCTGACCGGACCGGAAGTGTTCGTCGCCACGCTGGCAAAATACCAGCAACAGGCCGGTGATACGGTTTTTATTATTTCTGATACGCTAACGGTTAAAACCGATGTACCCTACACGCAGATGTCCATTCATAATCGCAAACCGCTCAATCGTATTAAAAATATTATTAATATTGCACGGTTTTGTAAAAAAAACCGTATTGATATTATTCATGCCCACTCACGCGCAGCAAGCTGGCTGGCGAATATTGTCAGATTTTTTATACCCGTAACATTTGTCTCGACTGTGCATGGCAAACAGAGCGTGCACAAGAGCAGTCAACGCGCCAATGTTTACGGTGACCACATCATGGTCGTGTGTGATTATCTGAAACAACATTTGCAGAAAGATTTAAAAATTACACAGGCGGAGATACATCTTGTCAGAAACTGTGTTGAATAAAGCCTGCAAGATTGTCTGGGTCGGGCGTTTCACCGGACCTAAAGGTGAGTTTGCATTACAACTGTTACGTGATGTGGTGCCACAGTTTCCAGAGTGCCAGTTTACTTTTGTTGGCGGCCCCTTAGCAGATCATATCGTCAGGTCGACACCAGACAATGTGACCTTCAGTGATTTTGTGTCTGATGTTAATGCTGTTTACAATGCACACGACCTTGTCATTGGCGCCGGACGTGTTGTCATCGAGGCGATGCGACTGCAAAAGCCGGTAATAGCAGTAGGCGAAAGTGAATACATCGGCCTGATAAATCCTGATAATATTAACCGCGCGCTCGAAACCAACTTTGGCGATTGTGCAGCGAGCAGGGATTTTAATATCAAACAGTTGATACATGACCTGCGACAATTCATTGATCAGGGCATGACAATCAATACCAGCAGTTATGCGTGGATGTTAAGGGAATTTGAGCCGGACTATGTGCATCAACAGGTTGATTCCGTTTATCGAAAATCCATGCTGAGCCGTTATCTGAAACAGTTCAAGGAATTGCCGGTACTGATGTATCATCGCGTTGTCACCGCGCCGGTAACCGATTCGAAGTTCAAAATATTTATTACGCGTGATGAACTCGATGCCCAGCTGGCGAATCTCAAACGACGTGGCTTTACGGCGATCACCTTTGCTGATTTGTTAAAAGGAAATTTCCCCGACAAGCCGGTCATGTTGACGTTTGATGACGGTTACCAGGATAATCATGACAACCTGTTACCCTTGCTCGAGAAACATAACATGAAGGCAACGGTGTTCGTGTTGGCTAACCGCAAGCTGACGAATAACGAATGGGATATTCCCAAGGGTGAGCCGGAAGCGCAATTAATGGATGATGCCGCCATTACTGCCTGTCACAACAGTGGTTTGATCGAAATTGGTTCGCACGGTTTGAATCACCTGCATTTGCCAGATGTCAGTAAGACAGAACTGCACGATGAAGTGGTCAGGTCAAAATCTGCACTGGAGAATATCATCGGTGACAGCGTCAACGCATTTGCCTATCCCTATGGTGATTACACGGCACGTGAAGTCGGACAGGTCCGGGAAGCGGGTTATGCTTTTGGCATCGGTACGGTAAATGGCCCACTGAACTTTGCGGATGATTTGTTTCGCATCAGAAGAATCAATATGTTTGCCAATACATCACGCAGCGGATTCTGGAAAAAAACATCGGGATCTTATCTTCGCTATTGCAAGTTAAAGGGCAAAGATTTTTAAATGCAGAAAATATTACTGGTCAGAGTCGGCAGGGTCGGCGATATGGTGATGATAACAGCTGCCATGCAAGCCCTGTTTGACGTTTATCCTGACGCGGAGTTTCACCTGATAACCAGCGCTGATGGCAAGCGTGTATTACAAAACTACCACCCCAATCTTGTGCAGATACAGATATATAATAGAAAAGGTCTGTTCGCGTTCCTGCGTAAACAAAGCCTTGCCCGTTTTATTGCGCAACAGGACTATTCGGATATCTACTGTTTTGAAATGGGTGCGGGTTATCTGAAATTATTCAGCCACTCAAACGCACAGCTGCATCGTATCGAAAATTATAGCAACGAAAAAAATTATGTCTGGCATTGTCTCGAAGTGGTCAGGCGTGTCACCGGATATAAGGAACAATGCTGGGTAAATCTGCATGTATCTGATGCCGGTAAACAGGCGACAGAAACGATTCTTGGTCAGGCCGGTATTAATAAAACAGATGTGGTTATCGGCTTGCATCCAAGCTTCAGTGGCCTGCGCAAAACCGGGCTGCGTAGCAAGACCAGTCGCCATGAGCGTGGCTGGCCGGTAGCAAACTGGGCGCAGCTCGCGGCAAGGCTTGATCAATACGCAAAGCAGCAGTCAAAAAAAATTCACATCATGATGGACCTGCTGGAAGAAGATCGTGACCTCGGTGAACAGATTAACTTGCTGGCGGGTGGTTGTATCAAGGTGTTGATACCACCGTTGAATTTTGAGCGTTACAAGGCAACCCTGCAACGTATGCAGTTATTGGTTACGCCGAATACCGGACCGATGCATATTGCCGGAGCGGTCGGTACAAAAATGGTGGCGTTATTTGCTGTGGAGTCACCGGATAACTGTGGCCCCTATATCCCGGCGACACAATATACGGCTTTATGTGCAGAGGCGATGCCAGAACCGGAACAAGGACTTGCCGCGATCACTGTTGATGAGGTTTTTAACGCTTGTCTTGCCTGTCTGAAATAATCACATTCATTGCGTTTGCATAAACTCGTCGAGTTTATGGGTTACCTCTTCGATACGAATTCGTTCCATGGTTCCCGCATCACGTACCCGTGTACCCCACGGCATTTCCGCAACGGTTTTGCCATATTTTTCCTGTACCGCTTCATCGTAATGACTGACTTCCCACTGCTTGCTCAGATAGGGTCGTGCCCGGTCCGGATTGGTTGTTGCGTACAGGCCTAATACCGGAACGCCGACAGCCGTTGCCAGATGCGCAGGGCCGGCATCGGGTGATATCACCAACGCGGCACGCATTAATACGGCAAGCAGTTCCTTCAGGTTGGTTTGCCCGACCAGGTTTGTTACCGGTATGCGCGTTTGTCTGGAGATATCTGTTGCATATTGCTGTTCGATAGCACTGTTACCACCGGTTAGCACGATACGCAGGTTATATTTATTTGCGGCATAATCGGCGACAGCGGCATAGCCTGCGACGGTCCAGTTGCGATACGCCATGCTCGAACAGGGACTGATAACGAGTATTTTCGTTTGCGTATCCGGCAAAAGCGCCATGGCTTTGTCCGTTGCGGATTGCGGCACCGGTATATCCCAGTCGATGACATGTTCCGCCAAACCCAGGGCTTCACTAAAGCCAAAAAAACTGTCAATGACATGTTGCCGTGGACGGTAGGGAATCTTGTAATTGCTGAACAACCACTGCAAGTCCTTGGCACGCTGCCGGTCAAATCCGATCTTGTATGGTGCCTTGATGAGCAGACTGAGCATGCTGGCACGCAGCGACATTTGCATATGCAACATAACATCAAAGCGTCGTCCGGCCAGGCTGCGCGCAAAATCAGAATAGGCTTTTACGCCGCGCTTTTTGTCAAAGACGATAAATTCGATATCCGGAATATCGGCAACCAGCGCGTGTTCAGTCTTGCCTATAACCCATGTTATACGCGTTTGCGGCCAGTTTTTCTGCAAGGTGCGTACAACAGGTAAGGTATGACTGATATCGCCGATTGCTGACAGGCGCAATATACAAATTGATTCAGGCGGTTTGTTAAACGGGAGTGACATAATTCAATAAGGAAAATACCAATTATCAGGATTGTCATTAATGTTGTACAAGGATTATACGTACAGTTTGCAAGTGCCGTCTATTAAAAATGGCGCATGGCCTGATATTAACGGGTCTATTCAGATAAATTCACTTTTCACCTTCATTTCGCTTTTATCTTGTTTTATCTGTACAGTGACAGTCGAAATTCGTTTTACTTTCCGTGCAATTTTGGTGCAGTAGAAATTCAATTATTTTTGCCATTTTTCTTTATCTGCAAATCGACTAGAATGAGTATGTATGATCAAGTTTGTGGGAAGACAGCTTGCTGGCAATATTCCGGGTGGTATAGAAAATTTTACGGGACAGGGGAATACGATTCTGCCTGGCAGGGTCAACATATAATGAATGTATTATCAACACGTGTGAACGGCGGGACAGTTTTGTATGACGCCGATCTGATTGAACAACCGGAAGACCTCACCTTTAATGTCAAGACATGGGCAAACCGCAGTGCCATCATCGGTTTTGCCGAAGGCCGCGGCACAACTTTCTTTGTCAATTACCTGGATAAGGAAATGGTATTACGCCATTACCATCGCGGTGGTGCAATCGCCAATGTACTTTACGATCAATACCTGTATCTGGGCCTGAAGCATACACGACCCTGGCGCGAGTTTAATCTGCTCAACAAGCTGAGCGCAATGCGGTTACCTGTACCCGTACCGGTTGCAGCGCGCGTGGTACGTCAGGGATTACTTTACCAGGCAGATATCATTACCCACCGCATCAAACAGGCACGAAATTTTGCACAAATTATTGAACAGGATGATCTGAATCAGGGTTACTGGGTCGCACTTGGCGGGCTAATCAAACGTTTTCACCAAAAAGGCGTCTATCATGCCGATTTGAATGCAAACAATATCTTGCTGGATGAAGGCGGACGTTTTTATCTTATTGATTTTGACAAGGGTGAACTGCGCGCAGTGAATGCCAGATGGCAAAATGAAAACCTGGAACGCCTGAAGCGTTCACTGGAAAAAATCAGGACGACCATACCGAAACTGAATTTTAACGACACACATTGGGGCTGGTTGTTACAAGGTTATACATCCTGAGCATTTATAATCGGTTCCAGTGCATCGATATAATCAACGAGAATATGCTGGTAGGTTTCGACAAGTGCCTTGCCGTTATTCGCAATCAGATTACGATTAGCAATATTCTGGCTCAGATCGGTAATCGTCCGGGTCAGCGCATCGATGTTATCCGCCTTGATGGCAGCCTGATGTTGTAAAAAATCTTCTGCTTCATCACTAAAATTATACATCGATGCGCCGAATATGATGGCCTTGCCGGCATGCGCCGCCTCGATCAAATTCTGTCCGCCCTTGTTAACAAATGATCCACCAATAATGACAAATTCACATTGTGCGATGAAATTGTTGAGTTCGCCGAGTGTGTCAATCAGATAGATATCCGTTTCCGTATCAACCTTGGCATCTTGTGAGCGTACGGCAATGGTGAGATTAAACTGCGCCAATGCCTGCAGTATTTCAGCTTTACGTTGTGGATGGCGCGGTGCAATCGCCAGCATCAAGGGCGTCGCCGCCTGTTGCCAGGCCTTGACGATGAGTTCTTCTTCTTCATCACGACTCGATACCACGAGGATAAAGGGCAGTTGCAATGTCGACGGTTTGGTATCGTGCTGTGACTGAATGGTGTACTTGAGATTACCGATTTTAGACACGATGTTTTTATTTGCGCCGAGTGTGATAAAACGCTCACTATCCGTTGTTGAACGCGTTAATATTTTTGTGACCGATGCCAGTGCGATTTTATAGGCGGATTTAATACAGTTGTTTGCGGAGAGCGTTTTTACAGAAATGCGGCCATTAATGATTGCCAATGGAATTTTATTTTTGTGGCAACGGGTAAAAAGATTCGGCCAGATTTCCGTTTCGACAATCAACAGACAACGCGGTTTTAATTTCCTCAGTGCATGGTTGATGCAGGGTAGCAAATCAAACGGCAGATAGCAGTGTGATACCTGCGAACCAAATAATTGTTGCAGGCGTTTTTTCCCTGTTAGTGTGTTGGTGCTGACCAGAAAGCGCTGCGACGGATTCGATTGCAAATATGACTGCAGCAGACTTTGACAGGCGTTGACTTCGCCAACAGACGCTGCGTGAATCCAGACAGGATCTTTTGCTGTAGCGGGCAGATCAAGTGCAAACTTTTGTAACAAATAGACAGGTTCGCGAAAGCGAATCGCCAGCCAGATGCTGTGCAATAAAGCAACCGGTGCAAGCACAAGGAGGATTATCTGATATGGCCACATGCAGTCAGTGTAACGTGATTATTTGGATTAATAAATGACTGCGCAACGTAAGCAGCGATTAATACACATCCGGTTCGCCATGTGGGCGTGTTTTATAGCGACGATGTAGCCAAAGATACTGGTCAGGTGTGCGACGTATTTGTTGTTCGATAACCTGATTCACCGTGGTCGCGTCTGCGACATCATCCCCGGTTGGAAAGTTAGTCAGCATCGGTGCGAAACGCACACGACAGCCGCTGTCATCGGCAAGGCGTTCTGAAAACAGTGGCACAACCGGGCAACCGGTCGCGGCAGCGATATGCGCGGTCAGGGTGAGTGTTGTGGTGGCCACCCCCATGAACGGCGCAAACACAGAACGCTTGCGACCAAAGTCCTGGTCCGGTGCATACCAGACTACATTTCCCTGTTTGATTTTTTTCATAATACGGCGCAGGTCGGCGCTGCGAATCAGTCCGTTATGAATACGCGTACGTGCACGTGCCATAACTTCTTCAAATAACTTGTTGCGTGCCGGACGATAGGTTGGATACAGACCTGGCACGTCCGGCGCGATAATACGCCCGCTTATTTCCAGTGTGGTGTAATGACCGCCAAGTAATAATACGCCTTTGCCCAATGCTTCAGCTGCACGCAGGTTTTCCAGCCCTTCAATGCTATAGATTAATTTAAAACGCTTGTCGCTTGCCCACCAGGCAAATGCCGATTCAAAAATGGCCTTGCCGGCGGCGATAAAACTGTTCCTGACCAGACGCTCCTGATCATCCGCAGACAGTGTCGGGAAACACAGTTGAACATTCACCCGTGCAATATGTCGGCGGCGTTTGATCAGTCGGTAACTTAATATCCCGGTCTGGCGACCGAGCCACATGAGCGCAGGATAGGGCAGCAATACCAGTAAACGTAGCAAGCCCAACCAGATCCAGGTAAACCAGAAGCGGGGCGCAAGATAATCGTTAATCGGAAATGCCGTTGTCTGACTCATTATTTAATTAATGCCGAAATAGCCTTGAAGTGCGGATGACTGGCGTCTCTCATCCATTCGAACAATACCGACTCATGATTGGTGACAATCACGCCTGCCTGTTGCAATCTTGTCATGGCGTTGTGGTGATGATGTTTGTTACGTGCACAGACCGCATCGTTAACCACAAACACCTGGTGGGTGTTGACCAGTTGCAGAGCAGTTTGTAACACACACACATGGCTTTCCATGCCGGTAATGATCACCTGTGGTCGATCGTAATTTAATGCAGCGTTAAAATTTTCTGCGCCACAACAGGAAAAACAGGTTTTAGACAGCGCCGTGGAACGGATGTGTTCCGCCAGTGGCGCAACCGTGGCACCCAGTCCTTGCGGATATTGTTCGGTGTTAATAACAGGAATGGAAAGTATGTTAGCCGCCTGAACGAGCCGGGATGTATTTTGAATGGTCGCCGCGACAATTTTGTCCGACATCGCATCCACCAGACGTTGTTGTATGTCGATAACAAGCAGTGTGGATTTCAGTCCATCACATACCAGTTGTTGATCGGTCATTGCGAGCAGTTTCTACTGTAACCAGGCGTTGATATTCTGAATGTCAGCCGCGACCAGTGTGCCGGCAGCTTTTTTCAGCGTCAGTGTCTGGATAATGTAATCATAACGTGCGCGGGCATAGTTACGTTTGGCGCGAAACATTTCCTGCTGCGCGTTTAGTACATCCACCGCGGTTCGGGTACCGACTTCAAAACCGGCCTGGGTCGCTTCCAGGGATTTTTCGCTGGAGACCAGCGCCTGTGCCAGTGCTTTCACCTGACTGATGCGGGCAATAACATTCAGGTAGGCGCTGCGCGCTTCACGCACCACCGCGCGTCTGGTCTGTTCATGATCATGTTCTCTTGCCTGGTAATTGTAACGCGCTTGTCGGGCACGCGAGTTGGTAACGCCACCTTCAAAAAGCGACATCGTCAGTTGCAAGGAAATACTGTTGTCTTCGGTTTCGCGCCCGGTAAAAAATGAACTGCCGGAATCGGTATAGGAATGTTGTGCTACCAGATCAAGACTCGGGTAATGTCCGGCCTGTTGCCTGCTGATTTCTGCCTTTGCCGCTTCCTGTGTATTGACGGCGGCAATCAAACTTGCATTGCTTTTGAGCGCCGAGTTTACCCACTCGTCTATGTTGGCGGGTTCCGGTTTTATGAGAGGTGTATCCGCTTTCAACGTTGCCAGTGCGCCGGGCAGTTTTCCGGTCAGTTCACGCAGACGTTCGTTTTCGATATCAACATTGTTTGTGGCCGTAATGTATTGCGCCTCAACCTGATCATAGCGCGCCTGTGCTTCATGCACGTCGGTGATGGCAATCAGACCGACATTAAAACGTTGCTGGGTTAAAAATAATTGTTCTTTAATCGCCTTGCGTTCCGCTGTGGAAAAGGTCAGGTCATCCTGTGCAGCCAACATATTAAAATAACGATCCGCGACGCGCAGGATCAAACCTTGTTTGGCATCGGTATACACGGCTTCTGCCTGCTGAACCTGTGCACTGGCGACATCCAGCTGTGCCCATTTACCCGCATTAAAAAGTGGTTGGCGCAAGGTCAGTGCATAACCTTTATCGCTATAGTTGTACGGGGTCGTTCCGGATGAGGTAGTGACTTCCTGATCGTGATCGGTATAGTCACCGCTGAGTGTTAATGAGGGTAACCATGCGCCACGACTCTGGCTTTGTACTTCCTGGTTTGCCTGATAGGTCGCGTAGGCTGATAAATAAGAAGGATCGTATTGCTCGGCAAGTTTATAAATATCGACGAGGTCAGCAGCAAAACTGTTTGTCGACAAACAAAATGAAAACGCCGTCACTGCGAGCGTGAAATGTTTTTTAATGCGTTGCGAATGTTTCATATGCTAGTACGTTGCCATGTTGCTATCTACCTCTTCGGCCCATGCCTGCACGCCGCCTTCGAGGTTGATCAAATTAGTAAAGCCGACGGATTCCAGGTAGCGTGCGATGTGTCGGCTGCGAATGCCATGGTGACAGATTACGACAATTTCTGCATCCTGATCCAGCTCTTCTACTATTTCCGCTACCGCGCGCATTGGCACCAATCTGGAGCCAGCAATACGGCAAATGTCGAATTCCCATTGTTCACGGACATCGAGCAACAGCGGGGTGTCGTCACCACTCTGCAAATAGGCTTGCAGTTCTTTGGGCCGGAAATGGCGCATTATTTAGCTCAAATATTAATCAGAAAATGAAACGTTCGGGCTGTAGTGCGTTGATCAACGGTGTGATCACGGTTTCAAACAGCGTCTCCTGCTGAAAATCGTGCTGTCCGGTGCGTGTGACCAGGATGGCCTGCATAGCGGGTGCGTCACCCACAATGGCAAACAGACGTCCGCCAATGCTGAGGCTGTTTTGAAAGGTTTCGGGCAATAGCGGGGTAGAGCCGGTGAGCGCGATAACATCATAAGGTGCATGCGCATCCCAGCCCTGTGCCGCATCGCCGACTGCCAGTGTGACATTGGAAATGTCATGTTTGGCCAGGTTAAAGCTGGCGGCTTGTGACAAATCCTGGTGAATGTCCACGCTGTAAACGTGCAAGCCAAGTGAAGACAGAATCGCCGTCATGTAACCGCTGCCAGTACCCACTTCCAGTATGTTTTCATGCGGTTTTACCGACAAGGCCTGCAACATACGTGCTTCCACCTTGGGCGACATCATTTCCTGCTCGTGCGCGAGCGGAATATTCATATCAGTAAACGCCATATTACGGAACGCAACGGGCACATACTCTTCGCGCGGAATTTGCATCATTAAATCCAGCACAGTTTGGTCAAGCACATCCCAGGGCCGGATTTGTTGTTCAATCATGTTGTGGCGTGCAATTTCGAAATTCATGGTGCTCATAGTGCGTTTCTTCCCCGTAACGATTATTATTGCGCTTTTTTATGCGCTCAAGATTACGGCCTTTACGAAAGCGCCGCAAGCGCTGCTCGAATGGAATAGGCTTGAAAATAACTCTCGGGGCATAAATACACTTTATATACTGTCATTAAATTGCAGCTTCTAAATAATAATGATTATCATTTACAATACGTGTCATGGCGAGCTGCCCGACAGCTTGGTAGACAACAGATAAATCAATATGACCAACCAGAAGGTATCCAAATGCGTTTTACATGTTTGCAACGCAGCCTGGCTGCGAGTTGTTTGTATCTAGCATTACTCTGTTTGGCCGGTACAGCCGCTGCAAGTGAAACTTTGACAGGAAATTGGGATGGAGCGCGCGAACAGCTCATTGCGTCCGGGGTTGAATTGGGGCTGGAATACACTGCGGACTATTTTAAAGTGACCTCCGGCGGTGTGAATCGCAAGGGTGAATATCTTGATAATGTTGATCTTACCGCAGCATTGGACGCTGAAAAGTTGCTCGGACTAAAAGGCGGAGCATTCTTTCTCTATATACTTGGTAACAATGGTGGTAGTCCGAGCGAACATGCCGGTGATTACCAGACCTTGAGCAACATCGATTCACCTGATGCCTGGGAAGTCTATGAGGTGTGGTACGACCAACGTTTTGCGACTGACTAGGCATCGACACGCATGGGCTTGTATGATCTGAATTCAGAATTCGACGTACTTGAACACGCCGGTGTATTCATTAATTCTTCCTTATCAGCAATTACTTGGGCTTCGGACTGGTCTACACGGGCGTGCTACCCAGCCGTGATAAAGATCAACTCGGCATCGGGGTGGCAATAGCCAGTAATGGCAATAAATACAAACAACAGCAAGCCGCACTCGGCAACCCGGTTGATGACAGCGAAACCACTATCGAATTAACCTACCGTATACATATTAATCCCTGGCTGGCAGTACAACCGGATATACATTGGATTAAAAATCCCGGCATGAATCCAGCGCTTAGTGATGCAACTGTATTGGGTATTCGTACCAAGGAGGTGATTTAACTCGTACAACAATACGCGACGGTGTACTAACGAGTCCGCAATCAAGTCCATGACAATTATATTGAATATTATTGTTGAAATACAATTGGCTGCTGTGAAAAGGTTTGCTACACTTCTTGGCATATGATGCAATGGCGAAAACTAACCGGATATAAAAAACACATCAGCGCAATGCTGGTGTTGGCGATTTTGCTGGTGTCAGTTGTACCATTGCATTTTCATTTCCATCACTTTAATCATAGCGATGCGACTCATACCATCGATTTCGCTGCACAGGCGGTAAATCTACAGCACTCACACTTTGTCGATTTACATTTATCGACCGATGCAGATGCAGTCGAACATCATGCCGAGGCAAAAGTTTTTAACCCCGCACCAGACGGTATATTAAAGCAATTAAACAATTCGCACTTTATTATAGTGACTTTGTTGTTTACGTTTGCGTTTTTAATCACGTTGGTCTTGCCGAAAACTGAAAAATTCAGGCGACGACAATTTCATTCCGTTCCGCAATATTATTACACCAGTCCACCGCTTCGATCGCCACCTGCGTAATTCAATCAGCAGTATGTTTACACACTAGATATTTAGTGTAATTGTATGCGCACGCGCATGCCTTTATTGAATGATCAGGAGCACCGACATCGTGCAATTCGGAATAATTTTAATATTGTTGTTTTCTGTAACGACTATTTATGCAGAAGACAGTCATACCACGAACACTTTGAGTCTGAATCAGGCACTGCTCAAGGTACTGGAGCAAAATCCTCAATTAAAAGCCAATGACTATGCTGCGCAGGCCATGGCGGCGCGAATTCGTGAGGCGCAATTCAGTAAACCGTACAAGGCAAATATCGAGTTTGAAAATTTTGCAGGTGATGGAAAATACAAAGGCAGCAACAGCCTGGAAACCACATTAAGCTTGTCAAAAATATTTGAACTTGGTAACAAGTCCGGCTTGCGTGGTGATGTCGCGCAACAAAAATCCTTTTTGTTGCGTAATGAACAGGACGCCACACGGCTGGATATACTGGCGCGTACTGCACAAAACTTTATACATGTAGTGGTCGACCAACACCGACTACAAATTGCAAAGGACAAAAGCGAACTGGTCAATCGCATGCATGAAACAGTCAAGCAGCGTGTCAACGCCGGACGTAGCCCGGTAGCAGAACGCAGACGTGTTGCGATAGCCGTGGCGCGCGCAGAAATTGAGAACGAGCATGCCGAACATGAGCTGATGACTTCACGCATTAAGTTAGCAAGCATGTGGGGGGAGACCCAGCCGCATTTTACGACTGCAACAGCAGAACTGTTTACGTTGGTGAAGGTTGCTGAGTTCTCACAACTGCAACAACAGCTTGAACGTAATCCGGACTTGATTCGATTTGTCACTGCACAACGACTCGCAGAAGCCAGGCTTAATCTGGCGCGTGCAAAGCAAAGTGTGAATCTGGAATTAAATGCGGGGGTGCGGCATTTTAACGAAACAGATGATAACGCTCTGGTCTTTTCTGCCAGTATTCCCCTTGGCCAGGGTTCGCGTGCGGCACCGTCAATCGATGCACAACAGTTTCATATATCTAAAAGTACCTATGAGCACGAGCAACAAAAGCTTGCGCTGTATGCCAGCTTGTTTGAAATTTACCAGGAAATGCAACATGCCTATACAGCAACGCGCATTCTTGAGCAGCGCATCATCCCACAAGCAACGAGTGCACTGCGAGATTATGACAAAGGTTATCGAGCGGGGCGATACTCCTTACTTGAACTTACCGATGCACAACAGGAATTATTAAACGCACGACTGGAGTTGGTGATGACCGCGGCGAACTATCATCGCTATAAAATAGAAATCGATCGCTTGACGGGTACCGGGGTGCTTTCACTGCCCTCGTCACAGCCCGAACCTGCAGCAGGAGTAACACAATGAATCGCAATCAAATAAGTATACTCGCCATTATTATTGTCACCATCGTGCTCAGCGCATGGTTACTTATCGCAGACAATGAGCATGCGCATGGCGATGCGGATCACGGACACGGTCATGATGAAGCCAAACCCGATGTGCCCAAAGGCCCGCAAGGTGGGCGTCTGTTAACAAAGGACGATTTTGCTTTGGAAATAAGTATTTTTGAATCCGGCGTACCACCCGAGTTTCATATTTATGCCT
The DNA here is from genome assembly GCA_942490945.1 of uncultured Gammaproteobacteria bacterium. GTDB lineage: Bacteria > Pseudomonadota > Gammaproteobacteria > UBA6429 > Thiohalophilaceae > CALNYZ01. Next base: position 168,174 of record CALNYZ010000044.1, on the reverse strand, counting down.
ATCACCAACAGCGCCCAATTGACCCGAACAATGTAGTCCTGAATATAAAATTACACCGTACCGGTAACAAGACAGATGATATTAATTTTGTCCCGCAACAAGCGTACCTGAAAGGCGACAAGGTCATTGTCGAGCCGCATTCCTTTGCTGTCGAGGTACAGGCAAGTTATGCAGGCAAAGATTACCACTGGCGTTACGATAATTTTGAAGGTCGCACACAAATCCCGGATGCCATGGCGGATATGATGAATATTAAAACCGAAATAGTCGGGCCTGTAAAACTACAGGAAATCCGTAGCCTGTCGGGACAAGTGCATACCAACCCGAATCTGTTATCGCATGTGCGTGCACGGTACACCGGTATGGTGAAAACGGTTCGGCGTGAACTGGGCGAGCAGGTTAAGGCAGGTGACGTACTGGCAACGGTGCAAAGTAATGAAAGTTTACAAACCTATAGTGTCAAGGCACCGATCAGTGGTGTCATCGTACAGCGTGATATTCAGGTGGGTGAATCCACCGGTGATGCGGCGTTATTTATAATTGCGGATCTTTCCCGGGTCTGGGTAGAACTGGATGTGTTCAACCGTGACCTTGGCATAATTAAAACTGGTCAACAGGTTGTAATAGAAACACTCGATGGCCAACAACAACAGCAGGGCAAAATAAACTGGATCTCGCCCCTTGCCGCACATGCCAGCCAAAGTGTGCGCGCACGAATACAACTCGATAATTCGAATGGTGCATTACGTCCCGGTCAATTTATCCGTGGCCACGTCAGCGTCGCTGAACATGCAGTGCCGCTGGCGGTACGCCAGTCAGCCATTCAGACGTTTCGTGATTTTCAGGTGGTGTATGCAAAATTTGGTGACACCTATGAAGTAAGAATGTTGGAATTGGGAAGACGCAATAACGAGTGGGTTGAAGTCTTGAGCGGAATCGACGCGGGGACAAACTATGTTACCGAAAACAGTTACCTCATTAAAGCCGACATCGAAAAGTCCGGCGCCAGTCATGATCATTAAGTCACGATCATAAGGATACTATTATGTTGAATCGAATTATTTCTTTATCGTTGGCGCATCGGTGGCTGGTATTGATTGTGGCCTTCGCCATTGCGGTACTGGGGGTCTATAACTTTAATCGCCTGGCTATCGATGCAGTGCCGGACATTACCAACGTACAGGTACAAATTAATACCGAGGCCGCCGGTTATTCACCCCTCGAAGCTGAACAACGAATTACTTTCGCCATCGAAAATGCCATGGCCGGTTTACCCAGTCTGGACTATACCCGTTCCATTTCACGTTATGGTTTGTCACAAGTCACCGCGATATTTAAAGACGGAACCGACATCTATCTTGCCCGGCAGTTAGTTAACGAACGGTTATCCGAAGTCAAAGATCGCTTGCCTGCCGGTATCGAGCCAAGCATGGGACCAATTGCAACCGGGCTGGGTGAAATCTTCATGTACACCGTGACGAGCAAGGCAGACGCGCAACATGATCCCATGACTTTGCGTACCGTGCAGGACTGGATTGTGCGACCGCAATTACGGCAAACGCCGGGAGTTGTTGAAGTGAATACCATTGGTGGATACACCAAACAGTTTCATGTATTGCCGTATCCTGACAAATTAATCGCATTCGATCTGACCTTGCAGGATGTGATGTCGGCGTTGGTAAAAAATAATATGAACACTGGTGCCGGTTATATTGAACGCTTCGGCGCACAATACCTGATTCGCTCACCCGGCCAGATTACGACGCTACAAGATATACAAAGTATCACAATAAAAAAGCGTAATGGTGTACCCGTTACGATACAGGATGTAGCCGACATCAAACTCGGCAGTGAGCTTCGTAATGGTGCAGCCACACAAAATGGTCAGGAAGTGGTTCTGGGTACCGTTTTCATGTTGATTGGAGAAAACAGCCGTGAGGTTTCACGTGCCGCAGCGAAAAAACTCGAAGACATCAAACCGTCACTACCAGCCGGTGTTGAGCTTAACCCGTTGTATGATCGAACTTCACTGGTTGACAAAACCATCGCCACTGTAGAAAAAAATCTGCTTGAAGGCGCGTTACTGGTTATTGTGATTTTATTATTATTACTCGGTAATTGGCGTGCGGCATTAATAACGGCAGCAGTCATTCCGCTGGCCATGTTAATGACTATTACCGGCATGGTGGAGTCGCGTGTATCTGGTAATCTGATGAGCCTCGGCGCACTGGATTTTGGTTTGATTGTGGATGGCGCAGTGATCATAGTTGAAAACTGTTTGCGTCATCTCGCCCTGCAACAAAAAATGCATGGCAGTTTTCCGGAGTTGAAAGAGCGTCTACGCATCGTGCGCGAGGCAACGGTAGAAGTAATTCGTCCCAGTGTATTCGGTGTCATGATTATTCTTATTGTATACATACCCATTTTTGCATTAAGCGGCGTGGAAGGTAAAATGTTTCATCCTATGGCCTTGACGGTGGTAATGGCGTTATTCAGCGCGCTGGTACTATCTATCACGGCAGTACCGGCGGCGATTGCCTTGTTCGTACGAGGCCCGGTGAGTGAAAAGGAAAATCGCTTAATGCAATGGGCGATCGACATTTATACACCGGCATTAAAGTTTGTCATGCAATACCGGTGGCCTGTTGTTAGTGCGGCAATTGGTCTGGTTGTTTTATCCGCTGTGCAGGCAACGCGCCTGGGTACGGAATTTGTTCCAAGCCTTGATGAAGGTGATATAGCCTTGCATGCATTACGTATTCCGGGTACCAGCCTGACCCAGGCGGTGGAAATGCAAGCTCTGCTGGAAGCACGGCTGCGCCAGTTTCCCGAAGTGGCGCATGTGTTTACCAAATTGGGTACGGCCGAAGTTGCTACTGATCCCATGCCACCCAGTGTTGCGGATACGTTTGTGATTATGAAACCCCGCAAAGACTGGCCGAACCCGAAAAAATTGAAATCGGATCTGGTAAAAGAAATGGAAACCGCGGCCATGGCAATACCGGGTAACCGTTATGAATTCACACAACCCATTCAAATGCGGTTTAACGAACTCATTGCCGGCGTGCGATCTGATCTGGCGGTGAAAGTGTATGGCGATGATCTCGACACACTGGTAACACTGGCAGAAAAAATTGAAAAAGTTATTGCGAATGTTGCCGGTGCCGCCGATGTACGTACCGAACAAACTACCGGCTTGCCGATGTTAACGGTGCAACCTGATCGCGAACGGCTGCGTTATTATGGACTGGATATTGCCAGCGTGCAGGACGTGTTACGCGTGGCAGTAGGCGGTGAATCCGTTGGGCAAATTTTTGAAGGTGATCAACGTTTTGATTTGGTCGTGCGTTTACCGGAAAACATCCGCACCGATATCGACGCACTGAAACGTTTGCCCATTCGCTTACCGGCGACTAACAGTGGTGAAGTGCGGGGCGATGCCGATATGTTGGGTGTTGCGCATCAACCAGCCGAAACCATTCCCTTAAATGAAGTCGCCGCTATTGCGTTTACCGTGGGGCCAAACCAGATCAGTCGTGAAAACGGCAAGCGCCGCGTATTTGTGACGGCCAACGTACGTGGCCGCGATCTCGGTGGCTTTGTTCGCGAGGTGCAACAAGCAGTGAAAAACAATGTGAGTTTACCCGCCGGTTACTGGCTTGATTACGGCGGTACCTTCGAACAACTTATCTCGGCGACGAAACGGTTTTCAATTGTGGTACCGCTGACATTAATCATTATTTTTGGCTTGTTGTTCATGGCGTTTAATTCTGCCAAAGATGCCGCCCTGGTTTTCACGGGCGTACCGTTGGCGCTCACTGGTGGCATTGCGGCACTGGCTTTGCGCGATTTACCCTTGTCCATTTCGGCCGCAGTCGGGTTTATCGCCTTATCCGGTGTAGCCGTATTAAATGGCGTGGTGATGCTATCGTTTATTCGCGACCTGCGTGAAAAAGGTAAGGCTGTTGAACAGGCAATCTACGAAGGTGCCATCACCCGCTTGCGCCCGGTATTAATGACCGCCCTGGTTGCCAGCCTGGGTTTTGTGCCCATGGCATTAAATGTTGGTACCGGTGCCGAAGTGCAACGACCGTTAGCCACGGTAGTGATTGGCGGCATTATTTCTTCCACGTTGTTAACTTTGTTAGTGTTACCGGTGTTATATCGATTGGCGAACCGGGATTAAGTCGAAGTGTACGCTATTGAGCCGTGTTAGCGACGAAGATTCTGTTCGCAAGCCAGGCCACGATGGCAAGGGTAAACACTATCGTGGCCCCTGCCGGTAAATCGAGTAGTGCAGCAATCGATAAACCGCACAGGTAGCCGATGATACTTATACTGTAACCCAATGCAAAAGGATGTTTTATTGCCTTACGGATAGCAAGTGCAGGTAATATTAATGTTGCGAACACCAGATAAATGCCAACCAATTGCACCGAGGCCGTAATCGCAAGCGCAAATAAAATGTAAAAGACTAATGGCGATTGTTTTTTTAGCCCAAACCATATCGTCAAAATAAATGCAGTGACTACAGCGACAGGAATCAGTTGCGAATAACTCACCCAGAGTATTTGTCCGACGAGTAATTCTTTTAATTGCTCACCACCGTGTGGGTTACTTGCCAGTAATAAAATACTGCCACTGGATGCAAGCACAAACATACTGCCAATCAGCGCTTCCTGTATGTCGGGCCAGTGTTTTTCGGCTGCGTGTAAAATTAACACCCCGAGCATGGCCGCAGTGACGGCAATCAGTTGTACCTGCCAACCACTTGTTACTGTCTCGGGTTGCCAATGAAACGTGTGCGCAATAATAATGCCCAGGCCAGCAAACTGTGCGACGGCCAAATCTAAAAAAATAATATTGCGTTGCAAGACACGTTGCCCAAGCGGAACATGCGTTAAGGTAATTAACAGGCCAGCAACGAGTGCTGGGCCCAGGATACTTATATCAATTGCCGCCCAGTTCACTTTGCAGACTCCGTCGCGTTTATTAAGCGTTGAATAGTGATATCAAATAAACCAAACAGATCCTTTGCTTGTTCTGCACCACCTACCGTGTAGGGCAGCTCAACAACGGGCAACGAAGTCATTTGTGCAAGCCGTTGTGCGGCACGCGGGTTTTGATAAGCGCTATAGATTATCATTTTTATCGGTGTGCTTTGGCTAAGTTTTTTTAACTTAAGCAAATGTCCGGCGCTGGTCGGTAATCCGGGTTTGGGTTCCAGCGTGCCCTGTAGTTTGATCCCCAGCCAGTCAAATAAATAAATCCAGTCCTTGTGGTGTGTAATAACACTGATGCCCCTAAGGGGTTGCGCTTGTTGTTGCCATTTTTGTATGGCATTGCGCCAACGTGGTGCGAAATCATTGAAATAGTTTTGGTAGGTAGCTTTCCCTTGCGGGTCGAGTTCAGCCAGACGCATCGACAAGGCAAGCGCGATTTTAGCAATGCGACGTGGGTCAAGGTGCACATGCGGGTTACCACTGGCATGCACGTCGCCCATACTTCTGTCAACATCAGCCCGTACCTCTAATCGTGCGACGAAGGTGGCGGCTTCAAAGTAACCTGTTTTGCCGGGTAACACCTTGGCATTACCGGCCTGGCGCAATAATAAGGGCAGCCAGCCGGTTTCCAGTTCTGCTCCACTACATATAACCAAATCAGCACGGCGCACTTTGGCGATTAAACTGGGTCGCGCTTCAATATGATGTGGATCTTGAAAAGCGGTGGTGGCGGAAAAGCTGTTTACGCGTTCTTTACCAAGCGCATCAACCAGGGCTTTCCATTCCGGCTCACAGGCAAACACATTAAGTGCTGCCCAGGTCTGCGATACAGGCAGCATCAGGCAAGTAAACAAAAACAGTGTGAATATTTTTTTCATATCAGGTCCTGCTAAAAGGTATGGGCACCATGTGAACCGAGGCTCATGATATATTGCAAAAACAACAAGGTATCCGCATCGTTATACGAATCATCCTGTGCCACTTGCAACCGAATACGACTGAATTCACTGTGCGAGTAATCCAGCATCACCGTGCTACGACGCGGCGTGTGCCCGGCCGTGATTAAGCTCGCTTCGGTGAGGACGCCGCTATCCGAACCGCTATTACTTGCATCCAGCTCGTCGTAACGCAGGCCAACGCGCCAGCGCGTCATGAACTGGTAAATGCTTTGCACATACCAGCCGCGTTGTTTGCCGTTATAGGTTGTTGTTTCAAATGGGCTGCTGCCCACCATGTCAACGCGGCCGTCTTCTTTACGTTGAAAGTATTCAGCCTGAATTTTTAAATTGGTATCGCGCGCGTTACCTTGCGGTGCCCACTTCCAGACAAAATCAATACCACTGACTTTGCTCGTGCCGTAAAAGGTTGGGATCTCCGTTAGGGTTGTTGTGCCATGGGCATGCACCCCGCCCTGACGCCCCGACACATCGGCCTGCCAATGCGATAAACCCAGTTGCCAGCTATGGCTCACCCCCACATCGCCGCCGAGTTTAATAAAATACGCTTCTGCCCCCAGACCGCTGTCGTTAGCACCGCCAGCGGGATAGCGCGCACCGCGGGTAACTTCCATACCGAATTTTAAATACACATCAGTGGGCGCTACCCAACTGGTTTGTAGGCCATCATCAATAATCTGATTACCAAACAGCGCGCGATACACCAGCGGGGCGTCAACAAAATCCCAGGCATGACCGTGTTTATTATTCAGGTAACCGATATCCGAAAAGAACCGACCGGCTTTGATTGTCAGGCCGTGGCCTAAACCTAACGTTTCAATAAACGCTTCTTCCAGTTCAGTTTCGGTATTATTGTTTTCGTCAACAATCGCTAAAGTGAACTTGCCATAAAACATATCGTCGATGTTGGCGCTCATCGTGAGTTCATTGTGACCGAGGTGAAATCCTTTTTCGCCGCGACTCGCTTCGCCACCCAGCATGAAGCCGGGCAAGCTATAGTCACTGGTGTTCGAATAACTGCCATAGCGGCCATCAAGTATTAAACTGATGTCCGGATTAAAGGAACTATCTTGTGCGGCATGAACCGCCTGGCTGGCTACGAGACTGGCTACGATACAAGCCAGACCAAATAAAAATCCAGATTTTAAAAACATAATGCTGTCTCCAATACACATGCGCACACAAAAGGTGTGGCAGAAATATAAAAATACTTATGATGAGTGTTTAGAGCAGAAAAGGCGGGGCGCGCGAAGCGTAGTAACGAATGTTTGCTGAGGAATAATGGGTATAGTGAGTTATGGAGTCCAGGGTAAAAGCGGCATCGAATGAGAGTTTCGTTGCTGCGGTATGCAGCGCCTGATCTTGTTGATGGCTGGCCAGGCAGAGTTCACAAATCTGGCCATCGTCATGCGCTTCGTAGGCGTGCGCGACCAGTCCCAACTGACTGAGCAGGAACAAAAGGGCGATAAAGGATAGAAAAAGGCGGCGCATAGCCGTCTTATAACGCAGTACCTGAGCCAGGGTCAAGCTTTGATTTGTTGCTGAATTTTGCGCGGGCTGCCACAGTATCCTGTGCAAGGTGCTTGCAAAGATTAAGCTGATGATTTAACTTGGTCATTCGACCGCCGGGGGTGCCCGTTTGTTTTAATGGCGCTGAGATATACCCGACCTGATCCGGATAATGCCGGCGTAGGCAAGGCGAATAGCAACATCCCCCAACCCTTGATATAAGGGGCGCGTCGAATGATGCAAGCACTAACTTCACGCGTTAATTAGTTCGCGCAAATTACCGGTTTTAAGCTTCGTCCATTTTTAATAACTGGCATTACATGCACGAGTATTTGATGATTTTTTGTCCATTGAAAACTTCTTATAGATGCTCATAAACTGGGGTTCTTCCCCATGACAATTAATAAATTTCCCTCGCAATAATCTGCTATTTTGTTCTTATCATTATATTGATGCCCGCATGGGGAAATAACCACGATCTATATGTGTATAATGAATAGACTTGGCTTGTTTGCGAAAGCTTACGCCAGAAAAAAATATATAAGCTTGCAAAAATAAAAATTGCTGAAGAAATTCAGATTGTAAAAATAATATTATTATTCCAGTAGATAAATGTAATAAAAGTGAACGTATCATTAAAATTAAACACCATAGCAAATTATGTCGGTTTGCTGTATGTGTCATTGCTTGGCATATTTGTTATGCCATTATACCTGCAGTATTTAAAGCCGGAAGCATTTGGTCTGGTAGGTTTTTTTATAGTTATACAAGCTTTTATGCCATTGGCAGACTTGGGAATGTCACATGTCCTGTTACGTCAAACATCCAGGGCGCGTGCAGAAGGCAATGATTTTGTTGGCTTGTTTAAATTATTGAGAAGTTTTGAAGTACTACTTGTACTGATTTCAATTTCAGGTGTGCTGGCAGTTTATCTGGCATCAGAGTGGCTAACCAATAATTGGTTCAATGTTGAGAGTCTTAAACCTGAAACAGTAATGAAGTGTCTGACGCTGATGAGTCTTATATTTTCATTACGCCTGTTCACTTTATTGTACAGAAGTGAGATACAGGGCATGGAAAGACAGATCTGGTTAAATTCCATGTCTGTTATTATTTCTACTGTAAAGTTTACCGGTGCCTTGCTGCTACTTATTTATGTAACAAACAGTATCGTACACTTCTTCGAATATCAGCTTGCCGTAGCCATTGCCGAGTTTCTTGTATTTTATTCACGAGGACATAGGTTTTTTAAGGATATTGAAAAAATTTCGTTTAAATTTTACCGGCATGAAGTAAAAAAGATTTTACCGTTAGCCAGCGCCATCAGCTATTCCGTAATAATCTGGGTATTGTTAACACAGATGGACAAATTAATATTGTCAAAAATACTTACATTGAGCCAGTTTGGCTATTTTTCTCTGGCTGTGATTATCTCTACAGGAATAAGGCAATTTATTGAACCAATTAGTCAGGCGATATTGCCAAGGTTGACATACCTTGTTTCGAAGCAACAGCCGGACGCGATGATAGCGTTATATCGTAAAGCAACTCAATTCATGTTAATTATATTATTACCACTAACCATGGTTATTGCGGTATTTGCGAAAGAACTCTTATATGTTTTGACCGGCAACACAGAAATACCAGGCTGGGTGCCAGAGGTGTTAAAGTGGATTGCATTGGGTAACGGTATATTGGCCATAACGACGTTTCAGTATTTTTTACAATATGCCTATGGACAACTTAAACTGCATACTATCTATACTTCAGTTTCAGTGTTGATTCAGGTGCCTTTAATTGTTTTTGCGGCGTTGGAATATGGCGCGCTGGGCGTAGCCATTGTATGGTTTGTTTTGCAACTGGTTACATTTCTGTTTTGGGTGCCGGTTATTCACTATAAATTTTTGCCTGGTCTGCATTTTAAATGGTTAAGCAAGGATTTTTTTCCTGTATTTGTTGTGACATTAGTCTATATTTTATTAATCAAGAAAGTCGATATTAATTTCTACGACATGTCCAGAATTGCCATTTTTTCGTTATTATTTGCTGTTGGTGTAATTAATATAGTATTTAACACTTTGGTGTCATCAGAAGGCCGCAAGCTTATCCAGGTGCTTTTGAAGAATTATGTCAGTCGTGCATAGCAATATGTCTCAAGAGCAATAATATACTAATAACCCAAGTTACCTGTTAATCTGCCCTTGCAATGTATAAATAACGTGAAAAAATATCAGCATACAAGTTTAACGGTTATCATTCCAACCTGTAATGCAGGAGATAACTGGCAGAACTTTGTCTCGGCATTAAAGAAACAAAACTATGAAATACAGCAAATTTTTATTATTGATTCCGGTTCTGTAGACAATACTGTTACCTTGGCAGAAAAAAATGGCTTTACAATACACAAAATAGAAGCCGCTGATTTTGACCACGCGGGTACACGCAAGCTGGCGTTATCGCTTGCCATGCCTTCAGAAGTCGTGTTGTTTTTAACGCAAGATGCAATTCTTGAAGATGAAAACAGTATTTCCAGATTAATGGAATGTTTTAATAACCCGAAGATAGCTGCTGCCTATGGGCGTCAATTACCGCATTTAAATGCAGGAGTGATTGGTGAACATGCGCGGTATTATAATTACCCGGAAAAATCCATCATCAAGTCGAGATCACAATTGAAAACGCTTGGGTTCAAAACTATTTTTATTTCCAATTCCTGTGCTGCATACCGACGCAGTGTCCTGCAAGATGTCGGCAGTTTTCCGGACAGGTCGATATTTGGAGAAGACACCTATGTTGCAGCAAAACTGATATTAAATGACTGGGATGTGGCCTATTGTGCAGAAGCAAGAGTTTACCACTCGCATGATTATAATTTCTTAACCGAGTTTCAACGTTATTTCGATATTGGGGTATTCCATTCAGAACAAAACTGGTTACTGAGTACTTTCTCCAAACCGGAAGGTGAAGGTATAAAATTTTTACGTTCAGAATTGAACTATTTGTGGAAAAAACAGCCCGCAATGATTATTTCTGCCCTGTTACGCACGGGTCTAAAGTATGTTGGTTATAAACTTGGGAAATATCACCGGTTTATACCTTTGGTACTAAAATTACATTTAAGTATGAACAAGAAATATTGGATGCGTAAGTGAGAAAACCATGCTGAAGACACGCCTGATTAAACAGAAATTTTATTTCGTTCGATTTCTGATTCAACTTATTGATGTGCTGGTTATTATCTCTATGGGTTTGTTCGCCTGGTTTATACGCGATTGGCCAGTTGAAGTTGACCTTAATTTATACATGATGGCAATTGCTTTAGGTTGCTTGTACGCAGTCATTATTTTTCCGTTACTCGGTGTCTATAATGAAAGCCACTATTCGGCCAAAACATTAATATTTCGACAGGTTGTTTTTGCATGGTTTATGGTAGTTATTACATTGGCACTAACAGCATTTTTGTCAAAGACAGGTGAATATTATTCACGCCTATGGTTTGTTATGTGGGCGTCATATTCTGCTCTATTATTGATATTGGTCAGGTTTGCTATTTTATTCCTGCTTGGAAAGGCAAGAAAAAGTGGCTGGAATAATATCAGAATCATTATTATTGGTGATGAGGTATTGGCATCAGAGGTTGCAAAAAACTTAATGCAATCTGCGTGGGTTGGGATTCATATTATCGGGTTAATTAGTGACAAGATAACGACTAACGAAAGTAATTTGACCATGCTTGGCGAAGTTTCGAAACTTGCAGAAATCATGAATGATCAGCAGCCTGACGAGCTATGGATTACATTACCATTAAAAGCAGAAGAAAAAATAAAAAACATTCTTTATCAGCTACGTCATAGTACCGTTACCATCCGAATGGTTCCGGATATATTCAATTTGCGATTATTAAATCATTCTATTTCTGAAATAGCCGGTGTGCCGGTATTAAATTTATGTGAGTCGCCTATTTCCGGACCAAATGTGTTTCTTAAATGGTGTGAAGACAAGTGTATCGCAATATTCGTATTGTTGTTAGTTATGCCACTGATGATTATAGTGGCAGTGGCTATCAAATTAACTTCTTTCGGGCCGGTATTTTATTATCAGGAAAGGGTTAGCTGGAACGGACGTATATTCAAAATGATGAAATTCAGAAGCATGCCAATTGATGCGGAAAAAAATACCGGCGCCGTATGGTCAACTTCTGATGACAAGAGAGCAACCTGGCTTGGCGGACTTTTACGAAGAACAAGTATTGATGAACTGCCACAGTTCTTCAACGTATTAAAAGGTGACATGTCGGTGGTCGGACCAAGGCCGGAAAGACCTGTATTTGTTGAGCAATTCAAGGAAGATATACCTTATTATATGAAAAAACATATAGTAAAAGCAGGTATTACCGGTTGGGCGCAGGTCAACGGGTTTCGTGGTAATACGAATTTAAAGGACAGAATAGAGCTGGACCTTTATTACATTGAAAACTGGTCTTTATGGCTGGATATAAGAATTATTTTAATGACGATACCGCTTGTTATTCGTGATAAAAATGCATACTAGGTACATAAAAAGTAAAATGTGTATTTTCATGTTTTTTACTGAAGTCGATTTTATTCGGGTTTGACAATGAAAAACCAGATGTCTGAAATAATAACCAGGCCCGGTGTTGTATTGATTGCCTTATTGTTGCTTCTGTCTCCTGTTTTATATATTCATATTCTGCACAATCCATCACACGCACCGCGAAGTGCCCTGTTAAGTCTTGTTGCCATCCTGAGCAGCGCAGGTTTTTTTTATTCAAAAATTAAAAGCAACGATTATTATTTTTATGCAGGTAAAATCCATATCCTTGTTTTGTTGTTTCTGTTCTGGGCCATGTTTTCGATTGCGTGGACTGTGGATTACGGGAACCTTGCCTTTGAACTGATTCCATTATGGGGGCTGGTTATTTTATTTTTCATATCCAGTCAATATGCAGATTTTACTACCTGCAAGTTATTTATATCAGTCTCTGTTGCAGGTGCCAGCTATGCGGCAATAGTTGGTTTGCTACAGAATTATGGTATTAATCCACTGGAATATCGACCGCTTGAATTTAATATGATGTCAACTTTCGCATACAAGAATCATGCGGCATTATATCTGGATCAGATATTCCCGATCGCTTTGATATCGGCACTGATCAGTAACGGTCGTGTCATGCGTTGGGTTCTGAGTGGTGCTGCCGCGATCATTTTAGGATTTTTACTTGAGAGTCATACGCGCGGGTCATGGTTGACACTTGTTGTGTGGTTAACGGTTATTATTTTTTATATAGCATGGAAACGAAAAAGTAACAAAAATCTGATCGGGCATCTCTGGCAAAGAAAGTGGCAAATAATCACTATCTTGTTCATTGCTACATCTATTTTTATTATCCCGGGCAATATTGACAAGAATTGGGAACGTACAGCAAAGCAGGGACAGACACTTGATGATTCATCACGACACCGCGTCATTTTCTACAAGAATTCATTAAACATTATAAAAGAGCATCCGGTTACAGGTGCAGGATACGGTGCATTTTGGAAAGCCTTCCGCTTGCATATGAATCACCCGGAAATCATTGATCGTTCTGATGAGCGTCTTTATTTGTATCGTTTGCATAGTGATCCACTGCAGACGTTTGTTGAACTGGGTATTCCAGGCGGGCTACTTTCAATCATGATTGTTCTGGTTACTTTGTTTATGGCTTTTAAACTGCTGCTGAAATTGCAATCAAGCGAAGAAAAACTACTGGTTGTCGGGTTGTTAAGTGGCTTTTTAGCCTGCGTCATACATTCCATGATTGATTTTCCACTACATAAGCCCTCTTCCGCAATACAGTTTTGGGTGACGATGGGATTAATTGCAGGATTATATTTACGTAAAAACAGCGAGCCTGTCAGATTTCGTTTTCCTCATATTTCTGTTGCGTTAATTATTATCGGACTGTACGTAATTTTCGCGCCACTTTTTCATTGGCAGCACCTGCAGAGTAACTATTACCATCGCCAGGCAATCCTTGAGTGGAACGCAAACAATTGTAATGGCGCATTGAAAAATATTAATCGTGCTGTTGAAGTCGGAAATTATTATCCGCCGACTCACATTGAGCGGGTGAATATACACGTTAGCTGTAATAAAAATCCGCAAGATATTTTTAAAACCCTGAATGAAGAATTGATGTGGGATGATACCAATACTCAAGCCTTGATATATCGAGGATATATTTATCTGAATAATGGCTATTTCGATCTGGCAGAACAGGATTTTAAACGGGCAGTTTATATTTTACCTCATCGCCCGGTTGCCAAAATGGGACTGGCAAAAACATACATAAAATCAGGACAATTAAACCAGGCAAAAGAGTTACTTGAAAAAATCAGGCAAGATAATCCTGACTATGCTCCCGCAGAAAAATTGCTCATGTCGCTAAAAGAATAGTTGGGAGACAGACAAGCTGTTTAAATAAAACATAACATGGCGACTGAGCGGAAAAATCCGTGTTTTAACAATCCATGGCGAATCAGAAACCAGCGTCGCTTGATCCAGCCAAGTTCGTCCAGTCTTGAATAGGTATCAACCAGCAGATACATGGCGTCAGGTAACTCTTTCCCGTAATAATTCAGGAAAGCAGCTGCCTGTTGTTGGGTCTTTTTCAGTTGTTTATGAAAATTTAGTATACGCTGTTGACTAAAGCTGTTTAAAAGATGTCTTAGAATATAACCATAATTATAGCGTTTGGCGCCAGTGTCATTTTTTTCATGTTGGCGATAATCAATAAGTATTTCGTGCAGCGGTATGACTTGACCAAAGGCAGACGCAACGAGTGCGTACCACCAGTCATGCATTATTGCCTCGCCGGGCAGTGACAAGACTTTGCTACGTAGCAAAGCATTGATCATCATGGCACAACCGGTGACGTTATTCTGCACAAGCAAATCAGCGAGTTTATTTCGGTCTGCTTGCAGCCCCTGATATTGCCAGAAAGAACCGAAAATTGGTCGCAGGTTTTGATCTACAACATGCAAGTCAGAGTGAACCAGCAGAGGGCAATTTTTATATTCTGCTTCTGTTGCTTGCATGAACGCCAGCGTTTTGCCAATTTTGTCAGGGTGCCAATAGTCGTCCTGATCACAAAACATGATGTAGTTTGATTTGCTGTGTTGTAGCAGCGCAGAAAAATTCCGGGCAGGTCCAAGATTGCCCGGCTTATCCTGTATCAAGGTAATTTTTTCATTATGTCTTGTCACATAACGATTCAGGATCTCCGGGGTTTCATCTGTTGAACCGTCATCGCGTACAAAGATGTGCCAGTCCTGAAATTCCTGACTCAGTATGGAGTCAAGTTGTACTTCAAGGTAAGCGGCGCCGTTATATGTTGCCAGTAAAATGTCGACAGTCTGCATGCTAAGGTACGATTAATGGCTTGCGCCCAAATTGTTATAATGAATGGCCAGATTTACAGTATATGATATCTCAATTGTTTTATTTAGCCGCCAGCCAGGCTGCATGAATATTCACCAAAAACGCGCTTGCATTACGATTGGCTATCATTTAACTTGGTCATTCGACCCGCCGGGGGTGCCCGTTTGTATTAATGGCGCTGAGATATACCCGACCTGATCCGGATAATGCCGGCGTAGGCAAGGCGAATAGCAACATCCCCCCAACCCTTGATAAAAGGGGCGCGTCGTCCAGCAGAATTCACCCGCCTGACACACAGGCAAGCGAGGACAAGATATGAGCGCAATCCCTGATCAATTAAAAGCAGCATTTTTAAAGAAAACAGCCCAGTTATCCACCGATGTGACCCAGCCGTTTAGCGGCTCGAAAAAGGTCTATGTCGAAGGCAGCCGGCCTGATATCCGTGTTCCCATGCGCGCCGTGAGTCAGGCCCCCACATATATTCAGTCTCATACTACAGATGATAAAGAGCTGAACCCCACTCTTTATATATACGACACCTCCGGCCCCTATACCGACCCAACCGCGCAAATCGACCTGCTCAAGGGCCTGCAGCCACTGCGCGAAGGCTGGATCAAGGAACGTGGTGATACCGAACAATTAGCCGGCCCGACCAGTGAATACGGTGCCGCGCGCCAGAGTGACCCCTCACTTTCGCACCTGCGTTTCGAGCATATCCACGCACCCCTAAAAGCCAAAGCAGGCAGCAATGTGAGCCAGATGCATTACGCCCGGCAGGGCATCATCACCCCCGAGATGGAATTCATCGCCATCCGTGAAAACAATAATCTGCAAGCCATGCGTGAAAATCCCGCGTATGAAAAACTGCTGCGCCAACATCCAGGTGAAAGTTTTGGGGCGAACATTCCTGATGAGATAACAGCGGAATTTGTAAGAAGTGAAGTTGCCGCCGGCCGTGCCATTATCCCGGCCAACATCAACCACCCGGAACTCGAGCCCATGATCATCGGCCGTAACTTCCGCGTCAAAATCAACACCAACATCGGCAACTCCGCGATCAGCTCATCCATCGAAGAAGAAGTGGAAAAAATGGTCTGGTCCGCACGGTGGGGTGGCGACACACTGATGGATCTGTCCACCGGCAAAAACATCCACGAAACCCGCGAGTGGATTTTACGTAACTCGCCCATGCCCATCGGCACTGTGCCCATCTATCAGGCGCTGGAAAAAGTAAACGGCAAGTCTGAGGACCTCACCTGGGAAATGTTCCGCGACACCTTAATCGAACAGGCCGAGCAAGGCGTGGACTACTTTACGATTCACGCCGGCGTGTTATTACGTTACGTGCCGCTCACCGCCAACCGCGTTACCGGCATTGTCAGCCGTGGCGGTTCCATCATGGCGAAGTGGTGTCTGGCACATCATGAAGAAAACTTTCTTTACACCCACTTCGACGACATTTGCGAAATCATGAAAGCCTATGACGTGAGCTTCAGTTTAGGTGACGGCCTGCGCCCCGGTTGCCTGGCCGATGCCAATGACGCCGCACAATTTGGCGAGCTGGAAACCCTCGGCGAATTAACAAAGAAAGCGTGGGAACACGACGTACAAGTTATGATCGAAGGTCCCGGCCATGTACCATTACACATGATCAAGGAAAACGTCGAAAAAGAACTGCAAGACTGTTTCGAAGCGCCATTTTATACCCTCGGCCCACTCGTTACCGACATCGCCCCGGCCTACGATCACATCACCAGTGCCATCGGCGCCGCCAACATCGGTTGGTATGGCACGGCGATGTTATGTTACGTCACCCCCAAAGAACATTTAGGCCTGCCAAACAAGCAAGACGTACGCGATGGCATCATCGCCTACAAAATTGCCGCGCATGCATCCGACGTGGCCAAAGGCTTCCCCGGTGCGCAAGTACGCGACAACGCCTTGTCCAAAGCGCGTTTTGAATTCCGCTGGGAAGACCAGTTCAATCTTAGCCTGGATCCGGAAAGGGCAAGAGAATTTCATGATGAAACAATGCCGAAAGAAGCACATAAAGTCGCACACTTTTGCAGTATGTGTGGGCCGAACTTCTGTTCAATGAAGATTACGCAAGATGTGCGCGACTACGCGGCAACACAAGGGATGGAAGTCGAAGTGGCGTTGACGGAGGGGATGAAGAAGAAGGCGGAGGAATTTAAACAACAAGGTTCTGAGATCTACAAGGAAGTATAAGTAAATGCTGTATTAGGAAGTTTTAAAGAAGCCCGCGTTTGCGGGCTTTTTTATGGTCCGAAACTTGTGTTTTATGTTGGATAGCCGTATAACAAAAGTCAAGCCTGATTTCTAATTAAAATAAACGAGTCTTATAAAAACGTATGTAAAGGTTTTTTGATGGGAATTTCAAACACTGAAAAAGGGAATATTCTAAGGGATGAAGTGAGAGCCTTAATTCAAGCTGCGCATAAGCATAACTATGATACAGAGGTACCGATTATTGGGAAAAATGTAGATGTTTATTACGAGGAACATCTTGGTATGGAGTGTATACGTTATGTTGTTGAGTGTAAGGCCTATGATTCAAGTATAGGTATTACAGAAGTTTCAAAAATAGTAAATGATTATGACCCCTTACTTAAACAAGATAAGATAGATAGAGTGCAAATTGTTACTTATAACGGGCTTTCACCGCAAGCTAAACAAAGAATTGATGATTACCCAAGGATAAATCATCTTACTTATGATGAGTTTAAATGTTCGTTAATGAATTTTTCTATGTATCGGGAGTCATTGATTGCTCAATATAGCAATGATGGCCTGATTGAGTACTATATTAACCCTGTTCTACAAAATGATATTGATGCTGAAGAATATATAGATAAATGGATCGAGAGTGAAAATACAAAACCAATTGCTATTTTATCTGGTTATGGGATGGGAAAGACAAGTATTTCAAGACGTATTGCATTCAAATATGCAAGCAAATCGAAAGAAGGCAAAATATCAAGGATCCCAATCTTTATTAAATTAGGTGATATTGCAAAGGAGCAAGAATTAGAAGGATTAATAAGTAAAACATTAGCAGCATATTATGCAGTTCAGGGTTTCCACTTCGATTTATTTCTTGCATTAAACCGTCACGGTACTTTTTTGATCATTCTTGACGGTTTCGATGAAATGAAACATATGATGTCATTAAGCGATTTTAAAAGTAATCTTGAAGAATTAAATCGACTAATCACACCAAAATCAAAAGTTATGCTGTTGGGCAGGCCCTCTGCATTTATGTCTGATGACGAAAGACTATTAATGCTTCATGGTAGGTATATGCATCATGACAAAGAAGTAAGGGAAGTAAAATTTAATGATTTTGAAGAATTATCTTTAGCAGATTTCACTCAAACACAAGCCGAAGAATTTTTTAATAAATATTTAAAGTATATGCAATTTAAAGAACACTCTCTCGGTGGCTCTGATTTAACTGACGAGTTTATAGAGCAGAGAATAAAAGAACTATCTAGCGATAAATATCATGAATTAACATCAAGACCAGTTCATGTGCAAATGTTAGCAAGTATATATGCATATCCAGAAATTGAACTAAAAAGATTTAATAGATATGAACTTTATGAGCTATTTTTAAGTAAGTTACACGAAAGAGAGTTAGGGAAAGTGCAGAGACGTGCTATTAGTATGGAGTCTAGAATTGACTTTATACAGAATATTGCTTGGTACTTTTGGATAAATGGACAAACTAACGGATTTATTATAAGCGAAATACCTGAGTGGTTTATTAACTTTGAAATGGAAAAATCCCAACACGATAGAGAAACAATTATTCGTGAATTTATCACTGGCAGTGTTCTTGAGCCTAAAGGAAGCGACAGGTTTTATTTTAGACATAGATCATTTCAAGAATTTCTTGTGGCGCAATATATATTGAAGCATGGTTTATCAAGGGAAGAAATAGGAAAATTCAGTCAGACGTTAAATGAGGAGATTTTATCCTTTATCAAGGAAAGTGATGATTATGAGAGGTTATTTGATATTTATAGTACTTTAAGTGAGTATAAAGGTACATTGAACTTGCTCTTTCTAGAATTGATACTAGACAGTCAGATACAGCTTATCGAGGATCAAATATCAAATAGTGAAGCCAATCCATGGAAAATTATAATTAATTTTTTGTTTTATTTGGTGCACAAGGACTCAAATGATTACAAAGATGGATGGAGAAAATACACAATAGAATTGTATGCAGGGGTAAAAAATGAAGAAGTAAAACTGGCAGCTTTATTATGTTTAGTCCTTTTCATTCAATCCGCCAGTGATGAAAAAGAAAAAATAAATGCACAAAATATTCTTGCTGGCTTAATTATTGAACAATCAATACCTGAAATGGAAAACATTATTTCAAAATATTCAAGTGCTATAAAGAAGAAGAAAGAATTTCAGATTGCAGCTTCTGATATTTCTGGTAACTATTTCATGGAGATACTATTAGCTGCTTTCATTGTAAATGTTGTCGGTAACAATATCCAAATAAATGTTGAATTAAACACGGTGTTTAGAATGATTATTGATAGACTTAAGCCTGCATATGAAATAGAAGATATCTCAAAAATAGAAACTGAAACTACACTTTTAACCAACGTCTCTATTCTTGGTGAACACTTACCTAAATTAAAATTCACTGAAAAGGGTGGGGTGTGTGCTAGGTATTTTAAAGAGTTCCATAAGTCAGATAGAATTGTGCCTATTCGCAGTAAAAGAAATCGCTTTCCTAATATGCCGGGTTGGGTGACCCAGAAAGACTAACAAAAAACCGAAAACCGGGGTCAGAACACAGTTTTAAAACCGGGGTCAGAACACAGTTTTTGCTAATATAACTTTTGCTGTGATAATCTAAACTTACATTCAAATCATTCAGTGCATTTCACAAGGAGGTGAATATGGCACGCAAACCACGCTTTAATATTGCGGGTGTTCCGCAACATGTCATACAACGTGGCCACAATCGTGAGCCGTGTTTTTACGCTATCGACGATTATCATCGTTACAAAACGGATTTACTTGAAGCAGCAAATAAAAACCAGGTTGCATTCATGCCTATGTGTTGATGACGAATCATGTGCATATGTTAGTCACCCCGAGCGAGCCTTTTGGTATTACCCATATGATGCAAGACTTGGGGCGCAAGTATGTACGGTATATTAATCACAGCTACAAGCGTACCGGCAGCTTATGGGAAGGGCGGTTTAAAGCCAGCTTGGTTGAGAGCGAGGCATATTTATTGACCTGTATGCGTTACATTGAACTCAATCCGGTACGCGCAAGCATGGCATCGCATCCGGGCGAATATCAATGGTCAAGTTATGCGACTAATGCGCATGGCGAGTTCGATAAATTGATACAACCGCATGCATTATATATAGCGCTAGGACAAACAAATGAAGCACGTCATTATCGTTACCGTGAATTGTTTTCTGCATCACTTGATAAAGAAGACGTGCACGAAATACGTGAAACCCTGAATCAAGAATTAGTATTAGGGCGTGATGATTTTAAAAATAAAATTGAAACGATGTTAAAACGTCAGACACGTCCCGGGACATCAGGCAGGCCACGAGTAGAAGAAGAGCAAGCCATTTATTATTGGTAATCGTTAATGGTATATTAGAGAAAATTGTGTTCTGACCCTGGTTTTCGGTTTTTCGCTAAATATCTGATCCCATGAAGCTTTTTTCACTGGATGAAATAAATTAGAAAACCATCTCCGAATCCTCTAAGCTGATTATTCTCAAATTTAAAAATAACATGAATTTTTGTGTGTAATTAGGGTAGAGAACATGGCATTTTTGACTGATTTATTTCATCTTGTTTTGCGCTTTTTGGCTATAACATTGCTCACGTTGACGCTCACTGCCTGCGGTGGAGGAGGAGGTGGTGGTGGAAGTAGTAGCAATCCCGATGATGATGCAGATGGTGATGGCGTTATCAATTCAGCCGATGTTGATGATGATAATGATGGTCTGATTGAAATTTTCACCCTGGCCATGCTGGATTTGATGCGTAACGATCTTGCGGGTACTTCACTGAATGATGGTAATGGCAATGTCGATAGCAATGGTTGCCCGGTCGGTGGTTGCAATGGCTATGAGTTAATGGCAAACCTCGATTTCGATACCAATGGCGATAACCTCATGGACGCCAATGACACCTATTACGATTACGACGCTGATGGTTCAAATAAAGGCTGGTTACCCGTTGGTGATACTGTTAATCGATTTACGGCGAATTTCAACGGCAATGGTAATTCCATTTCCAATCTTTATATCAACCGTCCCGGCGTTTCCTATACCGGTTTGTTTGGTATTGTCGACGGTAGTGGTGGTGCGATTACCATTAATAATTTAACGCTCAATGGTGTACTTACTCAGGTAACGGGTAACAGTTATGTCGCCATACTCGCAGGTTTATTAAATGATTCGGTAACCATTAATAATGTATCTGTCAGTGGTAACGTTAATGGTATATCTCGCATTGCCAGCTTGCTAGGCTATGCGCAGACGAACATCACTATTAGCAGCTGTTCTGCCAGTGGTAGTGTGACGGCAAGCTTTGTCGATAACGCAGGACTGGTGGGTTATCTTGTCAATGGATCAATTGATAATTGCACATCAAGTACGAATGTAACGAGTACATCGCACAAGGCCGCTGGTCTGGTTGCCTACATGTCTAATTCGTCGATAACAAATAGTTCAGCAAGTGGTAGCGTCACGGGTATTGATATGGTGGGCGGACTGGTTGGTCAAATGATATCAAGTTCAAACATCAGCCAAAGTTTTGCAACAGGCACAATATCTGGAACGGATAGAGTAGGTGGCCTGGTTGGGCTTTTGGTTTTAGGTTCGAGTATTGATGATAGTTATGCCACAGGCAATGTATCAGGTACTGACCGAGTAGCGGGTCTGGTTGGAGATTCGGTTTCTAATGTGGGCTCTGGTAACAACACCATTACAAAAAGTTTTTCCACCAGTTCTGTTAGTGCTGACCGCTATGTAGGTGGATTGGCCGGGTATACTGAAGACACAGTTATAACCGATACCTTTGCTACTGGCGCTGTTGCCGGCACACAGTATGTTGCTGGTCTGGTCGGCGATGCAAATAGCAACACGAATATGACAAATAATTTTTCCACGGGTACCGCAACGGGTACCTCAAGCGTCGGCGCGTTGGTCGGTTGGAGTGATAATGCCACTTACAATGACAATTACTTTGCTAATGATACCGGCATCGTGAATGCGATTGGCACCAATAATTCAGGTGGCGGAATCAACCCGGCCGGGACTACTGGTGAAACACTGGCAGAATTACAATGCCCTGTCGCAGCAGATGATAATGCTTGTGCGGGAAATACACTCTATAGTAACTGGAGTAGCAGTATCTGGAATTTTGGTAACAATGCTCAATTACCCGGCTTAATTATTAATGGTACGGTGTATCGTGATGGCGATGCGAATGGGGTGCTGGATTAGAAATGCATATCAAAAGATATTTGGTGATATTTGGGGTCAGAGTCTGAGGGATCCCCCACGAAATTTACTCGCCAAATGATTCTTGTATGACATTTAGCTGTGTCCAGGCTTCGACAATATCATCCATTGATATTTTTATCTCTGCATTATTGATTGTTTGAAACCCTATAAACAGAATCGATAACACTCGCTTATATCGAACACTGTTAGCCTGAAACTGATAATGATTCTTTCTCAGCACGAGCGCCATTCCTAATAACCAGAGAACAATAATCGCCAGCGTTGCGATGAGTAACAACACCTGAAGTCTATTTGCGGATGATATTCGATGGTAGGTTAAACCTAATCCAAAGCGGTGGCTTTTAATATCGCGAAAACCTTCCTCAATACACATTCGTAAACGGTATATCTTAACTGTTTTTTTTGCGAATGTTGATGTGTGGTGTAACGAGGTTGCGAGCAACCAAGGCTCACGTTGCCCAGCGGCATGTTGGCGACTGCGTTTATTTTTAGCTTCGTAGCCCAAACGCGTTTGGATACCTCATGGTCAGAGTCGAAATACATTATTTAACCATTATTATTTATATCTACTTATACTATATTTTTTATAATTTATTTTAGGTTAATTAAAAAGTATCATTTCACCCTCATTTTATTGTCTTGTTTATTATTGACACTGAGGGCAATGGCAAATGATAAATCATCTGGACTGGATTTAACGAAAGAAGAAGTATCGTGACCTAAAAATACACGTTATGAAAAAGTTGACAGAAAATGCTGAGAAGGAACTAATTCCAGTTACAAGGAAATCAATGAGGTAGGCTCCATTGAAGCCTCAACAATATGTCATATCAATCGAGTCAGACCCTATAGGCAATCTTTACTGTGGCCACGATGATTCTGAGATAAAAATATATTTCTCACTACTACTGCGTTCGAAGAGTAAACACGGCTATACTCCATCTAAAGAATAACGACGATCAACTTTAACAAATATATGACAGGAGATTATATGCGTAAACTAATATCGTGGGTTTCTATCCTTGTAGTGATTACTTTTCCTTTTACAGGTTTTGCGGGTGACGCTGCGAAACAAAAGATGACGTTTTTTGTTACCAGCGTAGGTATGGGTAACGGCGGTGATCTTGGTGGCATCGCCGGTGCAGATAAACATTGTCAAAAACTCGCTGCGGCCGCAGGTGCGGGTAAACATACCTGGCATGCGTACCTGAGTACACAAGGAACAAGTTTTTCTGATACTACGGTCATGCATGCACGTGATCGAATCGGCACGGGACCGTGGTACAACGCCAAGGGTGTGTTGATAGCGAAAAATGTCGCTGACTTGCATTCAGATTCCAATAATCTGAATAAACAAACCGCACTAAATGAAAAAGGCCAGATCGTCAATGGACGTACTGAAAAACCGAATCAGCATGACATTTTGACTGGTTCACGAGCTGATGGTACTGCTTTTCCCCCTGGTCCTCCCTTTCCGGATATGACCTGCGGAAACTGGACTAAAAACAGCAAGGAAGGATCAGCCGGCGTAGGTCATCATGATCGTAACGGGCCCATTGATCATTCTTGGGCCAAGTCCTGGAATATGGCGCATCCATCGCGAGGTTGTACCCAGGATGCGATTCGCAGTACCGGTGGTGAGGGGCTGTTTTATTGTTTTGCAGTTAAATAACTTTAACTAAAGGGGTATGACTCATTTAATTTCGGGAAGAACTTAAAAGCAGATAAATACACTGACGTGCCTGAACACCGTCAGTTGCGCGGTGTAATGCTAGTCACTGCACATCGGTGTGGAGAATAACCTTGACGATTTTTAACTGGCTGTTTGCTGCTCGTCAGCCCCACGCGAAAGGGATGCTCGAGGAAATTTATATTGCCAATGCGGCCGGCGATGCGATGCGATCAGTTTCGCATATACATGTCATCGCGGGCGCGGGGTTGCAGGGTGATCGTTACAGCGTCGCAAAAGGTTTCTGGCAGGCTACTGATGCTTGCCAGGTGACACTGATTAGCGAAGCGGACCTGAACAAGGCGAAAAAAAGCCAGCCAGCCAACATGCAACGCAAACTGGAGCAGGGCGGCCATCGTCGTAATCTGGTCATCAGTGGCATGAAAACCAGCGACTTGCAAGGCAAGACGTTTCGTATTGGTGATGCGGTGTTTCGTTATCATAAACCTCGACCACCGTGTGGCTACCTGGAAAAGATTGAAGGGCAAGGGATAAGCCGCGCTCTGGGCAAACACAGCGGTGTGTGTCTGACAGTTATCAGTGACGGCGTCATCGCAACAGGTGATCGACTGGAAATTGATAAATAAAAATATTCTATAATGGAGGTCAGAGTAAAAATTCAAGGAACAATTAAAGAGGGCCTTCTACACCAACTCCTTTAATCCGAGCCAGGTTAAAGACTCGAGTTCAACCAGTCGATCGCCAACTGGCGATTAGCAAAAGTCTCAACGTACCAGCCTCCGCTATGGCATACAGTCTGGAAGAATTTTGCAGCTTCTTTTTCCTGCGGGGATGTGGCTAATATGATAGCCAGATGTCCCTGGTTGTCAGCACCTTCCTGGACATACTGTTTTGTTGGAATATCATAGAGATCCGATAATGACGCAGACAGATTTACTTCAGTAGTGTCACTCAATATTCTGTGGATTCCTGTTTCCTTTTCCAGTGTAATGACTTTTGATGTTGACTCCTGTAAATCTTGAGCAGTTACCTTTCTAGTATAGGTAATCTCTATCATATTTTGATTCGAATTTAACTTGATCTCCCACGGCATAGTGACCTCCTGCAATGTTGTTGGAAAATACCAAAATAGATTTCAGAGAGCAATTGTTTCTAATATAGCTCGTTGTTACTATAAGTAGCTACAATTTATTTCAGGCAGATGTCACAAGGAAGTGCACGATGCCACGCAAACCATGCTTTAATTTAGTAGTGACTCACCAGTACGTAATTTAATAAACCGGGTCAAAGAGAAATTGTTTCCAATATTAGAGAAAATTCCTCTCTGAACCCAATTACCTGTTATTCTGAAAATAGGACAATCTGTTTATGAATATACCAACACACAAGTTTTTGATCGTCAGTATTCTGGCGTGCTGTTTCATTACAGCATGCAGCTCTTCACCAAAACAAACAGAACATATCAAATATAATGCCTTCAGCTGGAGAAGTTATATACCGAACTCCTGTATGAATTATTATGATGGTTGTAATGATTGTCGTCGCACCAGTAAGGGTGCCGTGGCGGCATGCACACGCAAGTCGTGTTACAAGTATCAGAAGCCGCGCTGTCTTGATTGACACATAATTATAGGGGTCGCACTCATATAATTGAACTGTGATAAAACAGCGGATTGGGTGAATAATTTATGTCACTATTCGTTAATCACAGCGAGCAGACCACATTTTTAAAACACGCAACAGGGGCCAATCATAAAAGGTCAGGCCCACGATTTCTCTTTTTGTAATATCAGTGAACCTGTAAGCCTGTCTGTAGTCATATTCAACACGCCTAATGTTTAAAGGGAGGTTTATCGTGTTGAAAGCCGGCCTGTTTCTTATCTTACTTATTGCTTCTGGTGCTGTCTCAGCGCAGTCGTACGCACTTATCTTTGAGGCGCATTCTGCCGCGGTATTCGCACAACCCCATGATATTACCCTGTCTCCTGATCAACAGTATCTCTATGTTGCAGATAACAGCAACGACCGGATTGTTGTGCTGGATCCCCAGTCGTTGAAAGTATTGGGTAGTTTCGCGGAAGGTGAAGTCAGTGAGCCGCATGATGTGGTTTTTCAGCGCGATGGTACTTTACTGGTAGCGGACACCGGCAATAGTCGCGTTGCTATATATAAGGTGTCGGGCATAACAGGACAGTTTGTGGGTGAACTCCGTGGCGATTTTTCACGACCGGAAGGGGTCGCGGTCCACCCAAATGGCCATGTTTATGTGACTGGCGCGGGCTCGAATAATATTGTGGTGCTGGACAAGGGTAAATTGGTTGCCAAAGCTGGCGGCTTGTCATCACCGCATGATGTGGTCATTGCCGCAGATGGTTCGGTATGGATCGCTGACGCTGGCAATGATCGATTGGTCCACATGAGTGAAGATTTAAAAGTACAGAAGATCATAAAGGGTGCACCATATGGATTTGATGGTCCTCGTTATCTGGATTTTGATAGTCAGGGTCGAATGTATGTGGCAGATAAGTATGCGCATAAGATCAAAGTACTGGCAGCAGATTATTCGTTGATGTATACACTCGGTCAGGATCGTTCTGGTGTTGGGTCAGGGTTATTTGACCGACCCGAAGGCGTTGTTATTTTTAAACAGCAGGTCTGGTTCTCGGATACCTATAATAATCGCATCGTGCGTTATCGCATCAAGGAGTAAGCCATGACATTATCGGCGCAATTGAAGAAACTGTTACTGTGCTCACTGCTGGTATTGTTACTACCGATCAGTGTACAGGCAGCTAACGATAAGGCGTTAGAGGCTATGCGCGAGGGTGGCGTCGTCTTGATGATTCGGCATGCGCTTGCTCCGGGTATTGGTGATCCGGAGGATTTTACACTGGGAGATTGCACAACCCAGAGAAATCTGAATGATGAAGGCCGCGCACAGGCAAAAGTCCTTGGTGAGTGGTTGCGCAAGCACGGCATTACCAAAGTGAGATTGTATTCCAGCCAGTGGTGTCGATGCATGGAAACAGCTCGCCTGATGAATTTTGGTGATGTCACCCCTTTGCCCGCATTGAATTCTTTTTTTGAACGTCCACAAGATCGCGATCCAAGCTTGACTGTCATCAGAAAGTTTATACATGAGAATACAAAACCGGGTGAACTGATCATCATGGTCACGCATCAGGTCACAATTTCAGGTATTACCGATAAATGGACGGACTCGGGGCATGGCAAGCTGGTGCGTCCAGTGCATGGCGGCAAGATTGAATTGTTAGGGGAAGTGGGTTTTGAAGAATAAAAATAATAGGCGACAGATGTGCAATACATCATCTTCGATGAGTTGGCAACCGTGTTGCACGCTTAACTACTGATATCGATCTGGTTTTTAATCTTGAACAACAAGAAGTCGAAAAAGCCATAAAAGCTATTACCACAATGGGCCTTTAGTACGCTTGCCTGTTGACCCAGTGTCGTTCACGAATAAAGCTACTCGGGGTCATGGATTAATGATATGAATATGCTGGTATTTTCATTTTATGATCCAGCGAATCCATTAATAATTCTCTATGTATTTGTACGCGAACTGTTTCCGTTAAATTTAATTATTATTGCTATACTAAATACTATCGCTAATGTGGAGAGAAATGAATGGGGGCAGGATTTCTGGTATTTATAGGTTCGATAGTGGTGTTCATTCCACTTTTTATTGCCTCGCTTTTATTTATGATAAAAGCAAAAGCGAAAGCAGACATCGAATTGAACAATCTGAAGCTAATATATGGGACCTGCGGCAGAGTCAGAACAGAACTATTTGTCCTTTATACCGCGCTTATGATCGGCTTCTATTATGAGTTCTGGGTTAAAATCCTGATAGAGACGCTCGTTGACACTCCTCCGCCAACACTGGCATATTATATAGTTAAAGGTTTAGTTGACTGGGATAGCTGGGGTTATGTTTTTATTTATTGGCAATCGCTTGTCATTGTGTATCTGATCGCTTTAATTCGGGTGTATTTCTTCAATAAATCCAGGCACATTAAATTATTTCACAATAATAACTACGTGGCTTCCGTATTCAATCTCGGTCTTTATCCTTTTATGGTAATTGGTTTTATTGGTTGGATAACCAAATGGAATTTCTACACCGAAGGCATGAAGTATGGATACTAATGTTGATGTGGAGAAGGTTCCCGGAGTAATCCCTGGTTTAATACCCAGGTGGGTTTATGCGATAACGTTTATATTGTTTATTGGATTGGTCGTTGCCATTCTTATTTATGTGGAGCCGGTCCCGTCAATAATCCTGGACGAATCAGACCCGCAAGCAGAAAAAAACATCAGTAAGGAAAGGATCGCCTCGCTGCAACCTATAATCGCATGGGCAAACCAGAATAATATCAAGCACCGCGATCTACCGAGGGATGCGGAGGAATTAGTTAATTTGCATACGTTAAATATTGAAGCGAAAAGTTTGCCTCTATTACCGGAGTCAATTGGCGAATTAAAAAATTTAACCGTTATTAATGCCCGGAATAATAATTTTACCCGCTTGCCAGAATCACTTGGACAGCTGCGAAATTTAATTACGCTTGATGTCAGGTCTAACAAGTTAACAACGCTGCCAGAATCACTTGGACAGCTGAAAAATTTAATGCATCTTGCATTAAACAATAATGAAATATCGGTTTTACCTTCCACTGTTAGCAAGTTAGGCAGTCTTACTGAGCTCGTTATAGCCAGGAACCGTTTAACAAGTTTGCCTGCCTGGCTTTGGGATATGGAAAAATTACATGCGCTTAATATTTCAGGCAATCAAGCAGGTGAAATACCGGAATCAATTGGAAATCTTAAACAATTAGAAATTCTCAAGATTTCGAGTATGCAACTTTCCGCGCTGCCCGAATCGATTGGGGACTTGCACAATTTATACTGGCTTGAAATTCAAGATAATAAATTAACGCGCATACCTACGAAGATTCTGGAGTTAGTTAAAAATAAACCAATTAGTCGTAATTTTTTTCATTATTCTGACAATGCGTTTAGTGATGCCGAGGTTAAGCACATAAAGAGCTATTTGGATAGATAAATTAAAAAACCGGGTTCGAACACAATTAATTCTTATATTGAAATAAAAGGACAGACTGCGTTTTTCTCGGACTAAATATTTGATAATATTAAAAATATCTATTTCGCATGACGGGCAAGGATAATGTGAAAGTGGTAGTCGTGAGAGTGGCCAGGTTCCAATGCACGGCAGAGAACGTCTCGTAGTACACGGCATTCCAATAAAAACCGGTTCAGAGAGCAATTGTTTCTAATATTAGCGAATATAGCTCTATGACCGCTATTTACTTCGACCCATTTTATTCTTTAACCTGTTGCGTACAAAGTTAAGGAGATAAAAAATGCATGATCAGCAACGTAAATCGGCATTAATACTGAGCAAAGCTGAAGAATACATTTACATTGCGGCTGGTTTTATTCTGGTGCTGGCGGCTGCCGGGTTGCTGGTGACAGCGGTCATAGAAATAACTACCAGCCTGAAAGATTTTAAATACACTGCCGCTATTGTGCAATTGTTGGATCGCATTTTGCTTGTGTTGATGCTGGCGGAAATTATTTATACGGTGCAAAGAATAGCTCATACACGTCGTCTTGAAGCGACTCCATTTCTTGTAATTGGTATCATCGCCGTTATCCGACGTATGCTGATAATTACCGCCGAGAGTGCAGATACTGTCAATCTGGAGGATTCATATTTCCAGGGAGCATTAGCCGAGCTGGGACTGCTTGCGTTTATGGTGCTTATGTTGGCTATATCCGTACGACTGATTCACAATTGTGATCCGATTGATAAAAAAGGAAATACCGAATAGACAAGTTCATTACCTAATATTCACGATATAAATAAAGAGGTCGAGAATACATGTCAAATGAATCGAATGAAAATCCAGAGGTGCCCGACCAGGTCCGTTGTAAAACCTGTCAGCGTGAGATTCCTCGTACCGACGCACTCAAGGATGAAGCTGAAGATTATGTGTTGTGGTTCTGTGGTTTAGACTGCTATCAAAAATGGCAGCAAGGTTCAGAGCGAAAATAATAGTACGAACCGGTAGCAGTATATTTAGGGCCAATTAATAACATAATAGAGGGCAGACTTCGTTATTAGTTAGCTACACATGAAACAATGAAATGGGTCCAATTAAAGTGGTCTGGCTCATTTAATTTCTGTTGTGTATATTTAGTCTGAAATAGTTGGAAGTTCATGTAAAAAAATTTCTTTAATTTAAATGTCTGAACAGTGATCCACTTCTCAATGAAAACATGAACTGCAGCAAATACCAGTTAATGTTAATAGCATCACATTTTAATCCTCATCACAGTATTATTTTTACAATCGTTTTAAATACACCATACTCAATTCACGTTTGTATTACAACGTCTGTCACAGATTGATAATCTTGTTAATTGATTTGTATCTTCGTGTGACAACTGTCACGAACCTGCAACATATAAATATTTCTCGAAGCTATAGTTATGCAATGTGATCACCTTATTCAGGTGATGTTTAATTATGTGTAACCAGATGGATGTTGATGTTATGTTGGTAATAAAAAGGTTGTTAGTTGTATTGTGTATTATGTGCAGTTTGACTTTAAATGCGTACGCAGGAAAAGGTAACAGTATAGATAAAGACAATAATGGGAGTTATGTGTCGGTAAACAAAGGTAACAAGCAGAAAAATAATGAGACTGACCAGACAACGGAACCCACAACGGAACCGACAACGGAACCGACAACAGAGCCGACAACAGAGCCGACAACAGAGCCGACAACAGAGCCGACAACAGAGCCGACAACAGAGCCGACAACAGAGCCGACAACAGAGCCGACAACAGAGCCGACAACAGAGCCGACAACAGAGCCGACAACAGAGCCGACAACAGAGCCGACAACAGAGCCGACAACAGAGCCGACAACAGAGCCGACAACAGAGCCGACAACAGAGCCCACAACAAAGCCAACAACGGAACCCACAACGGAACCAACAACGGAACCCACAACGGAACCAACAACGGAACCAACAACGGAACCCACAACGGAACCAACAACGGAACCGACAACGGAACCGACAACGGATCCGGCAAACGATCCCGCTCCAACAATGACAGGAACAGCATCAATAAGTTGGATAGCGCCTGCAACCCGGGAAAGCGGTGTACCGATAGCCATGAGTGAGCTGGGCGGATACAAGGTTTATTATGGAACAGCCAGCAATAGTTTGAACAACGTGGTCGATATTCCAGATTCATCGCAGTTCAATTACCAATTTAATGGTCTGGTAAATGGCATACGCTATTATTTCAGTGTGACTGTTTATGATGTAGACGGTGTTGAGAGCCAGCGTTCCAATATGGTGACGCGAACCACCAATTGAGATCATGACAAACCTGGTTGAATGAATATTCGAGGTCAGAGTAAAAACTTAAGGAATAACGGGCAGAGTTTGTCATACTCTGCCCGTTTTTACTTTGCGCACTTAATTTTCTGACGTTGCGTATTCTGTAATTTCATTTTAGGTGGCTGAACGGCAGGATTGACTTTCGGATCTGTGAGGGTCACCTTTACACCGTTGATTCAGCCTGTCTGACAAA
Source organism: uncultured Gammaproteobacteria bacterium (assembly GCA_942490945.1). Classification (GTDB taxonomy): domain Bacteria; phylum Pseudomonadota; class Gammaproteobacteria; order UBA6429; family Thiohalophilaceae; genus CALNYZ01. The sequence goes on along the minus strand of CALNYZ010000044.1, from coordinate 136,368 downwards.
AAATGAAGGGGTCGGAGTGTACATAAAATCCATTCGATATTTGTTAAGTATTCCCTAAATCGACTAAACTTAACCCATTTAGTACACCTACATCGAACCGATAATTAATTATGTACAAATTAATATTCATTTTATTTGCCATGGTTTTCAGTACATCAGTCTGTGCCCAGATCTATCGTTGTACCGATGCAGCAGGTAATGTGAGCTATTCAGAAGCACCGTGTGCAACGCAGCAAAAGGCTAAAGAATTAAACCTTGAACAAGAAGGGCAAACTGAACCTGAGGTATGTAACGAGTTATCTTTTGTCGCAAATAAAATATACCCAATGATACGTGGGCGTAAAGATATGGACAAAGTGTTTGAGTCGCTAGAGAGAAAGTCTCCGCTTACCAAACCTATGCGCAGAGTAGTAAATTACCTGGCATCATATCGATTTATCAAGTCCTTATATAAAAATCGCGTGATGATGATGACGAAAGACCGGTGTTTGCGTGGTGGTTTTGGCGTCATTACCTTGCAGGATTTACCTGAAGAATATACCAGGTCTGGATCAGGTAGAGATTTCAACGAAGTGATCAAACGCCAGCAGGAACAACGTCAGCAGGCGAAGCAGAGACAGCTTCAACAGGTAAAACAGATTTGTGAGAAGTATAAAAACATATTGAAAATATACGATAAACGATTATCAGTACCCATGGATGAGATAGAGCGTGCCAAGTTACAGGCTGAGCGTGATATGACGCAGTCAATAAAAGACGAGAATTGCCAAAAAAGTGATCAATAAATTGAAGGCAATCAAGAATAATATGGGACAGACTGAATTCTTTACTGGTTAGTATTTATAGGGCTCATAATAAAAAGAATAAAAGGGTCAGACTCATTTGAGTCTCTAATTATTTCGCGACCGTGGTATGCAAGTTCGTGTGATATTCACATGAAGTCAGGCTGTCGGATGTTTTTTCCTCTTGAGCGGGTTCTGGTAAAAATCGGAGAAAAATACCCAGCGCAATCAGTAAAAAACTGGCTGCCATTATAATGGCAACCGGATAATACAGATTTCCGGCCAGGTCAAGTTGACTGTATTTGATAACAAGTAACAAACCCTCCAATACCAGCGCGATACAAACGATACTGACAAAGCGCGGTACTGTTCTGCGCAAGACCACCATAACCTGTCCTTCATCCTGACTACTGTATTCCTTGCTGACTACCAGTCCCAGCTCAAATATTACCAGTGATATCACAGCGGTATAATATTCGGGGTCAGAGTAAAAACTCGTTATTTAACCAATATAATATTCTAATATTCGGGGTCAGAGTAAAAACTCGTTATTTAACCAATAAAAGTGTTAAATATTTAAATATTTACTCTGACCCTAAACCTATTACGATGGTTGTAATGATTGTCGTCGCAACCGTAAGGGTGCCAGTGCGGCGTGCACACGCAAGTCGTGTTACAGATATCAGAAGCCACGCTGTCTTGATTGACACAGAATAAAAGAGGTCGAACTCATTTAATTCTAGTACAAGACATCATTGGTTGACCATGGCTGTACATTTAGTCATCAAAATCTCTTTTTTCTTGCCAATTGAACCAACGACAAACTGTGATGTGCCTCGCTTTTATTGTCATGTCGCGCACCATTAATCCGGGTTCCAATGCCATTTATCTGCAGATAAACCCTGTCCAACTGGCCAGACTACAATATATAAATTTGCACGATACTTATAACTGGTTTCTTCCTATCCGATTTAATGTGGATTACTGGTCAAGGTCAAGACCAGGGTAAATTATTTCTACAATACGCACAAATTTTACAGCGCACCACTGAATGAATGCCCGGTTTTGTGGAATACAATAAGTTGATTCTCAGGATTAATTAGTGTGGTTGACACTGCAGACACGATAGAGTATTACTAATGGTGTGTTTTATTTAAATGTGTTGTAAAAGAAGAAATTATAAACCAGCTGTTACAGGTTCTATTTTAAAGTATATTGTCTACGTTTGAATTTATAAAGAGGGATATATGGAACAAATGCATATAAAAGACAGAGCATGGCAATATATCCTGATAATTACAGTTGTGTTTAGTACTTTATTTTATGTGCTAGTTACAGGACATATATGGGAAGATTTTTTTATAACGTTTAAACATAGTCAGAACCTTGTAGAAGGTGCTGGCCTTGTGTATCACCCCGGGGAATATGTTCAAGGATTTACCTCGGTAATAAATACATTGTTACCGGCATTATATTACTGGGTTAGTGGTTCGTCTCTGGATGTAACGCTTTGGTTATACAGAATCAGTAGTATTCTGGCATTGTTATTTGGTTATTGGTTTTTCATAAAAGAATTGGCAAAAGATCAAGAACGCACTCTAATGGTTTTGTTTTTCTCATTTTTAATTGCTTTTCCCGTCAAGACAGTAATGTTTACTACTAATGGTCAGGAAGCTGGATTCATGATGTTATTTTTATTGCCAGCCATGGTGCTGGCATTCAATGGAATTCAGCATAATTGGAAATGGTTGGGTATCTGTTGGGCTGGACTGTTTTATACACGCCCAGATGCGGTTGTTTATGTTGTTTTTATGGTAATTAGTGCTTTATTCTTTGGGAAATATCGTAACAAGGCAGAGCTGCAGGGCATTGTAAAAGCGGGTATTGTACTGACATTATTATATTTGCCATGGTTTATAGGTGTCTGGGTATATTACGGAAGCCCGGTGCCACATACAGTATACGCCAAGGCGAGTTTGGGAGTCAGTATATTTGCAGATGTTAATTTTCCTGGCCCATCAATTTTCGCAAATATTCCATATGCAGGGAGCCTATCGTTTGGGCCAACATATTTTTTCATGGGGGGCTGGCCGTACTGGGTTTCTGTTTTTACATTTACAGCCTGGTTTGTTGCATTTATATACTGGATAGTTCCCAGCACTGATCGTTTTGGTCGGTATGTATCATTAATTTACTCCTTTTTAATATTGTATTTCTCGTATATACAGTATCGAGGTGGAGTATTCCCCTGGTATTTCCCACCAGTTGAAATTATGGGTACATTTATTCTTTTATCTGCATTATTCCAGTTAGGTAAAAAAATTGGGTTAAAACACAGGGTCAAAGTATTATCCTTTGGTGGAGTTGCGATTACTGTTTTATACCTGTTGATTTATTTTATGTCAGTAAAGCAGATTAAAGTTCAGCAGGAAGTTATTGAAAATGGAAACAGAACATCAGTAGGTATATGGTTGAAAGGTAATATCAAGCCTGGAGACAGAATCTTTTTAGAGCCTCTTGGCTATATTGGTTATTTTAGCGGTGGTAAAATGCTTGACTGGCCGGGATTAGTATCACCTGAGGTTGTAAAGGTAGATCCACATAAAAAACGTGCTCAATATCAGAAGGTAATAGGGAAATTAAAACCAGAATGGCTGGTATTAAGACCATTTGAAAAAGTTGGGTTATCTAAGTTACCGTGGTTTAATTCAGAATATAGTCAGGTTAAAGTTTTTGACGTTAGAAGAAAAATTCTTGAGTATGGAGAATTACCCGGGATAAATTATCTGTATGTGGACTCTGTCTTTATAATCTTTAAAAGACAAACCGGTTAAGCAAGGAAATTTAGCCGGTTTGCTCTGATAAGTGATGTGTCGACGATATGTAATTTTTGTAAAACATGGCCGAATAACTAAAATGAATATTATAACAACTATATCAACCCTCTTATTCCTCTTTTAGGCGTATGCCAGGAAAAAAGTATTACTTTTTTAATCCATGCACTGTGTTTCGGCGTGTGTTTTATTTCATCAGGGTAGTCTCATTTATTCCGGTAAAAATAAGGTATAAACTACTCGTGATCTGACCCCTGCAATTCTAACACTTCAGTTTTTTTTCATGGCAAGGAACGCCGAGGGAAAATTAAGGGGAATATAACGATATGTAAAGACAGGGAACGCCCCTTTTTTCAGCCTTCATGTATGTGTAACATCATCTATACTTATATATAACTTCTAACCTGAATATATAAGTAAAAAACCAGGTTATGAACCCCGTCTGCATACAGACGAGAAGTATTAAAACTGGAGGGGAGGCGTTCATGAGTTCATTAACTAAAAGTGGCGAGAACAATATACCGGAATCTTCCGAGCCCGATTCGAAAACGGAAATCAATACAGACGAATTGCCTTTTGTTGCGCCCTGCAAGCAGCTTGATACGTTCGCTGCATTGAATTGGTTAAAACTCGGTTGGCAGGATTTTCGTCAGGCGCCCAAACAAAGTATGAGTTACGGCGGTATGATGGTGTTACTAAGCTATATCGTGAGTTTTTGTGCTCTTAAGCTCGGAAATTTTTATTCACTGATGAGTCTGTTGTCAGGTTTTATTCTGTTAGGGCCTGTTATTGCGATTGGGCTCTACTCCATAAGTCGTCAAATTCAGCAAGGACAGGTTCCGATTCTTGGATATTGTTTACGTGAAGGACGTAAACACTTCAGCAATGTCGTGGTGTTTGGCTTGATCCTGCTGGTTGTTTTTTTAATATGGGCGCGTTCAGCGTCAATGTTACACGTATTCTATCCGGTTGAAACTGGCGCAAGTCTGGAAAACTTTATGTTATTTCTGAGTATTGGAACCGGTGTTGGTGCAATTTTTTCGGGAATTATATTTACCGCCAGTGCATTTTCGCTTCCCATGATCATGGATCGTAATGTCGATATGGTGACGGCAGTGATTACCAGTGCAAATGCAGTACTTCGCAATAAAAAAGCGATGCTGGTTTGGGCATCGCTTATCGTTATGAGCGTCGTAATAAGCTTTGCTACTGCATTCATCGGTTTTCTGGTGTTATTGCCTGTGATTGGTCATGCAACATGGCATGCTTATCAGGAAACTATTAATGCCAGCCAATGGCCCAGACATTCATAAAGATAAAAAAGGCTCGGAGTGCACCTGGAACCTCTTCGAGGTTCATGATACTTTCTATTAACTGATGCGGAAATCACTATGACTATTCTTGCAAACATCCCAGGAAATTTATGTTACCTGTTTTTATCGATAATATTGCTTGTGTTGCTGCCTGCCAGTCAGGCATATCCGGAGACAACCACGTATCGTTCACAAAAACAGTCGACAAATGTTGATCAAACCTACAATGAACTGGGCTTGACGTTTGCAAAAGCTCTGCAGTCAAAAGATATCCAAACCTTATCAAGGCTGTTCAATCAGCAGGAATTTGCTCGCATCGCTGCTCATACGGTATTCGACAAAAAACGTGATATCGATCAATTTATGCGTGGTGTGTTAAAACATAATAAAGAGACATTTCTGAACAAGATATTCAGGATTGTGTTTAACAGCAATGCTGATATCAAATATATGCGGTTACTCAAGTCAACACAGCCACTGATAAGAATTGATTACCATGATGGCGGCCATGAATATATGGTACTCAAGACAAGAAAAAATCAGAATGATGTGGAAGTCGTTGACATGTTCTTCCTGACTTCAGGAAAAAATCTGAGTGCATCTGTTGGTTCTGCTACACAACTTCTGTTAAGACCCAGCAAATCCCTGCTCAAGAAATTGTTTAACAAGAAAGATGTCGATAAAAATACCTTGCAGGCATTTCGTAAACTTTCCGCATTAAGAATGAAAGGCAATTATCAGGAAGCATATAACCTGCTTGAAGCAATGCCGGATGAAATCAGGAACGAAAGGATACTGATTGATTTTTCAATTCAGATGGCACAGGGATTAAATGAAAAGGAGTACAGGAAACAACTTTCCAGACTTGATAAATACTATGGTGATGATGAATCAACAACGTTTATCCTGATTGACCACCATTATTACAACAATAATTATAAAAAAGTTGTTACTTCTGTTACCAAACTGGCCAGGATATACGGGGAAGATGGAGCCCTCTTAAATCTGATATCCAATGCTTCTTATGCTGATAAAGATTACAAGTCAGCCATACAATATGGAATCAAGGCTATCGAAATGGAACCGGATTTTGAGGCAGCATACTGGACGCTTGTTACTGCTCAAACTACAAATGAAGATTATGCAAATGTTGTGAAAACCCTGGATAAACTGGAACAACAATTCGGATATTCATTCCAGGCAGAGAATTTTAAAGGTAATGATATTTACGCACAATTTATGCATAGCCCGGAGTTTATAAAACGTTTTGGAAAATAAAATATAAATTGGAAATTAAGGGTAATTAACGGGGGCAGACCACGTTTATTTGGTAATCAAAAACTGAAATAATAGAAGTCTATACGCTATTATTACCTGTTATTCTGAAATATAACTTTCCACAGGGAAGTGAGCAGTCTAAAATATATGAACAGGAATCAGTGGGGGACGTCGGCGAAAAGCAAAAATACCGTCCGGCATGACACACAGCTGATTTATTTGGTTATCACTCAGATCCTGTATTCCTCTACTTTTTAAGAGTAGATTACTTTACGAGCCCCTTCGTTTCGACGAGGAAAGGAGATATTACGCTCCTTGTACGGTATCTGATCTGATTTTGGAGACATGACGTTGAACACCGATAAACTTGCGAAAAGGTTATTTTATTTCTCTGCTATTTCTCTTGTCTGCGGGTTGATATTCGCCTATGGCGTGTATTCCGGTTACTATCAGACTCCGCTGGTGAAATACATTGCCTCCCTTAAAGCCGGTCTTTCTGAAACTTCTGTGCTTAGACCCGATAATCTCATTCAACCGTCCCGCTACGAAGGTACCGGCGTGACAGTGAACAAGCTGACGGATAACAAAGACATCATTTTAATTTCTGCCTTTTTCGGGAAAGATCATGAAATACGATTAATCCGCCGTGACGGTACCATTATTAATAAAGTAGTCTTGCACTATCATGATGTTTTCAAGGACACCAGTTTCCTTCCCACTCCCCCGGCATCCGACTGGAACGCCGATACACACGGTACGCTGGCCATGCCCGACGGGTCAGTCGTGTTTAACTTCGACTACGCCGGTTCGGCCAGGATCGATCGCTGCGGACGCGTAATGTGGACCTTGAACAAGCAAACGCATCATTCAGTCGAACGTGCTGAAAAGGGTGGCTTCTGGATTCCCGGATTAAGAACGATCAAGGATAAAAATGCTAACCCGTTTAGTGCATTTGATAGTCCCTATAGAGATCCGACAATAATGCTGATCTCAGACAGTGGTGAGGTGCTGAAAGAGATATCTATAACAAAATTATTTTACGACAATGACCTCGAAGCATTGTTGACCTCGGCAGCGCAATACTATGGGCCTAATAAAAGCGCGTGGCATCGTGAAATTATGCACGTAAATAAAATCGCTGAGCTGGACAGTAAGGTGGCCGGCGATTTCCCGATGTTTAAAGCCGGGGATCTGGCACTTTCCATGCGCAATATGAATATGGTTGTGGTACTTGATCCTGTCACTGAAAAGATTAAATGGTGGCATATCGGCCCCTGGAAACGTCAACACGATGTTGAATTCAAGGCTGGGGGAACGATGGCAGTGTTTAATAATAATATTTACCTGAATGAAGCCTTTAAAAACCCGACTGATCGGACTACAAAATATACACGACTGTCCGTGCCCAGAATTTCAAATATCGTGGAAGTGAATCCCGCGACCCGTGTGCCTAAAATTCTGTATGGGTCGGAAAAAGCACAGGAAATGCTGTCTGTCACCAGAGGAAAGGTGGATTTCACACCGGCAGGAAACATGCTGGTCACCGAGTTTGATGGAGGCAGGGTATTTGAGGCCAATACTCAGGGCGACATTGTTTGGCAATACATCAATCGTTATGACGAAGATGAAGTCAACGAAACCACCGAAGCCCGTATCTACCCGGCAGACTATTTCAAGGTGCAAGACTGGTCGTGTAACCAGTCCAAATGATGTCACTTGAAGAAATAAAAGGGGATGAACCACGTTTATCTGGATAGATTAGAAAACAAAATGCCTTAAACTGGTTATTATCGAGTAACAAATGCTTTTTCGGTTGTAAAATTGCCGATACCACGATGACTGGTTTCCGTCCAGCCGTGGTGTTTCAAGTATTCTGTCATCTCTTTATTCATATCCGGATTACCGCATATCATGACGCGGTCATGTTCCGGATTTGCCGGTGGTAAATCGAGTATCCTGGACAGCTCGCCACTACGAAACAGATCCGCACCTCTGGCATTTATCGCGAACGGGTCACGTGTCACCGTAGGAACATAATGCAAATGAGGGTTAGCCATAGATTCAATGTCCTGTTTGTAGGCAAGTTCTGCTACAGCGCGCACCGTGTGCACCAGTACGACATTCTCAAAACGTTGATAAAGTTCAGCATCGTGTATTAACGAGATAAACGGTGCCAATCCGGTACCGGTTGAGAGCATATAAAGATTACGACCCGCCAGCACATGTTGCATGGTTAGCGTGCCGGTGCTCTTGCTATTAATCCAGATTGGCTCACCTTCACGAATGTCGGATAAACGACTTGTCAGTGGACCTTGCGGAACATGGATACTCAGAAACTCAAGGTAGTCATCATCATTGGTGGACACGATCGAATAGGCACGTGCGATGAGTTTTCCTTCCGGGCGTAATCCAATAGAAACAAATTCCCCGTTATTGAAGGTAAAATCATCCGGCCGGGTCGTCGTCAGACTGAATGTCTTCTCTGACCACTTACGGATGGAGGTAACTGTCTGTTCTGAATACGGCATGTAATATCCTGAAAATATTTTACAATAATTGAACGTCTCCATTTGATCATGGTTATGTCAGGCAGGGCTTTCAAGGGGAGCACAAAACTTATTTAATAAAAGGTTTTTTAAAAAATTGACTAATTGTAGTGTGCGGAGTCCTCATGGTGCCTTATTTATATATATGACTCTTCGTGGTTCTCATTCTCAAGTACGCGTAGACACAACCAAATCCAGCGTCTAAAGTTGTGATAACTGCTATATTATTTTCCTGAAATAAGCCAGATGACCGAAGAATTTAACCACATTGATACATTAAATGACCTTAACAAATGCATGCCTTTAAAGGACAAACTGGTTAGCGCGCACCAGGCATTAAAAATGAATCTGCCATTTATTTCGCGCATTGCCGTCGCTATCTATGATCCCAAAACCCGTATCCTAAAAACATTTATTCACAGCAGTGAAGATGAAAATCCTCTGGATAATTATCAAGTCCTGATCGATAACGCACCTTCACTGAAGAAAGTGCTCGACAAAAGACTGCCCCGTATTGTCAATAATTTATTAACTTACGATGATGGTAGCCATGAGCATACACAGCGAATAGGTCGCACAGGTTATGCAGCCAGTTACACCATGCCGATTTTTAATGATGGTGAATTTCTTGGTTTTATATTTTTTAATTCAATGGATACAGATGTATTCACTGAACAGACTTTAAATCAAATTGATATTTATGGTCATGTAATTGCATTAATGATTATTAATGAGCTTGGTCATATTCAGACGCTCTCTGCCGCACTGACCACTTCAGGTAAAATGACCCACCTGCGTGACCCTGAAACCGGATCACATCTAGATCGCATGTCACGCTATAGTCGACTCATTGCCAGCGCACTGGCGGACAAGTACGAGCTTGCTGATGATTATATTGAACATGTTTTTATGTTTTCGCCGCTTCATGACATAGGAAAAATCGGCATACCGGACCGTATACTGTTAAAGGAAGACAAATTAACAGAAGAAGAAATGGAAATTATGAAATCGCATACCGTTAAAGGCAGAATTATAATTGATGATATTCTTGATAATTTTGGTCTCGATAGCATTAACTATGTTGATATACTGAGAAACATTGCTGAATACCACCACGAAGCGGTCAATGGTAGTGGCTATCCATCCGGTAAACACGGTAACGACATACCACTGGAAGCACGTATTGTGGCAGTCGCCGATATTTTTGATGCGCTCACCAGTAAGCGTCCCTATAAAAGAGCCTGGAGCAATGATGCCGCATTGGAAATGCTAAAAAAACTGGCCGGTGAAAAACTCGATCAGGACTGTGTCGATGCACTGGTGACGAATATTGATGAAGTCGTAAAAATTCAGCAATATTTCAAGGAAAATATTTACGGTTAACGCAGCCTCACAACCAGTTGGTTCTCACAGTTGGATGTTTTCGGTCAAAGTCTGCATTACTGTTTTAGCAGTAATTTTTTATTGTCTTTATTATAGAGCACAGCCCAGCCCGGCTGGTATATCTGGTATCATCACCATAAAAATTCCGGAGATGTTATGAAAGCAGAGCGCGCCCAACAGATAGCAGAGCAGTGGTTAACAGATGCAGCAGAAAGTGCCGCGCAAAAAGACCTTGAGAGCCATATGGGGATGATATCAAAACGTGTCAGTCTACAGGGTGTGCCCGGGTTCGATAACATTGATTACGACACATGGTACAAGCAATGCAGACATCAGTTTGAAAACACCATGTTAAAAAGCATCGCTTACAAGGGTTTTAACCTGATCAGTGCTATGGAGACACAGATTTTATTCACTGTCTATGAAACGGTGGTGGGGACGGATGGCACGTTGAATGAACAGATCGTCGAGATGTCGCTTGAGCAGGAGCAGGGCGATGTATGGCGACTGGTGCAGGAGCGGGTGCTAATCGAGAATGACGCGATGCGAAACCATGAATTGTTAAATTAAATTGGATTAAATTAAAGAGAGCAAGCCCTTTAATCCAGTTATTCGTATTTTTTTATTTGATATATTCAGAGTATGAAACCTAAACATTATACAACCAAATTTCTTATATTATTAGCCCTGCTGGTATTTCAGCTACCTGGCTGTGCAGACGAGATAAAAGCTTCACCATTACCAATCTTTGATGCGCACATCCATTATAGCCATGATGTGTGGGATGCCATTTCGCCTGAGGATGCAATACGCCGCTTGCGCGAAGCGGGTATTAAACGGGCGATGGTATCCAGCTCGAGTGATGAAGGGACACAACGACTTTATAATGCCGACCCCGGCTTTGTGATACCCGTACTGCGACCCTATCGTAAACGTGGCACAATCGGGACATGGATGTATGATGAAAGCGTGATTCCATATCTCAAGGAGCGATTACAGACGTATCGATACGCAGGCATTGGTGAACTACATATTGATGGAGAGCAGGCGTATCAGCCGGTAATGCGTGAAATTATCAGCATGGCGAAACAGTATGATTTGTTGTTGCATGTGCATAGTGATGCGCAAGCCATCAAGTTTATTTTTGAACAGTATCCTGAAGCCCGTATTCTGTGGGCACACGCCGGTTTTGAATATGCGTATATTGTCGGCCAGCTCATGAATAAACATTCCAGCTTATGGGCAGACTTGTCTTTTCGTGGTGAAATCTTTGTGAATGGAAAACTCATGCCTGCATGGAATAAATTGCTTGTTGAACATGCCGATCGTTTCCTGTTTGGTATTGATACTTACGAACCACAACGCTGGTTAAAAATAAATATGGCAATGCAATGGCAACGTGAGTTACTGGCTGTCCTGCCTGATGATGTGGCAAGAAAAATTGCCTATGAAAATGGTGAAAGTATTTCCAGTCAATACGATATTAAAAACAATAATAAATAATTAAGACTTATAAGGGGAAGACCACGTTTATTCCTGTATGAGAAATTAATCGTGGTCTGAGTCCGATTTATTTACAGATTCAGTTCTGAGAAGGTGGTTTTTCAGTGAACAGGGAGGGTATACTTCCTGTATTCCATACTTGATGTAAAGCAAATGACCAAAGAAGCGACTCCCACAACGCAATCAACCCCGACACATAAACCCAGGCCGATGATCGATTTTCTGGTCAGCATCCTGATTCCGTCTGTTATCCTGATGAAATTCAGTGCGCCAGAGCAGCTGGGGGCAAGCGGTGCATTGATTATTGCGTTAGCCTTTCCGCTGGGATGGGGTGTATTTGAATTAATCAAATACAGGAAATTCAATTTCATTGCGCTGCTTGGCCTGGTCAGTGTGCTACTCACTGGCGGCATCGGTCTTTTACAGCTCGACGCAAATTGGTTGGCTGTGAAGGAAGCGGCTATTCCTGGAATTATCGGTATTGCAGTGCTTGTCTCCACCTATACGCCTTACCCGCTTATCAGGACATTGCTGTATAACCCCAGGATTATAAACATAGAAAAAATCGAAACTAAACTGCGTGAACTTGGTAACACGCAAACATTTGAACGTCGCTTGCAAAATAGCACGTACTTCCTGAGCAGTACCTTTCTGTTTTCATCCGTGATGAACTATACCCTGGCCAAATGGATTGTCACCAGCCCATCAGGAACCACCGCATTCAACGAGGAACTCGGACGAATGACACTGCTAAGTTATCCTGTGATTGCCATTCCGTCGATATTGATGATGATGGCCATTCTGTATTACCTGTGGAAAACTATTCGTACGCTTACCGGCTTCAAGATTGAAGAAATAATTGTCACGCATGAAAGTTAATTGAAGAAATGAAGCATCAGAGTAAAAACTGATTAATTAACCATGGTATTTATCCGCAGAGATACTGTTGTTGCAGCGGAACCTTACGATTTTGAATCCGGTATGTCTCACGCAAGCACATCATAGTAGCCGTTATTTTTCAGGTTCTCGGCATAACCATGACCATCTTCAATCAAACGGATTCCTGGAAGTGTTTCAATGGGATGCCCCTGTTTAACTTCCTGTTGTTGTAGTGAAAACTGACATAGTGAAAAGATGACGCCTTTATCCATGAGCAATTGAATATCTTCTTTATAAGGTGTGCTGTTAACTAGCAAACTTGTTCCCTTACCAACCGCGATTACTTCTATATATTCCCCCGCTACCTGGCTGGCCAGTTTTTTTGCCTGTGCAAGCGCCTGCTTCTGGTGTCCGGCAAGACTATGCTTAACTTCCAGTGCATAGCGTTCGGCGTCGGGTTGGGTGCTGTTAAAGTAAGGTATGGCTGGCATGATGAGTAGAATGCTAATCGATAGCATGCCAACTACCATTAAAGACTGTAGGGTAATTATTAATATATTATTGTTCATATATATCCTCGCGGTGGTTAAAACGTGCATTGGATATTGCGGCTTGTAACAAGTTCATCAAGTAAGATATGAAATTTATTTATGCTGAGTTTGTGGAAAATCCAGCACAGGATTATTAAGTCAGCGGTGTGCGGGTGAGGTGCGCTGATTCAATGTAACCCGCCAGAACACCAACATACTATATTGATAAAGGATTCAATCCGGATTTTATACGCCGAGCCGAAAGTCGAGGATTGTCAGATAGTCGTCTGGAACTCGTTTGTGTGCCGGTGAATGGCACTTTGGGGCGCGGTCAGCGACCAGTTCTGCGTTTTGATACTGCTAGTCTGATTGGACGCGACTGGGAAAATGTCAGAAATTTAAAAAAATTGTTGCAAATGAGAACGGTTATCAATAAGATTCGTATTAAATTATTAATGCTTATTTTTTCCTCAGGAGATTAAAATGAAATCGGTTTTATGTTCATTATTTGTACGCCACTTGCCTTTGGGACTGGTAGCGTTGGCGATGATGCAGGTTGCCAGTATACCCGTGGCGCAGGCAGCGGATGAAGTCGTCGTTTATTCGGCGCGCAAGGAACATCTGATTAAGCCACTGTTCGATGCCTATACAAAAAAGACCGGTGTCAAAATCAAATATATTACGGATAAAGAGGCACCATTGCTGGTGCGCCTCAAGGCAGAGGGCGCCAACACGCCAGCGGATATCCTGTTTACGGTAGATGCGGGTAATTTGTGGAAGGCGGCCGAAAGCGGGATTCTGGCAGCTACACAATCCACGACCTTGCAAAAGAACATACCTGCCCATTTGCGTGATCCGCAGGGGCGCTGGTTCGGTTTATCAGTTCGTGCGCGTACCATTGTTTACAGTACCGATCGCGTCAAGCCGAGCGATTTGTCTACCTATGAAGATCTGGCGGATGCCCGCTGGAAAGGGCGCTTGTGTTTGCGGACATCGAAGAAAGTCTACAATCAATCACTGGTCGCAATGATGATTGCCAGATTGGGTGAGGAAGCGACTGCCAAGGTCGTGAGTGGCTGGGTAAGCAACCTGGCGACTGCGCCATTTTCGAATGACACCAAGGTTATGGAAGCGATTGCTGCGGGTCAATGTGATGTGGGTATCGTCAATACCTACTATTTTGGCCGCCTGCAGAAAAAGAATCCGGCCATCAAGTTGGCGCTTTTCTGGCCGAACCAGTCAAGCAGCGGTGTGCATGTTAATATTTCAGGTGCCGGTGTGACCAAACATGCGAAGCACAGGGAACAGGCAATCAAGTTGCTGGAATGGCTGTCCGACAAACAGGCACAGCAAATGTTTACCGATTTGAATATGGAATACCCGGTATTAAAAGGCATCAAGCCATCCAAACTGGTGAAGTCATGGGGCGAGTTCAAGCAGGACCAGATCAATGTCGCCAAGGCCGGCGAACTACAGGTGAAGTCAGTGATACTGATGGACAAGGCCGGATATCGATAGTGATGTGGGCATTGATGCGGTGTACAGTGTGACTGTGCGCCAACAAACCATGTCGTTATGGAAAATTGCCACGATCGCGCTTGCCGTGATCGTGGTTTTGCCGTTATTGGTGGTGTTCTCTGGCTGGATGCATTCGGCCAATCTAATCTGGCAACACCTGGCGCAAACGGTGTTGACCGATCTGCTGATTAACACCTTTACCTTGCTGGTTGGGGTCGGTATCGGTGTGTCGATACTGGGTGTTGGTCTGGCCTGGATGACGGCAATGTGCGAATTTCCGGGGCGAAAATACTTTGATTGGGCGCTGATGCTACCGCTCGCTGTTCCCGCCTATGTGATGGCATTTGTGGCGCTGGGTTTGTTGGACTATACCGGGCCGATTCAAACCGGCTTGCGCGATACCTTGGGAAGCAACATGTTCTGGTTTCCGCCGATACGTTCGACCGGTGGCGTGATCCTGGTCATGACGTTGGTGTTGTATCCGTATGTCTACATGCTGACACGGGCTTCATTTTTGACCCAGGGAAACAGTGCTGTTGAAGCGGCACGAAGTCTTGGTCAGAATCCGCTGCAGGCTTTTTTACACGTGAGTCTGCCTACCGCCAGACCTGCCATTGTTGCCGGGATGTCACTGGCATTAATGGAGACACTGGCCGATTTTGGTACCGTCGCGATTTTTAATTTCGATACCTTCACCACGGCAATTTACAAGGCATGGTTTGGTCTGTTTAATTTGCAGGCTGCGTCGCAGTTGGCGTCACTGCTGCTGGTGATAGTGGTTGTCGCCTTAACAGTCGAGCGACAAATGCGCGGCCGCGCTCGCTATCATGAGTCAACCAGAAGCACCCGTGTCTACCGTTATCGATTACAAGGCTGGCGTGCGTGGTTTGCCACCAGCATCGCCCTGACTATTTTATTGTTTGCGTTTGTCGTGCCTGTGCTACAACTGGGCTATTGGGCATGGGATGTTATGAAAGACGATCTGGACAGTCGTTACGTGGGCTTGCTGTACCACACCCTGTTATTGGGCGGCCTCGCTGCGGTATTGACGGTGCTGGGTGCCCTGGTTTTGTCATTCACGCGTCGCAATAATAATGATGCGCTAATCAAAACGTCAGTGAATATTGCGACATTGGGATATGCCCTGCCCGGTTCAGTGCTGGCCGTGGGTATCATGCTGGTTTTTACCAGCGGAGATAATTTTTTAAATACCGTGTTGACGTTGTTTGGTCGTGAGCCGGGTGGCCAGATAATTTCCGGTACGCTAGCAGTACTGGTTGTGGCTTACGTTATTCGATTTTTGGCTGTTGCCTTCGGTCCGATTGACAGCGGCCTCGGACGTATCCGTCCCAGTCTGGCGGAAGTCGCGCGCAGCCTGGGTGCTACCCAGGTAATGACACTCTGGCGTGTGTATTTACCACTCATACGTCCCGGCTTACTCACCGCAGCCTTACTGGTCTTGGTCGATGTTATGAAAGAAATGCCCGCGACCATGCTGCTGCGACCCTTTGGCTGGGATACACTGGCGGTGCGTATATATGAAATGACCTCCGAGGGAGAATGGGAACGTGCTGCCTTGCCAGCCATCACTTTAATTCTGGTTGGTTTAATCCCGGTGATTGTGCTGGTCAGACGTTCGGCCCGGCATTAACAGTTTGAGTAAACAGTGATGACAGACATACTGGAAATCAAGAGTATTCAATGCAGTTATGATGGCAAAGTGATCGTTAATGATTTGTCTCTCGGTATTCGTGATACGACACTTAACTGCCTGTTAGGACCGAGTGGTTGTGGCAAGACAACCGTATTACGCGCCATTGCCGGATTTGAACCGGTGAGTCAGGGAGAAATTATTCTTAATGGAAGAGTGGTCTCGTCACCGGCAGTCATGATTCCACCCGAACAACGCGGTATCGGTATGGTGTTTCAGGATTACGCCTTGTTTCCGCATTTGAGCGTGGCCGATAACATTACGTTTGGCCTGAAGAAAAAGACCAGGCTTCAGCAGCGTAAGTTGGCAGAGGAAATGCTTGAGTTGGTCGGTTTGGAGGGTTACCTGGATCGCTATCCGCATGAGCTATCCGGCGGGCAACAACAACGTATCGCAGTGGCACGTGCTCTGGCTCCGCATCCGCCCTTGTTGTTAATGGACGAACCCTTTTCTAATCTGGATATTGATTTGCGCGAAAGGCTGGTACTTGATATCCGTGAAATACTTCGTCAGCGTAAAACGACAACGTTATTTGTCACGCACGATCAGCATGAAGCCTTCGTCATGGGCGAGCATGTGGCAGTGATGAATGAAGGACGAATCATACAATGGGACATGCCTTACAATCTTTATCATGAACCGGCCAACCGTTTTATTGCCGATTTTATCGGTCAGGGCAGGTTGATCGCAGGCGTACTGAAAGGTCATGAATCCGTGGAAACATCACTCGGCTTGCTGGTGGGCAATCGATCTTATGAATGGCCCAACGATACACGCGTGGATGTTTTGCTCAGACCCGATGATGTATTGCTGGGTGTCGAAGACGGTGTAGAATGCCTCATTACCGATCGTGCTTTCAAGGGTGCACAGATTATGTATACCTTGCGTACACCAACGGGTGACGAACTACTGTCGCTGGTCGCCAGTCATCAGGATATTAACATCGGACAAAAAGTTAAGGTTGGTGTGGATGCCGAGCATCTGGTGGTTTTTCGGCAGTAATGTTGTATTCCAAAACCGTTTTTTCTTGTTAATTTGATGACCAGTACAAGGGGCTGGATTGTTGTACAAAACAAGGGTTCAGAGAAGTAAGTATACCTGCAGTTAAAAAGCCTTTGCGCTATTACCTGATCCGATCCCTTTACCCAGATGTAATTTACTAGCGGTTCTTTTACGTTAAATATATGAAGCGCCTAAAAATAAAAAGAATAAGTCAACAACGGACACGATGTCCGATGTCATGTCACAATTGGATGCTCTTTTACTAAGTTGGTAAATAGGGTGAATACTCCAGAAGCGCCCAGTCCATATTATATGGTACGTTAATTTGTTGCCAGTATGTCGTTGTGAATTGCCAGTAACGTTGTGTGCCTCCCGTGGTATCGACAGGTGGTTTGTGATTCCAGAGAATCTTTGCTCGTCCGACTAACTGTAATACCTGGCGTTGTGCAAAATCAATGAAGATTAATCCGGCATGAGGATAACTTTCAAAGTTACCCAGTGTGTTGAACATGTTATTGCCGGCAAAATCCGGTATGCGAAGATGTTGCTCATTGATGATTTCAACAAAACCGGGATGCCCACCACGATGTGATGCATCAACATGGTATGCGTCGTTGTTATCGCGATGTGCACTGGCGACGAAAAAGGTATCTGCTGTGCTAATCAGGCGGCGCTGTTTTGCACCCAGCATCGTGCCCTGCGCAAAATTCTGGTCGCCCGAATGTAAAACTGCCAGTACATTTGTCTGCGCAGCCCGGTCATGTCGACGTTGTATATACTTCGGGCAATTTGGATAGGCTTGTGCGATGTCCAGTGTGTATTTATGCTCCGCTGTTTTAAGCAGTTGTCCGTTGATGCGTAATCGCCGTCGAGAGTTCAGATCAATAAGTAAAAGGCCAACACTTGATTGCGTTTCAATATTGCGCCAGAACGGATCAAATTTGGTAATGCCTGCCAGCTGTGTATTGCATTCGAGTTTATTCACACTCAACGCTTGTATAAAACCGGGTTCGCCGAAGATGATCGAACACCAGATCTGACCGTGGCTACCCACACTGCCAAACACTGCCATGACTTGTTGTGCGACAAACGACAATGCACCTGCAGGAAGGGCGTTTGAGATCATACGTCTGGCTCGATTTGCTGTTTCATGCACGCCGGCGCGTGTTTGAACGCGAATTTCACCATCATGATAATTTATGTTGTTAACGGGTTTATCCATGTTTGAGTACTCCAATAAAGGGACCGGAACGGGCGCATTACGCCGTTCCGGTCGGATTGTTAAAAAATCATGATGTTGTAACCACTGTGTGTGAGTTTTTGCAGACTCGGCAGTCCGGATGTCCCCGGTACGGCATTGTCATTGATCAGGGCGAAACCACTTTTCACTGCGTCGTCTTTTGCGCCAAACACATCCGCGCAACCACATGACACACCGACAACGGACTCCGCCACGGCCTGATAAAGCTGGTGTGCCGGATGTCCTGATTTATTGATTTCACCTGACCAGCGGGTGCCGGCGCCAGCAAACATGATGGCTACTTCGTCGCCGTTTTGTTTAAAGTCATACGCGCTTGCCAGACCATTAAAAAGGCGGCCCAGCGCCTCTTCGCTACCTGATTTTGGGTCGGACATGATGATGATGGCTGATTTCATAGTGTTCTCCTAATAGAGGTTAATTGTCAGGATATAGCTTAGTTAGTCAGTTAATTGGAATAAATAGAGGTATTGCTATTACACTGTTGCAATAAATGGATTAATCTAGGGTATGGACAAATTAAATGCCATGAATGTGTTTGTACGGATTGCTGAAGCGGGCAGCCTGACCGCGGCTGCCGTATCGCTGGGTAAATCCTTGCCCGCGGTGGTGCGGCTTCTGGCTGCACTCGAGCAGGAACTGAACACCCGGTTGTTCAACCGCACGACTCGGCGTATTGCATTGACCGAGGAAGGACAGTTTTATCTGGAGCGATGCCGCAAGATTCTGGCGGATATCGACGAAGCCGAGCAGGTGCTTGGAAACGAGCAGAGCGAGCCGGCCGGGACGATAACAATTACAGCGCCGGTTCGCTTTGGTGGCATGCATGTTGCTCCGGCAATCAATAGATTTCTACAAGCGCATCCACGCATGCAGATCAATCTGTTATTACTGGATCGCGTGGTGAACATGCTGGATGAAGGCATTGATGTGGCTGTGCGCATCGCAGCATTGAATGACTCCAGCCTCATTGCC
This sequence comes from uncultured Gammaproteobacteria bacterium, assembly GCA_942490945.1. GTDB lineage: Bacteria > Pseudomonadota > Gammaproteobacteria > UBA6429 > Thiohalophilaceae > CALNYZ01. The sequence continues at coordinate 116,856 of CALNYZ010000044.1, read as the reverse complement.
AGACAGATTGGTGAAATCCGTCGAGTTGTCGTGGCCAGTCCACATTTATTAGATGATGTCGGTGTGCCTGTGCATCCGGGAGAGTTGACGGCACTACCCTGTGTACGCTTTACCGGTATTCCTGCAAATTCACAGTGGCTGTTTCAGGATGCGAACAAAAAATTGTCCGTGAAGGTTAATGGCCCGTTACAGAGCAATCACATTGCCACCTCAGTCGAAGCCTGTATCGACGGACTGGGTTTTGGGCAATTCTTTTGTTACCAGGTGATGCCGTATGTTAAGCAAAATAAATTACAGATCATATTACAAACATACGAGTTACCCGCCTTGCCAGTAAGTTTGATATACCAGCATCGCCAATTGCTGTCGACAAAGATACGTGTATTTGTGGAAGCGATTGCACGTGAAATACAGGATAAATTGCAATAGAAAGATATTTGAAAGAATATTTTTACGTCCGAACAAAAATTCTGACAATTATTCATCGGTAACATATGCTAGACATAACATTGTTTAAAGACTATTTATTTTTTGCTATTTCTTAGTAGCGAATTTCATACTCAAAGTCATAGCACAGGCAATTTTGACGCAGATTTCAAGCTGGCACACAATAACCCATACCGAAAGTATCATTTGACGGCGAGGCTAAGTTGGAAATGCATAAAGTGATTTTTACTGCTGGTGAAATGCTGTAGCAAGTTAAACAAACTCAATGACTCCAGAATAAAGGTGATTGACTATCTGTTATCCTGAAATTTCAATCTTATTATTCCAGACCATGATCCTGCAGGTAACCAGAAAATTGCCAAACGCTATCGTTGCTAGCTACAGGTTATTCGCGAAGAAGTCGAGCAGTTCTATGCAATAGGACTGGCCGATTTTGAAATGAAAGTTTCTTCCTATAAGAAATGGACCAGTTAAGATTTACGTGTTGGTCATTCTGCTGAGTATAGTCATGGTACATACCAATAGAAATTTTCCTGTGACCATCAAAATGAAACCAAGGGGGGGGCGTTAAATTGCGTGAATTGTACTGATTTTATTTCAGAATTTGTTGTGATCATCATTGCTTGTTTGTCGTTTTTGGGGTTGCTGCAAGTAATCAACAAGTACCAGAATCACGGGCTGCTATTCTTGGCATGTTTGTCACCGATTCAGGGATCATTGTTTCCTAAAAATTGGCGGCTTCCACTTCCAGATAGGTTCGATTGATAATACCCCCCATTAACTCGTCAAAATGTTTACGCTTTTTCCACGCACTCAAATCGAGAGTCTTGCGTACCTCGCTATCCATCAGGCCTTTTTTGTAGCCAGCTTCAATCCCGGCATACAGGGTTTGCATGTCCTGTTGCAATTGCTTCACTTCGTCGATGCGCATCAACTCACCATGCCCGGGGATGATGTTGTCTAGGGGCAGTTTGCTGATCTGTTGCAGGGTCGTGATCCAGTTTTTGACATGGGCATCGCGAAAGCTTGGAATCATGGTTTTCACCAGTATGTCACCTGCAATCAGGATCTTATCCTTCACCAGATAGACCATCAGATCATTCGCGGTGTGCGAACCCGGTGGTACCCAGATTTCCAGATCGACACCTTGCAGCGTCACCGATGTGCGCGTGTTTTCTTTATAAGTCTGTGTCGAAACTACAGGTTTGGTATCGGGAAATTTCTGACCGGTCATGCTTTCCAGTAAACCTATCCATTCGTAGCCGGATTTTTCCATCGTTGCCTGGCTCCTGGCAGAGCTGATGATAGTGGCGTCCTTGAACGCAATATTACCCAGAATGTGATCGCCATGATCGTGCGTATTGATGACATGTGTTACCGGTTTATCGGTGATTCCGGCAATGGTTGTTTTCAGCATTTCACCGATCTCACGACTGAAACCGGTATCAATCAGAATGACACCCTTATCACCGATAATCACCGCGCTATTGGCCATATAACCTTGATTGCTTTTGTTGGGTAATTCAATCGGTGCAATGAGTGCATAAACGTGCGTGTTGATTTTAATCACTTCAGGTTTTGGCAGTGCGTTGCCGACCTCGGCGATCGCAGAGGTTGCGATCCAGAGTAGTGTCGTGAGAAAGATTAATTGTTTTCGCACATATAAAAACGGCATTGGTTTCTCCTTTTTATTCAGGGCAAGCTCGGGGAGAGCGACTCCCCGGGCGTACATGATCACCTAAGCCGCCTCGGCGATATCTTTGGGATCCTCACGAATCACCACGGTCCTGGCTACCGGTGCAATTTCGTCGGCCGGCATACCAACACGTCGAGCATGTTCCAGTATGGCTTCAGGGCTGACTGCCTGGTAAATACACACAGTTCCGAGGCTGCCATCGTCTTCCGTTACCACATAGGAACGGATCCAGCGCACCTGATCGGCCATTTCATCATTGCCGATACGCAATGAAATGCCGGCAGTGGCTTCGAGTTCCTGGGCATTTTTCCAGGCCTTACGGCGGCGTATGGTAAATGTTTGCATAATTGTTCTCCTTAAGTGTAGACAAGTTTTAAAAGTAGACATCAAATGAAACTGATGTGATCGAGAACAAGTGTGGCAAAAAACGGCCTTGATCTCAGATGGCTTATTTGCCATTCTTAGAGGGCATATAAGCCAATTGCGCCAAGAGGTCTCAAAATATGCATATCACGATTCTCATTCCCGGCTTCGGTCTGCCTTCGCCTGTGATTGGTCCCTACGAGGTGTTCAGCAGCGCCGGGGTGCTGTGGAACACCTTGCGCAATGAAGCACTGGGGGCGCCATTTGAGATTGTCACCGCATCGGAAGACGGTAAGGCAGTACGCTTTGATGGAGGTGTCACCATCAAGCCGGACCGGACCGTGAGCCAAATCAGGAAGACCGATGTGATTTTTATTCCCAGTATCGGACTGGAGTTGGAAAAGGTCTTCGCAAAAAACCGCAAACTCATGCAGTTCGTAAAACGTCAGGCCAACAGGGGCACGATCGTCGCGGGTGTCTGCACCGGTGTGGCGATGCTCGCCGAACTTGGTCTGCTCGATAACAGGCCGGCCACTACCCACTGGGCACTGGCAGAGCAATATCGACAACGCTATCCCCTCGTTGACTGGAAGCCAGAACTGTTTATTACCGAATCCGATAATCGTGTTTGTGGGGGAGGGGTGTATGCCTCGCTGGATGTCTGCTTGTATCTGGTCGAGCGACTGGCCGGTTATGAAGTAGCAAAACAATGTGGCCGCGCCTTGCTGATCGACGGACCCCGTACCTGGCAGGCCAGCTTCAGTGCGCCTTTGCTCAATCAGCAACACCACGATGAGAAAATTCAACGGGCGCAGGACTACCTGCAAGAATACTTCAGTGCCCAATTCACCATGGACGAGTTAGCGCAACGCATGGGTATGAGCACGCGTAACTTTACTCGTCGCTTTAAACAGGCCACCGGGGAAGCGCCGCTGACGTATTTACATAAACTACGGATTAATTGTGCCAAGCAAATGCTGGAAACCGATTTTAAAACTGTGCAGCAGGTCTGCTATGAAGTGGGATACGAAGACATTCCATTTTTTCGCAATATATTCAAACGCTATACCGGTCTCGCGCCGAAGGAATACAAACAGCGTTATGGCGGCCACCAGGCCAGCGCGTGACGATGATGGAATCACCATAGCTGACACTTCGCTGTAACATCAGATTAGAGTTGAATGTAGGTAACAAGCCGTCTTTTAGGGAGTGAGAAGAGGATCGGAAACTTCAGGGAGTAGGCCAGGAATAACTCTACCATTCTGGTTTATTTGATGCTGTATTTTCGAGTAATCAACTTGCGGTATTTGATCGTGCAGAATTTTGTTATTAACCAGCTGGTCTGTCAGTCGTAACCATTCAACCTGTAATTTACTGAGCTGCACAATGTGGTCAGTCAGATTAAACTGGTTTTCATCGACCGTATTCACGGCATCAATATAATCATTCAGGGTTACTTTCCCGAAGGAATAGTTTTCTGCTTCATCCTTTAAAATAGCCCTGGCCAATTTGACTTTTTCTTTTGCAACGCCAATCAGTTTTTGTTCTCGCTGAATTTGTTGATACAGGTTTTTCAGATTCGTTTGTAATTCGGCATATTTATTCACATTTGAAAGCAGTGTCTTGCTGTGTTTTATCTGGGCAAGTTTTTCGCGGGCTTTATCGACAGTACGTGCAACCGGCCAGGATAACTGGATACCGGCGAAGACACTGTCCTGGCTATTACGAAGACTGGAATCCTGTCCATCCACGCGATAGCCCAGCAAAAGGTTGGTCGACGGGAGTAAATCGTCAGCCGCTTTTTTAACTTCAAGTGTGCCCTGGTTTTCGAGCAAACGTAAAGTATGATAAGTACGGCTGTTGGCGACAAATTGTTTATAGTCACTGTCAAAATTTACCGAAGTTATTTTTTGTCGAGGCTGTTCTGGTGTCAGTATAATTGGCTGGTTATGTGCAATGGCCTTGTAGACAAGGTTGGTGTAGTTATCATATATCTCCTGCAGGATAATGATGTTCTCTTTTTTTCCTACCAGCAGCAATTTCATTTTGTTAACGTCAATAGGCAGTGCGATTTTCTGGCGTTGTCTGTCCAGAATATTTGCCATTAATTTTTGATTTGATGCCAATGATGCATTGCCAACTTTCAGGTTTTCATATGCCGAGTACCAGTTGTAGTAAACAGCTGTCAGGCTCGCCAGATAATCTTCGTACGCCTCGATAATCTGGTAACGAATGATGTCGTTTTCGATACCAATGATTTTATCCTGTAATTGTGTTCCTTTACCAAAGGCATTTTTTGCTATCGGTTGTGAGATAAGAAATTCGACACTGGAAGTTTCACTGCTCGTTAATGCAGAAGTGGTCTTGGAGTAGGTGAGCGATAATTCCGTACCACTTAGTGGAAACAGTTTGCTTAGGGCAATGCTTGCGGCGGGTTCATCACGATTTTGATCAAGATAAAAATAATGCTGGTATTTGAGATCCAGCATGATATCGCCATCCGGTAACAGCACATCGCGCCGATACTGGAGCGGTAGCTGGTCAAGCAATATGATTTCGAAAGTCTTGTCATTTTTGGTTGCACTGGATATAAATTCGTCGAGTGTAAGCGGTGTGGCGGCGAACGCGCTGATCACAGGCAATACTGCAAGCAATATTATGTTAATGAAGCGAAGTATCATCTTACGTTTTCCCCGCAGATCGGGTAAAAATTTGCGAAGAAACGCGCAAGGCACAATACAAACTGGGTACCAGCACAAGAGTAATGAGTGTTCCAAACAGTAAGCCCCATGCTAATGCCATCATCATTTCGGCGAGTAGTGCATCATAGCCTGCGAGACCATAAGCTGTCGGCATGACACCGGCTACCGTCGTCAAGGTTGTTAATACCACGGCTTTGAGTCGTGTTTGCACTATTCGGGCAACTTTTTCATACAGGTTATCCTGGGCACCTTCATCAATTGATGAATCAAGTTTTGTGATCAGGATTATGGAATCATTGATAACCACACCCGCCATACCCAGCGCACCAATTGCAGCAAAAAAACCAAATAAATATTGGCCATGTAAATAAAAAGCGCCGATGACGCCAACAGCACCAAAGGGTATGGCCAGCATGATCAGAATTGCGCGTGACATTGAATTAAACAGGACTACCAGAATGATAAAAATAAGCACCAGTACCATGATGACAGCGTTGCGTAGTTCACCGCGGGATTCGCGAGTATCCGCAATTTCACCATCAAAATTTAATGTTGTGGATGGTTGTAGTCGAGTTATTACCCTGAATACACCGTTTTCAAGATCTTCTGCAATTTGTAACGGAGTTTTGGTGGCGTCTTTTTTTAAATCAGCGAATACGGTTGATATGCGGCGCGAATCCCGACGTTTAATATAGGTTGGCGATGTCACCTGTTTGATCGTTACCAGGTCAGCCAATGGTGCCAGATAATTTGAACGATTTTCTACCGGGATTTTCAGAATGCTTTCTATGTCGCGCTTTGCATCATCGACGACAGATAATCGTACATCAATGTGCTCGTGGCCTTTTGGCAGTTCATAAAGTACATTACCTTCCAGGGAGGCCCTGAACGTTGTTGCGATATCTTTTGCGCTAATCGACAGGCGTTTGATTTTGTCACGGTTAATGTCAATTTTATATTCTGGTAATGTCAGCGGTTTGTCTATATCGGCGTTAACGAGTTGTGGATGTTTTTTCAGTGCGTCGAGTAAAAGTTGTGATGCATTGTTGCGTAATGCATCATCGTTTTCCAGCACCAACACTTCTATTGCAATACCAGAAGATTGCCCCCAGCGACTTTTCTGTATAGATAGTTTTTTCAGGCCAGCTATGTTTTTCGTCGCGGGTTTCCAGCGCTCGATTAATTCATCAGCCGAAATGTTCCGGTCTTCCTTGGGAACGATTTCTATAATCATACGGAAGACATTTTCTTTTGCCACGCTGCCGTGCCGACTACGTGCGATTTCTGTACGCAGACCAACTACTTCCTTGCCTATGTCAGGAATAATCAGGTTCTCAATTTCACGGCTGATATTGGCGGTATCATAACGATCAGATTTTTTGTCTGCAGTACCTAACAGGATAATTTCACGCGTTTCTGAATGGGGGAACATGACAAAATGCATGCTGTTATTAGCCAGTACAATCGCACCAACAAACATCAATACAAACAACAGCAAGATAGAAAATTTGAAGGGTAAAATACGTATCAGTAAATTCCCGTATAATTGCTCAAGTTTGTCAAACCAGTGTTTTTTTGGCTGGTTGTCTTTGTCACTTGAAAATCGCTGCAAAATTTTTGGCGTTTCAAAGTGCAAGTGTCCGGGCAGGATAATCAGTGATTCGAGCAGGCTGGCGAACAGCATTAAAAATACAATTAACGGTATATAGCTGACAAAGCCACCAAAGCGTCCCTCAAAAAAATACAGAGGTACGAACGCAGCACACGTTGTAACAATACTGGCCAGTACCGGGAGAAAAACCTGGCTGGTACCTTGCACTGCGGCATCGTATGAATTGTATCCCTGGGAACGAAATCGTCCGACGTTTTCTGCAACGACAATTGCGTCATCAACGACAATACCCATTACAATAATAACTGCGGCAAGCGTGACGTTATTAATGGTATATCCCAACATTAATGAAACGCCGAGCGTAAAGCAGATGGTGAAGGGTATACCCATGGCGACCCAAATTCCGGAGCGCTTGTTTAGAAATACAAACAACGTGAGAAGGATCAGGATAAAGCCGATGCTACCATTGATAGCAATGATGCGCAGACGGTTACGAACTTCAAATGACTCGTCATCCAGTAAAATCAGTTCAACGTCGGAATCTTGCAAACCGTGTGACTTGAATTCATCCGTCACTTTTTTTACAGCAGTAATGGCGTCGAGAATACCTGCCGAACTGTTTTTCACCACGTTAAACATGATCGATTCATGGCCATTGACCTTGATGATTTGTTTTTCACGTGAAAAGTCGGTGCGCACAGTGGCAATTGATTTCAAATCAATGGCTGTACCCTGGAAGCCGGCCTGGATAAAAAGTTTGTTAAGTTTTTCTACATTATCAAGTTGTGCGTTGATGGTGACGCTCGGTTCATCCTTGATTTCAATATGGCCGGCCGGTTGGCGTATATGATTGGTGGTGACTTCATTTATTACCTGGCTTAGCGGAATCTGGTAGCGCAGCAGCTTGGCCGGATCGACATTGATCTGTAATTCTTCCTGTAAATAACCGTGTCGATTGACACTATTGATTTGTGGCATATTGACAAGTTGCAGTTCAAGTGCGGCCGCATAGCGTTGCATTTCCAGGCGCTGGTCGTTTGTGAGCAGGTGTGCTTTCTTGTGTATCAGAGCAACATCAATAATGGCCTTTTTTGAACTCTTGAATACGTGCACATAAGGTTTATCACGTACGTCAGGCGGTAACACAGTACCAAGTGCCGCATTGCGTATTTCTGTAATGGCTTCATTTTTATTGGGTATGCCGTTCTCAAGTTCGATCATGACGACAGTGGAGCCGCGGTTTACCGTGCTGGTGATTCGGAACACGCCGTCGATTGGCTTGATTTCTTCTTCAAGCTCACGCGTGACGAAATGCTCGACTTCTTCAGCGGTCGCGCCAGGATAAAATGCTGTTACCTGGACAAAATCATAGGTGACATCGGGACGTTCTTCTTTTTTGATGGAGAACCAGCTTAATACGCCGGCAACGAGAATTGCCAGAAACAGCAAGTTCGTCAATAAATGACGCGTGACAAAGAATGCTATAAGTCTGGAAATCATTTTTGAGTATGTACTGCCTTATAGCCTTTATTATTGAGTGTTTAGCCAGAAACCGTGATCGTCACATTTACGTTAGACAGGTTGCCTATATTAGGCGGGATTCACGTCCGTACACAACTGCCTTTGCCGGCTAACGCTTGAGTATTGATATAACGTTGCCGTAATGATTTTCCGTCGCTTGTGTTGGAATATGAAAATCTGACCGTATTTCAGTCTGTTGTATAAATAAACAGCATTGTACCTGTGTATTTATTAAACGCAAAGCGGGTAAAGGTGGTAAAGCATAATGAAAACAGCTACATAGCCATCAAGTGAAGTAAAAAGTAAATTGTAGTGTGGTTTAACGTAATCCAGGTTTCAAAAGATTTATTAACATGGGACAAGCCATTTTATTGCTCCTCCATCACTTTGTGTCATAGTCAGGAAGGACTTCCGATTCAACGCGATTACGCCCGTGCTTCTTGGCCTGGTACATAAGCACATCAGCGCGATGCATTAAATCGTCAACGGTGCCATGTGGTGGATGGTATTGTACAACTCCAATACTGATGGTGACGCGTATTTTCTTACCATCAAATTTGATGTCATGTTGTTGTATTGATTTCCGCAATCGTTCGGCTATCGATATAGCCTGCGTCAAATCAGTTTCGGGCAGTAGAATACAAAATTCCTCACCTCCAATGCGTGCAAACAAATCACTTGGACGTAACAGGGTCTGGGTTTGTTTGACAAATTCCAGTAGTACCGTGTCACCGGCCTGATGGCTGAATTTATCATTAATGGCTTTGAATTTATCAAGGTCAATGAGCAGAAATGAAAGCGCTTTTTCATTACGTATACTACGTGCCATTTCCTGTTCGGTGCGCTGAATAAATTCGCGACGATTTGCAATACCTGTGAGTGAATCGGTTGCAGCCAGTTTCTCCAGCTGATCATTGGCATGGCGCAGATTAACCAGTGCCGCTTCACTACGCGTTTGTTCAGCACGCAACTGCGCCAGCAATTCAGCCTGACTGTATACTTTGGAGAAAGAGCGGGTAGAGGCATAGGCCAGCGCAACACCATAACTTAATATAAAAAAACCGCCGGCAAAAACAAGATGCGCCAGCCACCATTGGTGATTCCACATGATGCCCCAGGTGAACGACAGTGATGACAAGGCAAACCAGGTGATTGCAATCGTATGTAGTAATACTAACGGATTGCTAATACGCCTGAACATCATGATGAGTATACTGACAAGATAAAGCAGGATTGCGCAATACTCCATCGTCATACGTATTCCCTGGCTAGTACGCAAATGTGAGGTCGCCCAAATTGCCACGAGTATATTAATTAGCAGGAATATGCCAATGGCTGTAATCCAATAGCGATTTCTGGACCTTAAAGCGGGCAGATCATCATGCGCATTAAAGTGAAGCATTGCCATGAAAAAACACGCGGCCATGACAACCCGCGAGGATGGCCCGTATAATAAAAAAAGCCATGGATTGGTGTCTGCATAGACAGTCAGAAAACCATGTGGCGCATAGACAATGACAAAGCCCAGGAAACCAAGTGTTAACCAGCGCAAAAAAACTTCGCCGGTATCCAGATAGCAACGCCAGGTGACGACACAAACAAACACGCCTAAAAGAATGGCGGTAGTGATGGCGAAAATATGAAAATCAGGCGCAGTGAACTTGAGGGATGGATCCTGGAAAAAATGTAAATAGATGATTATCGGCAGGGGTATCAGACAAAAAATGGCCAGCAGCAGATTCCGATAACCGGAAACCAATAGCACATATCTTGATTTATTTGCCATAAAAGAGCTGGCTCTGACCGTGTTGTTATAAGGCTAAGTATAGGAAATAAACCACCATGTTGCGCGATGAATTACGACTGACAGACCTTGAGAATTCAAGACCTGATAATGAATTTGCCGCAGGAAAAATAGTGGACAGGCTGAACTGGAACGTTCACTCTTCTGTATACTCGCTGACAAGAGGATGATATCTCCAGAGAGTGTACGATGCAAAAACGACAATCATTTAGTAAAGAACTTAAAGTAGAAGCGGTACGATTATTAAAAATACTTGATCATCACCTTTAACATGTTAAGCAACCAAGCTTGAAATGTGGATAAAATTAGTTTAAAAGAATATCAACTTTATGAAAATTCTAACTATATTCCTCGGTTTTATGGTACTGGGTCTGTCGGGTTGTAGCACTACGTTTTCGGATGATCCAGCCTTGTGGAGATATGATCGTGGTACCTTGCCAGAACCAGACTTGAGTTTAAAAATAGACGGTCTGGGTCCGTGTACCGATAATCCAGATCGCACTCTGCATGTAAATTCCTCATCCCCGGTGACTATTCTTGCCCATGGTTGTTTTGCTTCGGCTGGTCGTTTTCGCGCATTGGCTGAAGTTTTCGCATTTCATGGGCAGCAAGCGGCATGCTTCACCTATGATGACAGGGATAGCCTGATGCTGAGTTCAGCGCAGTTAATCCAGGCAGTGAAAAAACTGAATGCAGCAACACAGAATAAGGACGTTACTATCATCGGTCATAGCCAGGGTGGTCTGATTACACGGAAGGCGCTGGTGCGTGAACGAGAGCCGTCACTCCATGGCGAGAATATCAACCTTGGCTTGATAACAATATCTGCGCCTCTCGGTGGAATTGAGGCGGCGTCGCATTGTGGCTCTACTGTTTGGCAAGTCGTTACGCTGGGTTTGATCGTACCCATTTGTTATGCAGTTAGTGGTGATAAATGGTATGAGATAACCGAGCACTCCGAGTTTATAAAAAACCCCGGTGAGCTGATACCTCAAGTAAAGAATTACCTGAAGATTGTTACGAATGAAAATAATACCTGCCGTCGCCATGATGCCACTGGTAATTGTATCGAGGATGATTATGTTTTCAGTCTCGACGAACAGTATTTTGCTGCAGTTGATCAGGACAAACGCCTGGATAACGTCGAGTTACACGCTGGTCATGTTGAGATAGTTGGAAACCATCGTGTTGCACCACGCAAATTGATCAGTATCCTGCAAAATAAAGGTTACATGAACAGCACATCAGCTGAAAGGAAGCAGGATTTTGAAGCGTTGTTAGCATTTCTTTATGGCCTGAAGGAAAAATAACAGACCACATTTTCTCTCAATCTACGAGGTCAGATTTTATTGCTGCTGACCAGCCTCTTTAATCAAGCATCGCTATTGAATCCCGATAATTAAACCGTGCGTAATCCAGCCTTTAAGTAAGGTAGCAGCATGCAGGGGTACCGCTTCTTCATCCATTATTGTGGATAATGTTTCGCATAGCGCATTAAAATTTTCACCGTTTGCCAGTATTTTAAGCGCGATCTGTTCATCTGTTTGCATGGAACGGAATCGCGTAGTGAGTTCTTCTCGCCAGATTAACCAGCTACTGAGTGGCTCTCGTTGTGCTGTAACAGGTTGTGGATTGTCATCAGTCAAGGCATGCCACATTTCTGGTGTGTTCCATTCAAATTCGAGCAATGATACAGAAGGGTGCAGCGTGAAGCGAAGCTCTGGCCAGGATTCGGGCGGAATGGATGCCATATCCTGGACGGTAAATAATGATAAATCGGCGGCATCAAATGCATGCCCAAGGCTCCATTCAAATAGCGCCAGTTCATACAGCCAGTACATGCCTGCAAACTGTGTGTTTACTTTTATTTGTTCAGAAATAAAAGCAGGGAACTCGTTACCAAATTCTCGCAGGCTGAAATAGTGTGAAGGATGGGTCTTGATGTACTCTGTTACCAGGGTGTTAAATAAATCTTCACCCAGTGCCATCAATACCGCAGGATAGTCGTTCCCCATAACTTCCAGTAAGCGTGCTGTGTAAGCGTGAGTATAAATTGAAACTTGTGTCTCGGGCGCGGCTCGTCCACTGGCGCTGACCCATGCTATGGAGTCGGTTGTGTTGGCGTCTAACACGAAACGCTGAAAGGTGTTTTGTAGTTTTGAAAGTTGATTCATTTTTGTATACCTTGCCAGTCGTCAGGCAACCTGTGTGTTTGATGGTGCTTTAATCTGATTTGCAAACTGGTTTTCGCCAATTTTTCGTACCTGATACAGCTCAGCCAGTAATTCAGGCAGGGGCGGAATGTTGTCATCACGTTCAATCATGGTCGAGACGCGACCAAAATGTTTTACGGCTGCTGCATACAATTCAAATACCGGATCACAAATCGGGTGATCGTGGGTATCGATTATTAAATTATTTTCATAAGTATGCCCGGCAAGGTGAAATTGCATGACACGCTCAGATGGAATGGCGTGCAGGTATGTATATGGATCGAAGTTGTGATTATACGCACTGACATAAATGTTATTGATATCCAGTAGTATCAGGCAATCGGACCGTTCAGCGACTGCGGTTAAAAATTCCCATTCCGTCATTTGTGAATCTGTATAGCTGACATAGCTGGAAACATTTTCCAGTAGCATCTGTCGACCCATATAATCCTGCACCCGGGATACCCTGTCAGCGACGTGTTGTATGGCTTCTTCGGTATAGGGTAGTGGCATGAGGTCGTGCAGGTTTATACCGTTGGTCCCTGTCCAGCACAGGTGATCCGAGAACCATTCAGGCTCGACACGTGTTATCAGTTGTTTTAGTTGTTTAAGATAATCAGTATTTAAAGGTTCAATGCTGCCTATCGACATGGACACGCCGTGCATGACCATCGGGTAGCGTTCACGTATTCGCATTAAATAATCAAGTGGTTTGCCACCATCGACCATGTAATTTTCAGAAATGATTTCAAACCAGTCTACGTCCAGATTTACGTCAGGATTATTATTTAATATGGATTCAAAATGATCCTTGCGTAGTCCCAGGCCATAACCGAGATAAGGGCGATCGTTAATATTAGCCATTGAATAAGTCCTGAAGCGTATTGTTTGGTTAAAGTGCGGGTACTTCGCGGAGAGCCGAAGTACCCGCCACTCTATTGGTGAGCTAACTACTTTTTAGGTTTGTTAACAGAGCCACCAATTTCTTCACAGGCATGTTTTGACATGGAAACAAAACCCTGACCTTTGCAAGAAGCATGACCTTTACAGGCGTTTGATGCTGTTTTGCAATCATTGTGACCTTTGCATTTGTTTACGCCAAAGCAATGAACTTTGGCATCTGAACCTGCCATTACACCTGCGACGGGTGCAGCTGAGAATATGGCAGCAGCGGCCGTTGCGATAGCGATTTTAGTGAAGTTACGTCGTGTACTCATTTTTGTTCCTCCAGGAATATTCCAGGTAAATTGATTTAGCACATGATTTTATAATCATGAGTTTGGATGCTGATATTTGTCATATCAGCGACAGGTGTATTAATAGCTTATAGATGTCACAGGAATATCACGGAACGCGTATTAAAGTGCAATTTACCGGGATCAGTGTTAACAGGGTAAAACATGGCCGGCTCCCATTGCTACATATATAGTGGTGTAGCAGATTCTGTCGCGGGAAAGTGGGCCTGGCTGGGCGATATAATATCGGGCTGGAAATAATATGTGATTGACAGCACACTTTATCTGCCGTGGTCATTTTCTGTACTGCCAGAATTGGTCATATTAGATCACTCTTTTACCCGAATTGATGCGCTGAGTTGTCATTTCTGTCTCTCAAAATGTAGTCAATAAAAAATTCCTGCGCGCCCAGAGAACAGCAGTATGTAATGAAAGCGTGCCGGTTTCATTTCTGATTTGATCAATGGGAGACAGGTCATATGCTGCAGCAACTCAATAACACTATATTTCACCATATTTTTTCTGTATGGAAACAACAAAAACCATATCAGTCAGGCGAAGAAATTTTCAGCCTGATTTACAGTCTTGCGCAGAAAATTATTTTGCTTATCAGTTTAACGTTGCTGGTTTTGACGGCTAAAGATGCATTCGCTGCTTCAGAAACAGAAATGGAAAAAGTGGGTCAGGGTACCCTGTTTTATAAAAGTGCGCACGATGGTCTGCTTCGCGAAGCACCCATGTTAGAGACTGATATTGATATGAAGGTCACGGGTTTTATTAACCGTACGCATTTAAAACAGATATTTCATAATGACTCAAATGACTGGGTTGAAGGTGTATATGTATTCCCGCTACCGGAAAATGCGGCTGTCGACCATATGCGAATTGTCGTCGGCGAACGTGTCATCGAGGGGAAAATCAGGGAACGTAAAGCGGCGAAAAAAATCTATGAGCAGGCCAAAAAACAGGGCAAGAGGGCTTCATTGCTTGAGCAGCAACGACCGAATATATTTACAACGTCGGTCGCAAATATCGGCCCGAATGAGAAAGTCACTATTGAAATTGAATTACAACAAACACTGCGCTATGAGCAGGGGAAATTTCGCATGCGTTTTCCGCTGGCGATTACACCAAGATATAATCCGGGTAAGAAAATAGTAAGGGGAACCGTATCGGTAAATTATTTTAATAAACCAACAGACCAGGTACCTGACGCTGACCGTATAAGCCCGATTGTTTCATTGGATAAGAAAGTCAACCCGGTCAGCATACATATTGAAGTGGATGCGGGTTTTAGTCTGAACAGCATGGAAAGTACATATCACTCGATACACAAACAATCACATGGTGAGGGACGTTATACAATTAATCTGGCTGAGGGCAATATTGCATCTGATCATGACTTTGAGCTGGTGTGGGAACCTGCACAGGGCAACGCACCAAAGGCCGCGATGTTCCGGGAAACGGTTGGCAATGAGCATTTCTATCTTGTCATGATGTTACCACCGGAACAGCAAACTCATTCAAGCCAGGCGCTGGCCCGTGAAGTGATTTATGTAATTGATACATCAGGCTCGATGGGAGGTGTATCAATACGCCAGGCACGCAAAGCCTTGTTGATGGCGCTGGAAAGATTGCGCCCGCGTGATACCTTTAACGTCATCGAGTTTAACAGCGACACGGATAGTTTGTTTGATTCACCCAGACCGGCCAGCAGTGAAAATGTTGCTCGAGCAAGAAGTTATGTTGCGGGCCTTACCTCAAGAGGTGGAACCGAGATGTTGCCTGCCATGCAGCTGGCATTAAAACGCGATAATGACTCGCAACGATTACGTCAGATTATATTTCTGACAGACGGCGCAATTGGCAACGAAAATTCCCTGTTCGAACATATACGTCATAAGCTGGGTAACAGTCGTCTGTTTACCGTGGGTATTGGTTCTGCGCCAAACAGTCACTTCATGACAAAGGCTGCACAATTTGGTCGTGGTACGTTTACTTACATCAGTGATGTCAATGAAGTCGCGGAGAAAATGCAGACGCTGTTTGCCAAACTCGATACGCCGGTGATGCGGGATTTGAGCCTGTTACAACACTTCAATACGTTTGAAATATCACCGGCGAATTTACCTGATCTCTATGCCGGTGAACCATTGATGTTTACTGCGAGGTCAGATGCAGCGAATGGTGAAGTCAAATTATTAGGCAAGCGTAATCAGCAGCAGTGGCAGGCGCGTTTTTATTTACAGCAGGCAGCATCCGGTTATGGCATTGGTAAATTATGGGCCAGGAATAAAATCGATACACTACTGGACAGTTTGCATGATGGTGCTGATGCCGAACTCGTCCGCAGTGATGTTGTTAAACTCGCGCTAGCGCATCATCTTGTCAGCAAATATACAAGTCTGGTTGCTGTTGATGTGACACCAAGTCGACCGCAGGATGCAGGCTTAAAGTCCAAAGCGGTTGCAACAAACTTACCGAAGGGGCAGGTAGCAGGCAAGATCTTTGCGCTGCAGGCGAAAACCGGTACCGGGCAATACCTGTATTTTCTGACAGGCTCTGTACTGCTGCTAATCGCTATCTTCATCGCGATGACTAACCATGTTATGGGTGGACGACTGTTTTGTTCCACTCGACATGGTAAATTGGTGGCGTGAAGGCTCGCATGATGAAAGGGATACTTTGGGGATTAATTGCGCTGGCCATGTACTTTCTGGCTGGCGCATTTTATATTCCGGCAAAAGCTGTGTTTGCACAATATTTGTTGGATAAAGCATGGCAACAAACTCTAAATGAGAAACAGATAAAAAAACCCTGGCCCTGGGCAGACACCTGGCCGGTTGCACGTCTTCGGGTGCCTGAATTGAACGAGGAACAAATTGTTCTCAATGATAATAGCGGCAATAGTCTGGCCTTCGCACCGGGACTTCATCCGGACAGCGAGTCTGACAAACGCAACGGGATGATGGTGATCAGTGGACATCGTGATACGCATTTCAGATTTTTAAATAAAATAAAAACTGACCAATTAATTGAACTACAGCGTCGCGATGGTTCGCTGAGCCGTTATCGGGTTGAAGATGTGCAAGTGGTTAACATAAGAAATAACGTGCTGAACTCGCCGGCTGATGGAAAGTGGTTGGCACTGGTGACGTGTTACCCGTTTCATAGCATCAAGGCCAATCCTGATCTACGTTATGTTGTACTGGCCGAGCAGCTTATTGCTGTTGACGAACCCGGGTCATGATATTTTACTGACGTATCGAGGTAGTACGTGACATAATACTTGCCATGTCAATCATCTACATATTGAAGAGTAACTGGATTGCTACAAGGTAGCAAAGTTATTCCCTGCGTAACTCGGCATTAACCCATTCATAAAATAAATTAGAGCCAGCATTTTCGTGCCCCACATCTTTGGTGATGATCTCACCTTTAGTATCGAGTATGCTGATAAACGGAATTGCGGGTACGTCCAGTCCGTAATGATCTCCACAATAAGCATAATAATTCCTGATCATATGAATAAGTTTAATCGCGACATCTGGCCTGACATCGTTGAGCTTTTCCAGATCTGCCAGCATTAAGTTACAGCTTTCACAATCAGGATCATGTATCTCTACGACTGTAATGTGTCCGGGCGCGGTTAAATGACGAATATCCTGCTGGTGCCTCGTCGAAGGCCTGACATCAAAAATACCGGCATTATCTGTTTCAATAAATGGTTTGTCACCTTGCATCAAAATATCAAGGTCGGACTTTGGCTTAAACAGTTGATATCCCGCAGCGAGTACAATTACGATAATAAAAAATGTGCGCATATGTGACTCCCCCTGTAAATGATACGTTCAAATACGGTAATGAGTTTTATATTTATTGTGCATAAAGCATTAATTTTAACACTGCAGAATGTAATATTTTAAGACTGTTGTGGGAATTAATTTTTTATTCTTGGGCACTATTGTTTCTACCTCTTGCGCAAGTTCACAAGCGCGGTAATTTATTACTTGGCGATCTTCAGGTTGGTAATATCTGGCAAGCCTTCAGGTCTGCCTATGGCATAGCCTTGCCCAAAGTCGACCCCGGATAGGATTAACATGTCTTTTGCGGACTGTGTTTCAATCCATTCTGCAATAACTTTTAAATCGGATTTATGGCCGATATTGGTAATGGCCTCAATGATCGCAGAATTTAATTCATCCTTGTCCAGATCCTGGATAAAGATACCGTCTATTTTCAGAAAATCGACATGCAATGAACGCAAGTACGAGAAGGAACTCATCCCTGTACCAAAGTCGTCCAGTGCGAATTTAAAACCTTCGAGACGTAGTTTGTTAATAAAGTCACGTGCCAGATTGAGATTGCTGATAGCGGTTGTTTCGGTAATTTCAAAACAAATCAATTGCGGGTCGATACGGTATTGTTGTGCGGTCTTGATTATTAAGCCGGGAAACGCGTTATCAGAGAAAGCCTGGCCGGAAAGATTGATAAAAGCGACTGGCATTGCATTATTTGGCGACTTTTCTTTACTCTGTGAGTACAGATATTTAAAAACATGTGTAACGACCCAGCGATCAATTTTAATCATCAATTCATAACGTTCGGCCGCGGGTATAAAAGTATCCGGATAGAGCAGTTTTCCATCTTCATCGAGAAGTCTGATGAGATATTCATAAGTGGGCAGCACGTCATCTGTCTGCAAGGAAGAGATAATTTGACGGTGCAGAATAAAACGATCCTCTTCCAGTGCATGGTTGATACGTTCGACAAACTTCATCTCACCATGTCGTTGTAGCATGTCTTTATCATCATGTGTGAAGGTATGTATACGATTACGCCCCATCTCTTTTGCTGCATAACATGCCATGTCAGCAGCGCTGAGTAACTCGACCTCGTTATAGGAATAATCATCTATCATGACCAGACCGATACTGGCACCGACTGAAAATCGTTTATTTCCCCACGTAAATTGGAATCCCTTTATCAGTTTCAGTAATTCTTGTGCAAAGGATTGGGCTGCTTGTATGCTGGTCTGCTTCAAAATAATACCGAACTCATCACCGCCCAGCCGCGCAATAATACCGTTCCCATTGACAAAATCATTGAGAGATTCTGCAAGCATGGACAGCATTTTGTCCCCGGCAGTATGACCGCAGGTATCGTTAACAATCTTGAATTGATCCAGATCGATGTATAGCAAGGCGTATTGCTCTGTTTTGTGAAGATCTTGATGAATAATTTTATTAAAATGTTTTTCAAAGGCAAAGCGATTAAGCAATTTGGTGAGTGGATCATGCATGGCCATAAAACGCATTTGATCCTCGACTTCTTTCCGGTCAGTGATATCTTCCGCAACGCCGGTAATTCTTGTGATATTATCCTGATCATCACGCACCGGATAGGCACGCGCAGAAATCCAGCGTGTTTCACCATTTCCAGAAATAATTCGATACAGTGGAAAGGCGGGGTTTGATAAATCACCCGCGGCCTTGCGATTGAGATCATCAATAACCAGCTGGCGATCATCGGGATGCACAAAATCAAGCCAGCATTTTGCAGAGCTGTATAAATTCTCTCGTGAATCACCCCAGATTTTTTCGTAGGTTGGGCTGACATAATATATTTCTTGCCAATCTGGTGACCCTATCCAGAAAATTTCATTGATGTTTTCAGCTATCTGTCGAAAACGTAATTCGCTTTCAGACAAGGCAGCAGTTTTAATCCGGACTTGTCTGCGAATTGCAAACAAACTGATAGCCATTACTAACCATATAAGCAGGATGATGCCAATGATATAAAGCAGCCACTGCGGAAACGGACCAGTGGAAGGTGAATTAAACCATTTGGCGAGCGATTTGTGATAGGCAGAATTTTTATCGAGCTTTTGCTGTGACAGGTGTTTATCGACGAGTGACAATAGTCGACTGTTCTTGCCTTTTGGTGCGGCCATACGCACTTCAACCGGGTTAAAAATAATGCCTGTTTCCAGTACCTCGTACTCACGTGAATTCAGCAAGCTGATAACGCGATTAATTACAACCGCGTCTGCCTTGCCTTCATCAGCTACGCGCATACCGTCCAGATAGCTTTCGACCAGGACTGCTTCAAAATTAAAACGGAATTGTTGCATAATCTGGGTAAAAACGCGTGTATGAATACTACCTTCCAGCAAGGCGATGCGTTTGCCTTTTAAATCCTCGAGAGAAGTAATCGAGACGGTGCGGTTGCGGTAAATGACACCCCAGTTGTTGATCAGGGCTTCATTAATGAAGTCAAACTTTTTGGCCCGTTCTTCTGAATAGGCCATACCGACCAGAAGGTCCAGTTCACCTTTCTCAAGTGCAGCCAGCATGTCTTTCCAGTGGCCATGTGTGTATACAAATTCGATATCCTCATCTGATGCCACAGACTCCAGTACATCAATTGATATACCGGATAACTTTCCCGATGTGTCTTTAAAGATAATCGGCTTGTTGTCATAAACTCCAACGAGGTATGTCTTGTTTGAGGCTAAACTCTCTGACTGACAGAGGAGGTACAGAGGCAGCAAACTTATGATTAGAAATTTACGCAATGGAACGCGTCCCTGATATGAGTTTTACTGGAGATTATTAAGCAAAATAGCCTTATTTTACGTAAGGATATATCACGTAAATATATACTTAAGATACTAGCCAAATTGATGGATTTGTCTCTATAAGGCTTCGAAATAGTACTAGTTTTTACTGCATAAAACCTGACAAGTGCCTGATCCGGTTATTTCAGATCGTAAAAAAGAAGACGAATTTGTTTATACCAGAGTTAGATTTAGATAGTGAATTTTTTAAATTTCACGTTATGTCAGGATAGATGATGTTTTTATCACGTAAGGTCAATCTCATTTAGTATTAAAGAACTTAAATGCGTATGACTTTATACAATAAAATTCAACAGCAATTACCGGTTCTGCACAATGGGTTGTTATGTGTATTCATGGCCCTTCTAGTACATACAGCACTAGCAATAATTCCAATAACGGCCTGTAAATTTTCGTAAGTGAACAAGGTAATCTTATACACTTCAGGCGAAGCAGCGTTTAATATGACTTTTTTATCGAGCGGCTAATAAAGCAACTTGTGACGGGTTACGTTCAGTTGTAAATTAATTTTGTAATACAAAAATTTGACGTCCATTTGGCATCCTTTCGGTAATCAATAAGTACAGCCGGGACCTGGTCCCGTTACTATAAATTTTTTTATTTGTTTTCTGCTTAATTTCAGGTTGGGTCTATACTTGCACAATTTGAGATTAACTGAAGGAGCCTGAATATGATTAGTATGCACCGTCTTGTGTTGACCATCCTGGCACTTTGTTGTTTACCTCTGCATGTTGCATTCGCCCTTGAGTGGCCTCATATCCAGACAAAAAAAATCGGCTCACAAACCTATGTTATCGAACATGGGCCGCATGACGAGCTGGCCAGTGTCAGTCATGGTTTTCATAACAATCCGGGATTTTTAATTACCAGCACCGGTGTGGTGGTGATTGATACCGGTAGCAGTTACGAAATCGGCAAGATGATTTTGCGAAAAATTCGTACAGTTACCTCAAAGCCAGTTACACATATTTTTACCACACATTTTCATGGTGATCACTGGTTAGCGAATCAGGCCCTGGTTGAGGCTTATCCCCATGTAAAAACCATTGCGCATCCGGAATTGATCAAACTTTTAAATTCTGGTGAAGACAAAATCTGGCTGGATGTGTTTACCAAGCGTCTTGGCGAGAAGTCCTTTGCCGGTACTCGTGCCGTCATTCCAAACATACCAGCACAAAACAAGGCCTACAACATCGGTGGCTTGACCTTTAAGGTCATGCTATTTGATAAAGCCCACACGGCGACCGATCTTATGGTGTATGTGGTTGAAGAGGGTATTCTGTTTACTGGAGATATTATTAATAATCAGCACTTTTCTTTTATGGGGCATGGCAATTTCAAAGGTGCCTATGAGGCCACGCAAAAGGCACTGGCAACCATGCCGAAATACATTGTCGTTGGACACGGAAAAAGTGGCCCGCCAGAACTGATAAACAAATATAGTTATTTCTATAAAACCTTGCGTGAACTTGTACACCAGTACCAGGAACAGGGTCTGCAGGATTATGAAATAAAACCTGAAATCGTCAAGACATTGGATGAATACAAACACTATAGCGGATTCAAGACACAGCTCGGACGCTATGTCAGTCAGGTTATGCTCGAGCTGGAAGCCGAAATGTTTTAACTACATAAATATCCGGTTGAATAATGTGGGTCGATATAATTTTTTAGTTCTATATTAAAATGAGCTAATGCTATTGATATAGTGAAAATAATAAGGTACTTATGAATAGAATTTTTTTGTTGCTTATTCTGGCTAGCGTGGGTGGAGGAATTTGGCATTATATGAAGCCGGCAGAAAGCCCGGAAATGGTAGAACACGCATCAGATAGCAATAATAATGTGCCTGAGCATACATTCAAACCATCCCCATCACCTTATAATAATTACAATATGATGAGTCAGGATGAAATTATACGCATGCGAGATGCAGCCGTGGAGAAACATTTTGAAGCACAAGAACAACTATTAAAACGAGAGCAAGCCAGACGAGCTGGAATAGAAGAAGGGAATGAAAAACACCGGCAACGAATGAAAAAAATGCAACAACAAGCACGTGAACGAGAGGGCAGGAATATTACCATGTATATAACCAGTTCATCGGGGATTATTGATACATGTTATAAATGGTACAAGAATGATCAAAAAAAGATGAGCGATTGTATAAAACGTCAGTCAAGTTATCGTAATAAATAATAAATTAAAAGGAGTTATGTCTGTATATGACTTCGCATTTATTTATTAACGTGTATACTTAATATGTAAATGTTATAAAATATTACAAAATGGGAGGCAACTTATGGCGACCAGCAAAAAAAAGATTAGCAAGAAGAAGCCCGGCAAGAAAAAAACACGTAGTACAGCAACCAGTAAGAAGCGCGCTTCAGCACACAAGGCTGTAGCCACCCGCAAACGTAATGCGCTGTCAGGTCAACTGAAAACAGATTTGAAAGCAACCCGGGAAGCACTGCGCGCTGCAAGGATAGCCGCAAGAGAGGAAATCAGGTTGGCGAAGGACGCTGCCAAGGCAGAAATCGCTGTGTTACAGGATCAGCTTCGTGCCGCTCTCAAGCGCGAACAGGCATTACTTAAACTGGGCGAACAAAAGGCACGTGAAATGCTCAAGGCTGGTCAACAGTGGGAGCGTAAACAAATGGCAAAAATTCGTGCCATAAAGGCAAATCGTAGCAAGAAGAGCTGAATCTGTCTGTTTTCCCGAGTAATGGGGTCGTGGTCGTAGCAGGCGATCCCTTTTTCTTCAGGAATTTATGACAAATCCTGGGATATATCAACTAACGCAAGTCAGCAAAAGCACTTTATGTTCAGTTTTAATAAACGTGTGCAACAGGCATTGATATTGACTATCATATTGAAAAGCGTTCTGACCTGAGGCAAACATCATCATGTTGTTAAACGCCGATCAATCAAGGCCTGATAGTAATCCCTGGCGTCCCACATTACTAATTCGCATCACTTTTTTTATACATTTTCTTGTGTTCATTGCGGTTCTATTTATACCCGATGCGTGGCTGTGGCTGGCGGTCATCATCCTGATGAATCATCTAATACTGGCGACTATCGGTTTGGTACCACGCAGTACTGCATTGGGAAAGAACCTGATCCGGCTACCTGCTTCTGCCGCTGCACGCAATGAGATTACCCTGACTATTGACGATGGGCCAGACCCCGATGTTACGCCTCGTGTACTGGAAATACTCGAGCAGTTTGGGGTCAAGGCAACATTTTTCTGTATCGGTGAACGTGCGGCACACTATCCTGAACTGTGCCAACTGATTATCCAACGTGGTCATGAAATAGAAAATCATAGCCAGCATCATCGACATCATTTTTCGTTGCTGAGTATTAAGGGGTATACGCGTGAACTTCAGGCAGCACAATCGGCATTAACCAGGATTACCGGTATTGCACCAAAATACTTTCGCGCACCTGCCGGTTTTCGTAATCCGTTTCTCGACCCCGTATTGCACCGTCTTAATCTTCAACTGGTAAGTTGGTCGGTACGTGGCTACGATACTTTTATTCGTAACCCTGCGGTTGTTAAAAAGAAGCTGCTTGCCGGTTTGCATGCAGGGGCGATACTTTTACTGCATGATGGAAATGTTGCCAAAACAAGGGAACAACAACCGGTTATTCTTGAAGCCCTTCCCGGTGTTTTGTCTGCCGCTCTAGCATCGGGATTACACTTTGTGACCTTGCGCAGTGCCTTTGCAGATCAACAGTCCGAAATCATTACAGATAATAACTCTTTTGTACCAACGACGGTCGTCTCTCCGCAGCCTGTATCAAACCTGCCTGGTTGAAACGTTTAGTTATTCAGATACCAGAACACTTCACCAATCGATCAACATGTCTGGATAGACGATATTATGATCAGTACTCAACGTCCAGGTTGGCGTGATCAGATGGGGAATTGAAATTTAGCGGCTTGATTTAAGCGAGACGAAAATCATTCTGGACAGTAGATATATTGGTCAGGTACTGTCTCTTAGCCGGAAATATTATGGGAACCTTTTCTGTACAAGCAAAACCGTACACTGTTAAAAATTATTAAAATATTCCCGTTCCATTTCACGGTACACAAAATTCGCATTCGCGCGCTGGTTTGATTCATATAATCGTGAATCACGCCAATCTTCAAAATCGGTATTCTGTACGGCATCAAAAAGTGGCACACCTTTATTGACCGCTTTTTGCATCGCTTTTCTCATGCGTGTGACGTAGTCATGCGTTCTTTTCAACATGGGGAAAGGTTTTGTCTGGGCACTACCATGTCCGGGCACCATTAACTCAACGTCTTTAAATTCTTTAGCGAGCCAATCCTGTGCTTTTAATATTTGACTGCTGCTCCCATCGCCCATATATGTCGTGCGCTGGTTAAAGACCAAATCTGATACCCACAATATTTTTTGATGAGGCTGATAAACGAGCAAATCACCATAAGAGTGATGTTTACCCGTATTGTATATATCGATAATTTCATCGCCGATCTGTATACGTTTGTATTTAAAAGGGGAAACTTTTAAATATGATTTTGCCTGCAAAGGCATAAAGTCTTGCATATCATCAGGCAACAATTCGCGACGGTATTCCACGGATGATTCGAGTGTGGCAGAGTGGTTATATTCGACCGTGCCGGGATGCGCAATAATATTAACATCAGGTAATTTATCAAATGCAGCATAGCCATACGCATGGTCCGGATGGTTATGTGTAACGATGACGTATCTAACAGGTTGCTTGGTTATAGTACGTATTGTCGCAATCATACGCTGTCCCAGATAGGGTGTCCCCAGCGTGTCAATAACGATTACGCCCTGACTGGTTACGATAAACCCTGCATTCGCATTCCAACCCCGGTTCTTTTTATCTAACGTTGCGATATTTCCGTAAAACATATACGTAGACGGCGACAGCCGATAAACGGGTAAGGGTTCTGTCGGCTTATCATTTATGTCCAGGATAATTTCGGGGATCGTCGTGGTGTTAATTGCCGAGTCAGGTAATTGCCAACCGGGTTGTTTGGCTTTGGGATTGACGAGCGTACCAGAAAACCCGGTGGTATTATCGGCCAGTATAGTCGTTGCAACCATGCCTGATACAGCTATGGTCAGCATACCGATAATGATTTTATTAGAGTAAAACATGTCTGATATTTTTAACGGCTTTTAGTGAAAACAGGATCCATTTCTGTGCGAATTAACATAAAACCTCCTTGCTTGTGCGGTTATAGAACTTCATGTCTTACCTGTTTGATAAGAATGTAACGACTCAGTTCAATGAGAAGACCCGTATTCGCTATTATGGTTATTTATAAGAGATTACGGGGGACAGCGTTAATTCCAGGCTTTTCAACATTTTGATCAGGAATTTATTATCCCTGATCGTATTTGGCACAAGGACCCTGATATTGCTCTGGAACATTGTCAGGACATTGACCACATTGCTGATTACCCGGAACAGCGAAATCTATTTTGCGAGGATAGGGTAAATCCAGTTTGGCCATTACTTCCTTAAACTCATCCAGACTTTTACCACCAACATGTTTGTTGCGTTCTTTTTCCTGCGCTATCGTACTGATATGACGATTTTCATAATCATGACAGGGATAAACAAGTGTCTCATCCGGGAGGGTAAAGAATTTCTGCTGGATACTTTTATACAGCGTTTCACTGTCACCGGATTGAAAGTCTGTACGGCCAACGCCGTCAATCATTAATGCATCACCGGAAAACAACATACTATGTACCGGTGTATTAATCAGGTACGCGTGATGGTGATCGGTATGCCCGGGAGTGAAGAGAGGATGCAATTCAATATTGCCGATTCGAAAAACCTGGCCTTCCTGTAAACCAATATCGACACAGGTGAGTTCATCTATTGCCGGGTAGGCAATTTTTGATCCCGTCATCGCCTTGAGTCGTCGCGCCCCGGATAAATGATCGGCATGAATATGTGTATCAACTGTATAACTGAGTTTGAGATTATGTGCCTGTAAAACACTTAAATCACGTTCAACCGTATCAATCACCGGATCGATAATGGCGCATTCACCGGTCTCCGGACAGGCAACCAGATAGCTATAGGTACACGAATCGGGTTCAAACAGTTGTCTAAAAAGCATTCGACTATCTCCATATAATTAACTTCAGTATTACCTAAGGATAAATTTCCTGTATTCAATAGCTAATTAATAACCCTGTTTCTAACATGATTACTTGAAGTGTATCACCGGTGAAGTCTGGCGTACCGTTAAAGAGATGTATAATTTAAACTTTTGCTTCGCGATAAGAGACCATACGCTGCTTGTTTTCATCCCATAAACTGGATTTAAAACAATCCATAACATCATGTGGTGACAATGAGGTAGTCACCGGTGATTGAAGTTCACGTATGGCGGCCATGGCTTCCGGTAATCGGTAAAATGGAATACGTATATTAAGGTGATGTATATGATGATAGCCAATGTTGCCGGTAAACCATTGCATCAACTTGTTAAGGCGCATATAGCTGGATGACTCCATTGCGGCACGGTAAAAACTCCATGCATCAGGTGAGATAACATGCATGAGTTTAAAACTGTGTTGTGCATAGAACAAATAACTGCCCAGTGCCGAGGCGAGCGTCATCGGGATAATCAGCGAATACAGGGCAACGTCAGCACCGGCAAAGTGCCATAACACGACGATTAATCCGATGTGTACCACTAATGCGACGACAGAATCAAGATGTTTTGCAGGGTCCGTCAGTAGCGGTAACAATGTCACATTGAAAAAAAATATGGTGATGTAGCCAAACACAACAATCAGAGGATGACGTTGAAAACGATAGCTGAACCGCTCTGACCAGCTGGCTTCATTCCACATTTTTGTGGTCATCATTGGAAATGCGCCAACACTGGCAGCGCTGATTTGCCCGACGTGGCCGTGGTGATAATTATGACTTTTTCGCCAGGAATTGGCAGGTGCCAGTGTAAATGCCGAGTAGGCATGAAATAGCCATGAGGCCAGACGCGATTTTTGCAGAATGGCACCGTGCATATAGTCGTGATAAGTAATGAAAGCACGCACCATTAATAATGCACCGAGTATCGACAGGATGACTCGCATTGGCCACCAGGGCGTTATGCCTGCTCCCACAAGTGCGGCAATCATCAGGGCAAAGGTGGTGGCTACCAGTCGCCAGCTTTTCGCAGTCGATACCTCGACAAAAGGTTTGGTCGCATTGACCAGCTCAGCACCAATGCGAATGCCGGCGCTGTGTTCAGGCAGATCTGTTGTTTGATTTACCTGCTTGTTATCGGCCGCGGCGTGTTCATGCTCTGACATTGTATCGACCTCCACGGATACGTTTTGTTGCGCTCTGGATTATCCATTTTGCGGTTACAGGTATCCTATTGCATATCACTCAAAGAGGGAATAACCGCTGTGCCTGTTTTACCGTCAATGCAGATTATTGTTGTTAGCTCATTATCTTGATACAACAGGTGAATGCCTAAGGATATATGATTCTTGCCTATACAACAAAATAAGTAGTTTATAATATGCATGGTCTTTATTTCGATGCAAGCTACATTAATCGGATGCTGTATCGTAAAAATGTGCATCAATAGTGAGCAATAGTTTCTATACTATTGTATATAACGATTAATATGAGAAATCGCCTGGCGATATGCTGTTTTTTCGAGACAACACAATAAAATATGAATATAAAGAATTTGAGCCGTGCCCGATTTTTCTGCGGGTTTATGTATCTTTTTATACTTGCGCCACTAACAGTATCTGCTCAAGGTGATGCGCTTTCGAAGCAGAAATCACTTGAGTTAACAGAGAAAGAGGCAGCATGGGTTAGGGCTAATCCTGAAGTTTGGTTTACTGGTGATCCTAACTGGCTACCCTATGAGGCATTTACAGAGCAGGGCGAATATATTGGTATCGTATCTGAACACCTTAAATTGATTTCAGATGCTACCGGTTTGAAATTCAGGTTCAGCCCAAGCAAAACCTGGACAGAGTCAACAGAAAAAGCCAAAAAAGGTTTGGTCGATATCCTGTCAGAAACAGATGATTCAGATCTCAAGTCACATCTTGATTTTACCCGTTCCTATTTGTCCAATCCGATCGTTATTGCAATGCGCATAAACGAAAATTATGTTGAAAATGTAAACGCCATTGCAGATAAACGTATAGCCTTGATTAAAGACTACGGTTATGCAGCGAAAATTCGTCGCAAGTATCCAGATATAAAATTTGTAACCGTTGAAAATATTCAGGATGGCCTGGTGTCAGTGTCAACAGGCAAGGTTGACGCGCTATTTTGTACGCTCGCATTGTGTGGTTATACAATTCATGAGCTGGGAATAAATGATGTAAAAATTACAGGAAAAACCGGGTTCGATACCAAGCTGGCCTTGGGTGTGCGAAAAAACATGCCAGAGCTTCTATCTATTCTTAACAAGGCAATATCCAGTATAGAAGCAGGACAACAACAGTCAATTCTGGATAAGTGGATAAAACATGAGTATGTGGAAAAAACAGATTACACCCTTGTATTTATCATAATTATTATTTCACTTTCATTGCTGTCAATATTCTATTATTGGAACAGACGTTTATTTAAGGAAATAGAATTAAGAAAAGGTGCAGAAACAAAATTAATCGCATCCAGTGAACTCAATGAACGCTTCAGAATCCTGTTTTATGAATCAAAAGTAGGACATGCATTAAATAATTTAAAGACTGGTGCATTTTTATCGGTGAACGGTACATTTGCCGAAATCACCGGATATACACTTGATGAATTAAACCGGCTCAGTTATTGGGATCTGACACCAAAACGTTACGCGAAAGAAGAAGCGGCACAAATAAAATCTCTGAATGATACGGGTGCGTATGGTCCTTATGAAAAACACTATATCCATAAAAGCGGTAAACTGGTTGCAGTCCGGTTGAATGGATCCCTGATCACAGATACCAATGGTGAACAACTGATTTTATCTGTGGTCGAAAATATATCTGCCTATGCCGAGGCAAAGGAAAAACTGCGCTTGTCTTCTCTGGTGCTTGAAAATAGCAGTGAGGCGATGCTCATTACTGATCAAGACAACCGGATTATCGCAGCTAACCCGGCGTTCACAAAGACAACCGGTTACACGTTTGAGGAAATCGAAGGGAAAGATCCGGGCAGTTTTAAATCAGGCAAGCATGACAACGAATTTTACAGGGAAATGTGGAACGCAATTCGTGAGACAGGACAATGGCAGGGCGAGATTTGGGACAAGCGCAAGGATGGTGAGCTGTACGCGAAGTGGTTGACCATCGATACTATCAAGGATGATACAGGTGCAATAATTCGCTATGTCGCATTATTTTCTGATATCACCGAAAGAAAACATTCAGAAGAAATAATCTGGAAACAGGCCAATTTCGATGAGTTAACCGGGTTGCCCAATCGCAATATGTTCCGACATCGCCTGCAACAGGAAATTATGAAATCCGAAAGTAAAGGCCTGACGTTTTCACTTCTGTTACTTGATCTAGATACTTTCAAGGAAGTGAATGATACCCTTGGGCATGACCGTGGCGATATGTTACTTAAAATAGCGGCGAAGCGAATCAGCAATTGTGTTCGCGAGTCTGATATCGTCGCCCGACTTGGTGGTGATGAATTTACGGTTATCTTGCCAGGTAAAAGTAATCAAAATGAAATAGATTCCATTTCTGAAAAACTGGTTGCAACGCTTTCTGATCCTTATCATCTTGAAGATGAAGTTGTTCATATTTCGGCAAGCATTGGCATTACTGTATTCCCGGATGATGCAATAGCCATTGAATCACTCATAAAGAATGCTGACCAGGCCATGTATGCATCAAAAAATAAAGGCAGAAATCGTTACAGCCGATTTACACAGTCACTTCAGGATGAGGCACAAAAGCGACTGCGACTTTCAAATGATTTACGCGCGGCCTTGCCAGGAAATGAATTCCGGCTGTACTTTCAACCTATAGTGGATTTATCAACAAACAAGATAACAAAGGCAGAAGCCCTTATCAGGTGGATGCATCCTGAAAGAGGTATGGTTCCACCCCTGGAGTTTATCCACCTTGCTGAAGATATTGGTATTATTTCCGACATCGGTGACTGGGTCTGCCTGCAAGCACAACAATGGAATGATCGTTGGAGTAATATGTATGATGATCGTTTCCAGATAAGTGTCAATATGTCCCCATTACAGTTCAAGGTGCCCACAGACAAATTTGGAAACGGCTGGTTATCCACTAGAACTGGTACAAAGCATTCCTCGAAAGATAATAACAACCTTATTATCGAAATAACCGAAGGATTACTGTTGAATGCAGAAACAGAAGTGCTGGATAAACTGCATTTGTTACGCGATGCAGGCATCGAGGTGGCAATTGACGATTTTGGAACCGGGTATTCATCTCTTTCGTATCTGAAAAAATTTCATATTGATTACCTGAAAATTGATCAGTCCTTTATTCGAAACCTGGAAAATGATTCAAATGATGTGGCCTTGTCGGAGGCGATTATCGTAATGGCGCACAAACTGGGGCTGAATGTCGTTGCCGAAGGTGTTGAGACAAGAAAACAACATGAAATTATCACGAATGCCAACTGTGACTTTGCACAAGGGTATTTATATTCCAGACCTGTACCACCTGAAGAGTTTGAGCAACTATTGGTCTCTGATAATGTGAGCAAGAATTATAAAAACTAGCCTCAATTTTAAACGACTGGGCATAAATACTGATAAATGGGAATTGAGTTAATGTTTCTCATATTAACAAGGCATGGATGCTTCCCGAGTACTCTTCCTAAAATCAGCTGCAAACTTTTATTTCAACCATTCACGCGCCGTCTCGGTTATTGCCACTACTGCCGGGTGAGAAATTCTGCGTTCAACGGATATCGCATAGTATTGCTCGCGTATGTCTTCGGTGCTGCCTACGATTTGCACACCGTATTGTTTTACTACTTCCGCAGCGATGGCAGTTGGTGTGATAAAAAAGCCTGCGCCAGCCTGACCAAACGCTTTCATCAGGGCACTGTCATCAAATTCGCCAACGATGCGTGGGTGAATGTGCAGGCTATCCAGCCATTGCAATAGTCTTGCTTGCGCCATGTTTATTTCACTTGGCATTAACATTGGTGCACCATTGAGACTTTGTGGAAAATCTTTGTCTAGTGTTTTAGCCAGCGGCGGGGTTGCCAAAAAGCTGATACCACACCCACCTAACGCATGATTAAAACCGCGTACATTCAGACCAGCAGGAATCGGTCCATCGGCAAGTACCATGTCTACCCGGTGTATTGCCAAATCGGCGAGCAAGATATCCAGGCTGTTTTCTTTGCAGACAATGCGTACTGACTCGGGCAAGGCGAGTGCGGGAGCGAGTAAGCGATAGGCAATGGATTTGGGTACCACATCTGCCACCCCAACTTTGAAAACCATGGGCCGGCCGGAAGGCAGGTTGCGCACAATTTCTTCCAGCTCACCACCCAGGGAAAAGATTTCATCAGCATAACTGAGCACGAGTCGGCCGGTTTCTGTCAGTTCCAGATTACGGCCAGCTTTGCTGAACAGCGCCTCGCCGAGACTGTCCTCCAGCAAGTTGATCTGACCACTGATGGTTTGTGGCGTTAAATGTAAGTGTTCACTCGCCCGGGCTATGCCGCCTTGTTTGGCAACAACCCAGAAATAGTGCAAATGTTTATAGTTGATCATGGCAATCCAATACTTCGGTTATTTCGAATAATACTGCAATAATATTCGACTATTCCTTAGTTTAAAAGGGGGCTAGGCTACTTTCCAGACTAATCGGAATCACGATAAGGAGCGGGTCATGCAAATTGATATACAAGCACGTAATTTCCCACTTACCAATGCGTTGAGTGGACACATACAACGGCGTCTTGATTATGCCTTGAGTACGCGTAACGAACACATTGAGCGTATACGGGTGAGATTGTCCGACATCAACGGGCCGCGAGGTGGTGCAGACAAGTGTTGTCAGATCCAGGTTGTCTTGCCGCATTTGGCAGATGTGGTGATTGAAGATACCGAGGTGGATTTATATGTCGCGATCGACCGCGCTGCCGATCGCGCCAGTCGTACCGTGGCGCGCAGGCTGGCACGTCAACGCGACAGAGGTCGTGCACGACACCTGCCGGCCGGGCAAACGGCTGATGATTTTGCACAAACTGAATATTTGTCTTAATGATTTATTGCAACAGGAGATAAACAATGAATACACGCATTTTGAATGCAGCCACCGAATCGCAATCGGGTGTGCTGAGTACCAACCGGGTGATACGTAATACCTACATACTGTTGTCCATGACATTAATTTTTAGTGCCATAACAGCAGGCGCCTCCATGGCGCTGAATTTACCGCACCCCGGCATCATTATCACGCTGGTCGGCTATTTTGGTTTGTTGTTTGCCACGGCAAAATTTCGCAACAGTAGTCTGGGGCTGGTGTTTGTATTCGCATTGACAGGGTTCATGGGTTACACACTGGGGCCGATTCTGAACAGTTACCTGAGTATGCCAAATGGTAGTCAGATTGTAATGACAGCGATGGGTTCCACTGGAGTGATATTCCTTGGCTTGTCAGCTTATGCGCTGGTAAGTCGCAAGGACTTCAGTTTTATGGGAAGTTTTCTCATGGTTGGAATTATCGTTGCGTTCCTTGCTGGATTGGGTGCGATCTTTTTTGAAATGCCCGGTTTATCACTTGCCGTATCAGCGATGTTTGTGCTGTTGATGGCAGGATTGATACTGTACGAAACCAGCAACATTATTAATGGTGGTGAAACCAACTACATTATGGCAACTGTCACCTTGTTTGTTGCCATCTTCAACCTGTTTACCAGCCTGCTGCACTTGCTTGGCTTTGCGAACGGACAGGAATAGGACAGTAGACTAATACTTTCGCCAAGGAGAAATTAATGGCAAGTAAAATATGTTAAATCAAATGACAGGATGAGCAAGCAATGCCGGCATGGAAGCCGGTATGAGTGCGCCAGGGACAGGCGCTGTCTTAAGGACAACTACACTTTCTTGATCTAGCTAACCGCTGCGACGATGAGCGCGATAATTGCGATCGCAATTGCGACCGCTGACATAAAACGGTTGTTTCGAACGGCCAAAGCCATATTCCGGTTATTTAGCGCCAGTTCTTCAATAACAATTGCCTGTTGTTCAATCAGCTCGACAAGCTCCTGAGCTTTATCTTTTTCCGGTGGTGAGCCAACATTCTTCTTTCGTTCCTTGATAATGCGAATAACATCTGCTGCAGCAGATATCAGACCCGGTGCTGCAGTTAATACCGTTGCGAGAGGGAAAGGCATACGGCCTCCTGATGAAGGTTAATTTAACAGTTCATAGTCTAGGTATAAATAATCATATATTAAAGGGGCAGTGATAATTATGTATATACTGTAAAAAAATGCTGCTATATAAAATATGTTGTATAGTACTTATTCAATAACAGCATGTTCACTCCGGCTTTGAAGTACCGGTTTTTTAACTTTTAAAAACGGAAATATTTCACATGTATCACACACATATAATATCTCGAAAAACCTTTCTCGCGTTTATAATGGCACTGTTTTGTAGCGCCTGTTTATGGAGTGCAAGCATCAGTGCAGAAACACTGCCCACAAAAGTACTGCTGGGTACGGCAACCAAAGGGGGCGGCTTCCAACTCTTTGGTCAGAACGTGATCGAGGTCATTAACGCAACCGATGCTACCCTGCAGGTTGAAGAGATGTCTACCCGTGGCAGCAAACAAAATTTACCTTTACTTGAACAAGGCAAGATCGATATTGGTCTGGTCGAGGGCAATGCGGCGCGTCAGGCTCTCGATGGCGTAGGACGACCCGTTGCAAATCTTAAGGTATTAACCGTCATGTACCCAAACCCCGGCATGTTTGTGGTACGTGCTGATTCACCATACAAAAAAATAGACGATCTGAAAGGCAAACCGATCGCCATTGGTACACGCGCATCCGGCCTGCGCATTCTTGGTAATGATGTGTTAAGTGGTATTGATTTAAACGTCGAGCGTGACTTTCAACAAGTAATTCTTAACAAGGCTGCGGAAGGTCCGCGTTTTGTACTGGAAAAGAAAGTCGAAGCCTTGTGGGGTGCCGGAATTGGTTGGCCGGGATTTGTTAAGGTAGCCAACAGTGCAACAGGTGCACATTTTATTCCGCCATCAGCCGATGAAATTAAATTAATACTTGCCAAACACCCGCACCTGAAAAAAATGTCGATACCCGCAGGCACTTATAAAGGGCAGCAAGCAAAAATTGATTCGGTTGGTTTGTGGTCAGTAATTTTAGTCCGACCTGATCTGGATGAAGACACAGTTTATCGACTCACTCGCGCAATACATCAGGGATCCGCCATGCTGGTCAAACGGTTAAAACAGGGCAGTTATACAACCGCACAAAATACTGTCGCGCAGGTACCTGTAACACGTTTGCATCCTGGTGCAGCGCGTTATTTTCGTGAACTGGGTTTAATGAAGTAATATCAAACAATTCAGGTAGCGCCAGCATTAGTTGCAATACATAGATTGCAACCGTCATGTCATATGACACTTCGGGTAATGTACTGGACTTTGGTAGTGCAGAATTTGTCGTGCCCTGATAGCACCTGCATATTCAAATATCAGTAACAGTTAGGGGTAGCATTGACTGCCCCGCTTGTATTACTGTTTTATTTTGCAGCCAGACGAGCTTCACGCACTGCAGTAATATTCTTACGCCAGACTGAAATATTGGTAAAAGGCTCAAGCAAACTGGCTGGAATGCCATCGAGCATGCCGCTGGTGAGCCAGTCGATAATCCAGTAGAGTTTGAGATCGGCAACGGTGAGATCTTTCCCGACAATAAAACCTTTACTGCCATTGTCGACCAGTAGTTGGTCAAAATAACCTGCCCACTCCGGCAAGGTTTGCTCGGCCAATTCCTTACGCATTGCCATCTTTTTCTGCTCATCCGGCTCATGAATGCTGGGGCGTAACAGCTGGTTGACGTCTTCCCCCATACCCAGAGCTTCATCTACCTTTAATGCCTGCAACAGATCATCAACCGGATACAGGCCAGACAGGCGTCCGGCAAAACGCAGGATAGCATTACTTTGTGAGGCACAGACCTTGGCGTTCGAGGTTTCTATATCCAGTACCGGAATGCCACCAAACGGAAATTCTCCCGCGGCGCGGCGTTCGCGAAATTCTTCCAGTGGAACAAAGTCATCTTTAAACTCTATTTTACCAATATTTAGCGCATCGCGAATGGGCCCGGCGCGTCCAGGGAAAGGGAAATAACGTAATCGTAAAGATCGAAAATCATACATTATACTTGCTCCTGTTATTATTTATTATACTCTGTAGATAACCACTTTAATATGCAAGCAATTTATATGTAATAATGGGTTTGAATTAAAGCGAAAAAACTGCAGCAACTGATAAAATTTGTTATCAATAAACAGGAAATATAGGTGAAATGGATAACAAGTTTGTGGATTACATATGTTCCCATATAATCAGGATATATGTCTGCTATGAAACCTTGTAAGTTAATGACGATGTGAACTGAATATGGCTGTTTTGATATTTAAACTCAGATATGTTCCTGACGATGAAGCACACGAAGTGCGTGAATTGCTCAGCGATAACGCTATCGATTTTTACGAAACTTCTGCAGGTGTGCTCGGCATTTCGGTGCCCGCGCTGTGGCTTAGAAACGAAGCGCAGTTAGACAAGGCCAGGCAGCTGATAGATGAGTATCAACTGTTACGACAAAGCAGGGTGCGTGAAGAATTCCGCTTAAGACCACGTACATTTACCGAAATGTTTATAGAAAGCCCGCTACGATATATTGGAATTATCCTGGCAATTATTCTGATTGGGTATTTTATGATTTTTTCTTTTTTTCAGTTCTGATTGAAATGACTGGCCTCCGGTTGCTGTATCAACAGGGCTGATATTTCATGGTCTTTATGCTCATTGTCCGGTTCATCATAACGGGTTTGTTTTGGCCTGATGCTTTTTATCAATGATAATATTTTTCCACAAACCGTCTGAGAATCGCCTGTGCATAGGGAGTAGGTGTATGCATGACACGTTTTTTTAATTCATCCGCTTCGTGTGGTTTGAAATAACCGTGTTCTTTGTAGATGTCGATGCGCAGTGCAAATTCATTGGCATCAGCTTCGGGGTGGAATTGTGTGGCGTAGACGTTCTCGCCCACGCGAAACATTTGTACCGGACAAGCACTACTCGTCATTAACAATATTGCACCTTCAGGAGTGGTATCGACGGCTTCCTTGTGGCCGAGCAGTACATCGATTTGTGGCGGAAAACCATCCAGCAATTTGTCACGTTTGCCTGCCTCAGTGATATCCAGTGTGACGCAGCTAACGGGTTCGCCGTACTTTGTTGAGATCTGCGTCCCGAGATAATTGCCCAGCAGGCCGTTACCGGAACAGGCACCAAGAAAAGGAATATCACGAGTAACGATTTTTTCCAATAGCCTGTTAAAATCGGCCTCAATCTTTTTTTGAAGCATGGATTTTTTGTTTTCTGCTGTGCTGATATCAAACGGGCTACCGCCGACTATTATCGCGGAATAATCATCCAGATTCAGGTTATCAGGAATGCCGTGTTGCTCGATACGGAGTCGGCAGGTGTCTTCAGCACGCAAGCCACCATATTTTAGAAAGCAGGCATATTCGCTGTCAGATGTTGCATCTTCAGGTCGGAGCTGAAGAATTAATATGAGTTTGGTTGTAGTCATATGTGGCTATCATATTGTATATAAGAAAAATTTCACATAAATAAACATCATAACCGCTATAGTTATAGTTTGCTCTTGGCTTGTCAAAAGATTCGTAATAACAGGTTAGATGTTTTAGGCTAGCTATATAAAAAAACTGTAATCTACACGACCTTAAATAAGGGAATAGAGTCTTGAACGCTATTATTCAGATTCGAACACTATTTTTATTGTTACTCCTTTTCACACTTTCCGCATGTGGCGGTGGTGGTGCAAGCAGCGGTGCAGGGACGGGCAGTAATAGTAATGCATGTAATGCTACATCACCTGTTTTTACTGGTCCCAATGTGGCAGGTACCATCACATTTACAAGTGTAACCCCCTCGAGTTATGCAAATTTACTGGATGCCTGTAACAGCCTGGAAAAAGTAAATGTGACCGGTACATTGTATCTGCCAGCTGGCGCCGTGGCGGCTGTGCCTGCAATGATAATCGGACATGGCAGTAATGGCATCAGCAGTAAACAAACCGACTGGGCGAACTTTTTAAACGGTATCGGTATTGCCGCATTTGTTGTCGATAGTTATAGCGCACGTAGTGTTACAAACGGGCAAAGCGTAAGTTCTGCGGTCGAAGTCGCTGATGCCTTGTTTGCATTGGCTGTGCTGGCTGCTTTACCACAAATTGATTCGAGTCGCATTGGCATTATGGAATTTGGCGCAGGTGCCGGTATTAATACCGCCTTCACAGAAATCAAAAATTCAGTCGTCACCAGCAACAACTTTGTCGTGCATGTGGTGCTATACGCAAATTGTAATATTCGTCAAATGTCGGCGAATATTTCTACTGCGCCAATTTTAATGTTGCATGGCCAGGCTGATGACTGGAATGCGCCAGCGGATTGTTTATCTTTTTCCAATGTTTTAAACACTGTAAACGGCAATGTCACCTTTCGAAGTTACCCGGGTGCATGGCATGGCTTTGATAGTACTGGTACCACACCAATTTACTCTGCAACGACCAGATCTAACACCGGTTGCGCTGGTGAGTTCAGAGTTGATACGCGTACGTTACGTAATTTCAAAACCGGAGCCGTGTATGCTGGTAATACCGCCTATCAGAATTATCTGGATAGTTGCCGTACGAATGGCGTTAACTCTGCTGGCAATACGGCAGCACGCACAGCCGCGAGAACAGAAGTGAATAATTTATTAAAGTCAGTGTTTGGCTTGTAATATGAAAACCAGCACCATCCGTTAGACGTTTCGTTCGCCAGTTTGCAATCGCCATAATGCAGCATAAATTCCCCCAAGCTCGACAAGTTCAGCATGTGTGCCCGACTCAACAATTCGTCCCTTATCCAGCACATGAATACAATGTGCATATCGTACCGTTGACAAGCGGTGAGCAATAATGAGACTGGTGCGACCGATAACCAGACGATCCAGCGAACGTTGAATGGCGGCCTCGGTTTCATTATCGACAGCCGAGGTTGCTTCATCCAGAATCAGGATGGGTGGATTTTTAAGTATCGCACGCGCCAGTGCCAGACGTTGGCGTTGTCCGCCTGACAGTTTCAACCCGCGTTCACCTACCTGGGTATCATAACCTTGCGGCAATGCGCTGATAAATTCATGTGCTTCTGCAGCTTGTGCGGCGTCGATTATTGCATCACGCGAGATGGCATTGTTACCCGTCAAACTCGCGCCATAGGCAATATTTTCTGCCACCGTCGCATCAGCAAGAAAGGTATCCTGTGCGACGTAACCAATCGCACGACGCAAATCCTGCAAGTTAAGCGAGTTGACAGGCTGACCATCGAGTCTGATTTCTCCCTGTTGCGGTTCATGAAAACGCAGCAACAGTTTGGTGAGCGTAGATTTACCACCGCCGGTACTGCCCACGAAGGCAATTGTCTTACCTGCAGCAACATGTACAGAAATGCCATCGATAGCAGGCGTGCTGCCACCGTCATAGGTATAGTGCACCTTGTCGAACTCCAGTTCACCGTGCACTTCAGACGCAGGCAGGTGTTTGCCTTCATAGCGGATCGTTACCGGCGTTTGCAATAAATTCATCACGCGTTCAATTGATGCCATGGAACGCTGATACAAATCGGTCATCTCTGCAAGACGCGTCATTGGCCATAACAGGCGTTGCGTTAAATAAACCAGTACTGAA
The DNA here is from genome assembly GCA_942490945.1 of uncultured Gammaproteobacteria bacterium. GTDB lineage: Bacteria > Pseudomonadota > Gammaproteobacteria > UBA6429 > Thiohalophilaceae > CALNYZ01. Next base: position 77,612 of record CALNYZ010000044.1, on the reverse strand, counting down.
TAACTGCCAACACCTATTTCGCCGTTCAGAGCAAGGAATCCGCCATACAAAAGTGTCACGGTAAAGCCGGCGAGAATGGCCATGCGGATGACCGGTGTGATGGCTGAAGACCAACGAATCGCTTCAGCGTTACGCGTGCGATACGCATCCGAGCCGGCGCGTATATGTTCCGCTTCAAATTCTTCTGCGGTGTAAGCCTTGACTGTTGCAATACCGGTAAGATTATTATTGAGCCGGGTTGCCAGTGCTCCGGCCGCTTCGCGTACCGCGGTATAGCGGGGTGCCAGTCGCGATTGAAACCAGAACGCGCCATACAATATAAATGGGATCGGTATAAGCGCAAGAAATGCGAGTTTACTGGTCAATACAAAAAATACACCCCCCACCATGACTGATCCGACAAATACCTGAATCAAATCGTTGGCACCACCATTCAGAAAGCGTTCCATCTGATTAATGTCTTCATTAAGAATTGCCAACAGGTTGCCGGTACGATTACGCTCAAAGTAGGCCAGTTCAAGTTTTTGCACATGCGTGTACGCTTCCATGCGCATATCGTGCTGAAGATTCTGTGCCAGATTGCGCCATTGCAGGTTATATAAATACTCAAACAAGGATTCGAACAACCAGATGGCAACGGTGAGAATGGCCAGCAACACCAGTTGTTGCTTGGGCTCTTCAATTCCCAGTTTCGCAACAAAGGATGTTTTTTGATTGACTACCACGTCAACCGCGACACCGATCAAAATCTCGGGCAGGACATCAAATAATTTGTTGAGCACAGAATAAATCGAGGCGATGACCACTTTGGCGCGATACTGGCCAGCGAATGAAAATAATCGGCGTAATGGATGCATGGTTTGCAAATCAGCTTGATGAGAAAAATGAGATCCTACTATACACGAGCTATATATAAAGTAAATTTGCAAAGATTAGTATTAGCCGGGCGGGTGAGGCATTTTATGTACCGTATTACAAGATATTCCAGCAGCAATTATTGCCTGGTATTTTTGTAATACGGAAGAGTCATTCTCGTTTGCGGCTGCAAAATGCGGTAAAATCAACCTGACCTGAAATAATTTCTGTCGATGCGACTCCAAGGGAAAGGAGAAAATCATGCATACCAATCAACACTTTCTTATACAGTGTACGTTAATCATTTTTACATTCTTTTTTTTAACCTTGGTACAGGCGGGTCCAGGAGAACTCACAACTGACAAGAGTAGTCTGAAGCCACTACAGAACAAGATCCGTCCGGTGCTAAAACCGAACAAGCAACCGGTCACGAAGAACAACAATTCCGCTATAGGTAATACAGCAACACAGGCCGGAAAGTTTAATATTAGTGGTACAAAATTATCAATTGTTGAACATAGTAAGGAGTTCTTCAAACTATCACAACAAGTCAACGTGACCGAGCGACAATGGATGACATTCCAGTGGCAGACCAACCAGTCCACCGCGAAAAATGGTAAATGGGAAGTCAGGAATCTCAGCAATGGCAACCAGTTTATTGCGACAGGTTATACCCAAACAGCACCTGCTATTGGGAAACATGCGCAATTCAAGATTCATCCGTATACATTTCTCTATAACCAACCACCAGCAGCAGATACGGTATTTTCCATTACCGTGCAACCGGTAGACAATAATTATCAGCCGGTTGGTAATCCTTCACCTGCGGTGAAAGTGACACAAATTTCACAATCCAATATCCCGGCCATCACAAAGTTCAAGGATAGCGAGGCAGTTTTTCCGGCAGTTGACATTGAGTCATACAAGGAAAAAGTCGGAATGGTCAAACTTACACAAATATATTATACCGGTGCAGATATAAAATTACGTATTACAAACAAGGGCAGCAAACGTACCGATCCTGTGTTATTGAAACTGACTGATTTCAACGTGTTATTGCAACAGAAGTCTGCACCGATTCAGGTTCCTGCCTTGCTACCAAAAACATCGATAAAAGTTGATGTACATATGGATGCTGTATTGCCGCCACCGGCATCACAAACAGGACAACGACTGCAACAAAAAACCTGGTTGCAGTGGAAAAAAGATCGTTGTGGACCGATCTTGCGTGCAATCATGGACTGGCAGGGCGATCAGAATAATGCGCCAATGATATCGCATAAGGAAGTACCGGTTACCTATGTCGGATGGAGTGACTACGCAAAATTCGAAAACAACCGCCGAATTTGCGCCGATGGTAACTGTATAAACATGTGTAGTATGGAAAAATATTTACATAATGCCTTGCATAATCATACCGTGGGTTATGCTTTTTTTATTGGCAATACGCCACGATTTATTGCCGGTGGCAATGCACAGCTTCTTGCAAATAATCAAACTGTTCCATTCAGGACAGACACTAAAATTATGGTAGCCAGCGTGACCAAGTTTATTACTGCTATTACAGCCATACGAATTCTCGCTGATAACAATATTCGTATTGATGATAAAATTGCGCCTTATTTTCCATCAGACTGGAAGGTTGGCGACTATTTTAAAAATTTGACATTTGCGCAGTTACTTAGCCAGACAAGTGGTATCAAGGAGTATGGTAAAACCGATGAGATAACCTACGCAGGACTGAAGAAATTTTTTGAAAAAAACTATAAGGCGGGGGCCATGGCCTGTAGCGGTCAGACGGTAATTGCTCCATATGATCCATATCGTACTCCACGCTGCAGTTACAACTATATATACAGCAATTTTAATACGGCAATCATGCGTATTCTGTTGCCGAAGGTGGCAGGCTTTGCGGAAGACAGCAATACCAGTTCACGTCACAAGACGCTCGCAGACCAGTATGTACAACTGGTGCAACAACATGTTTTTACACCGGTCGGGATACTCAATGTTAAATGCAAACCACCCGCATCGGGCGACCACGCTATTGCATACAAGCTACCGATCGAAACAGGCGGATTCAACACGGGTGACCACACGCTGTATTGCGGTGCAATAGGTTTATATCTCTCGGTAGAAGACCTTTCCAAAGTCATGCTCAGCATCAATAATCGTGATGGCAAGATACTCCGGGAAACGGATAAATTTTCCGAACTCAGGCTGATACGCAAGCGTAATCTTGGCGTTGATACCAACAATAAAGCCAAGCTCGAAAAAAATGGTGGTATGCCCTATGAATGCGAGGATGAGGAAAACAAAAAGAAATGTGGTGGTATCAGTACCACCGTATCAATTTTCGGACCCGGCGAGGGCCCTAATTTTGTCGCGATACTGTTGCTGAATTCGAACATAAAGGGCGGGCCCGGGAACTGGTTGAGTGCACGCGACATGATCCAGAAGGCCTATGATCAGAATTTCACGCCTGCAAAATAATGCATCTATATATAAGAATCGTATATAAAGCAGTTAGTTCTTCATTCTGATATGTTGGCTATATTTATAGGTATGAACTGCAGTGAGCTATGAAACTGGTATGGACAGTAAATGTAACCCCAGGCAACTGGTATTACGACGTGATACCGCAACCGGCATGACACTTGTTGGCTGGGAAGAAGACTTGCCGGTCGGACGTTTTGTACACATTGAACTTGTTTGTGAAGTGGCAAAATACATCCTGCCGGATCCTGATAGCGAATTTTACGATATCTATCAAAGTGCACTTGATCATGCGTGTCAGGCCAATCAGCTCATATTGGATCAAAAAATACAGGAAAATCAATCCAGGGGATGGTACCGGGTGCCGTTTGAGCTTGCGCTAAACCAGCAATCCCTGCAGGCTGACCGCTTTGGGAATTATTCTGATGCTGCCCTGCAGCTTCATTATCAACTGGCACGTCACGAAAAGCAGGTCTGGGTTGTTATTCAACACGGGATTGTGGTGCACGTACGCGCACGCCACCCACGTAAACCACTGGATGAATTGACCAGCCAGGTCTGGCAGCAAAAGCAGTTACATGAATTACAAATGCTGGACGGATCCTTGCTTGAAGGTAAGTTGATTGTATGTGAGAGTGGTTTATGGGTTGAGATAATATCCGAACATAATAATGGAACCTGAAAGACATGATTATCCCTTATAAGGATTTATCGGAAGACGCATTACAAGCCTTGATAGAAGATTTTGTCACGCGTGATGGCACAGATTATGGTCGCCATGAAATGAGTATGCAGGAAAAATCAGCGTACTTGCTAAACCTGCTGGACAAGGGTGAATTGCTAATAAGCTATAATGAAGATATGCAAACCTGTGGACTGGTGACAAGAGAAGAACTTGCCAGAAAATAATATTATAGTTACAGACAAAGTTATCATAAAGTCGATCAGTTGATTGTTCAGTTGATCAGAACTTGAATAATCTCAAACAGCCCTTTTTGGTGAATGATATGAATACGATAAAGACATTCGCAAAATATTCTATTGGCCAGGTCATCACACATAACCGGTTTAATTACCGTGGCGTAATTTTTGATGTCGATCCGGAATTCCAATTGAGTGATGAATGGTATGAGCAGGTGGCGCAATCAAGGCCACCGAAAGACAAGCCCTGGTACCATGTTCTTGTCGATGGATCTTATCGTACAACGTATGTTGCCGAACGACATCTTGAGGCAGCAGCAGATTCGGAACCGGTTCATCACCCGATGCTTGAACTGATATTTAACGAGTTCAGGGATGGTCGCTATGTGCGCACAGGATCTGTCAACTAATTTGACGGGATCTGTATGCGTTAAATTGGGTGTAATCCGTGCCCAGATCATATGAGTTGGTGACTTAATCTGGCAAAGTATCAGGAAATTTGACCATTCGTTGCTATGCTTTATAAAAACAAATTAAACAATAATTATGGGAGGTATTCATGCTTAATTTTATGGCACGCTTTGAGTCACAAACGTATTCGCTGATGCGGATAATCACCGGCTTTTTATTTCTCTGGCATGGGAGCCAGAAATTATTTGCCTATCCTGTTGTTTCTCCCCACTCACCACCTGACTTTGTCGTCTATATTGCCGGGCCCATTGAACTGGTTGGTGGGATACTCGTTATGATTGGTCTGTTCACGCGCCCGGCTGCGTTTTTATGTAGTGGACTGATGGCATTTGCGTACTGGATGGCGCATGGAACGAAAACATTTTTTCCATTACTCAATCATGGCGAGCTTGCAGTCTTGTATTGCTTTGTATTCCTGTTTATTGCGGCCAAGGGTTCAGGAATATGGAGCATTGATACAATGCGCAGGAATAACTAGTACTTAACAATAAAATGGTTTATATCAAACAAAACCCAGGGAGGGTGTAATGAATAAGTATTTAGCGCCTGTTGTATTACTATTTTTTACTTTCAATCATGCAGCACTGGCTGCAGATAAAATTAAAAACTGCAATGCTCAGACAGAAACCGCACTGCAAGTGGTAAATGAATACATAACCGGTAACTTGAACGACTTCCTGCAATCAGATGCAACGTTTATTGCGACCAAACATAAAGATAAGATCAAGAAAAAGTGGTCCAAGACAACGTTAAAATGTACCAATGCAGACAAGTACTGTGACAAAAAGAATTTCGCTGCCTTTGTCTCTGTAGGTAATGTGGTACGTTATTGTACCAAGGAAATAGACATACCTGCTGCCAGTCTCTGCACACTGGTGGGCCTTACCATGCATGAAATGGGTCATGTCGCAGGAATTCCCCGACATAACCGACATAATCATTCCGGCCTATATTCGCAGGTGCGTTCGGGTACTGCCGACCTTGTTTATCGATTTGGATATGCTGCCCTGGATTATTGTAATACGCATCCGGCAAATCTGGCGGGCAGTACTTCGGTATCCCTCGCGGCAAAAACCATAGGGGCAAGTTGCAGTAAAAACAGTGATTGTAACTCCGGGAAATGTCAGGGTAAGGGTGATCGTAGGCAATGTGTTTGTAAGAATAATGCAGACTGTCCTGGCGGGCGTTGTCAGAATCGCCTGGGTAAAAATTACTGCGTCACAGAAGGTATGGGGCCAGGAGATTTTTGCAAAAAAAACAAGGACTGCAAGTTTGGTAAATGCGAAAAAGGTAACTGTGTCTGTAAGTCGGATACAGATTGTCGAAGTTTTTTTGGCGATACCAGTATGCGCTGTGCCAAACCGGCAACGAAGAAGAACTTCTGTCAACCGACCAATCAGCCTGTCAATGCATCTTGTCAGAAGAATTCGGATTGCAGTGGTAATCTAAAGTGCAAGAAAAAGCAATGTAGTAACTAGTATTGCAATGTATATGGCCGGGTTTTATTACACGATTTCTGTGAATAAAACCTGGCTCATTATTATTTAAAAATTGAATATTTAAGCAGTCATAATGCGATGATGTTTAAAAAAATAATCAATAATACGCTGTTATTTTTTATTTCTATCAGCATAACAGTCCTGGTGCTGGATGTTATTATCAATAATTACTTTATCGTAAGGCCATCATCGTATCTTGTTACCCCCGGCTATTACGAGCCGGATGAGATTACTGGCCACGATATCAAGCCTTCTGTAAAACGTGCCAGGTTTCAAAATTATGATGGAATAGACTTTGACATCTGGTCAAATAATATTGGTTGTTTCGACATACCCTTGCAAAACACCTCGGACTATATTCTTGTTTTAGGTGACAGCTTTAGCTGGGGCTATACAGATTTTGGAACTCGTTGGAGTGACCTTCTGCGAAGCAGAACCAGGCGTGATGTGCTCAATTGTGCTGTTGCCGGTACGGGCACACGGGTCCAGTTCGACAAGATGAAAAAAATAATAAATAAAATCAAAAAACCACCGAAATTAATAATAGTAGGATATTTTCTCGGTAACGATATTACTGATGATTATCTTTACCCGCAGCGAACAGTAATACAAGGCTATAAAGTAAATCAGCGGCTGCTATCGATTGATGACGGGTCGATTATTGTAAAGTCCAGAGAAGAGTTGTCAGATAAAATAATCAGTAAACTCAGAGCAGACAAGATCCGGCAAGATTACGCTAAAGCAACTTATGTCAGGAAAATAAAAAAATGGTTAAGTGATCATTCCGGTATCTATTTTTTACTCAGGAAAAATACCTCGCTACGTCGATTGTTTGGTGTGGATGAAACTGCGGAGCAGGATGCAGATACCAGATCTTCCCCCGGGTCACGACTAAAACACAGTTATCAACCCCTTGTTTATGCAAGTAATATCCCGTGGATTCAAGGCGCATGGAAAAAGCACCTTGAGAACATTGATCTTTTCAGGCAATACTCGAATCTACATAACATTCCAGTTCTGTTTGTACTGATTCCAACACGTGAACAAGTATACAAATATCATCGAAAAGATACCTCTCTGGATTATTTGAAACCAATAAACATGGTTACCGAGTATATGGCAAGTAAAAATATTGCATTTATCGATATGCATAAAGAATCATTAAAGCTGATCGGCGAGCGCCATTCCGCAAAACAGTATCAAGATGAAGATCATTTTTATCGGCTTGACCCGCACTGGAATAGAAATGGCCATGCATTCGCCGCACGGATTATTTCAGAATACATTGAGAAAAATAGTATAGGTATCAATAAACAGTAATTCTGCATAACTCTTGCACGACTATTTCTCTTCTCTTTTAATGCCTGGACATCATGCGAGTGCGTTATGTGAATCAGTGCAAAACTAAATACTGGCTTATGTCTCATATAACAGGCAGCTGCTTCACGCATGTAACAAATTGTTACATTAAAATCTGGTTACCCAATTTCATTATTACGTATAATATCACTACTTATTAAATTTCAGTCAGGAAATTATATGTGTACACACTGGCTCAGGTAGTTTGGGATGGTGTTCGTTTATATTTACAACGAATCTAAATAGTAATATGCGTGAATAAATTATGAAAAAAATTACCTTGCTCATCGTTATAACAATTGGGTTGCTGGCTTGTGGAGGAGGAGGAGATTCTTCTGAGAGCAGCAATACTGCGCCAACATATACTCTCGATCTGGGCTTTCAACGCGTGACAACAACCATTCCATATCCATTTATCGTCACGGCCAGGGTACTGGAAAATGGCCAACCAAAAACAGGTCTTGCTAATACAATTAATATAACCCTGGGTCGAGGTAGCAGGGGACCGGTCACAGAAACTTCACCAGGTAATTATCAATTTATGGTGAATCCAACACAGACGGGGGAGCATAGTGTAGCTGTCAGTTATCAGAATGTATCCATAACGCGTACGCCGCTGGTGTTTGAGAGTGTTCACCCTGATTGGGGGCAACCCATGGCTGTTGAAGGGTTAGTCAATACAGATGGTTATGAAGACGGTCTTACAGTTACACCAAATGGTGATTATTTGTTTGTACAATATGGACCAATTTATTTTAGTGGCATGCATTTATTTCCACTGGCACGAGCAAATGGTGGTTGTGGTGGTGACAGGTTAGTGCCGACACGCTGCACCCATCCATGGATTGATGAAACAAAAGGCCCCTATACAGCGCCTGAACGCCCCGGATTTTTTGGCGGGCGATTTTCGGGTACTACACAATTACACAATGCCAATTCATGGGGTATTGGTATTGAAGGCGCCCCGATTTTTGCGCCATCTACGATGTTCTATGGATTCAAACGTCAACCAGACGGGAGTTATGCGGAACCCTTCTGGGTAGCCTTTGAAGACGAAAATGATGCCATTATTAATCCGTATGGAATGAGTTTTATAATCAATACAGACGGCAGTCTGACCATGACATTTACATTCAACGATCCAACGGATCCTGATCTGGTAGATATCAATAGTGATGGCAGTGTACTGGTAGAAAGTGGTTTTGATGTATACACAAGTAATTTTATGCCGGGGCAGAATCATACACTGGGTACATTTGTTTATTCGGGTACTCCCGGCACGCCACCTGTTCGTGGCAGCAGCCTTAATTCCACTCTTGTTGACTTTGGTAAGACAGGTACGAATGGCATAAATGGCACGCAGGGAAATTCACATATCTATCAAAGTGGCGGTGTGATTCAATCCATATGGACAGACGATGAATACGATAGTGACAGTGACAAAGGGGATATTTCTGCCTATGTATTAACATCCGGCAGTTTCCCCGCTGGCACATGGGATAAATCTATATTGCCGACTCCGGTGAATCAGCCATTACCCAGTGATGAAAGTCAGCCATTTTTTACCGGAAACGAATTATTCTACACGCATTCAAGTACATCAGAATTACCCGAAGTTTTTTACAGTAAGTATACCGGTGCGCATTCAAGTGTGGCATTTGAAACCCCGGGCAACTGGACAGCACCGGTCAAAATCCTGGGCATAGGCTCAGTTGACAGCGTTGGAAAAATTCTCGCGGCAGGGGAGCCGACAATTGCTGTTATAAATAATGAACAATATCTGTATTTCATCTATGGCTATATACGTGGTTATGATTCGGTTTCAGGATTATGGGATGTAAACATGCAGGCTGGTTATGTTAAAAAGAACTGAGCTATTACCAGTACATTATTTTGGTAAAACTATAGAAAATAATAACAACGCAATTTCCCAAGGCGTGAAACAGTGAGAATAATTACATAAATTACCAGGATCATTATATCACGTTTGAATAAAATGAAATTTATCTAATCTTTTTGCCTGAAGGTACGATATATAAGAGAACTATTCCTCTATATATTTACATAAAATTATGAGCAAATCTGCACAAAACACAGATACTGATAAACCGCTTGATTTAGCAGAATGGGTACATCACCTGAGTGTGGTCGAAATGCCCGTATTCGCCCATACAGCACGTGGGCTGGCTGCTGTAACCCGTAATGTCGATGCACCAATTGCCGAGCTGGCACATTGGATACTACAGGACAGTGCCATGACTGCACGTGTGCTGCGTATGGCAAACAGTGTTTATTATAATCCTTCTGGTAAACGCATAAGTACCGTCAGTATGTCGGTACTTATGCTCGGCTACGACACCGTGTGTAATATTGCACTGTCGATAGCCATGATCGACTCATTGGTCCGGGGTGTACAACATGAACACGTGGTTCTTGAAATGGCCCGTGCTTTTCATGCTGCCGTTCAGGCAAAATCGATTGCGATTGCGCGCGGTATGCATGATGTCGAAGAAATCTATATTGCCGCATTATTATACCGATTGGGACATATGGCGTTCTGGTGTTTTCCGCGGGGACTGGAGAAAAAACTGGATGCACAATACCGCCATGCAAAAACTGAAGAAGAAGCGGAGCGCAAAGTTCTCGGATTTACACTACGTGACTTATCACTGGCACTTAATAAGGAATGGAATCTCAGTCCATTACTGGCCGAAGCTCTGCTAAACCGGAATCAAAATAGTGAGTCGATAAAAGATTTGAATCAGGGTTACAAGCTGGTATACGCAATTGAACAGGGTTGGGGAACTCTTGGCACCAAAGAAGTGATAAAAGAGATATCACAACGTGTTTCGCTATCGCGCGAAGAGACCATCGAAATGATACGCACCAGCTCTACACTTGCCGCACAAACAGCAGCAGAGTATGGAGCGATAACTGCGAGTAAGCGTATCCAAATACCCGAAAATATAGTAACTGAAGAAACACATAATCGATCCATTGAACTTACAAGTGAGAGCATGGTGGAATTACAAATGAGTGTCATGAAAGAATTGACTGGTATGCTCAATAAAAAGGTCGATCTGAATGCTGTACTCGGAACCGTGCTGGAAGGAATTTACCGTGCATTGGGAATGGAAAGAACAGTACTGGCATTTGTCTCACCGGATGGTGTTTTTTTAAAATCCAAGTTTATTCTCTCGGAAGATCGTGAAAATTTTGGATACCGATTCAATTTCACATTACCGCAGCCAGGAAAAGAAAATATATTTTCTTACGTGTTAAAAAGCCAGGAATCTGTCTGGATGAATAGTAAAAAATATCCGGAGCTGGAACATTTATTTACTTCTGATATAAAGAATGCGCTCGATATAGATGAATTTTTTATGTGCCCATTATCGATAAATAACGCTGCCAAAGGTGTTATTTATGCTGATTGCAAACTTTCCGGTCGTATATTAAGCGAAGAAGACTTCTCCAAATTTGTACATTTTTGTGACTATGCCACCATAGCGTTCAAGTTATTGAAATAATACTGCTCAGCAAGCACTAATCATGCAGTATCATGACAATGCATAATGAGTGGTGCTGATTACTATCAGATTATTGAACCGAAACTAACAGTCTGCTGATGTAGTTATCTGCATCAGCGTCGTAATAAACGCGCTTGACTTCACCGACACCGGGGCAGTGCCACGATACACGTTCAAAATTTGGCATCATAAAATTGGATTTGAGCTTCGTTTCAATCTTTAGACAGTTAGTATAGGCTCCGGCAGGGACATTTACCGACTCGACACCAAGAATGGTGCTTTTCTGCATGGCAACCTGTGCGGCATTATTGATATTGGTACTGGCAAAACCAAAAGATCTTCCCTCTTCCATTGAGACCTTAAGCACTTCACCAGGGGAATCAAAATTGATTGCAGCAGATATACTATGGTCTTTATATGTGACTAATGACAGCGACATGGCTGTCAGTTTGTAGTCGAAATCATAGGTAGCGCAGTCATAGAGTCCGTTCGTGACCGACTCCTTAACATGTATATCAGAATCAACAGCATTATCTGTGCGCGTAATATAATGTCGTACAATTGTGCAGGAACTGGATGAATTGGAGATCTCCTGAAATTCTTTCGTTCCTGCAGCCGGAATGTAGGAGAGGAAATCAATAGTTGGAACAGTAGTGCCGCCACCGTTTGATGCATTTTCAAGATTAGTGATTCGGTTAGAATTATTGAAAATATTCGTTATGTTGGTGAGTAATTGACTATCCTGATTAGTATTGCTGTTGCTGTTGTTTTGTATCTGGACAGACTGCGCATTCAGGGTAGTTGTCGCAGTTTGTAGTTGTGAGTTTAAATTACTTATCCCCGTGTTGTTGCTTTGCACCTGGGTACTCAGATTATTCACTGTCGTATTCAAATTATTAATATTTGACGTATTTGTCTGTACCTGTTGTTGCATACCGCCTGTTGTTGTATCGCCACCTGTATTATTACTTATTTGTTGGACTTGTTCAGACAGGTTGGTGATTTTTTCACTGTTTTGATTAACCTGACGCTTAAGCTTAACCATGCTGCTATTTCCAGAGTAATGGCGTTTCTCTTTTTCTCTGTGGCTGCTTTTTTCTTTTGCAAATGATAATGGCGATGCCAGACTGAGTATAACGGAAAAGATTACTACATATTTCATTTTGGTGACCTCGACGAAACAACATGTACAGGGTTAACATGATTAAGCGTAAATTAAAGTAGTAAAAAAGGTAGGAGATATCGGTGATTTCTGTATACTTTTGTTGAAATTGTGGACGGCTTCTCAATTTATATCCGGGAATTTAGGATCGTTATAATTATTTAAAATAAAAAACTTCAGGATATTTATATCAAGACTAATTGTTAAAATTAAATAGTTTGATAAATCCGGCAATATAATTTTTCTCGTAACAGTGCAGTGGGAGTACTTTTCCTTGTTATTCATTTTCGATCTTGAAACTATATAACAGAAAACTCAGATTGATTGCTGGCTTATCGGATTTCTGCTGCCGATGGTAACCCGGCGAATATACTTATATTCATCCAGCTAAAAATATCCCTGGTTAAATTGCTCGGCCCAACAACTTTTAAATCACCGCTTCTTACCGCGCTTCGATAACTGACATCGCCCATCCACACATCAATCATGGTTTTGACTGAACTGGTAAAATAGATATCGACGTCTTTACCCGGATCCTTTACGCAGACATCCACTTCATTACTTTTTGCCACCAGCCACCAGTCGCTTAATTCTTTCAGATCAGTAAATTTGAATCGAATGGTAGATTCACTACCCGCCAGTTTGTCGGGCTGTATGCTGCGTTGCAAATAAAGCATTAACAGCTCGACATCATAGTCATCTGATCGCATGTGATGTCGCGCCCAACGCATACCCCAGTCGCCCAATGATTTAATCACCGGCAATAATTCCTGACAGGATTCAGTGGGAAAATACTCGTAGCCCTGTTGGCCCGGAATTTTCTTTTTTATGGCCAGTCCGTGTTCGACCAGTGAGTTGAGACGTTTGGTTAAAATGGTTGGTGAAATCATGCCCAGGCCACGCTGAAACACATTAAACCGTGTCGCACCCATTAACAGTTCACGAATGAGCAGGATTGACCATTTTTCACCAATGATTTCAGAAGCTTTGGCGATAGGGCAGAATTGACCGTATTCCATGTGGGACTCCTGCTTGGGTTATTGTGATTAAAAATCAACCATTACAATATCTTATCTGTAAATATCTTATATGTAGTTGCTTACTACACTTTGTGTAGTTAAATACTACAAGATAGAAAGTATTCCCGCCAGCTTCATCCCCCTATCCTTTTGCCATCGACACAGCATGTGTCAGTTTAAAAAAATGACGACATAAGGAGAACACGATGAACACCATGGCAATACAAAACTTCAAAACTAAACCCAGGCAGACCATCAATTTACCAATGACTGCACGGGGACGAGCATTACGCACCGTCAGCTGGTTTTTAAATGGCATCGAGCCAACACAAAATTTGGATGCAGCAAGCATTCGCATTAAGGAGGTGAATCATGTTTATGCTTGATGTGAAAGATACTGGCTGGTGGTACTGGGTTGCCTCAACAACCTGTTTGTGGCTGGCAGTTACTGTTTATCCGGCGGCATTTCAAATTGCCTTGCTGATTGGGGTGGTGCAGTTGCTACATTTTATAATCACCGAACGCAGTGTGAGTGCTTTTCCGGTACAGGTTCGCGCGGGTTACTTTTGTTTCCTGCTACTTGCCATACCGGAGGGTTTGCAATGGCTATTGTGGGTGCCAGCCGTGGGCACCTTGGCTCGCGTGTTAACCGGATATTGCATCATGGCACGCCACCTGATGTTACTGCCGATGAACCGCAACGTGCAGTTAACAATGGGATTTATAAAAGAAGCCTTTCTTACGCCACCAATGCAGGGAAATATTTTGCACGGGCTTCCAGCATTAAAAAAATCCAACTAGAAAATTAAATAATTTAAGGAGAACAAACATGTCACACGTAATAGAAGCTACAACCCTGCTTGATACCACGGACGCTCCGGGTATTAGCAAAAGAATTGCGGTGCTTGGCTATGGAATTTTGTCATACAGTATCGGTGTTGGTGGATTACTCTGGATCATCCTTGCGATGGGCGGTCTGGCGCCGGTGGGATTGAGTTCATTTCATACCGGATCGATCACAGCTGCTGTGTGTGTCAATCTGGCATTAATAGTTATGTTTGGATTGCAACACAGCATCATGGCACGGGCAGGATTCAAACAACGATTGAAACAGATCTTGCCCGAAGCCGTTGAACGTTCAACCTATGTGTTAATGTCCGGTATCGCCATGGCGATAGCTATCTATTGCTGGCAGCCTGTACCCGGAATGATATGGCAGGTCGAAGGTACGCTGGCACAGGTGACACTCTGGTCCGCGTATGCAATCGGCTGGGGTTATTTGTTTGTGGCGACCTTTGTCACCAACCACTTTGAGCTAATGGGATTACGACAGGTATATCTTTATTTCATAAGCCAACCTTATAAAAAATTACCTTTTACAAGAAAATTTATGTATCGCTACAGCCGTCATCCCATGATGCTGGGTGTGCTGGTAGGCATGTGGGCAGTACCAACGATGTCTTTGTCACACTTTATTATGGCGAGTTTGTTTACTTTATATATTGTCATTGGCGTCGCACTGGAAGAACGTGACCTCGGCAAACAGTTTGGCGAAACATACCGTGAATATAAAATGCAGATTGCTACCTTGATACCAGGCACGCTCTAAAAAATGGGCCGGTTTATGCCGGCCCACGTTTCTTGTTCCGGATCACATTACATCGATGTCATATTTATTTTGCAATACGATGAGTAACAAGTTCCACATTCGTCGACACTGCTGAACAGATCGCCTCAACATGACGATGATCGGTTCCACAACATCCGCCTACTACAACCAGATTGGGGAAACATTGTGTCATTTCGCGATACTGTTGACCCAAATCCAACGGATCACCATCGTCAAGCTCGGTGCATTCATCGAGTTCGGCATGACTTCGTGTAGAGGCATTGGCACGCAATCCACCGATACGCAATTGCCATGGCTCGGTTTGCTGCAAGATATGGGCAAAGTGTGTGGGATGTGCACAGTTAATCATGTAGTAAACCGGATAACCATCGCTGGCCTCATCTGTTCGTTGAATCGCATCAGCCAATGAGTCACCCGAAGGCAGTCGACCATCGGTCTCAAGGGTAAAGGAAATGACGACGGGAATATTCTGCGAACGTGCCGCCAGCACAATACCGATGGCTTCCTCGACATAGTTCAATGTAAAAGCGGAGACCATGTCGGCATCGCTTCGGGCAAAGGTGCGAATTTGCGGCAAATGGTAGTGTTCGGCTTGCGTAACGGACATGCGTTCCGTAACACTATAGCCGTCACCGCGTGGTCCTATATTGCCACTAACAATGAACTTGCTGGTGGCCGATTCAAACTGGTCTCGAATCTCCAGCATCAAACCCACCCCCTTGCGATTGGCATCCGCAAGCGTGTCGCTATCGTAGCCGAGTCTTTCGCCCCAGTCCGCATTGGCCCGCCAGGTGGGCGCTTCCAATACGAAAGACATACCACGCTCAACCGCCATGCGCGCATAGTGATTATAATAACGACGTAATACCTCGGTACCGTGATCATCTTTTAATAAATCAAATGCCGCGAAGTAAGGTAAATCGATTCCTTCGTGAAATACCAGTGTAGTTTCCATACCGCCATCGGAAAGAAACATTTCCTTCTCCCGTAGGGGTAATTTATTTCTGTACTTGCTCATCATAGTCTCCTTTAAAATTATTTTGTTAATGCTTATTGCGCCTTGGCCAGATTGTTTTCACGTGTATGAACCGACTCAGCTTCCGTTTTCGCCATAGATGTCAGATCAGTGAAGCTCAACATTTTCACTATTTGGGCAGATGCACCATCATAAAAACCCGTCGCAGGCGCAAACTCACGCGGGTTATAGAATGTGCCGAACAGCAAATCGAATATGGGCAGGTCGGAATAATTACGCGCATGCACACCTCGTTCATGATGATGCGAGTGACTCTCCGGACGTTGAATGACATACCCCAACCAGCGCGGAGTACGAAAATTACTGTGCTGGAAAATCGACATAAAGGTCGTGATCAGAATGATACCGGTAATGGCTGCCGGGTTCAGACCCACCACGGTTAAACAGATGCTTTGCAAAACGATCCATCCAACCATGTCCAGCGGACTGAACCAGAACGCACTGTAGCTATCCAGGCGTTCGGCACTGTGATGCATCTGGTGCAAACCGCGCCACAGAATAGTTGACGCATGCATACTGCGGTGCCAGACATACACGCCCAACTCATACAGCAGCAAACCAATGGCGATACCGCCCCAGGTGCTGAGCGCCGTCAGGTCAAACAACTGGATTGCGGCCAGTGGCGCACTCCATAACAGAGGCAAGTAGGATGATAAAAAGAAAAATATTACAAACGCGCTCAGGCCGCGAAATTGCCAGCCTTTGACGCGTGGTAGTACACGGGCTGGAAACAGCATTTCCCACGCGATCAAACCGGCATAAATGGCAAGTACGATCAGTGATATCGGGTCCATGATAAGTTCTATTGGTGTTGGCATTGTCTTTCTCCTTGAATTAAGATGTTTCTGAGCAGAACAGTACGCCCAACACGCCGTTAACACTAAAGCCATATCGGCTAAAAACCGGACGATTCGGCCATGCCAATGCAAAATAACAAAACCGTATCCATTGCCATTCTTGCCTTTCCGCAGACCGTCCCCTCCATGGTTTATGGACTGTATGATTTATTCATGTGTGCTGGACGCGACTGGGGGTTTTTAACCGAAGGCGAAGCCGGTCCCGGATTGATTCAACCTGTTGTGGTCGCAAGTCAGGCGCAGGCGTTCAATACTGCAAATGGTGTCAGCCTCCAACCACAGGCGACCATCTTCGATTTGCCACTGCCCGACATTATTTGCGTGCCGGAATTGTCTATTCCACCGGGGGAACCCCTACGTGGAAAATTTTCTGCCGAAATGGATTGGCTAAGAAACAGTTATGCACAGGGCTGTACTATCGCGACGGCCTGTTCCGGCGCCATGCTCATGGCCGAAGCAGGCCTGCTGGATGGACACGAAGCAACAACGCACTGGGCGTACAGCGACATACTGAAACAACAGTATCCGAAAATAAAAGTTCGTGAACAAAGCGCACTGGTGATTTCCGGCGAAGGTCATCGTCTGGTCATGGCGGGAGGTGGTACATCCTGGCTGGATCTGGGGCTGTACCTGATTGCACGTTCCACCACTATTGATACCGCCATGCATGTCGCACGAATCAATTTAATCGACTGGCATAACATTGGCCAGCAACCGTTTGCACGATTGGCACGGACTCGCCAGGTTGAAGATGCCGTGATTGCGCGTTGTCAGGTGTGGATTGCCGAACATTATGCTGATACCGCGCCGGTTGCGGCCATGACACGAATGAGTGGTCTTGCAGAACGATCCTTCAAACGGCGATTTCAGCAAGCAACCGGATTGTCACCACTGGAATATGTTCATACGCTGCGACTTGAAGAAGCAAAACAGATGCTGGAAGTGTCCAGTGAATCGATCGAAGCGATTGCCAACGAAGTTGGTTATGAAGATGCGGGTTTTTTCAGTCGTTTGTTCCGGCGTAAGGTCAACCTGACACCCGCACAATATCGAAAACGTTTTGGATCCTTGCGCAAGGCATTGCAGATTCAGTAATCAAGAATACAATTACCGTCCTCTTGCTTCCATTCGGCGTAAAAATTCACTCATTATTTCTGTATATAATTGTGGCCCGAGGTATTTGTCTTCTACGCCGGAATCAATGCTGGGATTGTCGTTCACTTCGATGACAACCACCCGATCACCGGATTGTTTGATATCGACGCCATAAAAGCCGTTACCAATCAGGCGTGTTGCTTTCATGGCGATATCCAGCACTGGCTTGGGTGTTTCGAACGTGGGCAGGGTGTCGAAACCGCCGGACTGCACCTTGCTGGTATTGTGTTTATAAATTTGCCAGTGATTTCGTACCATATAGTATCGGCAGGCGAACAAGGGTTTGTTATTGAGTACACCCACACGCCAGTCATATTCGGTATATAAATATTCCTGCACCAGCAACAGGGTGGATTCCTGTAACAGGCTTTTTGCCTGGGTTTCGAGCTCTGCAAAATTTTCGACCTTGACCACGCCGCGAGAAAACGAACCATCGGGAATTTTAAGTACCATCGGGTAGTTTATTTCAAGTTCCAGTTTTCGTAACCGATCCTGGGTGGGTTGTCTGAGAATAATGGTTTTGGGTGTAGGAATTTTATGTGTGTTTAACAAATCCGCCAGATAGATTTTATTGGTGCAGCGCAAAATTGATGTCGGGTCATCCAGTACAACCATGTCCTCGGCTTCTGCCTTCTTGGCAAATTTATAGGTGTGATCATTCACCGCAGTGGTTTCGCGTATAAACAGGCCGTCGTATTCTGGCAGACGCATGTAATCCTTGCGCGTAATCAGTTCGGTGGCGATGCCAAGCTGGTTCGCTGCTTTTTCAAAAAGTTTCAGGGCACGATTATCGCTTGGTGGCATGGCCTCGTCCGGGTTAACCAGTATGGCCAGATCATAACGATAGCTTTTTTGTGTTTTTGGCTTGCGCCATAATTTGTTGCTGAAGTTCTCGAAGGTGTCGGCAAACGCTTCCTGTTCTGCTTCGTCCGTCAATGCACGCAATGAAACAGGTTTCACCTGTTTTACCTGCCAGTGTTGTTTGAAAATCAGAGTCACTTCCAGAAGCGGGCAGGGAAATTTTTCAAATAACACTTGTGACAATTTCGAGAACTGTTCATCCAGTGCATGGCCAAACCAGCAACGAAATATTACTGTCTCGCCATTATTGCCGGGAGGTATGTCATCGGTGAATTTATGTGCTTCATCCATTGCCAGTGCGGACAAGGATTTACGTCCAAGATCGGTTATGGTCGCTACAGACGGAAAAACGTGGTGACCACGCGCCTCGGCAAGCAGTGAACAGTAATAGCCTGTGGTCAGGTAACGGTAGTCACGACATAAGTTAATGATACGAACACGTTTTTTTTCTGCTTCATGGATGTTTTCCACATAATTGTCAAAGGCAATGACATCCTGACTTGGATAGTAGGGTTGCCAGTCTTTCAGACTTTCAACCACTACAAAGTAGTTACTCATGTATAGTGTTCCTGGCGGGTAAGGGCTTGATAACACTTTGTACATTACCGGCGAGTCGAACGCAATATGCTATAGTGCCTGTTACAAAAGAATTATACAGGCTATCATGCAACTTTCTGTTCGGATTATTTTTCCATGCTAAATCTTTATGCCAGCTTTGACACCGACTGTTTTAACGACAGTTATGTATCCTGTCGTCTGGCATTTCAGCATGCGGTGAAGAATATTCCGCATCACCTGGTAATTTTTAATAAGGAATTTTCGCATCTTCAAACAGGTCCCGAGGGCGACGCAATTGCTTGTGACGTGGTCCTGTTAGGTAACAGCACCAAACCAAAAAACCTGCTGGTGTTGATATCGGGCACCCATGGTGTTGAGGGATTTGCGGGCTCGGCGGTGCAAGTTGATTGTTTGCAACACCTCGGTGCGGTACTTGATGCAAATCCGCATTTGGGTGTATTGCTGATTCACGCCTTTAATCCATGGGGCTTTGCGTGGCTGCGTCGTGCCGATCATCAGGGCATTGACTTGAATCGAAATTTTATAGACTTTAACAAAACACCGCCGGTAAACAATCTATACGAGACGTTACGTTCCAGACTTACTAATCAGAAGTGGAGTGAAAGGCAGGGTGTCAGTGAGTTGTGGTCAGAAATGACGTTTGCCGAATTTCTGGAGCAGTTAACCCGTGGACAGTATGTCGATAATTGCGGCATGTTTTATGGCGGAACGGAACCCAGCTGGTCACGGCAGGTACTTGAAGAAATAACCGCCATGAAATTTATTATCGAGGCAGAAACCATCACGGTAATCGATTTACATACCGGACTGGGACCCTATGGATATGGTGAAGTGATTAATGATCACCAGCCTGGCAGCGCAGGTTTTGAGTGGGCGGAGCGAATATATGGACAGAATGCACAATCAGCATTTGAAGGAAGCTCGGTTTCAACGCCTAAACTGGGACTGTTGGACTATCACTGGCACGAGGTAATCAAAGCCAGGGGCTGTTTTGTGACGCTTGAGTTTGGTACGTACAGTGCACAACAACTTGTCACAGCATTGCTGCAGGAACAGTTATATCAGAATCAATTAAAATCTGTACAACATCGTGATTTGAACCATCAATCTGTTTCAGCACTTAAGTCGTTTTTCTATCCTTGTGAAATCAGCTGGCAGCAACAAATAATATTCAGGGCAAGACAGGTCATTAACATGGCGCTTACAGGAATGCAGAAATGAATGAAGTGCTGTTACGTAAAGGTGAGCCAGGTGATCTGGAAGTATTGTTCGCCATCGAAAAGCGTTGTTTTGATACAGATAGATTATCAAAGCGAAGCTTCAGGCATTTTTTAAAACCCGGCTCACATGATCTGATTGTCCTGCAGGAAGATAATAATCTTGTTGGTTATGTGCTGACACTGTTTCGTTCCGGGACAAACCTGGCTCGTATGTACTCAATTGCGGTAGCACCTGAATTACAGGGTAAAGGTTATGCGCACCGGTTAATTAAAGCAGCAGAGGTGTCTGCGGCAGAAAAATATTGCGTGTTTATACGGCTGGAAGTGAATGTCGCCAATACGGTCGCACGACAGTTGTATGAAAAACACGACTATCATGTAATAGAGCGTCTCGATGAATATTATGAAGACGGTAGCGATGCATTTCGAATGGAAAAACGTCTGCATGCATTGGCAACTGATACCAGCAAACCAAAACCGTTTTATGAGCAGACAACCGATTTTACCTGTGGGCCAGCCGCACTGATGATGGCCATAAAAACCTTGCAACCGGATTATCTGATGACGGTACACGAGGAATTACAAATCTGGCGTGAAGCAACAACAATTTTCATGACATCAGGACATGGCGGTTGTTCTCCTCACGGTCTGGCATTAAGTGCCTGGCATCGTGGACTAAATGCAACGCTACATATTAACCTTGATGGCGCACCTTTTCTGGACAGTGTACGGGATGAAAAAAAGAAAGCAGTGATTCAACTGGTGCATCAGGATTTCCTGGAACAAATAGCAAAAACCGATGTAACGGTTCACACACATAACCTTTCTGCCTCAGAACTGGATGCGATTCTGGACAGTGGAAATCCGGTTCTGGCATTGATTAGTACCTGGCACCTGAATCGTAACAAGGCACCACATTGGGTTTATGTCGCAGCGTCAGATGAGGAATTTGTTTATATAAATGATCCGGATCTGGATAATGATCCATATTATTCGCAGACTGATTTTATTCAGATACCGATTAGAAAGAAAATTTTCAGGGATATGGCGCGATTCGGCCAAAAAAAATTACGTGCACTACTGGTGATTTCAAATCATGAAAAGCAGACAGATTAATGAAGTGACTGGATATTCTATTTTGGCATACGGTAGTCAGAATGCGTTATCATTTAATAATAGAGTATAGATTTATCGATGTGCGTCGCTTATTATTAACGACAATAATTATAAAACAAAATTAATGGAAAAAACGATGAGTGATGAGAGTGATCTGGAATTGTTGTTAATGTCACATTTTCCAATTACCACGATTCAGACGCACGAAGAAAAACGCGCATTAAATCTGCTTGAAAAAGTTGTTACCCGAACCGACAGGTCAATATGGGCATGGTCCGTTACTCAGGGTTTGAAATCACTCGGCGAATCTGTCAAACCTGTGTTGTCACTACAGGATTCTTTCCAGTCAAATCATGTTGAATATCCCTCGACGGAACCGAAAGCCGCACTGCAGCAGATAAAAAACAGCCTGAAGTATGCGGTTATCGTATTACTGGATTTTCATCCCTATATGGATGAACCGATAGTTGTGAGATTATTGAAAGAAATTGCACTTGATTATCCGGTTACAAAAAATACCATTGTATTTTTGAGTCACGAGATTGATATTCCCGCCGAACTTGGCAAGCTCTCTGCCAGTTTTTCACTATCGCTACCGGATGCAGAGTTAATTGAAAAGCTTATTATTGAAGAAGCAAAAGTATGGGCGCTTAAAAACAAGGACAAGAGAATAAAGGCCGATAAAAAAGCCATGAAAATAATGGTTCGTAATCTGCAAGGTTTGACAATCAGTGATGCGAAACGAATTATTCGTAATGCTATCTATCACGACGGGGCAATTACCGAAAATGATCTGCCGGCAGTAATGAAAGCAAAATATGAACTGCTTGGACAGAACGGTGTATTGTCTTTTGAGTATGAAACCACACAATTCTCTGAAGTTGGCGGTTTTAAAAACCTGATCATGTGGGTTAATAATCGCAAGAGTGCGTTTTTACAGCAACAGGATATTCAACTGGATATGCCAAAAGGTATCATGTTATTGGGAGTGCAGGGTAGCGGCAAGAGCCTTGCTGCCAAAGCGGTAGCCGGTGCATGGGGCGTTCCGTTGTTACGCCTGGATTTTGGTGCCTTGTATAATAAATTTTTTGGTGAAACAGAAAAAAACATTCGTGATTCATTACGAGCAGCGGAGGTCATGGCGCCGTGTATTTTATGGATGGATGAAATTGAAAAAGGTATTGCAACCGGAGACTATGACAGTGGCACTTCACGTCGGGTGCTGGCTTCGCTACTAACCTGGATGGCAGAAAACAAAAAACCTGTATTTATTGTTGCCACGGCAAATGATATTTCATCATTACCACCCGAGCTGATTCGTAAAGGTAGAATGGATGAAATATTTTTTGTTGATTTACCAGATAATGCTGCACGTTCGCAAATCTTCAAAATACATTTGAGCAAACGTGGTAATGACATATCCAGGTTTGATATTGAAAAACTTGCCGGGAGTAGTGATGGATTTTCAGGTGCGGAAATCGAACAGGCCATCGTTGCTGCCATGTATGCAACCAATACTAATAATATCGCGCTGGATAGCCGGCACGTTATGGAAGAAATAAAAAATACCCAGCCGTTGTCTGTTGTTATGGCAGAGAAAATTTCTGAACTGCAACAGTGGGCCAAAGGTCGTACGGTTCCGGCAGACTGATCGTGGCTACAGAAAAAAATCGTATCAGATAAATTCACCACTCCATATTGTCCGGTAAAAATTACACCCTCCCTGACAGGAACCAATGTTGGCTACACTGGTGCAATATTTGGCCTGTTCTGTACACAGAATGTAAACTACAGTAATAGAGCTGGTCAGCAACGGGTTGTGTAACCTGTCATCAATCAACGCGGGAGTTAATTAATGAAAGCAAGCAAACATATCATGCCGGGTACAATTTTATTCGGCTTACTGGTTTCACTCGCAGTATTGGTTATACCACAAAAAGCGATTGCCTCGGATTGTGGCAAGGTTGTAAAAGTCGTTACTCACGATGACACGACGACGCGTTATGTACTTGCCAGATCAAAGGTTTCTAAGTCAGGGAAAGATCACATTACCCTGGTATTACTTGCCGGTGGAGGCGGGCATATCGATCTGGATGATGAGGGTTGCCCGCAAGCATTAAAAGGTAATTCACTGATCAGATCGCTGCCTCTGTTTCATCAGGCGGGTTTTACTACCGCACTGGTTGATGCACCATCTGATTACACAGGTAAAGCTGGACTGGCCGGTTTTCGCATTGATCCTGTACACGCCGCAGACCTGGGCAGGGTAATTACCGATGTCCGTTCCCGCAGCAAAGGCAAAATCTGGTTAATTGGTACAAGTCGCGGCACCATATCGGCTGTCAATGCTGCTGCACTAAACCAGACAGGCACAAGTGCAATAGATGGTCTTGTATTAACTTCGGCAGTTACTTCGGGATTTAGTGGCGGCATGAAAGAATGGGTCGCACAAACTGTGTTTGATTTACCACTTGAAGCTATCAAAATTCCTGTGCTGGTTGTGGGTCACGCTGAAGATTTATGTGCACGAACACCGCCCGGACTCATGGATTCGATTATTGAGCGGACTAAAGGCACACGTGAACAGGTCGTGACAGCCACGGGTGGCCCTGGTTTGTCTGGTGGTGTCAGCGTAAAAGCTTGCAGGGGCAGGGCACCACATGGTTTTGTCGATCAGCTGGATGAAGTTGTGGCGGGTATAACCAGGTTTATCAAGGGTGGAAAATACTAAATCTGGCAAACGCTATAGAAGCCATCTGTTGCAAATGACGTCTTTATCGTAATGAAGTTTAACTTTTCGATTAAAATCCGTGGTAATGACGTAATTTCAATTAATAAGCTGTTGTCTATCGGGTTATAATATCCGTACATATATTGATATCTGTCTGGATAGAAAAACTTTATGCATCTGATTACATTTCGCGAAGCAAATCATGTCCGTATCGGAATACTGGATCGTACTCGTTATGAAGTTATTGATTTGAATGCGGTGGTAAAGGATCTGCCCGGTGATATGTTGGGGTTTATTACTCAAGGAACAGATGCTTTATTGAAAGCACAGGCTGCTTTTTCCTCTGGCAAGGGTCGCTTGTCATTAAATAAAGTCGAACTGCTTGCACCCATTCCCAGACCCGCGCGAAATATTTTTTGCATCGGTAAAAATTATCGTGCCCACGTGAAAGAGTTACAGGGAGCGAGCCCGATATTTGCCAATAACGACCAGCAGGAACTACCCGAACAACCCATTTTCTTTACCAAAGTAACCTCATCTGTTATTGGAACAGGCGAGCCGATTCCTGCATCGCTGGATCCAACCGCATCTGTTGATTATGAAGGTGAACTGGCTGTCATTATTGGCAAGGGTGGGCGTGGTATCGAGTCTGATGACGCCATGCAACATGTTTATGGGTACTCTATCTTGAATGATGTAACCTCACGTCGTTTGCAACGTGATCACCAGCAATGGTTTCTGGGAAAAAGTATTGACGGTTTTTGCCCGATGGGCCCGGCTATTATTACTGCAGATGAGATAGATGATGTGAAGCAATTACATGTACAAACGTGGGTAGGCGAGGATCTTCGGCAGGATGACATTCTTGCAAGTCTTATTTTTGATATTCCCAGCCTGATAGAAACTCTTTCCCGTACCATCACACTCGAGCCGGGTGATATTATTGCCACTGGCACCCCCGCGGGTGTTGGCATGGGTTTTAAACCACCACGGTATTTACAAAAGGGTGATGTCGTCAGGATTACAGTGGAGCCAATTGGTACACTGGAAAATACCGTCGCATAAATAATATATTGAGCATAACTTCTTAAAATCTAACCCGGAAAACTGACAATATAATCATGAATAGTGAAAAAACATCAGCAGCTTCAGAAAAACGCAACCAGGCGACACCTGCCAAGGTTAAACTCACCGAATACAGTCATGGCTCAGGTTGTGGATGCAAGATTTCTCCCAAACTGCTCGAAGAGATTTTACATTCGCAATTATCATCGGCAACACCGGTTACCAGCTACCCGCAATTGTTGGTGGGTAATGACACCAGGGATGACGCCGCCGTTTTTGATCTGGGCAATGACACTTCAGTCGTCAGTACCACCGATTTTTTTATGCCGATTGTGGATGACCCGTTCGAATTTGGTCAAATCGCGGCAACCAATGCCATCAGTGATATTTATGCAATGGGCGGTACACCACTCATGGCCATCGCTATTTTTGGCTGGCCGATCGATAAACTGGGTCCGGAAGTAGCCAGTATGGTGATTGATGGTGGACGCCATGCCTGCCAACTTGCCGGAATTCCTCTTGCGGGTGGCCATTCTATTGATGCACCCGAACCCATGTTTGGACTGGCGGTGACTGGTCTGGTTGAAAATCAAAACCTGAAATGTAACAGTACTGCCGAAGCAGGCTGCAAATTGTATCTCACCAAACCGTTAGGAATAGGCATATTAACTACAGCAGAAAAGAAGAAGCTGTTGAAACCCGAACATGCGCGACTGGCACCGCAGACAATGTGTCAGCTCAATACTGCCGGATCAGAGTTTGCAAAATTGGCACAAGTAAAAGCCATGACTGATGTAACCGGATTTGGCTTGATGGGGCATCTCACCGAAATGTGCGAAGGTAGCGGGCTACAAGCTGTTATTGAATATAATGCCGTGCCGAAACTGCCGGAAGTGGAAAGTTATTTATCACTGGGGTGTTCACCCGGTGGCGCGCAGCGAAATTTTGCAAGCTATGGTCACAAGCTGGGACCGATGACAGACGTGCAACAACAAATTTTATGTGACCCGCAAACTTCCGGTGGACTACTCGTCGCTGTTACAGCAGAAGGCCAAGATACGTTTTTGCAAGTCGCCAAAGATTGTGGGTTGCAACTGGATGTGATTGGGCATTTACATGATGGTCATCGTGAAAATGTTGATCAGCCAATAATTCAAATTGTATAAAAATCAATTACCAAACAAGGATTCAATGGAATTACCCCAGATAGATAATTACCAGGAATTGTTTGTACACGACAAGCCGTTGCTTGATGTACGTGCGCCTGTCGAGTACTTGCAGGGTGCCTTTCCGCACACCAGAAATTTGCCACTCATGAACGATGATGAACGGCATCTAATCGGACTTCGCTACAAGGAACAAGGTCAGGAACAAGCCATTGCGCTTGGACACGAACTGGTGAGTGGCGACATAAAATCCCGTCGTATATCTGACTGGCAGGCTTTTACCGCAGAAAATCCGGATGGTGCCTTGTATTGTTTTCGTGGTGGCATGCGATCAAAGATTAGTCAGCAATGGCTATATGAGAAAACAGGTGTGGTTTATCCCCGGGTCAAAGGCGGCTACAAGGCGCTAAGACGGTTTTTACTCACCGAGCTGGAAGATGCCGGCAAAAACATGCGATTTATTGTGTTATGCGGTCGTACCGGGGTAGGTAAAACTTTATTGTTAAACCGGATTAATGACAAGATTGATCTCGAGGGTATTTTCAAACATCGGGGTTCCGCCTTTGGTAATCGTGCAGAACCACAGCCTTGTCAAATTGATGTGGAAAACAAACTGGCAATCGAACTGCTGAAACATCGTCATTATCATCGCGATATACTGGTAGTAGAAGATGAAGCAATGAATATTGGTTCACGACGCGTGCCGGATGGCATCATGGAATCAATCAGACAGTCGCCGCTGGTCATGCTTGAAAGTAGTCTTGAAGAACGCGTCGAGGTTGTATTCAACGAGTACATTTGCAACGATCTGCACGAGTACCAGTCTTTATTGGGTGAAGCTCAGGGTTTTGATATCTGGGCAGAAAACCTGCAAAAGTCTTTGGCCAGAATTCATAAACGTCTCGGAGGCATGCGTTATAACAGTTTGAGTTTAATCATGCAGGATGCGATTCAACAACAGCGCATAAATGGTGATATATCACAGCACAAAATCTGGATAAAAACATTACTATCAGAATACTACGATCCCATGTATGACTATCAACTCGGCAACAAGCGTGAGCGTGTCGTCTATCAGGGAACCACAGAATCGGTGCTGGAATATATTAATGCGCAAATCAAAATGCCGTTACAAATAAGAAATACAAAATAGATTAATATTTTCATTTTCCAATATTTGAGTGAATAGAAAATATATTTTTTGACGTTATATTTTGCTAAGCTACGATTAATAAGCGGCCGTTCAGGACCTGTGTCAGAAACAGGGAAAATCAAGCAGAAGCAAATCTCCTCTCTATCTGGTATCGAAGTAGTACACAATAAGTACCTGAAGGCACTGCACCATCACTTTAATTAAAAATATAAAATAGTTACGCAAAGCAGTCACCGTCCCGACAGGGATTCATTATTTAAATGAAATTTTATCGTTGTGTTTGATGTAGAGCAGGAA
The DNA here is from genome assembly GCA_942490945.1 of uncultured Gammaproteobacteria bacterium. Taxonomy (GTDB): domain Bacteria; phylum Pseudomonadota; class Gammaproteobacteria; order UBA6429; family Thiohalophilaceae; genus CALNYZ01. The sequence continues at coordinate 49,434 of CALNYZ010000044.1, read as the reverse complement.
CTTCGAAGGAAAATGCATCTTGCTGGAAGTACGTTGATGGATCATTTTAATAATTATCAGGGAGGCAATACCATGCACATCAATTCAGTTCGTTATATCCATATCATAATCATTTTTTTCCTTGCTTTGACTTTATATGTCAGCTCTACATCAAGCGCCATTGCTGCCGGTGTGACAGTTGACTCATCTACAGATAAACGCATTATAAAACCGCGAGATAACACCTCGGCAATATCGACCGACAAAAAAGTAATCATCAAGAACAAAAATACAACTACGCCGCAACAAGCACCAAAGGGTGGGCTGACTAGCACCAGACTCAAGATACTGGAATTCAGCAAGGAGTTTGAGAAATTGTCCACGGCCATAAATGTTACCGGACAGCAATACCTTAACCTACGCTGGGAAACCAATCAGGCCAATGCGGTAAAAGGTCGATGGGAAGTTAAAAGTAAAAGTAATAATAATCAGGTCGTAGCGAGCGGGTATACCAGTTCTGCGCCTGCGCCGGGCAAGTTTGCACAATTCAGCCTGCCTGAAGCGACATTTCTGCAGGCCAATCCGCCATCACAAAATGTCATTTTTACCATAACAGTGCGACCTGTGGATGCCTCCAATCAGCCGGTTGGAAACGGATCAACCGCAGTGCAGGTAACCCAGCTTAGTTCCGGCAACATTCCTGCCATGACAAAGTTTAATGATGGGGCGGTGTTCCCATCAGTTGAAATAATTTCCTTTAAAGAAAAAATTGGCATGGTGAAAAATACACAAATCTATTATGCCGGAGCAGATGTAAAATTGCGCATCAGTAACAAGGGCAAGAAGAAAACCGATTCAGTACGAGTAAAAATAAAAGATTTTAATGTATTGTTACGCCACAATTCACCCGGCGTGGTTGTTTCCAGGTTAAATCCGGGCAAGTCAAAAGTCATCAATATACATCTCGATGCGGTGCTACCCGCGCCAAAATCCCAGACGCCTCAAGCTGCCCAGCACCGGCAATGGCGACGCTGGTATAAAGCTAAATGTGGGGCGGATTTGCGCGCATTAATGGACTGGCATGGGAGCCAGAATAAAATGCCTTTCAATGCGCACAAGGAAATCCTGTTGGCATTTGAAGGCTGGGGAGATTATGCAACCAGCTCACCCAGTCAGCGTATATGTGCCAATGGCCAGTGCGTAAAAATGTGTGACATCGAGAAAGACATCCGCAAGCAACTGGATGGCCATGCAGTGGGCTATGCTTTTTTTGCCGGACGGTATCCAAAATTTGGCGCGGGGGGGCTGGCGCGAACCAAGGCAAATGGTACGGAAATACCATTTACTTCAAAAACCAAAATTACGGTTGCCAGTGTTGCCAAAATGGTGACGGCAATTGCAGCGATACGCATTCTGGCGCAAAACAATGTGAGTCTGGATGCCCCCGTGGGTCCATACTTTCCGGCTGACTGGAATGTTGGAAATTTTTTCCAGAGCGTGACATTTTCACAGTTCCTCAGTCAAACCAGCGGTATCAAGGACTACGGAAATGTCGCAATGACATATGCACAGTTAAAAACATTCTTCGAACAGACTGTACCGAATAATGTGACAACAACGTGTCAGCCATCCAGTGTGGTCAATCCGCCAAACCCGGTAAATATGAATAATCCGAATTTTTGTTATAGCAATTATAATACCGGGATCATGCGAATATTGTTACCGCGAGTCGCGAACATGACAGTGGATAATAATCTTGCCACACGACCGCAAACACTTGCAGACCAATACGAACAACTCGTACAACAAAATGTTTTTGATCTTGTTGGTCAAAATTCGGTGCGTTGTGCACCACCATCATCAAATAACCACGCCTATGCATACAATTTTCCGGGTGACAAGGCAGGATATAGTTGGGGCAATGTTGATTTGTCCTGTGGTGCGGCGGGCTGGTATCTGTCTGTTGAGGATCTTGCCAAGGTTCTATTGAGTATTAATGCCAGAGATGGAAAGATATTTACCGAGACGAGTGGGAATTCACAATTTAATGCCATGCGGACGCGTAACTTCGGACTTGATATTAATTCGGCAACACAAATGGAAAAAAATGGTGGTTGGAGCCAGGGTTGTGACAGTAATGGTGCCAATTGTGGCAGTATTACTACCAGTGCCTCCATCTTTGGTCCGGTAACCGGGCCCAACATAATAGGCATCCTCTTTATTAATTCTGATATTTCTGGCGGGACGAGTAACGGACTGGGTGCACGGCAAGTCATGACAAATGCCTATAACAATGCGCTTAAGCCACAATAATCTGGTTACGTACAGATACTGATACAAGGATTGCGCAGGCAATCCTTGCCATCAGCGTTTAATATTCTTTATTGCCAGTTCTCTTTTGGTTTGAGCGTCGGTAAGGACTGTGTTAACAGCATCAGCAATATGAAAAATACCAGGGTGTATTGACCAAGGAAGAACCAGTACCAGGTTGCCGGGAATAACAGAAAATGAGCAGCAACATAGAGGACACATAATATACTCAGGTTGAACAATCGATTACGAGGTGTATTTAACAAATAATCTTTCAGCCTTCCCGGTGCGCTGGTAATCCAGATCATGAGTATCATTATGGAAAATACCATTAATCTTACGCCGGTCAATTGTGTTTTTAACTCTGACAGTAGAACATTTATATAAATTGACAGTGTAATAACAGGATGTATGTCGGCAGGATTCGGGACACGACCTATAAATGTAAAAAAAAACAGTGTTGACCAATTGTAGTTTCCGAAGGCAGTATTAATCCGGAAAAACAATACGATTGCAGCCAGCAGACTTGCAAGCGAATTTAGATATCAATCCATTTTTTAGTCAGGAAAATAGACGGATTCCCAAAAACTATTTCTGTCATCAGCTTGATAAATCAGACTGGCGGGTAATAAACTATATTATTTGTTATAATCGGATAGCCACAGTTTCCGGATAGCTTTTCATTTTAATTTAAAAGGGAATCTCAAATTGAATTATTACAAGATCGCTCTGCTTCTGACCACTTTATTGTCGGTACAATCATGTACAGTAAACGGACCCGTGCACGCCTATCCGGGTCAGACTTTGCCGTCAAGTGAAACAGCACGTATTCGTGTTCCAGGCCCGATTACCGTACAAAAAATCGACTGGAAAGAAATCGATGTTCCATCCGAAGCAGATGGATTCTATGAGATATACGTTCTGCCCGGCGAACACCGCATTGACTTCAAATATGAGTTATATTGGGGGGATAACACAAGTGGCTTGATGATTAAATCAGATAGCGTTGCAGTGGAAGCGCAGTTTAATGCCGGGATGACATATAACCTGACTTACGATGTTCCTAAAAACGAGGACGAGGCATTCGAGTATACGAAAAAGTTTCAGGCGACGCTTGTCGAAGTCCAGACAGGCCGCCAGATAGTTTCTGCGACTGAAGATGAGTTGAATGCAAGCAGAATGAAGAATTCGCAGGCTAATAGCAGTGTGGCAGGTAAAAACAACAGCAAATTACCCGCAAGTGATGCCGAAAGAGCAATTTCACCCAATCCCGTTGATGCGAAAACCGCTGCCAACGAAAATGCTGTGAAACGACTGAAGTTTTGGTGGTTGATTGCCGATAAGGAAGAGCGTCAACAGTTTAAAGCATGGCTTAAAACTGTTGAAAAACTCGAAGAGACGAATAAATGAAACAAATGTGACCTACGTCACTAATGAGACTAAATGTTTTTTTCATACCGCATTGAAATTGCGAATGGAAAGATTGGTATTTATGTCAGAGAACATCTGAATCGGGATCTAAATTGATTATTAATCCTTATCTCAAGCTAATGGTCGACCGTAATGCATCGGATCTGTACGCTACTGCCGGTGCATTGGTGCATGTCAAAATTGAAGGTGTATCGACGCCTGTAGGCAAAAACGTCATTACTGCAGAAACTATCAGGGACATGCTGTCCGAAGTGCTATCTGATAAACAACTTGCCGAATTCGAGGAAGAACTGGAACTGGATGCAGCCTTTTCGGTCGCCAATATCGGTCGTTTTCGAATAAATGTTTTTCGCCAGCGTGGTGATGCGGCGTTTGTTATTCGCCAGATTAAAGGAGAGATTCCTGCATTTGATACACTAAATTTGCCTGAAGTAATCAAGGAACTGATTATGGAACCGCGTGGGCTGATTATTATTGCTGGCGCAACAGGTATGGGTAAATCCACAACAGTTGCCTCCATGCTTGATTACCGAAATCAGAATCGTAGCGGACACATTTTAACGATAGAAGACCCGATCGAATTTTTACATCAACATAAGAAGTCAATTGTAAGCCAGCGTGAAGTCGGGCTGGACACGAAATCGTATGAAGAGGCGCTGCGGCGCGCCATGCGCGAAGCACCGGATGTCATTATGATTGGTGAGATACGTGATGCGGATACAATGCGACGTGCCTTATCCTATGCCGATACCGGACATTTGTGCATTGCGACCTTGCATGCAACAAATGCCACACAGGCAATGGAGCGTGTAATAGGACTGTTTCCCGAGAATGCGCGGGAACAATTGTTAATGGATATGTCATTAAATGTACGCGCCGTCATCGCCCAGCGCTTGCTAATCGATGTGAATAAAAAACGAATTCCCGCTACTGAAATACTGGTGAATGAACCATATATTAAGGCAATGATACGGGAGGGTGCGACGGACAAACTGAAAGATGCACTCGAGAATGCACCCCCGGAAAGTAAACTCCACTCGTTTGATAATGATATCCTGCGGTTGCATAGCCAGAATCGCGTCAGCCTTGAAGAAGCGGTGTTACACGCCGATGAACCTGACCACCTCAGACTAAAAGTTCGAATCGGTGGCAGTATTTCTTCAGAGCCGGGTGATATTTATGGTGTTTGATTGTTTTTTCAATATTAACAGTTACAATTCGTAATCGTTGGTTTATATAAATATTTTCAACATACGTTAGAACTTTCCAGGCTCAATAGTAAAATTCTGCATTAATCCATACTAAAAAAATCATAAATTATTATTCTCAATAATATCAAGTAACCTAGTACGTAATTTTATTTCCCATCAAATTGCTCTGACAATAAATACTTTCCTGATAGTTGCTTTTTGTAATGACAATGCCTGTAATGGTCACATGGTTGGCCAGATCATTCCAGTTAATCCGTTGTCGAAAGGCCGTTCCTTCATGTTGAAAGTAGTGATGTATGTTCGAGACTTTTTTCTTTGTTCCCGGCTGTGAATGAAGAAAGATTTTCTTGGTGTCCTTGATGGTTTTGGCGCAAGATTGCCGACTGGCTTTTTTTACCGGGTGGCTGACCTTGATTTCAATTTTCCCCTTGCGGGCGTTATAGTTGGCACCAATTTTTGCTCCGCCAAGCCCGGCATAATTCGCATTACTCAGCACAGAATTCAGTTTCAGGATACCCAGGTCCATCATGGTTACGGGCTCCCTGGCTATAATACTCGCCGTGGTTTTTTTGTTGGCACTGGTAGTAACGGGTAATAAAGAAAAAATAATCAAAAAGCCAAGCATTCTATACATTATATGACCCTGGGAATAATTTTGTTGTAGGTCATCTATGTATAGCAAGAGTACCAACACAATGAAAGTATATGCCTGAATTAATCAGAGTTTTGTGACCGTTGTGTTATCTGGACCAGACTTTATTCAATCCAGTAATCCAATCAGTTTGTTTTTACGGAATAGCGATGTTGATCTGTTATATTAGAGGGCAATAATTAATGCCCCGGGATTCGTTGAAAACAGTCCGCTTTTCAGATTGGCAGAGCAAATGAATAGTACAAAAATTCTGCCATATGATAGGATATTGTATATAGAATAACAGCATACAGTTCCGTAGTTAATGCGAATGGCCTGACTCCCGGATCGGTATTTCACTTTTACTAAATCTGAGCCGCACATAGAGTATGCAAAATACGCCAAATATTATGGCATTCTCGTCCATCATCATTTATGCGTTGTTGATTATCAGCATTGCAGTACTGTTATTCGTCGCCTGGTACGTTGCTTCCAGAGGGCCAAAAAGGCTCTATCGTAAATATAAAAATATTGATTCCAATGCGCTGGACACGGACCCGCTTTACTGTCGTAATTTTTATTCGATCGCCATAAGATTTCGCGCGCAGCAGGGGTCAAAAAAATATACTCAATATATAATCAAACACTTCAAGTTTTTTTATGAATTTCATAATGCAGCTTTACGCTGGATAGATGAAATATGTACTGAAACAAATCAATACCCGGTAGCAAAAGGGTTTATGTTGTCAGTCATTGCGCGTGGGCACATCGGTAAGGTGCTTACGAATGCAGAGTATATATCAGGGTTACCTGAAAACAGTCTGTGTCCCGACGAGCCGATTATTTTATATCGACACAATGACACACTTGAATTCTGGTCACATAAGGCCGAAAAGCCGGTTTGTGCCATGTTAATGGGCTCGGCGAAAGTATTGGCTACCCGACGCGATGCTGATTTTATCGCGGTTTCCATTACAGGCATTGATATATCAGGTCGAAACCGCTACCAGGTTGAAATTAAATTTATGTACCATAGTTCAGCAAGTTGTAAATGGGATGATTTCGTAGCTATCGATCGTTTGAATGAACTGAAATCATGGCTGCAGCAATCAGCAAAAACTGAAATCGAGCTGCCCGATCAGGGAATCGTCGTCGTTGACCATTCCAGCGACGAGCCTGTTCAAAACATGCATACTCCCTTAACAAGAAAGCTGGAACGACTGAAAGGGAATCGAATCCAGGCATTCCTGGATATTAATAATTCACCTGCGTTTAATGACAGTACGCCGATTGATGTCATCGTTCTATGTCGCCATATCGGGATTATAGCGATAACAGAAAGACCGGAAGATGGCGATATTATTTACAGTGCAGGACCAGTCTGGCAGCAAACATGCAGTGGCTATAGCAAGGAGATTGACAATGCCTGCATAAATGCGACCCGAGCCAAACATACACTCAGCAATATTTTATACCATGCCAATCTGAAACATTGGCCAATTTACAATCTGGTGGTATATTCATCCAAAGATGTGACCTTGACGAAAGCTGCTGGACAACAACTTTTGCAATGTCCGGTGATAAAATTGAGTAATATAGAAAGCTGGCTGGAAGCAAATACACGCGAGAATGACATTGGTTTTTCCGAAAATGACATTCGTCGATTTGAGTCGGTATTCAGAGCCAGCCAGATCAATGAACCGGAATTATTATTAGAGTAGACATCAGTTCATCCCTTCTACAACTAGTATAGTAATGAATTATCTAACCATTAAATTTTAAAATTGATGATATTTAAATATCATTAATATGTGAATCACAGATTGTAAATATTACAGTACACATAGATTTGGGAATAAAATTGAATATGATTTTTCAACAATATAAAAAGTGGATATTTCTGTTTTTTAGTTTGGCGCTATTCTTAATAATCGCAGTAATAGTACGCAATTACGCAATCAAGTCATTCGTGGAATCGGTAAACCAGCAAGCCGAGAATTTTCCGGCAGGTTTGTTATATCGTCTGCATGGACATACGCCTGTTGATGAATTCGGACACTCGGTAGCGATGCTGGGTGATTTGAATAATGACGGCTACACAGACATTCTGATCGGTGCCCCGAATGAAAATATCGTTAACGCCAATGCGGGCGCCGCGCGCGTGTATTCAGGTCGTAATAAACAAGTGTTACATGTATTCTCGGGTGACGCGGCTGACTGGCGGCATGGATCAGGTGTGGGTAACGCCGGCGATATTGATCGGGATGGGATAGATGACATTATTGTTGGTATGAAAGCCAATGGTAAAACCGGACTGGGGCCGGGTGGCGGCGCGAGGGTATTTTCCGGTCGTTCCGGTAAATTATTATATACGCTGGCCGGTGACATTGAGTACGACAAGTTTGGCCAGTCTGTCACAGGCCTGGGTGATGTGAATGGTGATGGATGGAATGATTTTGCTGTAGGCGCACCGGCTACATATAAAAAGAATGCAGCGGGTTATGTGCAGGTTTATTCCGGTGCTGATGGTAAATCTTTATACAAGTTGACTGCCACACCAAGCGTCAAGGGTGACAGATTTGGTTTCCACATAAATCGTGCCGGTGATGTTAATGGTGATGGTCATGCAGATATTCTTGTGGGATCAATAGGCGATGCAGACCACGGCTATCATTCTGGAGCTGCGTACGTATTTTCCGGATTAAATGGCAAGCTGATTTACCGTGTTACCGGTGACGAAAGCCCGGATGAGTTGGGTCATGCTGTTTCTGCTACCGGAGATTACGATCGTGATACACATCCGGATTTTCTCGCTGCGACGTTTAATCCCAAAGGTATTGGCTACACACGTGTATATGGCTCAAGTAGTGGCAAGCAAATTTTTGAAATGCGTGGAGATGAATCAGGCGATGGTTATGGACATTCGGCAGCTGGTGTTGGCGATGTGAATGGCGATGGCGTCATGGATGTACTGGTAGGTGCACCAGATGCGCATCTGGAGAAATCTGTACCATGGTACAAACGGTGGTTGTTAAAGTATAAAACACCGGGTTATGCCCGGGTGTATTCAGGTGCTGATGGTTCGGTAATTGCGACGTATAACGGTACACGAAATAAACATGTGGGCTATGTTGTTTCCGCTGCGGGCGATGTTAATAATGATGGCTTTGCCGATATGTTACTCGGCAGTACGGTATTTAATGATGTAGGTGAGGTCTGGGTGGTCAGTGCCTGCGGTGTGTTCAGCCCCGAGCAGAATAAAACTTCATATTTGAGCTGGCAGAAACCGGATGACACTGCAAGTGCGCGCGGTAATTTAAAACTGGATGGCATGCCGGCGAATACACGTGGTTGGGTGAATGTCTGTAAACCTGGTAACCGCCTCTGTAATCATCAGGATGCCTTGATTTCATTTCCTTATAATATTGCAGCGAAAGGTCAAACTGTCACTATCCCGTTTTCACCCAGAATTGTGGATTATGCCGGTAACCGGGTTGCGATGGTAATCGAAACAGCAGAGAAAACCATAGACACGGGCATGGAAGCATTACTTTGCCCGTAGAATTGCAGAATAATCTGGCAAATCGAATAATTATTTAGTGGATTTAATTGATGGCAAATAAAACAATTCATGTCGGGATTGATGCGACCACCTGGTCTAATGACCGTGGCTTTGGTCGCTTTACCCGGGAACTGGTCATTGCACTGGCACAGCGTGATACCGGTTTTCGTTACACGCTGGTATTTGATCAGCCGCCATCCATAGCTGTACCGGAAAATATTGCCACCTTAATTGCGACCACCAATGAATCTTTAAATGAAGCCGCTGTTGGTGATTCCTCGCGTTCGATTAGCTATTTGTGGAAGATGGGTCAGCTTGTACGAAAGGCAGAGTTTGATATTTTCTTTTACCCGGCGGTTTATTCCTATTTCCCGTTACTGGCAAAAATACCTTGCGCGGTTTGCTATCATGATGCGACTGCCGAACGTTTTCCGGAATATCTTTTTCCGAAAAAAATAAATCACCGACTCTGGCAATTAAAAACCTTTCTTGCAAAACTGCAAACCACGCGCGCCATGACCATCTCGCAAAGTTCTGCTGATGACCTGAAGAACATATTAAAAATACCAGAAACCAAAATTGATCTTGTTACGGAAGGTGCAGATAAAATATTTCAGGTGATCGACGATCCGGATGTTGCGCGAACTACCCGTGAGAAATTCAGGATTCCACAGGATACAGAAATGCTGCTTGCGTTGGGCGGTATGAATGCACACAAGAATATATTTGGCGTACTTAAAGCGATGCCAGATATTATCAGCAAAGTACCGAATGTTCAGCTGGTCATCATTGGTGATATCAGTGGTAAAGGCTTCTGGGATAATGTCCCCGAGTTAATGGCCTATGTTAAAAATAATCCGCCCTTATCTGAACATGTTATTTTTACCGGATATGCGAGTGATGATGATGTGGTTAAATTACTAGGCAGTACAGCAGCATTGGTTTTTCCGTCTCTGTGGGAAGGATTTGGACTCCCGGCGGTTGAAGCCATGCAATGTGGCGTACCTGTGTTAGCCAGTAATCGCGGCAGTCTGCCGGAAGTGGTAGGCGAGGCGGGTCTTCTTTATGACCCGCTCGATATAGAAGATATTAGCAATACAATTATTCGATTCTTTGAACAACCGGGACTTCGTGAAAAACTCAAGGCAGCCGCGATACCTCAAAGCAGGAATTTTTCATGGCAACGAGGTGCTGAAATGGCAGAAGCGTGCTTTCGCAAGTGCGTGAGAAAGTAAACCGGTTTCAGGACGACGAATTTTTATCAGTACAGAGTGTGGATAATTTATCGAGCAACCAGTCAGGTGTCAGCAGGTCAATTCGTTCACAGTATTCACCCATTCCGGCGTCATCCAGTAATTCGGCAATTTTATCCCGCTTACCGATGCGGTAATCCACACCAATCACCTTGCAGTGCTGTGACAGGGCAAAAATTGTGGCATGAAAACGCATCGTGATGGCAACATCAAGTTTGCGTATCAGGTCAACGACCCCATCAAGACTGGCATCTGCCTGCCATACCCGAAAGTCGACAGGTGATTGCTGCTTCCCATCTTTGCTCAGTATGTCCAGATAGCGTTTTATTCGATATGCACTGAGCAAGTCAGACATGCCAAACTGAATGGAATTCATAGGAAAAAATATAAAACACGGTTTGATAGCAGAGCTGTTATGAAACGCGCGCAGGCCCTCGGCAAAGCGCTGTTCAAACCGATCTTCTATCCGGCGTGTATAAGCAGCTGCATCTTCTTCATCAGCGCCGGCGGTATAAAGATGACCAATGGGGCGGATATTAATTCCGACAATAATGCGTTCATTTGTATTATCGAGTAGTTCCTCTATTTCCGTATTTTCAAACGTTGGCATGCGATCAAGATTGCTGTGGCGCGATTCGAGGTAATCAAATGCTGGACAACGTCCGACGGTTGCCCTGGTATCTTTCATTATTTCGTGTTGAGCACTGTCTGTGGTACGCAAACTGATATATGAAGCCATACCAACCAGTTTGCGTGCGGTGATAATGGAAGGACGGCGCACAAAGGGTCCCGGGCCAATGCCTTCTATGATGAAGGGTCGATTTTTTCGGCGTGCCAGTGACACAGCGTAAAGATGGCGAATGAGTTGTTTTGGTAAATCAATTAATGGACCGCCGGCAAATACTACGGCATCTACTTTGCCAATAGCATTCCTGATCTGAGACCAGTTATATTCTTCGACGGTGACATTTACTGGCACATTTAACATCGGAATCAGATGTTTGGTATGGTTAACGCGTTGCGTCATCAGTACAGCATCCTTGATGCCGTAGCGTTGATGAATACGCAACAGTACACCGCCGAGGATAGCAGCATCACCGATGTGTTCGCCACCGTAAGCGCCAATCAGCATCACAGTATTAATATTTTTCAGCGCAGAGTCGTCTTGCGTCACTGTATGACTCGCGGTAGACAAAAAATAGTTTATATAAGCACGTATTCCGCCAGCGAGTACAGCAACGATTTCCTGCAGTTTTTTAAAGGTCTGGATTATTTGTGAGCCGGATTTACTTTGAATACTGGCAGAAGCGATGGAGATATATCTAATCGATGCATCGCCATGTAACTGATGTAAACTACTACGCGCTGTTTTATCTGCTAAATCCAGCCAGGGCGTAACAGCAGATAAAGACTCTGCGGACTTACCGGAAAAGGAATCCAGCAAGGTATTATAATACTTGTCACGGCCGGTATGGTGTTGTACAGCATCAGTACTCAGTAAACGATAGGTGATGAAGTCCCATATGAAGAGATTTTCATCATCTGTTAATGCTGCAGTGGTTTTATAAAATTGTTCCAGCCGTTGTGCAGGCACAAGCAGCGCATCAATGCCTTCATCGTGGGCCAGGGAAAACAGGCCTTCAAGTTTAAATACCAATGGTTTTATTGTTGGTACAAGCCAACGAATATTTATTGTCTGGTTTGCAAGTAACCGACTTGCAGTGATGATGTTCTCCATCGACAATGAATTCATTGCATCGGCGTTTTCAGGTAGCGCAATATCAATGTAAAGTTGTACCTGTACTTTCTTGCAAGCATCATGGAGTGCATTAATTTTTTCTGGTAATACCGGTGTATCTATACCAACACTACGCACATACAATGTCTCAAGAGCAGGGTAGTTGTCAGGGTAATGAATCAATGCCAGTGCTGCATCTGTAGCATTTGACAAGGTTGGTGCAGAAACTTCGAGGCTGGCAAGCCTGTTCCATGAGTACCTCGCCGATTGCGAGTCAGGCGTGATGAAAGCGTTTATGCCTGAATACGAGTTCTCGCCACAGAGGATTTCCAGCTCGACAAGGTGATCTGTCTTGCTGTGTTGGTCGGTGTTAATGGTACTCAAAGTAAACGCTACACATAATCACGGAAAAAACTGGTACGGAAAATCAGGCTGTGACAATAGTGGCTGACGAATCAGTTGCCAGCTTGTGCTGATGCTTCAAAATCAACTTCAAAGTTTTCTTTCAGTTTTGATTTTGGAATTTCCATTTTACTGATAGCTTCCTTGTAATCAATTTTCTCCGCGTCGAGTAGCGGCGGAAGTTTTTTCCATACCTTCGCACCAATGAGTGACTTAATCAGGTGTGTTGGCTGAAAAACGATACTTGGCCACATAAAAATTTCGTTCGTACAATAACATTCCTTGTTTTTGATCGATTTACGGATTTCATTGGTCGCGTTTGCGCGCCACAATTCCATAAAGCTGTTCTTGCGGAGGTTACCAATAGGTGGACGTTGTTCGCAAACGCCGACATCGCCATTTGCATATACTACGCCGCTGAATATTCCGGCACGACACGGTACGATCTGCTCCTGTTGTACTGCAGTGTGTGTTTTTACATGTTGCAGCATAGGTTCGACCAGGGAGCCGATACGACGCTTATCACGTGGCGACCAGAGTCTTGAAACGTACTCGTACAGTTCCTTGTATTTTTCCATTGCCGGGCCTTGCAGGCTGGGATTTTTTCGGTCACCGCGTATAACAGCAAGGTGGTGGTGTGACATTTGCGGGCAACGGTCAAACAGGAACGTGGTAAGTTCCTTGATTTCTTCCATGTTGTCTTCAGTAGCAGTAGAGATGCAATATATCTGCAGACGTGGGTCTGTTTTTTGCAATTCTGCCAGAGCATCATAGGTTTCCATCGCCTTGAAAAATGAATAACGTGTTTTACGGAATTCATCATGAAATTCCGGCATGCCATCCAGAGATATCTCGACACCGATTTCCTTGAGAGTTTTTTCCTGCAGTAGATCCTTGAGCGTATTGATTGTACGTTCGGTAAAATATCCGTTAGTTGGAACGTAGATTTCCTTCACGCCATTTTTTCTTATAAATTGTTTGCATATATCTGAAAAATCTTTTCGCAGGAAAGGTTCGCCGCCGGACAGGTTGAGAGTTTCCAGATGACCTAACTCATTTGACAGGGAAACGAGTTCTTCGTAGGTCAGGTCGGTTTTCTGGTTCAGTTCTTCCCAGTAAAAACAATGTTCACATTTCATGTTACAAATCGAGTTGATAAACAGGATAAGGAATGGCGGGCTTGATACTTCCGCAAATGGCATACTTTTCGAAATGATCCGTGCGTGTTTAGTTAATCGTTCAGTCATACTATTCATTGTAATTCCTCATCTTTCCTGGCAGTCCGGTCAGGCGTCGGGTTGGTCATACTCTTTCTGCAATACCGGAGGGCCTTCGTAATAACCTATACACTCGCCTAACGACCAGCACACAAGTAATGATATCAGTACTGGCGACGCGAATAAAAATTCTTTTATATGGTAGCCTTTACTTAATTGGCGTCGTAAATGCCGATAATAAAGTAATACCGGCAATATTGGTGTGGCCATTCCCATGAGATATCTTGCTATGGGTTTCAGGCTGATACTGCGTGATTGACCGTAATTTCGCCCCCAATGTAGCCGTTCTTTTATCATATCCGAAATTGTCAGTGAATCGCGGATCTGAACTGTAACTGGCACATCAGAAAGCATAAGGCCCAGCCCGGCTTTGTGCAAGGCAACATTCACGCGTGCCTCATCATATTTTGATTCCCATACGTGTTTGACTGATTCCAATGCGGTTCTTTTGTAACAAATATTCGTATCACTAAGGAACGTAGGGTTTTTATCAGTAAGGGGTGACTGATATCGGCCAAAATCACAAATGAATACGGCCCAGTTGCGCGAGGTATTTATACCGTTTCTAATTGCGCCGCCGATTGCTGCATGTGGATATTGTTCATGTAACCGGATCATCTCTCTGGCCCAATCCGGCTGTGGCACACCACGGTCTTCGAGAATCGCCACCAGCTTGCCACGTGCCAATGACAAGGCACCGGTACGGCGAGTATCATAAAAATGGTGTCTTTCCAGCTCATTTTTTGGAATTTGCCCACCCAGAATTACACCCAGATCAATAAAAGTGAATTTTGGGTAGCGCGCTGAAAGCCCTTCAACATCTCGGGAGATGTGATCATAGGGAATAAGAACTTCTATCGAATCTTCACAAACCTGTTCTGCCAGTGCGTGCAGGCAACGCTCAAGGGCTGCGCCACCATCAACAACGGTAACAATAATCGATAAAACAGGCTGGCTGGATTCAGGTTTGTACATACATTCATGCTCACTACGTAGTACCGCCTATGTTAACACAGCCGGGCGTGTTGGCACGGCATTCACAAATCTGTTAGCCATATACACTTTACATATGACATCTGTAGTGTTGTTCATAGGAGTCCGTGTGCAGCAATAGCAATAGCCGAACGATGTGATTAATTTACTCAGTGTGTAATGCGTGAGACAAGATATCCTGTGCCTGCTGCACTATCGCATCCAGATGGGTACTATCCTTAAAACTTTCAGCATATAGCTTGTAAACATTTTCTGTGCCGGAGGGCCGTGCCGCAAACCAGCCTCCCTCGGTAACAACCTTTAGTCCACCAATGTCGGCGTTATTGCCCGGTGCCCGGGTCAGTTTTGCCGTGATGTTGTCGCCAGCTAGCGTGGTCGCACTGATCGTTTCGGGAACGAGTTTGCGAAAAGCCTGTTTTTGCTGCGGTGACGCTGGCGCATCGATACGGGTGTAACAGGGCTTGCCAAATTTATCGGTCAGTGCCTTGTAGTGTTCACCGGGGTCCTTGCCGGTTACGGCGGTGATTTCTGCAGCAAGCAGGCCGAGAATAATCCCGTCTTTATCTGTGGTCCAGACGTGGCCATCACGACGCAGGAAGCTCGCGCCGGCACTTTCCTCACCACCAAAACAAATGCTACCGTCAAATAAACCGGGCGAAAACCATTTAAAACCGACCGGTACTTCATAGACGGTTCTGCCCAGCGCATTGACAACATAATCAATCAGCGCACTACTCACCAGGGTTTTTCCAACCACCGCTGTTGTTGGCCAGGCAGGTCGATGGGTGAGTAAATAGTTTATCGCAACAGCAAGATAATGATTCGGATTCATGAGACCAACGGATGGTGTGACAATACCATGTCGATCGACATCTGCATCATTACCCCAGGCAATGGAAAACTGGTCCTTCAGCTTCACCAGGTTCGCCATGGCGTACGGGCTTGAACAGTCCATACGAATTTTACCGTCGTGGTCCAGTGTCATAAAACTGAAGGTCGGATCGACTTTGGGATTCACAACTGTTAGATTAAGCCGGTAGTGTTCTGCGATTCGTGACCAGTACGCTACGGCGGCGCCACCCAGCGGATCCACGCCAATTTTCAAATCCTTGCCGATTGCCTGCATATCAACGACAGAATCCAGATCATCGATATAAGATCTGGCGAAATCCTGTTGATGAATATTTGCCGCGTTAATGGCCTGCTTGTAAGGCGTACGTTTTACACTCGTGTTTTTTTCTCGTAATAATTGATTTGCGCGTTGCTCTATCCAGTTAGTCACGTCAGTGTCGGCCGGGCCACCATGTGGAGGATTGTATTTGAAACCACCGTCGGTCGGAGGATTATGCGAGGGTGTTATTACAACGCCATCTGCCTGCTGATCGTGTTCATGATTGTATGAGAGTATTGCGTGTGAGATGACCGGGGTAGGTGTATAATCGTCACTGGATTGAATAATCGTTTCGACACCATTCGCAGCAAACACTTCGATGGCGTCACATTGCGCCGGGGCAGACAAGGCATGGGTGTCCTTGCCCAAAAACAGCGGGCCATTAATGCCCTGAACTTTACGGTAATCACAAATTGCCTGCGTGATGGCCAATATATGAACCGAGTTAAAATTATACAGTAATGCATTGCCGCGATGTCCACTGGTGCCAAAGCTCACCAGATGTGTCGGGTTTTCCATATCTGGTGTCAGATCGTGATACGCGTGTATCAAGGCATCAACATCAATCAGACTTTCTGCCGGTGCTGCTTGTCCGGCAAGTTTGTGTATGGCCATGTATTTCTCCCAAAATTAACTATTATTCATGAGTAGTCATTGTGACCGGTTCTAACGGGTATTCTATTATCACACCTGGTTCGAAGATAGTAACTATTATTACTGTATTCATTTGATCAGAAAGTGATGTATGGAAACATAAAATATGTGGAGTGAGTAGCTATGAATTGGAAAGTTGCCAGTTTTGTAATGGCCATTGTTTATGGTTTGACAGTGAACTTACCCGTGTACGCAGATGCTGCAAAATGTCTGAACACATTTTATTCGATGGTAAACAGTGAATTTAATTATGCGTACATTGCTCAGGGACGTCCAAAAGCAGACTTTGATGGTCTCGGCAAGGTCAAGGCTGCCGCAATGGCACGGCTTGAAGCAAATGCAAGTAAATGGCCAAAAGGCGCAACGTTTTCAGTCAGTGTCTTGAGCAATTATATATCTGTCTATGTCTATTGTGATGGCAAGCAGAAACATGGCGAATGGCGCCCGGCAGGCATGTCAAACTGGAATAGTGAGTAACGATATTACAATAAAGATTTTGTTGATTAATTTCTACGTATTCGTATTTTTATGCATGTCTTCGTTCCCGGCTAAATCACCAATTTGTTCCAGCGCATTTTGCGCGAAGCTGGCACCAACGCCGTCGTAGTAATTATAAATATAATCCGCACCGGCAGCTTTTAATTGATCAATTTCTTCATTAAATACGACGGTTGTGGTAATTTTTCCATTGAAACCCATGCTACGTAGTTGGCGCGTGGCCATAATTTTTGCCGACGTTTCCGGGATGGCCAGCATGATTGTATGAACACCTTCCAGGTTGATGTTGGCCCACAGTCCGGGATCTTCTGCATCGGCATAGAGTGCCCGACGACCTAGTTTACGATGTTTTTCAACTTTTATCGGGTCAGAATCAAGTCCAATGACGCGCAGATTCTGCTGTGACAACAAGTCATAGGCACCCATACCGACACGACCCATACCTAAAATAAGTATATGTGAGTTACCAATATTAATAGGTTCATCGTCGGGGTGACGTTTGGTTGATTCAAATCGCAATAAAAACTGTTCAAGTCGCGTATAAATCTCGTGAGCATAGCGGTTTAGCGGTGCAGTGATGGCAAAAGAAATCGCAACGGTGACAGCGAGTAACACCATCCAGTCATTGCCTATCCAGCCATTTCGTACGCCCATGTTGGCGACAATCAATCCAAACTCACTAAACGTCGCAAGACTGAGACTGGCAAGAAACGAGCTACGTGCCCGTAATTTAAACATAAGCAGAATGAAAAAGAAAAATAGCGCCTTCACGGGTAATAACAGATTAAGTAACAGCGCGTTTTCAATTGTTGTGAGCGTAGGATGGCCCATCAGGCCAATTTGTAAAAAGAAACCTACCAGCATGATTTCTTTAAGGCCCCACAGGGCACTCGAGAGTTCGGACGCGCGTTTATGATTTGCCAGCATTACACCAAGCAACAGTGCACCAAGTTCAGAGCTTAAACCAAAATAGCCAAAACTGGATCCACCGACAACCAGTGCGAGTAACAGGCCGTAAAGAACGACAAGTTCGCCACGCCCGCTGATGTCCAATAACCAGTGAATTAACGGGCGGAGGATTAACAATCCCAATAATAATATTGCCCAGGGAGAGGGAGCAGTACCATTACCAGAGCTGAGTATGGCAACGGCAACCAGATCCTGCATGATAAGAATGCCGATCGCGACACGGCCATGAAAAGCGCTCAATTCGCGTTTACTTTCCAGTACTTTTGCGGCGACTACCGTACTTGAAAAAGATAATGCAATGGCAATCATCAGGGCAACACCCTTGTTCAAGTCCGGAATGGCAAGCATAAGTACATACACCAGTGCGACCGAAAGAAACATATGAATCAGCGAGCCGGCCAGTATTTCGGCACGGAACAGGGACTGCCAACGTAACTTAAGTCCAACTGTGAATAGCAATATCAAAACACCGGCATGAGCTACCTCTTTCAGTATTGGATTTGTTTCATAACCAAATGCACTTAAACCGAATCCGGCAGCCAAATATCCTACCAAGGGCGGTAGACCTATCAGGCGCATGAGGAGACCGAGAGCGAAAGCAAGACTTAACCAGATTGTTGCAGTTACCATTCAGATGTTACCGATTAAAAATATCAGCATTTAACATAGCAGAATTGACATGCAGTTTGGATACAAATTAGTTAAAAAAGCGTGCAGTTTTGTGGAAATACAAAAAATATTGCTGCATAGTTTACTATATTGGTAGTAAATATATTCAATGTACTGATTTAGGCGAAACTGGACAATAATTTCATGGTAGTAACCGGGAGAGTTCAAATGAACAGCAGGAAAATTCAATATATATTCAGTGTGATATTTATGATGAGTTGCTCGGGTGTAATCCTTGCAAAGGAATCGCCCTATATCAGCGCCCGTTTTCTGACTGCGCCCGTTGCATTAAAGATTGCCAGGGTTGCCGAAGCGGAGTGCAAGAAAAAGGGCTATCAGGTTTCTGTGGCCGTTGTTGATCGCTATGGCAATTTACTCGCTTTTGCGCGTGATCCACTGGCTGGTGCACATACCATTACGATTGCGCAACATAAGGCCTATACCGCAGCCACGTTCCAGGGTGCAACAATTGACCTGGCAAACCAGATACAGTTTTTAAATGGTACGCCAAAGCTGTCATTGGTCGGTGGTGGCATAGCCGTTAAACTGGCAGGATATATGTATGGTGCGGTTGGTGTCTCGGGTGCCCCACGCGACAAAATACCCGGTGATGTCGATCATGCCTGTGCGAATAGTGGCATTGATGCAGTCAGAGAAGAACTGGAATTTGGCGCTGAATAAACCGGGTTCTTGCGAGCAACCACTAACTGAATGATGCTGGAACTGATCCAGTCAGGGTAATAAATACAAGATGTTTTCTTACACTTGTCGATGGCAGTGTTTTTAAAGCATTAAACTCAATCGCACTAAAATAATCCCGCGGCTCATGTACTAGATATCTTCTTGCACCACATCTGTGCAATATTTGCCTGAATATTCATTTTTTGCCAATAGTCAGGCCATTTTAAAAATGGCACACAAACTGCATTTTCAAAACTACTGAGCTTGAATTTACGAGGTAGTTTGAAGATGAAACAGCTGGCACAGGGTTTAATGCAGAATGATCTGTTTGTCGTCATGATGAGTGGGCTATTTGCTTATACTGCAATGATGGCGGTTATTATTTCTGTGCTGCAAGTTCCGCCCGAGGCTATACTCGACAGCGGCCTTGATCAGGTCATGATGGTATTCGAGGAATTTCCGGATGACTAGAAAAACATGGCACATACGATGGGAACTGTTTCGATTCAAATAAATACAGATAAGTTTTAACAGTAACTGTGTTGATTGTCAGTATATAAGTAATAGCCAGTTCATCAAGATAAGCACGCAATAGTTGTTACTATTGGTGTTTCTTTTTCCTCCTGCCTCTTTCGCTACATGTAATTTTTCTATATCCTGCCTGAAGCATAATAATAAAGTGGAGTTAAAATGTCTTATACAGCCGAGAATCTGGCAGAGATCGATATACTCATGTTATATGACCTTTCAACGAGCCAGGAAGGAATCAAAATTCATAAAAACGCAGACCCATCTGCAATTTCTGCTGCACAACGTTTATATGACAAGGGTTTTATTACACAGGTTGATGGCGGTTATATGACATCACTTGGTCGTACAGCAGCAGAGCATGCGCAATTTCTTTTTACGATGCTTAATGCAGGTGAATAATTTGCAGGGAATAGACAGAGTTTGGTAAGCACATTTCATTAATTATTTATCGACATTATCTTGCAAATTAAAGGGTGCATATTTTTTGCGTGATAAAGATTTACCAATCTATTGTTAATTTTCCAGTTCTTCACATTTAACCAACCATTCTTCTTCCGCCGCTGCGAGTGACTTCATGACTTTGGTTTGTTGAGCGAGAAGATCTTTCAGTTTCATCTTGTTGTTGTCATCGTACAGCGTGTTGTCTGTCAGTTTTTCCTCAATAGCTTCCCGTTCAGTGTTGAGTTTATCAAGCTGCTTTTCGAGTGTTTTTAATTTATTGCGTAATGGTTGCAGTTGTTTTCGCGCTTCTGCCGCTTCCTGACGCTGCTGCTTTTTATTGGTCGTCGTGGCAGACGGGCTGGGAGCTGGTTTGTTATTTTCTTGCAGCGATTCCTTTACCCATTGCCTGTAATCTTCCAGATCACCCTCGAAGGGTTGTACCGAGCCTGAATCTACCAGTAACAGGGTATCAGTCACTGTACGCAGTAAATGGCGGTCATGCGAGACAATAACCATCGCGCCGACATAATCCTGTAATGCGACACTCAGTGCATGACGCATCTCCAGGTCAAGATGATTGGTTGGTTCGTCGAGTAATAACAGGTTGGGTCGTTGGTAGACAAGTAACGCCAGAACAAGTCGTGCTTTTTCACCGCCCGACATGGGCGCTACGGGTGAGGTCGCAAAATCACCGACAAAAGCAAAACCACCAAGAAAATTACGTAACACTTGTTCTGATGCGCGCGGGTCGATACGTTGTAAATGTAATAATGGACTTGCCTGACTATCAAGTTGCTCCAGCTGGTGTTGCGCAAAATAGCCAATATTTAAATCTTTCGCATCAACGCGATCACCATGCAGTAATGTCAATTCACCGGCGAGTAATTTTATAAGTGTAGATTTACCCGCGCCATTATGACCGAGCAGCCCGATTCTATCTCCCGCGCTGATTAACAAGTCAATATTCTCAAGTAGTGGTGTAGCGTTATATCCTACGTTCGCGTGTTCCAGTGTTACCAACATGTCCGGTATTTTCTTTGGTTCTTTGAAGGCAAAATCAAACGGTGAATCGACGTGTGCCTGTGCAATCAATTCCATTTTTTCCAGCGCCTTTACACGGCTCTGCGCCTGACGCGCCTTGGTTGCCTTGGCTTTAAAGCGCGTAACGAAGGATTGCATGTGGGCAATTTCACGTTGTTGTTTTTCATAGGCAGACTGCTGATTAGCCAGTTTCTCTGCACGTCTGATTTCAAATGCAGAATAATTACCGGTATAGAGTGTCAAGGTGCTCTGCTCGATATGCGCGATGTGAGTGGTGATTTTGTCGAGGAAATCACGGTCATGGGATATGAGTAACAGCGTACCGCTATAACTACGCAGCCAGTCTTCCAACCAGATAACGGCTTCAAGATCCAGATGGTTGGTGGGTTCATCAAGCAATAACAAATCCGATCTGCACATCAGTGCCTGCGCAAGGTTCAGGCGCATACGCCAGCCACCGGAAAAACTGCGCACGCTGTTATTTTCCTGTGCGGTGGTGAATCCCAAACCATGCATCAGGATGGATGCACGACTTCGCGCACGATAACCATCGATGCTTTCCATATGCATATAAAGATGTGCAAGTCGCTCACCATCATTTAATTTTTCAGCATCGCTAATCTGCTTTTCCAGTGCGCGCATTTCAATGTCACCATCCATAACAAACTCTATGGCGGCAGAGTCAACGGCTGCAATTTCCTGAGCAACATTGGCGATAATTGTTTTGGGAGGTAAGGAAAAATCTCCGCTATCCGCTTGCAGTTCATTGCGGATAAGTGCGAACAGACTGGATTTGCCACTACCGTTGGCACCGGTGATGCCGACTTTCTGGCCCTGATGAACTGTGCAATTAACATTATGTAGTAATTCACGTGTGCCGCGACGCAGCGAAAGATTATTAAAATTCAGCATGGTTGTTATTTGTCGCCAGGTTAATGCCAGTACGTACCGGATTGTGTATTTTAATAGTAGAAAATCATTATATAGCAAGTCTTGATGTACAGGCGAAATTTCTTGTGGACACACTAAAAAACAGGCGCTTTATTTGACAATATTTTGATAATATAAGGTGGACTGTATTGATGAATATAATAAAGGAATCAAATCCAATGAAAGGATATTCGACAAGGTGGCTCAGTAATGCGGGTTCCAATTCGACGCCATTACCATTGATGTTGGCACTGTTAATTTTAATTACTGGTTGCAGTAAAAATTCCGTAGCCGATCAATCAATAAACAACACTGCAACCCAATCCAATCTTGAACAGAATGAGACCGTACTGTTATTTCCAACCAATGCCCGTTTTGATAACACCAAGAACAGCTGGCAGCTGGATATTCATGGCTGGGTATTTGAACCGGAAAAAGATTCAATCTGGCGTAATGGTTTGATCACGTCGTTTGCGAAGTTAATCGGTGTTAAAAAGAATTCACACGAAGAACAGTTATTTGAAAACCGTGTACGTATGTTTCTGGTTGATAATAAACCGGACAAACACATCGTACTCAATGCACATCAGCAACATATTGTTGCGCCCACAACGGGCGAGAATGGACATTTTAACACGACAATAAATCTTGCTGCCGGCCCGGCCGCCTGTAACGGCTGGTTACCCATTCAGGTTGAGACTCCGGTTGAAGATAAACGTGATATCAAAGGTTCGCTGCAGTGTGTCACGTCGCAAGGTACTTCTGTCATTTCTGATATTGATGATACGATCAAAATTTCGAATGTACTGGATAAGCAACAACTTATGAAAAATACATTCACAAAGGAGTTCACTGCCGTTCCGGGCATGGCTGATACTTATCAGGTATGGAAAAAACAGGGTGTGATGTTTCACTATGTCTCATCGTCACCCTGGCAGCTCTATCCGGCACTCAGCTCGTTTATGCAATCGAGCAGCTTTCCACAGGGCAGCATGCATTTAAAGCTTGTGCGGTTTAAGGATGAGAGCCTGTTTAATCTTTTTGCAACGCCGGAAGAAGGTAAAATACCGACTATCACAAAGTTGCTGAAAGACTATCCGCAGCGTAAATTTATTCTGGTAGGTGATTCGGGTGAAAAAGATCCGGCTATTTATGCACAAATTGCACGACAATATCCGGACAGAATAATAAAAATTTATATTCGTGATATTCGTCACGATAGCAGTGCTCTGGCGAAAATATTTTCCGGCTTACCTGATAATAAATGGCAAGCTTTTATCGATGCAAACGAAATTAAATTGTCGTTAAACAGGCAGATTAAAAACCCCCAATTACTCGCACATGATAATTCTGATAATGTTAAGAGATAACAAAATGACTGGTATACTAAAATTATTCCTGATAAGTATTGTTGTAATGCAGCTTGCAGCCTGTTCGACTTCACCCAAGTCTGAGGCTGATATGTATCACGACATAAGAAAGGGCACGGTATATAAAGCCTATCAAAAGATATCCATCGCCGCGCTGAAACCGGTAGTCAAAGAGTATGACAGAAAACTGGCCAATGAAAACAAGCAGGAGTCAGCTGCAGCGCATGTGCACCTGACGATGAGTCTGCTGTGGGCTGTCATGATCTATCCAGAACTGTCGCTTGCCGAAGCAGAATATGCACTTGAACAATCAAGTGATCCACATAACCGTTACATCGCACTGACGCTGCAGTCACTGGCCTTGCATGAAGAAGGCTTGCATTTTCTGGCGCGAGATAAAAGTGTAGAAGCACAGAGGTTGCGCGATGCAAATAACTTCAGCAATCGCTACACCAATCTGTTGGTATTGATCCATGTCGCTGGCAGTTCGCTGGCAATTTATGAAGGCAATATTACCTATGCATTATCAGAATTAACCTATATCGGTGCAGCGACTAAAAAAGACTGGATAGTCGATTTGGCCACGGCAAGTCAGGAATCCTATAATGGTGCGCAAGGCAAAGCGATCGCAAAACTCGAAAAAATAAAATCCGATCCGGATTTGTCTGATACGGAACGTGATGGTATTGCAAAGCTTATTGACATCACCAGAGCAGGCGGCAAAGATGTCGGAACCAATGTTGCCAAAGCAGCCGTTGCGCTTGTTGTCTCTAATACTATAAAGTCGAGCTCAGTTGCCAAGCAATCTGTAGACTTGTTGCCTGAAAAATATCGAAATAAATTGAGTGGTTATTTTAACTAGCCAGCAACAGCAATATGTATTATATGTGTTTGACAGAGCATCTGTGGTCATAAAATTGGTAATATTTCTGGTTATAATTACTACCAACTTCTGACCGTGGTAGTTGATTGCAACAAGGCTATAATTTCGACATTCAAGCAGACCTGGTTGAAAACTCAATCAATGTCAAAATTCATACTTCCGGCACCTTCAATTGATTCAGATCATCTTTTTGTCTGATTGCGTCCAGTAAGATAAGACTTGCAAGCCTATTTATTGGCTGACAGCAAAACAGGCGTAATATGAAAAATAATACCGATCACTTCAGACGTAAACTGTTGGCTCTGAAAGATGAGGCAACAGAACGAATAAATGCGATTGATAAGGACATGCGGCACGAAGGTATGTCCGCTGACTGGTCTGAGCAGGCTACTGAACGAGAGAACGATGAAGTGCTCGAATCACTTGGTTCCGCATCAGAAAAGGAACTGATGATGATCGATTTTGCACTTAAAAGACTGGATTCAGGTGAATATTTTTTATGCCAGAATTGTGGTACAGCCATACCCGAAGCCCGGCTTGAGCTATTACCCTTTAGCGCGGTATGCGTGAAGTGCGCTGAAGAACTGGACAGTTAACTGGAGATAAATACATGTTAAATGAAAAACATGATCTGATTCATGAGTTTCCCGAGCACAAGGAAACAATTCATAATTTAAAATTGACTGACCATCATTTTGCCCGATTGTTTGCGGAATATCATGATGTGGATCATGAGGTACATCGCATTGAAACGGGTGCGGAGACAACTTCGGATGAATATCTGGAAGAGAAAAAAAAGCAGCGCCTGCATCTTAAGGATGAGTTGTTTGCAATGATAAAAAATGCTTAATATATTATCAGGTTAAGCTTTTCGTAAAGCGAAGTGAGCAGGATAATTAAGATCTAACCTGATAGTTACGATTCACTATCGCTAAAATCAAGTCTGTCCAGAATACTGTTCAGACGATTTTGCTCACTGGATTCGGGTACGGAAGAATTATTTTCATCACCGATATTACGTGAGGCAAGTTCAATGCGCGCAATATATTGTCGTGTGCATTCCGCAACGCTTTCTTTCAGTTGATCGACAAATTCGACGATTTCATCGGGTGTTCTTACCCAGGCTTCGATAAAAAGGCCTTCGGTTTCCTTTATTTTTGGTGTGGCAGGATGTTTTGCCAGCAGATTGTTAAAATCCTTGCACCAGTCCAGTGGCGCCTTGTGCGAAAGTTTGAAGTAGATATCGATATAGGGTTGCTTCCTGATTACCGGTGGCCGCTTTTCGTCGATGCCGATGATTTTGATGTCGCTGATACCTTCCACTTATAACTCCTTGATATTGCCTGTGCAAGACAGCTCGTAGTTGTGTAGACAGGTTGATGTGCGACGGAGACAATTCTCCAAAGCGCCATCTACTATACACCTTTCGCTGCTACGAATACCCGTAAATATAACAGGGTAGAATAACGAGTTAATCCGGCTTGGTTAGAACCAAACTAAACTCATTGTTTTGCAGGTAATCCGGGGGTATGTGCACCGCTGATATTCAATTTACGATATAATTACATTTTCAATGACGATTTCCAGCCAGCAATAATGCAAACCGCAACAAACATATTCAGTTACCGACAATACTGGGCCAAACGATTTGGCACGGCGCCGGTTTTACCCATGAGCCGTGCAGAAATGGACGAACTCGGCTGGGACAGTTGCGACATTATTATTGTGACGGGTGATGCCTATGTTGACCACCCGAGTTTTGGCATGGCTCTCATTGGACGCTTGCTGGAGGCACAAGGTTTTCGTGTAGGTATTATCGCGCAGCCCGACTGGCAATCAGCGGATGCCATGACAGTACTCGGCAAACCCAATCTGTTTTTTGGTGTGACCGCCGGCAACATGGATTCCATGGTAAATCGGTATACCTCGGACAAACGCCTGCGCAGTGAAGATGCCTATACACCGGACGGGGAAGCCGGCAAGCGGCCAGATCGTTCGGTTTTGATTTATGCGCAACGCGTGCGCGAAGCCTATCGTGATGTTCCCCTGATTATTGGTGGTATCGAAGCGAGTCTGCGTCGCATCGCACATTATGATTACTGGTCTGACAAGGTACGACGTTCAATATTACCTGATGCGAAAGCTGACCTGTTGGTCTATGGCAATGCCGAACGGGCCATTGTTGATATAGCACATCGACTTGCGAAAGGTGAAGCAATCAGCAGCATAACCGATGTTCGTGGCACGGCATTCATTGCCAAGGCCATTCCGCCAGACTGGGCGGTGATCGATTCAACTGATATTGACCAACCCGGCCGTGTTGAGCAGGTACCCGATCATTTTCGCAATCCGTATGTTGATACCACACAAGCGGGTGCGGACTGTGCAAAAAATAATGTTACGCCCGAACAGGCTGCAGTGCTCAGTCAGAATACAAGCACGGTAGTGTCATTTAAGGATAATAAAGCTCAGCCGGTAAAGACTGACTTTGTGACTCAGCAAAAATCAGAAACTAAACTTGAATCTAAGCTGGAATCTAAACAGGTCAAGCTTGATCGCGACAAGACCGTCATACGCTTGCCGAGTTTTGAGCAGGTTAAGCAGGATAATCTGCTTTATGCGCATACTTCCCGTGTCTTTCACCTCGAAACCAATCCGGGTAATGCGCGCGCGCTGTTGCAACAACATGGGCAACGATTGGTGTGGATTAACCCACCGCCCATACCGCTTACCAGTAAAGAACTGGATGCGGTTTACGAATTACCTTATACACGCATACCACACCCGGTATACAAGCAAGCCCGCTTACCGGCGTGGGAAATGATTCGCCATTCCATTAATATCATGCGCGGTTGTTTTGGCGGCTGCACATTCTGCTCCATTACCGAACACGAAGGCCGCATCATACAAAGTCGCTCGGAAGATTCCATTATCCGTGAGGTTGAAACCATTCGTGATACGGTACCCGGCTTTACCGGTAACATTTCCGATCTCGGTGGACCTACCGCAAACATGTATCAACTTACCTGTAAAAGCGAAAAGATCGAATCGGCGTGTCGGCGATTGTCCTGCGTGTATCCGGATATATGCAGCAACCTGAATACCAATCACGACCCACTCATCAGCCTGTACCGACGTGCGCGTAAATTACCGGGTATTAAAAGAGTGTTTGTCGCCTCCGGATTACGCTACGACCTGGCGATTCGATCGCCTGAATACGTAAAAGAACTCGTTACCCATCATGTCGGTGGTTATCTGAAGATCGCACCGGAACATACCGAGCAGGGTCCACTTAGCAAAATGATGAAGCCGGGTATCGGCAGTTATGAAAAATTCAAACAAATGTTTGAAAAATATTCGAAAGAAGCCGGAAAGGAGCAGTACCTGATCCCGTATTTTATTTCGGCCCACCCCGGCACCACCGACGAAGACATGCTGAATCTGGCTGTCTGGTTAAAACAGAACAGCTTCCGCCCGGATCAGGTGCAGGCATTCCTGCCAACGCCACTGGCGATTGCATCAGCCATGTACCATACGGGTAAAAATCCTTTAAAAGGCGTAAAGCGGGATTCCGAAACAATCACCATTGTGCGCGGAGCCAAACAACGACGTCTGCATAAAGCCTTTTTGCGTTATCACGATGCGAACAACTGGCCGTTATTACGCGAGGCATTAAAAAAGATGGGTCGCACCGATCTCATCGGTAATGGCAAACACCACTTGATACCCACCTGGCAACCAGCAGGGACGGGTAGCAAATCAGCTGCAGCTGGTGACAAGAGCAAGACGACCTCAAGACAGACTGTGCGAAAAAACGCGACTGCACAGCAGCTACGCTCGCCACCATCCCGACCAAAAACGCCACGCAAAGCTTCGGTCCCGCACACTGTTGGCAACACAACCGCCGCTAAAAAGCGCGGCCGAAAGAAAATAACTTCAGCTGGCAGATAACAAGTTGGCGATTCTCCAGCATTCTATTGTTCGGTATAACCCGGCGCTATAATTTTGCTATATGTCTTAACAAATTCGCGCGGTAGCTGCTGCGCAATACCTATACCTGCCAAACAGGAGCAGAAGGATGGCTAACCACTATTTCACCAAAGACAGCCTCACTTTTTTACAAAACCTTAATCAAAATAACCGGCGTGACTGGTTTAACGAAAACAAGCATGTATATGAAGCCACGGTGCGTGAACCTGCGCTGAATTTTATAGCCGACATGAATGATGATTTAAAAAAAATTTCACCTCATTTTCTTGCCGTGCCGAAGAAAATGGGCGGGTCGCTTATGCGGATCTATCGTGATGTTCGTTTCGGCAAGGACAAACGTCCGTATAAAACCAATTTAGGCATACAGTTTCGACATGAAGTCGGCAAAGACGTGCATGCGCCAGGTTTTTATGTGCATATTGAACCGGGTGATTGTTTTATTGGTGTCGGAATATGGCGGCCTGATTCGACGGCGTTGGGGAAAATTCGTGAACGAATCGCCGAGCAAGGCACCTTATGGCAAACAACGATCAACGCAAAGCCGTTCAACAAGTATTTTTCCCTTGCGGGTGATGCTCTGGTTAATCCACCACGCGGTTACAGCAAGGAACACCCGCTGATTCATGATATCAAACGTAAAGACTTTATTGCCATTGCACCGTTTGAAGAAGATATTGTGACATCAGCACACTTTAAAAAATTCGTGTGTGATCGTTTTACAGCAGCCGAGTCATACATGCAGTTTTTATGCAACGCGCTGGAGTTACGGTTTTAACCAGGCGTCGTACGGTTCGCCTACGTTAGCGATCCTGATCGTTTTTTTGTACACGTGCAACAATGTCATACAGTAATCCGGAAAAAGCATTGAAACGCGTAAAGCGAAACACCAGTTCATACGGTGAAGTTTTACGTCGCGGTTTGCGTAATTCCTGTATGCGTGGCAAAAATACTGCTGACACCAGCCCGCGCGCTAATGCAGACAACAGGAATACCCACATCAAGGCCGCTGCAAAATTAAATTCCAATCCAGCGACACTGAATTGTGCAGGTAGCGTGCGGGTTGCCAGTACGCCAATCATGGAGCCGACAAATATACCGAATGTCATGATCACGTTTTGTAATGCCTGATAGGTAGCACGTTTATTACGCGGTAATAAATCATAGAGTATGTTAGTGGCACTTAAACTAAAACCGGCCCAGCAAAAACCACCAATAACCTGTACACCCATTAAAAACCAGAAGTTCGGCGAGACCAGCCACAGTGCAGGCAGGATCGGGACAATCCAGCCGGTAGTCAGCAGCACCACACGATTGCCCATAACATCACTGATGCGACCCCAGTAACTGAGGGTGAGAAACTGCACCAATACCGACATGCCAATGTTGGCCATGAATTCCAGGTAAGTGAATTGCAAGGTGTTGAGCATGTAAACCGAATAAAACGGGCCGGCAATACCGACCGCGAATTGCATCAGGATGTAAAAAATACTGAATCGTAACGCCGGTTTGAGCGCAGGTTGTTTTAGCCAGCGTATATCGTAAATGGGTTCCAGACTGGCAGCGTGTTCCGTGGGTTCATGCATCTTGCCGAGGTGATAGGCAGACACCAGCCGTGCAATAAACGCGATACTGAACAGGATTGCAAATCCAATCATGGTACTGTTGAACAGGTCAAAAATATGTAACACGAGGCCGGCAAGGCACAGCGCGATAAAAGAAGTAATCGTTGCCAGGGCAGTGCGTCGGGCGAAGAAACGACCGCGTCTTTTTTCCGCCACCAGTTCACCCATCAGGCTCATCCACTGTGGGGCAATAAAATGTGCAGCGGCAAAATACAGTGCCATGCAGATTAACAAAATACTGATGGCATATTCAGGCCATAACCACGGTAACAGGAACATCAAGGGGAGCACCGCTGCCTGGGCATAGGCACCGGTGACGATCAGCGGTTTACGGCGTTGCAAGCGGTGACCCAGCCAGGCAGAAAACAACTGCGCGAGCGAACCGAGCAGGTTGGGCAGGGTAGCGAGTAAAGCAATTTGTGAGTTACTTGCCTTGAGTAGCAAGGCAAAGGCAGAAAAATAGGTTTCGATACTGCCCGACATGACTGAGAACGACACGGCATCTTTCAGCGAATGGCGCAGGCTGTTGTGTGTTTGCGGGTCTTTAGAGTAGCGCATTTTTCAGCTCTGTCCCGGTAATCGATGAATATTGGTACTGTTGAGTCATTTTTGTCGAGAAGAAAAATGTTCGGATTCGTGAAACAGGGTGATAATTATAGATGATATTCGCTTCGGTATCGGGTTGACAATAAAAAGATATTTTATCAATTTGTAATAAATAATTGAGGTATACCCCGACAAAGTGACTAGACTTGTTGGCAATATTATAAAGTTTATAAACCGTAGTTTATCATTAACGTCAGAGGTGTGTTATGCAAACAATTTCGAACAAGTTAATGGCAGGATTATTCCTGTCACTGTTTTTTTACTCGGTCAGTAGTGTTGCGGCGACTGATGGCAAGGTCACGGTTCAGTGGCTGGGGCATGCTGCATTCAAGATAACATCAGTTAGCGGTAAAGTTATCCTGATTGATCCCTTTATTACAAATAATCCAAATCTTGCTGCGGATAAAAAGGATTTAAGTAAAGTAGGTAAAGTCGACCTGATTCTGGTTACGCACGCACATGGCGATCATGTCGGTGACGGGCCGGCGCTTGCCAAACAACATAAAGCACCAATGTATGCACCGGCCGGTTTGAATGACAGTCTGGTGGCACTTGGTGAAATGCCAGCAGATCTGGCACCGCGCTTTAACAAGGGTGGAGTTATTACGCCACTCGGTAAGGATATAAAAATTACCATGACTCGTGCGGAACACAGTTCGGAATACAAGTGGACCAATCCGCAAACCAAACAGCTTGAGATTCATGTCGGTGGTGAGCCGGCGGGGTTCATCATTGAGCTGGAAAATGGCTTCAAGATTTACCACATGGGTGACACAGGCTTGTTTGGCGACATGAAGTTTATCGGCAGCTATTACAAGCCTGATCTGGTATTGATACCTGTCGGGGGTCATTATGTCCTGAGCCCGAAAGATGCCGCCTATGCAACCCGGGTATATCTGAAACCAAAATATGCCATACCGATGCACTATGGTACAAATCCGTATCTGCAAGGCACACCCGAGCAATATATCAAAGCGTTGGGTAAAACGAAGACGAAAGTATTGAATCTCAAATACTGGCAGGCCGAGCAATTTTAGAAAATCGTCACGAGCAAACCGGTAGCTGACAGGTCGCTTACTGTCAGCTGACCGTGAATCAGCGCAAAAGACCAAAACAGTTATTTTCTGCAATTCTGCTATGATGGATTCCTGAATTAGGTTATAAAGCACGCAACACTGTTTACCCGAGTTGACTGCCTTGAATATACAACCCATTACTACCGGACCAATCGACCGCGATGTCTTTGCCCGAATCGCGGTTGCGTTACGCGAGCAGGGTTATATTGTCCTGGATGCAGTTTTTTCTGTTGAGCAATTGCAACACATGTTTATTGATATCAAGCAAACTGATAACAGTGAGTTTCACCATGCAGGGATAGGTCGGGATCAGTCACACATGCTAAACCAGTTTGTACGGCGTGACAGAATTTGCTGGTTGCAGGCCGATCATGCGCCGGTCAGTTATTATATGGAGTGGACAGAACAGTTGCGCGAATATCTTAATCGTGAATTGTTTCTTGGTCTGTTTGATTACGAATGTCATTATGCGCATTATCAGCCGGGTGGTTTTTATAAAAAACATTATGATACGTTTCAGGGTTCATCTACTCGCCGTTTGTCGACCGCCCTGTATCTGAATCCTGACTGGAAGACGGAAGATGGTGGTGAACTGGTTTTATACGCTGATGATAATGAAACGGTACTGGAAACCGTTCTGCCCAGGTTTGGTAACATGGTTATTTTTCTCAGTGAAGAATTTCCGCATGAAGTATTGCCCTGTAGCCGCTCGCGTTACAGTCTGACAGGCTGGTTTCGCATTAACAACTCAACCGGACAGGTCCTTGACCCGCCAGTATAATCTTCGCTACGGGTACTCAATTTATTCGACCGTACTCAGCTTGTCCCGATATGTTCGAAAAAACAATACGATATCAGAAGTAATTTATGTATGAGACGCTTTCCTTGCAACAAGTCATTCTGGTCTGTGCCATTTTATTTGTTGCCTATACATTTCGCGGTATTACCGGATTCGGATCGGGACTGATTTCAATTCCGTTAATGGCATTATTCATGCCGTTAACGTTTGTCGTGCCGTTTATCAGTATTATTGATGTGCTGGCATCGGTGGTACATGGCTGGCGACACCGCCAGCATACCGCGTGGCGAGAATTGCTACCGGTGTTACCGTTTACCTTTGCCGGCGTGATCGTTGCCTTGTATTTATTTAAAAGTATAGACACATCGACACTCGTGCATGCCCTTGGTGTGTTTATTATATTATTCGCAATATACAGCCTGCTGGGTTTTGAATTAAAACAACACTGCAGTCGTAAATGGGCTGCGGTTGCCGGAACAGTCGGCGGTGTTGTTAGTACCCTGTTTGGCACCGGCGGACCGCTGTATGTGATTTACTTTCAGCTGCGCGGTTTACCCAAGAGTGTGTTTCGCTCCACGGTTGCCACTGCATTTTTAATTGAAGGTGGAATACGTTTGTCCGGATACGCAGTCGCCGGTTTTTATAGCAAGGACATCTTGTTGTGGACAGCTGCTGCCATCCCGGTTATGGCAATCGGTTTATATATAGGCGGCCATCTTCATACCAATATCAGCCAGCGGCATTTTCAACAAGCTGTTGGTGTTTTGCTTATCATTAGTGGTTTGGCATTACTGTTGAAATGAAATTAATGCCGGACTTTATTTTTGAAGAACGCCCAGACCTCATCGGCCATCTCAATATCATAATTCTGATTACCAACAATCCGTTTATACAAGCGTCGGTATTGTTCCTGACGGCTGGGCTCGGTATGACCACCATTTATCACTGAATAGAGTACAACCTCCGATCCGTTTTTGCCATTTGTATAACTGTGACGGACTACGGTACTGTTGTCGGATTTATCAAGATCAGGCAGGTGCTTGATTTCCGGTTTTGTCCGTGTGCTGTTATTTCTCACCCAATATACAACTGATTTTGGTGTTGATAATGCAATACCGCGCCCGTGCTTGCCGTTACCGACTTTTCCCCCCTTGTAGGGTAATATTGGATCAGCAGTACCATTCATAAATAATACCGACACCGGTAGATGTCGTTCCCGACACTTATTGTCCACGGGATTGCTGGCGACCACCGCAGCGACTGCGGCAAATTTTTCGGGCACCTCCATCGCCAGACGAAGTACCATATTGCCTCCATTTGATGTGCCTGTGGCATAAATTCGCGATTTATCGATATGGTATTGTTGATTAATCACTTCAATCAGTTTTAGTGTAAATTTCACATCATCAGTACGGGGGTTAGTCGTGGTATCCGCACGGCAGTCATTCCAGCCCTGCTTGTTATTGCTGCCCCTGGTACCATCCGGGATGGCGATAATAAAATTATTTTTTTCTGCCAGTGTCAGCCAGATTTTGTACGGCGCTTTTTTTCTGTTTGCTCCCGTCATCACATCTGCACTGCCAGTGTGGCCATGATAAAGCAACACGAGCGGCCGTTCAGATTTGGCAGATTGATTCGGAATATAAATATCGTAACTGCGCATTACGCCATCCACCGACAGATTGACATTGCGTTGTAAACCGGCGTGCGCATTTACAGCAGTAAACGTAAGTAACAGCCCCGTTAGCCATTTGATATTTGCCATAACGTATTCTCCCTGCAGTTTTAATTATAATAATCCGAATCAGCTGAACCGCAACTGAATGGTTACATGTCATCTTTATTCTTCAAATATGCTGATTATAGTTTTAACCATACAGGATTTCTAATATACGGTACCTGGCAGCCGGTATTTAACAACAGAAAAGCGTATTTTGATTATGTAATTTATCTATGTAAACCAGGGTTTATTTATGCGAATATGATGACACGCAGATAATTTAGCTCGATTGAACAATATGAAGTATTTCTTATGAAAAAGCGCAAAAAAACAGTTTCACTGGTACTCGGTAGTGGGGGCGCACGGGGGCTCGCGCATATCGGCGTGATCGACTGGTTGACTGAACATGATTTTGAAGTCTGTTCAATTGCCGGGACATCAATGGGTGCACTGGTGGGCGGGATTTTTGCTGCTGGCAAACTTGATGTGTATCGGGACTGGGTTTTAAGCTTGCGTAAATCGGATATTGTGAAAATATTGGATATCTCATTTACCAGAGGCGGGTTATTTAAAGGCGAAAAGCTGATAGAGAAGCTTAAAGAGTTGTGTGGTGATAACAAAATTGATGACTTGCCGATTCGTTTTACTGCGGTTGCGACAGATATCGATTCGGGCAAGGAAGTCTGGTTTAACAAAGGACCACTTTTCGATGCGATTCGCGCTTCCATTGCAGTACCCTTGATCTTTACCCCATTTGTCGTTCAAGGCCGACATTTACTTGATGGTGGCATGGTCAACCCTGTGCCGATTGCGCCAACCTTGTCTGACATGACCGACATTACCATTGCAGTTAACGTTGACAGTGAACCAGACATGAATCAAGGACAGGTAACGAGTCTTGAAAATTTGTCGAAAAAATCCACAAACGATGACGATAGCTATGCGGCGCGTATCAAGTCTTTACTCTCCGGTTTGTTCGAGGACTCGGACGATGGCGAAAAAGAGGCGTTAGGCTATGTCGATATTATGGTGCGCTCACTGGATATCATGCAAAATAATATCGCCCGCCTGAAATTAGCCGCCTATTCACCCGATGTCACTATCAGTATTTCACGTGATTCGGCGCAGATATATGAATTTTACCGGGCCCGCGAACTCATCAAACTTGGTTATGACAAAGCTGCCAAGGAGTTGTCCTGGCTGATTGAAGCGGACTGAAATTTTGCCTTCTGGTTTGACTTAAACCTGAAAAAATAATGTGGTCATTATCTGATCTTTCAATGCGGTCGTTTAATGGTGTAATTGGTGTATACAGGTTAAAATCGCGCACTGATCATGAAGCGCAGTCCGGTGAGATATGAATAGCGTAACAAATAATAATTTTCAGCAACAGGCACAGGCACTCGTTGAGGCAGGCAAGCAGCTGTATCAAATGGGTATGGTGCCAGCCACCAGTGGTAACTTTTCAGCCCGGCTTGATGATGGCACGATCGCGATTACCGTATCAGGTCAACACAAAGGCCGTATGACGACAGATGACATCATGCTGATAGATGCATCGGGATCGCCATTGGATGCGCGCAAGCCTTCTGCTGAAACCTTGCTCCACGTGCAAATATATCAGCACTTACCGGGTGTAAATGTGATTCTGCATCCACATTCCGTCAATGCCACCATTTTATCCCGCGTACAAAAAGATTACCTGAAATTGCAGAATTACGAATTGTTAAAAGCTTTTCCAGGCGTGGATAGTCATCACTACAACCTGATTGTGCCAGTGTTTGCCAATGACCAGAATATCGTGCGCCTTGCTGCCAAGGTCGAAGCTTACATGCAGAGTGCCGATGTTGTGCATGGCTATCTGATTGCAGGACATGGTTTTTATACGTGGGGTAACAGCATGACGGATGCGATGCGTCATGTGGAGGCGCTGGAGTTTTTATTTGACTGTGAATTACGTTTAAGGAGACTGACACCATGAGTTTACTGGTAATTTATTCCGCTACTGCCGATGATAACAGCGAAGTAATCAGGGACCAGTCTGCGATCAGAAAACGGCTGGATTCAATTGGCGTGCAATTTGAACAGTGGCAGGCAACTCAGCAGCTGAGCGACAACGCAGATCAGGAAGAAGTATTAACTGCCTATCAGTCAGATGTTGAAAAGTTAAACGCACAATATGGTTTCAATGCGGTAGATGTTGTTGCACTACGTCCTGATAATCCGGAAAAAGCGACTTTCCGGCAAAAATTTCTTGCTGAACACACCCACGCTGATTTCGAGGTAAGGTTTTTTGTCGACGGCAGTGGACTGTTTTATTTGCATGTTTCCGGCAAGGTTTATGCAGTGTTGTGCGAGAAGGGTGATCTTATAAGCGTACCTGCAAACACGACGCACTGGTTTGATATGGGCACAGAGCCCAGTTTTAAATGCATTCGGATGTTTACCACCAAGGATGGCTGGGTCGGAAATTTCACCGGCAATGATATAGCGAACCGGTTTCCGACTTATGATCAAATAGTCAGTCAGTATTTATGATCAGGGCGATTGTTACTGATATCGAAGGTACCACTTCATCCATATCCTTTGTCAAAGACATTTTATTTCCCTATGCAAGCAAGTATCTGCCCGAATTTGTGCGAAACAATTCATCTGTTCCGGATATAAAAACACAAATCGATTCGGTAAAAAATGAAATCGGTAGCGAAGCCGACATTGATCGTGTGATTGCTCAATTGCAACAATGGATTGAGGAAGATAAAAAAGTAACACCACTCAAGACATTACAAGGGATGATTTGGGAAAAAGGCTATCAGAATGGAGATTATTACGGACACATATATAAGGATGCGCGTGACGCTTTGGAACATTGGTGCGAGTTGGGTTTAAAAATATACGTCTATTCATCCGGCTCGGTTTATGCACAGAAATTATTATTTGCTCATACGGAGTTCGGTGATTTGACCGGTTTGTTCGCCGGTTATTTTGATACAAATATTGGCGCCAAGTCAGATGAGAATTCGTATTCTGAAATAATAAAAGCAACTCAACTACCCGCCAATGAAATCGTGTTCTTGTCTGATATTGAATCTGAACTGGATGCCGCAGGTAATGCGGGTATGCAAACCATCTGGCTGGTACGTGATGCTGCAACAGACAAGACTGCAAGCCATATGCAAGTAAAGGATTTTTCACAAATACAACTGGATAAATTGTAAATCCGGTCTTATTTTAAAATCGGGACAGGATTAGCGAAAAATCAGCTTGTTTTTAGCAGTATTGTACATTTATATTTAACGACTGTAATCCAGAGCTTATAATTCT
This sequence comes from uncultured Gammaproteobacteria bacterium, assembly GCA_942490945.1. GTDB lineage: Bacteria > Pseudomonadota > Gammaproteobacteria > UBA6429 > Thiohalophilaceae > CALNYZ01. Next base: position 11,672 of record CALNYZ010000044.1, on the reverse strand, counting down.
ATCTATATAGGAGTTTGGTGATGAGTAAATATTCATACTATATAACAATTATTCTGACCAGCTTGTTTACAAATTCAATCGCCAAAGCAGGCGGGCTCGGCGAACAACAATATGCTGATTTATATAACTTGCAGCCAATGAGCTCGGTGCACGGTAAGGACGTTAAAAAATGTCTGGCTGCGTGGGGGAGCAATAGTCCGTTTAAAAAAACAAGCAAACTCAAGTTTCGGGTCATTGAAGCTGATGTCAAGCTGTTCGGACTGGGAAGCGATGTTTACGATAAAGCCAGCACCAGTTATCCGCAGTTGATTCTGGTGGCGTCAGCCGTGAATGTGATGGGCAAATCCACAATTCATTTGCTGAATCCTAACGGCTGGTATTGTCTGGAAGGCAAAGTCACGGTAATGGGTAAGACAACCATCAATCTCGCCTGCAAGGCTTCACTTGCTACTACCAATGATTCAACAACTGTATTGGGTGCAAGTCGAGGCAGTGGTAATAGTGGCACAACGGTGATGGGAAAAACGGTTATCAAGCGCAATTGTAAACAGAACTGATTGGTATAAGCATATCCGCATATTGCGGAACGGAACATTTCTGCGCATACCTACCAGCTAATCCAATGATGGCCCAAAAATAAAGTCAACAGATTCAAATCCTCGTTGTTCCAGAATTTCGAGAATATCATCCCATTCATAATCTGATTGTTCTTCTGCTTTGGCTATCAAACCGGTTACATAACGATAGACTTCGTGTGCCTCGAAATCATCCGGTATTCGAAGTATGCGCATATCACGTGGGTCCTTGGCGGGTAATAACATCAGGTTCTCATGCATAGTAAAAATTTCCGGTTAGGTTGATTGAAAGTGTCCCCAATTGTATTTCAATTTTTGGACAAAGAATATCAGGTTTTGTTTATTTTGAAATAACCATGGCGAGCGATGCATGGTGTTAATGACATATTCGAATATGAAGGCTGCACTTTTTGATTGTCTCAGGTTATTATGCACTCCATGGACTCATACAAACGTAATGTACCACTACTTGCTATAAGCCAGGCGCTTATGCTGAGCAGTATGAGCCTCATTCTCACCGTATCCGCCCTGGTTGGTTATCAACTGACGCCGGATAAATCTCTCGCAACATTGCCGATAGCGGTTATTTTTATTGCTGTCATGATAACCAGCATACCTGCTGCCATGTTAATGGAGCGCATAGGGCGCAAGAAAGGATTTATGTTTGCAACACTTTTCGGTATGAGTGGAGGTGCTCTGGCAACATATGCAGTGGTCATTCACAACTTCTGGATATTTACCGTGAGCGGTCTGTTAATAGGAATATTTAACGGTTTTGGTAATTATTTTCGTTTTGCAGCTGCAGATGCTGTTACCGCTGAATTCAAAAGTCGGGCAATTTCCTCGGTGCTGATAGGTGGCGTAGTGGCCGCATTTTTTGGACCAAATCTGGCGAATCTGACCCGTAATTCCATTATCGAGTTTCCGTTTGCAGGATGCTATGTGTCGGTTGCGATATTGTACGTGATGATGTTTTTTGTTCTTTCCTTTTTAAAGTTACCAATACCTGTCAAAAACATTGAAAAGAACGTAAAGAAGTTGGGGCGGCCATTAATTGAAATTGCAGCGCAACCAAGGTTTATCGTTGCAATTTTGTGTGCGATGTTGGGGTACGGGGTGATGAGTTTTGTGATGACCGCTACACCGTTGGCGATGAATCATCATGCGCATACAATTTCCGATACATCATTTGTTATCCAATGGCATGTGTTGGGTATGTTTGCACCATCATTTGTCACCGGCCATTTGATTCATCGCTTCGGTGTTCTGAAGATAATGTTTGTCGGTGGAATATTGGGATTTACTTGCGTCGGTATCAATTTATTGGGAACAAGCGTCGCACATTACTGGATAGCTCTGACTGCACTTGGCATCAGCTGGAATTTTCTGTTTATTGGTGGGACGACTCTATTAACGGAAACATACCAACCCGATGAGCGGAGTAAAACCCAGGCAATGAATGATTTTATTATTTTTACAACGGTCACCATATCTTCACTGACAGCAGGCACACTGCAGCACCAATTTGGCTGGCAGGTAGTCAACATGGGCGTTATTCCATTGCTTGCAGTTATCATTATCAGTGTGATTTGGCTTGGCATGAAAGAAAAAAACAAGGCCTTAAATCTGGTTAATAGTTCATGATATTCTCCAGGTATTAGTTTCGTTACAACTTATACATGTAGAAATCAGAAGCAGAGGAATATGTGAAATACTCGCAGCACATAAAATATATTGTTAGCCAGTTTAATAGCAACAGGTTTCTGGCAGCTATTGTGATATTTTATGTTTTATCTGTTATATGGGGCGCATACCGGTTTTATTTGCCTATTCCGCGCGGTGACATGTGGGATGGATATCTGGATTTTTATATTCGCTTGCTTGCTGGTGATACTTCTGCCTGGTGGGGACAACATAACGAACATCGAATCATCTTCTCGCGTGTTTTATTTTTTCTGGACCTGAAGTATTTTGGCGGTCTTTCAATATTACTGATCCCGATTAATGTATTATTTGTTTTTTTAAACTGGTTTATGGTAATCAAGTTCGCGAATGTGCTTGTGTACAAGCGTATCAGTAAAAATGTATTTTTTTACCTGTTTGTCCTCATAACAGTCTTTATTTTTTCCTGGAAGCAGGATGAAAATATTATATGGGCGTTTCAGAGCCAATTTTGGGCAGTATACCTGTTTCCAATGCTGGCTTTTTATCAGTTGAGCAAGGCAAGCGAAAGCAGATTTGAGGCCAGGTACTTTATTGCAGCATATTGTCTGGGTATTTTATCTGCAGGCACGATGGTAAATGGGGTGTTGGTGTTGCCCGTACTATTCTGTATGGGTCTGATTCTGCGTCTTAACAGATACTATCTGGCAACATTATTGATAACATCTGTCGTGTTAATATTTTTATATTTCAGCGGATTTAACACACCAGATGGGCATGTGTCGGTGATTGATAATATTATCGAGTCACATTATAAAATTATTATATTTTTTGTTGAGCACATGGGATCTGTACTGAAGAACAGGTACCTGTCTTTTATTATGGGTATGCTGCACCTGTACTTTATTGTGCACATTATTCTGAATTTCAAACAAATCAGGAAAACCCCTGTAGCAGTAGCTGCCTGCGGATTCATTCTGTACTATTTATTTAGTGCAGCGGTGGTTTCTGTAGCCAGAGTGAATATAGGAATTGATGCTGCCCTGGTCGGGCGATACAGTACGCCAACAATTCTTTCATTTCTGTTAACGCTTATTCTGTTTATTCATATTCACCCGGATAGAATTCGTTATCTTAACAAATCAGTTATTACTATCATTGCCGTATTAATGCTGGGTACACAGGCACGCGTGTTAATCAAGAATGTTGATAAAATACAAGACAGGGAGTACCTGCAAATATTATCACTCGAATTAGGTATATACCCGGACAGTAAAATGCAGCAGGTTGCAGACAAGGCCACCAGACAGGATATCGCAGTATTCGGGATTGAACCATTTGTTGCCAGACGAGAAAAACTCGGCAAGATTCTGGATGCTGACCGTTGTCATAGTGTGAAGATATCCACTCCACAGTCACCTGCCTTGTTGCCATTCTATAAACCCACGCCAGTTACCAGTAATGATGAAATTCCGTTCAGTCAACTTGTTTATATTACTGACGCCGAGAATATTACAATAGGTTATGGCTTACCAAGCCGGGAATATGAGCATGTGATTTATCTTGTTAATGCGAATAAAAACACGATACCGATAAAAGATACGAAATTATTTACTTGCCACTGATTGTCCAGGCCAAACGTATTTGGCAAGCAGAGGTCGACAGAAGGGTAGAAGTTGTATAGTTCAGGCCGCAAATGTGGGCATTCAGGCAATACCGAGATATACCAGGATCCCGGGTAAAATCAGCCACATCACACCTTTAATCAGAAAAAACAGACTGCCGGCCAATCCAATACGTCTAATAATTTGAACAAGTCCAGAGTTTGCTGACTCCTTGGAGGGGGTTTTTGTTCTTATGAGTTGACTGTTCATGATAAACATATCGGATGACCGTTACCAAACCTTTATACTGCCAATAAAAAAATTTCTGGCACTGCTCTGGTTGATTAAAACAACCGGCTGCCCCCTGTTTGCTAACAATTGCGATATTTTTACAATATCTGACTATAATTTGTTTCAAATACCATGGATCTGAATTGAGACGGGAGAGGAACAACCGGCTGCCTGAAAGAAGAAAAGTGCCAGTCTTGGTAGCGGTAACAGACACAATTATCATTAATTATATACTTTTTAGTACTGGAAGCATTAATCGATGGTCAATAACAAAGGTATTTTTAATCCGGATATCTATCCTATAATTAATCTTATGCGTTTTTTGATTCTGATTGTTTTTTTCGCCGCTTCGGCATCCCATGTGGTCGTTGCGGGCGTTTATCGTTGTACTGATAATACCGGTAATGTCAGTTATTCCCAGCTACCCTGCCAGGGTACAACCACTAGCCAGGAATTGAATGTGGGAAGAAAATCCAGCCCCGATGAATTGGGTACCGTTAATATCGAGAACAAGGAGGTTTGTCGTGAAGTTTCATTAATGGCGAAGGGAATTTACCCTGCAATGAAAAAGAAAAAAGATATATCCCATGTGTTTAAGGATTTTGGAGGATTAAATTCACTTACTCCGGCTACAATAAATATCATTAATTATGTTGCGTCGTTTCGTTATAACAATAGCATGAAAATATCGCGTATTGGCAATTTGTCATATACTCGCTGCGTGCGTAATGGATTCGGAAAAATAACAGCAGAAGATTTTCCTGACTGGCAACGATCTGGATGGCAAACAATGGACCCCGAGATACGCCAACAGTTAATACAAAATCGCTACCAGGTCCAGAATAATAATCAGTTAAAGGAAGTGTGCAAAAAATATAATAATATGATTGAAATATATAACAAGCGGCTGTCAGCGCCTATGAATGAACATGAAAAAGTGAGTCTGGAATCGACACGCGATATGATGGTAAGTACGCGCGATGAAAATTGTAAAAATAAATAAGTTGCATACGTATTTCCAGCACTAACTTATATATAATATTATGCTTGTAATCAAACTTTGTTATATGAAGTTTATAATACAATCCCGTTAATCAATAAAATAAAGTGAATTTTACATGAAAGAATCAGTATCGTTAGTGGCGAAAGGTTTTTGTATGGGTTCCGCAGATCTGGTGCCTGGTGTTAGCGGTGGAACGATGGCGCTAATATTGGGTATATATACGCGTTTATTGGAGGCGATCAAGTCTTTTGATAAGGAATGGCTATTGTGTCTGTTTCGATTTAATATTTCCTGTCTGGTACAACGACCACATTTTAATTTTCTGATTCCGCTTGTCATTGGTATTGCATGCGCACTTGTCGTTTTTACCAAAATCATCCCGTTGCCTGTGTTGATTCAAACGCATCCGGAATTAGTTTATGGTCTCTTTTTTGGCCTGATACTGGCATCGATTGTGATATTAATGAAAGAAGTGCGGGACTTTAAATTCATTGACACTTTATACGTGATCGCCGGTACTGTTATGGGACTGGTTATCGTAAATCTGGTGCCAACGAATACACCAGATGGCGCCTGGTTTATATTTATATGTGGCGCCGTTGCTATCAGTGCGATGATTCTGCCTGGTATATCCGGATCATTTATTTTATTAATGCTGCGTAAGTATGCATATATCATTGGCGCGCTTGGCGAACTGAATTTTTCCATACTGATACCATTTGTACTTGGCATGATAACAGGCCTGGTCGTTTTTACACGATTTTTGGTCTGGCTGCTCCATCACTATTACAAGCAAACTTTGTTAGTGATAAAAGGTATTTTAATCGGATCTTTATGGATGATTTGGCCATTTCAGGATCGGGTTTTTGAAACTATTCGTAACAAGGATCGGCTTGTCTCATCGACACCAGTTTTACCAACTGCGCTGGATATGACATTTTTAAATACAATGTTATTGATCTGTGCCGGTTTTATAGTTGTCATGGTTTTAAATCGACTGGCATCAAAACAACATTGAATTATATTACTGTATAACATTGTGAATTCTGGTAAACCGAGTGGATTGGGAATATATATACAAGTTTCTGATATTTCTATGGGTTGCCAATGGGTCACCAATTGTAGCCGCACGTGTTTTGAAAAGTCGGTTTGCGACACCAGTGGATCGAGGATATAAATTAAAGGATGGCTTGCCTTTATTCGGTTCCAGCAAAACATGGCGTGGTATTGTCTTTTCCTTGTGTTGTACAACAGGTGCAGCTTATTTTTTAAATTTCCCTTTGCTTTTTGGACTCTGTTTCGCAATTCTGGCGATGACAGGTGATCTTTTCTCCAGTTTTATTAAAAGAAGAATGGGTCTTGCACCAAGCAGTCAGGCGTTATTTCTGGATCAACTCCCCGAATCAGTCATTCCCGTCATTGGTATCGGAATATTACTGGCGATGTCACCCACAGCAATGCTAACCACAGTGATATTGTTTTTTATAAGCGAAATATTTTTATCTCGCATACTGTTTCGTTTGCATGTACGTAAACGGCCATACTAATCTATCGATAATAAAATTCAGAGTAAAATCAAATTACTTTTGAATAACGGTGTGATGAATTGCGTATATACGCATCAAATAACATGCAAATATTCCTGACCAGCAAACCACCTTTGTTTGTTATCACAATCATATTTTTTCCTGATAAGATTAGCCCATCATCTTGCATGCTTTGCAGTGCAGGAGCTATATCTGAAAAATATTGATCAAAGTTTATGGAATATTCATGCTCAATCGCATTTATATCGAGTTTAAAGTTACATATGAGTTCAGTAATAATTTTTCGGCGAAGTCTGTCATCGGTCGTCAGGGTAATGCCACGGAAGATGGGTAATGAATTATTAGCAACTGATTTTTCATAATCATCCAGTGTTCGATAATTCTGACTGTAGCTGTCATGTATTTTGCCGATTGAAGTGACACCCATACCAATCAGGTCGCAATGCGCATGCGTTGAATAACCCTGAAAATTTCGATAAAGGTGGCCATCAGCCTGTGCTTGCGTCAGTTCGTCTTCCGGTCTGGCGAAATGATCCATGCCGATATATACATAACCGGAAGTCGTCAGCATATCGATGCTCATTTCCAGAATGGCCAGTTTTGTTCGGGCATCTGGTAAATCTTCGCTCCGAATCTGTCGTTGAGTTTTGAACATATCTGGCATGTGTGCGTAGTTAAATACGGACAGTCTATCAGGCTGCATTTCGATGACAGTTTGTAATGTTTCACTAAACGAGTCTTTGGTCTGAAATGGCAGACCATAAATCAGATCGACACTGATTGAGTGAAATCCGACACTGCGCGCGGTGTTGATTACTTCATTCGTTTCTTCGATTGACTGAATACGATTGACGGCCAGCTGAACCTTCGGGTTTATGTCCTGTACACCCAGGCTGAGGCGATTAAAACCAAGATCACGTAGTAATAAAATGGTTTCAGCGTTTGCTTCACGTGGGTCAATCTCGATGGAATATTCACCGCTATCATCTTCATGCAAATTGAACAATTCACGGGTAATTCGCATCAAGTCACGCATTTGTCCATGACTGATAAATGTAGGTGTACCCCCGCCCCAATGTAACTGATCAACAGGGCGAGCGGTATTAAACAGCGCTGCTTGTAAGGCCATTTCCTTGTAAAGAAGATTCAGGTAGGGTTGCGCGCGATTTCGGTTCTTCGTAACAATTTTATTACAGGCACAATAAAAGCAAATTGTGTCACAGAACGGTAAATGAAAGTACAAGGACAACGGACGATTGGCAGTATTACTCGATTGTATTTGCTGTCTATAATCTTCAATACCAAATTCTTCAGTAAATTGCACGGCTGTAGGATATGACGTATAGCGCGGTCCGCTTAAGTCATAGCGTTGAATGAGCTGGCTGTCGAATTCTAGGTCTGGCACGATAAAATAATAACTGCTGTGTGGATTCGTAATATTGCACTAATTTACGTGAAAGTGTCAGCCAGCCACTTGATCTGGATCAGTTAGACAGGCTGGATTTCAGGTCTATTCAATATATACAAATAGATATGATTTGGCGGTGCATTCATTCTATACTTTTAGTGTAAGTTTATTCCTGAACAATGGCATGCCATATGAAATCCGGTTATTTATTGCTGTTAATCATCTTTATTGCATCAGGTTGTGCAAGCAAACCTGTCGTCACCATTCCGCCTGTGAATCCGCTTCCGAACGTGGTTGGTGTCAATCCGGATGAGTATCGTGATATGCCGGTCGCCTGGGCCGGGATCATACTGGAGACAAATGTAAAACAGGATGAGACACACATTACAGTTTTGGCGAAACCACTCTATGAGTCAGGGGAACCAAAAGATGTGGATGTAAGCACCGGGCGCTTTATTGCCATCTTCCCCAGCTTTCGTGATCCTGCTATTTATGCAAATGGGCGACGCTTGTCAGTATCGGGTAAGGTTACGGGTGGGTTGGTAACTAAAGTAGGTGAATTTGATTATCAATATCCAGTCGTAGCGGTAACACGATCCTATTTGTGGCCCAAACCCGAACCATACGACTATGACCCCTGGTATGATCCATGGTACGACCCGTGGTATCCTTTTTATCGACCATATTATTACCCGCACCATATCAGGAAGCAGTAGATTCATATGCATAAATATTTCATGTTTTTATCGGCTTTATTATTTGTGATCACAGGCTGTGCAACATCCAGCCTGAATGTTGAAGGTGTAAACCGCAGTGTTTTGCCACAGATGGTTCAGGCAGAAAATATTTATAAAGGTAATAAAGTGCTCTGGGGCGGGATAATTATCAAGACGGATGTTCTGAAAAACAGCAGTCAGATAGAAGTGCTGGCTTACCCGGTAAATGAAAATGGGGTACCAATGCGTAGTGCATCAGCACAGGGTCGTTTTATTATTATTCAGAGCGGTTTTCTTGAACCTGCAGATTATGCAGCAGGGCGATGGGTATCTGTAGTCGGTACCGTTACGGATAATATCAAAGGAAAGGTAGGTGAAGCAGATTACACTTATCCAGCCGTGCAAGCACAGCAGCTGGAACGATGGTCTGAATCGGATGATTCAGGCACAAAAACCCGTTTTCATTTCGGGATTGGTATTTCACTTTAATGTCGATAGTTATAGGCGTTTGTAATAATTTCAACGAATGTTAATGATTTTATTATGCACTTCAGTGTTTTCATCAAGCTTCTGCCTGTTATCATAACAAAACGTAACATGACCCAGCTTGCGACCGGATCGGGCTGCTTTGCCATAAATATGTACATGAGCGCCGTTTATATCTAAAAGTGCCGGGATATCCGGGGTCGTTTCGAGCAGGTTACACATTACGCTATAACCGTAACAATCAGTTGAGCCAAGTGGCAAATCCAGTATTGCGCGCAGATGGTTTTCAAACTGGCTACTAACGGCACCTTCAATCGTCCAGTGTCCCGAGTTATGTACCCGTGGTGCAATCTCGTTTGCGAGCAAGCTGTTATTGTGGTCGAAAAACTCGAAACACATTACGCCAACATAATTTAATGCATTGAGAACACGACGGGCGTAATCCCGTGCTTGTGCGTCTAACGGATCATCCTTCGACACAATAGATTTGCGTAAAATTCCATGGTGATGCAGATTTTCTGTAAGCGGATAATAACGAATATCACCCAGACGATTACGCACACAAACCTGTGATACCTCACGGTTAAATGCAATACGTTGTTCTGCAACGAGTTGTGTGTTGCCAATAGATGAGACAATGGCAGGGATGTCATCTGCAGAATTCAGGGCAGCCTGTCCTTTGCCGTCGTAACCTTCAAAACAGGTTTTAACGATGAACGGGCCCGGTTTTTCATTCAGTAACTGCTGCATCGAATCCGCATCACTTACCGGGGTAAAGTCCGGAACCGGGATGCCCAGATCACGGAGAAAGTTTTTTTCTTTAAGACGATTTTGCGCAATGGCAACAGCCTGGGCATTGGCATGTAAAGGAATTTTTGACTCAACAAATGCCAATACATCATAGGGGATGTGTTCAGATTCTGGCGTAACAACATCAACAGACGAAATAAATTCAGTGAGCCTGACCTGATCGGTAAATTCCGCAATAATAACTTTCCCAAGACCTTTAACACAGGGCTCGGGATCAGGTCCATAGAAAACAAATTCCATTCCCAGAGGAATACCAGCCAATGCGAGCATTTTTCCCAGCTGCCCGGAACCTAATACACCTACTCGCATTACTTTGATCTGGGTTCAGTATGCGCCAAAACCGAGTCGGTTTGTGCCAGACGATAATTAACAAGTTCCTTGCGGATCTCGGGGTGGGCCGTGGCAAGAATACTGGCAGCCAGTAAGGCGGCATTTTTAGCGCCAGCATCGCCTATGGCAAGCGTGCCGACCGGTATGCCTGCCGGCATTTGGACAATAGATAACAGGGAATCCATGCCATTTAGAGCATGTGATTTAATTGGTACCCCCAGTACCGGCAACCAGGTCTTGGCTGCGACCATGCCAGGCAAATGTGCTGCGCCACCTGCACCTGCAATAATAACCTGAACGCCACGATCCGCTGCTTTTTCTGCGAAATCAAATAATCGATCAGGTGTACGGTGCGCAGAAACAATCGATGTTTCATACTCAATGCCGAGCACAGATAGCATCGTGCAGGCGTGTTCCATTGTCGACCAGTCCGATTGGGAACCCATAATTACTGCTACCAGTGGTGAGCTCATAAAATTTTACTCATTTGTGAATGATTGAAATCCGGTTCAGGGAAAATTAATTTTCCATGGCAATTATTGAGTATATTATATACTGATATGTCTTGTTTATGTATACCAGAGGGGAAATCTGTCGAAGCATAATGACCAACAATTATGCTGTTTGATGAATATTATATTGGAAAGATAGTACAATTGTTGTTGTCCCGAGCCAGAAAGCAGTTACCCTGTCTCGGAGTATTTCTACAAATGTCAAAACCAGAAGAATAAAAATACAAGTGAAAATATACAATGATACGTAGACTCGCAAAATATTTACTCTCCAGAAATAATTTAATTGGCTCAAGCGCAAGATTCGCCGTTTCATTCTATGAAGCGAAATTCGGAACCATTAACGCCCGGAAGCATTTTAAAAAATCTGTGCAACGCGGACGCTCTGTAAAAGCTGCCCTGGAAATTATCCAGCAGCGTTGGCCGGATGTGAAAAGTACCTCACAGGAAAAACCAGTTTTTATATTATCATCTGGATGGCGATGCGGTTCGACCATGTTGCAAAGACTGGTCATGTCCAAGCAACCTGTTCTTATTTGGGGTGAACCATATTCGCATGCATTAATGCTACGACACATGTCAGACGGAATATCTGCCATAACTCACGATTGGCCAGAGCAACGCTGGTTTATTAGTGAATGCGACCTAGACAAGCTGGATTCGACATTTGTCGCAAATCTGTATCCGGAAGTAGCAGATTTGCAAAAGGCATATCTTGCTTATATGCA
>CALNYZ010000043.1:0-9646 GCA_942490945.1 uncultured Gammaproteobacteria bacterium | reverse complement strand
ACTGTCATGTGCTTCAGTTGGTTATCTTATTACTTCAAACAACAGAAAGCCATGGCATTCCCATGGTATGAGACTACATGGTATGAGCTAGGCAAATCCACTCACTTTGAGTTATAACACTAACACAAAGAATATTAAATTAAATTAATAATAAAGAATTAAGCTGGTGCAGGCAATCCTCCAAAGCTACCCTTACCACAACCAAACATAGCATTTAACTATCCTTAGGGTGCGATGAAGCCCGCGATGACACGCAGAATCGTCATCGACAACTTTGGGAATCTTACACTTCACACACGCCTAAATAGTGGACCCAGCGCACCAGATGATTCGCTGCACCCGTATCGTAGTGGGTTGGTGAATGAAGAATAGTAATATCTAAGTTTTACGATTACCATATTTCAGTACAAATAATACAAGTCCTTTATCACAGGGAAGTTTCTAAAAATGACGAAGATAATACTAAATAGCTTTTCTCTATTGCAGGACGCGCCTGACTGATTTCTATATAGGAGTTACAAACACGACCGTTGCCGACCTTGGTCCAATCTTCCGGCCCCTACTCGCTGTGCCTCCTATCACCCGGGATACGAGCCGAACGGTCAGTTTGCAAGTCTGTTGTCCGAGGGATATACCCTCGGCTCGGCATCTCTTTATTCAGCTGAGTAATGACGGAATTACCTAACGCTTTGCGAAGTCGAGGTCTATTCATGGTAAATTGCATTTCAGAACTTTAGAATTGCTCCTGCCATGGGTTTGTTGACCCTTTTAGTGCAGAGAGAAGCTGTGACGATATAAAACTAAGTAATATATATACTATCATATATATTACTTAGTTTATATAGGATAGTTAGTCTTGTGGTATCGACGCCGCGCTCGCGAATATAGAGTTGCAGAGTTGCGGAAGGTTCGATTGTTGATGCAGCATCAATTACTGACATTACACTGCCTCCTGATCAATGTGATAGCTCTATGACCTCTGTAATCAGTCCTAGTTACTTTACTAGATAATAATTAGTTACTTTACTAGATAATAATTAGTTACTTTACTAGATAATATTTAATTTACTTTACAAGGTTGATATCCTTTCATATAAATAAGCGGTAGGGGACAATACAACTATATTAAGTTGCCAGCCCCTTCCCCCGAGGGTAGGGATAGCTTTAAAATGGTACCCTCTATAGCCTGCATCTTGTAGAGGGCAGTGAATGAATCACGTGAGAAAAAGATTGAGGGATAATTTTTTAAGATTGAGGCAAATCCCTCACTCTTAAAAAATGTTTCTTAAATCACTTCATGTATACAGTATTGGTCGTGTGCCTGTTCTTAGTTTTCAATGCTACCTTTGATATATATATAGTACACATTTAGCCAATTATATCCTGCAAATTGTAACCTTCAGCTTTTGTTACAGTTGCTTTGTTAGTACTGTTTGCAGTGAACATTCCTACGACGAGTAGGGTGTAACAACTACCAATTGTGTGTATATACATGAATGTTACATCAAGGTGTTTCTAGACAATTGCTAAAGAAATTTACTTTAAACATTTTTAATTTTATTATCATGAATAGGAAGCAAAAGACGCAGTTAAATAAAACATTTTTATTGAATTCTAAACATGATCAATCTTCTGAGGAAATAGCCGACTCTGCTGCTTTGTTGTATGCACGCAGATAATCAGTCTAATAAATTAATGATAATGTAGACTGAACAACTAACCGAGATAATATATAGCTAATAACAGTTCCGCCCCAAACTGTGCACAATTGCTCAGACAAAGATCCTTTGGATATGTTAAAATAATGTATGTAATTTAACGGGACATGCACAGAAGTCAAAATGGCTACAGGAAGTTAATTTGAATATAGATGTTGTTGTATCAAATTAATAATATTTTAGTATTATTAGCAACAGTATATAGTCCCTAATATATATCTAGTAGCACATGAGCTCGCTTTATTTTCAATGTGTCGTTATTTTGTGACGTGTTTAATTAACGCAAATTAACGTATTTAATTAACGCAAACAAACGTCTTTATTTAACGCAAATAAACGACTTTATTTAACGCAAATAAACGTCTTTAATTAACGCAAACAAACGTCTTTAATTAACGCAAATAAACGTCTTTATTTAACGCAAATAAACGTCTTTAATTAACGTAAATGGAAGTCTTTAATTAACGCAAATAAACGTCTTTAATTAACGTAAATAAATGTTTTAATTAACGCAAATAAACGTCTTTAATTAAAGCAAACAAACGTCTTTAATTAACGCAAATAAACGACTTTAATTAACGCAAATAAACGACATTAATTAACGCAAACAAACGTCTTTAATTAACGCAAATAAATGTCTTTAATTAACGCAAATAAACGTCTTTAATTAACGCAAATAAACGTCTTTCATTAACGCAAAAACGTCTTTAATTAACGCAAATAAACAACCTTTAATTAACGCAAATAAACGACTTTAATTAGCGCAAATGGACGTGTTTAATTAATCCAAACAAACGTCTTAAATTAACGCAAATGGATGTCTTTAATTAACGCAAATAAACGTCTTTAATTAACGCAAATAAACGTCTTTAATTAGCGTAAATAAACTTCTTTAATTAGCGTAAATGGACGTGTTTAATTAATGCAAACAAACTTCTTTAATTAACGTAAACGTCTTTAATTGAAAGTCTTTAATTAACGCAAATAAACGACTTTAATTAACGCAAATAAACGTCTTTAATTAACGCAAATAAACGTCTTTAATTAACGCAAATAAATGTCTTTAATTAGCGCAAATTAACGTCTCTAATTAGCGCAAATGGATGTCTTTAATTAACGCAAACAACGTCTTTAATTAACGCAAATGGATGTCTTTAATTAACGCAAATAAACGTCTTTAATTAACGCAAATAAACGTCTTTAATTAACGCAAATAAACGTCTTTCATTAACGCAAATAAACGTCTTTAATTAACGCAAATGGAAGTCTTTAATTAACGCAAATAAACGTCTTTATTTAACGCAAATAAATGTCTTTAATTAACGTAAATAAACGTCTTTAATTAACGCAAATAAATAAACGCCTTTAATTAACGTAAATAAACGTCTTTAATTAACGCAAATAAAGGTCTTTAATTAACGCAAATAAACGTCTTTAATTAACGCAAATAAACGTCTTTCATTAACGCAAATAAACGTCTTTCATTAACGCAAATAAATGTCTTTAACTAACGCAAATAAACGTCTTTAATTAACGCAAATAAATGTCTTTAATTAACGCAAATAAACGTCTTTATTTAACGTAAACAAACGTCTTTAATTAACGCAAATAAACGTCTTTAATTAACGCAAATAAACGTCTTTAATTAACGCAAATAAACGTCTTTAATTAACGCAAATAAACGTCTTTAATTAACGCAAACAAACGTCTTTAATTAACGCAAATAAACGTCTTTAATTAACGCAAATAAACGTCTTTAATTAACGTAAATGGACGTCTTTAATTAACGCAAATAAACGTCTTTTATTTAACGCAAATAAACGTCTTTATCACCGACCCGACCCACCTGGCCGACGCGCCCTAGTGTCCTGAGTCGTTAATTCGCGTTCAGAAGCTAGTATGAGGGTGTGCCGAGCCCGATTCGTGTGCCTGTCGTACTGAGCGAGGGTGAGCGCGAGCAGTTGCAGGCGTGGGCTCGACGCCCCATGAGCGCTCAAGCGATGGCGCTTCGATCTCGCATTGTTCTTGCCTGCGAAAGCGATTCGAGCAATACCCAGATCGCCCAAGACTTGGGAATCACCCGCGGCATGGTGACCAAGTGGCGCAGCCGTTTCGCCGCCGACCGCCTTGACGGCCTGCTCGATGAGCCGCGGCCAGAAGCCCCAAGCCCCGAGGTGGTCGGCGACGATCAGATCAAAGAATTGATCGGCCACACCGGAATCGACGCCGAGCGATGCCACGCACTGGTCGACCCGGTCGATGGCCGAACACCTGGGCTTATCGCAGTCGATGGTCTCTCGCGTGTGGCGGGCATTTGGGCTGGCTTCGCCGCGGCAAGAACATCAGGCGCGGCCCTGTCGGTCAGCGGAAACGACCGGTGCAGCTCCACAAAGACCCGGTGCAGGCGGGTGAGCAGCCCCGGCCTGCGGCGCCGCAACGACAGAGAGCCTGGCGATCTGCTCTGGCGACAGATGCATTGCCAGGCGCTGCGCCTGATACGGGTCCGCCATCGCTGCACGCAATAGCGCCCTGAACCCAGGCAGATCATGAGCGGCTGCATCGTCGACCAGCGTGGCCACATCGAACGGCGCAGCATGCGACCAGTGAACCACGCCCTGGGACAGAAACCGCGCGAGCACGGATAATGGCGAGATTGGGGATATACGCCCACCGGATACGGCTGCCGGATCATCCTGCCAGGCCTCGGCAATGCGCGTTGCAAGTTGTTCCTTGATCGCGGCTTTGGCGCGGCGGCGCAGGTCGTCCTGGTCGATAGACTGCGGGAGTCTGCCAAGATCGACCGCAAATTCGTCGATCCAGATGGGATCGGCAGTCTCCAGCAACTCGTCCAGACATTCCTCCAGCAGCGCCAGCAGGCTGTCCCCCTGCAAAACCGGCAGAAGCGCCGTCTCGGCCCCGGCCGCCGTTTCGCGTGTGTCTGCCGAAGCCTCCAGCACGAAACGGCCAATAACCGCGCCGGTCATACCCGGCCGGCGGGCGCGCTGTCAGGAAAGAGGCGTGCCCGGGTGAATCGCGCCAGCAACCGCCGCAACCTGGCCGCCGCCACGCCATTCTGGCCCAGATGGAGTTCGTCCCTGCCGGCATCGGCAATGGCCAGTTCCGCATCGGTCGCAGCGCAGATCTCGAGGCTCAGGTGCGCCGGTGCTTCCTGGCGGAGCGTTCGGGCAAAAAGGGCGGTGGTGGACTGATCGGCCATCAGGCTGGCCGGTAGGACTGCAGAAAGCCTGTTCATTTTCAGGGCAGCATGTGGCAGAGATGTTCCGTACATTTTACCAGCAATATTTTGAAGCAGGTCTCATATAAAGACAGGGCAGAAATTGCTGAGAAAATTAGGCAGATCACAAAAGCAAAGACTATTGAGACTGCTCGGGAATATATTGCCGTTGTGGCAGAGGAACTTGAGGAGCGCTACCCCAAGGTGACAGAGCTTCTGGACGAGCATGGCGAAGAGATTCTGAATGTTTACCAGTTGCCTGATGCGCATAGAACCAAACTGCGCTCCACCAATATGCTGGAACGCTACAATCAGGAGCTGAAACGCAGGACAAAGGTCATCAGAATCTTTCCTGATAGAGGATCATGCTTGCGGCTGGTGACGGCCCTGGCAATGGAGACGTCCGAAGAATGGATGGCCCGACGTTACCTCACCTTCGAAGGTGAGGTAACGCTGATGGATAAGGATGGCAGAAAGGCTGCCTAGATAATGGTTTCGGAGATGCTCCGGGTAATTTACAGAACTTTGGGGACTTGACCTACTCACACTCTACGCAATTCATTATCCGCGCTGAAAACTTACCGCCAACTTCCCTGTCACACAACGTACCGGCCAACCCCCAGCAGAAGTATCCCTCAAGGTTGCCGCTATCTTCAACCAAGGTCTCTATCTTAAAGCTTACCGGGCAGACTCCATGCTCTTCCACGTTCTCTCCGCCCATCTCCCGGCCGCATCCGTTGACCTCCCAGCACCTCTTCCTCATAAACCCCAATACTAACCATACACCCAGTCATTTCAACCCTGTGCAATTTGACAACCGTCCCGCGCCCGCTATCATAAACATCATCCAACATCAGGGGTGAGCTTCAGCCCACTACGGGAGACCGTTCTGGCGTTCATCCCGCCCTTCACAATTTTCCCGCGCCCGTTAATTTTTAACCAGGGCATTTCAAAATGGCGCCGCCGGGACATGCCCATAGGTGCCCACTGCCCACCATTGCAATTGAATCAGGAGGTCCCATGCAGCACAACCCTATATGCCCGAATTGCATATTTGCCGGTTAACATTTTGATCAAGTAATCTTGCGTTTTTACTAGTCGATAATTACAATATAAGTACCAATAATTGCGTCGGATAAACTGCTACTGCGAGAAGGGGTGGCTAATGTTAGTACGCCAGAAAATGTCAAAAATATCTTACAGGCCGGATAACTGATGGACCGCTGTGAGAGCCTCTACCACAAGACTCTGGACCATATGCTTGAGGGGTGCCAAATTATCGGTTTCGACTGGCACTACCTCTATATGAATGATGCCGCCTGCCGCCACGGAAGACAAAGCCGTGAAAATCTGCTGGGCAAAACCATGATGGAAGCCTACCCCGGCATCGAGGATAGCGAGCTTTTTGCTTTGCTTGAGGATTGCATGAAAGAGCGCCATTTTCATCAGATTGAGAATGAGTTTAACTTTCCCGACGGCAGCAGCGGCTGGTTTGAACTTAGCATTCAGCCGGTGCCGGAAGGCATGTTTATCCTCTCCATCGAAATCACGGAACGCAAAACGGCAGAACTGGAACTACGGCAGCGCGAGGAACAGTTCCGGACCCTCTTTGAGCAGGCGCCGATTGGTATTGATCTGGTCTCCCCGGACGGCAAACCTTTTATTGTTAATCGGGCCCTGCAGCAGATGCTGGGCTATTCTGAAGAATATATGCAGGACCGGCCCATGTCGGATTGGACCCATCCCGATGATACTGAAAAAAGCTGGCAACTCATAGATCGCCTGAAAACTGGCAAAGCTGACTACCTTTCAGTTGAGAAACGCTACATATGTAAGGATGGCAGACTTGTTTGGGGCAGGACGGCGGTGGTTCCGGTTCGTGATGAAGGTGGAGAGGTCAAATATTTCATCGCCATGGTCGAGGATATCACGGACCAGGTTCAGGCAGAAGAGGCCCTGGCTGCCTCGGAGAAAAAGTATCGCACTATTTTTGAGAGTGCCAGCGAAGGAATTTTGGTGGCCGATGCCGTCAGCCGCAAGTTTTATTTTGCCAATCCGGCTGTATGCCGCATGCTGGGGTATTCGCTTGAAGAGCTGCTGGAGTTGGATGTCTCGAAGCTTCATACCCATGAACGTTTGCCGCAGGTGGTAGAGATCTTTGATTCACAGGTGCGTGGTGGAAAGCCACTGGCGTTAAACCTGCCGTTTCTGCGTAAGGATGGGACGATTGTTTATGCTGATGTCAATACAGCCCTGATAGAGATGGATGGCCGCAGTTGTCTGGTGGGATTTTTAACGGATGTGAGTGGACGAAAACGGCTGGAAGATGAGAATCGTATACTGGAGAATCAGTTTCGCCATTCCCAAAAGATGGAGTCCCTTGGCCGCTTGGCTGGTGGTGTGGCGCATGATTACAATAACATGCTCAGCGTCATTCTAGGGTATGCAGATCTGACCCTGGCTGGTTTACAGCAGGAGGATTTGCGTAATAATCTGGATCAGATCATTGCCGCCGGTGAACGGGCCAGGGACATTACGCACCAGTTACTGGCCTTTGCCCGCCAGGAGGGCAATAACCCTAAGGTAATCAACCTCAATCAGACGGTTGAAGAGATGATCAAAATGCTCAAACGTCTGCTGGGTGAGGATATCGAACTGAGTTGGCATGGAGACCCCGATTTATGGCAATTGAAGATTGACCCTACCCATATTGACCAGATCATGACCAACCTCTGTGTTAACGCCCGGGATGCCATTGAAAATGTGGGCAGACTGACCATTGAAACCCATAATATTAAGGTTGATGAAGGATATTGCCGGAAGCATACAACGTTCAGTTCGGGTGACTATGTGATGCTGCTGATCAGCGACGATGGCTGTGGAATGGATCAGGTAACCCAGGAAAAAATTTTTGATCCCTTTTTCAGTACAAAAGAGCAAGGCAAAGGCACCGGCCTGGGGTTGTCCACCGTTTTTGGCATCGTCAAGCAGAACCAGGGCTTCATCAACCTCTACAGCGAACCGGGACAGGGTACAACCTTCAGGCTCTATTTTCCGCGATATGATGGATCTCCTGTCGAGGATGCCATTGATATGGTGCCCAGCGACATTAGCGCAAAGAATGAAATGGTTCTGGTGGTGGAAGATAACAAAGCAATCCTCGATTTGATCTGCAACATGCTTGTAGATTCGGGCTACAGGGTCATCGCGGCTGGGAATCCAGCAGAGGCACTTGCCCTGGTAGATCAATATGGTGATGATATTCAGCTACTTCTGACCGATGTTATCATGCCGGGAATGAATGGTCGGGAGCTGGCCGCCAGAGTGGAGACACTCATTCCAAACATTAAACTGCTCTATATGTCCGGCTATCCTTCCGATGCGGTCATCAGTCGCGGCGGCGTCGGAGATGATTATGATTATATAACAAAACCCTTCTCAAAGAGAGATCTGGGTATAAAACTGCGGAAGGCTCTGGAGCCCAACGCGGCGGTATAACCAATTGCTTACTGGAGGAATTAAACCGTTGCCTCCAATCATCAGTCCTTGACTATCTTTCCAGGTTTTTTTTACATAGGGGTACGTCAACAAGGCTACTCTGAACAGTTCATATCGCTAGAATGCTTACGGGATTCAATGAAGTCCTCATAGTCATACGATGAATCTGAGGACTCTACGCGTGAATTCCATGCAGAATTTAACCGTTGATAGACATTGGTCATGCAAGCTTTAAATTCCGACTCAATGTCGTCGGAATTACTCTCCAAACGGTCAATGACTCCATCTATCTCTCCCCTGGCTTGTCTTAATTGATATAATACCCAGTCTTTATTCACAAGCATACCTGCCTTTTGGAGGTCGCCCTCCCAATGAACAATTCACACAGTAAGTTTAAGAAAATATTTGCAATTATCAAGGGACCTATTGGAGTCAGACTCAATTGGCCTTGCAATGTGATTTTATGTTTATGACGGCAAATTCTCTATCATAGGGAGTTTATGAAGATCATTGTCCCAATTGGCTTTGCTGGAAATATAAATATGAGCTGTTGGAGTGATGGATATATCACAATCAAGGCTTCCAGCAGGAACCACCAGAAGTTCTCCTCCCATTTGTATATTGGGAAGTGCGGACCCACAAATTGAGCAAAAGGATTTTCTGTGATGGGTTGAAGGCAGAGTAAAATTTGTAATTTTATCCTCTCCCGACAACCATTGTAACTTGGCAGATGAAGAAAAAAGGTTGGCCCCATGAGCCGAGCCTGTATCTTTCCGGCACCGGCTGCAGTGACAAAGATAAAAACTTTCAAAATCACCTTCTATTACAAAAGTGACCTCACCGCAAAGGCATGATCCTGACGTTATGCTCATAGATTTAACTCCGCATGATTATGATGGGTGCACATAACTGCTATATACCTGCACTCAAGCCGTTACGCCACTAATCAGTCTTCAGCGTCCCGCACCCGTACTTTGCTGTCTACCAGGCGAAACAACCAATTTGCTGATGCTCACTTTCAGGTGATGATGACGAGTGCCAACCATGGGACAAGATTGAACACAAACACGAAGATCTTATAGACGCCAATAAGCAAATAAAGAACCGCGTTGAATGTTTCCCTTGGCATTGGAAACCACTTGCTGTGCATACGATAGACGAAGTCACTACCAAACCCAAATGCAACCACCCCAAA
>CALNYZ010000042.1:0-3635 GCA_942490945.1 uncultured Gammaproteobacteria bacterium | reverse complement strand
GTCGCAATTAATTGTTGAAATTGCTTTGTTTTCCCAAGAGCTGATAGAAAACAGAAAGTTGGTGTAATGTTTCGACCAAGACGATCAACCATTCGATGCCATCCCAGATAATTTCCGAGATAGCGTGTCGCCACGCCATGAAACTTCGCCATCCATTGCTTGAGTCGACTGTCATATGCGTTGACGTTCTGAATATGATAAATATTGTTTATAACTCGCTGACCTGCGGCAATATTAACTGGGCGATGAACGATTTTTGCATGCCTGGCAATCTGTTTGTAGGCAGGCATCCCATCAGTACATAGAATGACGTCCTTATGTAATAAGGGTGTAAGCGCTGATCCAATTTGTTCTGCACTTGTGTCGTGCAGTATACAATCAGCAGTTTCACCATGACGATCGCGTACCACTAACACAGCTATCTGTTCTTTTGATGTGCCTCTCTTAGCTGCTTTACCACCTCTTTTGCGCGAGGGTCTGGGTAAATGACGTTGCCCCTTAAAGGATTCCAGAAAATAGGTTTCGTCAGCTTCGACAATGCCATTCATTTGGTTAGATTGTTGTATTGCCGGTATTCGCAAAAAACGATGCCGCCACTTAAAGCTAGTGTTCTTGGCTACCCCGCAGCTATGCGCTGATTTGCGTAAACTTAATCCTTGAATCATAGTTTGCTCATAAATAAGCCATTTATCTTTGTGGCGTAACCGTGCCAATGGCGTATTGGTAAGGGCGTTAAATGTGCGATTGCATTGACGACAACGATAACGTTGTAACTCGCAAACTTTACCCCAGCGATACAATTTCGTGCTCATACAGTGTGGACATCCAGGCGCGTCATTCACGCTTTGTTCAATCAAAGTAACGACTGTATCTGCGCCTATTTTTCTTGCTAATCGCTCTCGAAGTTTATCTCTCTGACTACGACTCATGCGGTCAATTGATTTTATCCAAACTTTGAAGTCCATCGTTTTCATGGTGTGTATCCCTCTCTTTACATCCTGATACACATTGGTGATTGGTAGCCTAATTTTGAGTGTGTACGTTTTCCATTGTAAAAAGCCAGATAGTCAATGATACTCAGCTTTGCTTGTTCCTTGGTTCTGAATTTTTCGTAATTCAGTTGTTCATGTTTAAGGCTACGGAAGAACCTTTCTGTCGGGGCGTATCCCAACAATTTCCTTTTCGGCTCATGCTCTGTTCCATTTTCATGATAGACAGGTGTCCACGGTATTCTTGGCTAGCATATTGGCTGCCCCGATCCGAATGATGGAGCAAGCCAGGCCCCGGTTTTCTTCGCCAAAAGGCCATTTGTAACGCTTTCAAGCATAATGCTGTTCGCATGTGATCTGCAATTGCCCAACCTACAACTTGTCTGGAAAATAAATCAATAACAACCGCAACATAAAGCCAGCCTTCCAATGTCCAAACATAAGTGATATCAGTTGTCCAAGCTTGATTTGGGGCAACAACATCAAATTGCCGGTCAAGGGTATTCGCTGAAATTGTTTCACTATGATTGCTGTTAGTTGTCACTTTAAAGCGCTTGGGATAGCGAGCTTTCAGCCCAAGTCGCGTCATTAGGTGGCGCACTTGATAATACCCCCGACTTTATACCCGCCTTACCTGACGCATCAGATAACCGCCGATAGCCATAGATTTGTTTATGTTCATAAAAAAGCTGGTGAACTTTGCCCTCAAACACTTCTCTTTTCCTGATCCTATCAGTATTTCCAGGTTTCTTAACCCACGCATAAAAAGCGCTGGCACTAACCTCCATCACACGACATAACACGGTAACCGGGTACGTCTTCTGTTGCTCTCGAATAAACCCGTACTTTATTCGATTTCCTTGGCAAAGAAGACTGCGGCCTTTTTTTATTATTTCACGCTCCATTCGTAACTGTTCATTTTCACGACGCAACCGAATTAATTCAGTTTTGTCCGTCAGGCTTAAAATGATTTTTTTTCCCTGATGACGTAGCAGCAGGAATTCGTTCTGCTCTAGACCAACGTCCAATCGCGCTTAAAGAAATACCTAAGTGATCAACAACCTGCTGGTGGGTATACCCTTTTTCAATAACTAATCTTGCCGCATCTTGTTTAAATTCTAGTGTGTATTTCGGTCTTGGTTGTTTTGTTTTGTATTCATATTCACCTCTAATGACATTATAAATCTGCCTCTAGAAGTGTCCTGTTTAATTAAACCATACATGGACGCCCACGGTATGCCAAGCTTTCAGTCACTGATTTTGAGAAAGTAAAAAGATTGCTGCCATACATCCGGACTTTATGTGAGGCTCATTGTCTCTGTCCCTGATGGAATTCGCTGAGTAGCGCCTTATCATTTCAACGTGCTCTATGTACTTGGTCTAATTCAGGCTTAGCTACTCACGGTCTAACCAGTCTCGCCATCATGTCATGATTGCCTGTGCAATCGGTGGAAATTTCTCTCCTTAAACTTGTTTTCGAAATAACATTATCAATATGTTTCTAATCATCCGCCACAATCAGGCTGCGGCTGCGGGAGCTGCCGAAGTGTGATTGGGGTGGAACACAGAGCCCTTGGCGAGCAACGCCCAGATGATACGTACGTTCTTGTTTGCCAGAGCAACGGCGGCAACGTTCTTATTGCGCCGTATTATCAGTTTACGCAACCAGCTTTCTGGTTCAGTTTTTTTCTCGGCAAAGCGAATGACCGCTCGTGCTCCATGAATCAGTAAGGTGCGCAGGTAAGTGTCACCACGTTTGCTGATGCCAAGCAGTATTTGTTTGCCACCACTGGAGCGTTGTTTTGGCACCAATCCGAACCATGCCGAAAGTTGTCTGCCGTTCTTAAACTCTTTGGCATTTCCTACAGTTGCCACAATAGCGCTCGCCGTGATCGGACCAATACCAGGAATAGCTTCCAATTTTTGACTGGCTTCGTTCTTTTTGTGCCATAGCTTAATCTGCAACTCTAATTCCTCTACCTGTCGACCCAGTTCTTTGAGGTGATCATTCAACCGTTTCAGAAAATGACGCATTGCTCCAGGCAAACCGTTCTCGGCATCTTCCAGAATATCTGGCATACGCTTGCCGATTGATTGGATGCCCTGCGGGATAATAATACCGAATTCAGAGAGCAAGCCCCGTATCTGGTTTGCCTGTGCGGTTCTAGACTTAACGTAACCTTGTCTGGCACGGTGTATCGACAGAATCGCTTGTTGTTCAACGTTCTTGATCGCTACAAAACGCATGTTGGGACGGCCCACTGCTTCACAAATCGCTTCCGCATCCGCCATGTCATGCTTGTTGGTCTTCACGTAGGGTTTGACAAACTGGGGTGACATGAGCTTGACGGTGTGACCAAATTCTCCTAACACTCTCGACCAGTGATGTGAACTACCGCATGCCTCCATACCGATCAGGTAGGGTTCTATATTGGCGAAGAACTTTGTCATCTTGTTCCGGCGTAGTTGCTTACGCAGCAACACTTTGCCATGGTCATCAACTCCGTGAATCTGAAATACTTCTTTTGCTAAATCAATACCAATTGTTGTAATCTTCATATAGGACGCTCCTCTCTAGTTTAGTGGGCTTTACTGCACCATTACTTTGGCACGTTGATGCCGTTTAGGGTAGTGGGCGTCCATTCC
>CALNYZ010000041.1:0-1630 GCA_942490945.1 uncultured Gammaproteobacteria bacterium | reverse complement strand
AGTGATTAAATGTATTTGGGTGCATCAATTAATTTATACTCTATCGAATTCACGATAATTAGAAATGATTTGAAATTGTAATGCCATTAGAGAAAAAAATGAATTCGTCACATGACTACTCAGCCATTTATCCCTTTACTTGTCTATCAAGTAGTGGCGACCAAGACAAAAAGTTCGAATGACTTCAACAATGAGTGCAGCATTTAGTTCCAAAGTTCTGTTCAGCATTTCTGTTCTGCATTTACAATAAAGGAATAATTTGTTTCGACGGAATTAATAATTGCATCGCTGTGCAAAATGCAACAAAATTTTCATTCAGCATTTCTCGCTCATTGTCCAATTTAGAAAATCGTCGAAGGCAATTAATATCAAGCCTCTAAACATACATACTCTAGTTACAGTCTTTACAGACAATCACAACAATTATTCCAATGGCCGTGCCATCTAGTTGACGTCGTAGCGTCTATATAATTACGTGAACCTATGTTTGCCCTCAGCGGCGTAGTAAATCTAGGCTCGCTCGATGCATCTGTATACTTGCATACTCAACTAGATACACAGTTAGTTGTTGTACGTTCATAACTCTAAGGTTTGATCATAACCCTGTTTCAATCGCACAGTCTGTTTACGTATCCTGTGTATAGTTACCGAGCGTGCCCGCACGTTCGAAACCAGGACGACTGTTTGACAATGTGTACATGATCGCATCGATAAATGGGCTTCATAGTTCATGGTCCGTCACTCAAGGACCTTAATTGGAGCGTCAGTCTGGCTCCTGCTACTTCCTATAGCTTAGTTACTCGATCGGCCGCGTTACGTTACGTTACGTTAGCGTTAATCGCTACGTGTTGAGCGCAGAGAAAAATTCATTCTGCCGCGGCTTAATTAGCATCTTCTGCATTTCTAATACAATGCGTTAATGCGTTTCAACATTCCAACGTCCCCGCGTATACGCGAAATTTCTCGAAACCTGGCAGTGGGCGCCGAACTCTTGTCGACTCCCAAACGCACCGCGCCTCGTCTGGGCTGCGTGCGAAAACTATGCACCACAGTATTACTCCTAAAATTGTTCAGTTAGAATAAAATAATAAATTCATGGCTCCAGCTTTCCATAAAAGCGAGCGTAACTAGGCTGCCGCGCCGGGTCAGCCAGTGCCATAGTTCTGCCAGTTGTGACATCACTGTCACGTCTCAGCCTAAATACGTAGATCGTGTAATTGCGTCTACTTATTCTCCGTTACAGTTACAGTTACAGCATGCTGTTTTTTGTCATTACTAAGATTATTCATTTTTTTGTGTTTTCGAGCTAGTAATTCTTACATGTCGCCAACGCTAGCAGTGCTCTCAGCGTTTTACGGCGCAACAACGGCTTCTCCGCCGTGACTACCACAGTCACCAACTACATCAAAATCATGTATAGGCCTAATGTTGTTGTGGCGCACCCCACAACATTGCCAAATTCGGGCTGCGTACTCGAGCTCTCCTCCAACCCGGATCATGTCGCGGTGTTGAGGAGATAGCAAGCGAGCAGGTGTCCCACAATTCGTGGCAACATTCCCTTGGTCCTGATGACAAAAATTTACTATAGCATTTCGCGACAAATTTTCCTAACGGCAGTGGCACCCTACAA
>CALNYZ010000040.1:0-1719 GCA_942490945.1 uncultured Gammaproteobacteria bacterium | reverse complement strand
CATAGTTACTATGGGGCACTAATAGGAAACCACCCCTTGCGAGTTCAACGCGACCTTGACCTCTGACCTAGGATGACCTTGAAAGGAGATACGGCATGACCGGTGACAAATAGAGACATTGAAATTCCCATATTTCGGTGGTTGCTCCCAGCTTTATGACCATACCGTACGGTCGGCTGACCTACAGTTTGTAGGTCTACCTGATGTCCCAGTTTGGGAGAATGTCCGTATTCCAGGCATGCAGTGCATTCGACATCTGTTCCTCGTATTTGATCTGTTGCTCGCGATGCTTTTTACGCATCTTCAAATCCTTTTGCTCTGCACAACACACGCAATGAAAATAATTTCATGTTGAAGGAAGGCTCAACAACGAGCTGTCTGTGTCCGGGACTAACACACTATTTAGCAAAACTATCGGGCAGTACGTTGATCCGTATCTATATAGACTCGGGATGATAAAATAATATGCCGGGTATCATCATAATACCCAGCGCAGCTACCCTGCTGCGCAGCTACCTTGCTGCGCAGCTACCTTGCTGCACTGCTACCTTGCTGCACTGCTACCTTGCTGCGCAGCTATCTTGCTGCACTGCTACCTTGCTGCGCAGTTACCTTGCTGCGCAGCTATCTTGCTGCACTGCTACCTTGCTGCACTGCTACCTTGCTGCACTGCTACCTTGCTGCACTGCTACCTTGCTGCACTGCTGAGTCTAAACTTCATCTTGCTACGACTAAGAACAATATATTTCGGCAAAGGTGGACACCAATGGCTAATACCGATGATGCAATGTAACATTGTGCATTTAGTGAACACACAGTCACACACACAACTATTTCCTAGTGCTTAGACACAGAGAAAACTTCTCCTCCGCAACAGTTACAGAATTATGTCAACAACATCGACGAATGACTGTGCAATTTGTAAAATTTACATGTACACAAATGACAAACGATTTAAATACTGGAAAAAAAATAATTTTAATGCAGCGTCCGATTGTCAGTATTATTTTGTAATGGTGAATAAAGACCTTTTTTCCGAGCCATCTCGATCATCTCATTGTACATCATCTGATGTAGTAAAGCCTCCTCCGGATCTTTCGTAGGCAAACCACTGCAAAAATGTTTAAAAATAAATAAATAAAGTATAAGTAATTTATGCCAAAGTGCGATAATGGCATAATGCAATCGCGACATCAGTCAGTCGGTCAGAATGACTAAGCGCCCAACACAGTGCATGTGGAATTTATTTCGCGCACGTGTAGTGCCCAGGGCTGCTGCTCTGCATACATTATGGAATAAGTTAATTGTGGCCAGACAGTTCATCAGCATGGCAATGGGGTGTTCCTTCCAGGACATCGCTACCAAAGTCCTTGAGGTCCCTGCTTACGATTTCTGAGGATTGGTCGTGATTGTGAAATTATTACTTCACTGCTCCTGAAGTTTTCAGTTGCATAGGAAAAGCATCTGATTTTGTAGACATTTTTGTAAATAGTAAAATACCAGCTAATAGAGTAATTCATGACATCAGTCTGTAACATCAAAAGTACATTAGCACAGGTTCATTTGCACTAGATTAACTATCACGATTTTAACCACATACTGATTTATTCGTTGCATAGATTCCTTAAATTAACAGTACAATCGACCACTCAGCCTTGAGTAGCTGAACTTAAGTCAACTGTGAAAAATATCTGTCCAGCATAAAATCTTCTTATTACA
>CALNYZ010000039.1:0-1095 GCA_942490945.1 uncultured Gammaproteobacteria bacterium | reverse complement strand
CAAAGTCATATGAACGTCTTTCTAAATTTAGACATTACGGCAGTTACAAGATTCTAGGATGACCTTGAAAGGAGATACGGCAAGAACGGTCATCGAGTTTGAAAGTCTAGTATTAGTCAGTAGCTCCAACTTGATGTTTTGTCAATCGCTAGATGGCGGCACGCGATAGTCAATATACCACAAACGTGGTAAGTACGTATTTGATGCTGTGTCTGTCACTCGCTAGATTTCACTCGTCCGTCCGTCCGTCTGTCGTCTGGTGTCACGCTTGTGTATTGTGACGAAACGGTGACAGATAGACACATAGTTATTATATGACCATACCGTACGGTCGGCTGACCTACAGTTTGTTGACAATTCATGTTTGAGTTGATCTATGCAACTGTTGGTCAAGTAACAGCAATATGAGCAGAAAAAGTGATGTGATTGGTAATCTGTGTGCACGTGTATACGAAATGTTTAGAATATCAACATTTTAGTCTGTGATGCTCTTTGCAACCGTGCCCACTGCACAGTGAGACGCTTTCAGTTGAGTAATACAGCTATTGACTCCTTTTATATCAGGAACATCAATCTTAGTTTGAATGAAATAATTAATTACGCAGCACCAGTTGTAAGTATGTTGATTCATTCAGGCTGAAATTCTACTCTTTAGATGCGATATGTGAAAGTAACACTGCTTGTTAATGACCGTTTTTCGATTGGTAACTGACAGCCTGAATTTTCTTTTGTTAGCATAGAAATTACGTTCAATATCAAACTGCGTTATGCATGATCAATTCTGCATTTGCAGTGATATTTTTTGTGCTACAAACAAACAGTCATGTGACGTATATTACATGAATATATGATTAAACCGTAATGAATTTATTGATGAATCAGTCATTCCAATCGTCGAAATGAATGGATGACCTTGAAAGGAGATACGGCAAGGTCATCGAGTTTGGAGCGCAATATCTCGCCAACGGTGACAGATAGACACGAAGTTACTATGGGGCACTAATAGGAAACCACCCCCTGCGAGTCCAACGCGACCTTGACCTTTGACCTTGGATGACCATATAAGGAGATATGGCAAGGTCAACGAGTTTGGAG
>CALNYZ010000038.1:0-2899 GCA_942490945.1 uncultured Gammaproteobacteria bacterium | reverse complement strand
ATTTTTCATTAGCTCATAATTCGTGCCCTTGCACGCTAAATCCGTTGTTGTAATCTGTTTTCAAATAGGATATTTCGTTTACAAGAAACTGGAAATTATATGGAAAACCAGCTAGACTGCAGCACCAGATCATGGACAGCATTATCGTTACTTGTACAATGTCGAGTGGGCATGTCTTTGAATTATCAAATTGCGTACTGAAGAATTACTAAGCGCTTCCCAGGGTGACACTGGATTATGGTTTATTGTCGAGTAGATTTAATGTCATCCGAATGCCCCATAGGTCGGCATTAAATTTAAATTTGATCTAGATTTAATGTAATTTAACGGATCTTTGGCCCGTCGGATAACAGTAAATCTACTCTATGAACCATTCCAATATCACCATCTGGAGTAAACACTTAATAAATCAATACTGTTAAACCCATAACAATACTCACATTTTGTTGATGTCGATTTCATTTGGAAACTGCAGTGTCTATGTTAATGGCACATCAGACTGTAAACACAACAAATGAAATAGCGTTACATCTACACAATTGCTCACTGAATCTGGCTTAGTGCAATGTGATGAATTACTACACAGAAACTACATATAAATGAGAAATATAATAAGTACTCCATGTCAGTCAATGTCAAGAGCCGACTTCTGTTGATATTGGCAGGACAACCTGGACAACCAGCTTACTATAGGCCTAGCACTATCAATGGCTCTGTGTTGCAGGCCCTCAAAGACACAATGACCGGATGACATCAATGTCTGTATTGATGAATTTAAAAAAAAATTACTTCTTGCAGGCATCGATAATTATTTCACGATTGCTTGCTACCAGGTGTTTTCACCAGCACATACCATTAAAACAATTAATTACTTAGTATAATTTTATTAATTGCTTGGCAAGAATTCCCACCACATGGCAATAAAGCCATATCATATATTCAGGGTCGTCCAATCCATACATCGGGACTAATCCTCTCAATCCCCAGTCGACAATGACTTGATCGCTCCTCGCCCTTGTGCATGCAGAGTGAACGGGTCATACTTAAGCATGACCGGACGACCGGACGACCGGCGCGATGACCAGACAGTAATTGGGAAGCCGGGCGGCAGCCGTGTTAGCAGCGGCAGCATTAATCAAGGCAATATCAGAACAGGACTCGGCGACAACCGACTGCTGCGTTCGCGTAACGACACCTGGTTACACAGTGCATAGAACTGACGCATTATTCCCACAGACACGTCACCTTGAGTAGAACTGTACCGGGGTACCGGTAACCTATATAACTCAGTAGCATCACATAGCTTTCTAACTACAGGGTGAGTCGGACAAATGTAAATGACCGTAACTTTGTCAATTCTTTGACTGCTGCAAACAAAACCTATATTAATTTAGTACCCACACCTAAACCATGTTGCTGGAAAATGTAAAAATAATATAGAACAATGCCTGTAATTAGTGGTTTGAGTAGAACTTGTGAATACAGATTTATAGATTTCTATGGTTTTAGTTGGCCTTTATAGTATACGGTAACACTGAAAACTGTCCGGTCATTGATCTGCTCGCCCGACGCCGTGCTGTTCGGTCGTCCGTCATGTTTTAGTGAGACCGGAGTGAATAACGTTTACTAAGAATCTGCCCAATATCATATTGACTCAAAGATTTTGTACCTGTCACCTCACATGCCTTTGCGTTTCCTATATTATTCCTGACGGCGACTACGTTAAATTTTTCACATTTTCAATGTGATTTATTATGTAGGCCTAGTGTGTTGTTTATATTTACACCGGAAGCACAAAAATGAAAAACACAGTGACAGATTGCTAACTACGCGAATGGAAAGCCAAAGGGAGCGAAAGCGCGTGCAGCGCGGCCAACGACAACGTACAAGTAATTCCAAACTATTGATAATAGCATACATAGATATATATATATATATACGCACAGGTCGACTGCAATTTGACTGTTGCGACACACGCCCGTGCTGGAACTGTGACGTCTGCATTATCAGCAAGCAAATAGAATGCAATGTAGTAGAGCACTCGTAGGCTATCAATATTACGGCTACGTACGGGGCTACCGAAACAATATGTGCACCATATTGGCAACTGTAACTAATACATCAGACGGTAATGTGCACTATGCGATACGAAAATTATAAATGCAGGAACTGAACAAGAATAAAATTCGATCCGTCAAGCAATATTTAATGTAACTGTGGGAAGCACTAAAATGCTATTTTATAACAATTCAGATTTACTAAGCTAGAATACTGGTATTATCAGCCTAGTAATCTAAAATACTTGGCATTGCAAGGCCTTAGTTGATGACAATTGGCTAATGCCGTCACGTTATATATCTATGGAGATAATCAATGTCTACCGTTAAAATTAAACAAACATGGAAGCCAATAATGGGCGTCAATTTCTGGTAGTCGTACAATACCTGTTTACCAAGCTGGAACATGGTCATATCGACTAAAGCATGGGCATGTTGGCCTTTGACTGTCGCTAGCTCATGGACAAAAAATATAATTGCCTACCTCAGCCGGCAGACGCATCACCGTGTCCGGACGTATTCAAACCAAATAACAGTTAAAATGGTAAAATGTTCTTCGACAGAATACCAATCAACAGATTTCCAATGACACCAAATTATTAAATTGAAGCTAGAATGCAATATACAAAAAAGTGTCCGATAATTAAATTGCTCTGAGTCTGTCTGTATCACCATCCGGTCGGTGAGACACAGCATAAATCTATGAACGTCTTCACGTCACAACTGCAACCGAAATCCGAAAAAACAAGATTGTTGGATGAGCAAGCCTCTGAATCCAGTATTGTGGTAAGCCTAAATATACTGAAAGGTCGAAACAACAATTTAGTTCAAACGCTGTTGAT
>CALNYZ010000037.1:0-5253 GCA_942490945.1 uncultured Gammaproteobacteria bacterium | reverse complement strand
CGGGCTTCGCCGGTGAAGTGTTCGCCAAAGTGGGCGCCAAGCCGACCAATATCCCGCCTGGCGAGCTCTATACCGCCCTGGAAAGCCGAGGCACCACGGATGCACGGCGAGCGGGTCGGTCCTTCGCTCTCGATCTGCGCATGGGCTTCCACAAGATCGCGCCCTACTATTACACCGGTTGGCATGAGCCCGCGGAATTGAAACTGCAGTTCCTGTTCAACAAGAAGAAGCGGGACACCCTGCTGGCCGACCTTCAGGAGATTCTGCGGGTTGCCATGCGTACCGCCGCATACGACATGTAGGCCTGTGTCCTACTATATGAGCGCAGAGAACTGGCCTCTCGATCAAGAAGATCACCCTGGACATAAAGATCAAGACCTTCCCGAAAGAGGTTCTGGATGCGATGCGCAAGGCAAACGCCGAACCGGCCGCTGAGCGGACCGCCACCGACCCGGTGGCCAAGGAAATCATCGATGCCCAGGCCGACTACATGGCCAAGGCCCGCGCATGGAGGGAAAATACCGACCAGGCCTATCTGAACAGCGTCGGCAACTGAGTCGGGCGCTCCAGCCGGAGTTGACCTGCAAGTCGAGTTGCGTAATGGGCTACCATTGCCGCCTCATCTCTTTTTTTGGCGAGACTCCATCAATGACCCCCAGAACAGTCAAGGTCGAGCGGGTATTCAATCGCTTCTCCGACTGGATCGGGACGTTTTCTGCGATCCTGCTGATGCTGCTGGTCGCCAACGTCTTTTTCGACGTGGTGATGCGTTACCTGTTCAACGATGTATCCATCGGCATGCAGGAACTCCGAGTGGCATCTGTATTCGATGATCTTCCTGTTCGGTGTCGCCTACACGCTCAAGGCGGATGGGCACGTCCGGGTGGATGTCATTTACGAGCGCCTGAGGCACTGGAAAAGTGGGCGGTCATAGACATCCTGGGCACACTGCTCTTTCTCTGGCCCTTCTGTTTCCTGGTGGCGGGCTATGGCCTAGGATTCGCGTACGAGGCCTACGATATCAACGAGGTAAGCGGTGACCCCGGTGGCCTGCCTTTCTGCTGGAAGATCAAGGGCATGATCTCGCTCTCTGCCGATCTGCATGCTCGATAAGCAGCATCGGTTTCATCCTGCGTTCCGTCAACGAGTACCGCGGTCTGCAGGAATCCCACAATTACGAACTCTTCCAGCCCTGAAGTCGAAGCCTAGAGCAACCCATCATGATCGGAATCATCATGTTTTTCGCCGCCCTGTTGCTTCTGCTGCTCGGCTTTCCTGTTGCATTCACCTTCGGCGGCGTCGCACTGATTTTCGGGGTCTTCGCCGAAGGCTGGGACCTTTCTGCGTTCATGCCCTCTTCCGGATCTACAACATCATGCAGGAACGTGGTGTTGATGGCCGTACCCTGTTCATACTCATGGGCATAATTCTGCAGAAGACACAGCTTGCGGAACAGTTGCTGGAATCCATGGGACGTCTTTTTGACAGCATGCGTGGAGAATTGGCCGTTTCGACCATTTTCGTTGGTGCGCTGCTTGCTGCATCGACTGGCGTCGTGGGCGCCAGTGGTTGTGGCCATGGGCGTAATATCACGACTGGTCATGCTCAAGTACGGCTACAGCAAATCACTGGCCTGTGGCGCCATCTGCATTGGGAACCCCGGGACAGATCATTCCACCTTCGATAATTCTGATCATTCTAGGCGATGTCAATGGACTTCCGGTTGGCGATCTGTTTCAGGCAACGCATTGATTCCGGGCCTGGTGCTGGTTGGCGTCTATGTTGCCTACGTCTTGATCTATGCCCACGTTCATCCAACACCAGCCACGAGCGAAAAATACGGAAATCCCCTATTATCGCTCACTCCCCTATTATCGCCCAGTCGTTTCCTGAGTCCCCGGCAACTTTTAGACACTTTCAAAAAAAGAACGGAACGAATCGGACCGTAAATGAGCAAACGGCACGCATTTCCGAGCATTTTAACATGGGAAACGTCATAAAGTACGTCCGTTTGACCCTTAGACGACATCGGATGTCAAAACGGACATCACCGCTGGATTTACTGGAATTACGAACCTATTCGTCCCATCAGACAGAATTGCGAAACTGTAATTTGAACGCAAGCCCCGCCCCATTGGGGCACGTCATCCCACCAAATTTCGTCGCTGTAACCCCAGCCGTTACGGAGAAAAAAATTTTTGGGGGGTCCCGGGGAAACAGCTCCCGTTCGGGGGACACGCGGAATTTCGCCACCGGAGTGACGTCATCCGACGCAGGAGATACCAGAGTACCACATACTAAAATTTTAGACCACAGGCGCAACTGATGCAGAAGTTATTACAGATACTAACTTTCGGGTCAACATTGTCAGCTAAAAGGTTCCAAACGTCGAGAGCGTCGCTTGACACCATTGTGAATTGCGGCCAGTTGTATCGTTTTGATTTTAGTATTGTTAGGCCTTGGTACCTCTGGATACTTGAAGAAAAACAATAATAAAAATTATAGCACGTAGGCCAACGCAAGCCTAATAAAGCCAACAGTTATTAATACGCCTATTAGAGTGGAAGGGCATTTTAATAGTCTCAGTCGGAGACTCGTTGACAGTTACCATAATACTTAAACTAGATGATGACATGACAAGCAAGGCATGCCAATTTGCGCTAACATTTGAAGTCAATCACCAATCCAGTCAAAGTCAAATCTGTTTGACTGTATGAACAGGCCGTTTTTTTCTTAATATAGGCTACACAAGGCGCTGTTGGAGAGCCATGCATTTTATTAAAGTGTTAGATCAAGAGAATAGGAAGACACATGCTAATGCAACCTACGAATAAACTAATTATGTGATTGATCGTAATGTTTGAGTCTAGTTAGGCGGTAGGCCCGGTTTCACCAATCTTTATTCTTCTTAAAGTGGTAATTTACTGAAGATTTGGAGATTGATCGGTTTTGTTGAAACCATGGCCTTAATGTGTGTTCTTGGCAGCCTTCATGAGATTAGTACTTTATTTTTCATAAAAATCATGTTTGCATTATGATGGCACTGGCTATTTTATAGCATCCCACGCGTAATTTATAGAAGACAACCAAAAGAAATCATTGAAATTGCCCTAATCGCCAGATGGTTGATAAAAAATATTAATTGTTAAATTTGCATTACAATCCATTAGCAATATTGTCAAACTTTTTGCAAATACTGTGCCGAGTGATACTAAACCAAATTGATATCTGTCATTTAACATTAAACATGGTCGCTGTTGGACAAGGTGTATAGCCCAGTTGCAACAGTTGCGCTGTTACTTAGTGCTCGCCTCTGGATAGCCTCTAGTTTCTTCGTTTGTCCCTTGGTCGGGCTCGTTTACCATACGACACACGCGTATTCGGCGACTGGCCGTATTACGGACTGGTAATAAAGTATCAAGTCTTCTGTCGACATCGCGGCGCTCTTCAACAGTCTTGAGAAATGAAGACGCTGCGCAGCTTTGGAACAAAGACGATATGTGTTCGTTCCACCTGAGTCCGTCAGTGATGTTTAAGCCAAGTAATTTGTAAGAGTTGACTCGCTCAATCGGCAGGTGATGAGAAATGCCTCTTCGTAAAATTTAAACTTTTTTAATCCGTGACCCGAGTGTAGCTTCCACTGCTTGATAGCACACTACATGTACATGCATATTGCGCGAAGAAATGCATAACTGCTGAACATCACTGCTGCTGCAAGTTTTGGAGCCCGAACCGTGCCAAGTCCACACGGTTCGGGTTCCATGGATTTCATGGTTTGATTAGTGCCATTGTTTTTAAAGATATTCTGTCCATATACCACTTTTCAGAAATTGTCAACTGACTTGCCCTTTTCAGAAAAGAGTCAACACACAAATGCCGAAAACGTGTTTGAAATTCACCGCACACACTATGTAAAGCAATGCGGTGCCATGACAGGTAAAATGTCATGGTATTCAATTATAATTCACGCATAACCGCGTTCGCATCGCCTTTAATATAAAAGAACGGCCGAACAGCCGGCTTTTTTCTGAAAAAGCAAGCCAGTCAGCAAATTCAGAAAAGCGCAACCGTCGTCAAAAGGAATCAGGTGACACTCAGTGACGTTCTCGTTTAATATACGAGTGTTTGATGCCGACATGGGCTGTAATTCACGCATGGCCGCGTTTTAACTTTGATATCAAAGAACGGCTGAATGGCCGGCTCTTTTCTGAAAAGGCAAGCCAGTCAGCAATTTCAGAAAAAGGCAACTGCAGTATATCATCGTCAAAAGAAATCAGGTGTCACTCAGTGAAGTTCTCGTTTAATATACGAGTGTTTGATGCCGACATGGGCTGTAATTAAATTTAATAAATAAATATATAATATTTAGAGACTATCGCTAGTTGGAATATTCTACTAACAAATTATCATTTACAAAATTCGGAATAATTCTATGACATTTTTTATCAATAACAACGGGTAAACAAAAAGTAAAAATAAAAAAACTACTGTAGTTATTGTCCATTTTTAGCGCCGAAGGAATGATCGACTTAGCTTGACATGTGACTTAGAACCACCATCTATATGGCTATTCTGTACTTGGTATAATGTCATGTTCTCTGTGCCGCAATCTGTTTGTCGCTAGTTGGAATATTATACCAACAGTTTATCCGTGCCTCTGATTCGTTTGTTTATTTTTAACATATGGCAAAGTAATTGTAATTGTAACTGTTATTGATAATAATAATAATTTTGTTGTCAATGATTGACTATCACTCCATCACTATTTTCACAAAGAGCGGATTCAGTGTTGCCAATATTATTGTGTCGCTTAATACCTTTGTGAACTGCTCAGTTGTCGCTTGAACCCTTGCAACACTGTCGCTTGGATCTTTTTGTGAAGAAGCTAGGCTGTAGCTTAGATCTTTTATGAAAAATATAAAAACGTCACAAATCACTAGTCTGAGATACAAAACAGTTTTAATATTTCATTAGGAGATTTTCCCTCTGTCCTGTGGAGTCCCTCAGGGCTCTGTACTTGGTCCAATTCTGTTCATTTTGTATACAACCCCCCTCAGCACACTACTGTCATCTACTTCAATTAGTCATCATCTGTATGCAGATGATACACAGCTATTTATCTCATTCTCACCTCAGTCTTACTCTGTAAATATTCTTCGACTACAATCAGTCATTGCTCAGGTCTCATCCTGGATGTCTTGTAACCTGCTCTCGCTCAATCCTAGCAAAACTGAATTTCTGGTTTTTGGCTCA
>CALNYZ010000036.1:0-2423 GCA_942490945.1 uncultured Gammaproteobacteria bacterium | reverse complement strand
GACTGGACGAAAACAACGAAACAGTTGTTATAGATATTACCAATGTTGTTAACGGTATTGAAAACGGTGATCAGCAGGTAACATCAACCATTCAGGACGATGATGATTCGCCTGAACTGTTACTTAGCGGGCCTTCACGTGATTTAACCAACACTGGACCGGTAAAATATACTGCAACTTACACCGGCGCTGATTTTATCACCCTTGATAATGCAGACATTACTTTAAACACAACTGGTACAGCAACCGGTGATGTTATTATTTCTGGCACAGGCGATACCAGAAGGTCAATTGCTATTGAAAATATTACCGGTGACGGAACCTTCGGTATAAGCGTTGCTGCAAACACTGCAGCTGATGTATTTGGCAACACGGCCAATGCTGACGGCCCAACCGTTACCTTCGATGTAGACAATACCCCACCGGAGATCGTCTTTACCGATCCAACAGCAACTGAGACCAATAACGAACCGGTCTCATACACTTTGGTTTACCGAAAAGCAGACGAGATTACCTTAACCGCTGCTGATATTTCGCTGGTTACAACCGGAAGTGTTACCGGGGAAATCATGGTGGAACAAACAGGCATTATTTTAAGGGAAGTAACCATCTTTAATATCAAAGGGAACGGTACCCTGGGTATCCGTGTTGCAGAAGGGACAGCTTCAGACCTGGCAGGAAACCCAGCCCCTGAATCAACTTCACCTGTTCTGGTAACCGTCACAAACGTTTTACCATTGGTTACACTTTCACAATCGGATGAAACTATTTCTGAAACCAACGGGGTAAATACCATTACTGCAACATTAAGTGAGACTACCGTCGAAGACGTAACCATTACTATTGACACTGACCCATTGAACACGGCAGCACTGGATACCGATTACCGGTTGTCTTCTTTCGAAATATTCATCCCTGCCGGTAGTTTAACAGGTACTGCAACAATTACTGCCCTACCCGACTTGCTGGACGAAGATGATGAAACAATCACCATTGAAATTGTGGATGCTGTAAATGCTTTTGAAGAAGGCACCGAACAAGTTACCTGCACCATTGTCGATGATGACGAACCGCCAACAGTTACTTTGTCATCCCCTGTTGACGAAATTGGTGAAAACAATGAAGATGTTACACTTACAGTTAACCTTTCAGCTGTTACAACAAAAGATGTGGAAGTACAGTTAGGTTATTCCGGAACTGCCGGTAATGGAACAGACTATTCAACCTCTGCAACTGCTCTCTCAATTCCTGCGGGAGGACTGGATGCAACATTTACTCTTACTTCTATTCAGGACAATATTAATGAGGGTAATGAAACCGTTGTGGTTGATATTTCAAGAACAACAAACTGTACAGAAGAAACACTGCAGCAACAAACAATAACCATTATCGATGATGAACCACCAATGGTAGTTAGCGTTGATGTACCATCAAATGGAACTTACAGGCAAGGGCAAACGCTTAATTTTACCGTTAACTTCGACCAACAGGTAACGATCACAAACGGTCCCCCTTCGGTACCGATAGTTGTCGGTCCGCAACAAGTGGAGGCAACATTAATAGGGACTGTAACGGAAAGTACAACTGCCACCTTTAGTTATACCATAAAAAGCGGACAGGAAGATACCAACGGGATTACAATTGGCAATGCCATTGACCTGAACGGGGCCACCATCCGTAACCAAAACATGTTGGATGCATTGGTTGCACTTAACGGTGTTGGTAGTACTGCAGGTGTACTTGTTGATGCCAAGTCTCCTGCAAAACCAGTAATTTCAGGTGTTATTTCTGATTTCAACAACGATGGCCTGACCAATGACAACACATTAATTATTTATGGAACGGCAGAAGCAAATTCAACCGTAAAAGTCTATAAAGATGGTTCATACCTTGGCCCTTGTTCAGCAAATAGTTCCGGTAATTGGGAATACAACAATACCGGAAATACCCTTCCTGACGGCGAACATACATTTACCGCTAAAGCCAGCGATGCTGCCGGCAACACCAGCCTGACAAGCAACCCTTATGAAGTGACCATCGACACGCAAAGACCGAATCTTGTAATTACTGAAAACACAAACGGTATTACCAATTCATCATTCACGGCAACGTTTACATTCTCTTCAATGGTTAGTGGTTTT
Organism: uncultured Gammaproteobacteria bacterium; assembly: GCA_942490945.1. GTDB lineage: Bacteria > Pseudomonadota > Gammaproteobacteria > UBA6429 > Thiohalophilaceae > CALNYZ01. The sequence continues at coordinate 282 of CALNYZ010000036.1, read as the reverse complement.
GGCCTTTCTGATATCGATATAGAGAACGGATCGGCAAGTGGGCTTTCCACAACCGATGAGCAGGTATTCACAGCTTTAATTAGTCCTGAAAGTGATGGAACTGTTACCATTAACGTAACGGCTGGAAAAGCACAAGACCTGGCAGGCAATACAAACATTGCATCCAACCAGATAGCTGTTACCTACGATGCAACAAGACCAACGGTACAAATCAGTGAAAACACAAATGGTTTGACAAATGTGCCATTTACAGCGACCTTTAGTTTTTCAGAACCGGTCAGC
>CALNYZ010000035.1:0-8995 GCA_942490945.1 uncultured Gammaproteobacteria bacterium | reverse complement strand
GCTCGTTGCGGGACATGGAGGCCGGCGGCACCGAGCCCGGGGTCAAATCCGGCACGCCGCCCCCGGCTCCGGATCTGGAGAGCCTGCCGCTGTATTACCAGCACATCAAGAGCTTGCCCGGCGGCGAACTCGGCAAAGAGCACGACCGCGTGCGCCAGGTTTATAACAAATCGCATTCCGATATCGACCGCGTGCGTCTGGCGATGGTGCTGTCTTTGCCCAATACGCCTTTCAAAGATGAGTCGCGCGCGATCGAATTGCTCGACCCAATGGCGAAGAATCGGCGAGCGCCGCTGCGCGGCCTCGCGTTTTTGCTCATGTCATCCATCCAAGAGCAGAAAAAACTCGACGCCAACGCACAGGTCCTGCAGCAAAAGCTGGATGCACTCATGTCGCTGGAGCGCAGTCTCACCGAGCGCGATCAGGGCGGGGCAAAAAAATGATGACGAAATCCATGGGCATATCCCGCAAAAGCGTTCTTGTCGTCGACGACGATCCGGATTTGCTGCGCCTGATGCAAATCCATACGGCTTACCCGCGGCCGGTTATACCATCACCACCGCGGCAAGCGCCGGGCAGGCGCTTGCGGTTGAGGCGCTGCGCGTCCCGGCCTCGTCGTCACGGATCTCGGGATGAGCGGGATGGATGGCATGGCCCTGTTTGAATCGATTCGTTTGGCCAACCCGGCGCTGCCGGTAATCATTTCATACCGCGCATGGCACGATTCCCGATGCGGTATCGGCAGTGAAGCTTGGCGTATTTGGGTATCTCACAAAACCATTCGATGCCAAGGTGCTGCTGGCAGAGATCGGACGGGCGCTTGCCCTGACCGGCGGCACCGCAACGACCGACGCTGGCGCCGATGACCAAATCTGGCGCAAGGAAATCATCACGCGCAACGCGGTGATGGATAATGTCCTGGCCAAGGCACGCCTCGTTGCCGACAGCGATGCAAGTGTGCTTATCTAGCTCCGATCAAATCTGACACACCACTTGCAAAAGTGAGAGTTACCCGTTTTGATAAAGGTATCGAATCTTAATCAAAACAAAAAAGGTAACTCTCAATGACACATACTAACAATCCAATCATTAAACACAAAGCGGGATTATTAAATTTAGCAGAAGAACTGGGCAATGTGTCCAGGGCCTGTAAAGTCATGGGCGTCTCACGCGATACGTTTTATCGCTATCAGGACCTGGTTGAACAAGGTGGTCTCGATGCACTGATTGACAAGAATCGAAGAATCCCGAATATCAAGAATCGTGTTGACGAAGCGACCGAACAGGCAGTGGTTGTCTACGCAATTGAGCAGCCCGCACACGGTCAACATCGCACCAGCAATGAATTACGTAAGAAGAGTGTATTCGTATCAGGCAGTGGCGTACGTTCTATCTGGTTACGTCATGGTCTGGAGAATTTCAAGAAGCGCCTAAAGGCACTCGAAGCCAAAGTAGCTAATGACGGCATTATGCTCAGCGATGCACAAGTCGCCGCGCTTGAAAAGAAGAAACACGATGATGAAGCCTGCGGTGAAATTGAAACAGCACACCCGGGTTATCTGGGTTCACAAGACACTTTTTATGTTGGTAATCTCAAAGGTGTTGGGCGTATCTATCAGCAAACGTTTATCGATACCTACAGCAAAATAGCCTTTGCCAAGCTCTATACAACCAAAACACCAATCACAGCAGCTGACCTGCTCAATGACAAGGTATTGCCGTACTTTGAGCAATACGAACTGCCCATGTTACGTATCTTGACGGATAGAGGGACAGAGTATTGCGGCCGCGTTGATCAGCATGATTATCAACTGTATCTGGCAATTAATGATATTGATCATTCCAAAACAAAAGCCATGTCGCCGCAAACAAACGGCATCTGTGAACGCTTCCACAAGACGGTTCTGAATGAGTTTTATCAAATCACATTCAGGAAAAAACTTTATTCAACTATGGAGGAATTACAGAAAGATCTGGACGAATGGATGAAATACTATAACAATGAACGCACTCATCAAGGGAAAATGTGCTGTGGGCGCACACCATTGGAAACAATGCTTGATGGGCAATCGGTTTGGGCGGAAAAAAATTTAGCTCAAATCTAAACTGACAGACACCTTAAAAAAACGGGTAACTGTCAGATCAGGTCTGAGCTTGACCTTGATGCGAAACATCAGTTTCTCGCGCTCGCTCCGGGTCTCGACCTGTTTGGGCGTAAACTGTGCTTCCGGTGCAACAAAGCTCACTATGGCTGGAACTGCGAATTCAGATGCCGCAGCGTCTAACACGATTCGCGCTTCTGCGCCAATTGCAAGCCGTGCGGCTTCCTGTGATGGGAGAAAAATCTCCATGTACACCTCGCTCAGATCTATAAGGGTTAGAACCTTGCCGCCTGCTGCAAGGACTTCTCCCTCCTGTGCCAGCCGGTAGAGAACGCGCCCCACAACCGGTGTTCTCAGAAGAGAATCGTCAATCTTTGTCTGAACCTGCTTTATTCCGGCACGGGCAGCATCAACCGCACGGTTTTTCGTAACAAGATTCGCCTTTGCCGCATTTACGGCTGCTACTGCCGCGTCTCGCTGGCTTTGTCGCTGATCAAGTGTCCGTTTTGAAAGGGACCCTCTACGAACAAGTGGCATAGCCCGGGTCAATTCCTGCTGCGCCAATGTGTGTTCACTTTGGCGTTGCACAATCTCGGCCTCGGCCTGCTTTATCCCTGCCTCAGCTTCGGCAAGCTGCGCCTTGGCTTTATCGATCTCTGCGTCAAGCTCTGCCGTATCCATTTTGGCCAGCACTTGACCAAGTTGGACCATGTCACCTTCATGCGCAAGGATTTCTTGCACACGGCCTGTATATTTTGGAAGCAATGTCGACCTGATCGGCTTCGATCCTGCCATTGCCGGAGACAATGCCATCGGCCGATTGTGGCTGTTGGCCCTGCCACCATAGCCAACCGCCGACAAGCCCCACTACAATGATGATTCCAAGTGCCACTTGCCGTACCATATTTCCTCCTACAGGACCTTTACGTTTGTAATGGCCTATTCGTTTCCTGCGGGTATTCGATCCGCGCCGTTTTGATCCTTTGCAGAATGACCGCTTGCTTCATTTTCTGCCTGGTTGTCATCGGAGCCAGTGATGTCTGGCTCACGCCTCCCACTTTTCTGGTAAAACGGCAATATAAAATTGATCCACCCTTAGCGTTTTATTGCTTATTGTGTCACTTGTTGGTTAGTAACTGGCATAGTGCCAGCCGCCTTCTTTCCTTTTAATCGGTAACTATTTCCGGATATCTGAGCGATATGTGCATGATGCAGCAGTCTATCGAGCAGGGCTGCAGTTAAAGTCTGATCATCTGCGAAGGCGGTTGACCATTGCGAAAACGGCAAATTGCTCGTCACAATGACACTGCCATGTTCATAGCGTTTGGCAATGACATTAAAGAATAGGTTTGCTTCTTCTCTTCCGAATGGCAAGTAGCCGATTTCATCAATAACGAGGAGTTTAGGCGCCAGTATGCTGCGTTTGAGAAATGTTTCTAAACGGTCCTGTTTTTTTGCGGCGGCTAACTGCAACATGAGATCGGCAGCGGTAATGAAACGCGTTTTTATGCTACTCATGACAGCCTTGTAGGCCAGAGCAATCGCTAAATGACTTTTACCGACACCACTTGGGCCAAGCAGCACGATATTCTCGGCACGCTGGATAAAAGCAAGGCTGGTTAGTTCCTGTAGTTGCTTGCGCGGTGCACCGGTGGCAAATTTGAAGTCATAATCCTCGAAGCATTTGATTGACGGAAGCCCAGCGAACTTCAGAAAAGCATCACGCATACGCTGATTTCTGGCCCTCAACTCAACATCTAACAGTTGCTCAAGGAAGTCTGCCAAAGTCGATTCATCAGTTGCGGATTTTTCCGCGATGGCTGGCCATTCCAGTGCCACGGCATTCAGCTTAAGTGTTTCACAGGCTTGTTGTATTCTATCCATCTGCAGATTCATAATGCGACCTCCAACAGCTGATCATAGGTGCTGAGCGGATGCTGAAGACTTTCGATGGGGAGAGCCTGCCTATGGCTTCGCGGTTTGGTCTGATTAACCATCTCGTGAAGGGACGGTAGCGGCATTAAACTGAGCTGCTCTTTATCCAGCAGTACCTGCGGCTTTTCACCCGTTGTGCCATGAATACGTTGATGAGCGATATCCGCGAGCCATGGACCCACTTGGGCATTGGCAATATCGACATCCAGTGCCAGTCCGGCCTGGTTCAGTGACGCGGCCAATGGCGTTATAAAGCTGCCTTTAAGGTAACCGTTGAATCGCTCGACTTTACCCTTGGTCTTGGCACGGTAAGGACGACAGGCCCGCAATTTGAAGCCATAGTCCCGCGCCATCGCCAACAAACTGGCATTCCATCGATGCCGGCCCTCGCCAAAGGCATGACGTTCAATCATGACACACTTGGCATTATCAAATAGCATTTCACGCGGCACGCCCCCAAAGTAATGCAGCGCGCCTTCAATGCCCGCCAACCAGTCCTCTTGACGCTCGTATTCACTGAAACGCACATAGCTGGCTCGGCTGTAACCCAGCGTCGCCACAAAGGCTTTGAGCTTGCAGCGCCCTCGGCGAATCGTAGTGAAGTCCACTTGCAGCTGAATACCCGGCAGCGTTTCAAAGCGAACGACCGGGTCATCTATCTTCGGCTTAAATTGTCGAATATAGTGCTTCAGGATGCCATCTTTGCCTTGATAACCCTGCGTTTGTATCTCCCGAAATAAAACGGTGGCTGGTATCCAATCCGGTTTTGCCGCCGCAATACGATCACGCAAATACGGTTTAAATGCATCCAGTTTAGACACTCTGGTGTCACGTTGTTTATAGCTCGGCGTTTGGGCGATATCGCGCAGATAACGACGCGCCGTATTGCGCGATATATTCAATTCTTTGGCGATACCGCGAATGCTCATACCTTGTCGGTGTAAAACATGTATTTCCACTAATTTCTCCTGAGTCAACATCTCATCGACACCGCCTTCTTTTATAAAAAATGGCGGCAATTGTGCCTCACAGGTGGGTCAATTTTAAATTGTCGTTAGTGGGTCATTTTTACATTGTCGGCGGTGACAATAATCGTGATCCACACCACCATTATCTCGGATCGCCTCGACGGAAAAGTGTTGGATACATCATTCCGTGCAGTGTTGGTATATAAAAAAATAATAAATAAGAAAACAATTCCACAGTTCACGAACGAAAAAATAAGGGGTAGGTATGAGGTAATTGAGAGTTGAGATTAAAATCAGAAAAAAACCAACGTGTCATATTATTGCTTATTGTATGTCCATTATCTCTCTCCATTTAAAACTCCACAAGACTGAATTAAAAGAATTTGAACACCCTCAGGGTAACAAAACTCTCCCACGAAGAAAGAGGCGCGAGATTTTTGGGGGCCACAGAAAGGAAGCCTGACCCGCTAAACTCACATGTCAACTCAGCGCCGGCGCGCCGTTCCGCATCAAGCATAGTTGCTGGTCCATCCTCAATATCAGTTACAAAACCGACGAGGACAGATGAATCCTGAACGTCATTAAAGGCGAGGCGCGCACCCAGAAAAATATCTTTGTCAAAAATTGTTGGAAAAATCTGTTTGTCCCGAATGTTATTAAAATTCAGCTTATCCCGGCCGTCATACAGTCCTTCGACAATGATACCAAGATCGATGTCGCTTTCGGCAACCTGGAAGAATGTATACTCCACCCCGGCAACTACCGCGGCAAAAGTGTCACCCTGTCCTTCACGGACGATGCCTTCAAACTTCCAAAGCCAGGCATCGCGAGTAAATTGAAGATCAATACCTGCCTGGGTAATTAAATTGTAGTGCGGTGTAAAGCTTTGGTTGTCAGACGATAAAACAAAGGACGGTTCGCGATTTATGCCGCGAAAGACATGCAGCCCGATATCAAAATCACCAAAGAAATGTGAATAACGCAAGGCGACATCGGGATGCCACTGTTCAGCGCTATTGCCATAAACTGCATCTCCCGTTTTAACAGGAAGGGGTGTTCTAATCCGCCCATCGCGTCCGGGAAATGTTCGTTCACGAAACCCTGTCATTAAAAAGATATCAAATCGACCGAAATCTGACTGACGGCCTATCTGTACCATAGGCTGGCCGAGAAAATCTTCTTCATCGATGTCTTCTACGTAATCAATCTGATTGATAATATTAACCAGATGGCGGGATTCTGTAACTCCCCAGAATATACGCGTGGCACCAATCAGAAATTCCCAGTCGCCAGCAATTTTTCGCCAGTTTGCTTCCCGGATATCAAAATGTGTGCGTTTATCATCTGCTGCATCTACGCGTATGAATGGGGTGAATTTTAACAATGAGTCACGGTCTGCATTGCGCCAGCGAAATTCTGGTTCCAGAAAGCTTGAGAACTGTGCACCTTCAACCTGACCGGGCCATAATGACTCTTCAGGAAATCCACGCACCTCTAAAGCAACCTGACCGCTATAGTCGAATGATTGCGCCAACACAACAGGTAATTTGAATATAAACAAAACGGCAAGTACCCTGATTAAGATACGAATTGATAAATGCATCTTTTGTAATTTCTTCATGGTACTTGCTCGGATTTTCTAACGTTGACGCGACAGCGCGCCTCTGACAAAGTCTCCGTCGCTGAGGCCTACATTGAATTCATAATCCTTGAAAAAAAGATCTGTACTTTTACCCGTTTGGTGGTTTTCCATGCGCCATACATGTGCCCGCCAGTATTTATCATCATAAAGTTTATAATCTTCAAACAGTTGGGTTTTTAACAGACTGCCTTTGCGATCGTAATATTCAAGCTTGCGCGCTTGATAATCGGTCTGGTCAACCCAACCAATTTGCCGTGTATAGCCAGAGTCTTTATAAAGTGGGCGACGTTCGACCACGTCACAGGTCAACTTTCCACATGCTTCTTCACGCAACCAGGTATATTCATATTTTTCAAGCTCCTGGCCGGTAATATCTTCAAAAGCAAATTCTGAGCCGACAAATGGTCCGGATTTGTTTTTTGATGAGATGCGCTTCACGCGTTTGAGTGCTGGCAAATAGAGCCATTGATCGTCCGGATCCAATATTTTGGCGTACGAAAGAAGCGCTGTTCCTTCAATGTCTGCGGGTGAGAAAAAAACAATAAGGTTTTTATCACCGACAGACTCATCCGGAAGTTCCAGGGTTGATTGCTCAAGTACACGTCGAGATTCTGCACCTGAGGCGTTTTTTAGCACCATTTCAAGTTCTACCCGACTGTTATTAAAACCTCGATCTGAGCGGTCATTGCGCGCAGCAACTTCATATCCCTTTTGATCAAGATCTTCGGCAGAAACAGGCATATTAGCGAAGCTTGCCAGCACAAGAACACCTGCTAAAATTACATAATTAAATGTATTAAATTGTTTGAGTCTTTTTAGTATTAACATAAGGAACTCCTTTTGTTTTAGGTTGAGCGCGTAGCATGAGCAGCGCCGGTAACAACAACAGATCTACAATCAAGGCGATAATAATGGCAAGTGCTGTCAACGTTCCCATATCACCCGTAATCTTGAATGAAGAAAACATGAGAACACTAAAGCCAAACGCCAGAATCAGCGCATTGGCCACAACCGCAGCCCCGACGGTATCAAAGGTGTAACGAATTGCATCCTCAATGGAGAGCATTAACTCTTCACGAGCACGCTGGTATTTGGTAAGGATATGCACCGTGTTGTCGACAATAATGCCGAGAGAAGTCGCGGATACTGTCGCTGCAGCCATGCCGACTTCTCCTACTAACAGTGCCCATACGCCAAACGTCATAATGAGCGGTGCAATATTAGGAATCAAGCTAAGAAGCCCGAAGCTGAAGCTTCTCAACGTGATTATCATAATCATGGAAATCAAAAGGACAGCGACAATGTTGCCACCGATCATGTCCTGTATATTGCGTTCGGAGATAAAGGAAAAAAGATAGGTTGCGCCAGTGCCATACACTTCGTTCCCGGGTGAGCGTGCTTCCCACCAGGCTTCAATATCTTTCAGGAATTGCCGCGTTTCTCCTGTGGTAATTTCATCGAGCGTGACTGAAACTCGAGTTGACGATTTATCAATGTCGATGCGGTCATTGAGGTCTAGCCCGTAAGGTAATGACAATTCATAAAGAAGCAGATATTGTGCAGCGAGTTCGCGCTCGTCGGGAATATGATAATAGGCCGGGTCGTCGGCATTCATGTTTTTGCTCAGCCGCTTGATGATGTCCGTATACGAGTAAACATGGCGTACTTTTGAATATTCCCGCAGCCAGTTCGCAAAGTCATCAAGATCGTTCAGATATTGAGGCTCTCTGATGGCGCCAGGCTCTCCGGCAGGTACGGAGTATTCCAGAATATAAAGTCCTGTCAGATGATTGATAGCAAACCTAGCGTCACCACGAAATTCTACTCTATCGTCAAAGTATTCAACCCATTGATCGTTCAGATCAATTGTTGGTATAGCGGCAGCTAAACCAATAAAAAGAAGACCCACAATAATCAGCGTAGCACGTGCTCTGGCAATAACGAACTCGGCAAGTTTATTAATTGCTTCCTGAAGTGGTCCTCGAGATTTATCTGCATAGGTTTGTACATTAAATGGCAAAAGTGCTAACAAAGCCGGTAGAAACGTCAGCGAATAAAACCAGGCGGCCGCAATGCCGACTGCGGAAATATTCCCTAAGGCGTTGAAAGGTGGCGCATCAGAAAAATTGAGTGCCAAAAAGCCGATGATCGTCGTTAAGCTGGTAATTGAAACCGCCAGGAAATTGACGCGAATACTTTCTTTGATGGCCGCAATTTTGTCATCTCCTACACGCATACGCTGCACCATCGTAATCAGTATATGAATAGAGTCAACAATTGCGAGTGTTAGGATTACGACTGGCGCACTGCCCGAGAATGGCGAAATAGTGATGCCTGCCCAGCCCGCA
>CALNYZ010000034.1:27500-57400 GCA_942490945.1 uncultured Gammaproteobacteria bacterium | reverse complement strand
GGCGATGTATTCAAAACTGCATCTTGCAGAAACTCACCATCTCGAATACATTTTCCCAATCTTAACAGGATGTTTTATGAATCACAGGTGACTCAATAATTGATCGTTGAGTTTCGTCGACTGTTTCTGTTCAGCCCACTTATTCTTTTAAAAAAGAAGCGGTAGTGCAAGGATGCTGCACCGTTTACGTCAATGGCTCTGTCCTGATTTGGCGATCGATCTGGGAACGGCGAATACACTCGTCGCGATCCAGGGCGAGGGGATTGCGCTGGACGAACCCTCGGTCGTGGCGTTGCATAAAGGCAGCCGCAAGATTCTGGGAAAAGGAACCGCAGTCGGAAAGCTGGCCAAGCAGATGCTGGGGGCGCGCCGGACAGCATCATCGCGGTACGACCTCTGAAAGATGGTGTGATCACCGACTTCGAACTCTGCGAGTCGATGTTGCGGTATTTCATACTCAAGGCCCGTCATCATTCGCGTGGTTTGCGACCGCGGGTTGTGATTGCAGTGCCGGGCAGTATCACGCCGGTCGAAAGGCGCGCCGTGTTCAACAGTGCCGAACGAGCAGGCGCCGGCCGGGTCTATCTGATTGAAGAATCCAAGGCGGCGGGCATTGGTGCCGGGCTGCCGATTTCTGAGCCGATGGCGAGCATGGTCTGTGACATCGGTGGCGGGACGAGTGAAGTGGCCATTATGAGTCTGGGCGATACGGTGGTCAGCAATTCGGTGCGGATTGGCGGCGACAAGTGCGATGAAGCGATCGTGGAATACATGAAGCAGCATTTCTCGTTGCGGATCGGCGTGCAGACCGCCGAGGATCTGAAGCTGGAGCTGGGCAGTGCTTATCCGCTGGAGCAGGAATTGACGGGTGAGGTCAAGGGACTGGACACGATCAGCAGTATTCCGCGGAAAGCGATTGTGACCAGCGAAGAATTACGCGATGCGTTGCATGGCCCGCTGGAATCGATTCTGAACTGCTGTAAACAGACCATCGAACAGTGCAAGCCGGAACTCGTGGCGGATCTCGCGGATAACGGCATGGTCCTCACGGGCGGTGGTGCCCTGTTGCGGGGACTGGAATATTACATGAGCGAACAGCTGGGGATTCCGGTGCGGGTGGATGAGGATCCACTGCGGACCGTGGCCCGCGGAACGGCGATCTGCCTGGAACATCTGAGCCAGTGGCGGCATGCCTTTGATAATGGCGAAGGTGACTTTTAAAAGGACGGGCCCGGATCGATGAAACGCGAATCCCGATCAGCAGAGATCAAGCTGGTCCTCCTGGCGGTGACCATCGGGGTCGGTCTGTACTTTGTTCCGCAGGAGTACTCCAGCCGACTGTCGAACCTGGTTCGGGATGCGGTGCGTCCCGGCTTATCGCTGGTACAGACTTTGAAGAAACGGGATGTCCCGGAAGTCAAAACGAATGTACCTGATGGTCGAGTGGAACAACTGGAACGCGAACTCGCGGCAGTGGAAGAAGAGAACCGTCGGCTTGCACTGGAACGGCTGCGGCTGGCTGAGGAACTGGCTCAACTCAGGCGTACGGGGGCTCCCGATTACGACACCCACAAGAGTGACCGTTTGCTGGTTCCCGATCTGATTGAAGCCAACGTTCTGGGAGAAGCATCGATTGCGCTCCTGAGAGAAGGGCGGTTGTTGAATCAGGGCGGTGCGCAGGGCGTATTAGAATCTTCATTTGTGCTGCAGTCCGGATCTGCCTGTGATCGATCAGGGAACGACGCAGGGTGTGAAAGCAGGCTACTCGCTTTATGCGGGACAGGCGGTGATTGGCAAGATCAGCGAAGTCGGCAAGTGGACGAGTACGCTGATTCCGATTACGTCGGTGAACTATCGTGGCTCAGCCCGGATTGCCCGCAAGACCAAACAGGGGCTGCAACTGGGGACAGATGGGATCCTGGTGGGACGCGGTGAAGGAAAATGTGAACTGTTACAGATCCCGCCGACCGAATCGATCCAGGTCGGGCAGGAAGTCTACACGGGGGAAGTCGATCGTGAACTTCCCCTGAGCATGCAGTCGACGCTGGGGCAGCCGATGTATTACGGTCGGGTGATCGAAGCCGAGCTCCCCCGTGGGGCACCGTACTGGAAGATCGTTGTGGAACCGGCGGTAAAGCTGTCTGAAGTACGCCAGGTGAGTGTGCTGCGACAGATTATCAATCCGCGACGGATGCTGGCGAACTGAGAAAGGAATCGACGTTGAAATTCTTCAGCTTACTGCTGCTCTGTTATCTGGCAGTGATTGCCCAGGTCGGGCTGGCGTCCGAAATGATTGTGGCGGGCAGCCGTCCCAATCTGCCGCTGGTCGTGCTCTGCCTGGCGCTGTTCTGGTTACGGGATGCGCAGGTGTTTTTCTGGGCGATTCTGGTCGGCATCATCTGTGAAACCTTTGATGATGCCCATCCGGGAACGGGTGTGCTGGTGGTGACCGCGCTCTGCTGGTTTGTCTATCGTATTCAGGTTGCACTTCGAACTGCGATCACTTGTGAGTCGTGCGTCAGTCTTCACCACCATGGCACTGGCCTTTGATGTGCTGTTTCAGATTGTGAACCAGGGGAGCTTGCCTGCTGTGGAGACGTTGACGAGTCTGCTGCCTGTCTCTGCAGGGAATGCGCTCTATTCGTCCGCGGTGGGACTGTCTGTTTTGCTGCTGTGCAAGATCGGGAAGGCACTGTTGCCTGTGTCCGGTGGTTCCTCGCTTTCGGGAACACGTGCTTACACCTCTCGCTATTCTCATTGATGAATGTCCCTGACAGGGGACTTGAGGAACTGATTGTCTGATGCGAAACCGTCTCGGCAATGATCATATGACACTGGAAAACGAGGCCGCGGGCCAGTCGTTTCAGGTGGATCGTCTGCCCGGCGTTCGCGTGTTTCTGCTGGGGTTGATTCTGGTGGTCCCCCTGCTGGCGGTCAGCGGGCGGTTGCTGTTCATTCAGATGATGAATGCGGAACACTTTTATTCGCAGTTCGGAAAAACGACGGAATCCTTCGAAAGCATACCGAGTCGTGACGGGCGGATCGTTTCCATTGATGGTCGCGTGCTGGCACTCGATGTCGAACGTTTCGACCTGCAGGCTCATTACCGTTGGCTGGAAGAGCCGCCGAATCCGAGGTGGCTCAAACAGCAGGCGTTGACGCTGCTCGAACCGGTGGAACGCCGCAACCGGGAGAAGGTTGAGGCGGCGCAAGAGAAAGTGCTGGCGCGACGACAGCAGTTATGGGACGAACTGGCACAGGTGATGAAGACCAGCCCTGAGGAACTGCAGACCTCATGCAGGGACGTACAACAACGCGTTGAGACGATTATCGAAAGTGTGAATGAGCGTGCCTCTCAAAAGGAAGGGGCGAGTTCGTCCGACGATTCTGATGTGGAAACGCAGGCCTCAGCAGAGCAGGATCAGCTGCAAAAATTCTGGACGTTGTTCAAAGATGCCTTAACGCGGCCCCCGCGTCGACCACGGCGTGAGCGGATTGTGGTGCGGGAAGAGCTGGATTATCACACGCTGGCTTCCGGGATTCCCCGGGAGATCGCGCTGGCCATCTCGGCACATCCGGAGCGGTTTCCGGGCATACATATCCAGGTGGCGACATTGCGAGAATATCCACAGAAAACGCTGGCACCCCACGAGATTGGGATTCGGCATCGAATCGATGAGAAGACTTTGAAGTCTCGGCAGCAGCGGTTTCCTGAGGGAGATCCACTGGATTACAAGGAAGGCGACCGGATCGGCAAGATGGGGGTCGAGCGAACCTACGACCGATACCTGCGCGGCCTGCGAGGCTTGAAAAAAGTGGTTCGGAACCGACAGGGGGAGATTATCCGTACCGAAATTATCCGCGAGCCGAAATCAGGCGATGACGTAGTGCTGACTTTGAACACGGGGCTGCAGGACCAGGTGCAGGACTTGCTGGATGAATCACTGCAGGAACTACGCGTGGGGACCGAGGAGCAACCTGCGGTACAGACCGACCCTGCGGCTGGCGGGTGTATTGTCGTGCTTGATGTTCGTACCGGGGCGATCGTGGCGACGGCTTCCGCGCCGCGGTACGATTTGAATCTGCTGCTGCATCCGACCCCTGAAGAGTGGCAGGCTGTATTGAATGATCCGCGACGACCATTGTTTCCCCGGGCGACACAGATGATGTTGCCCCCCGGTTCGACATTCAGGCAAGCTGACTTCGATTGCCCTCATGGAAAGTGGTAAGGTAGACCCTGATGAACCTTTTATCTGTCGCGGGTATCTGGATCGTCCCGATCGGCATCGTGACTATATCTACCGACATTATGGCGTGGGGCATAATGAACTGACTTTGACGCGGGCGTTGCGGGAATCTTGTAACGTCTATTTCTTCCAGGCGGCCCGGACGATGGGACCGGAGGCGATTCATCACTGGGCCGATCAACTCGGATTCGGCAAGCCGACCGGGATTGATATCCCGGGAGAGCGGGGCGGTCATCTGCCTGATCCTCACCGCCTAAGTCTGAGAAGAAATCGCCCTGGTATCCTGGAGACACGCTGGGCATGGCCATCGGTCAGTCGCGGCTCACGGTGACGCCCCTGCAGATTGCGCGGCTGATGGCGGTGGTGGCCAATGACGGGGAAATGGTCGTGCCTCATTTAGCACATAGCGTGGTGCCTTCCGCGGAATCATCCACGACAACGCGACAGATGATTTCGTATCCGCGACGTTACGTGAGTGGTATTCATCCCGGCACGCTGGAACGGGTGCGGGAAGGTCTGATTGAGGTGGTCGCGCATCCGCGGGGGACCGGTTATAAAACGGTGCGTCTCAAGGAAGTTACGATTGCCGGTAAAACGGGGACGGCAGAAACCGGGGGTGGCAAAAACGACCATGCGTGGTTTGCCGGGTTTGTGCCGGCAGACCGACCGAAGTACGCATTTGCCGTGGTGATCGAGCATGGCGGTTCGGGGAGTCGTGTGGCGGGGCCGGTGGCGCAGAAGCTGGTGCGAGCGATGCTCGATACCAGCGTGCTGCAGCCAACACTGCCGAAGTTGCAGGCGAACTGAAGCCCGGCCTGCGTTACTTCTGTTTTTCGCACTGGGAATCAGGGCCTCGAGCTGATCGATGTGCAGGTAGTGCCCATGATCGGCGGTGAGGATGACGACGGTGTCGTTCCAGTTGCTGTTCTTTTCGACCCAGTCAGTGATGACTTTGAAGGCGGCTCCCGCTTTTGACAGCGCCGATGGAGTTGTCGAGATTGTTATCTTGGTTGGCCCAGTCGACATCGCCGGCTTCGACCATCAGCCAGAATCCTTTTTTGTTCTGGCTGAGCACATCGAGGGCTGACTCGGTCATATCGGCCAGGGTGGGGTTTTCTTTGATGTCGGCAGCTGAGTATTTTTCGGCGCTTGTCTTGCCGGGCGCGGGCTGGTAATCGCCGTCTGCAGTCTGGAAGGGGAGGTGAGCTGCATGAGCCCCGACGCCGTAAACACCCAGCAGGCGGGTCTTGTTCTTGATGGCGGCCTGAGTTGCTTTCTGGAGACCGGCTTTCCCTTCCACGCCATCCGTTCGAAGAGCGACGGTGTATTTTCCACCGTTTTTGACATCGGCCTGCTTGATGGTTTCTTCGGCGATATATTTCCAGCCGGGCACGAAGTTTTTTGCCATGTGACTTGCTGCCTGACGGTTTGGCTTTGGTGCCATCTCCGCCGCCAAGCACGACATCGAGACCGGGGAGCGGTTTTTCGGGATGTGAGATGGAAGTCTGTCCTACCCCCCCCCCCGTCGCCGCGAGGTCGCGGCCAGGTCCTGGTAATCGTTGCGGCTGACGTTGTGTGCGTAGGCGGCAGCGGGAGTGGCGTGCGTAATCGGGACACTGGTGACGACGCCGACAGAATAGCCGTCCAACTGTGCCTGGTGGGCGATTGTCATCACCGGGGCGCCGGTGGGATCGACGTTGATGGCATTGTTGTAGGACTTGATTCCCGCGGTCATCGAAGTGGCGGTGTTTGCCGAGTCCGGATAGGCGTGCTCTCCGTAATTGTTGCTGGGACTGCTGATCAGATATTTGATGTCATTGCCAGGAGTCCAGGGGTTAGGGCCTCCTTTTTCCGCATTATAGCCACCCCGAATTGTACCGCCCGGATTGAGTACGGTCTGCTTATCAACATCCACATTGGTGGCGGCATTATGAGGAGCAGTCACCATGTAGCCGAACTGCGAGGTGCCTGCAGCAGGGTAATCCTGGAAGAGGAGACCAGTGCCGCGTCCACCTTTGTACTTGTCACCCTTGGAGTAATACAGGGCAGCAGCCTTGGTGGTCTGCCAGTCCATGCCGTCAAAGACGAAGAGAATGATGTTCTTCTTACCTGCTTTCAGAGCTGCTTCCTGGATGTTGTAGAGGTTGGTCTGGTCCAGGTAGTCTGCCTTGGGATTTACAGTGTTGGCGGGAGAGTAACCATAAATGGCTTCCAGCTTTTTCGAATCGCGATAGGGGCTGTTCACACCGGTGTAAGAATTGAGATCAATGCCCTGGCCGGCGTCTTTGGTGCCGAAGGTGTAGACGGGAATCAGCCGCAGCGAATGGTTGGACCATTGGATATATTTTTCGGGTTCGAGCCCCCAGTGTGCGACGGGGCTTTTCTTGTTACGAATGGCTTCGGTCTGGAGCTTGCGTATATGATCTGCCTCCGGTTTTTTGGCGGAGACGGGTAAGCAGATTGCAAGTAAAGTCAGCGCGAACAGGCTGGATACAGCAGCGCGTTTCATAGTTCCCTCAAGTCGTGTTGTAGCGGTTGAAATCGGACTAAGAAGTATGGGCGGGTAGTACAATATTATAGGGGCAGGCGGTCCGGGTTTGTAAAGCGTGGGACTGTGAAGCGTGTGTGAAGTTTTTAAGATTCATGCCGTCCTGTGCTTTGTTTAACGACTTACGAACTGCACGGAAAGTTATTTTGCCGGACGCTGCTCAAATTCCGCGGGGATGCGTTCCAGAACACCGCTCCCAAAGACCGGGTAAAGTTGCAGTTCGTCCATGTGTACATAGCCGATGTGACAGCCACAGGTCTGGTTTGAACAGGGGCGATCAACGAGTGTGTCTGCAAAGCCGGGTTCATAAATGTTTCCCAGTGGCTGTCTGATGAAGTGGCAGCGATAGATGTCGCCGGCCCCGTCGACCGAAATCACACTGGATCCGCACCGGCAGCTGCGTCCGAGGCTCGCATGATATTGGGTGTTGAGCTGAAACAGCGGGTCGATGGCCGTGAAGCGATCCAGTAACTCGCCGCGATAATCCACGCCGGAACTTTTGGCAGCGTTGACCCAGAGATAGATATTGTCGGGAAGTTCTGCACGCAGCCGTTCGATCTCGGGCAGATCATCGGGGAGCCCGACTGCACCGACGCTGTGTGCCACACCGAGCTCGGTCAGTCTGCGTGACTGTGAGAGAAAGCGGGACCGCGTTGTCTGCGAGGGGTGAAAGGTACACCAGAGTGCGAGCCGTGAGACGTTGGCATTTTCAATCCATTGTAGATCGTATGAGAGATTGGTCTGGGCGGCGACTTTCTCAATCTGAGGGAGGTGGGTCAGTTCACAGATGGCTGATTGATACCAGCGACGGGTGAGCGCTTCTCCCCAGGGGGTAAAGAACAGGGAGAGCGAATCTTCGTGGCGGCCTTTGACCCAGTCCACCAGGCGTTCGAGGGCGAGTCGGTCGGTTTTCAGTTCCGCGGCGGTTTCGTGGCGCTTGGCGAAAGGGCAGTAATGACAGTCATAGTTACAACTGGAGAGTGGACCGCGATAGAGGATGCTGAGTTTCAGTGACATTGAAACGTCTCCATACGCTGCAGGACCTGTTCCGAGTAGAGCCAGGGGCCGATGGTGTCCGATCGTTCGAGACCGGCGGGGGTGAGAATGATCGTATCCGCGGTGATTCGTGCGAGCCCGTGTTCTTTCAGTTCCCGCAGATCGGGGAAATGGTTGAGGACATCTCCGCCGAAGGTCCGGGAGTAGAAGTCGCGGGAGAGGCCGGTCGTCTGCAGAAGCGACATGATCAGAAACCGCCGTTGCTGTTCCTCTCGATCCAGTTCCACTCCATAGTGGGCCGAGGCGAAGGACTCCGGTTCCTGTTCGAGATAATGTGCGATGATGGCTGCCACACCACTGCGGCCGACCGCGTATTCGCTGGAGTAGTGAATGCGGCTGGTATAGGAGCGGGCGCCGCAGCCCAGGCCGATCATGCCATCGGTCTGACAGCAGTACTGTGTGTCGTGAGGCTGGATCGCGTCTGTCCGGCGAAACATGCGGAGAGAGTGTTGCGTGTAGCCGCGTTCGAGCAGGAAGTCCCTGCCGGCGCGGTAGAGTGTCAGCCGATGGTCGTCCCACTGCTGTTGTTTGCGTCCCAGGCCGGTGAGCGGGCGGACATACAGGGGATAGAGGTAGAGTTCTTCCGGCTGGAAGGCGAGTGCCTGCTGAAGCGAGTCGCGAAAACTGTCGACCGTCTGTCCGTCGGCACCGTAGATCAGGTCGAGGTTCAGTGTGGGAATGCCGACATTGCGAACCAGTTCCAGCGCCTCAACAATTTCACGTCGTTTCTGCGGACGACCGATGCTGAGGGCCTCCTGTTCGTCAAATGACTGGATGCCGAGAGAGAGGCGGTCGATTCCCTGATCGTGGATCAATGCTACTTTTTCTGCTGTTAATGTCGCGGGGGAAGCTTCGAGGCTGCAGGGGAGCTGTGCCGGGCTGGTACTCAGTTCTTTCTGAAGAATGTCAAACAGCTGTGCGAGTTCATCCGGCTCGAGATATGTGGGAGTGCCGCCCCCGATCGCGAGCTGAGAAAAATGGAAGTCGGGGAGTTGATCGCGAACCTGCCGGGCCTCGATGCGGAGTTGCTGCAGATATTGAGCTGCGAGATCGTCCTGGGGATTCGAGAGGGTAAACAGGTTGCAGAAACCGCAGCGGTATTCACAAAAGGGAAGATGTAGATACAGTGATAAATCTGTGCGGTCTTCCGGTTCCCAGATCTGCCGGAGGGGCAGCGGTCGCGCGAACGGGCGATAAGCGGACTTGTGCGGATACGCGTAGCTGTAGGCGAGGTAGGGCGTTTCCGCGAGCAGTGTTTGCAGATGGCTCATGCCGGACCTCCGGTCTGGGGGAGCAGGCATTCGAGATAGGGGACATCCCAGACCAGTGGATGTGCGAGTCGGTGTCCCTGGTAGCCGTCTTCGCCGAAGGTGGTTCCATGGTCGGAGCAGATGATACAGAGTAGCGGAGCCCGCTGTTGCAGGGCTGTGATCAGGGGACTGAGTTGTGCGTCGGCATAGGCGAGGGCTGCGATCTGGGTGTCAACGGAATCCGCAAGTGCACCTTCTATAAAAATACAACAGGGCTGATGCGTGGCTGAAACGTTGAGAAACAGAAAGAGACGTTGTTCAGCCGGAAGCTGCTGGAGTCGTTCGAGAGTGAAATCGACCTGGTGCCGGGTGGAGTGCCGGTCGGTCACCCCGAAGGACGGATACCAGTGGCTTTCCTGGAACAGTCCGGGCAGGACATTGCCCAGCGGACTCTGTTTGTTGAAGAAGCCGACGCCGCCGATACAGAGCGTGTGGTAACCCTGTGCTGCGAGTCCGGTAACGATGTTGTCTGAGGAAAAGACACAGGTCTCTGGGGCGATGGTTTCACTGCCGGGAAATTCGAGGGCGAACAGTCGCGGATGTTTGCCCGGTGTCACGGGAGTCGGGAGGAACCCGGCGAAAAAGGCCTGGTGAGCGGCATAGGTGAAGTTGCCAGGCGAATGTCTGCGTTCCCAGCCGGTCTCGGGGAGCAGACGGGCCAGGTTGGGGGTCAGTCCCTGTTGCAGCGCACGGGTTGCGACATCGAAGCGGAGCGAATCGAGGGTCAGCATCAGGATGTCGTGTGTGCCCAGGCAGGGCGCGTGCATCAATCATGGTACCAGGCATTGTAGCGAATCGAGTGAAGAAATCTGGCAGTGCGGCTCGGGGAATTCCCCGGGGAATGTGCGGTCCAGTTGCATCCAGCAGGTGTGCATACCGATCTGCCGGGCACCGGAGATGTCCTGATGTGGATGATCGCCGACGAACAGGGCCTGCTGGGGAGTGACTCCCAGTGCCGCTAACGCCTGTGCAAAGATGGCTCGATCCGGTTTGGCTGCGCCCGTTTCTTCAGAGATCCAGATGTGATCAATCAGTTGATCGATGCCGGCGGCTTCGATTTTCGCGCGCTGGAGTTCTGCGGAACCGTTGGTGATGACGGCCAGCGCGTAGTGCGGTTGCAGTCGTTGCAGGAGTTCCAGGCAGAGCGGATCGGGTTCGATCATCCGGGGCAGTTTCTCCCGGAAATCTGACCAGAGTTCGGCCGGAGTCCAGTCAGGAAAACAGGTCGTGGCGGCCCAGTCAAAGAATGCGGCGCGGTCTTCGTAGCCCAGTCGGTCGCGGGCCAGGATGGTTAACAGCGTGAGTTCGAATTCATCCTCGGGCAGGGGCGGGGACGCATCCTGCAGGAGCTGTGTGAAATAGCGACGCACCGCTGCACTGCGATCGAGGAGCGTGTTATCGAGGTCAAACAGGATGGCTTTGATATCTGCATTGGGGAGCATGGGATTCCGCGAAGGCCGCCTTTGTGTGTTTGAGAAAGATGATCCCTGAGCCCCTCATGCCGAGGTGAAGACCCTGTGAATTTCCAGTTGCAGAGGATTGCATTGTTGAACTGTTCTATTGTATAAGTGTTCGGGAGAGGATGTCAATTCGTCACCAGCCGTACTATGAGGAGCTTTCAATGACCATCGATTCTCATGTGGATGAATTCGGGGGCTTGCCTGTCAGGGAATTCGATCCGGAAACGGGTATTCAGGATGCGTCGGGCGTGGCCTATCGACTCACGCTGGGATACGAGCGGGAACAGCAGGGGATGAAATTTTCCGATCTGCTGGAGAAGTATCTGAGTCATCCTCAGATCGGCAATGTCACTGCACTGGTGATCGGCTGCTGGGATGGTGCCTACGAAGGATCCGGGGCAGAGACCGTCGTCGATCAGCTGCTGGATTCCAGTGATCTGCTGACCGGATTGCGGCACCTGTTTTTTGGTGACATCACATTTGAAGAAAGCGAAATCTCCTGGATCGGCCAGGCCGATCTGTCACCGCTGCTCAGATCGTTTCCCCAGCTGGAGGAGTTGCGTATCCGGGGAGCGAACGACCTCAGCCTGGGCCGGGTGAATCACGAGCATTTGAAAACACTGATTATCGAAGCGGGGGGACTGGGAGCGGATGTCGTTCAGGAAGTGACTGCAGCCGTTCTCCCGGAACTGGAACATCTGGAGCTGTGGCTGGGGACGGACGAGTATGGTGGAGATGCCAGCATTGCCGACGTGGAGCCGTTGTTGACCGGGCGCCCTGTTTCCCAAATTGAAGTATCTGGGACTGCGGAACAGCATGTTCTCGGATGAGATTGCCAAGGCGATCGCAGCGGCACCGATTCTGAACCAGGTCGAGGTGGTCGATCTGTCACTGGGGACCCTGAGCGATGAGGGAGCCCAGGCCCTGCTGGACTGCAATCGGTTGAATCAGTTGAAAAAGCTGGATCTGCATTTTCATTATCTGAGCGATGAGATGTGCAAAAAGCTGAGTGAGTTGGAGATTGAAGTCGATGTTGACGATCAGCAGGAGCCGGATGAGTACGATGGCGAAATGGAACGTTACTGTGCGGTCTCTGAATAAGGGATTTTGAATCGGTTCGATGTCTTCTCAGTTCGTCATTATTGGTAACCCGGAGAATCGAAGGGTCCACCTGTTTCAACAGGCCCTGGAATCACAGGGGCAACCCGCGGCCCGTGTCGTTTCGTATGAACGTCTGCTGCAAGACGTAGATTGTCTCCGGGATATCATTCGACCGGGCGACATTGTGCGGATCGAGTCTCCCGGAGAAAACTTCGCCGTCGAAAAAGGACTGCTGGCCCGAGGTGTGGCTGCCGCCGAAGTGGAAGGACCCCCCTTTCTGTCTTTGCATCAGATCGAGAGGCTGGAGTACGACCACGGTTTGATTCTGCATCCGCGACAGTGGTACATGGGCTATTGCAGCCTGCTGATTCAAATCGGTAAGTGTCTGTCGGGGATAGCATCCATCAGACTGTTGAATCCGCCGGCTGATATTCGGGAGCTGTTTGATAAACGGGCCTGTCATGCCCGGTGCAGGGAGGCGGGGTGCGCGGTTCCCGAGGCGTTTCCGGGAGTTCATACGTTTGAGGAATTGCTAACCATCATGCAACAGCGGAATGAGCGTCGTGTTTTTCTCAAGCTGGCGCATGCTTCTTCCGCATCGGGTGTGGTGGCGCTGCATCAAAATTCCCGCCGGATCGAAGCGATCACCTCTACGGAGCTGGTGAATCAGGACGGGCAGACGCGACTCTATAATTCCCTGAAGGTCCGACGGTACACCGATCTGAAAGAAATTCGCACGCTGATCGACGAACTGTGCCGGGAAAGAGTGCATGTGGAGCGGTGGATGCCCAAAGCGGCGCTCAGTCATGGCAGGACGTTTGATCTGCGAGTGGTGGTGATCGCTGGTCAGGCCCGGCACACTGTGGTGCGGGAGAGTCGGAGCCCGCTGACAAATCTGCACCTGGGGAACCGGCGAGGCGATGGTGAGCGGCTGCAGGAGCTTCTCGGTCCCGAGCGGTGGCGTGCGTTGATGGAAGTCTGTGAGCAGGCAGCGGGTGTTTATCCGGAGAGTTTCCAGGACGTTGATCTGCTGCTGACCCCGGATTTCGTCAGGCACTGATTTTGGAGCTGAATGCGTTCGGGGATCTGCTGCCCGGGATCCTGTGGGAAGGGGAGGAGACGTATCAGAGTGAGATCAATTCTCTGGTGACGGACTATGCGGGTCGTAAGGGTTAACCCTCGCCACGAGGGATGCGGGTGAGTGTACATGATTTCCCATGTGCCTGATTATTGTGCAAATTTCGGGAATGGTATATGTTTTGCATTATTAAGTTATTCAGTAATCACATAGAATCTTCGATGAATGACTTACTTGAATCAGGATACAACGATGACTCCTCGGGAAGTGCTCGCCCTCTGTCGTGAACGGGAAATTCAGGCCATTGACCTGCGGTTTATGGATTTTCCCGGGACACAAAAACATTTTACGATTCCTGCTAAGATCTTAGTAGAAAAGAGCTTCGAAGACGGTTTCGGCTTTGATGGCTCTTCGATGCGGGGCTGGAAAGCGATTAACGAAAGCGACATGCTGGTTGTTCCGCAGCCGGATACCGCCTTTGTTGATCCCTTCATGCCTAATACGCTGGTGATGACCTGTAACATCCAGGACCCGATCACGCGCGAGGATTATGCCAAAGATCCGCGCAATGTTGCCCGAAAAGCAGAAAGCTACATGCGGTCCACAAAAATCGCGGATGTAGCCAATTTTGGCCCCGAAGCGGAGTTCTTCATCTTCGATGATGTCCGTTTTGACCAGAATGAGCACGAATGCTATTACCATGTGGACAGTATCGAAGGGCAGTGGAACCGGGGTAAGGCGGGCAGTGGTCCCAACGCCGGTTACAAGATTCCGACACAAAGAGGGTTACTTCCCGGTACCCCCGGCTGACACATTACAGGAAGCCCGTACCGAAATGATGCTGGCACTGATGGATTGCGGTGTCGATGTGGAGGCCCAGCACCACGAAGTGGCGACCGGCGGTCAGTGCGAAATTGACATGAAATACGCACCGCTGCTGAAGACGGCGGACAACCTGCTGCGGTACAAATATATTGTGAAGAACGTGGCGGCCAAGTATGGCAAATCAGCCACGTTCATGCCGAAACCGTTGTGGAACGACAACGGCTCGGGTCTGCATCTGCATATGTCACTCTGGAAAGAGGGCAAGCCTTTGTTTGCGGGGTCCCGTTACGGGGGCTCAGCGAACTGGGGATGTATGCGATGGGCGGAATTCTCAAACATGCTCCTGCGTTGTTTGCGTTCTGCTGTCCTACGACGAACAGCTACAAACGTCTGATCTCCGGTTTTGAAGCACCGATCAATCTGACTTACAGTTACCGCAACCGATCGGCGGCAATCCGGATTCCGGTCCACAGTCCGCATCCGGAAAACAAGCGGTTTGAATTCCGCTGTCCCGATTCGTCTTCGAATCCGTACCTGGCGATGTCGGCAGTACTGATGGCGATGCTGGACGGGATTCAGAACAAGATCGATCCAGGGCATCCGCTGGAAAAAGACATCTATGATCTGAAACCCGATGAACTGGCCGAACTGCCGGGAGTTCCGGTTTCGCTGGAAGAGTCGTTGCAGGCTTTACGCGACGACCACAAGTTCCTGCTGGTGGGTGATGTCTTCACTGAAGACGTGATCGATACCTGGATCTGGTATAAGACCAGCCACGAAGTGGCCGCTCTGCGTGAGCGTCCTCATCCCTTTGAATTCGCGATGTATTACGACATTTGATCGCGGGCCTGTCGGAAGCGATAATTCTACGGGAAGCAGTCCGCGATATTGATGACATTTCCAGTAGTGATTACAGGGACGTTGTTGTTGTTCGTCGAGAGGTTCGGCAGATCTTCGATTTTAATAACCCCCCCGAAGTTGGTGCTGAATTCAAACAGATGATACGCGGTGTTGTTTAAAATCTCCATACAGAGTTCGGAGCCGGAATCTTCAGAGTAGATCAGCAGGTCTTCGGCGGTATTCGCACTGTTGGTGAAGTTGTTCTGATTGATGCGCATCCGGGCTGCTGCTCCAGATTTTACGTCGGCGCGCAGATTGTACTGGTTGGGGCCGAAGGTGTTGTCCGTGAGGAAAATGTCGTGGCTGGTGCCCAGACCGATGTCGGCGATGAAGCCATAGGCGAAGACTTCTGAATCATCGGGATCCGAGATCAGGTTCTGGCTGACGTTGGTAGTAGTGGCTCCTGCGGTCTGCAGTTCGAGCCAGATCGCCCTGCCGAGTGTCGCATGGTCGTTAGTAACAATTTTATTGTCGATGATGTCCGTCGTCGCAGAACCGTTCAGATGACTGACCTGGATGCCGTTAAAGACGCCAGATCCCGTGAGCGGACCGTCGTCATTAAAGATGGTATTGCCTGAGATTGTGGTGTGTGCGGTGCCAGTCGAGTTGCCCTGATACTTGATGCCTCCCGCGAGAGAGAAGTCGAAGCCGGTAATGATATTGTCGCGGATGCGGGTGGTAATATCGCCGGCGTTGGCGGTGATATTGATGCCGTAGTCGGAGCCCTGGACTTCGCTGGTGATCGTGTTGCGATCGATGTCGATCTGGGCGTCGTCATTGACGGAGATGGAAATGGCGTCGCCGAAGACGGCCGGTCCTGCGTCGCTGGCCAGGCTTCTGAGGGTGTTATCCGCGATAACGAACTGGCCGGAACTGGTGACGATTTCAATCATGTCGTCATCGATAGCTTGCAGCGTGTTGTTGCGGATGAAGATGTCGCGTGCGTTTTTCAGGAAGATGCCGTTATTGGCATCGTTGGTGATTGTGTTGTGGGTAATTGTGATCTGCTGCGCCCCGTCGGCCCTGATGGAGGGGCTTTCGTCAATTGTGACAATCCGGAAGCCGGAGAGCAGGGTGCGATCATTCATGGTAAAGCTGCCGTTGATCTGCGGGAAGAGTCCGGTGTTGGAACCGGGTAGCATCTGCTGACCAAACTGGGTGTTGATGAACTGGGCGGGGCCTGAAGACATCACCTGTGTACCGGGGGCGAGGATGAAGTCGCCGGTTTCGGAAGTGCTGCGATGATCGAAGACGATCAGATCACCTGCCTGGGTGCGTGTGTCGTTAAACGCTTTGGTGAGTGTTTCGTAGGGATCTTCAAAAGAGCCATCGCTGTTGCCCCCCGCGGCGACGTGCATGAAGTAGTAGGGATTGCCGGTGGCGGGATTACGAATGAGTGTATTACTGGCGCTGGCGTGTTCCTGATTATCGACGACGATGGCGCGAAGTCGTTCGGGGCTTTCGCCGAGACGATCACGGGCGGTGAGGTCCATGCGGGGACCGTTTTTGAGTCCGGTGATGCTGGGCCACTGGAAGGAGACGGAGAAGTTGACGGTGGTATCGAAGACGCGGTCGTTCTGGACGCTGAGGTTGAGGGCGACCTGGTCGTTGATGCGGCTTTCAATGCGGGACTTCCAGCCCCAGGCCTGTTGACTGCCTTGCGCTGAAAGTGGTACCAGCCGGCGAAGGCACGGACGTCGGTATTGAAATCGGTGAGAACTCTGCGGCCGGCTTCCATGTCGACGCCGGTCATCGCGGCCTGGTAAAAGCGGGTGAGCGTTCCCCCCGTAGAGGTAGTGGCCGGAGAAATAATAGTTGCCTGTACCAGAGAGGCTGGAGCCCCACTGCTTCCGCCGAGTGCCTGTGGGGACATACCAGTTGAGGCGGCCTTCCCAGAAATCGCCGATGAGTTCGGCACCACCTGAGACCTGGCTGAAGTTCGCGTAGCCGGAGTTCCGTGTATCGTAGTAGAGGTAAGCACCGACGGTGTGTTCCCATTCGGGAAGATAGCGGCGGGCACCAAAGCCGACGTTAGAGCCGAGGTTCGTGCTGTCGGAGTCGATCAGAAGTCGGGCGTCGAGGAAGAACAGCGAGTTACTGTCTTCACCTTCGAAAAGAGGGAGGAAGCCGTCAAAGGATGAGAGTCCGCCGATGCGTCCAATGGTATCACCGGCCTGGTAGCGATAGCCGAAATGGGGATGGTAGCGTCCAAACCAGCCGGCATCCCCAAAGAGTTCCGCGACGTCTGCCTGTACGTTTTCTGACTGCGGCGCAGGAGCGGTCTCCTGTGTGCTTGCCAGTAAGGTTAGTGGTAAGCAGAAGAATGTGAATAATCCCAGCCAGGCCCGCTTCATGGAATCTATCCCGTAGATGCTCTCGTCTAAATCAAAACCGTTGAAGTTTTTTTCGACGAGAGGCTACAGGGGCTTCAATCAGGATGCGTCAAACGTATACGGTTCCTGACAGTTGTTCCGGTTGGTTAAACTGGGGGCAATGGGCGGTGGCTGAGCGTTGTGACGTATCAGTGCTGGTACAATTGTGAATGCCTTTCAGCAGGGAATCAGTCTTGCATGCAGCCGAAGTTTCAGCAGGAATTGCCGGTTGTTATGGGGCATTCTGCACATTTCCGATGGTCGTGATTGAGGCGCCGTTATTATTGATCTGCAGGTTCGGCAGATCCTCAACAAGAATCGTTCCCCCCAGCACGGCTTCGAAGTACAGAGATGTATCGGTGTTGTTCCCCATTACATCCAGCAGAAGCGAATTCGATCCAAACGAGGTGAAGACATCAAGTCCTCGTCCGCCAATCCCGGCGCTGCCGTTGAGGATGTTGTCGTGGATCTGGACGTTGGCAGAAGCGCCAGATATTGTGTCCGCCACGATCTCGATGCCGTCATCAAAGACTCCCCCGTATTGAGCAATCTTGTTTTTATTGATGAAGAGAGTGTTGTTTGCACCCCGATCAATGTCCACGGCAATCCCGTCTGTAAACAGGGCCGCATTATTGTCATCAGAGATAATGTTCTCTGTGATATAAGAAGTCGTGGTCCCTGTTGTATTCAGGTTGAGATAGATGCTGGTTCCAAACAGATTTCCGACATCGTCTGAGTCGATCGTGTTCTGCGAAATCGTCGTCGTGGCAGAACCATCATCGTAAATGACGTTGATCGCATTTCCAAAGAGTCCCCGCGGTATTGTTGATCGTGTTGTTGGAAATGTTCGTCGTCATCACACCATTGGCGGTACCGTGGTAGGTAATGGCATCCCCGAAGCCGCCCACCGTGTTGGTGATGGTGTTACCGGTAATCGTGGTATTTACCGCGCCGGTTGAGTTACTGGTAAAATCAATCCCATTTCCGAAGGCGTCCACGAAACTGGTAATCTGGTTGCCTCTGATGCGTGTCGTCACATCCCCGGAACTGGCTGTGACTTCAATTCCCGAACCGGCAAGCGCAATCACACTGGTAATGGTATTGTTGTCGATGTCAACGTTCGCATTTCCATTGAGGGTGACGTCTATACCTGTGCTAAAGGCAGTTACAATACTTCTGATCGTGTTGCCACTGATGGTACCGTTTCCACTACCACTCACCGAAATGCCATCAGAGTCGGCATTGTTGATCGTATTGGAAGAGAAATTGAAGTTGTTGACATTCACCCCGTTGATACCATAAGTAGTTGGTGAATTGATCGTGGTGTTTTTGATGGTGATATTATTCGAGTTGACGATTTGGACGCCTGAGAACCCACTGTTATTGAGTGTCCCCCCGTTGAGTGTGACGCTCCCCGTGACATTATTGATATCCAGTGGTGCCAGAGTGGTGTTGCTGGTGTTCAACTCGGCGATTGTGATATTCGCTGAGCTGTCGTCGATATCAACGGCCGTCGATCCATTGGTTGTTGTAATTTGGCCGAACTGAATGGTTCCGCCAGAATTTGCAATGACGACCGCATTACCGTTGTTATTCGTAATGGAGCTGTTGGTAAAGGTCACATCAGCCGCATTTTGAACTCCCCGTAATTGACACGCCCAGACCACCCGTTTTTGTGAGGGGGGTTTGGTCGAATGTGGCGGGGCCTGTTAAATTAGTCAGGCTGATAGCCGTACCAGCTCCGTTATGATTGATCGTATTGTTCGAGACCATCAGGTTCCCCACGCCATTGGCAATAATCGAAGAACCAGCACCAGTGGTGGTGATATCAAACCCGGACAGCACGCTGCGGTTATTCAGAGTGAAGCTACCCGTGATGTCCGGGTTAATGCCGGTACCGTAGTCGGGCAACTGGAGCGATCCGAACTGGGAGATGATGAACTGTGCGGGTCCTTCGGAGAGGACCTGTGTATTATCAGCCAGGACGAAGTTACCGGTTTCCGAACCGTCGCGGTGGTCGTAGACGATCAGGTCGCCCGCTTGAGTCCGTGGATCAGCGAAGGCAGCGGCGAGGGTGGCGTAGGGATCTTCGTAGGAACCGTCGCTGTTACCACCGGTGGCGACGTGCATAAAGTAGTACGGATTCCCTGTTGATGGATTGATAATCAGGCCGCCGTTAGGATCCTGGACTTCCTGGTTGTCGACGACGATGGCACGAAGCCGTTCGGGGCTTTCACCGAGACGATCCCAGGCTTTGAGATCGGAGCGGGGGCCGTTGCGGAGGCCGGTGATGCTGGGCCATTGAATGCCGACGGAAAAGTTGACCGTGGTATCGAAGACGCGGTCATTCTGCACGCTGAGGTTCAGCGAAACCTTATCCGAGATGCGGCTTTCCACGCGTGATTTCCAGCCCCAGGCCTGGGGGCTTCCGGAAGCCTGGAAGTGGTACCAGCCCGCGTAGGCGCGGAGGTCCATGTAGTCATTCGTGTAGAATTTGGCACCCGCTTCCATGTCGAGGCCTTTCATCGCGGCCTGGTAGTAACGGGTGAATGTGCCACCATACAGATAGTGGCCGATGAACTGGTAGCTCCCACCGTTGTTGACGTGCGTGGTTGCGTATTGCTTGCGGGTGGTGCCGGTGGGGACGTACCAGTTGAGGCGGGCGTCCCAGATATCACCCAGGGTTTCAATACCGCCGGAAACCTGATCGAAGTTGGCATAGCCGGCGTCGCGGGTGTCATGGTAGATATAGCCCCCGATGGTCCGCTGATATTCGGGCAGATACTGACGGGCACCCAGACCCACGTTGGAGCCGAGGTTGTGATTGTCGTCACCCAGGAGCAGGCGGGCGTCGATGAACATCAGCCAGTCACTGTCATCGCCTTCCAGTACGGGGAAGAAGGCATCGAAGGAGGAAAGCCCACCGATGCGACCGATGGTGTCTCCAGCCTGGTAACGGTAGCCGACATGCGGGCGATAGCGGCCGAACCAGGCAGAGTCGCCAAACAGTTCGCTGACATCGCCACCGACCTGGCCTCCTTCGAAGCCGGGGCCTGCTGGTTCGGGATCGAAGGTATCTGCGATGAGTGGGCTGGCGGTGGCACACAGGGCTAACAGCAGGGCGAAGCACAGTCGTTTCATGGATTCCATTCCAGAGAGAGTACGGTGGTTATCTGGAATATTCGTCTGTCAGTACTTTCGATCTGAACGGTAAAATCCTGCAGACTATCAGAAGTGGATACTGTGTGTTGTACAGATCGGCTCAGTCAACGCTGGTAAAAGATGACGGTTGGCGAGATGGTATGCCGGCTATGAAATCAGTGGGAGACTGTGCAGTATGCAAAGAGAGCCTGGATTATGGCAGGAGCCAGTCGGTTGTGTTCTGGTAGTATCCGAGTCCCAGCAGGAGCACGATTGCGTTGCAGTTATTGGATGAGAGATTGCTGATGTCTTCAATCTTCGTGGTAGCTCCCAGGCCGCTGAGGAAGTTGAGCGTGGTCAGCAGGCTGGTGTCATTCCCCTCGACCTGCATGCTGATGGTGTTCGCATTCGCGACGCTGACATTGAGCCCGAAGTTGAGCAGGCCGTAAATCTGGTTGTCGTTGACCTGCACATGGGCCACATTGCTGACGCCGCTGTTACCCATGCGGATCTGAATTCCGTCATCCAGAATGTCGGTGGAACCGCCGAGCTCATTATTCGTGACATGCACGATGGTATCGTTGGTGCCCCGGTCGATGTCGACAAAGATCCCGTCATTGAGCAGGCCTGCAAGGGCGTCATCGGAGACGATGTTCTGATTGATGAAGGTTTCGGTGGCTCCGGTGGTATTCAGATTCAGATAGATGCCGCCATTCATCAGGTTGAGCAGGTCGTCGGAATCGATGGTGTTGGAGACGATACTGGTCGTGGCGGAGCCGGCGTTGTAGCGGACGTCGATGGCATCCCCAAAGATTCCCAGCGTATTTTCGACCGTGTTGCCGCTGATGGTCAGGTTTGTGGTACCGGTGGAATTACCGGTGAAATGAATCGCATCGCCGAAGCCGTTGGCAACGCTGGTGATCTGGTTGCCGCGAATGTTAATCGTGGAATTGCCGGCGCCTGTGGTGACATCAATCCCGTTGCTGCCGATCGTGAGTATACTGGAGATAATGTTGTTGTCGATATCGAGGCTCGCATCACCGGAAGTTGAAACTTCAATCGCGTTGTCGAAGGCACTGAGCAGGCTGCGAATGGTGTTACCGCTGATGCTGCTGGTGCCGGTGAGATTCTGCACATAGATCCCATCCAGACTGACGTCGATAATTGTGTTGCCGTTGAGATTCAGCCCATTCACATTCTGGGCATAGATCCCGTAAGTGGTCGGGGTCTGCATCGTCACACCCTGGATGGTGACATTGGAAGAGTCGGTGATCTGTGCGCCTGCAGTTCCGATGCTGGTGAAAGTTCCTCCGTTGAGTGTGAAGCTGCCGGTCTGATTGTTGATGACCAGTGGGCTGGTGGAGGCGTTGTCGCTGTTGAGTTCTGCGATCGTGATGTCTGCATCACCGCCGTTGATATTTGCTGAAACAGCTCCGTTCGTGGTCGTGATCATTCCCAGTTGAATGGAACCGCCGGCATTCTGGATGTCGATCCCTTCTCCGTCGGTGTTGGTGATGTCACTGTCAGTGAATGTGATGTCCGCATTACCGCCTGTAATCGAAACAGCGAGACCGTCGTCCTTGGTGATGGGGGTTTGGTCGAAGGTGACGGTGCCACTGGAATTGGTCAGACTGACGGCGGTGCCTGCACCTGCATGATTGATGGCGCTGCTGGTCACCAGCAGATTGCTGGTTCCTGTTGCAGTAATCGAAGTACCCGTCGGATTGGACGCAGGCGTGTTGATGGTCAGGTTGCGGAGCGTGATCTCGGTGGAATCGGTCAGCTGCACCCCGGCGACGCCGCTGTTGGCGATCGTACCCTGTTTGACTTCCAGGCTGCCAGTCAGCTGATTGACGGCCAGGGCACTGTTCGAAGCATTGGAACTGTTGAGTTCGTCGATTGTGATGTGCGCCGTGCTGTTGTCGATATTCACCGCAGTCGTTCCGCCGGTTGCGGTGATCGAACCGAGCTGAATGGTGCCGCCGGAGTTCAGAATATCAACGGCATTGGCGCCGGTGCCTGTGATGGTACTGTCCGTGAAGGTGACATCGGCGCTGGTGTTGTGGATGGAGATCGCTGTCCCGCTGGTTGCGGTGATGGGGCTTTGATTGAAGGTGACAGGTCCCGTCAGGCCGTTCAGATATACGGCACTGCCTGCGTAGGAACTGTTGATTGTGTTCTGCGAGATCAGCACATTGCCCACGCCATTGGCGGTGATGGCAGGGCCACTGCCGTTGATCAGATTAAAGCCGGTGACTTCAGTATTGTGATGCATGGTGAAGCTGCCGGTGATCTGGGGAATCAGCCCCGAACCCGAATCGGGAATCTGCAGCTGTCCGAACTGGGTGTTGATGTACTGTGCAGGCCCGGTCGAAAGGACACGTGTATTCTGAGCGAGCACAAAGTCGCCCGCTTCGGAGGCATCGCGATGGTCATAGACGATCAGATCGCCCTGTTGTGTCCGTGGATCGGCGAAGGCCTTGGCGAGTGTTGCGTAAGGATCTTCGTAGGAGCCATCACTGTTGCCGCCGGTCGCGACGTGCGTGAAGTAGTAGGGATTCCCGGTAGCAGGATTGATGACCGGAGTTCCGTTAGGATCTTCCACACTCCGGTTCTGTACGACAATGCTGCGGAGACGTTCGGGAGTTTCCCCGAGTCGATCGCGGGCGACCAGACCGGCGGCGGGTCCGTCTCTCAAACCACTCAGGCTGGGCCACTGCACGGAGACAGCGAAGTTGACCGTGGTCTGGAAAATGTCATCGTGCTGCAGACTGAGGTTGAGGGCCACGAGGTCCGAGATGCGACTTTCGACGCGTGATTTCCAGCCCCAGGCAGCATCGCTGTTCTGTGCCTGAAAGAAGTAGCAGCCTCCAAAGGCACGCAGGTCCGTCTTGTAGCCGGTGAAGACGCGCACGCCGGTCTCCAGGTCGGCCCCCAGCAGTGCATTCTGATAGTACCGGGTGATCGCTCCGGTGTAGAGTTGATGATTGACGAACCGGAAGGTGCTTCCGGGAACCAGTTCTTCGCCCCACTGTGACTGCGTCTGTCCGGTGGGGACATACCAGTTGACCCGCGTTTCAAACAGGTCGTCCAGGATTTCAAAACCGCCGGAAATCTGCTGGAACGAAGCCAGGCCGGTGTCGCGGGTGTCGTGATAAACGTAAGCACCGAGGGTCTGATTCCAGCCGGGCAGGTAGCGACGGGCACCGACGCCGAGATTCGAGCCGAGGTTATTGTTCTGATCGTCGAGCAGCAGTTGCGCGTCGACGAAAATCAGCCAGTCACTGTTGCAGTCTTCCAGTACGGGAAAGAACAGGTCGAACGAGGAGAGTCCCCCGGTACGGCCGATGGTATCACCCAGCTCATGCCGGTAGCCGAAGTGGGGATGAAAGCGACCGAACCAGGCGTGCTTGCCGAACAGTTCTGCGACGTCGGCATCGTAGCTTTCGTCGGTGGCATCATAGCTGACGCGGCCCGGACTCTCCTCGTAACCGAGGTGATACGGATCGAAGGCAGCGGATGCCGGGGGGGGACTGGCAATCAGCAGAACGGTGATGGCAAGGTAGTGGCGGAGCATGTCGACTTTTCTGAAACGGAATCCCTTCACAGCTTCGAGTCTTCATGCCTGATTGTCGTCGCGCGTTTGTGGTGCGCTGCAAAGTTATGATTTTAAGGAGGGATCTACCACAGCATCGGATGGGCGAAATTCGCGTCAGTCAAGATAGGGATAAGAGACAAAGGGATACTGTGCGAGTGTTATCCCTCATTCAAAAAGGAATGAGGGATAGGCCTGTGTGCGTGAGGAGGTTTTTCCGTGAAAACCAGTGGGAAAGGTCTGTTTTAGAGGGGGAAATCACTGCAGCGGGTCTACGGGGATTGGCCTCAGGTTCTGTTGAAGTGGGCCGCCAGACGGGCGGATTTCCGTCGCGTACATAGACGGAAATCCGCTGTGACTTATGCCTGGCGTTGTTTGAAACTCCACCACTTTCGCTGTGGAATCAGGCCGATACCGATGACGGCCAGCTGCGAGAGCATGAACAGGCCGAGTGCCAGCAGTACGCCTTCGGTGAATCCGTAGGAGTGCAGACCGACGCCCAGCTCATTAACGCCGAACCAGGACCAGCTGGTAACGATGTTCCCGCCGATCGAGAGGATGGCCATACCCCGATCTTTGACCATGCCACCCCAGCGGGCGTGCAGGACGAGGGCATTCCAGAGCACAATAATCAGTGCGCCGTTTTCCTTGGGATCCCAGCCCCAGAAACGGCCCCAGGAATCGTCGGCCCAGAGACCGCCGAGTACGGTACCGAAGAAGCTGAGGATGATGGCAAAGCAGAGTACGCCATACAGCATGCGAATGATTTCTTTGCCTGCATCGGCTGTCATGCGGGGCGTTAAGGTTCCCCAGAGGATATAGAACAGTCCCAGCAGACCAGCTACAAAAGTAGCAGCGTACCCGAGGGTGATGCAGACTACGTGAGTGGCGAGCCAGAACTGAGTATCAAGCACGGCCTGCAGGACGGCCATGGTATCGCCATCACCGGCGAGCATGTGTGCGATCAGCAGTGTTGAGAAGCCGGCGACTGAGGCCAGCAGGTTTCCAATGCCCATGTGATTGATGCGTTCAATCACGATCCCCGCCAGCACCGCACCCCAGCCGATAAAGACGGCAGAGGAGTAGAGGTTGGTCACCGGAGGACGGCCCGAGATATAGATGCGGGCGATCAGCGCGAACGTGTGTACCACGAATGTGAGCACGATCAGCCAGAAGGCGGCACTACCCAGTGGACGCTGCAGGAACAGGAAGGAGAGGCAGACCAGCACAAACGCGAACAGATACAGCACGGCGGCATAGTAGCAGGGTTCGAAGTGATTGTAGAACGCTTCGAAGTCGATCTTATTCAGGCTGGTGTGTGGCAGATCGGCGCGGTTCCGATTCAGCCAGCTCTGGTAGTCTTGGACCTGTTTGTTGAAATCGGCGACATTATCGCGTGAATAAGCGACAAGAATTCCCGTCCAGGCCTGGGTGGCTTCGTTTTCTTTTTCGTTATTGACGCTGAGGCTCAGCAGATCACGCAGCCAGGAAGCGGAATAGGTTTGCCACTGATCGTCGGTGGCGGTTTCCGGTTTCTGGTCCTCCTTGTCTTCCAAAAGCTTGGGAGGAATCGCCAGCGGCGGATTCCGTTGTGCCAGCATTTCGTGTCGCCGGAAGGCTTCCATCACATCCTGACGTGCATTCTCCGGGCGAATCTGTGGCGGATTGAAGGCCTGCATGAGCAGATCGACAATACCGATTTTCTTTTCCAGTTCCAGCACACGGGACTGGAAGAGACTCGCCTGGCCTTTGCCTGCCTTGCGGGCGAGTTCGGCCTGCCGGGTGAACTCGGGCAGTTTTTCGATGAAGTCTTCGAAGGAATAACGAAACCCTTCGCGGCGTTTGAGACCCAGCACGGTGAGCAGTTCCGGGTTTTCAATACGGAAGACCCGGTGCTTGAACGAAGCTTCCGGGTTGGCGATGGTATCGAGGAACCATTTGATGGCGGGCTGCGTTTTACCGTCTGAATCTTTGAAGGTCTGTTTGCCTGAGACAATCCGCAGACTGTTACGGGCCAGTGTATCGATGGGTTTGGCGCGTCCCTGGTAGAGGACGGGCAGTTCGCCGAACTTGTAGAGATTCATCTGATTGGCGTCGGGTTTCCGCACAACGGCTTTGCCCATCAGGTAGCCGCCAAAGATGATGAAGATGGTAATCGGAATCAGATATTTCTGGAGTTTTTCGCTGCGCAGTTTGCGCTGGAGTGCGGGAGTCATTTCTCCCGACTTGTCCACGGCGAACTCTTCAATCGCTTTAGGTTCGGTGCGCTGTTTTTCGCGGCGGCCGAGATAACGGAGCAGGGTGATCATGAAGTGGTAGAACATCCCGACCACGACGATCATGCAGGAGACATACGGAATCATCCAGCCCATGTTGGTGACGACGGAGAGGGTTGTGGTTTCTTCGCCTGTACGGGGATCCTGGTGATAACCACTCTGGTAGAATGTTTCACCACTGTACCGCAGCGGGTTATTCATCCAGATATGCACATCGCGGTCGACGTTGCGTTCGTTGTCGACGAGGCGGATATCGGAAGAATAGTTCTGCACCGTGCTGGTACCGGCGTAATCATCCTTGCGGACATCGATCAGTTTGACGGTGTAGTCTTTGTAGTAGCGTTTGAACCGCAGGAAGAGCTCGTAGGGAGTGCCATCAACGACAACCTGTTCGCCGAAGTCCCGCAACGAGAGATCTAGGCTGACCAGGTAGACTCCCAGAGACTCTTTGCTCTTTTTGTCGATAATTTTAATGTAAGCTGCCGGGATGTCGACGCCGCCTCCCATATCGGTACCCGCGGTATTTCGTACCGGCAGGGCGATCCATTCTTTACCGACGCCGGTCGTCGCGGGATTGTCGGCCGCTTTTTTCTCTTCAGCGGTCAGCGACGAAATCTTGCGGAGCGACGAGTTCTGGTAGTAGTGGATCAGTTCGTAATCGAAGGGGAGTGCGGGATCTGAGACGACGCCTTCGCGATTTTTGAGCAGGATCGACTTGGGGATGACGGTGACGCGATCCTTCTGGGGATCGGTTTTGTCGATGATGGCCAGTTCGATCTCGCGGATATCCTGGACGAAGTTGGTTGTCTGACCTTCGGAGACGGTCATCTGTGTTTCCACAGCCATGGTGCCCACGATGAGTTCGCTGAGCATCATCAGGCCCACACCGGCGTGCAGGAGCACGACCCCGGCCCGTTTCTTGAAGAGCGGAATACAACCGGCGAGCAGTACGACACCGACGAAGGTTGCTTTAATCAACTGCCAGAGAATCCGCATGGAGGAATCGCTGAAGCGGGCGGC
This sequence comes from uncultured Gammaproteobacteria bacterium, assembly GCA_942490945.1. Classification (GTDB taxonomy): domain Bacteria; phylum Pseudomonadota; class Gammaproteobacteria; order UBA6429; family Thiohalophilaceae; genus CALNYZ01. Next base: position 30,471 of record CALNYZ010000034.1, on the reverse strand, counting down.
ATCCCCTTTGGAGATAAACCAGGCGGTCAGGAATCCCAGCATGATCGCGCCGCCGATGGCGAGACCACGTTCGACTTTGCGATGCTTGGGGAGCATGAAGAACAGAGCCAGACCGCCGATAGCAGACAACGCGAGGCCTGCTTCAAAGAGCCACCAGAGGACCTGCCAGCTCATGACCGAATATTCCTGGAACCCGTCCTTGTTCGAACCGCCGGCGATGACCAGCCAGGTAAGGAGCAGGCCGATGCCGATAATGCTCCAGCCGATTGTGCGTTCTTTACCTTTGCCCTGCACCTTGAAACGAATCAGGTGGGCCGCCAACAGGTTGACGCCCATCATGAAACCGATCAGCCAGCCTCCCGGAAAGTAGAAGAAACCAGGAACGCTGTCCGGTTTGATGCCGGGGAAGAAGGAAGGGGGGAAGAAGATTTTGAAATCGATACGGGCGATGGCGGTGCGGAAGTATTCGTCGATCACAACCCAGATATCTTTTTCGACCTGAGCCAGGGTTCCGGCCAGGATGATAAAGATGGCCATCGCGAACAGGGCCACTGTGATTTTCAGTGAGGCCAGGGGCGTCAGGAAGTTCAGAAAATGCTTATTGAAATTCGCGGAACCAGAGCCGGACTCGGGCGAGGCAGTTTCGTGAGATGTTTCCGGGAGGGTATTCGTTGACATACGGATTTCCTGAGGGTCAGACTCAAAAACTAAAATGGATTGTGTGATCAGGCCGGGGCCGGACTATTCAAAACGGATCGACTTCACAAACTCTTTGAAGTTCGCTTCCTCTTTTTCTGCCAGCTTAGCGGGGCCGGTAAATTTCACGAACCAGGCCAGATTGTCCCGGTAGATGATGGCACCCAGAATGGCCGGTCGTGGTGATTCGCCTTCGGGGCCGATCAGTTTGACATAGGTTGCTTCGAGATCCCCGGCTTTGAGTTGCTCCGAGTTCCCCGACAGATCGGCGTCGGTAATGGCTTTGAGTTTCACCTGGTCACGCCAGCGGTTGATATTCGGGAGCAGGGGAGAACTGTCTTTGGCGAGATCGATCACGGTGACTTCGCCGGTCTCTCCGTCAGCAGAGACATTGAAGGCGGCTTTCCGCATGCCTCCGCTGCGACCGGGTTTCCAGCCTGAGGGAGTTTCGTATTTAATCTGTGCGGCGGCAGCCGGCGGTGTGGAAGCAGCTGGGCCTCCTGGTGCGGGCATACCACCACCCATCATGCCGGAAGCGAAGGGAGCCCGGCTCATGGGGTTGTCAGCCATCTTGCCATCCAGGCTGACGACCGTGATTGTTTTGTCGCCGGCTTTCAGTGTGAACTGTTCCTGGTCCAGACCGGGAGAAACGCCTTCGGCTGCTGTGAGGTCTTTTTCGGTAATGGGAGCCAGACCCACCTGGTCACGCCAGCGATTGACGTTTTCCAGTGTGCCACTCGGCGGCAGGGGGGATTACCGACATTTCGAGTGGGGGATCTGTGTCTTTGACTTTGAGGGTGGCAAATCGCATGGAACTGCCCGGTGTCTGGGTCCAGTCTGCAGGGAGCTTCCATTCGGGCTGACCTGCTTTGAGAGTCACCGATTTGAGGAATTCGATGAAGGTCTCAAACTGAGCAGCGACCTGTTCGGGAGTCCCGGTCATTTTGAAGAACCAGTTCTGTCCATCGCCGGGCAGGATGGCTGCCAGCATGCGGGTCGGTTTTGCTTCTGCAGAGGTGGCCTGTGCCGGACCGAGGTCGGCTCCATCTTTGGGGACTTCATAGGTGTGAATCTCATCCTGTTTTCCACAGCCGATCGGCAGGAGCAGCAGGGGCATCAGGAGCAGGAGTGGGAACGATTTCATGAGCAGGGTTTGTCTTTCGGGTCGATACATGGCGGCTTGGTCCAGGTTTTCTACGGCCTGAGAGTCGAAAATAACTGGCATTTCAACTGATCGGGCTAAATCCGGGTGGTTTTGAGTTCGATGTCAGCAGACTGACAGAGGTACTGTCGTTGTGTACAAGGCAGGTGTTTGAGGAGTGGTTCACGCCTCAAGGGGCATAAGTTGTTTCAATAATGGTGTTTATGTTAAAACAACACGGCCCCGGATACCAGAGTCACTCTGCTGGGGACCACTGACTATTATAGTTGTCGTGAGACCAAAAAGTACACAACCAGTTTTCGAGTCCTGGCAAATTCCCCGGTATTGGAAGGGTCTGGCCTTTAAAATCGGCCCTTCGGGCCAGAGCTTAAAAAACTCGAAAAATCGCGTAAAAATTACAATGCCTTGCAAAAAAGTCACCAAATCGGCGATTCTGAGCGGCGATTGTAAAAGCTTCCAGAAGAAATCCTATTTACAAGGAATAATCTTTAATGTATTTACGCGTTCTCGCTGATTTTTCGCAAAATAAATTGCGATTCTGGTATGCGAGGTGCGTGATTCAAAGTGACCCGTCACAAATGGGATTCTGAATTCCATTTCTATTAAATAGTACACGAACGTACGGAACCGACAATTCAATCGAATCAATGTCAGCGGTTATGGAAGACCGGACACGATTCACCCCAAACTGACCCAAATTCCCAGTTGTTCATGGGAACCAAAACCCCAGGCATGGAAGCCGCACCGTGAAGCTGATTTCACACAGACTGCCGGTTGACGCTCTCAACCCGGCCGTGAAAGTTCGAACTGTCGAATCTCTTCTTTTCGAGAGGGGGCTCAAGCAGTTTTTCGCTCACACAGAGATTGTGCTGCAATCTCTGCGCACTGCTTCTCTGCTCATGACGACCTCCATGGTTGTCTGCTCTGTCCTCAGTATGTGTTCCACTTCCTGCGGCGAGCATCGAACAGATACCCCTTTCTCAAATTTTAAAACGCGTGGCGCGTTGAAACCAACGATTGTGAGGAGTTGGTAGATGAGATTATTAGCGACATTCGTATTCACTTTTCTGATGATGACCGGTTCTGCACTGGCAGCTGCTCCCAAGGGGGTTC
>CALNYZ010000034.1:0-20000 GCA_942490945.1 uncultured Gammaproteobacteria bacterium | reverse complement strand
CAATACCCATACTTCTTCAGCGCATAGGCAGATAGTGGTGGCAAAGGTGATAGAAAAACAGCTTATTGGCCACAACGAGAGGAAAAAACAGTTTAGAATATATATATTTGCCAAAATTTCTTTTTTGTTTGTGTAAGAAAACATTATATATTTAAGGTCAGGAAATCATTGGATACATTTGGTGCAAATTAATTGAAAATCACAGATGAAAAACATGTACCGAACATGTACCAAGAAATTAGAGGTAAAATATGAAGTCGACTTTTAATCATACAAAAAAATCTTCTAACACTCGAAATTTGCTAGGGTTGAACGGGGTGTTGGTTTTTCGCATAGGCATTTGTAGTAAATAGTAGGCTGTAATTCTAATTGGTTTTTATAACTTTATAACAAACCTCGTTATATATTATATTTTCTAGTGAATTAAACTATTATCATAATTATAATAGGCTGCTCTTTTGTTAAATTACGAAAGCATGCAGGTGTATTTAAAAAATAACAGTAAAGTAAAAGTAAATGGAATACTCAATGGTAGATTTTACAATTATTGTTAACAGAAGGGAAGTAGGCTACAATTTTTCTGAAGAAATATACGAGAACTCTTGAGGAGGTTGGATTTAACTATTATGGTGAAAAAATATTAAAATATGTCAAGAAAATGTAACGACTGCCCGTCCCCATTAAATAACTACCGCCACTGAAAATACTCCCTAATAAAGTGCCTTATAATGCATACTTGACTGATATTTCAATTCTGTGACACTGACTACTATTTTAACATTAGGGCCAGCATAATTTTATTTTAAAACCGAAGGCAACACACAAAAAATAATTAAAATTAAAATAGTAACATAATCATTTTTAACAATGCAGCACTAGCAAGATATAAACACATTAAATAAACTACATGAAAATAGGTAAAAAAATATCAAAACAATTTAACTGACTATTATAATACTATAAATCAATTTAACTATTGAATAATGGATTGTATTGCACTTTGGTACTTATTACTCGCTGCATTCTGTTCAAAGTGGTCAGTATAATACTAAATCTGGTTAGTTGTCCACCACTGAGAAAATGGTATGAACAACAAATGATTTATCAGACTTTCTACACTGATAAGAACTGCATCTGATATTAAATTCAAGCTGGTATTATCCTGATCACTTTCAATAGTTACATGTAGCTATTTTCAAATGTGCCATAATGCACGATATTATAATACGGTTTCAAATAAAATTTCTTACAGGACTATGAGGAAGATGGCAAAGTTTAGTGCGTAATGTAAACTCAAAATACAAATTTGACAAATTTTAAACACGCAGCAGGCTTCTTAAAATAAATATAATATGTTTGTAGGCACAGTATACATTAAAACATTGCAATTTTTTTCATGTTTATTATGCTTGAAACGGGTAGGCTGGTTACTGCAACGCTTTAGATATGTAGCCTGTTAGTGCAAAACTCAGTACAAATTCATGCCTATCGTTCCAATAAATGGAACGGCCAGTCAATTGGGTGGTTTTGCCGTGAGGCGGGCTTGCCCGAAAGGCTAATTAATGCCTCTCCCTCAAGTATAAAAATATCAAGTATAAAAATGGAACGGTCATTAAATCCTTACAATTTATAGGGGCAGCGGTCTCAAAACAACACAAAAGCAGCTGATGTAGAAAATGAAAGTAAAATGAAAGTAAAATGAAAATAAAATGAAAGTAAAAGTATATGATGTAGAAAACGAAAGTAAAAAATATATTTTTATTAAAGATGTATTTTTGGGGTTACGTAACATAAAAATAGTTTTGAGTTGCAAAACATACAATAAACAACAATATAAAATTTATGTCCTAAATAGGCTAAATGTAAATAATTAAGCAGGCTTCATTTTCTAATAAAGTTAGTTTTAGCCTCCAATAGGTGATGTGACTGTAAGGATGGAGAAAATTCATAAGTTCAGATCAGCGATGTTGAAAATATTCGTAACTTTAACACTTAATAAGTAACCCTAAAAAATTTAGATCGGCGTCGAACTGAAAATAACAATTATCGCCCGTTTATGTCCAGATCGCCGTCTCAGTCTATATTTATTATTCTAACACTGATAATAACCAGGAATCAATCGTCGGAAAACTGGGTTATTAAAAACATCTTGTCCTCTACTGTGGAACGCTAGGTACTAAGGAGTAAAATATAATATCCTAATAAATAATAATCTCTATCTTTTATAAAGTTATCATAAATTAACAAAAACGCTGCTAAAAGTATAGCGGCAACTTAATGCATGCTTCGTCATAAAATTTGATAACTATGTAGTATGTATAAGTTACCTACTTTCGACAATTCATGTTTTAATTAAAATTAATTAAAAATTAATGTTTTAATTAAATAAACAATTAAATTATAATTAAATTGTTTTTGCGGTTTTTCGGCGGCAACGAAGTGTGGAGTAATTCTATTGGCTAAACGAAATGAGCGGCAATCAGCTATTGGCTGAAATGAGCGAGGCCAGTTGCGTTGGCTAAGCGATATCTAGCGACAACTAATTTATGAATCACAAAAGTCAATATAGTTACAATTTGCGTCGCTATGCCTAAATGGCGCTGACTTACGGTCTCGTTAAAAATTGACTGACCCAAATTTCAGTTTTTACATCGATTGCTTAAATTAAGTATATAGCTCAGACGATATCGTTGGAAGTATATCTAATTTTGGGTCTGCCAATATTGGGTCTTCGCCCCAATATCGGATTTTTTGCCCCAATTAAGGTCATAGGACCCGACTGTAAGCTCTTAGGTATGTGTGTCTGTGTGTCTGTGTGTCTATGTGAGTATGTGAGTATGTTAATATGTATAATTTTAGAAATATGACATTTACAGTCGCTGTATGCAAACAATTATTATTATAATTATATAATTATTAAAAGGAAAACTTTTTAAATATACTTCACCTTAACGTTAATTTAGATTAAAACGTTAATCTTAGCGGTGTTTACATGTTAAAAACTAGTGTGTTAGAAATGTAATTAAGTAGTCCAAACAAAATTAAAAAAGCTACTTCATGTAAACATAAAATGCTTACCAGTTGCAAGGAAGCGTAGAGTAAGAGCAAGTCTTTCACTAGCAGTAATGCACTCCCGAAGTCTAGACTTTTTCTTACTTATGATAGGCTCCACTAGATTGAGTAGATAGTGGTACGAATCTTTATCCATCCTTAAAAAGTTTTTGTAATGGAACCCGTCCGAAAGTAGTTGAGGCAGGAGTAGGTTATGCGTCCCTTCTACATTTCGTTTATGCAAAATAGCCCGCACCCATTTTCTACGGGTGGACCTTCGCTTCGTTATACTGATTGATAGGACTCCTGCTGCATATGCTATCACAGCAAGATTTAGCATAAGAAGTTTCTTTCTCAAGTAATTCAGTGTTTGGGTACGCATATTAAAAAATATTATTTTATTAATTTAAGAAAGTGTTCCAAAAAGTTTTTGATTGCCGCCACCTATGGCAGGATAGGCCTACATGTATATGAAGACATAGTAATTATTGTGTTTTGAAAACAAAAATTAGATTATATATTATAAGAATTATAAGAATGAGATTATATATTATAAGAACACGAATGCTGCCTAGTGCCTACAATAACTACACACAAGAACACTATCATCTGTTTAATACTATTCTTCCCTGAATATTTACGTTTACACTGATAGCTAATTATAGGCCTAGTGGCTGGGGAGATATTGTGGCTCATTGAATTGCCTCCTGCAGCATAGTTCCGCTACTGTGGGGTAACTGTTGTTACATGGACATGAAAAATGTATCGGTCAGCATCGATACTACATAATTATACAGGCATCTAGAAAATAAATAGGCAGTTATCTATAGCGCACCTGCATGTGTTGTGCCCTGCATGGTAGCGTGCCTGGACAACTGTGTTGCCCCTCCCTGTTTCCCTCCCCGGCCACTTTCTATTGTTTGTGAATTAGTACATGGAGGTCAACTGCGCATTTGAGTAAAGTCGTCCGCGAGTTCGTGAACTCGCGGACGACTCGCCATCCGCGCATTTGGGCTCGCCATCGGCGCGTATGGCGAGCTGTACAGCGCAGTTGAGTAAAGCTGTTCGCGAGTTCGTGAACTTGCGGACGACTCGCCATATGCGCATTTGAGCTCACCAACCGCGCATTTGGGCTCCCCATATGCGCGTATGACGAGCTGTACTGCGCATTTGAGTAAAGCTGTTCGCGAGTTCGTGAACTCGCGGACGACTCGCCATACGCGCATTTGGGCTCACCATCTGCGCATTTGGGCTCCTCATATGCGCGTATAGCGAGCTGTACTGCGCATTTGAGTAAACGCTGTTCGCGAGTTCGTGAACTCGCGGACGACTCGCCATCCGCGCATTTGGGCTCGCCATATGCGCGTATGGCGAGCTATTTATATATGTTTTTTTTGTATTGTACATCAGTTTATACTGTACATCAGTTTGTTTGGACATTAAATTACGTTTTGTAGTTTTGATAATCAAATGTTTTTGGGCTACTGATTCTTGGTTATAGCTTTGTAAGTAGACTTAAAATGGTATTGATATTTTACTGAATAAAAGTAATATAATTGAAAAAGCTTGTTGTACTTTTATTATTATTCACTCATTAGTTATGTGATATTTTACAGTGTTTTAATATTGTGTAGTGGCTTCAATGCACATGATGAATATTCCTTATTTTCCACTCAGCTACACCTTCTATTATTTTGATTAATATGCATGGATTAAATTCACTACAAATTAGTTTCTAACAATGTAGCTCAAATTGACTGTTTTAAACACTATTTTCTCAGAAAAATTCTGCTACACATTCAGATGTTTTGTTCAAAATGTATTCAAATTTAGTGGTAGCTATTTAAAATGTCTGATTTTGGGAATTTGAGTAATATGACACAAAAAAGTTAAGTATTAAAGTGTGTCATATTTAGGGTTATATTTAGCTGCTATCCAGTGGTATTGCGAGGATGTAATCTTGTGGGCAGGGCAGTTTTTCATCCAATCCATCTTGGAGTGAGGGCAGTCGCCAAAAAAACACCTACTCTACAATGCTAAAACTTAAAATTAATTTCACAGGAACGACACTGTAACATATTAACAACAGGATATAGTTAGAATTTTGTTTTTGGAAGGGATGTGCCTCAGGAACAATAATATCAAAAATAACCTACATTTACTTGAAACCATATCTTAACAGGCATGCTTCAAGCTTTACTTGATTTAGTAAATCAATTAATAATATTTTCAGTATTCATAGACATATTTAAAAAAAGACTGAAAGTTTTTTATGAAATGCATTTTTATTTTAGATTGAAATAAAATAATATAAAAATAACACAATTATTAATTATACTTTAAATTATTACTTATTTTTTATAAGCGAAATGTTTTGACACTTTGACTTGGAAATTATAAAATGTTATAATTTCCAAAACGCCACATCATTATTAGGTTCTTTACAAATAAGCCGACAATAATTACATAAATTTGCAAGGATGGATCTTACCTACAAAACATTGCAGACTCCAAGCACAATAAATTTTATAAAAAAATGCATGTATGTTAGACATTGAGGACTGAAAAAAATTTGTATTGAGAAAGAGTAGTATCGGAAACACGTATACATTTGATACAGGTGAATTTTTCGGCATGATATTATCTTACATTTTTCTACCATCAACAGTGTAAAAATTATTTTAAAAGAGTTTGTGTTCAATTTATCTAGCAAATAAAATTAATACAGTTTTGTCGCATGGGTAACTTTAAACGCAATCACTGCTAACAATACTACTAAGTAGTGATTAGTTTGACAAAGAAATAACTTGTATTAAACATGTATTACTTATACCAAAATATACTTATACTAAAAATAACAGTGGCATACAAATTTTAAAATACCATGTTAATTTATATGTTCTTTTATAATTGTTACTTATAATAACAGATACTTACACTAGAAGATAAAAGTGGCAAACACATTTAAAATTACCATATACCATGTAAATACAATGTAAATATTCACTTAAGAATGAATTTGGCTCTAAAATTTCTTTAGGCACCAATAGAAACCTTCCAATGGGATGCAGTCGTTAACTCATTGCCATAACATCAAGAAATGAATTTATAAAATATATAAACTATTAAACATGTTTATTATAGTAAAACATAGTATTAACAGTGGTAGGCTACATATTACTAGATACTATAGCAACAGTAGTAAATAAGCACCACTGTTACTTAGGTGTAAGTTATCTAGTAAATAACTAATTTTAATTACATTATAGTAATGTTACGAAATGTTATGTAATTCACAATGTCATTTGTATTGTTTTTCAATTACTACAGAAGTATAAATTCCGCATAGTATCATACTCGTTATGTTTTTTTGCGAACAGTGACGTTTTTCAAATTGAATGAAAGGATTATAAATTATACACTTTTGAAACCAACATCTTAAATGGCTTTTACACAACCTCAAGCGCTGCTATCCACTGTTAGCCTATAAAAAACAGAAGCCTATATTGAACAGACATAATAATTAATGTATGATGCATACAGCAACACACCACCATAATATAAAAAAGTATAGGGGCATGGTTTTTATAATAAATAATTGTAAAACAATTTACCTTTAAAATACTACAATGAATTGCAATAACGCAAGCTAATTATTATATTAGCACATATCGTCATTAGTTACTCGTGCACCAATAGACCTTCCTGAGCCATGCAACGTCTAACCCATGTTGGTGTGAAACAAATATAATACAGACGCTAACAAATTTTATTTATTTATTTGTAATGAAAACATGTTTTTTAACAATTACAATCATTACTATTAGAGAGGGAATAGGTCACATTGTTGTAGCAAGACGAACAGCTCCAGAAGAAGGTAGTGACGAAGGTCGTGTACCAACAGATTATTTGCCGCGTGAATATTGTTAAAGTTTGTCGACAAAAGGCATCAATTTTATGGTCTCACATACGCAAATGTGAAGTCGGGAAATATCATGAACTGCCGGATCCGACCTTGAAAAAAATTAACGAAAACATGAAGGAACGAAGGTGATGATGGTGATAAAGATGATGGTGAAACACTTGAAATAAAGTAAACTTTGCCAGACGTGGACGAACTCTTCTGAATGGTGCTCTATATACAGATGAATACGAAAAAGTTATGCTTATCCTGGAGAGAATGAATAATGATGAAATTAAAGAACTTGTCAGAAATGATGTCCTGATTAAGCGTTATCTTCAATTACAAAGTGAATCCTTAGGTCATGTCGATGTTCATAAGCGAAAAGATATCTATAAAATAAACCAAGCTGCACGCGGTTTAGCCAGACTCTTGCAGGAAGCAAGGAGGAGTATACCACTGATAAGTCTAGAAAGATTGGTTCATCCAGTACATTTTGATCTTGTTGTTGAATCAACACTGAACCTTTGCCGAATGGATGAAGGCGAAAATCTAAACCTTGGTACAAGAATTGGTCATCTCCTTGGTCACATTAGTATGTTGAAATCTGGATCTGCTCTTAAATCCAATTAGTAGGAGATGCTCAACCATGCAAATAACTTTGCTATACTATTCAAATCTGAATGGAACAACCGTGTCAATGCTGTACTAAAAAAGCGAAAAAATCATTTCAACTTGTCGAAAAGGAATGACATACCAATAACAAAAGATCATGCAGCTTTTCGAGACTACCTTATGAACGAACTAAGTACTTGTGCACACAAATATCGCTTCTCCATTCTGGTGCAGTGAAAGCTAGGGAATGGTCAGCATTAAGTAAGGTGACTCCTTGTCGTCTTATACCCTTCAACAAACAACGTGCTTCGGAGATAAGTGGGGGAAATTTACCAGAAGAAGTTTACCAAGGAGAGTTTAACGGGGGGAATCACCTGTTCCGGTTATCATATATTCCGGTTATCATAGCTATAAGAAGAAATGATAATGACTACTCTACTAATAATTGACTTAGTATTAAATAACAAGTTTAAGTTGATATTCACGAAAGTGACTTGAGCTTTAGTCGAGTTTTAAGTCGCGATTTAGTCCTCATTTTGTAGACTAAATCGCGACTTAAAACTCGACTAAAGCTCAAGTCACTTTCGTGAATACCGGGACACACATATCATTTCCCTTTTGTTTGCCAAAAAATATATTGTTAAGTCTGGTAGGCTGTGTCTACGAAACAGAATCTGCACTTGTTAGTTTTTTCACTGCTCTTAGTTCAGAACTGGAAGCCATCATTTGTTTGGGTCTGCTATACGTGTCTACTTCTGTGAAGATATGAATACGCTTGTGAAGAATATGTACATAGTGCTGCAATTAACAGCAACGAAACTATAGTCTTCTCCAACCTCGCCAGGACGTCTCTTTCGCTTGACAGCCCTGAACCGCCTTCTCCGCCTGGCAACCCCGATTATAATCCTTCGCTTGGTAACCCCGATCCTTCTTATTAGCTTGGCAACCCCGATCCTTCTTCTTCGCTTGGCAACCCCGATCCTCCTGCTCCGATAGGCAACCCCGATACTTCTTCTCCGCTTGGTAACCCCGATCCCACTTCTTCTCTTGGTAACCCCGATCCTCCCTCTCCCGATAGGCAACCCCGATCCTACTTCTTCTCTTGGTAACCCCGATCCTCCTTCTCCCGATAGGCAACCCCGATCCTTCTTATTCGCATGGCAACCCGATCCTTCTTCTTCACTTGGTGAACCCGATACTCCTTCTCCGCTTGGTAACCCCGATCCTTCTTCTTTGCCTGACAACCCAGATACTACTTCTCCGCATGGCAACCCCGATCGACCTTGTCCGCTTGACAACCCCGGTCCCGACGTCTGTATCTGCTGTCCATGGGCATCTTTTTCTCTCCCGCTTCTTTTTCTTCCTCTTCGTCCGCAACAACGGGTACAAAATCTACAATTGGAATCACATAGTTACAAATAAATCAATAAATAAAATAACAACATATTTTGGAAAAAGTCATGATAATGAATAACTGAGAATGAATGATGTAATTATCTCATTTCTGAAGTCCTAGAGTAAGTTTTGCTTACGACATAGTAAATCGCTTTAAGTGAGATGTAAATCACAACAGTGCTTTACATTATAATAGTCAACGTTGCTAAGATACTAAGCCATTTTTATGGACAAAGTAGGCATAACGTTGTTATTTAATTAAACTGATTTAATTTAAGGTTTGTTTCATTTTTGTTAAGCATCTAAGTTCAACTTTTAATGAATCATTAGGCAAGAAGTGCACTAATTCATGGTAATATTTTGCCCAATGGCAGTGGACGTCAACCGGGAAACAAAATGTTTCCCCAATTATTGTTTATCTAGCATGAAACTTGACAATAATTTAAAGTATTAGTCACTGAGTGGTACGGACTAGGGATATTAGGATTTGAATTAATAGGTCTATCACGTCAGATATCCAGCTATATAAACAGTCATCATTGGCAACCCCGATAGTTTGATTGCAATTAAATGTCTTCTGTTAATAAGTTGAACTCTGACTTTAAACAATGAATCATAATACTTATATCAATATTTGTTATTCTCGCAATAACTACACGTTTTACAAGCAACATACATGTTTTGTTTTTGTTAACTCTAGTATCTGGTACAAACATTATCGTGCAGAACAAATTGTATACTTCGCATTAAATTACTACTTACTGATTAATTAATTACCTTGCATTATTTTTTGATAATCATTAACTTTGAAAATTTAATAGTAACTGGGCTATTATTCTGAAGTCAATAAAATCATATCCCAGGTATTATTATGTGACAAAATTAAAGTTTAATATCAATTTATTTAAAATGTTATTAATTTTCCTCCAACAAAAGGATGCCGTGGTACACTGTATAGCATGTCGACAAACTGGCAAACACGAGGCTGTGGGTTCAAATCCCGGCATGGACATATCTTCACAAAAAATGTAACGGTGGTATTAATAACGGCAGTTGAAATTAAAGCTCCTTGTGCACTGATTTATATCTTTCTGGGGAAGGCAAAATCCAACCCTTTCTATTTGAACAAATATAATATTATAAATGCTAAACAAAAATTGTTATTATTTTAATTTTAGTAATAGGACGCCGTGATACAGTGGATAGGATGTCGGACAAACAATCATCGGGTTTGTGTGTTCAAGTTTTAGCATGAAAATATTTTCACAAACACTTTTTTTACAGTGGTGTCAAGAACGGCATCCGACCTTAAATTTCATAAAATAAACCAATAGACCTTTCTGGAAAGACAACGTCTAAACTGTTTTGATACGGACAAAATATAACAAAGACGCCAAACAAAAATTACATTTATATATATATATATATGTATATATATATATATATATATAATTTTATATACTGACATATGTTGACAAACACACAGCCAGGCATGAGGCACGGTAACTAAAGTAAAGCTCGACCTCTTCTGCTATTGCATACTAATAAGTATGTCATTCAATTAGGAGTAAACCATTAAGGTGATTAGAATCCTGTGAAGTTCAAAAGAAAAAGTTTCAATTGTTTAATATCTTGATATACGAAAACAATTGAAGTAACCATTAACTTACATAAGCCAGCACCCTGGCGGGCAATTTGATGCACATCTGTCATACGGACAGTTTTGATGCAGGCATAGCCGTGTCACTGGCGGCAGTTGATGTAGGCGTGTCAGTGAGGACAGCTGATGTAGCCGTGTCACTGAGGGCAGTTGATGTAAGCTTCACTGAGGGCAGCTGATGTAGGCGTGTCAGTGAGAGAAGCTGATGTAGACGTGTAACTGAGGGCAGCTGATGTAGGCGTGTCAGTGAGGGAAGCTGATATTGGCGTGTAACTGAGGTCAGCTGATGTAGGCGTGTAACGAGGGCAGCTGATGTAGGCGTGTAACAGAGATCAGCTGATGTAGGTGTGTCACCGAGTGTAGTCGCCATTATTACTAAACATAGTACAGAACAAAGCATGATGTTCAACAACAGTCAACAGACTGCTATTGCCTAAATCCCGGACAAAACACACAAACAGGAAATGGGTCAGAAGCAGGCTGATCGTAGCTTGTTATGTGGCTAGTTATCGTAGAATGTTAAAACATTCAACCATAAAAAAATGTAGCTATTGTACAAAATTGTATAATTGTAGCTTTGTATAAAATGAAAAATTGTATAATTGTAGCTTTGTATAAAATGAAAAATTGTATAATTGTAACAAAAATTAAAATTGTATAATTGGAACAAAATTGTATAAAATGTAGCTAATGTACGATAAATGTAGCTAGTTATCGTAGAATGTTAAAACATTCTTTTTGGACAGCGTGACCCGGATGTACCTGGCGCCTCTGTAAGCAACAGTGTATGTGTCAACAATTGCATGTTATTTTGGAGATGCCTGAAAAGCTGTGCATGTAAGGGATATTATGTTAGCTGTTTTCTGTGCCTGAAAGAGATAACTAGCTCATCGACACCATCAAACCCAGTGACTATTCAACCAGCCAATACTGAAACAACAACAATTACAAATATATTACGTAGACCTAACCCCAATGCCACTCATGTCAAAACATGGTTTAAAAAACACTTCAACAAAACAAAACAGCTAACCAGCAGCTGTTTTCACACATATATCCTACACTGAAATTAGCAGCTATACGTCACTGAAATTACCCCAAGGATATGAAATTTACATTAAAATGAATAATAAAGAATAACAAATATATAGTACCTAATAAAAAGAAGGACCAAACTCCTTCCCTCAATGAATATCAATGTTGATTGGTAAAATGTAATGTAAACGGCTCACGCTCAAAGTGGCCCTAACTACAATAATTATAGAATAATCATGTTTTGGAGGCTATACATGGGTATATTTCATATACCCATTGATCTCAAAATGATACCAGCGTACAATTACTGTTTTTCTGTCAAATTCAAGCGTAAACCCTAAGCGTATACTCATAATAGCTGGCATATCAGACGCGCTAGTTCAAGCTCTAAATTCATTTTATAGTACACCCTGTATTTTTGGCCAAACTGAGGGCAGCTGATGCAGGCGTGTCAGTGAGGACAGCTGATGTAAGCGTGTAAATGAGGACAGCTTATGTTGGCGAGTAAATGAGGGGTCTAGGTGACCAATATTGTATATATAATATATAGTGTTATTTAGCTATAGGTTTTTATTAAGATTTCAATTTATTATGACCCAATAATAATATACAAATATCATTGACCCAGTATTTGTATACAATATATATTTATATAAAAATACTTTTCTGCAATTTTTTTTATTAATTTAACCCAATATTAATATACAAAATAAATTGACCCAATATTGTATATATAATACATAATGTTATTTAGCTATAGGTTTTTATTAAGATTTCAATTTATTATGACCCAAAAATAATATACAAATATCATTGACCCAGTATTTGTATACAATATATATTTATATAAAAATACTTTTCTGCAATTTTTTTTATTAATTTAACCCAATATTAATATACAAAATAAATTGACCCAATATTGTATATATAATACATAATGTTATTTAGCTATAGGTTTTTATTAAGATTTCAATTTATTATGACCCAATAATAATATACAAATATCATTGACCCAGTATTTGTATACAATATATATTTATATAAAAATACTTTTCTGCAATTTTTTTTATTAATTTAACCCAATATTAATATACAAAATAAATTGACCCAATATTGTATATATAATACATAATGTTATTTAGCTATAGGTTTTTATTAAGATTTCAATTTAATAAGACCCAATAATAATATACAAATATCATTGACCCAGTATTTGTATACAATATATATTTATATAAAAATACTTTTCTGCAATTTTTTTTATTAATTTAACCCAATATTAATATACAAAATAAATTGACCCAATATTGTATATATAATACATAATGTTATTTAGCTATAGGTTTTTATTAAGATTTCAATTTATTAGGACCCAATAATAATATACAAATATCATTGACCCAGTATTTGTATACAATATATATTTATATAAAAATACTTTTCTGCAATTTTTTTTATTAATTTAACCCAATATTAATATACAAAATAAATTGACCCAATATTGTATATATAATACATAATGTTATTTAGCTATAGGTTTTTATTAAGATTTCAATTTAATAAGACCCAATAATAATATACAAATATCATTGACCCAGTATTTGTATACAATATATATTTATATAAAAATACTTTTCTGCAATTTTTTTTATTAATTTAACCCAATATTAATATACAAAATAAATTGACCCAATATTGTATATATAATACATAATGTTATTTAGCTATAGGTTTTTATTAAGATTTCAATTTATTAGGACCCAATAATAATATACAAATAACATTGACCCAGTATTTGTATATAATATATATTTATATAAAAATACTTTGTCAATGTCATAAAAAAAAATTATATAAATGATATTGACCCGGTAATCATATACAATATATATATTAATACTGGGTCAAACATGTAATATAATATTTATTTATATAAAAATACTTTGTCAATGTCATAAAATAAAATAATAGAAATGATATTGACCCAGTAATCATACTGTCCAATTCAAATTCTTTATTATTCCAGGTACCAAATTCTACTAGTCAATTTCAAGCAATCGCTAGTAGTCAACTTCAAGCAACTGCTAGTGGTCAACTTCAATCAATCGCTAGTAGTCAACTTCAAGCAACCGCTAGTAGTCAACTTCAAGCAACCGCTAGTAGTCAACTTCAAGCAACCGCTAGTAGTCAACTTCAAGCAACCGCTAGTAGTCAACTTCAAGCAACCGCCAGTGGTCAACTTCAAGCAACCGCTAGGTGATTTCCTAGCTAGGTGATGATTTCCCCCCCCCTGGTGATCCCAGTGATAATGCCGACTATATTATGTCACAATAATAATATGGGGCCTAGGTCACGCGCTAACCCTAACCCTAACCCTAACCCTAACCCTAACCCTAACCCTAACCCTAACCCTAACCCTAACCCTAACCCTAACCCTAACCCTAACCCTAACCCTAACCCTAACCCTAACCCTAACCCTAACCCTAACCCTAACCCTAACCCTAACCCTAACCCTAACCCCCTAACCCTAACCTAACCCTAACCCTAACCCTAACCCTAACCCTAACCCTAACCCTAACCCTAACCCTAACCCTAACCCTAACCCTAACCCTAACCCTAACCCTAACCCTAACCCTAACCCTAACCCTAACCCTAACCCTAACCTAACCCTAACCCTAACCTAACCCTAATTCCCCCTCGGACCAATCCTCCACCCTCCCCGCGCCAACAATACTAACCATCGCCCCGACCCTACTCATAGCCGGGGCAGAGCACCCGCGGGGAAAATGGCCGGAGATCCTGGCGGAACCCCCCGGCGGAGATTCCCCGGGGGATTACCCGGGGGGAATTCGCCGGGGGGTTTCCGGGGGGATTATCGTTTACCGGGGGAAATGAGCGGGGGAGATATCGGGGCGGCGGGGGGGAGGGGGCGGGACCCGTGGAGGGCGCGGCCGGTCCGGCGTGGCGTCGGGGGTGCGTTCGGGCAGTGAGAGTGGGGACGGGGGGCGAGCGACGCACGGGGAGAGCACTGGGGGGGTAGACCGCGGGGGAAGAACCGCGGGGGATAACACCGGGGGAGAAATCCCCTGGTCCGGTAAATGGGGCCGGCTGATGTCGACGTGTCACTGAGGACAGCTGATGTAGACGTGTCACTGAGGACAGTTGATGCAGACGTGTCAGTGAAGACAGCTGATGTAGGCGTGCCACTGAAGACAGCTGATGTAGGCGTGTCACTGAGGACAGCTTATGTATGTGTGTAACTGAGAACAGCTGATGTAGGCGTGTCACTTAGGGCAGATTTAAAATTGAAAATGATTGAATTGGAAACAGAATTATGTCGCTCTACATTAGCCACTACTGTCATAAACATTGCTTTAAGGAAATTTCTTACATCAGAAAATACGAAATAATTAAAGATGCTGAAAACCAGTTTACCTCAATTATTATATATATATATATATATATATATATATATATATATATATATAAACTTTTGTATATGAGGTTACCCACTCATATCTAAGATATTAGAGGTCGTAAAGTACAAGAAAAAGTAAGTATACATCGACAAAACAATTATAATTTTTACATACTAGTCGTCCTTGTACAATTTAATATTTGGTTTTTGATTCACCATTAACATTTGGATCTGTCAATAGTTATGCAATTGGAAATTGGAGATGGATTCATTCGTTTTATTTCTATTTTTTCAGTTTCCTTTTCCTAGATGATTATTGAATTCCCGTTTTTGAAAGTCATCCGTTTGGAATATTTTGATACCTATGTTGTTATATTTGAACATGTCTTACCCTACATTTTTTAGTTGTGTTATTAAACCTTTGTTTTCTCTTTATCCTAAAACGTAGTTCGAAAAATTGTCTATTGAAATATTATCTGCGTTAGTTTTCATTATTTGAATGAACACTGAATGAACATAACAAAACATTACATGAAGTCCGCATTATTTATCTAGTGTTTATTTATTAAAGCTGAGGGACCATTTAAAAAGTAAAAAAATTTGTCCCACCCGGACACAGCCTGGTGGCAACAAAAAATGGGGGGGGGAATATTTTTGAAAAAATGGGGGGGGGCCCACAATAATTGGAAAGGGGCCCCACAAGAATTTAGGGGCCCCGGAATTTTTAGAGCTCCGGGGCCCCATATTTTATACTTTAACCACTGTATATATATATATATACTAGACATATGTTGACAAACACACAGCCAGACATGATGCACAAAAACTAAAGTAAAGCTCGACCTCTTCAGCTTTTCCATACTATTAAGTACGGTGTGTAATACAATTATGAGTAAACTATTAAGATGATTAGAATCTTGTGAAGTTCAAAAAAAAAGTTCTATTTGCTTTAATATTTAGATATACGAAAACAATTTAAGTAAACATTAACTCACATACAACAGCAAGCAGCCTGGCGGGCAATTGGGTGCACTTGTTTCCTACAGACAGTTTTGATGCAGGCATAGGCATGTCACTGAAGGAAGCTTAT
This sequence comes from uncultured Gammaproteobacteria bacterium, assembly GCA_942490945.1. Lineage (GTDB taxonomy): Bacteria > Pseudomonadota > Gammaproteobacteria > UBA6429 > Thiohalophilaceae > CALNYZ01. Next base: position 3,835 of record CALNYZ010000034.1, on the reverse strand, counting down.
GTAAGCTTGTCACTGAGGGCAGCTGATGTAGGTGTGTCACTGAGGGTAGCTGACGTAGGCGTGTCACTGAGGGCAGCTGATTTAGGCGTGTCACTGAGGGTAGCTGATGTAGGCGTGTCACTGAGGGTAGCTGATGTAGGCGTGTCACTGAGGGTAGCTGATGTAGGCGTGTCACTGAGGGCAGTTGATGTAGGCATGTCACTGAGGGCAGTTGATGTAGGCGTGTCACTGAGGGCAGTTGATGTCGACGTGTCACTGAGGGCAGCTGATGTAGGCGTGTCACCGAGGGCAGTCGCCATTATTACTAAACCTATCACAGAACAAAGCATGACGTTCAACAACAGTCAACAAACTGCTACTGATGTTATGTAAAATAAATAGCTATTATTATTATTATTATTATTATTATTACTATTTAACTGCTAAACCTCGGACACAACACACAAACAGGCAGACTTTAACATTCAACGATAACTTGCTCATCGGCACCATGAAATCCAGTGACTATTCAATCATCCACTACTGGAACAACAACAATTGAAATTATAATACCTAGGCCTAACCCCAATGCCACTCATGTCAAAACAGTGTCTGAAAAACACTTAACCAAAAAAAACAGCTTACAAGCAGCTGTTTTCACACATACTGCAGATACCCACGCAGAACATCTGCGTGTCTAGAACCCGCCTGCCCCCACGCCACCCCCTAATAATAAAAAAAATTAATGTTAAAAAATAATAGTAAAAAAAAATAATGTTAGCTACGCCGAGGATTGAACTCACTACCGTTGGGTTTGAAAGGAATTGTTGAAACCCAACGCGTCAACTGAATTGGCCACTGAGGCCTGTTGATCAGCTTGGCTTGGCGCACTATCTATATAGAGTTTGACTCGCTGTCGCTTTGACTATAACCGCCGCTTGCTTTGACTATAGCCGCCGCCTGAGGATTGTCAGCCTGTTTTAGACGCTATATAGAGACATAGAGACGCTATATAGAGAGACGCTATATAGAGCTATATAGAGATATAGAGCCTGTGTTTGACGTACGTACGACCAACCAACGTACGATAGCGAAATATATATATATATATATATATAGATATACTAATAATATATACTAATATACATATATACTAATAAGTACTAATAAAAAGAAGGACCAAACTCATTCCGTCAATAAATATCAATGTTGACTAGTAACATGTATTGTAAACCGCTTACGCTCAAAGTGGCCTTAACTACAATAAGTATTGAATAATCAGGGGTGTTTTGGGGGGTATACGCGGGTATAAGCCGTATACCCACTGATCTTAAAATGATGTCAGTGTATAATTACTGTTTTTTTTGTCAAATTCAAGCGTATACTCATAATAACATAGGTGACCTATCAGAAGGGTTCGTTCAAGATCTAAATTCATTTTATAGTACATCCTGTTTTTTTTGCCAAAATACTACTGTGAATAATAATGACATTATTATTCACATTAGCTTCATTAATAGCTTACTTGAAACAAAACTAAATAATTTTGCTTCAATGAACTTTACAATTTTTTTAAATATGTGTGATAAGGATACTAGGGACCTATTAGGAGGAGGGGGCAACTGTCATAGCGGAGAAACTAAAGCCGAAAATTAGTTTAGAAAATAAAATAAAAATAATTATCTTTACAGCTAAGCAATACTCGACAAGCAATCAATACCTAGTTATTGTATCTTTTGCCCCAAAACTGGTGCGCAAACGTAACTTTAAGTTTTAAATCGGGACGGTAAACACGGGCGTAATATCGAACTATGACTGTATTCGGGCGGCTATCAAAACAAATAACGAGGTAGTTAGTAACATCTACTTAAAATCTTACAAGTTAACTTGAAATCTAACAAGGTAATAACTATTTGCGAGTAGGTAACTATTTTTGTCAGAATTGTACGAATAACAACCTGCAGGCAATAAATAATAATATAATAGAAGTCACAGGACCCAGACAATCTAATTTAAGAAAAAATACAACCCACAAATGATAAATGGTACTTCGATAAACATTTGTAATAAGCGATCAAAATTACTGAATCTATGATATCATTAATCGTATTTATATTATAATTAAATATTGTTAATACACTATTTTATGACAATAGTATTCAATTTGATTAATTACTATAATTTTTGTTTGGATATTTTTATTACAATTAATAAGTATTTGTTCACATTTTACAAAGTTATTTGCTTGGCGAGTTATCTGCTTGTTTGTAAGGATCGTGAAATCAACCAGTCAAATTGAATATAATATATAATAATAGATACCAAATACCTAAAAAAATACCTAATATAAAGATACCTAATACCTAATAACTATAGGACTAAAAATTACAATATTTAGCCAGAATTGAGTTAAATTTCAATAGTCGGCGAAAAGTTAGTTAACAGCTGTCGTCCGAATGCACCCCATAGGACTATAGATTAACAGGTTGAATCTAGGCTGGAAAATAATGAAACATTTATATCGCGAGAATCCTCATGGTCTCTAGACTTCGTGGGAATCGCTAACTTTATAGCGGGAAACAAGTTGAGTAGGGAAAATTCGGTGACAACCCGTATCGGGGTCGACCAGCTCTGTGACACTTTATTTTATAATCGAAATATACAAGCTCTGCGATAGGCTACAGCGATATTGGTGCCACTGCTAGTTGAAATCAGTCCCACCGCTATAGCCGATATAGTAAAAAATAGACCCTAGCAACTTTAATTGGTAACACTTAAATTTTATGTACACCTGAAACCATATATGATTTGTTTTATGTTGTAAAGTATTTATATAACAATAACATCACTACAATTGAAAAGAACCAAAAAAATACCATATTGTTAATTATTTATTCTATTACTATTATTTATTCAATACTATAAGGCCTATATCTTAAAAATTGAAATCCCGATTAAACACTCATTTTTTAAATCGTGTCAAATATATAATAATTATAGTGAAATAAAAAGCCTAACACATATTATAAAAATAATAATATTAGTCACTAGGTTTATATAAATATATTTTCCTGTCACCAACATCAACATCACTTGTCCCCGAAGTAGAAAAGCAATATCTTTATTAACGATATTGCTTGTCACACGAATTTGACGGGATTTGAGCCCGATATGGTTTGTAACCGACTTTGTCGTAATTCAAAAAAATTCCGCGCAAAAATAAACAGTAAAATAGAATGCAAATAACTCTAAAAATGCCAATAGTTAGAACAAATTTAGCTTACCGTCGCCGTTCAAATGCGCCCTATGTCGATTGACAAGTAGGATTTAGACTAAACAAGTTATGACACTTTTATTATTGTTTAAAATTAAAATATAGTAGTTTTTTAACCCAAAAATTTAATTTGCAACAGTGTCCGCCATGATGTTGCTATAATATAGCGCAATTTTAATTTACAGCATGTATGGCAATATACAGTTCCGCTATTGGCTATCAGGCGGCACGTGATCACTAACAAGCTTATTAGTCCAATCCAATTGGTTCGAATAGTTGTTATTGTACATTCATGCGGTATTTTGTAATGAGTAGTTACAAATTTTGTCGCTATGTCATTTAGGCGCTGACTGACGGTGTGCTTTTTTAGAATTTTATTAAATTTTAATTTCTTGTGACCCAATATTCATGATTCAGCAGCAACAGCACAAATTATTTATATAGATAAAGAAAAACTATTGAAACAACGTTTAATATTGGGTCTGCCATTGTTGGGTCTTTTGTCCCGATAATAGAATTCGTGCCCCAATATTGGTTACTACCCCCCATAGTAGACTCTTATATTTACGATGCCCCAATAAA
>CALNYZ010000033.1:0-2808 GCA_942490945.1 uncultured Gammaproteobacteria bacterium | reverse complement strand
CTGGCATTTGTTATTATTTTCCAAATATACATCACAAATGATGATTTATGGTGTATTTTGTTTTGCTCTAGCACGTCAGGTTTGGTAGATTTTGCCCATCAAAGATCGGGTGCACTTTAACATTACGCATTATGTATATCACTGTACATAATGCATATATTGGCTTCAGAAATGTCTTAAATTGGCTTTAAAATGTTGTATTATTTTTTGCCAAACGATTAGACTTTTTGTGATTGATATAGTTTTTTTTATTAATTGATATTTGTAATTTACAATGCCATGGGGATGTAAAAATTTGCCGCATATATTCTGCTACATCTGCGAGAGATTCTGTACCAAAGAGCAGCGGTGACTGGTTCTTACATTCATCAAGCAGGGCTACATGCCTACTTACGATGAAAACTGGGAGATCTGGATGAGACATGGGCACCATATATGGTGTGCAAACTATGTGTAAAAAAGTTAAGACAGTGGTTTAAAGGTCAAATCAAATGCACGCCATTTGGTGTATACCGGTGATTCAAAAAGAACAAACTGGTCATGTTTCAGATTGCTGTTTCTGCATCATTAACGTTTAGGGCTTTAGCAATAAAAATAAAAATATATATGATGCGACCTGTACCACACAGTGATCCGATTGAAGTTCTTGTTCCACCTAGGGTTGCCCCAACTTTCCAGAGTTTTTAATGATCGTCCGGAAATTGGAATCAGTGTCCAGAAACAAATAAGGAAATAAATCACTTCTCAATGAACTCAACTATGATGAACATCATTGGCAAATGGACGATATGTATGTGGTGATTTAAATGCCATTGCCCTTCTGCTAGAACTTAGGCCTATGTCTGTGGAATAGTCACACAAATTGTTGATAACATGGTTCAACGCTAATAGACATTTGGCAGCCGAGTGAGTGTTAAGATGCATTTTCAAAAAATTTCACCCTGACTATTTCCCAGTTAATGGCAAATAATCAGGGTGAGATAATAGGGCACTCAATGAGAAACAGGATGAGAGGTTTCTTCAGGGCATAGTGTGAAATGGTTCAAACAAAGCATAGGCCTATACATTATGGCCACAGAATGTATTCGTGATTGCTGATTAATGTTGGAGCCAAAAGCGCCACAACCATGGGCATCAATGGTAAAATCCTTTTCATGGCCTATTCGGCTATTGGTGAGGCTCAGATGTCAAAGCGCATTTGTTGGAGAGGCTTAGCCAATTTTAAGGCCTGATCGGGCCTCAATGGTAAAATATTGATGAGACCCGGGTCTCAAAACTACAAGGGATCACCGCGCCTGCCTAGCATATCCGAAAGTCGAGGAAAAGGCAGTTTAAAGGCCTGTAACTAAACAAATTATAGAGTTAACAATATGTTTAAAATGTACAAATAAAAAACTCAGCTTGAATTGCAGAATTTGCGCAATCAAGTTGCTCGTACGTCTAACCGCAATCTACCGGCTACCACGTTAACCAAAGAGCCGAAGTCACAGAACGTCGGGGCTGCTGGTGGATCAGGTACACTATTGCCGCCTGATCCCTCTCTCGCTAGTGGCCGATCTAAATTTACCTCTGTATCGAGTGCAATTGAGTCGGATGGAGATATGGACGATGGCTTCATAGTGAACGAATCTCGTAAAGAAAGGCAGCGTCGGTCGAAGCGTCTACGTGAATCAACTTCGCCAGGCAGTTCTACATATGCGACGGTTACTTCTGCTGTCGCTGGCGCGTCATCCAGTCATATGGCGTCAGCTTCTGTTAAGCCCGCTGCTGTGCACACCGCAAAACCTACTGCTCGGCCGCCAGCTCGCAAGCAAGTCATGATCGGGCAGTCATCTACAACGTCTCTCAAAGCATCTAAGAACTTGGACGTTAAAAAATCTGTTTTTCGTATCGGAAACATTGATTCCTCGTTATCTGAGGATGATGTCAAACAGTATGTTGAATCCTTAGGAGTACGAGTTCTTTCTTGCTTTGAACGTACATCTACTAAGTCTCGATTTGTGGATAACAAGTCTTTTAGAATATGTATTTTTGATTCTGACAAAAGCAAAATGTTGTGTAGTGACAAATGGACCAGTGGGATAAGTATCCAGCAATGGGTATTTAAACCAAAAGCTACGGTGGACAAGGGTAATGATAATGTTGTTGCTGATACAATTATGTCAGTTGTAGATGTGCCAATGGTTAACAATGGCAGTGAATAATAAGGACAGTTATAATATGCATATTGTTTCTTACAATATGCACGGCTTTAATCAAGGTAGCTATTTATTGTCTGAATTATGTAGCAGTAATGATGTTAAAACACCGCGAAGGGAGACACACCATGAGCGCCGCAAGGCTCGTCAGCGAAACCGCGAAGACCATCACGATCGAATGGGACCTACCAGCCGACCAGGAAGGCTACGTGCCCCTCATCGACGGGTCGCCGCTGATGACGGACGGCGCTCGTCATCCTGGGGGGAGCATGACCCGGAACACAGTGCGAATCGGCAAACCAGCCGACGAAACGAACCCCGCGTCGAAGCACACGTACGGCGTTCACATCCTCCGCGTGGGCGACACGGCAACGTACGACCCGCGAGTCGTCACACCGCCGCCGCCGCCGTCGGGGAAGGCTCCGGCGTTCCGCACCAGCTACTACTCCGACCCGCTCGGCTCGAAGCTCGACCCGTTGTGGGCGCCCGACGGGAAGCACGCAGGCGGGGGCGCCACCGTCGACATCGTCACCGACCCGGACGGAGGCTCACGGCACGTGCAGCGGCACGTTGTTCACGAGGGCGACGTGTTGTGGGGTGGCGAGCGGTG
>CALNYZ010000032.1:0-3200 GCA_942490945.1 uncultured Gammaproteobacteria bacterium | reverse complement strand
CATGACCAAGTCCTCGTTAATAATTTTGGATGTCATGAACGTAGGCTTAGAAGCTAATTTGATTGCCGGAAGAGCTGCAGAAACAAGTCGCACGTTCACACGATTGCGCAAATTTTCCATTGATTTTCCAAAGACCGCATTTACGCAGAGCTTCCAAAAATCTTTCTCTGACGCACTCGTGGCCGACTTTCGCTTCTCGGTACAAAGTGACACGTACGGTTCCATCCACGGCGACTGATTGAATTTGATGCCGCGATGAATGTACGTCAATTTAAGTCCCTGCTGCAGATACAGCTTTAAATTTTCGTAGTGCACGACGTACTTTTCCTTGTTGCGTAAATTTGGTACGAGTTTTTCCGATGGCCTAGGTCTGTTTGAAAATTGTAATTGATAAGGACTGAGCATGTCGGCAGTGACTTTTAGCTTTTCCACGGCTAGCGGATAGTCATTGTGAGCATCGTGCAGATGCTCGGGATACTCGAGATCAACTTCGAGAATATATCCCGTGTCGCTATCCGACGACACTTGACGCACGTCAAGGTCGTTAATTTCTTCTTCTGTTAGCCACTCAAAACCCCCAGTCGGCAGCGAAAAACTCATACTGTAGCCATACAAATTATTCGCGTCACCGAAAAAAATAAAGCTCGTCGGCTTCGTTTTGTCGTATTCCTCACCCTCCAAAAATGTATTATTCGCTTTTAGATAGCGGTTGGAAATCATGCTGATTCCTCCGCGAATGTTGTTCTCAACAAACAGACTCATGTCTGGATCAGACATAAGCTCGAGCTTTGCGTGTGTTTTCTTTAAGCAAGCATCCCATGCAAACCCCGGCAGCGTATAGTAATGCGCAGGATCTAGGCCAAAGTTTGCATTCCCCAAATCCCGAAAATTCTCAAATACGTCAGCAAGCAAAAGCACGTCGGTCGTCAAGTAAAGATTATGATAATCTATCATGTTGGTGCAGCCCAACGTTGTCCAAATTTCCTCGGCCCGCCTATACTCTGCATCTGTTATGCCGCATTCGTTTAATTGGCTGTAAAATGCAGCCTGAGGCGGCAGCCGAGTAGCCTCCAAGTCGGCGTACGACTGTATTTCTTCGTACGGATAGACTCCTTTCTTGAATAAAATATCTAAATTTGGGAGATTTTTCTCGCGAAAATGCTCTGTTGTGTGCACAAATTTATCCCGACCAGAATCCAGTAAAACCGAAACCAGCTTATCAAGCGAAGTCGTCAAAAACTGACACGAATCGATAAATCGCAAATTTCCAATTGAAAATCCGATAAACTGTTCGGTATTTGTTGGAATAATTTCGATTTCTTCCCGATGATTAAACCCTCTAACGTCTTCCCATTCAAAATGTTTCTGACGAAAATATTTGATTATATGATGCGAGTCATAGCCGCGCATGTTGTGAGCAATGACCGGAATCATGTAATCGTCAAACTCGCTATCGTCGTATCCGTCTTCGCTAACGTTGGTTCTCTTGCGCTTTCTATATTTGAGCTGCAGATTGCAGTTTCTACATGCAGCAGCCAGAAAGAGCGACGTAGTGTGCGAATGGTGACGCACTTTGTAATTTTCAGCCGTGAATTTCTCTTCGCAGTACGGACAAATTTCAGCAGCATCGTAGTCTTTCTGCTGTTCGTCAGTTAATGGCGTCATTCGAAGATTTTTACCCAATTTTTTAGCAATTTCAAATCTCTCTATCATAAGCCGTTCAAAAAAATGATTCATGACGTCATCCCCATTCTTTCCGCAGTACGTGTAGGCCGGTTGGTGTTCACCCGGATTTTTGCTGGTTCGATACAAACAGAACCCACTCGGTTCGTGATTCTCTCTCGTGCCATCTGGTGATTTAGGTAGATACGATTCAAAATCCACGAAAAGGCAGTATTCAACGGGGAAAGATTTCTGAGTAGCCGAAAATTCGACAAACTCGTCTTTCGCAGGATAATTTACAGTCTGCGGTTTATGTTTCATACAGTCCGGTAAATGATTTTCTAAAAGCAGTTTAGACGAAAATGCATGCAGGCAATAAGAACACGGATAGCATGCGTTAGTATGTTTGGTTCTGCCTGCAACTAGTCGCGACAGGTTACGAATCAAAATGTAATGTTGCTTACCATCCTCTTCGAGCAGCAACAAATCAATGTGGTGAGCACGACCAGTCTGAGTAGTAATTTCTAGTGGGCAAACTCCCTCGTTTGGCGTGGTGTACGTAAAAATATTTACAGACACGTGCCCATTCAGGGCCTCAAACTTCTTGACGTCACGATGGGCGAGTGGAAATGTGAGTCCGTCAAAATTTAGTTCTTTTGCCCGCATTCGTCTCACGTACTGACAGGAATTGTTCTTATTATTCATATCAGTAATCTTAATGCCGGCAAGCACGCTATACAGAAAACAATATTGATCACTATTCTTAATATTCAACGTGGCCTTTTTACGTTCAATGTATGTTGGCGTCTTAATGTACGTGCCTCCCTGTAGTGGTCTGTAAGGCAGCCAGGCGACGATGAATTTGTCGACGTAGCGTAAAACCCATCCGCTGCCTCGGCGGTTGAATGCCTCGATGCACTCGTCGAAGTTGGCGACGAGACGTTGCGTGTCGAGGTGATCGATGTCCGAGTAGACGGTCGGTGCAGTACGAAACCAAGCGTACGTATTCTCCACGACGCCTTCTCTCTCACGCTCAAAGTAGACTCGAGCACGGAAATGTAGATTCACAGACCTAAATAATATGCGAGAACATTTGTGACCAAGACTAAAGTTAGCGCGTCAACGTAAAATATAATTTTCGGTAGGTAGCTTACCTCTGCTGATCGATGGCGTATTGAACCGTGTCGGCGATTTCGCGACGGTTCGTTTCAATGAATTCCCCGAAGTCGCCGTTGCCGTGCGTAGCCGGTATACTGACTTCGTGAACCGTGCGGTTGATGGCGGTACGATGTCGCCTGATACAACCGAGACAGACGTCCGTCTGCGACGAGAAGCTGTGTCCATCTAAATGTCGACGACATCTCGAACACTGCCGCCTGGCTCGACATGATTCGCACGTACCGATACTGCCTGGCTGCATGACGCGACGACAGTTGTCACAGCGCGCTGAAAGCAAGAGCAATTATTACCTGACCTAGTCGACCTCTCGCAGAATCGCTCCGTCCCCCCAGGGCAACCTTAATTGGATGCATGCACAT
>CALNYZ010000031.1:0-2747 GCA_942490945.1 uncultured Gammaproteobacteria bacterium | reverse complement strand
AAGAAGTTATGGAGGTCCATATCTTCCGTTCTAAAGAAGGACAAAGACCCATCACCTTCACAACCGACACTCACTGCTAATCAATTGTCCAAGTTTTTTGTCGAAAAAATTGAAGCAGTACGCACTGCCACGCAAGATGCTGAAACTCCGACGTTCCCCATACTCTCCGGAAATCACTGTTTGAACTCATTCAAGGAATACTCAATGGCTGATGTACGACGAGTCATCATTCACTCGCCTAAGAAAACTTGCTCGTTGGACCCTATACCAACGGACATCTTGATTGACTCAATCGATGCTGTTCTGCCGTTTGTGTCGGAAATGTGCAATGCATCAATACGGGAGGGACATTTGCCTGTGCCAATGAAGCAGGCCATCATAACACCAATTCTTAAGAAACCGGGACTTGATTCTGAAGAGGCTAAGAATTACCGGCCTATCTCTAACCTCACATTTATGTCAAAGGTAATAGAGCGCATTGTGTCCGAGCAACTTAAATCATACCTCTCTGAAGCAAATCTAATTCCTCCTTTACAGTCTGCGTATCGAGCAGGTCACTCAACCGAGACTGCACTTGTAAAAGTTATGTCTGACATAATTGACGCTGCTGACACTAAGAAGGTGACATTGCTGGGTTTACTGGATATGAGTGCAGCATTTGACACTGTGGATTTCGATATTTTACTTGAACGATTGGGTACAACTTATGGGATATGTGGTCAGGCGCATGCGTGGTTTAAATCGTTTATTTCTGACAGGATTCAAACCGTCTTCTTCTCCGGTCACCGCTCCAGCCCCACTAGGCTCATCTGTGGCGTTCCGCAAGGCTCAGTTCTTGGGCCACTACTATTTGTGTTGTACTCAGCGGGTGTTGCACAAATAGCACAGGAGCACGGAGTTGAAGTACACGCCTACGCAGACGACACGCAAACGTACGTCAGCTGTGAAGCCGCCAATCAGCAGGAAGCTGCTGCCAAGCTGCTTTTATGCATCACAGAAATTGACAACTGGATGTCATCTAATCGGCTGAAGCTAAATGCAGACAAAACCGAATTCATGTGGTTGGGAACTCGCCAGCAGTTATCAAAGCTCGACCCCCAATCACTGCTGGTAGGTGGACAGCAAGTGACCCCCCAGCACTCTGCTCGTAACCTTGGCGTGATCATCGATGATCAGCTGACAATGGACACTCACGCGAAGAGTATCGTGAGAAGCTGCTTTTATCAGCTTCGGCAGCTACGCAGCGTCAAGCGTTCGCTAACCCTGGAAGCACGGCGTTCCCTTGCTACTGCCTTCATTGCAAGTCGGGTAGACTACTGCAATGCTGTATTCTACGGCGTCTCAAAATCTACTATTGGACGATTGCAGAGCTGCCTAAATGCTGCGGCACGACTGGTTGTGGGAGTGGGGAAATATGCACACGTCACTCCTGTGCTTCGCGATGTCTTGCACTGGCTTCCAGTCGAACAGCGAGTCACATTCAAAATCGCCCTACTTGCGTTTGACTGCGTTCGAGGTACCTGTCCAACCTACTTCAGGGACGTTTGCACTCCACTGGATACACTCGACGGACGTTCCAGGCTCCGCTCTGCGCACCGTGGCGACCTACGCGTTCCCGCTACAAACACTACGAGGCTCGGCCCTAGGAGTTTTCGTGTTGCCGCTCCAACTGTGTGGAACTCCCTTCCGCACCAACTTCACGCATCAAACAGTCGCGAACAGTTTCGAAGTGGATTAAAAACTCATTTAACGTTATAAGGTCAGACATGATGCAGTGCTACATATAATTTGCAACTGGTTATTGAATTGTATTGATACCAATAATGTGTTACACGCTGATATAGTCCTTGACAAAGTTAAGCCTGTCGAAGACATATTTAATCGCCTGCGACCGGATATTGTTGTTGTGGCGCCTGGAAAAGTTCAGGTGCTAGAACTTACAATTTGTCATGAATCTAACTTTGCAAAATCTAAACAATATAAACTAGACAAATATTGCAATTTACGTGAAGAACTAAAAATCCAAAGTCAAAATTTGAACTTCCAGGTTTTTACCTTAGAAATTAGTTCCCTGGGACTAATGGAAAATTGTTCTCACATTATCAAAGAAATGATAAATTCTAAATTACCCCAGCAAATATATAGAGATATTGTGAGATCAGTAATTGGAAATTCATATAATATTTATCGTAACAGGGATAACAAAGCATGAAATTCCCGAGCGTGTAATTGCATTATTGAACTGTGTCGTTATTAATTTTGTCTTAAAATTAATATAATAATCATTTCACTTCAATATATGATTAAATTCATTACATGAAATTTTATACAAATGCTGAAATGTACTAAACTACCTTAATATAATGGCTTACCGTAATTATTGAATTGTCGAGGTCTGCAGGCCTATATGTGTTATAAATTATGTCTGTAGTGCAATGGATGTAACACAACAATTGAAATAGCATTAGTAGCTATATTAAAAATTATTAGTTGAAAACGAAAACTTTGCAACTGTTTACCATGTAAAAGTAAATATTATAACTTATGTTAATAAACTAAATAATATACTTAACTACGGCACATTTTGTATGTTTTTGCTCTTACTGCTCTTTATTAAATTGTTTTTTGTTAGCAAATTCACATCGGGTACTATGGCCTAACAATCCATATGAGCTTGGTGGAATATAGGTAATGTTGAACTTTTGCAATGTATATTGTATATTGTGATGTTGAATGGAAAAATAAAC
>CALNYZ010000030.1:0-1618 GCA_942490945.1 uncultured Gammaproteobacteria bacterium | reverse complement strand
CAGGAAGCAGTTTCCACTCATGCCTGCCTTTGCCATAACCATACACAAGTCGCAGGGACTTAGTTTAAAGTCCGCCATAGTAGACGCGGGCCCGTGCTCGTTTGGTAGCGGCATGGTCTATGTTGCACTGTCGCGTGTCACGTCACTTGATGGTCTTTATCTAATTGACTTGGATCGATCACGAATTAAATGTGACAAGAAGGCCATCGAGGAATATAATAGACTGCGGCGACTTTACACGGATTTGGGTGACATTCAAGGAGGGAGTGTGCAAAATGAAGAAAAGGAAGGTGACCAGGATCAAGCACGAAACATTCCAAGCAATAACAACAAGCGGATCGGAAGAAAACGTACCCTCGTTAGCGAGATGAATACTCAGGCACCCGACACAGTTCCAGGTCCAGACCAATTAGCTAAACGATGTCGTGTTGCCGAGAAACCGCCAGAAGATGCAGACCATGACATCGCAGTTGTTGTAGCTACAACGCATAATTCAATATTTCAATTCTGTGATATCGAGTCACTTGCCACTGGAACGCAACAACTAATATCACAACGTCTTAACTTTCAGTTTGTTACCAATGACTTAGCAACTACAACCATTGGTCAGAAGGCAGTGTCAAACAAGATGCGGGCTCTTATAAACTCAGAGACACAGAAAGCAGCTGATATTGTCATTTACCAGGTTGTCGGAGATGGTAACTGTTTATTTCGCAGCCTGTCACTTGGTATTACAGGCACACAAGATCAACATGAACTTATCAGGTCATACATAGTGAACCACATGTTGCACAGTGACGTTCAACAACAGCTCGAGCAGTCATTCCAAACCAGAGCTGGAACAATGCAGCAGCAACAACACAAGAGTTACACAGAGCATCTGGCAGCCATGCAACAGAATGGGGAGTGGGGTACAGAGCATGAAATCATAGCGGCAGCACACCTATTTGAGTGTTCAATCGTCTGCTATTCTCGCTACAATAACAGTCAATTCTGCCTGCAGCACTTCCCACCGCACTTCCTGGTATCTGGAACATGTACTAACACCTGTAAACATCATACATTGTACCTCGTTAATAGCTCCGGAGTTCACTACAATCTGGCAACAGTGACACTTACAAATCACACAGAGGAATAATATAGTGAATCAGTTATCAGTTCAAGTCAAAATTTACTTTTATTGAACTGCTCCTGGAGATAATTTAGTGCTGTCAAGTGTCTTATTAGGAGCTAACATTACTAATCATAATGCAGCATTGTGGTATGGTCCAATTAGATGACCATAATTCAGTGCAGCTCTGTCTTGATAGATGACCAAACTTATTTATTTTTGCTATAATTATACGGTCTTATTAAATGACCATATTATAGTGTTGCTATGTGGTCCCATTAGATGACTACAACTTGGTGTTGGATGATGTGTTGTCCTGTGAGCTAATGACACTCAACATTATTTATTCTATAAACGGTCCTATATGATGATAATTTAGAGTCGCTACATGTGGTTCTGTTATATGACCATAATTTAATGTTGTCATGTGTTTATCTTAGGTGACCATGGCATAATTTACTATTGTTTGCTGTGTTGTCCTGCTACATGACCATCCTGTAGTGTTGC
>CALNYZ010000029.1:0-4386 GCA_942490945.1 uncultured Gammaproteobacteria bacterium | reverse complement strand
GGGTGGTTTCCTATTCGTCCCCCATAGTAACTATGTGTCTATCTGTCACCGTTTCGTCGCAATACCAAGCGTGACGACGGACGGACGGAAATTTTGTAGACAAAAGCGTGGAAATTAAGCAGTCGTTTTCTTATCAAGAAATGCTTTAAAACGCGTGTACGGGCATTAAGGGTTTCAAAAAATTTCCGGGGTCAAACCCCCGGACCCCCACTCAAAAGGGAGGCCGCGTCTAAGGCGGCCAGGGGAGGGACGCGTCTAACGCAGCATCACGGCAAACATCCAATAAGTTAAATTACATTCATTACGGCATGTGGCATGAAAGTAATGTTCTCGAGCCTAGCGGAATCCGGCACTTTGCGATCGAATGTTGGTATATTGTCATCATCTGTTGTATAAACGGACGCAAAATAGTCGTTCAGTAGCTCTGCTTTGGTCCTATTATCCGTAGCCAGGATTGGCCTGCCGTTAGCATCAGTTGATCCAGTCATCAGCGCACCAACACCAGTAGATCGAGCCAGTTTCTTGTTGACGTATTTATAAAACTGTCCTGCGTCATCTGAACTCAATACGCGCTTCTCCTGCTCTAGCTCGTATCGGTAGATGCTGCGCCTGTATTCCATTTGTAGCTGCCTGTATCTGCTTTTCAGCTGTGTATTAGCTGGCTGGTTGCGTAGTAAGCGCCACACTGCTAACTTCCGGTTGATAAGTAGGCGAATAGCAGACGGGTAGTGCTTGACAGTCCGGCGGCGTTTCGCAGACTGGCGTGTAATGCGGAACGGCACGAATAAGTCAAATGCCTCAGTAAGAATTTGTCGGAATGACGACCAGATCTGGTCTGGTGTCAAATTAACTGTCATGAAGTTGTGCCAATCGATTTGCTGCAAATATTCGTTCAATGCATTGTAGTCAGCTTTATCCCATAAGTAGGATTTGGTCTCGCCTGCAGTAGGATTGTCATTCGCTCGATCCGAAGAAAAGTCCACAGTAAAATTAATAGCATTATGATCGCTATAACTAAACGCCGGCCTCAATTCGACATTGTTAATAAGTAACTGGCAGTTTGTAAAAACGAGATCTAGAATGTTATTTCCTCGCGTGGGCTGCAGAACAAGTTGATCAAAACTGTTATCGCATATAAAATCAACCAGTATATCTTGAATGTTATCTGCGGGTGATTCAAAAATGTTCCAATCAATATCAGGACAATTAAAATCACCAACAATGGTTATAGGCCAATCAGCAACATACACACTCTTTAAACAATTAATTAAACTTGCAGCATATTGTATAGTAGAAAAGAACGTTTATAGCGTTCAGTTCTGGCAAATAAACACGGTAGTGTGCTAACGGTACGCAGTTTTTCGGTAACTTCTCTGTGTCTAGCTGCGGGTAGAAGGTCATGTAGACAGTTTGTTGGTAGCAGAAGCGAGTTGAAAAAATGTTTCGCGTGCAGGTCAAAACGTGTTTTAACAGGAGTTAGTTGTTCAGTTTGAACATTATTACAGTAAATAATCCGTTCAGCTCGTCTCTGTATAGCACCAAGTCTGTGTGCCTGATCTTCTGTGATATTAGCCTGCCACACAATGCTGCCGTACTCCATTACTGGGCGGATAACAGTTTTGTAGTAGGTGAGTAGCTCATTCGTAGGCATTCCTGCTCTTTTCAGAAGTTTCAAGAAATGGAGTCTGGTACTAGCTTTGGCACAAATTTTTGATATGTTGCCTTCCCAGTTGAGTGTGTCTGTGACCGTCATACCCAGCAGCTTAAATGAAGTAACGCGTTCGATTGACTGATCAGATATGCGATTGACTGATCAGATATGAATGTCCGGTCGCACAATGTCCGGTCGGAATTTGAACTCAAAGTGGCACACAGCACACAGTAAGTCCTGATCATTTAAGACGTCATTGTGTGGTAATCCTGTCACGACTATATTGGCACTGCGAGTTTGCTTTAGATGCAAATCAGTGTGCATAGCTGACACCATGGCAGTGACAATAGGTGCTGACAGTTTGGGCGCTGCAACAGCAGCAGCATACGAATGTGGCTTGTCTACAGCTACAGGTACCGAAACTGAAACTGATGAAGATGCTGGAGTCTCGGAAATGCCAACAAATGACATGACAAAGTTGAGCTGGTGTTTGAGTTCAGTGACTTGTTGAGTCAATGAATTGATCTGTAATTTTAGCACTGACACGTCATTTGTGTCATCAATAACCGACTGCGGCTGTGACTGAGACTGTGATTGCGACTGCGACTGGCTGATTACTGAATCTATTGCATCATCATACGCCGTAAAGTTATGTGCCGTCTTGCCTGCTAGTTGCTGCTGCTGCTGCCGCTGCTGCTGTTGTTGTTTGAGTTGGTTGATGGCTGGTTTGCTCCTCTTTCCTTTTCCTTTCCCCTTGCCGCCATTTCTCTTACCACCGACCAGCTGCCACTGGTCTGGAAGTGAAACTGGATGACCGGGAGGTATATCAGGTACATCAGGTACATCAGGTCTCGGTGCAGGAGCTGCTGGAATATCCGGCCGACTGGACGGACCAGCAATTGGACCGGGCAAACTGACATTCTGGTCCTTCAGTCGCTTGAAGAAACCAGCCACTTCATCCACCGCTGAGTCGAGTGACCGCTTCATTAGTCAGCCGCGGCAACAGCGCACCTGTTGACTAGTTGTACGCTGTAGGCTGCAAGCTGAGACTGTGTTGCTGTGTTGCTGTGTCGGAAATTGTCCAAACTTGACCACTTGTCCAAACAGCGAATGTATAGATCAATATATAGATTATAATTGTTCAAAACTGACATAAAATGCATATGCTGTAGAATGTATAGGATACTGAACAGTTTAGGGCTTAAATGCCAGTCCGAATAAACAGACTCTGATTAGGTTTTTATTATATCGTGTACACCAAAAACAAGAACACTTGTAACAAACCGACTAAAAACCATGAGACACAAAATGCAACAGATCTACTACCTTTATAAAGCGCTTTAAACAGCGATATATGCAAAATGTTCAAGTTCCGCTGGGAGACAATCCTTGTATTAGAGACTATCTAGTCTATCTCATCGAAAATTCAGCCATATGTAGCCCGCAACAGTACCTAAAACTAAGACCTTAGTTTTGAGACACGAACTAAACAAAGGCCTGGCTTTTTATTATTTTTATTTCTCGTGTTTTTATAGTCTCACTGCATAGTCATGAGCATCAAATTATTGTCAGTAGCCATTAACTGCGTTTAACATCGAACAATTCTGAATATCCAGTGCTATTCATTTAGGGCCATATTATGTAATTCTCATAATTGTCATTTATGTATAATTTTATAATTTATGTACATTATACTTATGACTAGTACCTAGTGATGTTAGCATTAATGGGTAAGTTTATTATGCCGATAAAATTAGTATAAATAATATAAAATAATTATGACAATATCAGCACGTGCGTGTGACAAAAATTATGTCAGCTGCAACACATGACTATTAAGTTGGCATGATTATTGTGCATGAACAATGTTTCATATTACGATTGGCAACTCATAAATGATCTGCAATACATCGGTCTCGATTTCGCTTGTCGATATATCTTGTGCTGGCCTGCAAGTTGAATTCATTACATTAAAACTAATTAATTGACCTCCGACAGCTGCATTATTTCCACGAGTCTGTCGAAACCTACAGCAAAACCGATTGCCGGCTGTGCCGGCCCGCCCAGAGCCTCCACAAGGCCATCGTATCGCCCGCCTCCGGCAACAGCATTCTGTGCGCCGAGTGAGGTGGTCAGGATTTCAAAGGTCGTTAATGTATAATAATCAAGCCCCGCGCCAGATTTTTATCTACTTCCAAAAGGAAATGTTCTGGGTTTTAAGAAGCGTTTTTACTGTATCGAAATGGCTGTCGCATGTCTCACACAGAAAGTCGATGATCGACGGAGCATTTTTCATGGCTTCCCGGCATGACGGTGTTTTACAGTCGAGAATCCGCAGCGGATTTTTTGTGCTTCAGCGGACACAGTTCTCACAGAGGTGCTCCTTCTTCTCTTCAACCAGAGTCAGGAGGGCCTTCTGAAAATCCAGTCTGCAATCCGGACAGCCCAGTGAGTTTATGTGTGCTTTCACATCCTTGACATTCAGTTTTTAAACAGGGTCGTCAGCATGAAAATGATCTGTGCATCCATCAGCGGTGAGTCTGTGCCGAATACCTCCGCATCAATCTGATAGAACTGACGGTAACGACCTTTCTGCGGGCGTTCTCTCCTGAACATCGGGCCGATGGTATACAATTTTCGTAACGGTTCCGATGCATACATTTTGTGCTGGATATATGACCGGACGACCGATGCGGTCGCTTCGGGGCACAGTGTGACAGTCCCTTTGCCGTCCT
>CALNYZ010000028.1:0-3819 GCA_942490945.1 uncultured Gammaproteobacteria bacterium | reverse complement strand
CACCAATTACGTTACGTCACACAATATAAATAAGCAAACAATGCAATGCAACCACCGTAGTGACCGTACCATGACAAAATAAAGTTCAGTTCACAATTATTACGAGATTGAGAATTACAATTTACAATACAAAATACAAATGCAACTGAATAAAGTTAATTAGTTAATAGATTACAAAATTGTCCATACAAATTACTACAGTACTATAACAGTACTGTAGCAGCCTAGCAGGAGAAGTCATTACTCGTTAGGACATTAGCTCAGGTAATGTACTATTACAGTACAAAACCAGTGAAAACCAGAAAGATGATTTCATTAGTAATAGTTTCTGAACGGCAGGTGTATACTCAGTAACTCACTGAGCGAACTCAGTACTGTACATTTCGCGATCTAGTGCTGGAGAGAAAATGGACGAGGGAGGCTGGGCATTAATTTATGTTGGAAAATAATGGTAATATTCTATTGAAGTTGTATATAATAAACTCAAACTGGTATTGGATTAGGCTCACCTGAGAATTCCAGCGGGTAGCGCAATCCTGTTGGAGTCGATGTTCGGGTGCCTTCAACTGCTGTTGCGCTTTCAGAAGATCTGACGTGGCGAGTGGACTGCGGCGGAAGTGCCCGACGATGGTTCTAGCCTTGGCGAGCATCTTCGGCAGGTCGCATACCTTCTTGTCCCCGAGTCCGCCCAGGACCACTAACTGGAGAGTGTGGCCGAAGCAGGCCCGCCAGATGACGTTGTTCATCATCGCCATTGCCTTCTTCACGTTGGCTCCGCTGTCGGTGACGACGTGAACGTGTTGGGAGCCGAGCCCCAGCCCCCACTCCGTGAGAATGTCACTCATCATCGTCTTGATGAATGCTGCTGTGTGGCTGCCCGGCGAGTACCTGATGGCCAGACACTTGTTGTGGTACGCGAAGTCCGCATCAATGAAATGACACGTGACTCCCATGTACGAGTCATTAGCCGACGACGTCCACATGTCGGTCGTCAGTGCGAAGGATTTGGCAGTTGTCAGCAAGACCCTGATTTCCTCTCTCGCGTCCTGGTAGGCCTGCGGGATCAGGATTGCCGACAGTGCCTTGCGTGTTGGCAACTGGTGGCGTGGATCCAACTCGCGGACGAAGGCCCGAAAGCTCGGCGTCTCGACCAGTCGAAACGGAAGCCCTTCTCGACAGACGAGATCGACTAGCAACTTGTTGAAGCGCGAAACCTTCGGGTTGGCCCCATCGTACGGCGTCGCTCGACTGACGGTGGCTGATATCGTGGGCTGCTTTCGGACCAATTTCTGCAGACGAAATACAATTACACTGGCAATGTAGTTATCGTTGTAGCAGCCAAATTAACTTAACTTGCGAGTTGAACAAATATTATCGGCCACGGCCACACATTGTCAAGATCGCTCCGCTTGCTCTCGTCGCTTAGCTCCTCGACCAAACTACACAATCTTGTTGTAATCGCCACGCAAATAAAAATAGTTTACGCCGTCGCCGTAATTGGACATATGGACCCCACCTTCGTGTAAAGTTTCATCGCTCTGTGACACTTTGTGACGGGGGGGGGGGGAGGGGGGTCAACATTGGCCCAAAAAACGTTACGTAATAGTTGAACGGCCCCCATGCTTATAGTTTATAAGTCACATACCTGATTTTGTTGTTCAATTTCTAACTTGCGACGTGCCTCCTCTTCTTTAAATCCTTTGTCTCCCAGCTCCCGGGCCGCTGTGCTGGGTTGCCGTTAGTGGTCGTATATACATCCCCAAACAGCTATTCTTCCCTCGTTCTTTTCTCTAGCTTTGAAGAACCGGTTGTGTAGAGGTGGCCGCTTTTGATCGACTGTCGAGGTACGTAAAAATTTCCAAACTCCCTTTTCCGCTATCCCATGTGCAACTTGACCACTATACGCTAAGCTATTCCATTCAACTAATTAGACGCTAAACTAATGAGTCGGACGCCGGGCGAGAATATCGCGTAAATGCTACAGGTAGATGTATTCACCCTGACCGCACTGAATTTATCTAGAATCGAGTCGTTGACAGAAATTGCTATATTAGATTAGTAAAGGTTGATAGAACAGTGATACTTTGTGTGGATTGGGTTGGGGTTATAGCGAGGGACCAACAACGCGACGTAATACTTGAATGGCACGTATGACCCAGAACGGCTAACGCCCACGGCGGATGAATGACTAAAGGAATCATTACTCGGCTCCAACGGGTGACGTGACTAGACAGATAAGCATGCTCCTTGACACTTCGGGAAGCCCTGTATAGTCGTAGAAGTCTGCCGGTCATAATTATAGTATTATTGTAACGCTCAGGACGGGGTTGCGTGGCGGGGCTAATTAAGCTTCTTGTTCAGTATTTTGTGCCGTCCATTAGCGGGCGATTAATTTGATATGATGCCATGGCAGCCATGCTACAGGGGAAGGTGTTGGTCGATTACGACGATTAGTGGCGTCGATGCACTGTCACTGGCTGGACACATTGTCACACTGACGCAGCTCTGTCTGTGCGGTGGTTTCCGTCACCGTCAGTCCGTGAATATTGCTCTACCGCGTAACCGATTGCTAGATTGCCGCACATAGCGAAGACTTAATTTAGCTCCTTGCTTTGCCGATTGCTAGACTAGATCGTTAGCTTGGGTAGGGATTAAAACGTAAATAAAAGTGTGCATACCTCACTGTTTACCTGGCTGTGGCTGATGATTCTCGGATTCGTCAATCTTCACGGTCGATGATCACTGTGTTGCCAAGTAACTGCTGCCATCGTGAGTTTATTTTTTTTTTCGTTGAATTCGTTGCATCGCAGATTCGCAGTTAGGCCTCTTTATTGTTCGTTTGTGACGATTACTTATAGGCTCTCTACCATAGCGCGAAATGCCAAATAATTTGACCCTAGTATACGGTGCTTACTGTCTTTGTGCTTCGGATTACTTCCACAGTTCTGCTCCATAGTGTTCATTGATTTATAATTTATTCTTCTGTTTACTAGTAAAAGTTGGCCAGTACCAGTACTATGTAGTTTTAACTAGTTTATTAAATTTTTTACATTACTTTTCGGTCGTTGCGTTATGTAATTACGTTACGTCACAGTGGCTATTATCCGCGGTATGATTGACCAAGTTCAACACAACAACAATGGCTGCTAAATTACATTCTGCTTTTGATCACTTGTTTGAACTTTCTTCAACTTCTTGCTTCAATAACAGTAGGACTGGTAAGTTTGCATGAAATTGTTTGTAATGTAATACTTTGCTGTGGCACAACTCGCAAAGTTGTGCAAACAGCCAAACGCCATGATTTTGCATTTTTGTGTCAACAAGGACAAAAAGCAAAAGCACGCAATGAAGACATTTCATACCAATCATGAGCGCACGGCCTTTAGGGTCAACAGCCAAGTATTGAAGCCAGGTACAATACGTCGACAGCCACTAAGCAAACGTCTCTTGGTGAACCTGGAAAAGGAAAAGATAGAATATCAGTGACGAAGATTAAATTGTTACTGAAATGGTCAATTTTAAAACCATAAACCATAAATGGTTATACTTAAACTACACAACAAATATAAAATGAGATCATATCAGTAACTAGCTGACCTTCTCAAAAGCATTCTTTGCTGGGAGATATTCGAGAATAACAATGCGACCTGAGTCACTACCAACAACAATGTAATCTGCAAATCACAAAATACAAGACGACTTTAGGGGCCAATTAATAATTAATTAATGATATATGCATCGAAACGAGAAGGGGCAGCAGATTGTGACAGTACGTGATATGGGGACTGGGGGGGGGAACATGCAGAATATGCATTGCAC
>CALNYZ010000027.1:0-10237 GCA_942490945.1 uncultured Gammaproteobacteria bacterium | reverse complement strand
AGAATATAACTATAGGTCTGATTACATGTGCGCGTTACACTGGCAATGGTTGTTCCGTTGTATTTTATATTGAAAGTAACCGTATAAGTTCTGGTCCTGGTTACTGAGCATTCCGTTCCTGAAGCTGCATTCAGGGTTGTGGTCATTACCGTATCCATTGTTAGTGTTGCATTTCCAATTAGTGTATTCAACCAGGTTGGTAATGTATAAGTTGGATTTGTTTTCGGGAATGCACTTGGATTACAACCTAAATCAGGATCGGTAGCACAGGTAAGCACAAACTGGTTTTGTCGGGCAGCATATATATTTTGTTGTTCTGTATCCGAGTTGGAAGCACCGTCAACAGCAGTCCATGTTAATGTTGTTTCTCCCAGATTATAACTGCCGCTTGCATCGTTTGTTCCTGATTTGTTGTTGGTCAGTGTATAATTACAATTGTCGGTTGCTGTCGGATTAATGTTACGGCTTCCACTTCCATCGTCAAAGCTGGTAAAGTCAATAGTTACCGAAGTTGCTACTTCAGAACTGGTAATCGCGATAATAAGGTCATCTTTCGGATTGTTAAAACTAATAACCGGTGCAACATCTTCAATATAAACCGTTGGCTGATCAGTTAAATCAACATTGGTACATCCGGCAATACTTGCAACAACTTTATAAGTTGTAGTTGCAGTTGGTGCATTAGCCTGAAGGATGGTCAGGTTTAAATCTGCTCCTGCACCAGTTCCTGTAACAGCTGGAGTTAATGAAGCACCTCCGGTAGTTTGTAATTCATAACCTACGCCGCTTTCAGCACCAGTAATTGTTAAGGTAATATTTCCACTGGCAGGATTACAGATTATTGCATCGCTAACAGCAAGGCTTGTTGACGGACTTGGATTAACGGTTAAAGTTGCCGCAGCTGAGGTATCTGAATTACAGCTTCCACTTGCAAGCAACCTGTATTGGTTTCCATTTAATCCGGCAGCATCGCTTATTGAAAGTGTTCCTGTTGTAGCTCCTGAATAAACCCCACCGTTGGAAACATTGCTCCAGCTGCTTCCTCCATTGGTACTTATTTCCCATTGGTAGCTTGGGCCTCCTCCATTCGAAGTTGCAGAAGCAGTAAATGAAGTGGCATTTCCGGAACATACTGTTGAGTTTGAAGGATCGGTAACAGAAACCGTTTCAGCAACGATGGTGATTTGGTAATCTTCCACTTCTCCATCACTTGCTTTTCCGGTGTAGCTTAATCCGGTGTCGGTACTGTAACGCACCCGCATATAAGTATTTCCGGCAGTAGCTGTACATGGTACTGTGAAGGTTTGTGGTCCTGATCCAGTACTTAAGGAAATATCAGATTTAATTTGTTCTCCTGCATCAGCCCAATCTCCATCCCGGTTAAAATCAATCCAGATTGAAAGGTTACCTGAACCAACAACTGTTACTGGTATTGTTGCAGTTTGTCCTTGTATCAGGTTGGTAACTGATCCGATTCCATCTTCATCGTCGGTATTGTTGCCATCGTCGCCGGATGAACCTGCAATGCCTGCATCGGCTGAAGGAATACCATCGGCTTCCCCGTCAATTGTTGAACCTAAATAGATACTTCCTTTTATTTTATGGCGGGCTCCATTGTTGGCTTTTAATGTTGGATACGAAGCTGCAAATCCTGATTGTGTACTGTTTGGAGCATCGCCAAAATCTTTTTTGTAAATCTGGGTGCCGTAACATTCGACTTCTCCGTCAGGTGCCTCACCCGATGAGCTCAATCCACTTTGTGAACTAAACCTGAAAATTGCAAAAGTTGTTACATCGGTAATGGCAGAGGCTGGAACATTCACATCCAGTCCGATCACTCCATCTGCCGGATTGGTATCGCTGGCATGACCGTCGTTTATGTCAGCTGCAATTTGTTCTCCTGCATCCAGAAAGTCTCCATTCCCGTTCCAATCGATCCATGCATTTAGGTAATTGGCACCTGTTACAGGTTCAGTAACTACAATACTCACGGTTTCTGTTTCATCAATTGCAAATTCAGGGAAGGTAACACCATCGTCACCACTATCACCTGTTGCATCGGCACTGAAATTAGCCGTTGCTTCAGAATCAGGGGCAACAGTACCCAGGTAAATGGTTGGAACAGCCAGTGAGTGATAAGCTGAACCATAATTGGTTGTTGAATTATCTGGTGCAGTACTTCCGTCAGCCGGCAAGTCTCCAAAGTCGAAACAAGGACCTTCTGTAATTTCCTGGTCAACTGTAACGCTGCAATTATTATCAGGGTCAGTGATTGTAACTGTATAAGTTCCATCTGCACTTACCACTGCACTTGCAGTTGAACCTCCGGAGTCAATCATTCCGTTTAAAGTTGACCATTCATATGTTAGGTTGTCAGCACCATCATTATCGGTTGCACTGGCTGTTAAGGTTGCAGTTGGTGAGGCACAACTTATTTCAGAAGAAGAAGGACTGATTGATGCAGAACTTGGTAACTGACCAACAGTAACTGTTGCAGCCGAACCAAAGTCGGTACCTGCACAAGAAGTTGCATCGCTAACTGCTGTTACCGAGTAAGTAGTGGTTATTGTCGGGTTAACATTAAATGTGTATGGACTTGTTGCCTGGTCAGTAATATTAACAGGAGTTGTTCCATCGGTATAAGTAAAATCCCATGGGCCTGTCCCTGTTAAGGTTATTGTAATGTCAGTATTTCCTCCTGAACAATAAGAGGTACTACCGCTAACACTTGCTGTTGGCAATGGTATAATAGTAACCGCCACAGTAGTGCGGCCTGAACTCACACAACCACTTGTTGTATTTACCGATTCAGCATAATAGTTGCCACTGCTTAAACTGGTACCAGATGCCAATGCAGAACCTCCATTTGAAACATCATACCAATTTACATCGTCACCTCCGGCACCAGCAGTTGCAGATAAATCGGCGACTGTAGCATTTCCGCAAAACGATTGGCTTGCTGAAGCTGTTGGATCAGAAGGTAGAGGATTAACAGTGATTGTTTCTGTATCTGTATTTTGAATGGTACAAGCTGTATTGGCATTAATAGCCAGTACATTGTATGTTGTTGTTGTGACAGGACTTACTGCCGCGAAATTAATTGCGCTTCCAGTTCCGGCTACTGCCGATCCAACCCAGGTTGTTCCATTCCGTAACTGATAGTTAACACCAACTTCACTGCCACTTAAGCTTAAAACACTACTACCTGAAACACAGATTGCGGCAGGGCTTGCAGTCAATGTATAGCTGTTAGCAATTGCATCAGGTTCTGTTATCAAAACACTGAGGTCGGTTGTACAGCCGGTTGCAGTAGTTGTTGTAACGGTGTAGGTTCCGGCATATAAATCAGAAATATCTTCATTGGTAGAAGAATAACTACTTGGACCTGTCCATGAAAATGTAACCGGACTTTTATTTCCAGTGACATCTAATAGGATTGCCCCATCGTTGTCTCCATTACAACTTACCTGGGTAGCGGTAGAATTTACAACCATGTCAGAATTAAATGCAATCTGGAAATTGTCAAATTCAATATTTGACCGTCCGTTACCGGAAATTTCAAATTCAATTTCAGTTGAAGAACTTAAACCAGTAGAAATATTAAAGCTTTCAGAACCAGATAGAGTAGCAGTACTATAAACAGAATAGGATGTAACAGTGTTTCCTCCAACCCTAAAAGTTATTGTATAAGCATCCCTGCTGGATTCAAATGTTTTTACATAATCGTAGCTAACAGTAATTGACGAAACTCCGTTAAGATCAGCATAACGGCTTACCGATCTGGTTCCCATGTATTGGGTACTTGAGGTATTAAATGCTCCCAAAGAAAGTGCGCTGTTATTTATTCTGATATAACCGCTGCTTGGAGAACCTCCGTCAGTAGTTTCTGTCCAGTTACCGGAAAAATCGATGGTACCATCGTTGTTACTATAAGCAGTTGTATTAAAATTGTCCCTGATGGTATAAGGGCAACTTACTGTTGAACTGGTCGGGTCAGTTATTAAATAAGATTTTACAACTTCACAGCTATTATCGTCGGTTACAGTAACAGTATAAGTTCCTGCCGATAAATTGCTTTGATCTTCAGCGGTTGCAACCAAATCCGGATCGGAGCCTGTCCAACTGTAGGTGTACGAACCGGAGACAGTACCTCCTGTAGCGGTAATATCAATAGAACCATCGTCGCCGCCAATAGTTGTCGCATTGTTTAATAATGCAGTTACCTGGATTTGGCTTGGCTGGGTAACTGTTATTACACCAAAGGTTTCATAACAGGAATTTTCATCAGTAACCGTCAATGTATAATTACCAACCGACAGTCCGCTAATATCTTCAGAAGTGGATGTAAAACCAGCAGGACCAGTCCATTCGTAAGTGTAATTTCCGGTACCTCCAGCTGGTGTAACAGAAATGCTACCGTCGGCACCACCGTAACAACTTATATTGGTAATATCATCTGTTGTTAATGAAAGTACAGCGGGTTCTGTGATGGTAAGGGCATCAAATGGCTGATCGCAACCTTCACTGTCAGTTACAGTTAATGTATAGTCTCCTGCTTCAAGTCCGCTAATATCCTGTGTGTATTCTTCGTATCCGTTTGGTCCGCTCCACACATAAGTGTAACCTGCAGTACCGCCACTTATTGAAACTGAAATTGCTCCGTCTCCATCTCCGTTGCAGGTAATGTTTTGTTGCAGGTCAATGGTGCGGTCAATTGGGTCGGGTTCTCCAACAGTAATAATATTTGAATCAAATGTTTTTGAGCAAGTATTGGCATCGATAACTGTTAAGGTATAATCACCTGCCTCCAGTCCTGTTAAATCTTCAGAAGAAGAAGTGAAACCGTTTGGTCCACTCCATGAATATGTATATCCGGGCGTGCCATTGCTAACTGTTATTGAAATTGCACCATCAGAACCTCCGTTACAGGTCGTATTTGTAACCTGATCCGTTGTCAAAGTCATTTCTGTAGCTTGACCAACAGTAATAGCATCGAATGTTTTCTGACAAGAACTGCCATCTTGCAATGTCAATATATAATTGCCAGCTTCCAATCCTGTTAAATCTTCAGAAGTGGAAGAAAAACTATTGGGGCCAGTCCATGAATAGGTATAAGCTCCGGTTCCTCCACTGGCTGTTATTGAAATTGCACCATCAGAACCGTCAAAGCAGGATGCAGCAGTTAAAACATCTGTTGTTATTGATAATTCAGTTGGCTGTGTAATGGTAATTGCAGGGAATACTTTGGAACAACCACCGTCATCCAAAACTGTTAAAATATAAGCTCCGGCAGCAAGATTGCTAATATCTTCGCTTGTTGATGAATAACTGTTTGGCCCAGCCCAGCTAAAAGTATAAGGACTTGTTCCTCCACTTACAGTTACTGATAAAGCCCCGGTTGATTCACCGTAACAAGTGACGTTTGTTTGGCTGTCAACAGTTAAAGCTAATGAAACAACATCAGAAACAGCAATTGTTCCTGAACTTTTTGTACAGCCTGTTCCATCGGTTACAGTTAATTCGTAACTTCCTGTGGCTAGTCCTGTTAAATCTTCGGAAGTAGAAGTAAACCCATTTGGCCCTGTCCATGAATAGGTATAAGTCCCGGCTCCTGTTCCGCCACCAACATCCAGTGAGATTGCTCCATTGGCAACACCACAACTGGTATTGTCGGTAACAGAAATATTGGTAATTGTAATTTCCGGATCAACTGTTACTGTTGGTTGGTCAGTCAGGTCAACAGCAGAACAACCATCAATACCACTGGCTACCACTTTGTAGGTTGTAGTTGACGAAGGTGCGTTGGCCTGCAAAATAATTAAATCCAAATCGGAACCAGTACCTGTACCAGTAACTGCAGGCGATAAGGATGCCCCTGCCAGTGTTTGTAATTCGTATGAAACGCCGTTTTCAGCATTGGTAACTGTTATTGTTACATCTTCAGAAACGGGTGAGCAAATTAGTGCATCGCTAACAGCAAGGTTGTTTGCCGGAGCATTATTGATGGTGATGGTAATCGGATAATCCTGGCTAACACAACCGCTAAATGTACTTTTTACGGTCAGCATTGCATTGTATGTTCCTGCACTTGCACTACCAGGTACTGCTATTGTAATCGAACTTCCGGGCAATGCAGCTTCCGATACATCAACAAAACCTGCTGACTCAGCTGTTGCATTAAAGTCGATGCTGTAAACATGCCCTGTTGTGGCACTGAAAGGTAATCCGGCAGTGGTTTCTCCATAACAAATTACCGGATTGCTGCCCAATGTAATTGTTGGCAGATCGTAAACATTGGCAATTACTTCAGAACGAATAGAGGTGATACATCCATAATTTCCAGCTTCTACCCAATAAGAAGTCGTTTCTGTAATGGAAGGTGTGGTATAACTTCCACCTGTATGTATTGAAAGGCCTCCGGTTTGTCCTGTGTACCATTTTATAGATCCGGCACTTGGCGTTGCCTCTAATGTTGCAGAACCAAAACCACAAATCACACCGTGTTTAACAGAAGTAACAGATGGTGTTGCATGCAGGTTGACGGTTACTGCCATGCGGTCTCCTGATTCGCAGCCATTCACAGTCTGACTGGCATAATAGGTGATCCCATCAATCAGAGTGGTTGTTCCCGGCAGTACACTTCCTCCTGAAGAAGCATTGTACCAAATGATATTTGAACCCGATACGGAAACATCGTTCAGTCTTGGAGACTCGGTACTACAAAAATCCTGACTTGCACTTCCTGTTGGTGCAGGGGTTGTGGTTACTGTAATGGTTGCCTGCTCAAACATGTCAATACTAATACAGCCTGATGATGTTGAAGCAACAACTTTAAATGTTTTTGTTGATGTTGGAATATCTGCTCCTGTAATAGTCAAATCTAAATCACTTCCAGTCCCGGTTTCTATCGGAGGATTTGCAAGGGCAGAACCATTCAGTTCGCGAACTTCATAAACAACACCGCTTTCAGAATTTGAAACAGTAATGGTAACCGGTCCGCTAACCGGGTTACATATTGATTCGTCGCTAATGCTTAGATAACTATTCGGCGGACTTTCCGGAGCAGGTTGGGTAATGGTAACCGTTTTGGTGTTTTCAACCCCATTGCCATCTCTGGCAGTAATGGTATACGAACCTGCCGGCAGGTTGCTAAATGTGCCGCTTGTTTGATAAGATGTATATGGAGAAACATTTAATTTATATTCGTAAGGAGTAGGGGCACCCGAACCAACAACTTCAATAACACCATCTGAATTTCCATTACAGGAAACATGTGTTAAGGTTTCAGTAATAACCAAGGCCGGATCACCGGTTAGATGAATGTTGTCGAAAGTATGGGTTTCACCTGTTCTGTTGTTAATGACACCTACCCGGATTATTACAGTTGTTGAATTTGGAATACTGGAACAAGCGGTTTGTGTAGAAAACCCATCGTAAATAATATCGTTATTATCAAATGGCACCCAGCTTGATCCGCCATTTACAGAATAATCAAAACGGATGTATTCACCTGAATCGACTCCACTTGTTGCTGCTGCGTCAACGCTAATGTTCAGGTTGGTCCAGCTGGTTACATCAATTGCTTCAGAATACCAATACACCAGTGCATCGGTATTGTCTCCCCACATTTCTCCGTTTTGTACCGAGAATGTTGAAGGGCTGGTTACACTGGTGGTCCAGTCGTTGGGCTGCCCGTCGGTATCGCTGGTGGTACCGTTTGCATAACCGGAAAAATCTTCCAGCCAAACGGTTTGTGAACCGGAGATACTACAGTCAACCGGATAAACAACTGTAACTGTTGCCGTACAGGTTGATTCATTGTCGGCTTCATCTGTAACATACAGTGTTACCGTATTGAGTCCAACATCACTGGTATTAAAATCTGTTTGACTAAGAGATAAAGTTAAATTGCCTGAAGCTGTACAATTATCGCTTGAACCATTGTTAATGTCAGCGGGGGTAATGCTACCGTTTCCGGTTGCATCGAGGTTTACCGTTACATTCTGGCAAATGGCAGTTGGTGCTGTATTATCCGGGTCTGTTCCAACGGTAATTTCATGATCGTTTGAACAGTTTTGCCCGACATGGGTCACTGTTACTGTATATGTTCCTGCTGCCAGTCCGCTAGCTGTTGCTGTGGTTTGTGCACCCGGATCGTCCCATAAATAGGTATACGAAGGTTGCGAAACCATTCCTGGCGAAGTGGCTGAGACACTAGCCGAACCATCGCTACTACCAGCACAACTGGTGTTGGTAATATCGGTGGTGGTAATTACCGGATCGGGGAACACCTGAATAATGGAGGAGGTGCCTGAACCAGGACAACCATTGTCGGCAGTTACGGTTACTGTAAATGTTTGTTCCAAAAATGAACTGACACTTGGTGTATAAACCGGGTTGCTGATGGTTGAACTGCTTAGATTGGTTGTCGGGTTCCACAAATAAGTAGGCGAACTTCCTCCGTTGGTAACCGATGTTGAAAGTTGCACCGGTGTTCCGTTACAAACAGAATAATCATCAGCTGAAATACTGACCGTAGGTTTTTGGTTCACAAATACCTGCAATGAGTCTTTACCCTGACAGGCAGGAGAGGCACCCAGTTGGTCCTGACCAGTAACAACCAGCCAATACGTTCCGGCCGGTATGGTATTTAAAATGGTCGGGCTGGCAACATTAGTTGCTGACAAATAAGTATTAACATCAAGCGGGGTTAAAACAGAAGCCGACCATTCGTAATAAATACTTCCGGAGGCACTAATGGTTTTTCCTGATTGCCCTTCACACATGGTAACATCACTTCCGGCCATTACATCAAAAGGTTCAACATCCGGAATGATAATATTTTTCTCGACGATGTAGTTACAAGAAAATTTATCACGTACATAAACATCGTATTTATCTCCAACAATATCACTTCCATCAGGCTGAGAGCTGGTGATTGTAAAAGAATAACTTGAGCCCCAGCTTAATTCGGTCATTGGATCTGTTGGGTCAGGAAGATCGGAAGATCTTATGGCATATTCATAATCAGCCGGGTCGAGGCCTGCCTGCATATTTACCGTAATGGTAGCTTCCGGGTTACCCGATGCCAAACATTGGGTAGTAGTTACTGTGGATGCCTGGATTTGCGGAACATCGATAATAGCAACCTGCGCTATATAATAACTGGAAACGGCCTCACACGGACAGCTGTTGTTTACTTTAAAAATTACCGATTCATTTCCTTCAATAACACCGTCGGCCTGGGCTTTATAGTAAAAATCGACACTGTTAATCCCTGCCGGAATGGTGGCCGAATTTGGGAAAGTACCATCGCCAATCAGGTTGCCACTGGCATCTACATATACATAGTCTGTACCATTGGTAGCTGTGCCTTCCAGCACAATTGAGAAAGTAAAAGGTTCTGAATTATCGGCACCCGGGGCACGTTGGAAACGAATATAACTACCGTCACAACCTTCATACATATCTTCTTGTTCTCCTGAGATACCATCTATCTGGCTGGAAATCTGTACTTCATTGGAAGTAAAACTACGGCCTTCTAAAAATACACCGGAGTCCCATTCATCATCATAAACATCAGCAACAACTATCTTTATTTTATATGTTTTACATGGTGTAACAGAATGACTTGCTGTTAAAAGCTTGGTTCTTCCATCAAATTCCATTTCAAGAGTGCCATTTCCGTTATCACCATCAACATATTCAATTAAGATTTTACCTTGAGAATCTTCAAGGTTACCATCCCGATAATTTCCATTGTCGTAATATTGGTTAACATTTTCTTCAGGTATGCCTGTGTTTACTGAGGCTTCAATTCTAAAATAACCTGTTTGTCCATTATATAGTACTCCTCCATTGATGTTATCCTGCACCCATGATACCAAGGATGCCCTTGTGGACTGTCACTTGCAACCAAAGCTTGCAATTCTGTTGGATAATCAACCGTGGCTCTGTTATATCCATATCCGTGTACAGTATTAATGGCAACTGGAGTAGGTGGAGTAACATCAGGAATTAATGCAATATTTGTTTCTGCAAGATAGGCTTCAGGATCGTCACAGCTTAATAAAAATGCAAATGCGTCATTGTAGTCAGCTCCAACATACTCGGCATATTCTTCAGATGCAAATACATATCTAAATTCAATCATGTCACCCGCCGGAATAAATTCGAACTCAAGGACAGCGACATCATAAGATGTTGCTCCAGCAATTGCTGTAATATCGCTATCACC
>CALNYZ010000026.1:0-3528 GCA_942490945.1 uncultured Gammaproteobacteria bacterium | reverse complement strand
CGTCAAATGACAGCAACAACATGAAGTAATACTAATACAGAGGAAACAATTATCAGTAAGAGTTAAGCAGCTCTAAATCTCTAATTAACAGACCATTCACTGATTAGTCGCTCGTGAATTATATTATTTAATTGACAAGCTGATCGCACCGAATCGCCAAATTCGAAAAAAATATCATTCAGCTGTTTTCTAGCTGTGCTCTGAAACAGTAAACAAACGCTGTTTTCAGATGCAAGAAATTTTTGCAGAAACCGCGCAGTGCGGATAGTTAGCTGACTTTTTACAGGTAAAAAATTGAAGTATGCTTGACATTGTTTAACAATGACTGGCGACGCAGTGCGGAAAATCCTCATAAAAATACGCGTGAGAGTGAACTCAAAAGAATGTTTTTGTCGTGACAGTAGAGGACATGCCTCAGTACCATACAATAAAATAGGCATGCACTTAGTACGTATTAAGTTTAACAAAACCGACTCTGAGGCGAAACGCCCCACTTTGCTAAATACTGCATTGAATGCACGAAAAAAGCGAGCTTTAACATCATCAAAAATGCATCTGAGTGAGCGACCGCTTGCAAAATAAACACCCAAATAGCGACAGCTATCAACCCATTTTATTATGCCACCATCTACAGAACATAGCTCCGCGCATTGCTCTTTAAATCTGCTACCGAATCGTATACAAACGGATTTTTTCGTGTTAACACGCATATCGAGGTATGCTAACTCTTGTTCACAGACATTAATTAAAGTTTGAAGCCCTGTCACACTGGGTGATAACAATAATATGTCGTCAGCATAAAGAAGAATGCAG
Organism: uncultured Gammaproteobacteria bacterium; assembly: GCA_942490945.1. Classification (GTDB taxonomy): domain Bacteria; phylum Pseudomonadota; class Gammaproteobacteria; order UBA6429; family Thiohalophilaceae; genus CALNYZ01. The sequence goes on along the minus strand of CALNYZ010000026.1, from coordinate 2,715 downwards.
CAACAAACAAGCGAGATGTAGCAACCAACATTAGCACATTTAACTTTTGCTACAATGTCATCGATAAAGACTGCAAAAAGCACTGGAGACAAAGCTCCACCTTGTCTGACCCCGACTACTAGATAAAACAATTTAGACACGTGACCATTCCACTTCACGCATGTAATAGAAATACTAAGCCACGTTTCAAGTACAGTTAATAATTGAACAGGAAGTTTCCGGTTCATTAATTTTATTAGCAAGGCATAGTGACTCATGCGATCGAATGCTTTGGACAGATCTAAAGCACACACACTGACTGTCGAGCCATTAGAAATAAAATGTTCAATTACATTACGTGCACTATAAATAGCATCACGGCAGCCTGTGTTTTTCTTGAAACCAAATTGGTGGTCCGAGGTTGTGAAATATTCCGAGAATCTATTAAGAATGGCCATTTCAAACAGCTTAGAAATAACAGGGCAGATGGAAATGCCACGAAAGTCGTCAACTGATAAGCTGCGAGTGCGACCATCACACTTTGGTATTGGCACAGTGTAGCTTTTCCCGAAACTGGTCGGTATATGACCTGTTAGAATAAACATGTTGAACAGTTTTGACAAAATGCACGTCACAATCGGATGGCTGTGCTTTAAATGTTCACCGGTCAGCTCATCCAGGCCAGCTGCTTTGCCATTTTTTAAACTACTGATTAGATTGCTCAACAATTCGACATCAAACGATTGATTGTCGGTTACCGGTGACCCAAAGTACTGAGCTCGAAGCTCTCTGTACTGAGTACAGAGTTCCTCGTTACGACTGTCGCTGAATGGCTTGCAAGCAGACTCAAAATACCCAGCAAACTTTTCAGCGATTGCAGGACCATCAGCGATGCCGTCCACTTGTATAATTGCTGGAGATTTGCTGGCGAATTTTGATCTCCAGATTTTCCAAAAATCTTGGCCTGATTTCTGAATTAAAGCGTCATGTAAATCATTAGTGAATACATTAGTTTCAGCAGCTTGTTCCTCGTGTATGCGTTTTTTGTAAAGCAATTTATCCTTCCGATATTGCTCGAAAATGACTCCATTTCTGGGTTTTCCCGCATTTTTCCATTCTCGGCAGGAGACAATAGCTTTGTCTTTTAACGCATCGAGTTCCTGGGACCACCAGAATTTAAAGAAATTTTTGCGATGTTTAGGTATAAAATTGTTTGCACTTGAACGGAGAGCAGCAACAACATTAGCATAAATACTTTCTATGTTATCAACAACAGTTTGCTCGTCTAAATCATCGAAGCGATCAATAAAACTATTCAGATCGTCATATACTGGCTGCAGCAGCAGGCGGGTGTGCTCGTAATATTTGTCAATGGGCGCATGGTCCCATCTAAGATGCTCGACTTTAACTGCTCGGCTGCGCTGCTCAATTTGCAGCGCTGCTTCATCATTGCAAGCACATATAGACATAATAGGAATATGATCAGATAAATTGAGGTCCATATCAAGAATATTATATGCAACCATTTCATGCTGATTAGATGTTAGCATATAATCAATTGTGCTACCGCAGCTCTTAGTTTCATTATAAAATGTAAATTTATCAGCAACTGGAAATAACACGTCACATCGATAAAGCAGATTGCGACGGATAAAGTCATTAACAGTAATGCTGACATTAGTATTATTATCTAAACAAGTGTTGAAATCACCGCCTATTAGACAATGACAACTGGACTGAGCACAGATCAGTGCATCTAGCTCCGTTAATACTGCACTGTACAAAATATCGCGTTGATTTGTTCCAACACATGGCATATAAACAGTTATTAGCAGCCATTTAGAAATTTTCACAGCCGTAAAGCGATCACATGATACAATAGTAGTTGTCGCTGATGCATGTTTTTTATTAATTAAAATTGCTGTACCGCCAAATGGCCGACCAACGAGCGGACCCTTAGTTATACATGCGTTCATAGCAGATGAACCAAAAACAAAATAATTTGACGACAGTTCATTTAATTTATACAAATTGTCAGGTGTGAGCCAATGCTCCTGCACCATGATTGCATCTGGCTCGATTTTTGAGATTAATTCAGTGATGCCCGTACGACCCTGGTTAATGCCATGGAGATTGTAGCTGATAACAACAAGGCGTGTCAAGTCAGTATCAGCTGACTTCCAAACCCAAACCGATTTGGCGTTGATTGAATCGGGACCAGCGTGTCTGAGTTGATTTCGGAGCCAGCTGATCGTTTTTTCGGTGGAGAACGCAATGCATCAGAACTCGCAGGCGAGATTACTTCCGGTCCATGTGCGTCATTTCGATCAGCCAGGACTAGCGCTGACTGGTTGGCGGAGTGACTTTCACCCCCAACATTTCCGCGAATATCATCGTCGCCTGACTCCACCAAATTTCTCTTCTTGAAGACCCAAGGCGAGATTTTCACGTGGGCCGGCCACCTGTTCGAGTTCATCAAGCGGTCACAATCTTCGCGTGGAACACATAACCGGAAAGCGTGACGATCCGGTTCAATGCCGCGGATAAGTTCGTATCGCGTACGTTTCGGATTGACTTTATAGCATGCAAGCACATCTATATCCATCGCTGCAACGTACTGCGCCATTGCCAGTGCCTCGATGTCAGTCGATACATTATCCACGCAAAATGTAGCTTTACCTATATACGGCTTTTTTTCGCCCAACAGCGCACCATGAGGGACGTCACGTGATGCGA
>CALNYZ010000025.1:0-3913 GCA_942490945.1 uncultured Gammaproteobacteria bacterium | reverse complement strand
ACAATCTCACACTTTGAACAACCCACCCCACAATACATAGAGTCGTATATGTCCATGAATAATAAGAACAACCACAACCACAAACCTACAGAAACTGAAAACGTCTAGAGATAATCTACGCCGTAAAACGAAAGACCACACGCCCTGCGGGCGCATTGAATTGTGAGCGTTGGATATCTTCGCTCGCTCCGCTCGTTGTACCCTCGTTGTAGTACCCCCTTTCTCGTGCGTGCGACGCACTCGGCTGGGGGCACTTTGGATATTTCTTTACGCGCCCTGCGGGCGCAACGCTCGCGCTGCGCGCGATCTAACCGCGCGCGCACCTCTTGTGGTTTTTTTTCTTTTTATGCGTCGCGCGGTGTTTACTGTTGGTGGGTGTTGTTCTTCTTTTTTTCGTGTGGCGCCCTGTGCCCGTGTCCGTTTTGTTTTTGTCCCCCCCCCGAACGTGACGCCGTTAATGGTACGTGCCCAGGGCCGCCACCCTTTTATCTTGGGCTTGCCCTCCACACGCTCGCTCCACTCGCGTGCGTAGGGGCCCGCGCCCCTACGCCGACGACGCATGTTCGAGTGTCGGATTGCACACTATGCTTTTTTCTTTGTTGGCGTACGGTCGCTTTACGCCCCCATGCGGCGTTAAACGGCGGGGCACACTCCACTCGTTTTATGCTTTTATGTGTTCCGTGTACCCCGCCGTTTGCGGCTCTGCTCGCTAGGGCTCGGCGCCTATGTTCGCCTAGGGGTGGGGGCACATTGTGTTCGGCTGTTGTCGGTCGCTTCGCTCCCTCCCGCCTCACTCATTGGTGGGGCGGGGCTGCTGCCCCTCCCCCCCTGCCCCCCTCCCCGCCCCTCCCAGCTGTCGGTGGTCGGTTCGCTTTTTGTTTCCCTTTTGGGGGCGCCTCCCTTTATCATCTCCGCTCGCACAGCCGCCACGCCGAACGACGACACGCGCGCTCCGCGCGCGTGTTATGTAGCATCATACAAAGTTATCCCCAGCGCGCGGTTGCACGCACCGGCAACCGCGCGTATTATCTCTAGTACGTCGTTGGGGCTTAATTCTGAAAGAGCGACGTTAAACAGTGGCGGGCAAGGTGCCCAGACAGACCGCCACGGGGCTATATGCTCGTAAGTCTTCAGACCGTCGCACACTTGCCTCCCCTCGGGTATAAATAGAGGGGCGAAGTGGTATAAAAACGGAGCCAGTGTACCGAGTTAAAACATTTTTTTTAGCTCGGTACACTGGGGGCCGTGAACCTACAGCGAAGCAGTATATTATTATTAGGGGTGGGGATAACTTTTAAAAATAGCGAAAATATCTACATATAGAGCCGCAAAAACGTCAAATACACCTGTGGATAACTTGTGGATAACTTGTGGATAACCTATCAATAATTTTATGAAACAATACTTTAAAAGTGTAGCGACACAATTTACAGCGATTGCGTTGGCTGCCCTCGGGGCGGCGGCGATTGCTTTTATACAGTCTATTGCAGTCCAAACAGGCGCATGCACGACTGATACAATAACTGTCACAGAGGTGGGAGTGCTGGGCGGAATGTTTAAAGGAATACATACAGCAATAACCAATATATCGCTAAAACCTTTTGTATGATAGCAGCGAATGAGAAAATTGAGGCGCTAATGCGTGCAATAGTTAAGCATGAGGGCTGGAGCGAACAAACAGAAAAAACGCCCGCAGGAGGGTCAAGGAGCTACCGAAACCACAATCCAGGTAATTTGCGTGCTTCACCGTTTGCGTGCGGTACTGTGGACAATTTTGCGGTATTCAAAAGCGATTTTGTGGGGTATATGGCACTCCACTGGGACTTAATGCAAAAAGCACGAGGTAATACCGTAACTGGGCTAAATAAAACGAGCACTATACGCGATTTAATAACCGTATACGCTCCACCGAGCGACAATAATGATACAGAGGCTTATATTGAGAGCGTTGTCAGCTATATGCAAATGCCAGAAAACACTACACTCGGCGAGATTTTTGATCTATAAAAAGATAATACTACGCAAAAAAGCACGCGAGATTGTATGTCACCGAGATACACGATAGCCCAATGCTAATAATGACGCAGAATAAAAATATATTTCCGTATGGGATATATATTTTATATTTCATATCGAGAGGGAATAGGGTATTTGTAAGACAGCCAAGAATAGAATTCAGGGTCACACATTGTGCCATTACTAATTGAAAACCAAGGACGGCCTTTTATCTGCTCATAGAAAGGAGCAAGACCAAAACCATGGCGCACAATGCAATCATTATATGGAGTAGGGGGTGCGGCATAAAAGTTACAATAAAAAGATCGGGGGGAATATTCCCCGCCAGAGTCAGGGGTTAAAGGCATTTTATTATACCAATCTTTATTAAAACGTATAGGGCAATGCAACTGAAACGAAAGGCGCCCGTTAGGCCCACCGTCCGCACCCTTTACTGAGTAGAAAGGAAAGTCAGCACCAACAAAAGGCTCATTTATAAAAAAGTCATCGTTCATCAAAAGAAACTCATCAGACAAGTCAGCAAGACCACAAGCGATAAGCGTTTTGTGCATAGCATTTTGCCACTTTTTAGGGTATATATCCTTGGCAGGTATATGTACTACACCAGGAAGAAACGGCACGGACTCGCCGATTACATACACGGTACCAAGGTCAGCCATATGCTCCTGTAGTGAGCGCAGACTATAGCGTATCTCGTTGTCGTTAGCTAGAGAACCAGTACCTAGAATATATACTACGTCCATATTTACACGTTATCAGCTACTAACATAAAAACAGCAACAGTACCCAAGAATATGGCGCCGATACCAGAAGTATCACCAAACAAAAACGAAAGAGTTGCAACTATCATTAATAAATATGCAAACGGTGTTATGATTTTTTCCATGCCTTAATTATACTACACAAAAGCCCCCTCGCGGGGGCTTACTTGTGGACAACTATACAATTTTCTTACTGCGCTTTTTAGCAGCTTTTACTTTCCGTTTTTCACGGCGCGCAACGTTGTTCTGCTCCTTACGAATAAGTTTTTTTGCAGCTTGGTCGGCTGCGTGCGCGCGTGCAAGCACTTGCGCCCTGCGTTCTTGTTTATCCATATACACATAATACAACACAAAACACCCCTATAGGGGTGTTTGTGTGGACAACTCAAAGACTAGCCAAGACTAGGCCTCTGATTGAATGTCAGCTACGAACGAGACAACATCGGCACTATCCCAAGACGCGAGAGCCGTAGTGTACGGTGCGCGGTTAAGTAGTGACGGGTTAGACGCGTGTACGTTCATTGCGTGGTTAGCAAGAGCATACAACTGGTCGCCCGTGTCGAGAGTCTTAACAGTTCCCGCGTACGAGATAGTTAAGTCAGTCAACCCAATACTTGTACCCTGTGTGTCCCAGTTTGTAGCGGAGTGCCCTGTTTTACCAGAAGCAATCGCAGCAACACCAGTTTGACCAGAGCCAAATATGTTGATGACGTTAGTAATCATGTACGACACCCAAGTTTGCCCTGCGGGCGTTACTGTCTTGACATCTGTCAAGAAGTCACTGGGGTCTACCACAGCGCGCGCAGTTCGTCCGAGTGCTCCAAGGAGCAAACGAGAGTCGCCTTGCGTTACAGTCTGTGGGTTTGCAGGCGTAACGAGTCCGCGGACTACGTTACGGCCTAGGTGTGAAAAGAACACGAGGCTCTTTCCAATCTTTCCGCTGGCGCTGAATGAGCCCAACGGTGCAACAACTTTAGCCATAAGCAATAAAGCTAGGTTAATAAAAATACTCACGAATGAAAAGGTTACGCCCAAACATACCCAATTTTTTCGCTCTTATAGTATACGGGGCTTTCTGTTCATCTGTCAAGGCTTTCCAAGCAGTCATGGCAGCAGCAAATTTTGCACGGTTTGCC
>CALNYZ010000024.1:0-5835 GCA_942490945.1 uncultured Gammaproteobacteria bacterium | reverse complement strand
AGGACCACGCATCCTGGCCGGTAATGCGGTTTTCTAGCCAGCCCGGCACGTATATACACCTACTGGTCAGCTGGGGCCCTATCCTTCGCAAGAAGATTCTGCACCAGGCGCTCTTGAAGCCTCTGATGAAAATGGCTGGCTGCATTCCAAGAAATTAGCAGAGTCAATCGACACGTACGTTGCAAATCATGCTGGTGACAGGCCGCGTTATGGGACTTCGGGTTCCGTGGCAGATGAACAAAGGCCCGAACAAAAATCGCAATGGCCAGCAGACAAAACCGCAGGGTGGGGGTCCACCAGTAGTTAGTGTGCCTGCAGATAGTGCACCTAAGGCTGCAGGTAGCAGTTTCAATGCATTATTAAAAACACTTGAAGAACCGCCGCAGCACGTCAAGTTTTTACTGGCTACAACTGATCCGCAAAAAATACCCGTTACCATCCTGTCGCGTTGCTTGCAATTTAATTTACGAAGATTACCTCTTGATCAGATATCCGATCATCTTGAATCTGTTATGCAAAGTGAAGCACTGCAATCGGAACAAGCAGCCATCAAGCAACTTGCCAGATCGGCAGATGGAAGTTTGCGCGATGCATTGAGTCTGTTGGACCAGGCAATAGCATTTAGCAATGGACAGGTTTCCTTGCAGTGCGTTGACGAGATGCTGGGGACAGTAAAATCAGACAAAGTGATTGCGCTGTTAAGTGCATTGGCAACGAAGAATAGCGAGCTGGCCATTACACTTGTACATGATATTGCAAAAGAAGCAGCAGACATTGAAGTCGTGTTTGATTATTTAATTGGTGTTTTACATGGCCTGGCTTTGTATCAACAGTTTCCGCAAGCCGGCATCGAAGCCTTGTCATCATATAATGTTGAAAGTCATCAGGCAGATGAATTGATTAAGGTGTTTTGCGCCGAAGACCTGCAGTTGTTTTACCAGATTGCAGTAATGGGTAATCGTGATCTGGTCTATGTGCCGGATAAAACAGTCGGACTGGAAATGACCGTCTTGCGGATGCTCGCATTCAGACCGGCAACTGCTGCTACCGGTGATACAAGCTCAACTGCGCCAGTTACAAGCGAGTCAGTTACCAGTCCTGTGCAACAGCAACAACCCAACAATAATTCTGCTGTGACTGCTGACACGTCAATTACCCCGGCAGCAAATGAAATTGAAAATAACAAGCCCGGCGTAGCGGAGAAAATTGCGCCCGAAGCTCCCACTGCATTGCAAACATTACGTATTGATACAGACTGGCCGGAAATCGTGAAAGTTCTGCCCATTTCGGGTGTGGACAAGGAACTGGCACAGAATTGCGCGGTCAAGGCTTTTAATGGTGCGCAGGTAGATCTTATTGCGACACCAGCCTCTGCACCACTTGCCTCAAAAGAGCGTATTAACCGCATTGAAAAAACCTTGTCGACCATGCAAGGTCGTCAGATTAAAATTAATATCGAGATAGCAGAATCAGATCTCGAATCGCCACGCCAGTTAGAAGAACGTGAACAACAGGAAAGGCAGGCGCAGGCAAAACAGGCAATTGAATCAGATAAAAATGTAAAATCATTAATGTCGGCATTTGATGCGGATATTAATTTAAATTCAATCAAACCAATTGAAACTTAGCGAGGTAAGAGTATGAAAGGTGGTTTGGGACAAATAATGAAGCAGGCGCAAAAGATGCAGGAAGATATGCAAAAGGCGCAGCAAGAAATGGCAAATATTGAAGTAACCGGACAGTCCGGTGGCGGGCTTGTCAAGATCACCATGACTTGCAAGTATGATGTGAAGCGAGTTGAAATAGATGACAGCTTGTTGTCCGACGACAAGGATATGCTCGAAGACTTGATAGCGGCTGCCATGAATGACGCGGTACGCATGGTAGAAAAAACCACCCAAGAAAAAATGTCAGGGTTAACAGCAGGAATGAACCTTCCTGCCGGCTTTAAATTACCCTTCTAGTCCCGATGGCATACAGCAAAACGCTTGGGCAGCTCATCAAGGCATTGCAATGTTTGCCGGGCGTGGGCGCGAAATCTGCACAGCGTATGGCTTTTACCTTGCTGGAACGGCAAAAGAATGATGCATTAACGCTGGCAAGTGCGTTAAAAGATGCCGTGGAAAAGATTGGTCATTGTAAAAAATGTCGCAACTTTGCGGAACAGGAATATTGTCATATTTGCGAAACTTCAAGCCGTGACAAATCATTAATCTGCGTTGTTGAAACGCCCGCCGATGTACAGGCAATTGAAGATGCCACAGATTACAAGGGTTTATACTTTGTCCTGATGGGGCATTTGTCTCCACTGGATGGAGTAGGGCCAATTGATATTGGACTGGACAAGCTTGCTGTAATGCTGGATGCAGGGGATATTTCTGAAATTATACTTGCCACCAATCCGACAGTTGAAGGTGAGGCAACGGCGCATTATTTGTCAGAAATGACAGCCAAGCGCGGTATCAAGACAACACGGCTGGCACATGGTATTCCGTTTGGTGGGGAAATCGAGTACGTCAACAACTCAACCCTGGCGATGGCATTAAATGGTCGGGCAGAAGTTATCTGAATCTTAACTTGTCAGTCTGTTCCATTTTTATGCTTGCTTCCTTGCAGACAGACTTGAAATACTGATAACTTACTTCATCAATCTGACATTCATTCGAATGTCGGTCGGCATAAAAAATACCAATCGGTTTGTTGTTTATCACCACGGACATAGCGGTGAATGAGTTTGTCTTGGTGATTTTTTTGAAACTATCAGGCACCAATTGCCAGAATTTATCACGATTACTGTTATTGATAATAATTGCCTGTGGCTTGCTTAACAGCAATGCGAACAGATTTTTATCCTTAACGCTAATAGAGAGACGATTAAAATCCGGGTCGTTATCAGCACCAGCGGACAAGTATGCTGCCAATTTATTATCTTCCTTGTTATAAACAACAAACAATGTACGATTCAATCCAATGCAATCATGCATTGCTTTTAGCACCAGCGAAATAAAATCTTTTGACTGCACAATTGTAGACTTTTTAATAAGCGAAATATTTTCTTTTAAATATGGCAATTGTGGTATCAGGCAAATATTGACCTTGCGCGAATCATTTTTTGCTTCAATGAAGGCGGTTTTTGCCGGAATGTATAATAATCTTTCTGCTGCTGAAATAACCCCGTAGTGCGAAGTCTTGCGCGCTGCTTCGGCGGCATTTTTATGACAATCAGCAATGATATCTTTTTCTGTTTCATGTAACCATTCTGCTGCCATGGCTATAATTTTGTGTGTTTTTTCCGCCAGCCAATGAATTGATGTATGTCTGGCAAGTTGTACTGCCAGCATAATCCCGTATGCACGAGGGAAATGCGCATTCTCGGATTGCAAGGCTTCCTTAACCAGGCTTGGTAAATGCCAATGTTCAGCTATTTCAAGCGATAATTCATCCAGGCTAAATCCCAGCACCAGGTATTGCGCTTCTTCAGAGGGTATGTTTCGTGATCTTTTCAGGTGATCTATTTGATCCAATACATCCGGTGAGTGTATCGAGATCAGAATTTCCGCCAGAAAATGTAGCATGGTAGCAATAAATATTTCTTCCGGCGTCATATCACGTCGTTGAATTGCCCACTGCATTGCCTGGTAGGCTGCATGGTACGCACGTGAGTAGGTAAGTAGTAATCGCTTTTGTGCGTCCGGTTTTAGTGCTTTATTCAATTCAGGTAACTGCATCGCTTTTTGCAGGACATTTTGACTGCCAAGTAACATGAATGCCTGTGACATGGTTGTAATTTCTGCGCCACTCTTTCTGGCAGTCATTTCATTACATACGCGCAACAGTGACACAACCAGACCCGGATCAAGCATGATTGTGTCAGAAAGTTTGGAAATATGTACATTTTCATCCCTGGCATGCACACGCAAAATCTTCAGTGTTTCCGGATGTATCGGAATGACTGTTTTTGCGATTTTGTCGGCCCATTGCTTGAGCGATTGGGACATATCCATACCTCTTTATATGTCTTTGATATATCGGATTAAATCACGTCATACTTTAATGAGCAGGATATTGTTGCACCGATTTGGATGAAAATGTGCAGTAATTCCAGCAATTTGAATTACTTAAGTTTCTGCTAGGTGGGTCGATATCATTAATGTTGAGTCAGGCTTCGAAATATTTACAGGGTGCGCTGTAACATTATGATTGCTAAGGAAATATAATGAAGTTTATTATAGGGTTAATAATGGTTATCGGTAGTGTTCTGGGTGGCTATGTCCTATCCCATGGCAATCTATTATCTTTATACCAACCCTTCGAGTTATTAATCATTCTTGGTGGCGCGTCTGGCGCCTTCGTTATTGCGAATCCTCCAAAAATTATCTTTGCAGTATTAAAAGGAATTCCAGGATTATTAAAGGGTACCAAGTACAAGAAGCAAACTTATCTCGACATATTATCCTTGATGTATAAATTGTTTTCCAAATCACGTAAAGAAGGTTTGATGGCGCTTGAAAACGATATCGAAGAACCGCATGAAAGTGAAATTTTTAAGGAATTTCCCAAACTACTCGCCAATCATCATCTGATAGATTTTATTTGTGACTATTTACGCTTGATGGTTGGCGGAAATATGAATGCGTTTGAACTTGAAAGCCTGATGGATATCGAGCTGGATGTTCATCATAAAGAAGGCCACAAGCCGAGTGCCGCATTGACCACCATGTCAGACGGGTTACCCGGATTTGGTATTGTTGCCGCGGTAATGGGTGTTGTTATCACAATGGGATATATCAGTGAACCTCCTACAGTATTGGGTGCACACGTTGGTGCGGCACTAGTGGGAACCTTCCTGGGTATTCTGTTGGCTTATGGTTTTGCCGGGCCGATGGCGAATGCAATGGAAGTGCAGGCGGAAGAAGATAGTAAATTATTTGAATGTGCAAAAGTCTGCATTATGGCTACTTTAAACGGGTACACGCCGCAAATTGCCGTGGAATTTGGCCGTAAAGTTTTGTACAGCAATGTCCGACCAGGATTCATCGAACTGGAAGAGCACATTAAAGGCGCCAAAGCAACTTAGGGATACATACCGTGGCGTCTGATGATAAAAAACAACCGATAGTCGTCAAGAAAATCATTGAAGGTGGTCACGCCCATCATGGTGGCTCATGGAAAGTAGCCTATGCTGACTTTGTGACAGCAATGATGGCTTTTTTTTTGCTGCTTTGGTTGCTTGGTATAACGGATGAAATGCAGCGTGAAGGCATATCCGATTACTTTAAAAATCCTGCAGGTGTGAAAGGACCCGGCGGCGCAAGCACAAGCTTGATAAAATTGGGTGGCGCCAAGGAAATGCCAAAGGGCGACAGGACACGGACACAAAACATCGAAAGATCAGCCGAGCCTGCGCAAACCAAAGTCGATGGGTCAACAGAAAAAGAGCAACGGCATACACAGCAGACTCAATCCGACCAGAACCAAAAAGATGCTGGCGATAAAAGTACTGACAAGATATCGGATGAAGAAAGAAAAGAAGACCAGCGCAAGCTGGATGAACTGTTACATTTATTGAAAGTCACAATTGACGAGTCAAAAAATCTTAAACAATTCAAGGATCAGTTGTTCCTTGATGTTACACCGGACGGGTTAAGAATTCAGATCGTGGATAAACAGAACCGTCCCATGTTTGATCTGGGTAGTGCAAAACTGAAACCCTATACAGAAAAAATTCTCCAGGAAATCAGCAAAGTTATCAGCACGGTACCAAATCACGTCAGCATTAGCGGACATACCGATGCAACCCGTTTTCATCGTGGATACCTGGTATATGAAAATGAT
>CALNYZ010000023.1:0-2732 GCA_942490945.1 uncultured Gammaproteobacteria bacterium | reverse complement strand
TTATGTATTAGACATCCTGATCATGCATTGATTTTGGCAAACATTTAATATTATTAGTAAGTTGTTCACGGCGGCGTTTATGCCTTTTGATTTCAGCATGTGACGAAACGGTCACAGATAGACACATAGTTACTATGGGGGACGAATAGGAAACCACCCCCTGGGAGTCCAACGCGACCTTGACCTTTGACCTTGAATGACCTTGAAAGGAGATACGGCAAGAACGGTGAGACAAATAGAGACATATTGAAATTCCCATATTTCGCGGAAGTAGATATTTAATCGCGCTATACTGCATTTGGAAGGCCTATGGGTCTGCACCAATGTTTCAACAAACAGGCTAAATTCCGTTTACAACTATGCGCATTGTTGCGGAAACCGCACTGGGGAATTCCCCCACTCTGTTGCCGTGATAAGGGTTAAGCTTAAAGCAACTAACTCTATACCACAAAGTGCGTTAAAAGCTCGATAAATGCCAGACTTTGCATTATCAAAATGCAATGACAGTTTTTCCCGATGAGATACAGACAACCGTCAAACCGTCATTGACCCTCCGTGGCTGGAAATTGAATCGAAACAGTATGAGCTGGATCTCTGGCCAAAGCAAATATACACTACCATAACATGTGCCGATAATCGCATCTTTAATTTCAACCTTTGAGGCGGAATACGGAATACGAATTTGGCGTTCAATACTACTGGTCGGTAATGTATTTACATTATTATTTCATAAAGAGATGAAAAAATTATAGGTATTTTTTTATTTACGAATTTTGTATGATGATGTATTTCTGAAATACAAACACAATGACCTTGCGGTCGGTTTGCTGGTCCACGCAGATCGTTTCAAGAAATATATGCCAAATTGCAACCGTCAAAGCAGTCAACATAGTAGTGGCCAAATGACATTTGGTTGGACAGATGACTAACGCTTCGATGTAAAGATTCAACTAATTCCGTTTCAAGATTATCAAGGATGCGATCAGCCTACTGGCTGCAACTGCTGTACCGACAAAGGCAGTAAAATAACTATCGCCGTCATCCCTATGCCTGAGATTCAAGCGATAGCGCGTCGTTTGGTCGGTACTGTTCGTTTCAGATAGTAAAAAGCGTCAATTTTCCGAATCAACAATGTTTGATACTGATTTTTCACAACTAAGTAGTTCAATAGTTGGATATAGACTTGGGGACAAACGTCATTCTGCGGGACTTCAAGGCGCCATGGGCAGGTAGTCTCTGTTGGCCTAACGGTGGTAGGCCTACTAATGCGAATTGGTTTGAACATAAATAGAATCATGTCGCCACACTACTTAAATTTGTCGTTGTTACTTCCATGCATTATTGAAGTATAGTTTCGTGCAGGAGAGCCGGACAGCTACAGCTACGCGCGGTGCGTCAATGCTGCGCCGCTGGTGCGAACTCAACGCTGATTTCCACCATTGAGTAATGCACGCGATTGCCAGCTTGTATACTTAAACGTTCACTATGTGTAAATAGTCCTTCAAATCAAAACGATTTTATGAATCAAAAGGTCAATACAAAAATACCATTGGAAATTATATTTTATGACTAATAATCAATTCAAAATGTAGATCTAACACGATAATAATGTAGCAAGCAAGCCTGAAGCAACCAGAACATTGGTATTGCTTAGATCAGTTTATTCAATGCTTTCAATTTTTATTTGTTGTGCTAAATATATTCGCGCTAAAGTTGCCTGAGTTACAAGCGAGTGCTTTCCGATGGCTTATGCATGACGTAAATGATAATCTATAATAGCAGCGCCTGAATGACTGGTGACCGACTGTTCTACTCGTTGCACTCGTTACGAACTACAAAGGAGATGGAAACGGCCCGTCGAGGTTGGTGGGTGGGCTCATCTGGTCCTTAGACGCAGCAGCAGCGTCGTCCTAGCTAGTATCCAGCAGGTGATTGGTTAGAAACTGCCGACGCCCGTGCCTCCTGCCGGATCCGACCAATCACGACGCTTCTTTGGACTCGGTATTTAACGAAGTGCTCTGTCGAAATTGGTATCCGAATCATAAAATTTCTGGGTATTACAACTTCACTCCTTGCGCTGGTTTATAATAATCATCTTATAAAGTTTGCGTATTGCGTGCCCGTCTGCGTCTGCAACTGTTTTCGGATTTATACAATTGCCAACACCATGGATATAATATACGTCCTTGTATACTGGGTCGATAAGCAATTGTAATCTATTTTGACGGTCGATTTTGTGCCGAATAAGCGTATGCTGGATGATCCCGAACTTCAAGACATGGCGAGTACCGCCAGGCTCGCTCTAAAGCTCGCCAGGCGGCCTGGAGTACCCTATTTTACGAAAAAAACTGCGGGAAGCGGACCTCCCCGCAAATCACCCCGCATTTTACCTAAAATTTCTCCCCGCACCCCTCCGCCCGCACTCCGCATTTAAACGCGTTTTTAACGTTTTTTTTTTTATTTTTCTCACAAGTTCTTGTCAATAACGTTTTTTATTTACGTTTTTTTTATTTATTTAATAAAAAACGCGTTTTTTAACGTTTTTTACCGACTGTCTGTCGTCCGTCCGTCCGTCCGTCTGTCGTCACGCTTGTGTATTGTGACGAAACGGTCACAGATAGACACATAGTTACTATGGGGCACTAATAGGAAACCACCCCCTGCGAGTTCAACGCGACCTTGACCTTTGACCTTGGATGACCTCCACTACGGTCGGCGGACCTACGGTTTGT
>CALNYZ010000022.1:0-2449 GCA_942490945.1 uncultured Gammaproteobacteria bacterium | reverse complement strand
TTTAGTTTTTCAGAACCGGTCAGCGGTTTTGGGCTTTCTGATATTAATGTTGTAGATGGTTTGGCAAGCGTGCTTGCTACTGATGATGAACAGGTATTTACTGCATTGATTACTCCGCAGAACAATGGTATGGTCACAATCAATGTAAATGAAAATACAGCCCAGGATGTAGCCGGAAACTTTAATACTGCCTCCAACCAAATATCTGTTACTTACGATGCAACAAGGCCAACAGTTCAAATTGCAAGTAGCAATATCAACCAAAAACAAAGGTCGTTTACTGCTACTTTTAGTTTTTCGGAAGATGTAAGTGGTTTTTCGGAAGATGATATCACAGTCAGTAGCGGAAGCGTTGAGAACTTCACAATTGTCGATGAACAAACATTTATTGCAGATATTGTAAATACAACAACTGCCCTGGTTACTGTTGATGTAAATGAAAATGTGGCACAGGATATTGCTGAAAATGACAACACTGCAGCATCAACAATTACCGTTGAATTTGACTATACAGCACCGGAAGCAATCTGTCAGGACATCACTGTTTACCTTGAAAGCAACGAAGGTGTGGAAATCACTGCCGATATGGTTGACAACGGATCAAGCGATGAATATGGCATTGAAAACCTTGTTCTGGACAAAACCAGTTTTGATTGTAGCAATGTAGGTGAAAATAATGTTACACTGACCGTTACCGATAACTCCGGCAACACATCCACATGTACTGCTGTGATCACTGTAATTGATGAAATAACAGTGATTACCCAGGATATTGATGTCCTGTTGGATGAAAATGCAGTGGCAACCATTACCCCGGAACAAATCGACAACGGTTCATCAAATGTTTGTGGAATAGAATCCCTGTCACTGGACAAAACCAGTTTTGATTGCAATGATATTGGAACAAACACAGTTACCCTTACTGTTACAAATGTAAACGGCGAAAGCAAAACAGGGCAGGCAACTGTAAATGTTGTTCCGGTTAACAGGCAGCCATCCTTCTCAACTATTGGAGGTGTGTCAGTAGTAGAAGATGGCGGACCAATTACCGTTACAGTTGAGGGCATTAATAATGGCGAATGTGCAAACATCGATCAGCTGGTAACCAGTCTAACAGCAAATACGACCAGCCCGATTATTGAAAGCATCGCTGTAAGCTACACTGAAGGAAGTGAAACAGCACAACTTACCATTTCTATCCAGGATGATGCAAATGGAGAGGCAAGCATTAATGTACAAATACAGGATAATGGTGGCACTGATAATAACGGAGTGGATTCTTACATGGATTCATTCAATTTAACTGTTACACCAGTTAACGATGCACCTGTTTGCAACGGCTTTATCGAACCACAAAAGATTGAAGTTGGCACTTCCCTGAACCTTGAACTACCGGATGGTTTCTTTACAGATATTGACATGGGGGATGTATTGACTTATTCAGCCACCAACAAACTGGGAAGCTGGCCGACATGGTTGTCTGTAAATGAAGAAACCGGGAATTTAACAGGTACCCCAACAGTAGATGATCTGGGCAATGTGATTGTAAAATTAAAGGCAACAGACACAGGCGGAGAAAGTGCAATTACATATATTGAGATTATTGTCTTCCAGCAAGCATTATCAAGCATTACCGGCACCATTTACGAAAACAGTTTACCGGTTGAACGGGGAATGTACATTACCCTGTATAAGAAACGGGTTACAACTCCTATTAAATATGAAGTTGTTACCCGTACTACAAATTCCAGTCAAGGCGAATTTGGCTTCTACAACCTGGCAGCAGGGACCTACATTGTGGAAGCGGCAGTGATCGACCGACAGGCACACGACAGGATCATGACAACCTATTACGACGGGTCACACAACTGGCAACAAGCTACCGAAATACAGCTAGGTTCCGAAACCCATCAAAACATCGACATGGCAATGATCGAAAAACCGGAAACACCACAAGGCAACCACCGGATATTTGGCACCATTATCAGTAAAACAGGGACTACAGAAAAATCAGGGACAATACTGAAAAGCACAGATGAAGATGATGCAGGTAAACCAATGATAGGGGTAACAGTGCACCTGAAGCTCAATGGTGAAATCATTGAAACAACACAAACCGATGAAAATGGTGAATACTCGTTTGAAAACCTGCCGGAAGGGGAATACCAGATAGAGGTAATACTACCTGGTTTCGAACAGGTTGACGTTATTGCTGTTGAAATGGAAGATGCAACACAACCCGAAGCACAAGAAGTAAACATGACCGTTTGGGAAGGAACACAAACTGTTACAGACATTGATCAGCTTGAACTGGCCAGCACAAAACTTTACCCTAACCCAAGCAATGGAAAAATCACACTGGAAATAAACAACAACGGGAACAAACCATTTACAGTTGGTATCTACTCCGTCAACGGGCAAAAAATTATTGAAAAATATTTCAAAAACC
>CALNYZ010000021.1:0-3073 GCA_942490945.1 uncultured Gammaproteobacteria bacterium | reverse complement strand
TGTTTTTCCACCTGGAGCTGGGTTTTCCACAGCAACCCGTGAATTGGATGGTCGAACAATGTCTGCAGCTCGCCCATTGAGTCTGGCGTTGTCGAAAATGTGGGTGTAGCCGTTGAAATTACGCTGCTATCTCCTTCCAGTCCTAAGATACCAGCCCTGGAGTGGTTTTTCCACCTGGATGTGGCTTTTCCACAGCAACCCGTGAATTGCATGGTCGGACAATGTCGGTAGTAGGCCCATTGAGTCTTAGGTGGTCAAAAATGTGGGTGTAGCCGTTGAAATTACGCGAATATCTCCTTCCAGTCCTAAGTAAGGATACTGACTAAAACGTTAACGGGCTATAGGTCTACCGCCAAAACGAGGGGCGATCATTAATTTGCGAGCCCAATGTATTTAAACAACAGGTAAGCTAAGCTGACATTTATTCCGTAACTACAATTATTTTACTGTATTTCGTGATCTAATAAACAACTTGAACTTGAACTTCAGATGTTATGCTACAGATACAGCGCGCACACGTCGTGTGAAAATGCAAATATCTACAATATTTGGATTAAAGTAATAAATGTTTGATATCAGTGAAGATAATTATTTTCAACGTACGTTTCATGATTTTCAGCAAACTCCAGGGTTAAAGGTAACTGTTCTTCTACTTTTCTTGCAAACTTTATTTATTATTCCGATTGCAATGCAAATACAGGTTTTCTCATAAACATGAAAGTAAAAAAAAGAATATTCCTTCTGACCACCTGTTATCGACCCGTTCGACATTGCTTTCCTGCAAATACTATTCAATAGCACAGTATCAATCAGATTGAGGTTTGAAGATAAACGGTGCACATACGACGCCAGTCTCTCAAATTTAATACTTCCTCACGAGTTACGGCCCGTCGAACCAGTTTCAGTTAGCTAACGGCTTGACAGAGACTTATTTCCCTATTTGGTTCAACGGGGTTTACCGGTCAATGTATTCAATTCGGCGGCGAGGCACTGCAGTGTGTCGCCTGGACTCGTGTAGGTTAGTGGTGCGGCGTTGAATGTCGGTGGCGGAGTAATTTGTTCTTAATTTATTCATTATCTGCCAACTGCACGAGAGAGATCGCTGAGAATCGTTGAACGACTTGATGCGAACAATGGACTATCTGACGCCGGTTCGACCGGTTCGACTTCCGACACAGGCACTCGGCGCAAAACATTATTTTCTGCATTGCACTGCATTCGTTGAACGAAAAGGGATAGTCAACAAGGGGCAATAAACTGGACGGATCGGGAAACAATGTTGTTGCTTTGTAGCACACGCTTCTTGAGCAGCGTACTGCGGCGCAGGAAAATGCTGCATTTGAATCATCACTATCGAAATCATCTTTCTCAATGCAAAATCGCGTAACGTTCCCATAAAAATCATGTGGCACAAAACTATGGGCTGATCGAGTATGCGATAGATGTGATACGTAGCGTCTGCTCTGCGCGGGTCTTCATTTTATTATGTGTTACCAGCCGAATTAAGTATTCTAATGCCACCTACCATACACAGCTATTAATTATACTATTGCTAATTCTGGTTGCTTCAACCGTTGCGAACATTCAAACAGCATATACTACATTATGTAACAATATCTGCTGGAAACAATAGAAACATACTATTCCGTTGTTTCTCAATGTGACCGTAATTCAGAGCTATCACGACGCCGAACGTCACCGGTCACCAGAGCAGCTGAATCCCACGCCGCAGCCGATAGTCAATAGGAATCAATATTTGCTTTGTTTCAGACAACGACGTCGTAAATCGGTGACAGTGAGTGCTACTCGATCAGGACAGGACGCAGATATAGCTGATCGAATACGCTTCGTATTCGAGCAGGAAAAAGAGAGAGAAAGAGAGAGAGAGGAGAGAAAAATTGATGTTTTATTTCGTGCCGTTGAGTAATTCGCGCCGCAGCTTCCGCCGCCGGAAAAAACTGGCCCGACATATAAGCGTATAGTAAAGTGTGCTAAAACAGCCCGAGTTTGCCACGGAAAAGAACACGTAACTTCGCTGATATAGAACAACAATCAATACAAAATCTTCCCGTCTTGCTAGAATAGAGAGTTCGCAAGAGCCATATTGAACGCGAGTTATGTCAACTGGCTACGAGAATTTTTTTGGAAGATTCTACACGGCGACTGTGTCAAAATAATGTCAGAAAAAATGCAAGTTGCTTTAGTACGGCAGAGAGCACCATGTACGCAGTAACTTGCATTAAATAGCTGCATAATTATTGAAATGTTCAATATCGATGCATTCCCGATGTGCCATGTTGACTTGTTGTATATCAGCGGAAAGCTATTGTCCTTCCGGTTCTAACGATGTAAAAAAATCGACGCTAAGTCGTATATGACCGGAGTTATGTAAAGAAATAAATCTGAAAAACGCATGTTACGTGTGGTCTTGCGTTGTTTTCTGTTTGTTTTAGATCGAGAATACTTCGTATCTAACTATGTGTCTATCTGTCACCGTTTCGTCACAATACACAAGCGTGACGACAGACGGACGACAGCGGACGGGTTTGACAGACTGCAGTGCTGAGCTCCTCCTACTTCTCGTATTCCACATGCTGCACAGCCCCACATTGAAATGTTGGGACTTAGTTTTTCATTATATTTTTCAATGCATACTGATACTTCATCATCAGTCAGTGGATCGCCAATGAGAGACTGCAAATCTGCTGACATTGCTCGGAACTGTGCAGAAGAATCATAGAATTTATTTAATGCACAAGCAGGATCAAACTCGAAATTGTGCAGTTCTTCACATGTTGGTAAAGTTCCACCACCGGAATGTCTTTTCAAGTGTCGAGTTAAACCATATCTGTCTGCAAATGACTTTCCACACTCCTGACATGTGTGCTGCTTGTTGTCAGCATGGCGTTTTACATGGCGTTTAAGTTCACACTTGTTCTCATACTGTTTACAACAGACATTGCAAACAAGGGGTTGGACTGTAAAGTGCTGCTTCATGTGTTGCTCAATTGTCCATTTTGTTGGAAAACGCTTGAAACACTCACTCCCCGGAGGCCTATTCGGAGGGTTGTAG
>CALNYZ010000020.1:0-1808 GCA_942490945.1 uncultured Gammaproteobacteria bacterium | reverse complement strand
GGTTAATGAATTGCTTGATTCAGACCTGGAGTCATTTTCCGAATCACAACGAACACAGATAACACAGCATCTGAACGAATTACGATACAGCTGGGTGCAAATGAATAATGCATTTCGAATGTTTATGTCAACCCGTGCGGATTCTGATCTCGAAAACTTTAACAGCTACAGTGCTGTTAACAAGAAGATACACGCCAAGCTTAAAGAAATGAAGGTCAAGCTGGGATTTGACGCACTGAAAGAACTTGAGCTACTCAGACAAAAAAGGTTGCAAATCGCCCCGCGAATAATCGCGATATTTAAAAGCGAAGCCTGGCGAAGTGATGTGTATATTTTGAAAACTGAAATATACCCGTTATTGGCCGAAATAAAAAACAGATTACATGAATTTTCAAACTCCCAGGTGCAGTCCGTCAACAATGACGGCGTGCTGTTGCGGAAAAATATGTTACACACCTATTTGCTGGTAGGGATCTATCTGATTATATGCCTGGTATTGGCAACACTGGTTGCGGCTCTTATTATCAGAAGTATCAAGCCAATATTCAGACTGACCGACACAATAAAGAAATACAGTATTGATAAGCCCGCATATATTGATAAAAAATTACTCGACAGGAACGATGAGATTGGTGGTTTGGCAAACGCATTTGTCAGTCTGGATAATGATTTACGTACTGATATCACTGCACGCCGAAATGCAGAAAGCAAATTTGATGCGTTGCTGGAATCGACATCTGATGCCACAGTTATTGTGAATGCAGATGGATTGATAACAAGGTTTAACCAGCAGGCTGAAAAGTTATTTGGTTATTCAAGCGATGAAATAATTGGCAGTACGCTTGAGAAATTGATACCGCAACGATATGTATCACATCATAATGTTCTGGTGAAAAATTACATGCGTAATCCGAACAGTCGATCGGTAGGAAAAGATATTACTATATATGGCATAAACAGGGACGGACTGGAATTTCCTGTTGAAATAGGGCTGGCGCCAATCAAAACCACGGATGGGTTATTGGTCAGTGCATCGATACGGGACATAACAGAAAGAAAAGAAACAGAAAGAATGTTAATGCGCCAGGCGAATTACGACAGCCTGACCGGATTACCCAATAGAACTCTGGCAATGGACAGATTGTTACATGCGATATCGTCTGCGAATCGTAAACATAATTCAATCGGTGTTATGTTTATTGATTTGGACAATTTCAAAAATGTAAATGACACGCTTGGTCATTCAGTCGGTGATGTTTTGTTAGGTCAGGTGGCGCAACGTATTGGTGAGTGTGTGCGCGCTCACGATACAGTCGCGAGATTGGGCGGGGATGAATTTTTAATAATATTGCCTGAATTAACTGATCTCAGACTGGTTGAATCGATTGCAGTAAAAGTAATTAGTTATGTTAGCAAGCCATACTTTATTCAACATCGCGAGTTGTTTATTGGCGCAAGCATTGGCATAACAGGCTACCCGCAAGATGGTGATGAACCCAGTGTATTGCTGAAAAATGCTGACGCAGCAATGTATATGGCGAAGGACGCAGGACGTAACACATTCAGATTTTTCACTGCGGAAATGAATGAGCGATTAATAAAGCGACTGGAAATGGAGTCTTTATTACGCTATGCACTGGAGAATGATGAGTTATATATAGAATACCAGCCACAACTTGACTTGAAGTCCAACAATATTATTGGTGCCGAAGCCCTGGTGCGTTGGAATAATCCACAATTAGGATTGATGTCTACAGAAGAATTTATTGATGTGGCAGAAGAGACCGGAATAATAAACTCTATTGGTG
>CALNYZ010000019.1:0-2405 GCA_942490945.1 uncultured Gammaproteobacteria bacterium | reverse complement strand
ATGATTCATTGGTCGTCAGAAATCAGTGCAAAGAAACCTCGTTTAATCTTCCACGCTGACAGTGACATGAACGAGCGTCAGTCGCCGTCAGCTATGAATGCCTGTCAGAATGGATGAGATTTCTGCGTGGTGGTGGTATTCGGATGTAATGTCGCTTTTTCAGAACTTATATGCATTTAGCACCTCACATGCTTCTGCCAAAAGAAGCTGTAGAAATGTTGTAAATATTGATGCGTTAATGCAGGTAGTTGTTTTCTTCATTTGAACAGTTCTGCCTGTTATTTTATAATTTTTTTTTTGAGGAAGCAAATTAATTGCACTTTAAGTGTGAATAATTATAGTGAATGATTAATATCTTGAAATTCTGAATTTGTTCCTATCGTTGAAAGCAAGATAGCAGTTTTAACGACGTTATGCTCATTGATCTGTCAATGACGTCGATAACAGCTAAAAGAAATCGCATGAATGTTCACATAATAATTGTGACGGATCAGTTTGCAATTTTGCGTTGAAATCACGCTGCGCACTAAAAGTAAGAAACGGCGTCAATTGACAGAGCTTTGCATTAAAATGTATGTAGAACAGTCAAAGACTAGACCTATGATATATCACGTATAGTATGCATGAATATGACTATAATTATGCTAGTCAAGCGACTAGTGGCTGTCTATGCACGTCGAGTGCTATCCCTGCACAAGTTTTGCAGCTGCTCTCGACCGACACCGGTTCATGCGTACCACAGTTAGTCGTAGCGTCTACGAGTCAGTGCCAACGTACTAATGCACAGGGTTTATGTGCTGAATGCGTGCATACCGAAAGTCCATAAACCAATATTATTGTCGCTCCGACAGGGAGACTCCAGCTGCAGACTTTTAACATAAATCTTCGCACCTGAGTTGCACTGAAGAGGACGACGACGATGTTAACATTGACTTAGTATTAAAAGTTTCCTGATGTCAGATGTAACTTGTCAAGATCGGGACGACACCCAGGGAAGCGATCTTGTTTGCGTGGGCAGTCAGGCAGGCAGCAGATGTCGACCCACTCTGCCAATCTTGCCAAAAACTGCATTAATTGCCCGATAGAATGACTTTTTAGCATATGACAGAGTGACTTTTACACGTTGGGACTTGACAAAGAACACACCTAGGTAGCGAATTTCACTGACCCAGGGAATAATACTGCCATTAGACGTTATAATATCAGCGCACCTGGCATCACATCGTGGTCCGATTCGCATACAACAAGATTTTTTGGCATTGATGGCCATATTAAGCCAATTTAATTCCAGCTCACATCGGAGTAATAAATCTTGCAAGTCGTGAACTGCGCATAATTGGTTGGTGAATAATTCCATCGTGATGTTGTTGAACATCATTTTCATAAAGGGCATATATTTATTTTTGCGTAGTCACACAGTGGTCACGGTCACGCTAGCTTCTGCAGTGCTCAGCGCAAACCAAAAAGTCAACTCGTATCACGAATCACGATCTGTTGAGCGCAGTCAAAGAGCAGGAGTAAAATTCAAAAACGCGATTATTTGGATGTCGCGGTCAAGTGTCCGCAATTAATTCACCGCAATTAAAATTCCGGGAATTGATCAATCGAACCGACACACATTAAACACATCAGTCGTCCGACGACCAGCACAGCGATCTGCTGCTGCTGCTGAAAAATTAAAGGTCGCCGATGCGGAGCATTAACGGCGAATTTATAACTCACGCTTGAGCTGGAATTCGTTTATGCGATGCATGGAAGCATGACACTATTAGTCTTGCAACACTGAGACCAAACAACGAAAGCAAGGAGTTGAAGCAAGCCAGTTCAATATCACAGATACACGCGCTCCAATATTCGACGTTACTCGAGCATCGCTACGTTACACGACACTAGAGACTGCTCTTTACAATCAATACGATTGTTTTCTACACGTGGCATGTGACTCGTGTACAGTTATCACGTGACTAAGTCAGTCAACCGTGAAGACCCGACAAATGGACGACAGGCCTTCCCTGCAGCGCCGCGCCTCGGTCCTTCATCGGCGGCAGCTGCCACCCCTTCAGCACCCACCTGCAAGCACCTCTCCCGTCTCCCCTGCATCCCGCAACCCAACCTACCGGTAAAAATAAAAAATAGCTGGCCCTGTAGCTGATACTGAACTTGTCTGGGCCACAGACACAGACACAGGCAAGGCGCAATGCGCGTCGGGTAAAAGTACGAGTCAGTCGAGTTTTGGCGCGCATTTCGTTTCCGAGTCTCAACCTGTGTAGACAGACCATCAGTGTAGCGTAGAGTCGTTCGATCGGTAGAAAATTCTGCTGCGTAGATGTCGACTCGTTGATAAAGTCTGCGAAGCGTTGAAACTCGCTGTAATTTTCGCATCATTTCGTCTCTTCACTGAACGC